>NZ_LT635860.1:0-126000 GCF_900128485.1 Duodenibacillus massiliensis
TGCGCTTGACTCTCAGCTTGCTGGTATGCGGCGGGATGTTGAGCGCCTGCGCGGCGCGGCCGCCGGCGGTGGTCGAGTGCCCGCCGGCACCTGCGATTCCGGAAAGCTTTGTGAGCGACGAATCGCAGAATGTAGACGCCTTCTTGTTGAGAGTGCGGAATCTCTTGAAGAGGGCAGCCGATTGGTCATCCGGTTATCATCAGATCGATCAGCAGTAAAGGAAATACTTCATCGTCCATGACGTCATGGGGCTGCGCCCCTATGGCGCCTTTTTTAGTTGAAGTCATCCATTTCCTGTGTCAGGAATTGTCCCCAGGCCTCAAAGACATCGCGCATTTCTCCAGTGGCTTGGTCGCGGTCATAGGCACACTGGTAAGACTCATTTCTGTGGTCGAGGCAGCTCTCCCGGATATCCTTTGGAAAGAAGGGATGTCCAAATCGTTTCCCGTCCTTGGCCCAGGTATTGAAGCTTGCTCTGGCGCAGCCATGCAGCGTCACAATGCGGGGTGTCTGCGTTGCTCCGTGGATTTGTTCCGGATCAACCCAGCCGATACCGTCAATTTTGCGCTGGCGGTCGTGCATTCTNCGCGCCGCAAGTGCCGTCTCTTCTGGGCGCCTGTCTGTGTCGGCTTCGGCATGATCTGCTTCTTTGCCGGCGGTTGGCTGATTTAAAGATGGCCAAGTGGCTCTACCTCGCTGCGGCCGTGGTCGTCTTCAGCGCCGGATACGCCTTTGCGGACGCCCTGCGCACTGCAGACATCGCGCGCCTTAAAGCCGGCTACGCGGCCGCGGCTCAGAAGTACCAGGCCGAACTCACGAAAAGGGAGACAGACAATGCGAAGAAGCTCGCCGACGCGGTTGACAAGAAGCAGGCTGAAATCAATGCGCTTGACTCTCAGCTTGCTGGTATGCGGCGGGATGTTGAGCGCCTGCGCGGCGCGGCCGCCGGCGGTGGTCGAGTGCCCGCCGGCACCTGCGATTCCGGAAAGCTTTGTGAGCGACGAATCGCAGAATGTAGACGCCTTCTTGTTGAGAGTGCGGAATCTCCTGAAGAGGGCAGCCGATTGGTCATCCGGTTATCATCAGATCGATCAGCAGTAAAGGAAATACTTCATCGTCCATGACGTCATGGGGCTGCGCCCCTATGGCGCCTTTTTTAGTTGAAGTCATCCATTTCCTGTGTCAGGAATTGTCCCCAGGCCTCAAAGACATCGCGCATTTCTCCAGTGGCTTGGTCGCGGTCATAGGCACACTGGTAAGACTCATTTCTGTGGTCGAGGCAGCTCTCCCGGATATCCTTTGGAAAGAAGGGATGTCCAAATCGTTTCCCGTCCTTGGCCCAGGTATTGAAGCTTGCTCTGGCGCAGCCATGCAGCGTCACAATGCGGGGTGTCTGCGTTGCTCCGTGGATTTGTTCCGGATCAACCCAGCCGATACCGTCAATTTTGCGCTGGCGGTCGTGCATTCTTTTCAAGAGGCGCGAGAAGGCTTCCGGAGACATCGGCTTGAGGCTGCGCTGAAAGATACTGGGAAAGAGGTAATCCTGTCCTTCATATTTGACTCTCGGCATGGTTTCCAGCAGCCTGACCGCAACGGAACTCAGAGGGGTCTTTCGGTCAAACGGCAAGCCTTCGGCCTTGACCTTCATGCGTGAACGCGGAATCAGGTGGATCCAGTTGCCGTCATCGTCCTTTTGGATTTCACTCCAAGTGGCCTCTCGAGCGGTAGAGTTTCTGGCTGCCGTCAGGATGGCAAAGGCCAAGCATCTGGCGGCAGGGCTCGAAAGGGTGTATTCCATGAGCATTTTGAAGAATGCCGGCATCTTTTGGACGGGGAGAGCCGGTTCGTGGCCGGTTTCCGGTCTGTTCAACGGCAGTAGGTCTCCAAGTTTTCCGCCGTGAATGCGCGCCGGGTTGATCATTGGCGGAATGATTTCTTGTCGGATTGCCCAGTCAATGGCATTCCTGGTGTCAGCAAGAATCTTTTCCGGGGTGTTGGTCATGGTCCGCCATTTTTCCGCCAGCGCGTCAGCAAACATCTCGGGCGTTAATTCAGCGGCCGGACACTGGCGCAGCGAGTCTGGAATGTGGTTTCTGAAATATCCTTGCCACACGCCGAGTCGAGGTTTCTTGTCATCTTTCCACCGGCCGCGTTTATTGTTGAATTCGACCCATTGAAACATGAGATTCTCATACGTCAGTTTTTGGGGAGAGGAGGCCTCTAAGAGTTGTTTGGAAGGGTCATCGCCCTTGAGGATGAGGTCTCGCCATTCTGCTGCCTTGGTGAATGCTTCTGAGAGTGAGATGTCCGGAAATTTTCCGATGGTGTAGGAGCGTTTTTGTTTTCGATCTTTGAGAACAAAATACTTGGCAAACGATCCGTCGGCGAGCTTCCGGACAGTCACGTAAAGCCCCGGCACAACGCCGCAGGCAGTGTCCTTTTCAAGGGTCTTCAGTCGTATCGCTGTGAGGCGTTCAGCTACTCTCATGCCGCTCTCCTGCGGGTTGGAGGCTATGCTCCCAAAAGTTCCGAAGAAAAAATGAAAAATTCCGAAGAAATCATACCCATTGGGAGCATAGTTGGGTGAAATCATTCGCGAGCTGGAGGGAGTTTGATATAGAACGACAGAGAACAACAGAGACTGACGGTAGGCAGTGTTTCCATTTAAATTCATCGTATTAGGTGAACAATGGAGACTGAGGGAGATTATCTGAGAATATCTGAAATTCGAATTATGGTAGGCCCAGTTGGACTCGAACCAACGACCAAGGGATTATGAGTCCCCTGCTCTAACCGACTGAGCTATGGGCCCTTGTTTTCCGGTGCATCTGCCCGAGAAAAAAACGGGCAGAAGGAAAACTTCAAAACCGGCGGCAGGCAGAACCGGCCAAGGTTTTGAGCGGCCGATTTTACATGAGGTGCGGTTTTCGCGCTATTCTTCACGCGTCACCGCATGTCGCACACCACAAACACAGGCGCAGGGCGGGTCAACACAAACTTTTTCTCAAGGATTTTCAGAATCATGGCCAAGAAGACAACCTACCTTATCGGCAAAGGCGGCGTGCTGACTGTCAAAGACTTTGAACCCCGTACCTTCGGTGAGGCGCTTGAAGCCGATCTGAAAAAGGGCTGGAAAAAGGATCCCGCAAAGCTTGTGAAGGCCGTGGAAACCAACCCCGATATTCTGACGGCGGCAATTGGTCTCATGAGTGCTGCGCAGGACGTGATCGGTGGTGAACTCGACAAGCTTTCCTCGGCAATTGACGCGGTTTACGAAAAGGCGATCAACGACGGTGACCGTGACTTCACGGACGATGAAGCAGCGCTTTTGGACGAACTCGAACCCAACGCCGAAGCCTTGGACGATGATCTTGAAGATCTGCAGTTTATGACGCCCGCCGAATGGATCGGGTCAGCTTCCAAAAAGGGCTATGCCGCCATTGTGAATGTCTTTGAAGAGTTCATGAGCCTTCCGGTTACGGACGGCTGGGAGTGCTTCAGCCCGGCTCTTGATACCTCCGAAGGTGCGGCCGCCCACCGTCTGCGCCAGATCGGTGCCGAAACCTCCGACGCGCTCGGCCTTGACTTTGAAATCGGCACGGGCATTGCACCGGTGGAAGTGAAGACCACGTTGTCTGCGACGGAATTTACCGCCAAGGCAAAGGCCTTGAAGATTGCCGTTGAAACGACGCCTGCGGCCAAAAAGGCCGTGAAGACTGAGAAAAAGCCCGCCGCCAAAAAGACGGAAGCAAAGCAAGCAGCCAAACCCGCAAAGGCTGTGAAGAAGACAGCCGCCAAGCCCGCGGCAAAGCCGTCCGCGAAAGCCGCAAAACCCGCGGCAAAGAAGACGACCGTCAAAGCGGCCGCTAAGACCGTAGCAAAGAAGACGGCCGCTAAACCGGCTACGAAGCCCGCGGTGAAGGCGCCTGCCAAGGCCGCCGCCAAGACAGCTGAAAAGAAGGCAGTGAAGGCAGCCCCCAAGAAGGCCCCTGCCAAAAAGGCCGCTGCACCCAAGGCCGCGGCGAAACCCGCTGAGAAACCTGCAGCAGACGCGAAGAAAGCCTAAAGATTCTTTCTGAACGTACAAAAAACGGCCGCCGCGGAAAGTCCCGCGGGCGGCCGTTAACGTATTCCGGGAGAAAGCGCTGTGCTTAGCAGCAGCCGCCTCCGAAGAGCCGGGCAAAAAAGCCCGGCTTTTTCACGTAGTCAGCACAGGCAAAACTTGTGACCTCGTAGCCCGTGGGGTCGATCGCGGCCTTCACCTGCGCCTCACTGAGCGGGACTTTCGAGAGAATCACCGTCTCGTTTTTCTTGTGCGAGGAGGTGACTGTTTCCACGTTGAAATTCTTACGGATGGTCTCGTTGATGTGCGCTTCACACATCTCGCAGGCCATGCCTTTCACACCGACGGTAATCTCGTACATAAAGAACCCTTTACGGTAAATGAGAACTGTTCTCAGATTGTAGTCGCCTGCAAGCGATGCGGCGCAGCCGGCAGACGACGGAAACAGGTCAGTGGTTCTTAAAATCCACAATCCCCGGTGCACCGCGTTTTCCGCGCGGCGTCCCGTAGGTAAGCGCCACGCGGCGGCTTACGGCAAGATAAAGCGTCCAGCCGATCGTCCAGCCGAAAATCTCCACAAGCGAAAACGTGGTGAGTGTGGCCTTAAAGTACCAGCTCTGCAGCATCGCAACGCCCGGCCCCATGATCCAGAGCAGAAGGATCGTGACGGCGACGGTCGAGGGCTTACGTTTGACCGTAATCTGCCAAAGGATGACTGCGCCGAAAACGAGCGCGAAAAAGGAGGGGAGAACCGCGACCATGGCGTCCGTTAATGCTGAGGGCGCTTTTTCCACGACGAAATAAAGCTCGCCGGCGAGGTAAAAGGTCTCCCAGACGCCGCGCATAAACCAGCCGACCTGGCCCGCAAGAAACACAATGAGCCACCCGCCCACGCCGCTTTTAAGGCTGGGGTGAGTGATTGCCGGCGGGAAGTTTCTGGAAAACTTCACCAGTAGCCACGTGGGCACCGCGATGATCAGGGCAACAAGCGCGTAAACGACGAGCATTTTGAGGGAAAACGCCGTCATCAGAAAATTTTCAACGGAGTTGGGCATGGGTGTGAGTGTTTTGAGTGAAAAGGTTACCGGGCAGGCGTATCAAATTTCAGGCCCTTTTGGCTGCCGACGGCATGGATGTCTTCAAGCGCAAGCGTGGTTTCGGGGATGCCGCAGCGGCACTGGCCGTCCTTCGCGTCAGCTTCAAGCCCCTCGAGAATCCCGCAGTGCTCACCGTCCTTATGGCCGTGGCAGCGCAGCGCAAGCGCCAAAAGGTGCTCACGCAAAAGCTGCAGCTCCTTAATGCGGCGGCTGATGGCGTTCACCTGTTCGGCAATCAGTGCGTGAACCGCTTCAGCCTGCGTTTTGTCGGCAGCATCAAAGTTAAGGAGCTTCGCGATGGCTTCGAGGCTGATGTCAAGACTGCGGCAGTGCCGGATAAAGCGCAGGCGCTCAAGGTGCGGCTCGCCGTAGACGCGGTAGTTGTTGTCTGACCGCACCGCGGGCGGCATGAGGCCTTTCGTTTCATACCAGCGGATTGTTTCCACGGGAATGCCGGTCGCTTTGGCAAGTTCTCCGATACGCATGCGGTTAAAAAAGTGTGAGAAAACAATGATAAGCCCGACAAAATTGTAAAAAGTGCGGGCTGGTGCTTGACCCTGTAGTGACTTCAGGGTTTTCAATGGCGATACCTTAACAAAGATTTGCGGAGTCCGTGGTTATGGCTTCGATTCAAACCGTAACAAATCGCACCGTGGTTTTACAGGTCCCCGAGATGGACTGCCCCGTGGAAGTGGGGGAAATTGAAGAAGCGTTTAAGGGTAATGCTGACGTTGTCAAACTCGCGTGTGACGTCATGAGCCGTCAGGTGACGATGACGGTCAAGCCCACCCTTACAACCGACGCGCTTCTTGCGGTATTTAAAAAGATTTCAATGCCCGCAGAGGTTCTCTCTGAAAAAGCCGAAGAAGCAAAAAACCGCACGCTGACGCTCAAAGTCCCGGCGATGGACTGCCCGGTGGAAGTCGGGGAAATTGAGGAAGCGTTTAAGGGTAACGGTGATGTTGTGAAACTTGCCTGTGACGTCATGAACCGTACGGTCACGATGACGGCCACGTCAGCCCTCACAACGGACGCGGTGCTCGCCACCTTTAAGAAACTCAATATGCCGGCCGACGTCGTTAATGAGGTCGCTGCGGCAGCCGCCAGACGCACGGTGAAACTTAAGGTCGAGGCAATGGACTGCCCGGTGGAAGCCGGCGAAATCGAAGAGGCCTTTAAAGGAAACACCGATGTTGAGAAACTCACCTGCGACGTCATGAACCGCGTGGTGACGATGACTGTGACCGAGGGCCTCACGACCGGGCAGATTCTCGCCGCTTTTGAAAAGCTCGGGATGCCCGCGGAGCCCCTTGAAGACAAGCCTCTCGCGGCCGTGGGCGGCAAAGAACTGAAGCTTTACGTTGAAGCGATGGACTGCCCCGTGGAAGTCGGGGAAATCGAAACGGCACTCAAAGACAACCCCCTTATTGCCGACAAACACTTCGATGTCGTCAACCGCACGGTGACGCTTGTGCTGACCGACGTAAATGCCGACACCGCCGGGATCTTTGCGGTCTTTAAGGCAATCGGGATGCCTGCGGTGGAAGTGAAAACCGCCGGGGGGGCTTCCGAAACGGTGCTTGCCGTGGAGAATATGGCAAGCGACGCGGATGTGAAAGCCGTGCTCGATGTGATCGGGCTTGATGCGGCCGTTGACCGCAAGGCGCAGACCGTGCAGTTTGTGACCGATGCCGAGCACGTTCTCGGCATCATCACACGGCTTAACGAAGCCGGCTGGAAGGCGTCCGTCAAATCCACAAAGACCGATACGGGGATTAAAAAGGACGAAAAACTCCCGTACGCGCGTCTTGGAACGGCTCTCGTGCTTGCCTTTGGCGCGGAAGCCCTGGAACTTGCGGGTACATTCCCCGAGTGGGCCGTGATGGTGCCGGCGCTTATTGCGATTGTTTTAGCCGGTTTCGGAACCATCAAAAAGGGTGTGCTCTGCCTCGTGCGGGGCGTCTTTAACATGTCGACACTCATGGCCGTTGCCGTGACCGGCGCGGCGTGCCTCGGTGCCTGGCCTGAAGCCGCGATGGTGATGACGCTTTACGAAATCGGGGAGATGATTGAGTCTTTGAGCATGACCCGGGCCCGTAAGGCGATCCGGACGCTCTTAAGTGTGGCTCCAAATGAAGTTGAAGCCAGAATCAACGGCACGTGGACCAAGATCCCGATTGAAACGGCGCCCGCAGGGATCGTTTACCGGGTGGAGCCTGGGGAGCGCGCCGCTCTGGACGGTGTGGTTGAAGACGGCACGGGTTCGATGGACGAGTCGATGATTACCGGTGAGTCGCTCCCGGTGCAAAAGGCCGCGGGGTCAACGGTGTGGGCTGGAGCCTTGTCGCTTGAAAGTACGATTGTGATCCGCTCAACCGCAGCCGCGAAGGACTCGATGAGCGCGCGCATCATCCGCGCCGTCGAGGAAGCCGAACAAAAGAAAGCGCCGCTGCAGCGCTTTGTGGATAAGTTTGCGGCGCGCTATACGCCGACCGTCTTTGTGATTGCTGTGGCGGTCGCTATTGTGGGACCCTTGGTGACGGAACTTCCCTGGACCACGTGGATTTACCGGGCGCTCGTGCTTCTTGTCATTGCCTGCCCGTGCGCTTTGGTGATTTCGACGCCCGTGACGATTGTCTCGGCGCTCGCCCTTGCTGCCCGCAGAGGGGTGCTTGTGAAGGGCGGGGTGTACTTGGAAGAGGGGCGAAACCTCAAAAACGCGGCGCTTGATAAGACGGGCACGATTACGCGCGGGGAACCGAAGTTTCAGACGTTGACGCTGATCGGGGCAAGTGATGAAACGAAGGTCTGGCAGCAGGCCGCAAGCCTCGCGGACATGAGTTCTCACCCCGTGAGCCGCGCCGTAAGCGACGCGGCAGAAGCAAAGCACGTGGAGACGCGCGTTGTCAAAGACTTTAAGGCGCTGCCTGGCGCCGGGACCGAAGGCCGCATTGACGGGGCCCTGCTGCGCCTCACAAACCTCAAGTGGCTTGAAAGTAAGGGCCTTGCAACACCGGAAGTGAAGGCCGCCTTTGAAGCGGCACACGCCAAAGGGCAGACCGCCGTGGCGTTAAGCGACATGTTCGGCGTCATGGGCGTCTTTGCCGTGGCGGACACGGTGAAAGACGGTGCGGCAGAAGCGATTGCCGCCATGAAGCGTGCGGGGATTACGCCCTACCTTCTCACCGGGGACAACAGCCGTGCGGCGCAGGCGATCGGGACGTCCGTTGGTATTGCCGCAGAAAACATCAAGGCGGAGTTGCTCCCGGAAGAAAAGCTCTCGCACATTGAGGCGTTGGAAGGGAAAGCGGCAACCGCCATGGTGGGTGACGGCATCAACGACGCACCGGCACTTTCACGCGCCCGCATCGGTTTTGCGATGGGCGTGAAAGGTGCCGACAGTGCGATTGAAGCCGCTGACGTTGCCCTCATGGACGATGACGTGGGTAAGATCGCGTGGTTTAAGCGGCTTTCAGAACTCACGCACCGCACGATGGCGCAAAACATCATCTTTGCCTTGGGCGTGAAGGTGTGCTTTGCCGTAGCGGCAATGGCGGGCGTTGCCACGATGTGGATGGCGGTCTTTGCCGATACCGGTGTGACGCTTCTTGTGGTCGCCTGGGGACTGCGGCTCATGCGTGCGGGCGCCAAAGTGGACGCGATGACGCGCGCTTAAAAACTGAGGTTGAAATAAAAACGCCCGGGAGCTTTAAAACTTCAGGGCGTTTTGCGTAACGGACGCAAAAATCAGAACGTCACGTGATCGGGATCAAGTCCCGAGAAGCAGGCCTGCGGGAGGTTGTCCAAACGCTCCATTTCTTCGGGCGTCAGATTGAAACTGAAAAGTTCCGCGTTTTGCTTCTGGCGTTCGGGGTTAAGGGATTTGGGCACCGCCGCCACACCGTGCTGCAGACACCAGCGCAGCGCAATCTGCGCGGTGGTGACGCCGTGCTGTTGCGCGAGTTCAACGAGCACCGGATGGTGAATCAGGGCGCCGCGCCCTAAAGGCGACCAGGCTTCCACCTGAATCCCGTGACTGCGGCAGAAATCAAAAGTGGCTTTCTGCATGTAGCCCGGGTGAAATTCGATTTGGTTCACCATCGGAACAACTTCAGCGCGCGCCAAAAGGGGCACGAGGTGATGCACGAGGAAGTTACTCACCCCGATCGCGCGGACGCGCCCTCTGCGGTAGATTTCTTCCATCGCGCGCCAGGTGCCGGAATTAATGCTCTGCCAGGTCATCGCTTCGCCGCGCGCCGCGGGCCAGTGCATCAAAAAGAGGTCGAGGTAACCGATCTGCAGCGCGTCCATCGTGCGCTCAAAGGCTTCAAGCGTTTCCTTGTAGCCGCGGTCGGTGTTCCAGAGTTTGCTGGTGACAAAGAGTTTGGAGCGGGGCACACCGCACGTTCTCACCGCAACGCCCACGCTTCTTTCATTGCCGTAGATGTGCGCCGTGTCGATGTGACGGTATCCGAGATTCACCGCACTGTGAATGGCTTTGACGAGCACGTCATCGTCGGGAACCTGCCAGGTTCCCAGACCAATGCAGGGCATCGTTACCCCGTTGGACAGTTTGAAGCCGCTGGCAATCGTAGGCAAAGCTCTTCTCCCGATAGTAAGGATTATGTTTATGTTAATCACGGTGGGTTGCGCCTGATTCTAGCAAAAGAGATGAGTATTTCCGCTCAGATGCTGAGTTTAGGTAGAACTGCTCAGGCCGCCCGTAGTGCGGCTTTCGGGCCGATTAATGCTGTGTTGCGGTCTTGTTTTTCGCCTTCTGCCTGATTCTATAATCCGACAAAACGGCTGAAACGGGAAAGGGGAAAGTGCACCTTCAGCGACGCAGTGCGGTTGCGTCAATACCGTTGTCAGCCTGCCGATGAGAACACACAGGGAATCAGTTTCGATGGCTTCACATGAATTATGGGGTGCCGTGGCGCCCGCAATTGCGGTGGCGGCTGTGGCTGCCGGTTTTGCCTGGCAGATGATGCGCCGAAAGACCGTTAAACCGAAGGTGCGGCCTGAGCCCATGTCCTGGAAAAAGGATCCGAAGACGGGGCTGCCGATTCCCAATGACGATCCTGCGAAAGGCGCCGAAAAAACGGACGCCGGGGTGGAACGCTTCCGCGCGGTGGGCGTAAAGCGCCCGACGATGCTCGCGGTGACCGCAATCCGGGGGGAGGCGACCGCAGCTGAACTCTTTATTCAGCGCGCTTTCAAAATTGACCGTCCGTTTTGGCGGCCGCTTGACGTGAGCTTTCACGAAAAGAGGAACCTCGACTGCCTCTTTTCCAACGTCAACAAACTCGCCTGGGTGCCGGGCAGTGCCTTTGAACGTCACTTTTATGCCGTGAGTTTCTCGCCGGTACTGGAAGAAGCCCTGCACCAGGGGTTTCATCCGCGTGTGAACGCCACGGCCGCTGACCTTCAGATCTGCGCAATTGATGAGACGGGCACGCAGCTCGGAGAACCGATGCTCATGCCGGATCACTCCTGGGGCGAGCCCGCCAAAGTCCATGCCCTCTGGTGCGCCCTTAATCCCACCGACAAGCAGCATGATCTTGAACCCGAACTCAAAGAAGAACTGCGTGTTTTGGGTGAGCACGTTGAGTCGATCGTGGAATACGTCTCTGCGCTTTCTGCGCGCAACTGGCAGATCCGCTTTAAGGAACTCACGGACCTTGCGGACGACCTCTGCCGCCTGGGTGCTGAAGCAGGGCCCGCGACGGAGCGCCATAGTCGTACGAACGCTATTGAAAAGGAGGTGGACGCGGATTCTCAGCGCATTGACAAGGCCGTTAAAGACAAGCTCGATGAGATGCGGTCCTTGGAAGAAGCCGACCAGGCACTCGTTTACGCGAAGGCCTGCATCGCTGTGCGGGAGTTGATCGTCCGCTTTAAACGGATCCTTGCGATTTTGCGCGTGATCGGCGGGGATACTTTCGAGCATGAGCTTCAGGGGACCAACAACATGACGCGCGACCTGGAGAATTTCCCGGATGTGCGGCCTTTGATTGAGGCGGCAACGCACATGGCGCATGAGGCTTTAAGCAAAGACTCCAGGAGCATGAACGAGCTTGATTTGAAGCGCGCCGGGGAAATCACGCGGCACGCCAAGGAACTCGTTGAGATGCACGATACGTACTACGACCAACTCAAAAAGGACGTGGACCGCGTGCAGGCGGAGCTTGACCGGTGCCTTGTGCAGCAGACGCATCAGCGCCGCTTTGCGGTGCGCGTGGATGATGCCGGGCACATTGAGGAGATGTATGTCCTTGATGACTGACCGCTGAGCCGTATCGGTCTGCCAGCACTTTGGTTGTTAGTGTTGACCGCAAGCCGGAAGGTGAGGGGCTTTTGCCTTTGTCTCTTCCGGCTTTTTTGTTGCCTGCTTCTAGTACGTCTTTCGTAAAATACGTTGACTAATTGCTGGTAGCCACCATATAATCTTCCCAAAGCTGGTAAAGGGAGGGGATATGGCGGGACGGCCGCGAAAATTTGCAAAGGAGCTCACAACCGACGAGCGAACCATGCTGGAGACGATTGCACATTCTCGCACTGAAGAGAAACGTCGAGTTGAACGCGCAGAAGTAATTTTGGGATGCGCCGCAGGAATGAGCAATGTTGCAATTGCTGAGAAACTTCACATTTCCAAGCCGACGGTGGTGAAGATTCTGAAAAAATGGACAATGTTTGGCGTTAACTCAGCACTCGAAGATTTACAACGGACCGGTCGTCCAGCCAAGATTCGAATTGAAGCAAAAGCGTGGCTCATCTCTTTGGCTTGTACCAAGCCTGAGGATATCCCCGGTGCCCCTATGACGCAGCAATGGACAATCTCGGCTCTTACGAAGTATGTGCGTTCTAATTGTCTCAAACAGCAACTTCCTGAACTTGAAGGTGTGCAGGAGTCTACCGTTTGGAGCATCTTGAATGAACGTGACATAAAGCCGCATCGAATGTCTTACTACTTGGTTCGGAAGGATCCCGAATTCAAGGTCAAGGCGGAGAAGGTACTCCTGTTGTACAAGCGAGTGGAATGGATTCTTCAAATGACACGGCATGAGGTGGCTGCAGAAAGTCGCCCTGATGAATTATGCGGTGAAGTGTTTGTCTCTTACGATGAGAAACCTGGTATTCAGGCCATTGGGAATACCGCCCCTGATAAAGCTCCGACGTTGCAACATGGATACGTATCTCGCGATTATGAGTACCGGCGTTTAGGGACGGTCTCTTTACTGGCCGGCATTGACTTGCTGACCGGCGAAGTTACAGGGTTGGTAAGGGATTCTCATAAAAGTGATGACTTTATTGATTTTTTAAAAGAACTTGATTCAAAATACGATGAACAACTAAAAATCAATATCATATTGGACAATCATTCCGTGCATCGCTCCAAAACGGTGATGGATTATTTGGCTACCAAACGAAAGGATCGTTTTGTATTTACCTTTACGCCCACTCACGCCTCGTGGTTGAACTTGGTTGAAAGTTTCTTCAGTAAGTTAGCAAAGCAGGCCTTACGGGGCTTGCGGGTTAAGTCCAAAGCTGATCTGGTTACCCGAATTGAGGAGTGGCTGAAAAGAACCAACGAAGAGAGGGTGGTTTATCGCTGGAAATGGAAGCTTGAGGATATAGAGTCTGCTTTCACAGGGTAGTCCTCGCTTATTGCAGGCTCACAACGAAGGATAAGAGGATTATTAATTAATGTATTTCGCGAACGATATAATAGGAATGGCTCTGTGCGCTTGCGCGGGGCCATTTCTCTAAGTGGCTGAATTCGTTGCCAACACCTGCCTATCAGGATTCAACCACTGACTGCCTGCGGGCTCATAGTTCCTCATCCGGCCACAAATCCATCGTTCCGGGTGTTGTTGCCGAGCCTTTGCCATCACTTGACGGCGTGCTTTGCAGATAGCTGCATCCGCGCCACTGAAGCGCGCCAAAGGCGTTACGTTGTTGATGCCGCTGTGCACCCATTGTTCGTTGTACTTCCGTGCAAAATCCTCCAAAACTCCCTGGCATTCTTCAAGGCTGTGGTAGTTGCGTTTGCCCATATGCCCCGTGTATTTCATAGTCTTGAACAGTGACTCGCTGTAGGGGTTGTAGTTGCTTACCCGTGGGCGACTGTGAGAAAACTCAACACCGCGTACAGCCAGTAACCCCAAGGTTTCAGCGGCTTTCATTGCAGCGCCATTGTCTGAGTGCAAAACTAGGCAGCGAGGCTGGATGAAGTGCTTGTTCATTGCCTCGCTCAGAAAGCGGACAGCGTTCTGGGACGTTTCGGCATCGAACACGTCGTAGTGCACCAAGTAGCGGCTGTAGATGTCAACCACCGCGAACGCGTAGTAAAAGCGTGTGGCATGCTCTGCATCCCGCAGGTACGTGATATCCCATGACCAGACTTGGTTAGGACCGGTGGCCTCGTAGCTTGTCGGCTTGTGTCGCTTGACTGTGGAGCGAACTCCATCGCGGCGCGTATTGGCTTTATGTTGACGCAGGACACGATACACCGTTGCCTCAGAGGCCAGGTACTCGCCTTTGTCCAATAGGGCGTGAAAGACCTGTCGGACACTCAGGTCGCAAACATCGGGCTGGCAGTAGCGCTCGTACACAGCCTGCCGCTCTTTTTCCGAAAGGGCCCGCGGATTTGGGCCGAATTCACGTTTCGGACGCTGATCCTCGCTCTGAGGGTTCCGACGCCATTTGAGATAACCGCTGAAGGCTATCCCCAAGCATTTACAGGCCTCGACCGCGCGAACCCCTGCCTGTACGGACTCTGTGATCAGCTCGACTGCTTTTTGGCGATCCCGGGTGCTGATCATTTTTCCTTGTCCACCCAGATCGCCTGCGCTTTTTTTGTCAACACCAACAAAGCCGCGGCTTCCGCCAGGGCCTTTTCCTTGCGTTGCAACTCGCGGTTCTGCTGCTTTTGTTCTTCGCTTAGCGCCGTTACCTTGTTGATGAGTTCTTGCTCGCGAGCACGCGCACTGGCCGAGAGTACAACATCATCGTCATGCTGTGCAAGCCAGGTGCTGAAGCGCTTGATTTCGTCCAGGGTGACGCCTTTGGTGCGGCAGAACTTGCCGGCCGCCGGGGACTCAAAGCCGACTTCTTGGCAATACCCTTCGGCGACAAGCGCGGCACGAAAGTTCATGCCTTGAGGCAAGGGGATGGCCTGAGTGCCTTGCCCGCCAGACCGACTATCAACTTTCAGTTGCCGCAACCAACGATACACGCAGCTTGTCGCGATACTATATTCGCGGTGCGCCTGTTCAACCGTAATCTCCTTGGAAAGGATTCTCCCGAGGATTTGATTTTTCTTTTCGAGCGGGTATGGGGTGCCCATTTATCTTCTCCGTGCCCTCCTGATTAGCGATTAGGAAGTATTTTGACAGAGAGGGGGCATCAGGACGTGTCTCACGGCTACGTTTCGGTGTCCTGCAACCACTGCAGCGATCCAGCCTGCGTCAAGGTCTGCCTGACCAAGGCCCATGCCAAGCACGACGACAAGGGCGGACTCGTCCTGATCGATCAGTCGAAGTGCATCGGCTGCGGCATGTGCGCGAAGGCCTGCCCGTACGGCGCGCCGGTTCTTGACGAAAAGGCGCACAAGATGACGAAGTGCGACGCCTGCGTCGACCGCGTAGTGAAGGGCGAGCTCCCCGTGTGCGTCGCGGCCTGCCCGCAGCGCGCGCTTGACTTCGGCTATGTCGATGATCTCAAGGCCAAGTACGGCGAAGGCGCGCACATCGAGCCTCTGCCGTCTCCGGCCGTCACCAAGCCCAACCTTGTCGTCAGGCACGGCAAGGTCGGGAAGGAAGTCCGATAGACGATCGCTCAAGTGAGGCTTCGGCCTGACTGACAGAATAAGACCCGTTCGGCTTGCATTTGCCAGACGGGTCTTTCAATTTCGGTCGCTTATGCGCATGTGAACGCCTCAGAGAGCGGCCCGAAGGTTGATTCCGCATTCGGAACACATCCACTGTGGATCGTGACCGAGATTGGTCAGGCAGCCGCCTATTCCGACAAGGTGGTGAGAAATGGCATTGCCCAGGATGCGGTCGCCGAAGAATCCGAACTCTATGGAGCGGATGCTGTCTCGGCCGCAGAAGGGCTTTACTGGTCGCCTCTCATGCTTTGGTGATTAACACCTTCGCGAAATTTTTATGAACCAGGCCGGGTTATGTTTGGTTGCTCTTCCGCCATTCGGACTCCATTGAAATGACAGCTTGAAGCGTTTGGCCAGAGAAAACATGGTTTTTTTGACAATGCTTTCCCTCCCTTCCGGTGGAACGACCCATAAAGCTCCGCCGTTATCTCGCTTGTCAATCAGGATGCAGCCCAAATCCTTGAGCTCAGACCATATGACGGCTTCCTCTGCCAAAATCCTGTTCTTGTCGCTTTCGGTTAGATCGGGGCAAGTGGAATAGGCTTGGGTCGGTACGGGCGAGCTGCGCATGTCGGGTTGCGCTGCTTTTTTGACAGCGTCCGTTTTCTTACTTCGAGACGACTTCTCAGCAGTTTTAACAGTGGTGCGCGGTTTGGAGACTGCTGCTTTAGTTTTGGGAAGAGAGGGTGGCTCCTCGCTTTTTGGTTTTTCGATGTCGGGGAAAAGCGTGCCGTTGTCCGGTTGTGCGGAGGCCGAATCTGATTTTGGAGCCGTGGCTTCAGCTGAAACAGGATTACCGCCATTCTGCGGACGGGCATCGGTGGTGGCTGCGTTGATCGCCGCCTCTATCGGCTTTTGGGGCGCAACAATGCAGGGGGCTTCGCTCTCGGATTGTTTTTCAAACGGTGCGGTGCTTTCCTCCTTCGGCTGCGGATCAGTTGTCTCTGCAACGGATTCTTCAGCAACGGATTCCGGGGGCGCGTTGTTGTCTGACCGGTCCGCCATGGGCAGGGCGGATTTAACTCGGTCCAAAAGGTTGGTCGGTTCGACCTCAATGCTTTCGAGGTTGGGGAGAACATTTTTCTCGCTCAATTCCCGGCATACGCGCTCAATTGTTTTTTGCGGATCTCTGTAATATTCACCGCCGCGAATGCGGATAAAGCGCCAGCCGTTTCTTTCCAATATGGCCTGGCGTTCCATGTCGCGTCGGATTGCATCGTCGCTCGAGTGGAAGCGTTCGCCGTCACATTCAAGAGCAACAGAGTCATTTTTTCCATGAACGACTATGTCAAGCCTGAAGCTGCCCACTTCATGCTGCTGTTCGATCTTGTAGCCGCGTTCAAGCAATGCTTTTGCAATAGCGATCTCAAATTCAGAGTCGGCCAGATTGCGAATCCTTGCCTCATCGCAATCTGTTGAGGAGGAGATCTTGATCCAATTAAAGAGAAGCGCGCGGATATCGTCATGCTGCAGCTGCGAGGCCGGATCAAAGGAATGCAGCACCCACAGTTGATCCTTGGCACGGCTGACGGCAACGTTGTAGCGTTTCATGACCGCGTCTTCGTTTGCTTCGGGACGCATTAGGCGGACCAATTGCCCCGGAGCAGGCGCATCGCAGAGAAGCATCAGGATCACGTCACGTTCGTCGCCCTGAAATTCAGCCGAGGATCCGCAGATGATGTCATGCGCTTCAATTGCTTGCGGATCAATCCTCTCGGTCACAAGATTGCGCAGACGGTCAATCTCGCCCTTGGAGGAGCGCATGGAGATTAAGCCGAAGGTCTTGTTCTTGTACTCCGGCTGTTTCAGCATTGCGTTAATCAGATTGATCGCAGCGTCGGCTTCGTACTGATTGAAGTCGCCGAACTCATAGTTGGGGATGTCGACGCGCCAGGGGACGATGGCGGGCAATAGGTTCGAATCGGTCTTATCTCGCAGCGGACGGATTTTTCCTTCGTAGCAAAGCTGGTTGCTGAAGCCGATGATCGCCGGCACGCAACGGAAATGTTCGACCAGCATGCGCGTCCTGAAGGCATTGGCTTTGATCAATCCGTACAGAGACATTTTGGTGTCGAAGAGATTTGGGGATTTGACCTTGCCTTTCAGGAATTGATCGATAAGAGCATTCACCTTGTCGATCTTCGTCCCGACGTTGTCAGGCGTGACCTGCTTGTCGTCGCCGACGATCAGAATCTTCTTGGACATGAACAGAATCGGCAGTGCCGTGATGTCGGCTTGACTGGCCTCGTCCACAATGATGATGTCAAAGTAGGCGGCATTGCCAAAGCTGGAAATGGCCTGGTCAAGCGTCATGATCCATGCCGGGATGGCACGGTTGCAGTCAGGCAGCAATTCAATGGCGGCCTGGCGATTTCGCTCGACATTCTTTCCGGTTCCTGCGGCTTTGCTCATAAATGTCGCCATTCTCGAGAGAGCAGACAGCAAATCCCCGCTGCCTTCCAGGCGCAGCTTGACCGCCAGCCATGCCTTGTCGGCAGCCAGCGCTTCGGTACATTTGCGCAGGCGTTGAGCTTGAAGGGCAGCCCGTTTTTGCAAACCCTCGATGGTCTGGTCGGCGAGCTCAAGATAAAGAAGCTCAAGTTGTTTCCAATCCCATGCTTCGGGAATATGCTTCGGCATTTGATTGGTGTCGAAGCCGGTGTGTTTCAGCACAATGGCGTTGGCCCAATCCGGAGCAATGAGTTCGAGCTTCTGCAGAAGTTCGGAACGTTGAAGATATTTCACACGCTCGGATTCGATTGCGACAAGTCTGTTGAAGGCTTGTGCATAACTTGAATGGTCAAGTTGGAGAAGACTATCCTGTAACTTCTCGACGATCGAGGAGTTATGAGAAGAAGCTGCAAGCTTGTCGATGTTTTTCCTGTGCCATGCATCGAACAATTCTTTTCTCTTGGCGAATTCTTCGTGGATGAGGATTCTCGTTAGAGTATTGATAAAAGCTTTTGCTGTGCGGATGCGCTCTTCCGGCTTGAGATCCGCGGTTTCGTGCAACAGGCTGGACGAGATCTTCATGTTGGAAAGCCGTTCCCTGAAAGGTTTGTAAACCTTATTCCACCAATTGATGGCGGCTTCGATTTCATTACGCCCATTCAAAAGCTTTTCAATGAAGATGTCTTTGCGATCTTGCAACGGGTTCAAAGAGTCCGCCTTAACGAAACGATTCCAGATCGCAATCAGACGGTTTAGGTGCTTGATTAGCTCGCAGGTGAGAATGATGGTGTCAAACTCTTCGACCGTATGAGGCAGCTTGGAGTTCGAGAGGGCGCCAATTAAAACTTCCTCCATTTTGACGGAGTCTGTTTTAATGAGTTTCGAACGCATGCGGTCCCAGGCGGAAATTTCGCCCGTGGGGTTGTTTTCTTTGAACCAGGTAGCCGCCTCTTCGACTTGATCGGCGTCGATGGATTCGTTTAATTCGACGCATGCATCCGATACGCGCAAGGCTTTCCTGGCGTCGTTGATTTTGTCGATCAACGGAATCAGTTCGGAGACTTTTTCAACGAATGCAGGATCGTCGGCTCCGATAGCCAGCATGCGTTGATTGACAGGATCCTCATTTGTTACGGCATCCAGTCCCACTCTGTCGATCTCAAGAAGCTTCCCTCTGAGCTCTTTGGGGATGCTCAGAACGTTATCCTGGACTTTGAACTGAACGAGTTGAGTGCCGTCCAGTCCTTGCATGACTGATTCGGAAATATCTTTTTCGTTGTCTGCGTATCTGGCTACTTCCGCGTGAAGAGCGTTGAACATGCGCTCGCATTCTTCCGGAGGGGGAAGATCGCGGGAATGCGGAAGGTCGGCTTGGAGTTCAGTTTCTTCTTCCGGTGACCATCGATTGTTTGTTGAATAGATTTCTTCAACTTCCTCGAGGCTGGGACATGGAGCTCCCTTTGTTACGGCGCCGGGGATTGCCGAGGAGAATTCGGATTCGCCTTCGCGCACGCGTTTTGCCAATTCCACGAACGAGTAGCCCATGCCGTTATAGGTTATGGTTTCGCAGTCCTTCTGCCGGAGAGTGAAAATCTGCTTGCGTGTGGAAGCGAGATCATCGATCAGAAGACTTCGTGTTTGCTCTTGTTCGGAAATGTTCCGGCGCAATTTGGCTGCAGATAATCGGGCTAGCTTGTCCTGAAGATCATTGGCGGTTGATAGAAGATCCTTCTGGCTGCCCAGGCGTGAAACGCACAGCGGCTTGATCTCTTCCGGCAATTTATCCTTGAGAACACTAAGCGCCTTGACCTTTTCGCTCGTGACGAGAATGCGCTTCCCCTGGGCAAGAAAATGCCCCATCAAATTGGCAATGGTATGCGTCTTGCCGGTTCCGGGAGGACCTTGTACGAGAAGCACGTCATTTCGTTCAAGATCGGCTGCAATCGTCAGCTGTTCAGCGTTGGCAACCTTTGTCAGAAGAATATCCGGGTCTTCACCGGCCGTTTGAGCCAATTTCTTTTCAAGGCTCGGTTCCTCATCGCTTTCCGGTGCAATCGTTGGGTATGCATGAGGCGAGGCAATCTCTACCAAATGAGATGGTATTTCACCGGTTTCCTGAATTTTGTCGATGATGCTTCCGACAGCTTCTTTTAAGCCGGTGGGCTTTGTTTGGACGAAAAAACAGGGAAGCGGATAAATTTCGAAGGAAACGCCTTCTTCCTTTCGCTTTTCCTTGACGGAGGAACGCCAGCGGCACTTTGTCGAAAGAAGCACGGATCTTGTGGAGAAGATTTTTTCAAAGTCGTCCGTATTGACGATGTTGCAGTTGCTGCCGTTGATAACGGTCTTGAGTGAATCAAATTCCTGACTGTTGAGATTTTCGTTGTCAAAGGCAACGAATATTTCGTTATGGACGACAGTCTTCTCTTCAGGGTTGAGGCGTACGGCCAGCTTGAGGCTTTTGTCCGCAAGGATTTCAACGGTTACCGGCGAGGAGAGAATGGGGAATTTGATGTTGTTTCTCTCCTGATAATTTGAGGAGTCAAAAAGGAAGTTGCCCAGTGCCATTTCCTTTTTCAAGTTGGACGCCTCAACTTCAGCCCAGTACGTATGGAGTTGATCAAAGATGTCGTTGTTGCGTTTGATGATCCGGACTTGTTCGTGCCAGGCATCCAGCTCATATTGGTAGACGGAGGCGAGTCTGACTCGGTTGGGATCATCGGAAAACTGTTCGACGGTCAGAACTTCATTCCCATCCTGATCGACTTCCTTGAATTCAAGGGATTCGCGAAAGGAAATTTGATCGCCATTGCGGTGAAGCATCCATTCAGATAGTTCGGGTGCAGGCACCGGGCGTGCCGGATGCGGCAAACGTTCAACAATGCACAGCAGGTTGGGGTCTGAATTCAAATCAGGCCACTTCGTGACCCCGGGGAGATTGGGGTCAATAGCGTCCCAGGAGACGTACCGATTCTCGATGTTTCCGTTGAAAGGGCGCTTGATGTCGTAGATCTCTCTGACGAAATTGAAGAGATTGATGACGGAAGTTTGATCTTCAAGACTAACGGTCATGGCTCGGATTTCTAGATTCTTCTATGAGTTATGGCGTGGCAGGAGGTGACTGGTCATGAAAATCAACCAACTTTGATGCACAATTCGTTACATTATGGCAGAAGGGGAGTAATGATGAATCAGGGCTGACGATTACTCATCCTTATCGTTTGACGTGCCGGTATAGTTTTGCAAAAAGCTCCATGGCAGAGGCAGGCGTTGAAAGCCTGACTTTCCAGGACGGTTTGTGTGCGGCCTGGCGTCCGGTTTCGGTGAATGTCAAGTGATCTTTCGCCGATTTTGTTCTTAAAAAGTAGGTTGTAGTCTGAGCGCAGTGAGGGCTTTGCCCTCTCCGCCTTCGGCGGATTCACCCAGAGTTTTTTGGCCCGTAGGAAACCTTTGATGCAGCTGCGCAGCACCGTTCGCGCGGAGAGGTCGGCAGGCCGGTAGAATGAGCCTCCTCAGGCAGGAGGAGTCCGAGCCTGAGGCCCGCGGAAAACCGCCGAACGCCTTGTTGCAGCAGCTGCGGGGCGTTTGTTCAAGCTGCCTTGGCATGCTTTTCCTCCAACTGCCCATTTTCGGGGTTAAGCCACACCTCTTTGATCGGCGTACAGTTCAGCACTCTCCCGGTGATCCAGCGCTCCGGATGGCGTCTGCGAGCCTCCAGCATCGTCTCCCTGCGTCGGCGCAGCACCTCTGCGTCCTCGCCGCGATAGCGCTGGCCCGGCGTTACCATGCGGATGCCGCGGTGTCTGTGGTGCTCGTTGTAGTGGTCTACAAAGCCCTGCACCCATTGCTCAGCTTCCTCAGCATTGTCGAAGCCGTCACGGGGGTACAGGTAATCGCCGCGGTACTTGAGCGTACGGAAGAAGGACTCCGAATACGGATTGTCGTTGCTGACTCGCGGACGACTGTGCGAGAAGGTAATTCCGTTCTTCTCAAGCAAAGCCAAAGTGGGAGCGGCCTTCATGCTCGCACCATTGTCTGAGTGCACGACAAGCTGTCCGGGCTTGATTCCGTATCGCCTGAAGGCATCCCCGAGAAAGCGCGCGGCGAAGTCGGCATTATCAGCCTCGAATACCCTGGCACTCACAACCATGCGGCTGTAGACGTCGACAATGACATACGCGTAGTAGAACCTGCCCGTGTACTTGCTCGAGCGCAGATAGGTGATGTCCCAGGTCCACACCTCGTTTGGCTTCTGTGCGCTGTAGGCAGTCGGCTTGCTGCGCCGGCGGGCTTCCCGGGTAGGCGCACGGCGTGCGTTCAATCCCCGTGCCCTGAAGAGACGGTAAAGCGTTGAGAGAGAGCACCAGTACTCCTTGTTTTCATCGAGCAGCTTGTAGAAGGCCTGCGTCAGACTAAGATCCCGCACATCGGCTTTGCAGAAGCGATCTACGATCTGCTCACGCAGGTCCTCAGGGATTTGCCGCGGGCTCGTAAAGTTGCTGCGGTCTAGCCGGCCATCACCATCCGGTGCATGCCGCCAGTTCTGCAGCGTCCGTGGGGTAATGCCGACTGCCTCGCAGGATTGCCTCTGCGACAGTCCTTTCGATTGACCGAGTTCGACCAGCGAAACGATTTCCTGGCGATCATGGGCACTGATCAGCTTTCCTTTACCCCCCAGATCGCCTCGGCTTTTTTTGACAACATCAGCATCGTTGCAGCATCGGCTAATGCTTTGTCTTTTCTGGCGATTTCTCGGTCCTTCCTGGCATTTTCCTTCTTGAGTTCAGACATGGCCGACATCTGAGCATCATGGAGCTTCTTGTCAACCGCATCCGGATGATTGTTAAACCATTCGGCCTAGGCATCGACTGTGGAGGCGAGGTAGCCATGCTTGCGGCAGAACTGGCCGAAGGCAGTCTCGCTCATGATTTCTCTGGCAACGACTGCGGTGTGGGCTTGAAGGTAGGTCACTCCTTTAGGGAGCTTGAGGTTGGTCATGAGCTTGGGATTTCCTTTGTTGGGAAGCGTGCCGCAGACTGCTTGCTCTCTGGCAATCTTGAGCCAGTACGAGATCGTTGATTTGCCGATCGAGTACCGCTCCACGGCTTCAGAGATGCTGAGCTCCTTGCTCAGCAGGCGCGCTACGACGTTGT
This sequence comes from Duodenibacillus massiliensis, assembly GCF_900128485.1. Taxonomy (GTDB): domain Bacteria; phylum Pseudomonadota; class Gammaproteobacteria; order Burkholderiales; family Burkholderiaceae_F; genus Duodenibacillus; species Duodenibacillus massiliensis. The sequence goes on from NZ_LT635860.1 coordinate 22,657, forward strand.
CTTTGAACTCCTGCGAATATCGCATGTTTTGCCACTCCATGAAAAGTTGAAGGGGTGGCGAAAGGTAGTATGACATCTAATGGACTCCATCGAGGCGCGTATTGGCTTTATGTTGACGCAAGACACGATACACCGTTGCCTCAGAGGCCAGGTACTCGCCTTTGTCCAATAGGGCAAGGCCTGTCGGACACTCAGGTCGCAAACATCGGGCTGGCAGTAGCGCTCATACACAGCCTGCCGCTCTTTTTCCGAAAGGGCCCGAGGATTTGGGCCGAATTCACGTTTCGGACGCTGATCCTCGCTCTGAGGGTTCCGACGCCATTTGAGATAACTGCTGAAGGCTATCCCCAAGCATTTACAGGCCTTGACTGCGCGAGCCCCTGCCTGTACGGACTCAGTGATCAGCTCGACTGCTTTTTGGCGATCCCGGGTGCTGATCATTTTTCCTTGTCCCCCCAGACCGCCTGCGCTTTTTTTTGTCAACACCAACAAAGCCGCGGCTTCCGCCAGGGCCTTTTCCTTGCGTTGCAACTCGCGGTTCTGCTGCTTTTGTTCTTCGTTTAGCGCCGTTACCTTGTTGATGAGTTCTTGCTCGCGAGCACGCGCACTGGCCGAGAGTACAACATCATCGTCATGCTGTGCAAGCCAGGTGCTGAAGCGCTTGATTTCGTCCAGGGTGACGCCTTTGGTGCGGCAGAACTTGCCGGCCGCCGGGGACGCAAAGCCGACTTCTTGGCAATACCCTTCGGCGACAAGCGCGGCACGAAAGTTCATGCCTTGAGGCAAGGGGATGGCCTGAGTGCCTTGCCCGCCAGACCGGCTATCAACTTTCAGTTGCCGCAACCAACGATACACGCAGCTTGTCGCGATACTATATTCGCGGTGCGCCTGTTCAACCGTAATCTCCTTGGAAAGGATTCTCCCGAGGATTTGATTTTTCTTTTCGAGCGGGTATGGGGTGCCCATTTATCTTCTCCGTGCCCTCCTGATTAGCGATTAGGAAGTATTTTGACAGAGAGGGAAACTCTCGGCGCGCATCTGTTGTACCGCCGGCATTGAACACCGCCAGCGGCCAGCCGTTGAGAAAGCACACAACCGGAGCAAGGCAATTGCACTGGTAATGGGCGTTGTAAGACTTTCCTTCCTGATTACCGTAAAGATCAACATGCGTGGAGTCGACATCAATGATCAGTATCGGAGTCTTCCTGGCCCCGGCCCTGGGAAAGATGCGATGCTTTCGGTTGGCCCGAAGCAGTGCGTCCAAAAAACAGCAGTTGAGGCGATCAAGATCGTGTCGGGTTATTGAGTTTTCAAATCTGCAGAGGGTTGAGCTGCCTGCAGCATCATTAACCCCGAGTGCGGAAAGAAAGCCTTCGTCTTCTGTGATGACGTCGTGGTCAGTCAAATCCTCAAATCCGCAGATATGTGCGAAAACACGCTGCCGAAACATGGCTCCGGCGGAATACAGACTGCGGTCTTTCGGCTTGTGTGTCTGCTCCAACGCCTGCTCAAAGGGGGCCAAAAGTTGAAGCCGGGAGCCCCTATCGGCGACGGGCAGCAGCCCCGTCATCATGGTGGCGACAAACCGCCCGTTGGTGATCTGCACGCTGCGGCCGAACCCATCAGTTGTTGCTGTTTGAGTAGAAGTCATGGAAAGGTCTTTTGTTTTGTTTTTTGTGGTAGAAAAATATTAACAAAAAGACATTTTTTCTTTATTAAAAGCAGAATTTAAGCAACAAAAGGAGTGCTGTTTTTTTCAGCGCTCATGCAAAATTCAGGTTAGAGCACGGCTGGATAATGATTTCATCAGCCCACAACTTTCTGAGGAACTCTCTTGCAGGCCAAATCTCAATATCTTTATGCCGACGAGGTCTCTGTTCCATGCTAACAATGATCAGACGAGCGCTGGGATGCTCCTCAGAAAAGGCACGCAGTCCCCGTGTTTCTGAAGAATCGACAGTCTCAGAGGACTTCACTTCAATAGCGACTTCCGCATCGCCGATGATGAAATCTACTTCATAACGATGGTCGGATGTTCGCCAGTACGAAAGGATCTTGTCAATGCCTCGATACGACAGATATGCCTTAAGTTCTTGGCAAATGAGGTGCTCCAACGCATGCCCGTACTCGCTAGAACCTGGTTTGAGAGGTATGCGTTTCATCAAATAGTTCGGGATACTGACGTCGAAAAAGTAGAATTTCGGAGTAGCGACGAGCTTTCTTCGCATGACTTTCGAGTAGGCAGGTATGTGGTATCCGAGCATCGTTTCTTCAAGGATCGAAAAATATTCCTTGACCGACTTTGCACTGACGCCGCAGTCGGATGCGATTTTTGTGTAATTCAGAATTTCCGCATCGCTTAAGGCCGCTACTTGGAGAAACCTGGTAAATGAATCGATCCGTCTGACAACAGCCTCAGCCACGATTTCCTGTTGCAGATAGTCGCCAACGTACGCTTCAAGCCGCTGACGGGGATCTTTGATGAGATAGTGCCTCGGCAGCATGCCATTGTTGAGCGCAACTTCTATATCGAAGTCTGGAATTTCAGCGCTGACCAAAGGGAATAGGGTTTTTCGGATAGCTCTCCCTCCAAGCAGATTAGCACCGCATCGGCGCAGTTTCCTTGCGCTGGAACCGCAGAGGATAAAGCGAAGATTACGTTCCGTTATGAGCCAATGAACTTCATCAAGCAAGGCTGGAATTTTCTGAACTTCATCAATAATGACGAGTTCTCCTTCCTCGAGCATTTCGCATTCTTCTCTCAGCAGAGCCGGCCGGAACCTGAGGCGAGAATATTCGTCACTCAAAAGCAAATCGTAGTAATGCGCATCAGGGAAAAGCTGTTTGAGCAGTGTACTTTTCCCAGTCTGGCGAGCTCCCCAAAAAAAGATGCTTTCCGTACTAGCTTCGTTAAGCGAGAGGATTCGACTGAACATGGCGAGAACCGTAAATAGAAGAATAGATAAGGAATTCTTTGCGAACAATGCAAGAATATTTGAAGTAAGACTTCCGAATTTCCCATAAATACGGAAGTTGTACTTCAGATTATCTCATAAAATCCGAAGTAATGATTCAGATTTTATGATTTGGACATGTCAAGCGACATAAGAATTGACCCTCAAAACGACATAAAAATTGACCCACCTCCAAAAGGGATAAAAGAACGGCATTTGACGTGCCGACCCGGAACGGCCGGTAGCCATGGCAGGGGATTGATGAGACAGTTGTGGAACAGGCTATCCACGGAAACTTGAAGGGTTTTGATGTGAATTTTCTATTTGTTTCGCTGTTTTCTAATATGTATTTTCGTTTGATATGGTTGGCTTTAGATCTACATAGGTTTTAAAAATATGATTTTTTCGATGTATATTTTTTAACTTTTGTAGGATAATTCAGTACGTAATTTCTATTTTGAGAGAGCTTTCCGGTGGCTTATATCAAGCGTTCGATAGATGACGAGTTGCTTTCCTGGATGAAAGATCCTTCCAGAAAACCACTGTTGCTTCGCGGTGCAAGGCAGGTCGGGAAAACAACGGCGGTCAGGGCACTGGCCAAGCGTTTCAAATACTTCATTGAGATTGATTTCAATCAGTCTGAGGCTGATCGCGAGCTTTTCGGGTCAGATGTTTCAACGCCAAAGCTGTGGGAAAACCTTGCTGCTATTCATGGTGTGACCTCAAAGCCAGGCAAAACACTCTTGTTTTTGGACGAGATTCAGGCCTGTCCCGCAGCTGTTAACCGGCTGAGATACTTCTATGAGCAGATTCCCGAACTTCATGTCATAGCGGCAGGATCTCTTCTTGAGTTTGTGCTTGAAGATTTGCCGAGTTTCGGTGTCGGTCGCGTACGGTCGCTCTTTGTTTATCCGCTGAGCTTTCAGGAGTTTCTTGCAGCTCTGGGCAAAGAAACTTTAGGAGATTTGGTGCGTAAGGCAAGCCCTGAGAACCCCTTGTTACCTGCTGTCCATGAGACGCTCACAGAAATGTTGCGAACGTTTTTGGTGATCGGAGGTATGCCGGAAGTTGTTCAGGAATACGTAGAAAATCACGATCTGATGAAGTGCCAGCTGATCCTTGATGAATTGATTACTTCGTTTCAAGACGACTTTCGTAAGTACAGTAAAAGAATTCCCGAGGCGCGTATCAACGAAGTTTTTAATGCAGTAGCCAAGCAGGGACACGGCAAGTTTGTTTACACCAAGGTGGGTGAGGGGCTCAAGCTCACTCAGGTCAAGGCGGCGCTGAACCTTCTGATACTGGCTGGACTTGTTTATCCTGTAACTCACACAGCTGCCAATGGTTTGCCATTGGGAAGTGAAATTAACGAGCGCTACAGGCGAATGATTCTTTTGGATACCGGATTTATGCAGCGCATGCAAAGCCTGGATCTCAGAGCTTTGTTGCAGTCTACGGATTTCAGCGCAGTTAATCGCGGTGCAGTGGCAGAAGTGTTCGTTGGAACGGAGCTTATCAAGGCGCAGAGTGCGTTTACGCGTTCGGCGCTTTGGTGTTGGCACAAAGAGGACTCCCGCAGTCAGGCAGAAGTTGATTATGTAGTTCAATCCGGCGACAACATTGTTCCCGTTGAAGTTAAGTCGGGTGGTAAAGGGGCCATGCAAAGCATGAGGGTGTTTTTAGAACAGAAACACAGACCTTATGGAGTGCGGACGTCACTTGAAAACTTTTCCACTTACGACAATATCCGGGTTTATCCGCTTTATGCTATCGGAAACTTGGTCCGTTCGATGTTCTGAACTTTTCCCCCCTTCTTTCCACTTCGCAGAGGATAAGTCCTGTGGAAAAGCTGTGGAAAGTCTGAGTTTGTGCGGCTTGGCAAGGTGTGCTTAATTTTTAAGCACGCGAATAACCCGGAGGAAAGTTACTCAGGTCAGGCAAGCTTGAGCTTTCTTTTCAGGCTTTCGGGTGTCTCGTACCGGCAGGGCGCTTTAAGTCCAAAGACCCGGAGCATGTCATCGAAGCGGTTCTCGACCGGATAAAACCGCAGACAGATCGGGACCTGCGGATTGCCGTCATCGAAAGCAACGGATGACTCCTGCTACGCCTTTTTGATGTCTTGGGGCGTGATGTCCTTGAGTTTGATTTTGAGGACTTCAAAGAGGTAGGTTTCAAGAGCGCGGCAGATAAAAGTCATCACGGAAGAACCTTCGTCCTGCGCCTGACCTGCGGCAGCTGTTGCCTCTGTGACAGTACCGCAGGCGGGGGTTCTCGGAGCGCTCTTACGGGAGGCGTCTTTGTCGGCGCGTGTGAGTTTTCCTGAAATTTGCCGGTTGATGTGGCGCGTGATGGCTTCTTTGTTGCTGCCGAGCCGCGCGAAGACTTCGGTAACCACCTTGGGGGACGTCAATGCGGCTCCCGACGATGTTGCGGGCGGGAAACGTTGTCGCTTTATCCGGGTTGAGGATCTGCTCGGCGCACAAGAGAAATGCGGCTGTTTCTAGGGGAAGGCCGGCGTTTGTCGGGGCGGCTGAGCGTTAAACATCTGGGGCAGTTTCAGATCTTGCGTCCAGACTCGTCTCAGAAGCGCTGAGCCGATATTGACGGTCTCTGCAAAGCCGTAATCGTTCCCGGGTTTCTTTTCTTTCTCGAGCCGGCGCAGCCTGACTTGCGCGGTGTTTTCCAGGTATTCGGCGTGAGCAATCCGCGCCGCCTCATTATCTTTCTTTACCCGGTCTCTGAGCTTACGGACGTAGTCAGGGGCTTTTGCTTCCAGGACATCAAGCCGCCCGTGGTTTTCGATGACGCGGGAGCGGGGCTTGCCGCCAGCGTTGCGGTAGCTCTCGCACACACGGACGTACTTGTAGCCCTTGGTGCTCATGATCGTCACGTTTCTTGACGCGGATCACAGAATTTTCCGCAGGAAGCCAGGGGCTTGAGCCCCGGGAGGAATGCGGGCTTTCGAAATTTTTTTAATCTTGGCCCAAATGCAGCCAAACCATGCACATAGTTTTCGCTTAAGGTATATTCAGCCGCTATGAAATCGCGCACACCGTCCTTTGTCATCGAGCTGGGCCTGAAAATCGGAGAGGATCAGGAAAGTGCACTGGAGACCTACTTCTCCGATGCACGCCAGCTCTTCAATGCTGTTCTTGGAACAGCAAAGAAACGCGTGCGCGCCATGAAAAGCACTGAAGCATGGAAGCTGACGGCCGCGATGCCCAAGGGCAAAGACCGTAACAACCGGTTTAAGGAAATTCAGAAGTCCGCCCTCCTTTCCGAATATGCCCTGCATGATGTCGTGAAAGAGCACCGTGCCAAGGGCGGCTTTACAAAGCGCATCGGCATCAACGAAGCGCAGAAAATTGCCACACGTGTCTGGCAGGGCATTGAGCGCTGGCTGCTTCATCAGGGAGGTGAGCCGCGGTTTAAGAGTGCTAAACGGGGCTTGCACAGCGTTGAGGGAAAATCAAACAAAACAGGGTTGCGTTGGAAGGCTAAGACGTGGACGCTCGAGGTTCTGGATCTGGTGATAAAGGCTGAAGCGCCGGATGCTTGGCAGAAAGAAGCGCTTCTTTCAGCAACAGATCCGTCCGGCTTTAAGCGTGTCAAATACTGCCGTCTTGTCCGGCGGATGATCCGCGGCCGTATGCGCTACTTTGTTCAGCTCATTGTCGAAGGCGTACCGCCCGTCAAGCACGTTTATGCTCCCAAGGATCTCAAGGTGGCTGTTGACCCGGGCCTGAGGACCATGACTTTTTATAGCCCCGAGTGGCAGCAGAAGATTTTGGTGAGCGCGGGCACTGTCTCTCAGGAAAAGGAGATTGCGCGTCTTTTACGTGCCATGGACCGCTCCCGCAGAGACACGAATCGGGAGTGCTACAACGCGGACGGCACCGTTAAAGCCGGCGGAAAAAAGATTGTCTGGAAGGAATCCAAGACCTATAAGGCAACAAAGGCAAAACTTGCGGATCTGTACCGCCGCCAGGCGGAAACCCGCCGTTGCCTGCACGGCGAAGTGATTAACCAGGTGTTCGGCAGGGCCGGCACCGTCATTGTGGAGAAGAACTCATACAAAGCATTTCAGAGAGCCGGATACGGCAAGAGTTTGGGCAAAAGCGGTATTGCAGGATTGATAACCCGGATGACAAGTAAGGCTGAAAGCGCCGGCTGTTGTGTGGTGAAAGTCAGTCCCCGCAAAACTGCGCCCGAGTCAGCACGATCCCGAAACGGGAACGTACCGTAAGAAAGCTCTTTGGGAGAGAAGTCATCAGTTGGGAGATACGGGCTGGTACATGGACCGCGATGTCGCGGCCGCCATGAACCTGTATTTTGCGGATCCCTCCACTGACAGCTACGATCTGAAGGCTGAGCAATCAGCGCTTGCGAGGCTCAAACAAGTCTCAGGGAACGCCGGATCGATAGTGCAGTACAAACCAGCGAATCGGCAAGACGAAGCAGTCCTTCGCCGGAACCGACGGATCGAGCTGATGAAGCCCGTACCCGTAGAGCGGTTGCGTTTTAAATGTTCCTGTGGTGCAGGGGACGCCCGGGCAGACAAGGCCTCAAAAACCTTGGCTGTTACGGGAAAGCCTGCACCGTGTCAGGAAACCCCGCGCTTTCAAGCGCGGGTTGTTTAGTCCACGGAAAAAAGAGCCTTGCAGTCAAACGAAAGCAGGGCAGGAAACGAATGCGGATTACCGCGCCTTGGCGCCGGGCGCCCGCATCGATTCGCTGACATACGTCTTCTGCCGCATGGCTTCAAGAATCTGAGCCGCACGCGGCGCAATTTCACCGGCCGTAACGCCCGCGGCACGGCCCTTGACCGCTTCACCATGAAGCCACACGGCGCCGATCGTCGCAGAGACCAGGTCAAACTTCTGCGCAAAGAATGCGGCGAGCATGCCGCTTAAAACGTCGCCCGTGCCCGCCGTGGCAAGCATCGCGTTACCCGTGGGGTTAATCCAGGTGCGCGAGCTTCTCAGGGTAATGACGCTGCCGATTCCTTTGAGGATGCTGATGCAGCCCGTCTGCACGGCGAGTTCGCGAGCCGCGGTAATGCGGTCGGCGTTCACCTTTTCAATGGTGGAATGAATGATGTCGGCGGCTTCACCCGGATGCGGCGTAATGACGGTGTGCGCCTTCCTGGCGAGCACCGCGTCCTGCAGATCCTGATGTTTGGCCATCAGGCGCAGAGCATCGGCATCGATAATGAGCGGGACCGGTGCGGCAATGGCTTCCTTAAAGCGCGCAAGGGCCTTCTCTGAAAACCCCATGCCGCAGCCCACGACGACCGCATCGGCTTTTGTAAGATCCAGCGGTTTAGCCGCAAACATGAGTTCAGGCTGCATGACGTCGTAAAGCGGCGCGTTTTCGCACATCAGTTCCACCGTCACGCGGCCGGCTCCGAGTTTAAGTGCCGCGCGGGCTGCAAGAAGCGCAGCGCCCACAGTGCCTTTGTCGCCCCCGATCACCACCACGTGGCCGTAGGTGCCTTTGTGCGAATTCTTGTCACGCATTTCGGCGATGTGCCGGAAGTCGTCGGTGTCCGAGAGCGAAACGTTTGTTAAGGGCACCGAGACGTCCAGTTCGTCAAGAAGCACGGTTCCTGCGGCGTCTGCGCCGTCATTCATGTAGCAGCCGGCCTTGGGTGCGAGCATCGAAACCGTAACGTCAGCCATGCAGCCGCGGGCATTACCCACCCAGCGGCCCGTCATCATGTCGATGCCGCTCGGAATGTCAATGGAAACGTGCAGGGCCTGACGTTCGTTAAACCACATGGCGGCGTCCTGCCAGTCGCCCGACAAGGGCTTTTTAAGACCCGTGCCGAAAAGCGCATCCACGACCGCGTCGGCTTTCCCTGCACTGTAGGGATCCGCCACGGTTTCGCCGCCCGTTTTCACCCAGGCTTCGTACATTGCCTTGGCGTCATCTGTTTTGGGGGCGTCCCCGGTGACGGTCGCGCAGGTCACGCGGTAGCCCTTAGCCTGAAGCGCAAGCGCCGCAGCGTAGCCGTCACCGCCGTTATTGCCCGGACCGCAGACAATGACGACGTGAGCGGGTTTGGCGATGCGGCTTTCAATCACGCGGGCAACGGCGTCGCCTGCGCGGCGCATCAGTTCTCCGGCGCCTAGAATGCCGGCATAACGGTGTTCAAGGGTGCTCAGTTCGTCAAGGTTAAGGATCTGCTGACTCATGGCTTTCGGGATCAAATAAGTAACGTCAGAAAAGAAAAGCGGCAGCAGACTTCTTTGAAAGTCTGTTGCGGCGGATGCGGTATTTTAGACGGGTGGAAGCACCGTCAGAGTCCTTGCGCCTTCATGAGTTCCATGAGCTTGCGTTTTCGTTTGAGTGTCACCCGCCAGCGTTTGGCTGCTTCTTCACAGAGGGGTGCAGCACCATCAATCTGTCGTAAAGCGATTAACGCATCCGGTATTTGTCAAGACAAATTTCCAGCAGTTTGCGCATTTGCTCGGCACAGAGCTTGGCGATGATGTCTGTGACTGAAGGCATGGCGGTGAGTCCGGATGAAGGGTAGGAAAAGGTCGGCGGCAGGTCCGCCTCAACCGAGTATAAGGTTGCAGGACAGTAGGACAACATTACTCCGCATAAATCCGGAGTAGGGCTCCGTTCTTTAGCACGGCCGTGTGCTGCAGGTCCTTATCTTCGTCTGTCTGTGGTAATGAGCGGGCTTGCCGACGAGATGGCAGTGATCCCCGGCAAACGAAGCAAATAGACTGAATATTCGGTCAACCGGAAGTACCCCGCCGCGGGGTTTTCCGACCGTCCGAAAAAACCCCGTTTTTGTGGCAGTACGGGCTCCCTGAAATCTATAATTAACTGCTTAACTCAGGTGAGAGTGTCAGCGGGCGTTTCACCCCTCTGACGGGCAGTACCTCACACACAATTTTCCATTTCTTTGCGAGCCGAAGACCATCCATGTCCAGCGCATCCGTCATTTTTAAGCTCACGGGCAGCAACGCCCTGTCTGCCTTCCGTGCCAATCGTCTTTTGACAGCCCTTAAAGGTGTCGAAGCCGGTGTCACCGCCGTGAGCGCCTGCTATGTGCACTTCGTGTCGGCCACCCGTGAACTGACGCAGACCGAAAAAGAGCGCTTAAATGCGCTTCTTGACTACGGTGATCCGGCCGCAGCTCCGAAGGCCGGCCTTCAGTTTCTGACGGTGCCGCGTCTGGGAACGATCAGCCCCTGGGCGAGTAAAGCTACCGACATCGTGCATAACTGCGGCATTGACTGCGTGGAGCGCGTCGAGCGCGGCATTCTTTATACGCTTGAAGGCGATATTGCAGCCGGCAAAGCCGAGATGCTCACCAAGCTTTGCTTTGACCGGATGACGGAAACGGCACTAGCCGCTGACGCTGATATCTCCTGCCTTTTTGCGGACGTTCCGGGTAAGCCGATGGCAACGGTGGACGTCGTCGCGGGCGGTCGCACGGCGCTTGAAAAGGCCAACCAGGAAATGGGCCTTGCGCTCGCGCCGGATGAAATCGCGTATCTCGTTGAAGCTTTCACCAAGCAGGGCCGTAACCCCACCGACGTCGAACTCATGATGTTTGCGCAGGCAAACAGCGAACACTGCCGTCACAAGATCTTTAACGCCGAATTCACGATTGACGGCGTAAAGCAGGATAAAACCCTTTTCGGCATGATCCGCGAGACGCACAAAAAGAGCCCGCGCGGCACGATCATCGCTTACAGCGACAATGCGGCCGTGTTTGAAGGTCCTACGGTGCCGCGCCTTTATCCGCGTCCCACAAAGGACGACACCTTCGGCTCAGTCTTCACGGAGCGCCTTGAGCCTACGCACACCGTTTTTAAGGTTGAAACGCATAACCATCCCACAGCGATCTGTCCGTTCCCCGGCGCTTCCACCGGTTCAGGCGGCGAAATCCGCGACGAAGGTGCAACGGGCCGCGGCGCGCGCCCGAAGGCGGGCCTCTGCGGCTTCTCGGTCTCGGCGCTTCATCTCCCGGACGCCCCGCAGGCCTGGGAAAACGACAAGGACACAAACGGCGGGAAAGAAACGTCTGAAGGCGTCTACGGGGCACCGGGCCGTATTGCAACGCCCTTGTCCATCATGACCGAAGGCCCGATCGGTGCCGCGGCTTTTAATAACGAATTCGGCCGCCCCAACATCCTCGGCTACTTCCGTGCGTTTGAAGCGCACATCGGCGCGGTGCGCTACGGTTACCACAAGCCCATCATGCTTGCGGGCGGTATCGGCAACATCCGTGACGACCAGACAGCGAAGCAGACGCTCCCGCCGGGAACCCTCATGATTGTGCTCGGGGGCCCCGGGATGCGCATCGGCCTCGGGGGCGGCGCGGCAAGCTCCATGACCACGGGTTCCAACGCCGAAAGTCTAGACTTTGATTCCGTGCAGCGCGGCAACCCCGAAATGCAGCGCCGTGCGCAGGAAGTGATCGACCGCTGCTGGGCAAGCGGCGCAGACAACCCGATTCTTGCGATTCACGATATCGGCGCGGGCGGGCTTTCCAACGCCATGCCCGAACTCGCGGACCTCTCGGGGCACGGTGCGACGTTGTCCCTGGAAAAAGTGCCTGTTGAAGAAAAGGGCATGAGTCCCCTCGAAGTCTGGTGTAACGAAAGCCAGGAGCGCTACGCCATTGCCGTGGCGCCCGAATCCTTAAAGACCTTTGACGCTTTCTGCCGCCGTGAGCGCTGCCCCTATGCGGTGCTCGGGGAAATCAGTAACGACGGGGAACTCATCGTTGAAGGCCGCACGGGTGAAAAGCGGGCAGTGGATATGCCCATGGAAGTGCTCCTCGGGAAACCCCCGCGCATGCACCGTGATGTAAAGACCGTGGTGCGCGAACACGCCCCGTTTGATATCGGCCGCATGACGGTCCCTGAAGCCCTTAAGGCCGTGCTCCGGCACCCGACGGTCGCTTCCAAGTCCTTTTTGATTTCTATCGGTGACCGCTCGGTCGGGGGCCTCGTTTCCCGCGATCAGTTTGTCGGCCCCTGGCAGGTGCCGGTGGCTGACTGCGCCGTCACAACCGTGAACTTCACGGGTTATAAGGGTGAAGTGATGGCCGTGGGTGAACGTACGCCCGTCGCGGTTCTGGATTCTGCTGCGGCCAGCCGCATGGCGGTCGCGGAAGCGATGACCAACATCACCGCCGCTGACATTGATCCGGCCCTTGTGAAGTTGTCCGCGAACTGGATGGCGGCCTGCGGCGCCGAAGGCGAAGACGCCAAACTCTTTGCGGCGGTGAAGGCTGCAAGCGAATACTGCCAGGCGCTTAACGTTTCGATCCCCGTGGGCAAGGACTCCTGCTCGATGCGCACGGCCTGGGACGATAAGGATGAAAAGAAGTGTGTCACAAGCCCCGTGTCCCTCATTGTTTCGGCGGCAGCCCCCGTGGGCAACGTGAGACTCACTCTGACGCCCCTTCTTCGCACCGATAAGCCGAGCGTTCTTGCGCTCTTTGATCTCTCCGGCGGCCGCGCCCGTATGGGAGCATCGATCCTTGCGCAGGTTGCGCAGAGTTTCGGTGATACGGCGCCCGATGCTCCGGACGCACAAAAGCTCGTGCGCTTTGTGAAGCTCATCCGTAAGTTGACGCTTGCGGGCTGCGTCACCGCTTATCACGACAGAAGCGACGGCGGCTTGGCGGCAACGCTCTCTGAAATGATGTTTGCCTCGCACGTGGGCCTTGACGTCACGCTTGACGGCTTGATTGACGGCGCCAAGGACGTCGAAGCCGCAACCGCCGCGCTCTTTAACGAAGAAATCGGCGCTGTGGTGCAGATTCCGGCTGACCGCCTCGAAGACGTGAAGTCGCAGGCCGCAGCGGCGGGGCTGTCTGACTGCCTCTTTGTGGTTGCCCGCATCAACACCACGGATACCTTTAAGGTGACGTGCGGCGAGAATGTCCTGGTTGACGAAAAGCGCACGGATCTGATGCGCGTTTGGAGCGAGGTTTCGCACGAAATCGCGCGCGGCCGCGACAATCCGGCGTGCGCCGACAGCGAACTGGAAGTCGCCTGCGGCACCGACCATCAGGGGTTGTTTGTCAAAACCACCTTTGATCCGGAAGAGCATCCGAGCGGACCGTACATTCATTCCGGTGACGTGCGTCCGAAGATTGCGGTGTTGCGTGAACAGGGCGTGAATTCCCAGACCGAAATGGCCGCGGCCTTCACAAAGGCCGGTTTTGAAGCCTGGGACGTGCATATGACGGACCTCCTCTCGGGCCGCATTACGCTTGAGGGCTTCAAGGGCCTTGCGGCTGTCGGGGGCTTCTCCTACGGTGACGTCCTCGGGGCTGGCGGCGGCTGGGCAAAGACCATTCTCTTTAACGACCGTTTAAGCGACATGTTTGCGGCGTTTTTTGCACGGCCCGACACCTTTACGCTCGGGATCTGCAACGGCTGCCAGATGGTAAGCCGCCTCAAATCCCTCATTCCGGGGGCAGAGGCCTGGCCGCAGTTTGTCAGGAACCGCTCTGAACAGTTTGAAGCGCGTCTCGTGCAGGTGCGCATTGAAGAGTCGCCCTCGATTCTTTTCCGCGGAATGGCCGGCAGCACCATGCCGATCGTGAACTCCCACGGTGAGGGGCGCGTCCTTTGGTATAAGCCTGAAGACGCCGCGAAGGCCTTTGTGGCCGCGCGCTATGTGGATTCCCACGGTAATCCCACCGAGGTGTATCCCTTAAACCCGAACGGCTCTGAGGGCGGTGTGACAAGTCTGACGACCGCAGACGGCCGTGCGACCATCATCATGCCGCACCCGGAACGCAGCCACCGTGCGGTGCAGCTCTCCTGGCATCCGAGGAACATGGGTGAAGATTCGCCCTGGATGCGGATGTTTGAAAACGCCCGCGTCTGGGTGGGTTAAGAGGGTAATAGCCTGAGTGCAACCCCTGCATTGTGCAAATCGTGCGGTGCAGGGGTATTTTTTTGGAAACCGATTTATGACTTGGGAAGTCTTCGGGGCGTTTGTGGTGACAAGTCTCATTCTTGCCGTAGCGCCCGGCCCGGACAATCTCTTTGTGCTCGTGCAGTCGGCGGTGTATGGCGCGAGATCTGGCCTCGCGGCAGTGGCGGGGCTTGTGACCGGAGCGGCGCTTCAGACCGTGGCAGCGGCGGCGGGCGTTGCGGCAGTTGTTGCCGCTTCCGACGTGCTTTTCTGGGGCATCCGGATTCTCGGGGCGCTCTACCTTTTGTACCTTGCCTAGGGCGCCTGGCACGCGCCGCACGATACGGGGAATGCCCGAGGGGTTGCTTTAAGTTACGGTGCGCTTTACCGCCGCGGGATTGTGATGAATATTACGAACCCCAAGGTACAGATTTTCTTTCTCGCGTTTTTCCCGCAGTTTGTCACAGAATTTCCCGCATTCCTCCCGGGGCTTGAGCCCCGGGAGGAATGCGGGCTTTCGAAATTTTTTAATCTTGGCCCAAACGCAGCCAAACCATGCACATAGTTTTCGCTTAAGGTATATTCAGCCGCCATGAAATCGCGCACACCGTCCTTTGTCATCGAGCTGGGCCTGAAAACCGGAGAGGATCAGGAAAGTGCACTGGAGACCTACTTCTCCGATGCACGCCAGCTCTTCAATGCTGTTCTCGGAACGGCAAAGAAACGCGTGCGCGCCATGAAAAGCACTGAAGCATGAAAGCTCACGGCCTCGATGCCCAAGGGCAAAGACCGTAACAAGCGGTTTAAGGAAATTCAGAAGTCCGCCCGCCTTTCCGAATATGCCCTGCATGATGTCGTGAAAGAGCACCGTGCCAAGGGCGGCTTTACAAAGTAACCAGGTGTTCGGCAGGGCCGGCACCGTCATTGTGGAGAAGAACTCATACAAAGCATTTCAGAGAGCCGGATACGGCAAGAGTTTGGGCAAAAGCGGTATTGCAGGATTGATAACCCGGATGACAAGTAAGGCTGAAAGCGCCGGCTGTTGTGTGGTGAAAGTCGGTCCCCGCAAAACTGCGCCCGAGTCAGCACGATCCCGAAACGGGAACGTACCGTAAGAAGGCTCTTTGGGAGAGAAGTCATCAGTTGGGAGACACGGACTGGTACATGGACCGCGACCTTGCGGCCGTCATGAACCTGTATTTTGCGGATCCCGCTACTGACAGCTACGATCTGAAGGCTGAGCAATCAGCGCTTGCGAGGCTCAAACAAGTCTCAGGGAACGCCGGATCAGTAGTGCAGTACAAACCAGCGAATCGGCAAGACGAAGCAGACCTTCGCCGGAACCGACGGATCGAGCTGATGAAGCCCGTACCCGTAGAGCGGTTGCGTTTTAAATGTTCCTGTGGTGCAGGGGACGCCCGGGCAGACAAGGCCTCAAAAACCTTGACTGTTACGGGAAAGCCTGCACCGTGTCAGGAAACGGGGGTGTTGATAAAGTCGCCCCCGAGAAACTCGCCGCAACGCATTGATTATTCGTGCAGCGGCGGTTTTTTTTCGCGAAAAAGCTTCCAGCGGGTGCAAGAACTCCCGAACCTATGTGTAGCAAGATGCCTATCATGACAAGCTTGGGGTTCCGGGAATTCATAAATGTGCCAGACGTACCCCAAAACTTCGCTCGTTTAGCGATACGTCGTTCGAGACTTTCTAGAAAAAAACAAGGGGTGTTGTCTCATCGTCAACTGACGACTTTATCAACACCCCCTTGTTTAGCAAAGGCGCCGGGTTTTATCAGACCGCGCTTGAGATGGTGATTCTCGGGATTGCTTTCATAGAAATTCCGCGAGGAAACCCGCGTCTTCAGACGCGGGAGAAATCGCGGTCCTCCTTTCTCAGTTCGGTTAAAAACGTCTTTCGCTTCTCAAGAAGCGAAAGTTTCTTGTACGAAATACCGGCAGAAATCTTTGTACCGTTCAGACGGCGCACATCGAATGCACCCGAGGAGCGTCTGCCAAAAATAAAGCCGACTTCCCCTTTGCACAGCACCTTGTCAAAGAGCCTGAAGCCGTGCACTAGGTACGGAGCCTGATGGCGCTTGCGCACACCGCCTTTGAGAATCGTCAGCTTGTGGATCTGGCGATTGTGGCGGCGCGTCTGTTTCTGAAACAGGTATTCGCCCCGACGTTTTGCGTCGAGGACGTCAGCAATGCAGAAAGCGTCCGCGCAATGCGTCTTTGGCAAGCCCGCGACGATGCGCTTGTGTTTGGTCAGATACCCGTAGGTATTCGTGACAGGCAATTCGGGATGGCGCTCGCGCAGGCGGTTGAGCACCGTCCAACNAAGAACGTACTCGCGCACGTTCCAGAATCCGAGCTGGTCGCCCTGCTGATAGTCCGTGCCTTCGACTTCGGGATTCTTGATCTTCTGAATGTCGAAGGATGCGGTTTCAATCACGATTTTGGTGATCGGAAGCACTCGGCAAACCGCTTCAATGCGCGATATGTGCGCCTGAATGCGGTTTTCAACGGACGGCGCAAGCCAGCCCTTGTGCTTTGATCGAACGCGATTGTCAAAACGCGGCGCACGGTAGCGGGTCTTGTGGTTGCGTCGGGAGCGGCGAAGTGCCAAGCGATCCGAGAGCAAGCCCGTCACGTCCTGCCGCAGTTCGACCTCGGAAGCCAACAACTCTTCCTTGGCGGTCGTTGCGCTCAGGCCGACGTGCTTGTAGCCCGCATCCACACCCAAGCTGATCGGCTGCTTGGTTTCGCCCGTCGGCACCGTCAGTTGAATCACAAAGGGCGTTCGGCGCACAGGCACGGCCTTCCCGGCCCGAAGGAGCTTACGCGCCTTGGGCGGGGAGCACGGCATGAGCGGTTGCCCGCGCATATTCAACACAAAAACTTTCAAAGTGTTCTCCATTGACGGATACCTCACGGGCTCCGTCTGCTCGACCTTGCGGTCGGTGGTGATCCTTCGCCAATGTTGGAAGGGGTTTGTTGTCTGAAGCACCGCTCCTACCTCTCAGAGCTTTTAACCGCAGACCGCAGAGCGCGGGACTAGGATCGACATCCCGCGGTGCCTGTTTGCGTCCCGTCTTGCGACGGAACGGATTCCCAACCAACGGAGTCCGTCCGAAAACGGACTGAGGCTAGTCAACCAAGACTTGTTGCCAAGCCTCTGACTTCAGTCAGGGGTAGTTGACTGCATGTACGCTCATTGTCTTTTCAGCCGTTGCCGTGACAGCGGGGAGCCTTGCCGATCTCCTGAGAACCCCTGCGGTGCAGTATTGGCTCAACAAGACTGCCGCCGTCATTTTTACGGTGCTTGCGGCTTGTACGCTGCTTCTTGAATAGCCCACAGGACTTCGGAATTTTTCTGACATGGTGGTTGGAAAAAATCCGAAGTCATCAATGCTTAGTGCGTTGATTATTAAGGATTCACAAAAAAAATATTTTTCCGGATTTCTTTAAGCGGCATTGCGAAAAAACGGGAACCTGCCTTAAAGAGCAGACTCCCGTCAATTCAACCGATCTGATCAGTCAGAATCAGAAGCGGTGCACGATACCGGCCGTGAGTTCATAGCCGTTCGGGGTGGCATCGGTCTTAGCCTTGTTGTCTTCCACCTTTTCCTGAGAGTAGCCGGCCATCACGTAGAGGGCAGTACGCTTGGAAACGGGGTAGTCGTAACCGGCTGCGACAGACAGGCGCGTGAAGTCAACGTCAGCGTCGTTATCCATGTCGCGGTAACTCAGCTGGCCCTTGATGACGCCGCCCGCCAAGGGATAGTTCACGCCGAGGCTTGCACCCCAGCCGTCCACGAAGCCGTAGCCATGGACAAGATTAATGATGCCGCTCTTGGCAACACCGCCGCGGGCGTTGACGTTCAATTCCTGGTCCTTGAAGTACTGGCCGAAAACGATCACCTTAAAGCCGTTGTCAAAGGTGTAGTTGCCGCCCAGGGTCACGGTCATGCCGTCATCTTCGTGAGCGTTAGCGCCGGTACGGGCATTACCGTAAAGGGTGGTGTCGGCGACCAAAACGGCTTCAAGACCGGCGTTCACATAGCGGGCAGCCAAAGAGGCATAGCGGTCAGCATCAGCCTTACCTTCTTCGCCGGCACTGGTGTTCATCTTCAGAGAGTACATGGCGTAGCCGGTGAGGCCGCCGAAGGTGGGCGTACGGTAGGCAAACGCATTGTCAACGCGTGTCCAAATCGAAGCCGAAGCAAAACCGGAGCTCAAGCCCTGCGTGTAGTTGGCAAAGAGGGGATCGATCGCGCGGAAGAGACCGTTTTCACCGAGCACGCTGCCGAAGACGGGCATCAGACCCATCCAGACCTTACCGAAGGGGCCGGAAATATTGAGGTGCGCTTCGCGGCCGAAGAGCTTGCCACCCTGTTTCGTATCCAGAGCACCCGTATCGGATTCAATGCCGGACTCCAGGGTAAAGCCCACCTTGTAGCCGTTACCGAGATCTTCAACGCCGCGAAGACCCCAGCGGGAGCCGAATTCCTGGGCGTTGGTCATGGAGAACGTGTCGGTATCGGCAACGCCTGCGATGTCGGCGTCGGTGTGCACGTAGCTCACGCCGGTATCAAGGAGCCCGTAAACCTCAACCTGAGGGGCAGCGCCTGCGGCGCTCACCAGAGCGCCCGTCACGGAGAGCGCCAGAAGAGTCTTTTTCATTTAAAAACATCCTTTTTTTGTTTTGCTGCAACCAAGTCCGCCTTCAATCGGAGGACTTGGCGCTGTTGTGTCTGAGAAAACGCCGAAAGCGCTGTGTCCCCGCAGGACTTTCCGGCGGGGATGCAGCGCTTACAGGTTCACGAATTACTTCTTCGAGAGCTTCACAGCCGTACGGGCTGCGGTGCGGCCGAAGATCGTGCAGTCGGCAACGGCAACGGTGCCGAGACGGACCATGCCGTGCACACCGCCCGTGGCTTCACCGGCAGCGTAGAGGTTCGGGATCACCTTGCCGCGGGCGTCGATTACCTGGGCTTCGTTGTTGATCTCGAGACCACCCATGCAGTGGTGCACGCGCGGCCACAGACGGCAGGCGTAGAAGGGACCGACTTCGTTGGGCACGCCGTCATTGAAGAACATGCAGTCGAAGTCCGGGTCTTTCTTCGCCTTCATGTAGCCGTTGAACTTCGCGTTTTCCTTCTCGAGAACGTCGTAGGGGATCTTGTAGAAGTCAGCGAGTTCCTTCAGGGTATTGAACTTGCGGATCGTGCCGCGCTCCTGAACCTTCTTGAACATTTCAGGCGTCATATTGTGGCCGACGACCTTGTTCATGACGTTCTTTTCGCAGGCGTAGATGAGAACCGGGTGGCCGAGCGCAACAATGGCGTCAGCGCGGACCTTACGGTTGCCGGTTTCCTTAATGAAGCGCTTGCCGGTGGCGGGGTCAACCATCGGGCCGTAACCCACCGTGGATTCCACAAAGAGAGGAGCCAGACCGAAGCCCTTTTCGTCGGGGCTTGTCCAGGGACCGAGCTGAATCCAGTCCATCTGAATGGTGTTGGCGCCGATCATCTGGGCGCTCTGAATTACTTCGCCGGTGGCACCGGGGTGGTTGGTGGAGGTAAACGCAGCGGTCAGACGCGGATCGTGGTCGGTACGCATACGCACGTTCTGCGCGAAGCCGCCCGAGGCAATCAGCACGCCGTTTACGGCACGGATGTACTGCACGCGGCCGGAATCTTCCTTACCGAAGCGGTAGCGGGTGCGGACCTTGACGCCCAGGACCTCGCCGTTCTTGCCGACAACGAAATCGTCAACGATCGTGCGCAGTTCAACGGGGATACCGTATTCCTGGCACTTCTTGTACATCGGGTTAATGAAACCGGCGCCGGTGTTTTCCACCACAGCGTGGCTGCGGGGTACGGAGTGACCGCCGTGGTAGGTGACGGCCTTAAATTTCACGCCGATCTTGTCGCGCAGCCATTCGTAGTTCGCAACGGATTCATCCGCAATGTGGCGCGCAAGCTGCGGGTGCGCAAGACCGCCGCCCGCCTTCATGATGTCGCTGTAAAGGAGGTCGGCGTTATCCTTGATGCCGGCTTTTTTCTGCATGTCGGTGCCGGCTGCGGCAATGGCGCCGCCGTTAATGATGGAGTTGCCGCCGTAGGTGGGCATCTTGTCTACAACGAGCACGCTTTTCATGCCCTGTTCATGGGCTTCAAGAGCCGCGGCAAGGCCTGCAAAGCCCGTACCGATGATGAGGAAATTGACGGTGCGGTCCCACTTTTGCGGTGCAGAAACACCGGCCATGGCGGCAGAAGCCACAGGACCCAGCCCCAGGGCAGCGGCGGTACCCAAAAGTGAGCGGCGGGAAATATCGGTCATAAGTAACACTCCTTCCTTTTCGTTCTTGTTGAAAGACAGTCGTTTTGCTCCCTGGGCAGAGGCTGTGTCGACCCAGAAATCCGCGACTTTGTCTTATAGCAGAGATTAGGCCTTGTTTACCTCTATCGGTATACCCAAAGTACTCATCCCGACCGACGACAATCCCTCGGGGCTAACACCTCAAAATGATGGACTTGAGATAGGTAAAACCACGTAAAATGCCGATCAATCCCAAAAATTTCGAAATTCGGCATCGATATCCGTAAAAACCCTTTGTCAGCGCGCGGGTGTTTCGGCAATAATCTGCGCCTGCGGCAGACGCATCGGTAAGGATTCAAAGAGTTATGAGCGAAGAAAGTCTTCAGTTTGTGGGCTCGGCAGCCCTTTTGTTTTTCTGCATTCTGATCGTGCATTCGCTCTGGATGACTGCGCGCAAAATCCCGGCCGCCCGAAACGTACGCCCCAACGGCGTCAAGGGGGGACTGCTTCTGACCGTCATCTTTTGTTTTGCAATGGTCGTCATTGATGCGGCAAGTGCCGCCAACATCCTGATTTTCGTTAACGGCCAGAGCCCCGCGGGCGCCACGGCCGCCGACGTCGTGCGCCACGGCACTCCGGGCATTGCCGGCAGCATCCTTTTTATGGCCGCCATTCACCGCTTTGTCACGGGGCGCACCAGGCGCGCGTTTTGGTTCGGGGTGATTCTCATGTGGTGCGCCGGCCCTTTAAACGAGTGGCTCGCGGTATTTTCGCAGAGGGCAACGGAGCTCATGAGCGCTGAAATCGTCACAGGCTGCACGGTTTTGGCAACGCTTTATCTTTTGGTATCCAAACGTTCCCGCAACACCTACGGTCTCTGAGACAGAAATTTTCCTGACAGGGCTGCGAAAACCGCGCCGTTACGGCCTTTGGCCGCAATTTGTCTAGGTTGTTCACGGTATTTACCTTTGCTTCGGACTCTCGTAGCATTCGCCCGTAATCCAAAAAGTTCGAAACCGACCCCTCACATGATTACCAAAACGTGGGGGTTTCCCCGCAGTTTTTTTCTGGGTCGACACAATCAGCCCGGGTGAAAACTGTGCGGCGTGTAGAGGTCTGTATGCTTTTTTCCAAATCTGCGGCTGATGATACCCAGCGTGTGCGCGTCAAGATCTGCGGCATTACCCGGGAAGACGATGTGGTGGCGGCGGTGGATGCCGGCGCCGATGCCGTGGGCTTTATCTGTTATGCGGGCAGTCCCCGCTTTGTGTCGCCCTCAAGGCTGATGAGCCTTGCAAGCCTCGTGCCCCCGTCGGTCACTAAGGTTCTTCTCTTTGTGAACCCCAAGGCCGAGGAGGTGCGTGAGTACCTCTCGTTTGTGCCGGATGCGACGCTGCAGTTTCACGGCAACGAATCCCGCGCCTTCTGCGATCAGTTTCATGTCCGTTACATCAAGGCTGTGAGTATCGATAAGCCTGAGCGCCTCACCGAGGCGCAAAACGACTACCCGATGGCAGCGGCTCTCTTGGCGGACGCCGCAGGCGTCACCCGCGGCGGCACGGGTATGTCCTTTGACTGGCAGGCGGTCGCATCCGTGCGAAGCCGTATCACCAAGCCCCTCATTGTCGCGGGCGGCTTAACCGCAGAGAACGTCTGCGAGGCGATCCGCACGCTTTCGCCCTGGGCCGTGGATGTGGCCAGCGGTGTTGAATCTGCTGTGGGCGTGAAGGACCCCGCCAAGATCACTGCCTTTATGGAAGCCGTGAATAACGCGGGCGACGTCGCCGCCTGCGAAGAAGCCCGCGATTAAGCCAAGATAAGGTATTGCATCGTTTGTCAATTGATACTTGATTTGTCGAGAAACGACCTAAATGGGAATGGCGGACTACCATTCCCTTTTTGTTATCAGACTTCTGTTTCAACAAAGATGCAAAAAGACAAACAAAGTATCGGTCGGTGTGGTGAGTATTTCGTTGCTGGTGAGCTCGAGCGACATGGCTTCATGATAGCCCCGAAGTACCTGGGGTTAAATACCCCTGTTAGCGAGCCAACAAGCTCAACCGTAAACCCGCGCTAGACACAAAAATCTAAACACACCCGTGGAAGAAGGTAAGGACGAGAAGGAGGGCGTTACTCCAGCTTGGGTGCGATGAAGAGACGGCTCATAAATGGGCCAATACCCGAAAAGGCGCCTGGCGGGTTGCACACAGCCAAATTCTCTCGACCAAGCTGACCAATGGTATTCTGAAGAAGAATGGGTGGAGTTGGCTCGGTATGCACCGAGTTAACGGTATGGGAAGGTAAAACTATGAAAACCGCCGTAAAACACTGCGTGAGCAGTGCCTACCAGATCGGTACGGGCGGTGGTGTGGAAGGACGGCGGGGCCTAGCCCCGCCTCCTATCCGATACTTTAAAAACAGGCTATGCGGCCGGGAAAAGCCACACCGAGAGCCCGAAGAGAATAAAGAGCGCCGTCTGGCAGATAAAGCACGGCCACAGTGTCTTAAAGAAGTCCGCCTTAAAGTAGTTAAGCGTAATGATGAGACACATGTGCGTGGGGGTGAGCATCTGGCCGCCCACGCCGCAGACAAGGGCAATGCTCAATAGATCGAGGTTTCCCGGCGCGATTGCGGCGACAATGGGCATCACGATCGCGACGTGCCCTTGGGAAAGCCCCGTTAAAACGCCCACGATAAAGCTCAGAATCGCAATGATCCAGTAGGTGGAAAGGGGAGCCCCGGTCACGGCCTTCACAATCTGCGGCATCACGCCCGTGACGTCAAGCAGCGCAATGAAAAGGAAGATGCAGAAGACGTCGCGGAAAAGGCGCTTTTCAATTGCGCCGATGAAGACTTCGGTCACAGGCACCGGGCGCTTGCAGATGTAAAGCACCGCGAGCGTAATGACCGAGGTAATCCCCATCGCAACACCTGCGTTAAGGCCGAAGGCGAGCATCAGAATGAGCGCAAAGATAATGGGCGAAAAAGAAAGCGCAAAGTCGTGACGTTCTTTACTTAATTCCTGTTTTGAAATTTCCGGGCGCGCTTCGGGTTTAAGTTTCACGCCCGCAAGAAGCACGAGCCAGCCGAGAATAAACGCGGCGGCCGTGAGCCACGCCAGATGCATGATGACGGTGCCGACCGGCACCTGCGCAATCGCGCACGCGAGAATCATGCCCGGGACAATGGGGCTTGAGAATTCAAAAATGTGCCGGAACCAAAAGTTAATGGCTGCCAGGCGGTTTTCGCTGATCGTTTCGCCCTGCGCGACTTTTTCCACGATGGGCGCGGAAAACCGCGCGCCGCCGATCGAAGGCAAAAGCCCCAGAAACGCGGGCATCACTGCAAGCGAAATCTTTTTGTTCGGGGTGAGCTGTTTGAGGTACTCCACCATACCGGCGAGGCACCCGCTTTTTCTCAATTCAATCTCAAGGCACACCACAAAGTAAAGGGCTGCCAGCAGGTCCCAGGTGCGCGACTGCGTCACCATCTGCACCGCGGCGTCCCAGATAAGGTGCGGCGCGGGGTTTGTGAAGACCCAGAGGATGAGGCCGCTACCCAAAATCGCGGGGCCGAGCGGTACTTTAAACCGGAGCATCACCACAAGCGCGATGATGGCAACGGCAATGATCACAAAAACAGACATAATGTAAAATGGGCGGAGGTGCCGCCCATAGGTAACAACACGTAAAAGAATGTTCTGATTTTACGCGTGGATTAAGCCCGTTTTCGGTTACCTGATGCGCCCTTTTTGGACGTGCGTCAAAAAGTAATCACAGGCTGCGGCGTGATTTCACGGGCACGCCGTCGCTTCGGATGGTGTCAAGCAGAAAACCCCGCGGCAAAACGGGGCCGGCCTTTAAAAATTCCGGATCGCGCTCTGCGCGCCCCGCGGGCTCAAACATCCCGTCAACGCTGGAGGGGGAGAGCCCCGACATCAATCCTTCAGGCACGTATTTCACGGGCGTGTGCTTAAAGGTTTCGGTAAACCATCCGCCTTTGGCTGTGCCCTGAAAGAGGTTTTCAGGCAGTTCCGCGAGTCCTGTTTCGGCAAAGGTCCTCGTAAAAACGAGTGCATCGGGGTTGGCGGAAAAAAGCCGTCCGGGGAGTTTTGTGAGTTTTCCGCACCCCCTGAAGCTTTCGGTGAAGTCCGCTGCCCTGGGGTTACCGTGAAAAAGCTGCTCGGGGACTTCCGTGAGGCCCGCGCCCGCAAAAACGCGCGTGAAGTTTTCCGCGTAAATGAGCGGGAAAAAGAGTGACTCGGGAACTGTCGTAAGGGAGTTGGTCCCGGCAAAAAAGCCTGTGAGGTCTTTAAGCTGCGCGTTGTGGGCAAAAAAGCTCGCGTAAATTGTGGTGAGGTTTGTGAGCGGCGTCTCCGGCGTCGTGAGACTTCCGGCCGCAAGCGGCTCAAGCGTCGCGCAGTCAGCAATCACCGGGAGAATCTCCGTGAGCGCCGTGGTTTCTTCGGGTAACGTCACAAGCCCTGCGGGCCAGACGCCCCCGAAGTCAAGGGTCATCGTATGTTCGCCCTTTAAAAAGGTCTTCACATACGCAAACTCGTCGTCTTCACGAAGCTGCAGGCGGCGTTTTTCCCCGTCAATCGTCAGAGTCACCCAGCTTAATTCGGGCGAGAGGTGCGCCACGCGGTTAAACCGCACGGCAACGTCTTTTTTGCGCTCGTGCACCGTCAAGGCAAGTGTCAGTACGTCGTTACTCACAGCGTTTCTCCTTCGGTGTCGCTTCTCTCAGACAAGGGCGAGGCCCAGGCGTCCAGGCGCTTATTGCGGCTGCGCTCGGCGTAGGAGCGAGGCAGCCGCATCAGGCGTTTACAGAAAGCAAAGGCACCGGTGACGGAAACGTCCGGGGCAATGCCTTCCAAGAGCCGGTCAGGGGCTTCTTCAAGGCGGATGCACCCCGCAAAGGCTTCATCAAAAACGCGGATGTCGCCCGCAATCGCACGGAAGAGGTGCTCCGGAACGGAAATGAGTTCCCGGCAGTCCGCGGCCCACCCTGTGAAGTCTCCGCAGTTCGCGGCGTCTCGGGGATAAAAATCCGGCAGGGCCGAA
This sequence comes from Duodenibacillus massiliensis, assembly GCF_900128485.1. Classification (GTDB taxonomy): domain Bacteria; phylum Pseudomonadota; class Gammaproteobacteria; order Burkholderiales; family Burkholderiaceae_F; genus Duodenibacillus; species Duodenibacillus massiliensis. Next base: position 47,905 of record NZ_LT635860.1, read on the forward strand.
TAGATGCGCCGCACGCAGGCCGTAAGCCTGAAGGGCCGCACGGGTTCGGCAATCGTGCTCATCAGCCGCACGCGGTAGTGCCCGGTTTTTTCCCACGTGTGCCGGATTTCAGGCGCCGCCTCAAAAGCGATGCGCTCTGACGTGCCGTCGCCCCAGTCAATGAGAAAGTCCCCGGGCGCGGCGGTATCCATGGGGTAAAAACGGACGACGGGTGTGTCAACGCCCGCCTTCACCGTTACCTCAAACTCAAAGGCAGGGTCGGTTTCGTTGGCGTCAGGCCTTACCCACCCCAAGTCCGGCCTGTCTTCGCGCTTAAAGGGCGCAAAAAACTGCGGAGCAGCGCCTGCCATCAGCTCCTCGGAACAGTAGGGTACCGCCTCGCCAGCAAAGGGATTGGCCATGCGCGAGATGGGGCACCCCGCAAAGGCGCGGCGCACGTAGGAGTCTGCATCACAGGCTGAAAGAAGCCCCGCGGGAATTTCGGTAAGAAGCGAATTTTCAAAAACGGACGCGGCCGACGCGATGTATTTGAGCGGCGAAAAAAGGCCCGGCGCGACGTGCGTCACCGACACCGCTTCAAATGCGTGATCAAGCACTGAAATCTCGGGGTTGGCGGCCAAAAGGTCGGGTACGACGGACGCGAGTTTCGCATGCGCCGCACCCGCCGCGGGTTTTACAAGCTGCGGCAGGGTGTCAGAGGGCAAAACGCGGCCTCGGGCATCCGTTTCGCCGCGCGTGAGTTTGGGTAAAGCGGCGTCAATGGAAACCGTTTCGTCCGGCAGTTGCGCAAGCGGCAGAAACCCGCCCGCGCAGCCGATTCTCACCTGGTAGCGCCCGGGCGTTTTGTAGCTGTGGGTAAAGTGCGCAAGAGCCGTGAAGTTGTCGTCTTCGGCCATCGCCTCAATATCGGCAATGCCCGCAACGCAGGTTAAAGCCTCATCGGTGCCGTCGCCCCAGTTCACCATGAGGCTTCCCAGAGCTTTGGCCGCGGGCCCGGGAACTTTATAAAGCGTGAGCCCGACCGGGGCATCCGCGGTGACTTCCACCGTAAAGACGCAGGCCGCAGGAAAGTAGGAGAGCACCGCCATGGCGTTATTCCGTGTAGGCTTCAAGTCGCGGAGCCGTTTCGGCAAAAAGTTTTAAGAGCGCGTCAAACCCGCAGTTATCAAGCGTAATGCCGCAGTAGGGGCGGAGCACCTTCTTGGGCCGAAACCCCACACCCAGGCCCGCGGCCGAAACCATCAGAATGTCGTTGCTGCCGTCCCCGCAGCAGACAGCTTCGCGCGGCGTCGCCCCCAGTGCCTTCATCGTTTTTTCCACAAAGGCGAGTTTCCCTGCGGCGTTGATAATGGGGCCGTTATCCGGGCCCGTGACCTCTCCGGTAAAGAGTCCGTTTTCAATGCCGATGACGTTACTGTGGTAACCCGTCATGCCGAGCGATTCGGCCAAGGGCTTTGTCATCGCGGTAAAGCCGGAACTTAAGACATAGGTTTTAACGCCGTGCGCGTGAAGGGCTTTCAATAGTTCGGGCACACCCGGATTGATTTTTGTGTGTGCCCGTACGGTCTCAAGCGCCTGCGCGTCGTGGCCTTTGAGAAGCGCCACGCGTGCCCTGAGGCTTTCGGCGTAATTTTTGATGGTCCCTTGCATTGTGCCCGCGGTGATTCTCGCGCACTCTTCGCCGGTGCCGCAGATTTCCGCCATTTCGTCCAAGGTTTCCGTTGTGACGAGCGTTGAATCCATGTCAAAGAAAAAGGCCTTAAAGGACGCGAGCATCAGTTCGCCCGGCGTAAAGACTGAGTCGCAGTGCGCTTCAGCCGCTTTTGCCTTCGCAGCGTCGCGCACGCTCTCCTCGGGCGTCACGTCCGTAAAGCGCACAACGCCCGGCCCCGTGAGAACGGCGTGCGCCGTCAAGAGTTCCCGTGTTTCCCGGATAAAGGCGTCGTCAAAAAAGGGCGCGAGACAGACAAAATTGCTTTGAGCCGGCATGGATGGTTTCCTTTTTCTTTTGGGATTACGAACGGGTCAGCAGCGGTTTAATTTTGTCCCAGCCGCGGGACTTACCGGAAATGCGTGTCACGGTCATTTTCCAGACCTCAACCGTGTCGCCCTCGCGGTCGTAGTAGGCAGAATTTTGTTCAGCCGACTGTCCGGGCACGTGCTGCGCACAAATCAGTAACGCAGCCTCTTTACGCTCCCGGGCATCGGTGATGCGGCTTGCGGTGCCTTCTAAAACGGCACTGGCGTAATTCACCGAATAAGCCGGGACGTCCACCGCTTCGTACGCAACAAAGCAAAGCGAAACCTTGGGATTCGCGTCAATGTTGTCGCCCTTGCGGCTTTTCATGAATGTCCCGTGCCAGTAAACGTTGCCTTCGGCGTAAACGGCGTTTACCGGTACTCCGTAGGGAACGCCCGCGGCGTCAGCCGTACTTAAAACGGCATGCGGGGCGTGACGGACAATCTGAAGCGCCTCATCTTCGGTAAGCTGACGGTCCCTGCGCCGCAAGGGGCGCTGCGCCGTGGTTTTGATGGTTTCTGTCATTTATTCTGTCTCCGGACTTGCTGCCAGCAGGGGATTTGTGATCGTGCGGATCGCTCTGAGCCTTGTTTCCAGATCCGTGGTTGCTGCGGTCATGCGCATCTTTTGGGGGCCGAGCATTTTGAGATCCCTGCGGCTTTGTAAGAGTTTAATGAGTGCGATCGGTTCAAACCGCGGCTTTTCCTTAAACGTAAAGACGATTGCCGTGTCGGCGGCGTCAATCTTGCTGATCCCGATGCGCGTCGCGGCAATTCTCAAACGGTGCACGGCAATGAGGGCCTTGGCGGCATCGGGGAGCCTGCCGAACCGGTCGTTGATGTCGTCAATCGTGCGCTCCAAATCGGTGAGGTTGTCGGCCGCTGCAAGTTCTTTGTAGAGCCCCAGACGCACGGCCACATCGGGCACATAGTCCGCGGGAAGGACCGCCGGCATATGAAGGTTGATTTCGCTCATCGAGGCAAAGGGCGCTTCAAAGTCTGGCGTTTCGCCGCGCTTAAGAGCCTTTACGGCGCTTTTCAACATCTGGCTGTAAAGGTCAAAGCCCACCTGCGCCATTTCGCCGCTTTGTTCGTCCCCGAGCACTTCACCCGCACCGCGGATTTCAAGGTCGTGCATGGAAAGGTAAAAGCCGCTTCCCAAATCTTCGAGGTTTTGAATGGCGTCCAGGCGCTTCTGGGCATTTTTGGTAATCGCTTCTTCGCCCGGAGTCATCAGATACGCATAGGCCTGATGGTGGCTGCGGCCCACGCGTCCGCGCAACTGGTGCAGCTGCGCGAGGCCAAACATATCCGCCCGGTGAATGAGGATGGTGTTGGCGTTAGCAACATCAATCCCCGTTTCAATGATCGTGGTACACAGAAGCACGTTGTAGCGCTGCTGATAAAAGTCGCGCATGATGTGCTCGAGTTCTCTTTCGCCCATCTGGCCGTGCGCGACCGCAATGCGCGCTTCAGGCAGAAGCTTTGAGAGCCTTTCAAAGCGGGCCTGAATCGTGTCCACTTCGTTATGCAGAAAATAGACCTGACCGCCGCGCTTAAGTTCACGGATCACGGCTTCGCGGATCAATTCATCGCTTTCGCGCCGCACAAAGGTTTTAATCGCAAGGCGCTTTTGCGGGGCTGTGGCAATCACGGAAAAGTCGCGGATTCCCTCAAGGCTCATCGCAAGCGTTCTCGGAATGGGCGTTGCCGTGAGCGTCAAGACGTCCACTTCGGCTCTCAGAGCCTTCAGCCGCTCTTTCTGCCTGACGCCGAACCGGTGTTCTTCGTCGATTACGACGAGCCCTAAGCGTGCAAATTCTACTTTTTCACTTAAAAGCTTGTGGGTGCCGACGGCAATATCAATGGTGCCCGCTTTTAAGCCTTCAATCGCCTGCGTGGTTTCTTTGCCGGACCTAAAACGCGAGAGCTCGGCAATCTTTACGGGCCAGGCGGCAAAGCGGTCGCGGAAGGTCTGCGCGTGCTGTTCCGCCAGAAGCGTCGTGGGGCAGAGAACCGCCACCTGTTTGCCGTTCATTGCAGCCACAAACGCGGCGCGCAGCGCGACTTCGGTTTTCCCGAACCCCACGTCCCCGCACACCAGCCGGTCCATGGGTTTGGCGGCGAGCATGTCCCCGATCACGGCGTCAATGGCAGCAGCCTGATCCGGGGTTTCCTCAAAGGCAAAACCCTCGCAGAAGGCTTCATAGTCTTTGGCGTGCTTTTCAAAGGCAAAGCCTTTTCGTGATTCACGTACGGCGTAGAGGTTCAAGAGTTCCGCTGCCGTATCGCGCACCTTCTGCGCGGCTTTTTTCTTTGCTTTTTCCCAGTCGCCGCGCCCGAGCGAATGCATGGGGGCGTGTTCGGCGTCTGCGCCCGTGTAGCGGCTGATTAAATGCAGCTGCGACACGGGAACGTAGAGTTTGGCGTCGTTGGCGTAGTCAATACGCACGAATTCCGACGGACCTTCGTCGCTAGTGAGCGACTCAAGCCCTACATAGCGCCCCACGCCGTGATCAAGATGCACGACGGGGTCGCCGGGTTTAAGTTCCGAAATATCACGGATCACCGCCTCAACGCGCGTCGTGGAATCCTTGATGCGCGAGCGGCGCTTGACGGCTCTGATGTCGTAAAGTTCGTTTTCGGTGATAAGCGCAAGGGCGGGGGCTTCGGCTTCAAAGCCTTCGGCCGCAGGCCCCACGGACATCATCAAAGGCGCCGTACTTTCCAAAAACGCCGTGAAGTTGCCGGCACAAGCCATCTTGAAGTCGTTTTGCGCGAGCATTTCCTCAATGCGCGCAGTGCGGCCCGTGCTCGTCGTGCAGATTAAAACGCGGCGCTTCTGGAGGCGGGCCTTCGTGAGGTAGGTCTTGAGCCCCGCAAAGGGGTCGGCCGCGTTGCGGTTCACGGTCACCGAAAGTGCTGCGGCTGCGGGCTGCGTTTTAAGCGCGAGCCTGGCAAAGCGCGCAAGATGCGTGAAAAACGCGTCCGGCGCATCGGCAATCCGTTCGGGCGCAAGTGCCGGGCGCTCTTCATCGTGCGAGAGGAAACGCCAGCGGTCGGTGATTTCCGTGTGAAAGCGGGTTAAGGCCTGATTGACGTCACCGGACAAGACAATGAGGGTGTCGGCGGGAAGGTAGTCCGCCAGCGTTGCCGTTTCTTTGAAAAAAAGCGGCAGATAGTATTCGATGCCGGCGGCGGCAATGCCTTGTCCCATGTCCTTATACACAACGGACTTATTGGGGTCACCCGGGAAGGTTTCGCGCCAGGCTGAGCGAAAGGCGTTGCGTGCGGCTTCATCCATCGGAAATTCGTGTCCGGGGAGGATGCGGATTTCGTCGATATCGTCGCCCGAGCGCTGCGTTTCCGTGTCAAACGTGCGGATCGTTTCAATCTCGTCGTCAAAAAGGTCGAGCCGGAAGGGGGCTTGCGACCCCATCGGAAAGACGTCGACGATCCCGCCGCGCACACAGAATTCGCCCGGAGCCATGACCTGCTCGACGCTCCCGTACCCGGCCTGCACGAGGTTGGTGCGCAAGACCCCGACGTCAAGTTGCTGCCCCTTTTTGTAGAAAAAAGACGACCCCAAAATAAAAGAGGGGGGCGCAAGCCGCTGCGAAGCGGTTGCGGCCGACGTGAGAATCACGTCGCAGTGGGCTTTGCTTTCGGCGCCCTTTTCCCGCGCCTGGGCGTTGACGACAAGTTTCCAAAGCGTCTCAAGCCGTTCGCTTACCAGGTCCTCGTGCGGACTCATCGTGTCGTAGGGAAGCGTCTCCCAGTCGGGGAGCACGGAGACTCTCAGCGTCGGATCAAACCAGGTGAGTTCGTCGGCAAGCTTAATCATGTCGCCCGCGTCGGCGCAGACGATGACCGCAAGGCGTTTTTCAGCGCGCGCACTGCGAACGATTTCGGCGGCAGAAAGCCCGAGACTGATGCCCGCGTCGGCCGTAAGGTCGGTCTTTTGTGCGGGCGCCGGCAAACGAAAGCCGTCCGGAAAAACGTGTGGAAATTTGGGTTCCGGCATGTTGCAAGAATGAGCCCGCTGCGGGCGGGCTTACGGACAAAAATGTGTGGTGCCCGTATTGTAGACGGCCACCGGCGGCTTTCTTTGTTTGGAAAATGTTACTTCTGCCCGAGAAGTCCCGCCTTTAACGTATCGTCAATGGCGTCAGCGCCGATCCAGATTCTCAGCACCGCGTTAAAAAGTGCCCGGCCGCCGATGCCGTTACCCACAAGATTTCCGTTAAGCGTCACGGACGTGTCCTTTCCGTCAAAGGAAAAGTCCACGGCATCACCGGTTTTAACGTCACCGATTTTGTCCATGACGGCAATAAGCCGCGTGACTTCTGCGTCAATGGAGGCAAGTTCCTTTTCGGGCGTGTTGTCTTTAAGCCCGTCCTTGAGTGCATCCACAAAACTTTTGGCGGAAACGTTACGCATGAGAATGAGGCGCACGCGTACGGCACCGGTCTGCGAGAGAACGGCCTCTAGCGTCTGAGCTTTCGCAGGGAGGTAGAGACCCGCCGTGTAAACGCGGAAAAAGAGTTTCTTTCTGAGTCCTGCGCCGTTAAGAACCAGGTTTTGGCCGGCAACGGCAGAGGTGTCATCAAACGTTGTGCCTTCGACGGTGACGGAGGCCTGAGCAGAGCCCGCGATCAGTGCCGAGCACACAAGCGCGGCAAGTGTGGTTTTTGTCATGACAGTTCCTTTGCGTGAAGTTCGGATTTTGACGCGTTGCGGCTGTTTCTGGCTTCGGCTGTTTGGCTGACTCCATGGCGCTGGAAAGGCGTTTGAAAATGATTCGAACTTGCCATACACTCGCGCTCCCTGTACGTCATTTGTCCTGCGGTTTTTGCCGTAGGTACTGACGAAAATTGAATCCCATCAAAGGAAATCATCATGGAATTTTTAGAGTTCGTGATGCTTTTTATTGCCGTGCTTTTGATTCTCTTTAAGCCGGAAAAAGAAAAGCTCGCGTGGTGGCTGACCGTTGTCAGCTGGTTTGCCGTGGTCTTTATGTATGTGGGCCACGTTTCGACCGCCATTTTCGGCATGCCCAACGTTTAAGGAGGAGTGCAAATGACAGATTATTCTCTTCCTGTGAACGGTCAGGACATCAAAAAGGCGAAGACCTTCTACGACATCATCTGCTGGGGCGGACTTCTGATTGTCCTGCTGCCGGTGGGTATTGCCAACGTCATCCTCGGTTACTTCCTCGGTGACAGCCCCTGCACACTCTGCTGGGGGCAGCGTCAGCAGATGGCCTACATCGGCGTTGTGGCGCTCTTCATGGTCCGCTACGGCTTTAAACCCAAGTATCTCGCGATGATGCTTGTGATGGCGGCCCTTGGCCTGTATTCGAGCTTCCGTCATTTCGGCAACCACGCTGCGCGCGACATCGGTCAGGGCTTTGGTCTGGATATCTTCGGTGTCCACACGCAGTTCTGGGCGGAAATCGTCTTCTGGTGCGTGGTGATGCTCTTTGGCCTCGCGGTCTTCCTCGCGCCCCGCTTTGATGCGTTGATCGAAGAATTCAAAGGTAAGCCCTTCCGTCCGCTTTCTGGTTTTAACAAGATTGCCTTCATCGTTGTGGCGGCGATTATCGGCTCCAACGCCTTCCAGGCCTTGTGGTCCACAGGCGTGCCTCCGTTCTGGGGTCAGGGCTCTCCGGTGCGCTTCTCCTTTAACCCGAAGTATGTGACATGGTCTGCGGACGGCTGGCACGGCATGTGGGGCGGGATTAACTTCCTCGGTAAGCGCGACGTGAAGGATCCGGACTTTGCCTATGCCCCCAATACCGCCAAACTCGGCCTCACGTGGGACCACAATGCGGATAACGCGCCCGTGGCGCTCACCGGCAAGCTCGTTCAGAAGGACGTGCGTGCGGTTTCCGGCATCAAGCGGCCGATCAATACGCTTTCGATGATTGACGGCAAGTACTATGCAGCTTCGAAGTACGATTTCTGGGTGCTCGATGAGTCTTTGAAGCCCGTTGTTTCCGCTCAGATGGATCCGTGGTTTGACACGAATGTTCTCGATATCGTCGGCATCACCGCCTATAAGGACGGCTTTGTCCTCATGGGTATGAATAAGTCGATCCTGCGCGCACGGCTTAACGATAAGGCCGACGACGTCAAGGGGTGGGCGAACTTCACGGCCGGCCGCAATCAGGTGGAAGCCCTCGGCGGCTACGGCCGCGCCCGTATCGACACGGAACGCGCGAAGTTCTCCTACGTGCATTCTTCCGCCACGGACGGCCGTTACGTCTTCACCGCCACGGTGCCTGACAATAAGAACAAGAAGAAGTTAGTCATTTCCAAGGCTCTGATGAGCGACTGGATGCTTTCCGGCGAATTCATCCCGGCAGCCGACCTTAAGAAGGACCGCAACCTGGGTGAACTCTATGTGACCGGCATGGTCTACGAAAACGGCAAGCTCTGGGCGGTTTCGAAGAACTTCAACGTGCTTCTCTGTATTGACGTTCTTGGTGAAAAGGTGGAAGCTGTTTACGGCCTTCCGGCTGAATTCACGGATATCCGAGGTCTTGTGAAGCGCGGCAACCTTTTTGACGTTGTTGACAAGAACCGCATCGTGACTTTTGAACTCACGCAGCAGTAATCCGTGATTCAGGCAGCCTGGGGCTACCTGAATTGAACGGTCTGAGCCCGATGTTTCCTGATTGGAGATGTCGGGCTTTTTGCTGGGTGATTATTGGGCGGAAAGCCCATCGAGCGGCAAAAAGCGCGGTTTGTGGAGGGAAAAAATGAAAAAGTTGCAATTTTTACCTCCATAAGTGATTAAATGCACTTATTTAAGATCTGTTTTGAACAGCATCTTTTCGGCTCGACACACTTTTTTGAAGAACAGGTGTCAAACGATGCCTGAAGAATTAATCCTCGGACAGAACAGCGGCCAGCTCGGCTTCGAGGTCGTTAAAAAATCCATCCGGGACTTTGTACTGGTATTTCTTCTGAATGTTCTTTGAAACTCTGCCTGCGCTGACGGCAGAAGCAACCAACACATCAAGGTCTTTCTGGATGACGTTGAAGCGACTGTTCATTACACGGTAAAGCTTGTCGTAGCGCTGCAGGAACTGAATTTCCTCCGGGAAAAACTTATCCACAATTTCTCTGATCATTGCAAGCAGAAATTCGCATTGCACCGTCGCATCCCAATACCTGTATGCCGAGAGAGAGCCGTTGAAACGGAAGTCATAGTTGTCATCGTCTATCTTAGTAACATTCCAAAGCTCACGGCAGGGGGCAGAGAACGCTTCCAAGGCATGGAGATATTGTCTCTCGTGCTGCAGCAATGCAGCCGAAACAGGCACAACCTTGTCAGAGGCTACGGCATTGTGGTGAAGCAGCTGCTGATGAATGAGAAAACGACTCAGGCGACCGTTACCGTCCAAAAACGGATGAAGAAATACGAATCCGAATGAGACAACCGAAGCAGCGATTAAAGGGTTAATACTCTCCGGTTCTTCATTGGCGACCTTAAGAAGCCCTGTCATCAAATCATCCAGATTCTCGGGAGCAGGGGGAACGTAAGTAACCTGTGTTGCGGAAAAGGGGCCGAAGCGTGATCCGAGCCAATTTTGGATGTTCCGGTAGCATGCTACCTGGTTATGAAATTCAGGGACAATTTTGTTCTGGATGTCGCAAAGTATGTCTTCGTTTAACGCATCAAATGATGCGGCCGCTTTCAGAAGTGTCATAAATTGCGCAGCTTTGTTTCCCGACGGTAGCTCACGTTCTATTTCAAAGGAGCTGCGTGTTTCAGAAAGATAGGCCCACTCGACAGTCCTTGAGATCAGCTCTTCCGGCAAAGCGTTGAGCGTATCGTGCAGGCGGGTAAAAAGTTCGGCTACCTTGCTGTCGTCTAGTGTGTTGGTTTTTCTGACAACGGGGCAGTATGCGAAGGATCCCAAGCCATTAAAAATAATGCGCCATTTGGGAATGCGGATGTCTTTGCCCGTGAAGTATTTCTCAGGATCAAAGAGTTCTGTGTAATTGCCTGACGGTTTGGGATAAATAAGCTCTTTACCTGTGAAGTTTTCCCAAAGGCAACCGATTTTCCTTAAGGGAACACTGCTTGGTTTTGCATCCAAAGCTGCCTGCAGATCGGAACGCTCCAGACGGGGCAGAACCTGCGACAGTACCTCGAGATTAATGCCTTCGTGCTTTATAGAAAAGATAAGGTGGGATAACACCGTATTTGCCGGGGCCATCTTAGGCGGAACCAGGAAGCCGGATTCAGTCGCTACAAGCTTGTTGACTTTAGTATCTGTCCGCGCTTTTTCTGCCAGTGAAAGCGGCTTAAGCGCAAAAAGATCTGAAAGAAAGGCATATCCGCAAAGCATTGTTGGCCCCTGTATCCACGTTTTCCGCCTAATCCGGAAAAATATATTTTGACTGCTAAATATCGGAAAAAATATAGAGTTATCGAAAATTTTACATAAGAGTGTATTTTTATCGAAATTTTCGTACAAATCCGGTGTGATTGGTTGTTTGCAAATCAGGTATTTGGCGCCGAGCGACACCTGTGTCGGCGAAAGCGACGTTCGTGCGGACGAAAAGAGTCTCTGATAAAAGAAACGGTCCTCAGCTGCCGAAACAACGAGGACCGTCGAATGAGGATAACGCAAGGCTTTAGGCCGATCGCATTCTCTCCAAATGCTCCGGGAGTTTGCCGGTATTGGCAAGAATGTCGGCAAATGCGGCATCCGTGTCAGCGGCTTTTCCGGTCATCGCAGCTTCCACGCATGCAAGGGCCGCTTCGATCTGATGGGCTTCGGTCTCATCAATGCGGCGGATGACTTCGTTGCGGAAAACGAGCACGAAGTCTCCGGGGATAAGGCCCTCAACCATCGACGCGTCCGCGGTCTCAGCGCGCCCCGTGCGCTCACAGTGCACGGTGGTGCCGTTAACGGCCGTGACTTTCATCGGAAGAGCAATACACATGACGCGTTACTCCTTCACAGGCACCGCAAAGCGGATGTCGCCTTCGCGGCAGGCTTCGGCTTCACTCGGACGCTCATTTTCATAAACGTCTTCGTTTAGTGACCGGTCACCCAAGGGTTCAACCGTTTCGCCCGGCTCACGGCGCGTGAGGCTGTAGCCCCAGTCCGTGAGCTCGGTGACGGCCGCATCAATTGCCGGGGCAATCGCGGCCTTAAGTTTTTCCGTGAGCGAGCCGCCGTAGTCATTGAGTTCTGCGGGCTGCACTCCGATCACGGTGACGCGCTCGGGCGCCTTGCCGAGAAGTTCGGCTGCCACAAGCACATCGTTCACACCGCCCTGGTGCGCCGAAAGTTTCGTCGCAGACCAAAGCGCGATGTCGTCTCCGCGCAAGACCTTCATCGTCCCGGGCGCAGCCTTTAAGTCCGCGCAGTCAAAGATCAGAAGATCTTTGGTGGAGGTGAAGGTATCGAGCAGATACATTCCGAGTGTGCCGCCGTCCAGAACCTGACTGCGGGGTATCGGTCGAAACGCCCGGTGAAAGTGCTCGACGCAGCGCACCCCGAAGCCCTCATCGGCCCAGAGGATATTGCCCACACCGAGCACCGTGAGGTCAAAAGGCCTCGCCTCACTCATGGTGACCGCCTTCCTTAAACATACGCAGACCCGTGGTCATCGAGCTGATGGTGGTCGCGCCGCCCATGATGTCCTCGCGGAAACTCATGTAGATGTGCGCCATCGAGAAGATGATGAAGACGTACATCAGCGCGTGGTGTGTGGTGCGCACGGCCTGCGCGTCTCCGAAGACATCAAAGACCCAGCCGAAAAGTACCATCCAGTGCGTATCCCACCCCCAGGCCTGCGCGTAAAGCGCAAAGCCCGTGATGATGATTCCGATCGAGCCCAGCGTGAACATAAAGAACATTGCACACTGCGCGAGCGGATTGTGCCCGGCGTATTCCGGAGACTGAGGGCGGAAAAAGAGGTAGTACTTCACCTGCTCAAAGAGCATCTTCCACCATTTGAGGCTCCATAACGGCGGCACCAGGATCATGCGGGAGTAGCGGTTACCCACCACACCCCAATACAGGCGCCCGATAAAGAGCACCGTAAAGATCATGCCTGCAATGAAGTGAATACCCCGGATGTAGGCAAAGCCGTACGTAATCCAGGTGTCCCCGAGGTTGGAAACAAGGGGCGCGCCGATCAAAAAGCCCGTAGCGATCATGACGAACATCAGAAACGCCATGATCCAGTGCCAGATGCGCACCGGCGCTTCCCAGACGTAGAGGGGCTGTGTGCCCGCTGCTACGTCGACTTCATATGTGACGGGATCGATTTTCATACGAAAAATCCCCCTTTAGCGGACCTTGACCGAGACGAGTTCCTCTCCCTCGGGGGAGAACACGTGGGTGGCGCAGGCCAGGCACGGGTCAAAGCTGTGGATCGTACGGATGATCTCAAGCGGACGCTTGGGATCAGCCACGGGAGTGCCGATGAGCGAATTCTCAAAGGCGCCGCGGTTGCCGGCTTCATCACGCGGGGATGCGTTCCAGGTGGTGGGCACAACGGCCTGCCAGTTGGTGAGTTTCCCGTCCTTGATGACGCACCAGTGACCGAGCGCACCGCGCGGGGCTTCGCAGAAACCGACGCCCTTACATTCCTTGGGCCAGGTCGAGGGTTCCCACTTGTCCATGTTCGCGGCTGCTTCGTCGCCGGCCTTAATGTTCGCCACAAGGTCGTCGACGTACTTCACGAGAAGGTCGGCCATAAAGCCGCATTCCAAAGCGCGCGCCGCGTGGCGGCCGAGCGTGGAGAAGAGGGCTTCCATCGGAAGGTTGAGTTCTTTAAGAAGCGCCAGAGCCGGTTCCTTGTACTGCGGCATGTTCTTCTGAACACCCATGATGACGCGCGCCAGGGGACCCGTTTCCATCATGTGGCCCTTCCAGCGCGGGCTCTTGATCCAGGAGTACTTGCCCGCTTCGCCCAACCACGCAAACTTCGTCGCGGTACCGTCGCTGCCCGGGGGAAGTTCAAAAGCGTGGTCCGTGACGCCGTCCCAGGGATGCAGGCCTTTCTTACCGTCGGCGTACTTGTACCAGGAGTGATCAACGAATTCCTGCACCTGTTCGGGATCGCGCAGATCCACGTCGTGGATTTCGTCAAACTTCCCGTCGATGATGGCGCCGCGGGGCAGAAGCATCGACTTTTCGCTCCAGTCATTGGCCACTTCCGGGAAGTCGCCGTAGCAGAGGATGTTCTTGTTGCTCAAAGCCGCGCCGTACTTGAACCATTCGGGATAGAAGCTTGCAATCGCCTTTAAGTCGGGGAGGTAGACGTTGTAGACAATGTCGACCGCGGCCTTGGCGATGTCGCGCATGTAGTTCATCGTCACTTCGTTCACCATCACGCCTGAGGCGCCGGTGTCGTGCATGTTGATCGGGCACGCCACACCGCCCACGAGGTAATTCGGGTGCGGGTTCTTGCCGCCCAGAATCGTGTGGATCTTGATGATTTCCTTCTGGAAGTCAAGCACCTCAAGGTAGTGCGTCACGGCAAGAAGGTTCACGGCCGGAGGCAGTTTCATCTCCGGGTGGCCCCAGTAGCCGTTTTTAAAGATACCGAGTTGGCCGGAAGCCACGAACTTCTTTAAGCGGTTCTGAATGTCGCGGAAGTAGCCCACGCTTGCCAACGGATGGCGCGGGCTGATCTTCTGCTGAAGCGCCGCGGTCTCACGGGGATCGGCGTTAAGGGCGCTTACAACGTCCACCCAGTCAAGCGCGGAGAGCTGATAGAAGTGCACCAGATGGTCATGGACGTAAAGCGTCGCATTCATCAGGTTGCGGATGATGTTGGCGTTTTTCGGAATCTTGATGCCGATTGCGTCTTCCACCGAACGTACGGCGGCCAGCGCGTGAATACCGGTACAGACGCCGCAGATACGTTCCACAAACGCCCAGGCGTCACGCGGATCGCGGCCCTTCAGAATCACTTCCAGACCGCGCCACATCGTGCCCGTGCTCTGGGAGTCGACAATGACGTTGTTTTCATTGAGCACTGCCTGCACGCGCAGGTGGCCTTCAACGCGCGTCAGCGGATCAACAACGACGCGGCGGGTGTTTTGAGACTGTGTCATTTAGCTTCTCCCAAATCCTTATTGTTCTTCTTGCTGCGGGCCTGGCTCACTGCGCTCATCGCAATATGCGCGGCAGCGGCAACGCCCACGACGGCGACGGTGGCAAGCCCCACCTTGTCGACGGTGGATTCCACGCCCCACATCGGCGGCAGGATATCCGGTTCGTGCTTGTAAAAGCTCCCCTTGTCAAAGAAGTTGTTTTCCGAGCAGCCGATGCAGCCGTGACCGGACTGAACGGGCCAGGACAGACCTTCGTTCCAGCGGATCGAAGAGCAGGCGTTATACGTCGTCGGTCCCTTGCAGCCGACTTTATAGAGGCAGTAGCCGAGCTTGGCGCCGATGTCGTCAAACTTCTCAACGAACTGGCCCGCGTCAAAGTGTGCACGGCGGTAGCACTTATCGTGAATGCGCTGACCGTAGAACATCTTCGGACGACCGAGGCGGTCCAAGGGGGGCAGTCTGTCGTAGGTGAGGATGTAGGTGATCACACCCGTCATCACTTCCGGAATCGGGGGGCAGCCCGGCACCAGAACCACGGGCTTATCCGTGATCACTTCGGTAATCGGCACCGACTTCGTGGGATTGGGTTTGGCGGTCTGCACACAGCCCCAGGATGCGCAGGAACCCCAGCCGATCACGGCCTTGGCGTTCTTGCAGACGTGCTTGATCTTTTCAAGGAAAATTTCGCCGCCCGGCACGCAGAAGGTGCCGTCGTTTCCGAGAGGAATATTGCCTTCGACGGCTACGATGTAGTTACCCTTGTATTTTTCAATCGTCTCTTCAAGGGCTTCTTCGGCCTGATGCCCCGCGGCAGCCATGATGGTGTCGTCGTAGTCAAGGCTTACCATGCTTAGCACAAGGTCTTTGGCCAGCGGATGGTAGGAGCGGATGAAGGACTCCGTGCAGCAGGTGCATTCAAGACCGTGCAGCCACACAACGGGCGTTCTGGGCTTCGTCTGCATGGCCTCGGCAATGTCCTTGGCGCCTGCGCTGCCTAAGCCCAGGCTTGCAGCCGTCAGCGAGCAGAACTGAAGAAAGCTGCGGCGGCTGATTCCCTGCCGGCGCAGTGCTTCGTATTGAGTTTCCATCATAAGAGTGGTCTCCTGGCTCATTCCGGGTACCGGTCTCAGGCTGAGGCAGGCATCAGGAAAAGTGGGGTGCCGTCATAAAACACCGTGGGGGAGTTCCGTGAGGAGCGCCCCGCCGGCGGATTTCAGGCAGCATTTGAGTTAACTGATGCGTTGATTCTAAGCAGTGTTTTCAGGGCTTTATAATGAATTTCAATCGGCTAATTACAAATCTTTTGCTCACCCTAAATCATCCTGACCGAAGGGATGGGAAAGCGGAGGTATTTGTCCGCTGTGATTAGTTCAAAAGAAGTAGCAGTAAGTAGTCTCGGATACAACAGTGCCGGTTTTTCCTCGTTCTGAAGAAGGACATTCCGAGCGAAAAAAGCCCCGCGGTTCCAGAAGGTACCGCGGGGAGGAGATACTCCAAAGGTAAGCAGCCCGGAAGCTGCTCAGGAGGAAAGGGTTAGAACGTGTGGTTCAGACCGACACCGAACTGGTAGCCGTTGTAGGTACCGCGGAAGTCTTTAAAGGCCTGGGGATCCGTTGCAGAGAGATCCTTGTCAAGGCCGTCGCTGCCCTGGGCGTAGGTGGCACCCATGTAGAGAGCCGTACGTTCAGAGAAGTTGTAGGCGTAAGCCACACCGAGAATAAAGGCCTTGCCGTCGTCGCCCGAGGTCTTTTCAGTAATCTTCAGGTACTGAGCGGAAGCCATCAGGCTGCCGTTACCCAGGGGAGCAGTGGCGCCCAAAAGGAAGCTGTCGGTCTTGATGCCCTTTTCCCAAGCAACATCCTGGAAATCCTGGAAAGCCTGGTTCTTATCCGTGTGCTGGTACATGAACATGGGCTTTACAACTTCGAAGTCCCAGGATGCGCCAAACGTAACGGCGTAGCTGTTGTCCGGAGCCTTGTTGCCGTCCTGCTTAGCAGCGTCATAAACGTTCATGGAACCTGTCAGACCAACAGCCAGGGGGCCGTTTTCATAGAGGGCACCCAAAGCGTAGTAGTGGTTGTTCTTGTCCCATTCCTGGGTGCTGTCGTCTTCACCGAAGGAACCCATGGCGGAAACCGTGAGACCGTCAACCGGAGCAACAGAGAGCACGAATGCGTTGGTGTAGGTGGCGTCGCGCGTAGCAAAAGCACCCATGCCTCCCACGCCGAACGCGGCTTCGAGGGGATCAAAACCGCCCACGAGATCAAAGTCGCCGCCGGCGCTGTCCAAAGCACCGATGTTACCGGCTGCAACCGTCACGACGTCGTTCGTAACCTTCAGGTAGGCCTGGCTGCCGAAGAGGTCGCCGTCCAAGGCACCCGTATCAGACTCGTAGCTGTTTTCGAGGGTAAAGCCCACCTTCCAGCCGTTGCCGAGTTCCTCTTCACCGGTCAAACCCCAAATGGAGTCGCCGTACCAGGCGTTTTCCATGGAGGTCGTCGTGGTGCGGTCCTGATCAACAGAACCGGCCGTGGTGAGCTTATCGGTGCCCGTGACAACAACGCCCGTGGAGATCGAGCCGTACAGAGAAACGCTCGCGGCCTGCACAGAGGTCATCGCGAGAGCGGCAGCCGCTGCTGCCAGAGTCATCTTAAAAGCGGTCTTCATAATGAAAAAATTACTCCGTTATCGATAGGGGAGAGAATTCGAATCTGGGTAACAGGCAGGCGAAATTTTTCAGCTCCTGTTAAGCATGTGAGAAATTGTAATGAGAACAATTCCTATTTAAGAATTCGAATCCAGTCTGAAATAGCACCTGATAATGAGTCTCGTTTCGCCCATAGAGAAAGTGCTATGACTTTGCGGTTTGCCCAATGCCGGCTGAAAAATTTGAGCCGACACAGCGCAAAGCCATTGTGCAGTAGGCGCGAAGCCCTGCCGGAAAACGATACGAAGGGGATGCAAAACAGCCTTTTTTGTCCCCTCCGGAGTGCATGCTGGCGCTGTGGAATTTTTGCAACAGGCGCAACAAAAAACCGCCCGCGGGTAATTCCCGGAGCGGTTTTTTTACGTCAATGCGTGAAGTGTTACTTCAGGGGCGTGACCTTGGCCTTTTTCACAAGGCCAGCGACATACTGCTGAACCTTCTGTTGCGCAAGGAGCTGCTTAAACTGCGGCGCCCAGGCGTTGTAGTCGGCAAAGCGCTGTGCGGCGCGCTTGCCTTCAAGCTTCACGACGTGCCAGCCAAGGCGCGACTTCACGGGAGCCTTGGCAAGTTCCCCGGCCTTAAGACCAGCAAAACCCGCGGCAAAGTCCTTGTCAAAGAGGTTGGCGCTTGTCCAGGGAATAAGGCCGCCGGCGTTGCGGTTTTCCTGGGTGTCAACGGACTGTTCCTTAGCGAGCTTGGCAAAGTCCGCACCGCCCTTAAGGTCCTTCAAAAGCTTTTCGGCCGTGGCCTGATCCTTCACGAGGATATGGCGCACCTGCACTTCCGTGTCGCCCCAGCGCTTCTTTTCGGCGTCAAAAAGCGCGCGCACATCGCTTTCGGGCACCGGGTTCTTCTTGAGGTAGTCCTCGACAAGAGCCTGCATCAGAATCGATTCACGGGCGCGTTCAATGGCGCGGCGCACGTCGCTTTTACGGTCAAGACGTTGCTTTTTGGCTTCCTGCACGAGCACGGACTGCTGGGTGAGAAGCTGCTTTACCTGATTTTCGAGTTCTTCCGTACGCTGCTGACCGCGGGCCGTGGCAGCCTTGATCATGTCTTCCTGTTCGGTCTTGGTGATGAGTTCACCGTTCACACGGAAGGCCTGAGTGGCGGCAAAAGCCGTTGTCGTCGTAAGGGCCGCAGCGGCGGCAGCAAAAACCAGTGCTTTAAGTTTCATTTTTGTGTTTCCGAATAAAAAGCCGGGGACAGAAGGCCTTCTGCGGCATCAGCCTTCGGCTTGGCCGTTATTTTGTTCTGCCGCCGCGATCCGCGTGATCCAGAACCCGAGGGCAATTGTAAAAATGAGTGTCAGACCGAGGATGCCGAAAAGTTTGAAATTCACCCAGGTTTCCGTTTCGCAGAGAAAGGCAACCAAGAGGTTGAGCCCCCCGGTGAGAAAAAAGAAAAGAATCCAGGCAATCTGCATCTTTTTCCATGCGGCTTCGGGGAGTTTTATTTGGCTCCCGAGAAGCTTTGTGAGGAAATTACGGCCCGTAATCGCGGCAAACCCGAGAATCGCCGCAAAGACCCAGTAAAGAATGGTGGGCTTAACCTTAATAAAGGTGCTGTCGTGAAGTAAGAGCGTCAGTGACCCGAACACAAGGATGATCACGAGCGAAATCCAGAGCATGGGCTCAGGCTTTTTACCGCGGGCAAGGACAATCCCAAACTGCACGACGGACGCGACGATCGCCACAAGCGTTGCGGCAAGCACGGGTGCCTGTTCGGGGTCAGCGGCGCCGCCCAAAAAGCCCTGCAGCCACGCTGCGAGTTCGGTGCTGTTACTCTGGCCGAACTTAAACGTGACAAAAAAGAGGATGACGGGAAAAAGATCGAATAAAAGTTTCACGGTGCGTCTGCTCGGTGAAGTACAAAAGGGAAAGAATCCTCAGAACGGCCGGATTCTATCGGGCCCAAAGGCGGGCCGCACGCGCGGGAAGCGCTTCTGTAACACACCTTCACTGATTTTTTCTTATTATCGCGTTTCAAACCGGTTTCGGGCTCTATTGTCCCGGACATGTTTCCCCGGTAAGGGGAGAAGCGTGTAAAAACCGTTCAGGAACGCCACTCCATGTTTAAAGGATTGAAATCTCTCATCATGACGACAGCCGCGTGTGCTGCGATGGCGGGGGCTGCCGGTGCCGCTGCGCCGGCTTTGCCCCAGGCCGTGCATACTGTTGAAGGAATCAAAAGTTACGAACTCGCCAACGGCCTCAAGGTCGTTTTGTTTGCCGATCAGAGTAAACCGACGGCAACCGTGAACACCACGTATCTGGTGGGGTCGCGCCATGAAAATTACGGTGAAACCGGCATGGCGCACCTTTTGGAGCACCTCATGTTTAAGGGGAGCAAAAACTACCCCGATCCGACGCGTGAATTCACGCGCCGGGGTTTCCGCATGAACGGTACCACGTGGCTTGACCGCACCAACTACTTCGTGAGCTTTACCGCAAACGACGACAACATGCGCTGGGCTCTCGGCTGGAGCGCGGACGCGATGACCAATTCCTTCATCGCCAAAAAGGATCTCGACACGGAAATGACCGTGGTCCGTAACGAATACGAGATGGGGGAAAATAAGCCCTTAAGCGTGATGCTTAAGCGCATGCAGGGCGTTCTTTTTGACTGGCACGCCTACGGCAGAAACACGATCGGTGCGAGAAGCGACATCGAAAACGTGCCGATTGAAAACATACAGGCCTTTTACCGCAAGTGGTATCAGCCCGATAACGCCGTTCTCACGGTTTCAGGGCGCTTTGATGAAACGAAGGTCTTGGGCTGGATTCAGGAAACCTTCGGCAAGATCCCGCGCCCGAGGCGCGTATTGCCTGCCGAGTGGACCGTTGAACCCGTTGCCGACGGCCCGCGCACCTTTGAAATCCGCAGGCCCGGTGAGTCGCAGCTCGTTGCCGTGGGCTACCGCATACCGTCTGCGTTAGCCTCTGACATCAACGCCGTGGAAACAGCGGTGGATGTGCTTTCCAACGCTCCCCGCGGCCGCCTTTATAAGGCCCTCGTTGAAACCGGCATGGCCGGTCAGGTCTTCGGCTGGGCGATGTCCTCCAAATGCCCGAGCTTTGTGATGTTCGGCGCCATGGTGAAAAAGGGCGACGACATCGGCCGCGTGCGCGAGACGCTCATTAAGACCGTGGAAGAAGCGTTTAAATCGCAGCCAGCGGACGAAACCGAAGTGAAGCTCTCTTTGGCCGAAGCCGCCACCGACTACGAGCGCACGCTCTCAGACCCCGAAAGCTTTGCGGTGGATCTTTCCGACTACATCGCTTTGGGTGACTGGCGGCTCTTTTTCCATGACCGCGACATGACCGCGAAGGTGACGCCTGCGGCAGTAAACAAAGCCGCCGCGGACTACTTTGTGCGCGACAACCGCGTGGTCGGGACCTTTATTCCGGACGATAAGCCCGAGCGCGCTCCGGTGATGGTGACGCCCAAACTTGAAGACGTTCTGAAAAACGCCGCGTTTAAGGAAGAGGGCGACACCGCCGAAGCCTTTGACGTGAGTCAGGCCAATATTGACGCGCGCACCGAGCGCCTCACAATCAACGGCATCAAGACGGCGCTTTTACCCAAAAAGACCCGCGGCCGTACGGTTACGGTCATGACGCACTTTAATTACGCCAACCTTGACGCCGTGCGCGGTAACCGCCTGCTTGACACGCTCATCGAACCGATGCTCTCGCGCGGCACGGCTGACATGGACCGCACCGCGATTTCGGACGAACTCACCAAACTCAAGGTGCAGGGCGATGTGCTCACGTTTACGACGACGCGCGAAAACGTAGTGAAAGTCATTGAACTCATGGGGAAACTCACGTCCGCAAGCACCTTCCCCGAAAAAGAAGTCACGCAGCTTGTGCGCCAGATGGTGACGATGCTTGAAGGTAAGAGCGATGATCCGGTGACCTTGGGCCGCGATGCGCTTTTAAAGCACTTTGCGACCTATCCGGCCGGTGACCCCCGTAACGCGATGACAACGGCTGAGACTGTCGAGGGGCTTAAGACCGTGACGCGGGATGCGCTCTACGACTGGTATAAGCGCGCCGTCGCCACCACCAACGGAGAAGTGGCGGTGGTCGGCGACTTTGACACCGAAGAGGTTAAGGCTGCTCTCAAAAAAGCGCTTGCCGCGAAAAAGCCTGCGGACGCAAAGACCGCCTGGAGCCGCTGGTACGCCGAATTTAAGCCCGTGAAGGGGGAACGCATCGTGATTGATACGCCCGCCAAGGAAAACGCAGTGCTTCTGGCGCGCGTGGACTTTAAGGCGAACCTCGAGGATAAAGCCTCTCCCGCGATGGTCACGGCCGACTGGATTTTGGGCGGCGGCACGGGGCTTTCGAACCGCCTCGTTGACCGTCTGCGCCAGAAGGAAGGCTTAAGTTACGGGGTCGGCAGCCGCGTGATGCTCCCGAAGTTCGGGGACCGCGCCTTCTGGTCGCTTTTTGCGATCACGGCACCTCAGAACCTTGCGCGCGCCGAACTCTGCGCCCGTGAGGAAATCGCCCGGATTTTGAAGGACGGCGTCACGGAAAAGGAACTGCAGGAGGCAAAGAAGGGGCTTTTGCAGAGCCGGGCCGTCAACCGCGCACAGGACGATTACCTTGCGCAGGGGTGGCTTGGGTTCCTTGCAATGGGTAAGACCTTTGCCTACAGCAAGGCCTTTGACGATGCGGTGGAAAAGTTGACCGTCGCTGACGTCAACGCGGCTCTGAAGCGCATGATCGACGAGACGTCGATTACGTGGGTGCTGGCGGGCGACGCCGCCAAGGCGAAGGCCGAGGGGAAGGCCTTCTGAGGCATGGTCTTCGGCTAAAATCCGCGGCACTGCCGCAAAAATCCCGGCTGAGTCAAACCAACGATGAGGCCGGGATTTTTTTCGAATTGTTTAGGGAGTGATCATGCCTTTCATCCGGATTCTGACAGCGCTTTCTGCCGCCCTGTTGTGTGCTCAGGAAGCTTCAGCGGCCGATGCCGTCCGGGTGAAGTCTGCGACACTGCTTGATATTACCGGGCCCACCACCGACGTTTTTGCCGATGCAGCAAGTTCTGAGTCGCTCACGATTCCGGTGGCAATCTGCTCGTGCATCACGTTTCGGGGACAGACCCGTGACGGCGCGCTGTTGTTTGACGGTATCACGGACCGGGGCCCCAACACGACGGCTCCGAAGGTGCGCCGCAACGGCGAGCTCGTGAGAGGCCGCTACTTTGCCGATCCGGCATTTCCTCCGCAGATCGTGCGGCTTCGCGTCAAAGACGGTAAAGCTGTTGTCTTCGGAATGGTGCCCCTGTCCGATAACGAAGGACAGCCCGTGAGCACCGTTCCCCCGGTCAATTATTCTGAAGTCGCGATGACGATTGACAACAAGATCCTTAAGCCCGGGCGCGTTACGCTTGATCCCGAAGGGATGGCGGCGGTGCGTAAGGGCGGGGGCTGGTGGATCGCAGACGAATACGGGCCGAGCCTTTGCCGCTTTAACAGCCTCGGGGAAATGATGCGCTGCTATGCGCCGGGCTCGGGGCTGCCGCAGATTTACGGTGCGCACCGCGTTGACCGCGGTTTTGAGTCGGTCTCCGTGATGCCCGACGGCCGTGTTCTGGGTGTCATGCAGGGGGCTCTGCCCGGTGAGCACTTCGTGCGGGCCCTTATTTTTGACGAGAAAAAGCGCGTTTCCGAGCAGTACGCCTGGCCTCTGGAAAAGAATTTCTGGAAAAATCCCGATGACGTGAAAATCGGGGATATTGCCTCGCTCGGTAATGACAGGTTTTTGCTGATTGAGCAGGGTGAGGCGAAAACGGGTCAGTGGGTGACGCGCCTTGTGACGGGAAGCCTCAAAGGCGTGCGGGCGATTGACAAATTAAGCCCGCAGAAACTCGCGGCACTCAAACCCCGCACCCGCGGCATGGTGGCCAAAAAAGTCATCATGACGCTTGAAAACCACGGCTGGAGCGCGAAAAAAGCCGAGGGCCTTGCGGTGCTCCCGGACCGCAAAACCATTGCGGTTGTAAGCGACAACGAATTCGGTATTGATGTGAAGGCCCAAAGCCGCGCGGGCAGAGCTCACGCTCCGCAGGACTACGTGCGCGAGGAAAATGGTGCCGTGACGCACCTCGGTAACCCGAGCGACGCACAATTTAAGTTTGTGCCGCGCACCGATGAGGGCGCAGAAACGCAGATGATGCTGATTGAACTCGCAAAGCCGCTTTGACGGCCTGAGTCCGCGGTCTCTCTCTCTCTTGAGCGCGCATCGGCGTAGCATAAAGACCTTGATTTACTTTTTTTGCCGGAAAGGAAGCATCATGGCCAATCTTGAAGACTACAGCCGCGAGATCTGTGAAACCCGCCGTGCGATTCACCGCCGTCCCGAAGAAGGGTGGACGGAGTTTGAAACCACGTACCGCGTTGTTTCAACGCTTGAAAAGTACGGGGTTTTTAAGATTAAGGCGGGCCGTGATGTGATCGATCCGGAACACGTCCTCGGCCGTAACCCGGATCTCGTTGAGAAGGCTCAGAAGCGTGCTTTGGAGCACGGCGTGCCTCAGGCTTTCCTGGACCGTCTCGGCGGCTACACCGGTGCCGTTGCGGAATTTGACACGGGGCGCCCCGGTCCCGCCGTGGGTTTCCGCTTTGACATGGACTGCGTGCTTGTGACCGAATCCAAGGACGCCTCGCACGTTCCCGCCGCCTGCGGTTTTGCCTCCGAGCGTGACGGCTTCATGCACGCCTGCGGCCACGACGGCCACACGGCAACGGGTCTGGGGCTTGCGCACTGGATTGCCGACCATAAAGATGACCTCAACGGAAAAATCCGCCTCATTTTCCAGCCCGCTGAAGAAGGTACGCGCGGCGCGAGCGCCATGACCGCGGCCGGTGCGGCTGACGACCTTGACTGGTTCTTCGGCGCGCACGTGGGCTGCGACTGCGCTCCGGGTGAAGTGGGCGTGGTGGAAAAGGGCTTTTTGGCGACTACCAAGATCGATATTTCCTTTACGGGCCGCGCTTCGCACGCGGGGTCAGACCCCGAAAAAGGCAGAAGCGCCCTGATGGCCGCGGCTGCCTGCGCGCTCATGATGCAGGGCATTCCCCGTCACGGCGAGGGTGACACCCGTGTGGCCGTGGGTACGCTCAGGGCGGGCGAAGGCCGCAACGTCACGCCCGTGCACGCCTTTATGCAGGCCGAGGTGCGCGGTGCCACCGGCGAAATCAACGAGTGGATGACAGAGCGCGTTCAAAGCATTGTGAAGGGTGTGGCTGAATCCTACGAAGTCGAAGGCAAGATGATTAAGGCGGGCGAAGCCGTTGATATGCGTGCAAGCCCTGAAGCCGCGGACCTGGTGGCTACTGTCGTCAACGCTATTCCTGGGCTTACCAGCCGGATGCTCCAGGGCGAGGGCGGCAGCGAAGACTGCTCGCTTCTGATGCGCCGCGCGCAGCAAAAGGGCGCCAAGGCCGTGTACTTCATCTACGGCTGCAAACACCACGGACACCATCGTTCCGACTTTGAAATTCAGGACGAAAAGAGCCTTCCCGTGGCATTTCAGGTGATGACAGGGATTGTGACGCGTCTTAACGGCAAAGCCTAAGAGAAAAAAGGGCTCCGCTTTTAGCTGCGGAGCCCGTGGGTTTTCTCTGGAAATCACACCACCGTCTGCGGGGGCTTCTCCTGGGCATTGGGTGCCGGCGTTTCGCCGGCATTTTTCTGCCCGTAAAGCGGGATTTTGAGGGTAACCGTAAGCCCGTGGGGTTCGGTGACCGAGAGCGTCACGGTGCCGCTTGAGCGCCGCACGATCCGGTCGACGATCGCGAGGCCCAGGCCGGTGCCTGAAACCCCCGTGCGGGCGGCGTCACCGCGCTCAAAGGGGCGCATCACGCGGTCAGCCTGCTTCATGTCAAGGCCTTCGCCCTGATCGCTTACGACAAGAAGCGCGGTTGTGCGGTCTTTTTTCACCGTGACGCTTAAATGCAGCCGGTCATCGTCGCTTCGCCCGTAGCGCTGGGCGTTACTGATGAGGTTTTGCACGACGCGCGAGAGTTCCAGCGGATGCGCCGTCACGACGATGTCGGGCTCGACATCAAGCTTTTCAATCTTGACGGCGGGGTCCGTGTCAACGCGCGCCGTTTTGATGTACTGCAGCACGGTCTGGGAGAGGTTGACGCGCTCTAAGGGCTGTGTGCTTCGCTTCGCGTAGGCCGCAAACTGGTTCACGATCATTTCCATCTGCTCAAGGTCGCTTACCATCGCGGCGTGCGTATCCTCAGGGAGACTTGCCATTTCCGTTTCAAGCCGCAGACGCGTGATCGGCGTTCTTAAGTCGTGCGAAACGCCGGCCAAAAGCACCTCGCGGTCCTGCTCCATACGGACGATATCCTGCACCATGCGGTTAAAGCTTGAATTGACTTCGCGTAATTCTTCCGGACCGCTGTCTTCGGGGAGCTTTGAAGGGACAAGGCCGCGCCCAAAAACTTTGGCATTTTCAGAGAGCTGATTCAAGGGAGCAATGAGGCGGCGCGTTAAGACCGTGGCACCCAGGATACTGGCAACGAGCGCAGCCAGGGCCCACCAGAGCCACGTTTTTCCGTACGGGGGATCAATGAGGGAGCTGTTCGTTTTGAGCCAGTAGTTGTCCCCGTCAATCGAGATTGACACCCAAAGGCCGCTGCGGCCGTTGACTTCACTCGCGAGAATCGTGTCGCTTCCGAGTTCAGCGCGGACGATGGCTTCGACGTCGGCGATGTTGCTGCGGGTGTAATTGAAGGTTTCTGAAAGCGGCACGATTTTGTCGTCGGCCTCACGCGGCAGAATCCGGAGACCTTCGCGCTTGGCGAGCACCATCAGCAGGTCGGGCCGGTAGATGGGGTCGGCGGAAATCAACGCGTAGCGCGTGAGGTTTGCCATCGAGACGATCTGCTGCGCGGTTCCGAGCGCATAGGGCGTTTCGTTTAACACACGGAAACTCTGAAGCCATCCCATCACGCTGAAGATGATGAGAAGCATCATGAGAATAAAGGTGCGCCAGAAAAGGTTCGGCGCGGGCGGAGCGGAGAGTTTTGCCACGGTGTGCGTCTGATTGAGATAAAAACGGGATCCTTGTGAGGATCCCGTCTGAGTATAACCGTTACTTTGTTTCGGGTTTTACGCCGTCTTTACCCGAAGCCGTATCGTCGGGAATAAAGACGTAGCCAAGACCCCAGACCGTCTGCAGATAACGGGGCTTGGCGGGATCGGGTTCAATGAGCTTACGAAGGCGCGAGACCTGAACGTCAAGCGACCGGTCAAAGGCTTCGTACTCGCGGCCGCGGGCCATTTCCATGAGTTTGTCGCGGGAAAGCGGCACCTTGGGGTGACGGGCAAAGGCCTTCATCACGGCAAATTCGCCGGTCGTGAGCGCAATGAGTTCACCGTTTTTGCGGAGTTCACGGCGGCCGAGGTCAAGCTCAAAGTCGCCGAAGCGCACCACGATGTTTTCCTTGCTCGGCGCGCCGGGCTGGTCCTTGGCGGGGCGGCGGCGCAGCACGGCGTGGATGCGGGCAAGCAACTCACGGGGATTAAAGGGTTTGGCGATATAGTCGTCCGCGCCGAGTTCAAGCCCCACGATGCGGTCAACGTCTTCGCCGCGCGCCGTGAGCATGATCACGGGCGTCATATCCTTGCCGGCACGCAGGCGGCGGAGAATCTGCAGGCCGTCTTCGCCGGGCATCATGAGGTCGAGAATGAGCGCGTCAAAGCGTTCCCGCAGCCAGATGCGGTTCATCGCCTGGCCGTTTTCCGCGACGCTTACGGAAAAGCCGTTTTCGCCGAGGTAGCGGCGCAGCAGGTCACGAAGGCGCGGATCGTCATCCACGACCAAAACCTTGGGTGTGCGCTGTTCATTTTCTGCCATGATGCCTGTAACTCCTATGTGCGGCGGACGGGCTTGCCGGGGTTTCTGCAGTATCTGCAGAAAACGACTCCGGAAAAAGCGGGATCCGCTCTTTGTCGTAGGGGTAATTGTGCCTGTTACAAATTCGATTGCCTGCCCGGAAAAAACGTCTGTTACAAATTCTGCGGCTTTGTTGCGTAAAAAAGACGGGCGCACTTCTAATAAAAAGTTTTAACTGAGGTAAGCTACGCCCATCGAAACGGCACAGAAGGACTTGCCCCACCGTGGTCTCGCGTGTTTTTGAAAAATTCGTGCTCATTGCCTCGTCTGTGTGCGGCTGCTGCTCCATGGCGGTCTGCGCGCAGGAAGTGCGTCAGGCTGAGCCTGAGGCAAGGACCGGGGCCGCAAACGTCGTCTCCTGGGAGGCGATGACGCCCGCCGAGCGCCAGGCGCTCTGGCCGATGCTCACCCACGAGCAGCGCCTTTTTCAGTGGCGGCAGATGAACCGGGCGGAACGCAAGGTTTTTGAAAAGGGCCTCACTGAGGATGAAAAGCGCATCATCAAGCGCCGTTTTGTGATCGATTCACGGCTTCTTGAGGCCGCCGCCAACCGCCCGCAGCGAAAACTCACGGACGATGAAAGGCGTCTCTTGCGTCAGCAGATTATGGAAGTGCATATCGAGATCCGCCGCGGCGTTCCGTACAACTGCACCGATCCCACCAACTGCCCGAAGTCCTCATTCAGGCACCGTCAGGCAAGAGAGGCTGCGGATGCTGTGCCCAATCCGGTTTCCGCCGCGCCCTCGGCGGCCGACCATGAAAACGCGCATCCGGCCGTACCCTCTGACCTGAAGCCCGCCTCCTGACGGATTCCTCCGTGTCCGCAGCGCGTACGCCGCGGGCAGAATCACTGTTTCCTCTCTGGTGCCGCATCAAACGCCGCCACACAGACGTAATCCGGGCGTTCCGGAATCGTGACGGGAAGAATTTTCACGCCCACCCCGAACGATTCGGAGAGCGTTTCTTCGGTAAGCACATCGTGCGTAAAGCCGAAGCGATGCGTGCCGTCAGGCATCAGCACCAGCGTCTTTGTGCTGATTTCAAGCGCGTGAGCCGGAAAGTGCGTGTTGATGACGGCGCCGATTCCGAGGGTTTCCGAGAGTTCTCTTAAAACCATGAGGACCCGCAGCTGATTTTTAAAGTCAAGGTTGCTTTCGGGTTCGTCAAGCACCAGAAGTTCAGGGTTTCCCGCGAGCGCCCGGGCAATGAGCACAAGCTGGTATTCACCCCCGGAGATTTCGTTGGTGAGTTTGTCCGCAAGGTGCGCGATTCCGGTTTTTGTGAGGGCCGCAAACGCCGCTTCTCGGTCTTTTTCCGAGGGCTTGGCAAAAAGTCCGAGGCGGGCACTGCGTCCGAGCATCACCATATCGAGAACGCTGTAGATGAAACTCGCGGGCTTGGCCTGCGGAACGTACCCCACACGCTGCCAGAAGGTACGCGCGGGGACGGTACGGATGTCGGTACCGTCAATAAGGGACGCCCCGCTTTTCCAGCGCCTTAATCCGAGCATGCACTCCAATAGCGTCGTTTTCCCGGCACCGTTGCGGCCGAGGATACTCAGAATCCCGCGGCAGTCAAAGGAAAAATTGATGTCGGTGAGGACCTCGCGGGAACTGCCCGGATAGCTGTAGGAGGCGTGAGAGACGTCAAACTGCATGGCGCATCACCTCACAAGGCCCGTGCGGCGTAATAAAAGGATAAAAAGGGGCGCGCCGATCACGGCGGTCAGAATCGAAACCGGAATTTCAAGTTCCGCGGCGCACCGCGCCGTGGTGTCGGCGGCGAGCACAAAAAGCGCGCCGATTAAGAAACTTGCCGGAATCACGCGGCAGTTGTCTGCCCCGAACATGAGCCGCGCGCAGTGGGGGATCAAAAGCCCCACCCAGCCGATCAGTCCGCACATACTCACCACGCCCGCCGTGATCATGGTGCTTGCCACAATGACCGCGATTCTTAACTGCGTCACCGGAATCCCCAGCGACCGCGCTTCGTCTTCAGGTAGCGACAGGGCATTCATCTTCCAGCGCAGGCAATAAAGAACCACGGAGCCCGCAAGGATAAACGGCAGCCCCAGCCACAGCGTTTCCATCGTGGCCCCCGTGAGGCTTCCCATAAGCCAGAAGGTAATCGAGGGGAGCATGTCCTGGGGATCGGCTACAAACTTCACAAGGCTGATTAAGGCGGAAAAAAGCGCCGCAATCACCAGGCCCGAGAGAATGAGCATCAGAATCGAGCTTTGTCCCCGGATGCGGCTTACAAAGCAGACAAGCACCACGGCCCCGAGGCCCGCCGCAAGGGACGCAGCCTGCACAAGTGCCGCGTCAAACCCCAGCAGAATCCCCAAAACCGCGCCGAAAGCTGCGCCGGTCGCAACGCCCAGTGTGTCCGGGGTTGCAAGGGGATTGGAAAAAAGCGCCTGAAAGCCCGCTCCCGCGGCCGCAAGCCCCGCGCCCGCCGCCACCGCGAGAATGACGCGGGGGAGTCTTACGTTCACAACCACCGAATAAATTGTTTCATCGGGTCGCGGCCCCTGCGTCACCCAGGCTTTCAGCGCCGCAAGAACGTCAGCGACGGCCACAGGAAAGCCGCCGCTGGCAAGCGCCATGCAGGCCCCTGCAATGAGCGCCGCCCAAAGACACGCGGTTGCAGGCCCCCAGGCGAGCCACCGGCTCGTAAAAAGTGATGAAACGCGGGGTCGTGTCACGGGTCGGTTACCTGCGGCCGGAAGTCTGAGAAAAACCGTCGGCGCGGTTGGCCTTGGGTTCGTACATGGACTTTACCTGCTCGTCCGTGAGGTCAATGCCGTACAGTCCCCGGTAGTAAATCTTTGCTTCTTTGGTGAGGTCGATATCCTCAAAGAGTTTGGGGTAGACGGTCTTCGCCATCCAAAGAAGTGTGAGCGGGGTATCAGCCGAGGGCGTGAAGCTTCTGTAGATCCCCAGGGGGAGCTTATAGACCTGTTTTTCCGTTACGGCTTTGACGCGGCTCCAGTCGTTGTACTTTCCGGCATAGATGTCGGCGGGGAGCACGGGCGTAAAGTTCGTCACAAAAATGACGTCCGGATTCCACTTGTAGACCTGTTCCATCGAAATCTGGGCGTTCTGGTTGTCCGCTTCAACAGAATAAGCCGCATTTTTGGCGCCGATTGCATCGCACCAGTACTGACCGAAAAAGTGCCGGCCGCTTGTGACAAGGCGCTTGGCGTCATACTGAAACACGAAAAGCACACTCTTGCGTTCAGCGTCAGTCAGTTCGGCGGTGCGCTCTGCAACCATTGACGCAATGCGCCGCGAGTGGGCGGCTGCCTTATCGGTCTTTGCGTTTTCCGGGAAGACGGCGTCCAGAAGGCTGATCCACTGATCGTAGGTCGTTAAAACGTTGTAGTCCCACTTGGAAGCCGAAACGGCAACGGCGGCAATTCCGGCGTTTTCAAGCTGCTTGATTGCGGGGCGGTTGCCGGCGTTCACGAACACCACGTCGGGCTTAAGGCGCATCACCGACTCAATATTCATCGTGCCGCCCTTCATAAAGGAGATGTCGGCTTTAAGTATCGCCGGATAGATCTCGGAGAGAAGCCCGTTTTTGGCGGCCGACATGGAGACGGGGTGAATCCCCACGAGTTTGTCGGCGCCGCCGAGATAGACGGCGGTCACGCTCGCAAAGGGGAGAATGTCCGCAGTCACAATGCGGTTGACGGTATCGGGGACATTGACGCTGCGGCCGAGATGATCGGTCACAAGACGCGCCTGAACGCTGCAGGCAAAGGCAGCGGCCAAAACGGCGCCAGAAACGACTGCTTTCTTAAAAAACTGTCCGGCAGAAATCATGATGAGCATCAGAAAATAAAAAGAGGATCTTTAAAGTGTAGTCGCCTCGGGCCTACAGTAGCGGCGCCCGGTTGCTTCGGGCGTCAAGCCACGCTGAAAACCGGTGCCCGATAAGGTTGGGTACGGCACTGCGCCAGATACGGCCCGACAAACCTTCGTGCGGCAGGTCCGTGACGGACGGGGGCGTTTCGGTGAGCTTTTTCACAAACTGCCCGTAAAAGGGATCGGCAATAAGCGATTTGGCTTTCGGAAGAATCGTCCGGAACGTGTCTTCATCGGCGTTTCGCACGTCCCGGGGACCGAGCACAAAGTCGGGGGCCGTAAGCGGTGTTGCCACCGCCACGCGCGTAAGGCCCTTTTCCTTCACAAGCGCCGCGCGAAGGGCGGCGGACGTGACCGCCTCACCGATGACCCAGGTTTGAGGTGCTTCGTTACCGGTCCAGTTGCCGCGGCAGTCGCTGGCGAGATTGATGTTTTTCGCGCTGCGTGCGGCTTCGGTGAGTTTTGCGGCAATGGTCTGCGCCATAAAATCCCCGACGGGAGCTCCGATGACAAAGGGGACACCTGCGTGTTCATAAAGCCAGAGGGCAGGGGGAATCCCCGAAGCCGTCACGGCAAGCGTCACGTCGGCTTCGGCCGCGGACGCAATGCGGTTAAGCGCGGCATTTTCGCCCATCGCCCAGTTTGACTGCACGGTAAAACCGGCATCGTTTAAAAAGGACTCAATGGCTTCAGGGGCCCCGTTTACCGACCAGTCAAGCGGCGTGACGCCCGTTACATTGACGCGCAGTTTCGGGTGCGGTGTTTTGCGGGCGGCGGGCTTAACAAAGCGCTCCGCCAGTTTCACAAAGGCTTTGCCGGCACCGGAGACGTAGTCAAGTGTGCCATTTGTGTCGACGCCGAAACTCACGACGCCTGTGCGGGATTCAAGCTCCCGGGCAATGCCGTCGTAGTCGCACCCCATCATCATCGGGATCGGGGTACCGGCAATGGCGATGAATTCGGGATTGACTTCACGTGCCGCAGCCGCGATGTCGTCCATCATGCGCTGCTCGTTACCGAGAACCGCATCGGCTTCGGTGAGTCCCGTGATAAAGACGTCCGCGGGCCGGTCAAACCAGCGCGGTTCATCGTGCGTGGTGTAGGTGGAGTTGCAGCCTGAGGCATCGTGCATGACGATAAGGCCCCCCAACTCATAAAGCGCCGAGCAAACCGCAGAATTATCCGCTGCGTACACCGGCAGCCACACGTTGGTTTGTTTCACAGACAGCCTCCCGCACTGCAGCCGAGCGCCTTAATCTGAATGATGTCGCGGGCGTTTTTGGGGTGTAAAAACGCATCCGTGAGGCTTTGGGCGAGATACGTGATCCCGGAAAAGCCGTCGGCGCCGTCGTTTTCGACCATATTCACAAAGTGATCCGTGTGCTCAAACCACGCGGCCTTTTGCCCGACGGCTAGGGTCTTTGTGTTTTCAGGGGTGCGGGCGCGCACCATGCCGACCGCGGTGGTGGGCATGAGTCTTAACGCCGGTTTTTCCGTTTTAAGCGCCTCAAAGTCCGCCGTTTCCTGCGGGAAAACCGTGTCACAGTAGACGCGCACCACGTTAAAGCCGTAACGGATGAGAAGCCGCGTGAGCGACAGGGGACGCATCGTTGCGGTGTAGTCAATGGCAACGGGCGTGTCACCGATGATGCTTTGTGCCTTTTTAAGTGCCGCATCGGCTGCCTGCCGGGCGTCTTTCCAGTTAAGTTCGGCGCCAAGTGTGGCGGCAAGCCCCGTGAGCATCGCTTCGTTTTCATCGAAGTCCCAGCCGCAGGAAAGGGCAATGGGTTTCATGCCGAGGTTTTCCGCCATCCACTCACGCGCGGCTTTTCCGCTCGGGTTCACCGTGAGCACAAATTCACTGCGTGCAAGCGCCTGATACGCCTCCCACGTGGCGGCTGCCGTGATCGTGCGCCAGGGGCGGCGGGCTGTTTGCACCACGCGCCGGACGTCGGAGTGCTCCTTTAAGGGACGGACGTCCGCGGCAATCGTTACACCGTTGTCTCTGAGAGTGTCGGGGGCTTTCCGGATCATTGTGTAGATCTGCCGGCGGTTACGCATATCGGGCGTAATGCGCTTTCTCAGAATCGGCGTCATGTAGCCGTCGGCAAAGGCGATGTCCGGAAAGGTCTCGCGGAGCTTTTCAAAGCTGAAGGTGAGGTCGCTTCCCACAAACTCATGCACGCAGCTTGTGTAGATGATGACGCCTTTGGGGCGCACGGCAAGCTTGCGGATAATGTCCGTGACGCCGTCAATGAGAATACGTTCGGTGTTGCCTTCCAGAAGGTTGCTGTCTTCAATCGTGATCGTTGAAAACCGGTCCATGGCCCGCAGTTCCGCCGCGGACATCGAAACGCCTCTCAGACAACACCTTGCACAGACAAAGATGATGTGCGTCTCGGGAATCAGAAGCCCTAGGTGCATGATGGTCCAGGTGCCGCGCGCGGGGGCACTGTATTCAAGCCCCTGACTGTAGGTGAGGGGGAGCGTCGCTTTTCCGACTTCAACCCCGGGCGTCACGCACGGGCGGTTAATCAGGGGCATCAGAGTTCTCCCGCGGAAATACGGATGACCGAAGCGCTTTCAGCCGGTGTTGCGGCTTTGAGTAACTCACGTGAAAGCGTCTTGTAGTGCGCGGCCATCGGTGTGTCGGGAAAGGCTGCGAAAACGGTTGCATGCGCGTCTTCGGCGGCCTGCACGACACCGTCGCGCGGCAGCCGGTAGATAACGGGCGCCTGAATGGTTGCGGCAAGGTCGTCCACCTTGGCGTCTTCGTTTGCGACGTTGCGGCGGTTGAGAATGAGGCCGGAGAGCCTCGCGTAGCCGCGGTTTTTGTAGCTTTGCACGGCCATGGCGATGTTGCCTGCCGCGTAAACGGCCATGTTTTCGCCGGAAGTGACGATAAACACGTTTTCGGCGTAGCCCTTGCGGATCGGCATGGCAAAGCCGCCGCAGACAACGTCACCCAAAACGTCGTAGAGCACCACGTCGGGTTTGATCTCTTCGAAGGCGCGGCATGCGGTGAGCGACTCAAACGCCGCGACAATGCCGCGGCCCGCGCAGCCCGTGCCGGGCGTGGGGCCTCCGGCTTCAGCGCACCAGACGCCGTCGCGGGCGCGGGTGACGATGTCCTCAAGCCGCACGGCCGATGCGTTTTTGTGCCTTAAGACGTCGAGCACACTTTGGATGCGCACGCCCGCTGTGTGGGCAATCGTGCTGTCGGCCTTGGGGTCGCACCCGATCTGAAGCACCGTCATGCCGTCGGCGGCAAGTGCCGCTGCGACGTTACTGACGGTCGTGGACTTTCCGATGCCGCCCTTACCGTAAACCGC
Organism: Duodenibacillus massiliensis; assembly: GCF_900128485.1. Taxonomy (GTDB): domain Bacteria; phylum Pseudomonadota; class Gammaproteobacteria; order Burkholderiales; family Burkholderiaceae_F; genus Duodenibacillus; species Duodenibacillus massiliensis. The sequence continues at coordinate 81,861 of NZ_LT635860.1, forward strand.
CATTCTGTACATTACTGCTGAGCCTCCGTCGGAACTGTTTCGCCTTCAACGAGCTGGGGCGTATTTTCCTGCGTCATCTGCATGAGTTCGATTCTGCGCCGGTTGTATTCACCCCAGGTAGTGCGCCGGCCGGCCAAGTCATCCTGGTTTTTTCGGACGAGGGGATCGATTTCTTCGTCGGCACGGGCGGCGGCTCTGACGTAGGAATCGATGCCGCTTTCGGTCATAAGGTGCCGCGTCGTGCTGTTGAGCTCCGCGATTTCTTCAGCCACGCGCCGCATCTGCTCGATTTCCGGGGCCAGGGCTTTGCTTCTGTCATTTAACTGACGGCGTGAGGCCATCGCCGGAAGGCACGGGGTTTTTTCAAAGTAACCGGCGTATTCGGGAGCCGTGCAGATTTCGCGGTAAATTGCCGCCACTTCCTCAAAGCGTTCGCGGATGGCGGTTTCTCCGGGCATTTTGCGGGCCATTTCCGCAAGGTCCGCCTCCGTGGGGAGGTTTCCCGTGAGGGTTTTGCAGCCGGTGAGCACGAGGGCCGCTAGGCCCGCCGCGAAAACGATCCGGGCAGCTGTTGCTGACGTCATGATTGAATGCATTATTGTGTTGGGTACGGACGGGTGCATTCTACGATTTTGCCGGGTACAAAAAAGGGACAGGTCCGCAATCGGTCTGTCCCTTCGCGCTTAAAGCGCGGTGACGCTGACGAAATTAACGTTCGACGGCGGCCTTAAAGGCTGCGCCCGGAACGAACTTCGGCACGTACTTTTCAGCAATCGTGATCGTGGCGCCGGTGGCGGGATTGCGGCCGGTGCGCTGGGGCTTGTGCTGCAGCTTAAACGTACCGAAACCGACGATCGTCACGGGGTCGTCATTCTTGACGTGTTCGGTAATGGTGTCGGTCACCGTTGCCAAAATGCGGCTTGCCTGAGCCTTGCTGATGTTGTGCTCGGCGGCAATCTTTTCGATCAGCTGAACGCGGTTCACTTTTATTTCCTCCTGCTCTTACGGGACTTCTTCTTGTTTGTACAAACATGTGCCGGAAAAGGGAGCGGGGTGGCTCGCCTTTAAAAGCCGGCCAGGCCTTGCGGCTGTTGGGCCGAACCAGCGCACGGCTTCATCCTACCGCGCCCGAAAGCGGTTTGAACAGGGAGGTGACTTAGAGAAAACGCCTAGATAGAAAATGTAAATCCTTGCGCGGCGCGGATCTGAAATTAGAACTGTGCCGATTTATACCTATTGGGAGGTATATTGGCTTGACCCAAACAGTAATTGTTAATGGATTTAAGAAACTGTATCTTTAGGCAATCAAATACGCCAAAACTTTAAATCTATTGGATTTATTCTGTGCTTTGTGGTTAAATGACGGTGTCCCGGCAGAGACGGCAGGGAAACCGTTTCGCCGATGACATCTCCTTTGGTGGTATGTTGAGACCGCTGCAGCCTTATGCGGCGTTTCTTTCGCATCGAAGGATCATCAGAGTGTTGCTGAAACGCCGCAAAAGGCGGCCGGTGAGGTGCGGTCACGGACGCAGGGGCCTTCGGGTTCACGCGTGGGGAAACGGGACGGTACCGGTAAAGACACCGGCAGAAGACAGCATCTGATGACCTAAAGGGACGATGCGAAAGAGATGCCCGGTTCATGAAACCATGAACCTCACGGCTCAGCGGTCTTTTTTTTGCGTTTTTTCGGGCAAACAAAAAACCGTGAGGCATTGCGGCTTCACGGTTTTTAAGGAATTTCTGGTGCGCCGGGTAGGATTCGAACCCGCGACCCCCTGGTTCGTAGCCAGGTACTCTATCCAACTGAGCTACCGGCGCACACTTATGACCGTCATCACTGACGGGACTTCGCATTTTACTGAGATTTTTTAAAAGCGCAAGGAAATGGTGAAATTTCGCATGCTGCGGCGTGCTCCGGCGTTTCGGCAAACGGCCCGGAAGGCGTGAAAAAATTGCCCGAAGCGAGTCTGCTCTGTAATAGAGCTTGGCCGCGCTACAATCCCGACAATTCTGTTTTGGCCTCCATAGGCCCCCGACAAAGAGGTTTTCCCCCATGACTGCGCGACTGCGGCTTGTCAGCATCACCAAAACGTATCCCGGAGTCCGCGCCAATGACGGTGTGAGTCTTTCGGTGGACCCCGGAAAAGTCCTAGCGGTTCTGGGCGAAAACGGTGCAGGCAAGTCCACGCTCATGCGCATCATCTACGGCGCCGAGCACCCCGATTCGGGCACGATTGAGTTTGACGGCAAGCCCGTTGATATTGCATCGCCCTCGATGGCGCGGCGCCTGGGGATTGCCATGGTGCATCAGCACTTTGCGCTTTTTGAGACGCTCACGGTTGCGCAGAACGTTCAGCTCGGCTCAGATCTTAAGCAGACGCTGGCAGAGACTGTGCGGGCGGTGAGGGAAACCGGTGAGCGCTACGGTCTCTCGGTTGATCCCGATGCCTTTGTCGCGGACCTCTCGATGGGTGAGAGGCAACGCGTGGAGATTATCCGGGCTCTGATGACCAAGCCCCGGCTTCTCATCATGGACGAGCCCACCTCGGTCTTAACGCCTCAGGCCGTGAAAAAGCTCTTTGAGACCCTCAGAAAACTTGCCTCAGAAGGCGTTTCCATTCTCTTTATTTCCCATAAGCTCGATGAAATCCGGGATCTTGCCGACAGCTGCACGGTTTTAAGGCAGGGTAAGGTCGTCTCAACCGTGAATCCCAAAGAGGAAACCGAAGACGCGCTTGCGCGCCTTATGATCGGCGCGGAACCGCCGAAACTGGCGGCTAAAACGGGGGAGCCCGGGGAAAAGGTTCTTGAAGTAAGCCACATAACGCTTGCGGGCGGCAAACACGTCTGCGGCCTTACCGACATCAAACTCACCGTGCACCGCGGCGAAATCATCGGCATTGCCGGCATCAGCGGTAACGGCCAGTCCCGCCTTCTGGGCGTCTTGTCCGGGGAACTGAAACCGAGCGCGGGCTCGGTGCGGCTTTTCGGGAAGGACGTCACCGGAGAAGCCCCGGCAGCCCGCCGCCGCATGGGACTTAGGTACGTTCCCGAAGAGCGCCTCGGGCATGGGGCCGTGCCGGAATTAAGCCTTGAAAGTAACGCCCTTTTAACCGGAGACGGTTTTCACCACGGAGGCTTTATACGTACCGAGGCCGTCAAAAGTTTTGCCCGGGAAGTGGTTGAAAAGTTCCGGGTTGCCACGCCGTCGATTAGAAAAGAGGCGGGGGCGCTTTCCGGCGGCAACCTCCAGAAATTCATCGTGGGCCGCGAGATTCTCAATAATCCCGGGGTTCTCATGATCGACCAGCCCACCTGGGGCGTGGACGTAGGGGCCGCGGCCGTCATTCACAACGCACTTTTAAAGCTGCGCGCCGAGGGGGCCGGCCTTTTGGTCGTGAGTGAAGAAATCGATGAACTCTTTGCGGTCTGCGACCGTATCGCCGTGATGTACCGCGGGTATCTGTCGCCGGCGGTCCCCGTTACCTCCATCACCATTGAAGAAATCGGTCTGTGGATGGCCGGTCTCTGGGCGGTGTCGCCGTTCAGGCATCCCGCCGCCGACACCGTTATTCATGAGGCTTAAGTCATGCATTTTCCGATTAAGCTCATTGCCCGTTCTGAACCTTCCCGCTGTCTCCGGTGGGTTTCACCCGTGGCGGCCCTGGTTCTCACCGTTGTTGCCGGAGCCCTTTTATTTGCCGTGCTCGGCAAAAATCCGCTCACCTCGCTCTACGTCTTTTTAGTGGCACCACTGGAAACCTTAAGAGGGTGGTGTGAAGTGGGCGTAAAGATGACGCCGCTTCTTTTGTGTGCCGTGGGGCTTACGATGTGCTACCGGGCCAACGTCTGGAATATCGGCGCCGAGGGGCAACTTCTGGCGGGCGCCGTGTTGGGCGGCTGGGCGGCACTGCAGTGCCCCGAAGGCGCCGGGTCCTGGTACATCCTCGTGGTACTCATCGCGGGTGCCTTGGGCGGCGCTCTCTGGGGCGCAGTCACCGCGTTACTTAAAGACCGGTTTCATGCCAATGAAATTCTCGTGAGCCTCATGCTCGTTTACGTCGCGCAGTTTTTCCTTGCCTGGTGCGTGCAGGGGCCGCTGCAGGACCCCGAAGGCCTGGGCTTTCCGCAGTCCCCGATTTTTGCGGCGTCCGCTTCATTAGCGACACTGCCGGGGCTGGGGCGCCTTAACTGGAGCTTTATCCTCGCCGTCATTTTTGCCGTTGCCTGTGCGCTCATGATGAACAAGATGTTCATCGGCTTTCAGATTAAGGTTTCCGGTATGGCTCCGATGGCCGCTAAGTACGCTGGCTTTAAACCCCCGCGGCTTTTGTGGACCGTGATGCTCGCTTCGGGGGCCTTGGCGGGCGTGGCCGGAATTTCAGAAGCAGCCGGGCCCGTGGGGCAGTTAACGCTTAACCTCTCGCCCGGTTACGGTTTTGCCGCGATTATCGTTGCCTTTGCCGGGCGTTTGAGCCCCGTGGGCTGCATTCCGGCCGCCTTTATCCTCGCGCTTTTTTACCTCGGGGGTGAACTCGGACAGAGCCGTCTGGGACTCCCTTCATCGATTACAGGGGTGTATCAGGGGCTTTTGCTTTTTTTCCTGCTTCTGTGTGATGTCTGGATTTTCTACAAACCCGTCTGGTGCGGCTTTACCCGCAAAGGATCGCTGAAATGAGTGCTGTTGCCGCATTGATTGCCGCCACCTTAAATGCCGGAACGCCTTTGCTTATTGCCGGCATCGGGATTCTCATTCACGAAAAAAGCGGGGTCTTAAACCTCGGTATTGAAGGCATTATGCTGATGGGGGCCGTGGCCGGGTTCGGCGTTACGTTTGCGACCGGCTCCTTTATGTTGGGGTTCATTGCCGGGGGGCTTGTCGGGGTGCTTCTGGCCGCCGTTTTCGGCTTTTTCACGCTCGGGCTTTACGCCAACCAAAACGCCGCGGGCCTTGCGATGGCGATTTTCGGGGCGGGGCTTGCCGCCTTTGCCGGTCAGCCTCTGCAGGGCGTGTCGTTGCCCTCGCGCGCTACGGCCGGAATTCCCTTTCTGGAGGATATTCCCTTCATCGGTGAAGCCTTCTTTTCCTGCCATATCGGCGTCTATCTCGCGCTGATCGCCGCGGGGGCCGCGGCCTGGTTTCTGTATAAGAGCCGCTGGGGCCTGATTCTCAGAGCTGCCGGTGAGTCGCCGAAATCGGCCTATGCCCTCGGGTACTCCGTGCGCACGATCCGGTTTTCAGCGGTTCTTTTCGGGGGACTCATGACCGGGATTGCCGGGGCTTATCTCTCGCTTGTCTATACGCCTTTGTGGGCTGAAGGGATGACGGTCGGGCGCGGCTGGATTGCTCTTGCGCTAGTGACCTTTGCCACCTGGAGGCCTTTGCGGATTGTTCTCGGGGCGTACCTTTTCGGGGGCGTCACGATGCTGCAGCTAAACCTTCAGGCGGCCGGTATCGGCGTGCCCTCGCAGTTTATGGCGATGACCCCCTACCTTGCGACGATTCTTGTGCTGGTTTTCATTAGCCGCAACCCCAAGTGGATTGCGATGAACGTGCCCGCGGGACTCGGGAAAACCTTTACGCCCGGAAAATAAAGCGCCCGAATGCGAAAAAGGCTGCCCGTCACAGCGACGAAGGCAGCCTTTTTTGACTTTGACCTGCTTGTTACTGGGCCCGGATTTTCTGGGTCATGGCGGCAAATTCGGCTCTGAGGGTCTTGTCGTAAAAGGCCGAGAACTGCGGGGCGTCAAATTCAAAGATGCTTTTAAGATCCCGCTCGGAGGTTTTCATCACGTCAATGAGTTCGCCTCCCACCTTAATCGTGCGGAAGGTGTTGACGGCAAGCTCAAAATTAATCTGCATCTCGCGGTGAAGGCGTTTGAGTTCGGCAGAACGGTTCATGAGGTGGCCTTCGTAGAGTTCGGCAAGTTCAATGGTCTTGGCGTTGATGTCGCGGTTATTTTTTGCCGCGGAACTCACCTTTCTGGCTTTACTCATGAGCTGGTCGGCAAGCATCATCTGCTCACCGGCACTTTGCTTGATGGTGTTAAGGCGCACCAAATATGTTTTTTCGATGGCGTGCAGTGCCCGCTCGATTGCTTCAAGGTAGACGCGGTAGCTCATCATGAGAAAGCCCGTGTAGCTTTTGGCCTGCTCACAGGTGGCGTCACCTCCGGCCAGAAGGCGCCCAAGTTCCTTTTCAATCGTGCGGATGTTTTCCGCAGCGGCCATCACGCGCGCAACGTCGCCGCCTTCGGCCGAATAAATGAGGCCGTCAAGCTGCTCGGCGGTGATGGGAACGCCTGCGTCGGAAAAGGTCTTTAAGGCTTCGGTTTTTACCCTGGCAATGGCGGCTTCGTCGTCAGAGACGGCTTTCTTTTCCCGGACAATGCGCTTTTCAAGGGTTTTGCGGGTCACGCGTAAGGGCAGAAGCGACGAGGCCGGAGCCGACATAAGCCCCAGTTTCCACGTGTTGATGCGCTCCTTTCGGGCGGAGAGTTTGTTTTCCATCTGCGTGATGCGCTCAACGGCGTCGCTTGCCGGACCCTTTAAAAAGTCCTTGAGGCAGGCGTTCACAATGCGCGTCATTTCCGGGTCACGCAGCGTGATGATTTCAAGGAAGGTTTTGTCGGCCTTTAAAACGTCGCCCTCGTGGCTGTCAACGTACGCCACGCCTTCGGAAAGTTTTGGTGAGACTTTCTTCCAGAAGGTTTCAAAAGTTTTGGCCGCAAGCGTGTGTGACGCGGCAAGCATCACGGCTTCGGCAAGAACAGTGACAAAGGGCAGACGCATTTTTCGTTGTTGTATTCAGTAAACCCGGGCAGATGTGAAAGGATAACGCAAAAGCGGGCGGCTGACCGCGTTTTTCGCGCCCGGGAGCGCAAAAGTGCCGCCGGCTCTTTTACAATCGCGGTAAGTCTTACAAAGGTCGGAACGGGCCCCCGTATCCGCATATCAAACGGCATTTTCACCAAGAGGATTTTTACTTATGAAACGACGTCATACTCTGGCGCTTGCTGCAGCGGCGGTCTGCGTGATGATCACCGGCTGCGGTGATGACGGAAAGAAAGAGCAGGCGGCTGCGGCTCCTGCCGCGCAGGAAAAGTCTGCGCTCAAAGTGGCGTGGCTCTACCCGAGCCCGAGAGCCGATGAAGGGTGGTCCAAGCAGCACGATGAGGCCCGTGAGCTCGTTCAGAAGCAGTTCGGTGACAAAATCCAGACGACCTTTGTGGAAAATGTGGTGGGAACCGCGGACGCCGAACGCGTAATCCGCGACCTTGCGGCCCAGGGCAACAAGCTCATTTTTGCAACGAGCTTTGAATTCATGAATCCGGGTCTTAAGGTTGCCAAGGAATACCCGGACGTGAAGTTTGAGCACTGCACGGGGTATAAGACCGCTCCCAACTTCAACTACTACAACGCCCGCTTTTATCAGGCCCGTTACCTCGCAGGGAAACTTGCGGGCAGCATGACCAAAAACGGGCGCCTGGGCTACGTTGCCGCGGTGCCGATTCCTGAAGTGCTGCAGGGCATCAACGCCTATACGCTCGGCGCTCAGTCCGTGAACCCCGACATCGAAGTGCGTGTCGTGTGGACCAACGCCTGGTATGACCCGGGTAAGGAAGCCGATGCCGCCAAGACCCTGATCGGTCAGGGCTGCGACATCATTTCGCACCACACGAACTCTCAGGCCGTTGCGGCTGCAGGCGAAGACGCCAAGGTCCCTGTGATCAGCTACCACGCCGAAATGCATAAGGCGGCTCCGACGATGCTGATCGGCGCGGTGACGCATCACTGGGATGAGTACTACGCCAAGCGCATCCAGGCCGTGTTGGACGGCACCTGGAAGACGGCTCCCATGTGGGGCGGCGCGGAACTGCACATGGTGCGTTTGTCCGGCATTACACCGAAGGCCCCCAAGGCCGTGGTTGACGACATCAACGCCACCTACGCCAAGATGGAAAAACAGGCCTTTAACGTCTTTACCGGTCCCATCGTGGACAACACCGGTAAGACGGTGATTCCGGCGGGCTCTGCCGCCGACGACAAGCACCTTCTCACGATGAATTACTTTGTGAAGGGGGTGCTCGGTAAGGTTCCGAGCAATCAGTAACTTTTGACGAGAGGCGTCCGCGTGCTGCGGACGCCCTTGCTTTGGCGGGCATCGGCGTTATTTACCGGTGCCCGTGCGTTTCAAGGGCGTGAAAAAGCCGGCTGCCCGAACGCGGACGGAGCGCTCTGGCGTCCTTGCGCTTTTTTCACAAAAACCGCGGCCCCTGAGGCGATATTGCCTTGAGCGAGCCTTGAGGTGCCGGTGTCGGGGGTGAGGACATTCGCGCACCCCGTGCGGTCGGTGCGGCCTTCACTGGTATCGGCCGGATCAAACCAGGCGCCGTGACGGATGCAGACGCTGCCGCGGGCAACGTTTTCGGTGATGCGGGCCCGGGCCAAAAGCCGGCCTCGGTCGTTATAAACAAGGACGGCGTCCCCGTTGGCGATGCCGCGGGTAAGGGCATCCGCCGGATGAATTTCACAGGCTTCGCGCCCGTCACCGTCGGTTATGACGCCGCCCAACTGACTGTGCAGGCGCGCTTCAGACTTCACCGCCATCAGCGTGAGCGCAGCGGGATCAGCCTTGAGCGCTTCATCGGCCGTTCCTAAAAACGCGGGGTAACCGGGCAGTCGTTGTAGTGCATGGCGGCAATCTGCGGGGAGGCAAGTTCAATGCGGCCCGACGGGGTAGCCAGGGGAAACGCGTCCGGATTGGCAAAAAACGCGGCAAGACCGTCCGTTTCCGTGGCCTTTTTGTCCGGCGCATAACGGATAAGGCCCGTTTTCCAGAAGGTTTCAAAGTCCGGAAGCCCCGTTGCCCGTCCCAGGGGGCTCGTTCTGGCTTCTTCGTAAATTGTGCGGATCCAGTCCGTTTCGCTGCGTCCCAGCGTGAAGGCGTCGCCCACGCCCAACCTTTCGGAGAGATCTGAAAAGATCCGGTAATCGCTGCGGGCTTCACCCACCGGGTGAACGGCCTGCTGCATGGTGCAGAGCCCGGCGTTGTTGTAGACACCGATATCGGTGATGTCGTTACGCTCAAAGACGGTGGCGGCCGGAAACACAATGTCGGCGTGACGCGCGGTGGCGGTCCACACAAAGTCTGTGACAATCACCGTTTCGGGCTTTTGCCAGGCACGCTCAAGGTGCAGTGTCTGCGGCTGATGCGCAAAGGGATTGCCGCCCGACCAAAGAACCAGGCGGATATCGGGGTAGGTGACTTTTCTGCCGTTGAAGTCAATCGTCTCTCCGGGATTTAAAAAGGCATCGGCAAAACGGGCAATCGGAATGACGGGAAGCGGTGTGCCGGTGTCTTTCACAGCGCGCGCCGGTGCAACGCGCCCTGTGATCCCCCTTAACCGGGGGCCAAAACCAACGCTCGCACCGCCGCTGCAGTAGTGGTAATTCGTGCCGATGCCGCCCCCGGCAAGGTTCATCTGCCCGAGCACGGCGGCAAGCGCAAAGCCCGCCCAAGAGGCCTCTTCCCCGTAAAGCGCGCGCTGCATACCCCAGCCCATCATAAGCATGGTGCGGTTTTGGGCGAGGTATTGCGCGAGTTCGCGGATGACGCGGGCTTGCACGCCCGTGATTTTTTCGGCCCATTCGGCAGTCTTGGCCGTGCCGTCCGTGCGGCCCTCAACATAGGCTTTCAGTGTCTCCCAGCCTGCGGTGTACTTTGTGAGAAAACCGGTGTCCGCGCGCCCCGTTGTGATGAGCTCGCGGATAAGCGCGAGCATTAACGCCGTATCCGTTCCCTGGCGCGGTGCGATCCAGTCGCTGCCCAGAAACTCACCGGTTTTGGTTTTGAGGGGGTTAATGACGATTGTGCGGATGCCGCTTTCTTTGAGGCGCCGGATGTGGTGCGCGGCCTCGTGCAGCGTCGTTGTCCAGTCGATGTCGCAGGTAATGAGGGGGTCAGCTCCCCAGAAGACAACGCATTTGGCGTTGGCAAGCACCGAATCCCAGCTTTTGACTTTGGGATCGGGCATTCCGACAACATAGGGAAGGATCGTGGAAATGGCGGCCGTCGAGTAACTGTTGACGCACTCCGTAAAGCCTCCCATGAGGCGGCAGAGGCGGTTCACAAGAGTCACCGCACTGTTGACTTTTCCCGGGCTCATCCAGCCGTAGCTTTTCGCAAAAACGGCTGATGGCCCGAAATTGTCGTAGACCCCGGTCATCGCTTCGGCCGCAAGCGTCATCGCCGTATCCCAGTCCACTTCCACGAAGCGGTCACTGCCGCGGCTTTCACCATTGCCGCCCCGGCACTTAAGCCACCCCTCCCGCACCGCCGGTTTGCGGATGCGGTTTGCACTGTAGGAAAGTGCCGCGAGTTTGGCGAGGTTCGGGCTCGGTGCATAGTCCCCGGCATAGGGGATTAATCCCGTCAGGCGCCCGTCCGCGACCTGCGGGTGCACGAGCCCCCAGTGAGAGGCCGTGATGCGCTCGCTTCCGGAAGCATTGCGGGGAAAAGCAAAAAGCGTGTCGTCAGACATAAAGCAAAGACTTAAAAACGGTGGCCGCAGAATACATGAGCGGCAAAGACCGGTTGTCTCTGCCGCTCAGGATGTTTGCCGTTAACTTTTGCCGCGGATCAGAATCCCGGCACAACGGAGCCTTCGAACTTCTTGAGAATCCATTCTTTTACGCGGGGATCGTGGTAGGCCTTAATGAAGGTCTTCACAGAATTTCCCGCAGGAAGCCCGGGGCTTGAGCCCCGGGAGGAATGCGGGCTTTCGAAATTTTTTAATTTTGGCCCAAACGCAGCCAAACCATGCACATAGTTTTCGCTTAAGGTATATTCAGCCGCTATGAAATCGCGCACACCGTCCTTTGTCATCGAGCTGGGCCTGAAAACCGGAGAGGATCAGGAAAGTGCACTGGAGACCTACTTCTCCGATGCATGCCAGCTCTTCAATGCTGTTCTTGGAACAGCAAAGAAACGCGTGCGCGCCATGAAAAGCACTGAAGCATGGAAGCTGACGGCCGCGATGCCCAAGGGCAAAGACCGTAACAAGCGGTTTAAGGAAATTCAGAAGTCCGCCCTCCTTTCCGAGTATGCCCTGCATGATGTCGTGAAAGAGCACCGTGCCAAGGGCGGCTTTACAAAGCGCATCGGCATCAACGAAGCGCAGAAAATTGCCACACGTGTCTGGCAGGGCATTGAGCGCTGGCTACTTCATCAGGGCGGTCAGCCGCGGTTTAAGAGTGCTAAACGGGGCTTGCACAGCGTTGAGGGAAAATCAAACAAAACAGGGTTGCGTTGGAAGGCCAAGACGTGGACGCTCGAGGTTCTGGATCTGGTGATAAAGGCTGAAGCGCCGGATGCCTGGCAGAAAGAAGCTCTTCTTTCAGCAACAGATCCGTCCGGTTTTAAGCGTGTCAAATACTGCCGTCTTGTCCGGCGGATGATCCGCGGCCGTATGCGCTACTTTGTTCAGCTCATTGTCGAAGGCGTACCGCCCGTCAAGCACGTTTATGCTCCCAAGGATCTCAAGGTGGCTGTTGACCCGGGCCCGAGGACCATGACTTTTTACAGCCCCGAGTGGCAGCAAAAGATTTTGGTGAGCGCGGGCACTGTCTCTCAGGAAAAGGAGATTGCGCGTCTTTTACGTGCCATGGACCGCTCCCGCAGAGACACGAATCGGGAGTGCTACAACGCGGACGGCACCGTTAAAGCCGCCGGAAAAAAGATTGTCTGGAAGGAATCCAAGACCTATAAGGCAACAAAGGCAAAACTTGCGGATCTGTACCGCCGCCAGGCGCAAACCCGCCGTTGCCTGCACGGCGAAGTGATTAACCAGGTGTTCGGCAGGGCCGGCACCGTCATTGTGGAGAAGAACTCATACAAAGCATTTCAGAGAGCCGGATACGGCAAGAGTTTGGGCAAAAGCGGTATTGCAGGATTGATAACCCGGATGACAAGTAAGGCTGAAAGCGCCGGCTGTTGTGTGGTGAAAGTCAGTCCCAGGAAACTGCGCCCGAGTCAGCACGATCCCGAAACGGGAACGTACCGTAAGAAGGCTCTTTGGGAGAGAAGTCATCAGTTGGGAGATACGGGCTGGTACATGGACCGCGACCTTGCGGCCGCCATGAACCTGTATTTTGCGGATCCCGACACTGACAGCTACGATCTGAAGGCTGAGCAATCAGCGCTTGCGAGGCTCAAACAAGTCTCAGGGAACGCCGGATCGATAGTGCAGTACAAACCAGCGAATCGGCAAGACGAAGCAGTCCTTCGCCGGAACCGACGGATCGAGCTGATGAAGCCCGTACCCGTAGAGCGGTTGCGTTTTAAATGTTCCTGTGGTGCAGGGGACGCCCGGGCAGACAAGGCCTCAAAAACCTTGGCTGTTACGGGAAAGCCTGCACCGTGTCAGGAAACCCCGCGCTTTCAAGCGCGGGTTGTTTAGCCACGGGGCATTGAGATTTTTCTCGTGCACAACGATGTTGCAGACGTAGGGTCCGTTGGGACCTTCAACCAAGAGTCCGTCGCGGCCGGGTTTAAGCCCCGCAACGGCGGCGTAGTTGCCGTTTACTGCAGCAATGGTGAGGTCGTCCAAAGAGTGGGGAAGCTGTGCGGCTTCCAATTCTACGACCTTGAGCTTTTTCGGATTTTCAACAATGTCCAGACGCGAAGCGAGGAGACCCGCGCCTTCTCGGAGCTTAATGAGGCCGCCCTGCTCAAGAAGGATGAGGCCGCGTGCGCCCATCGCGGGGTCGTTGGGGATACCCACCATTGCGCCTTCGGGCAGATCCTTCAGGTTCTTGATCTTCTTGGAGTACACGGCCATCGGCAGCGTAAAGGCCGGAGCGGCAATGGCGAGGTGGTAACCGCGGGTCTTGTTCTCGTTATCAAGGAAAGGCTTTGTGCAGTAGATGTTTGCGTCGATGTCTCCGGCATCAAGCGCGGCATTGGGCTGGATGTAGTCCTGGAATTCGTAGATATTGATCGTAAGGCCCAGTTCTTTGGCAATGGGCAGTACGTGCTCAAGAATTTCGGCGCTCGGACCGGCCGTCACGCCGATTTTGAGTGTGGTGCCGGCAGCCTGTACGGCGGGCACTGCAAGCAGAGCCGCGGCGGAGGCGGCACTAAGAAGAAACTGACGACGCTGCATTGTTTTCTCTCCCTGTTTTTCGGGCTTGTGTCGGCCCGTGTTTTTTTTCGTGTTGAGGCAGTCTATCGGTTTATGTAGTGGCGGCGGGCGAACAATGCCGGTTGTCTGCGGTATTACTCAGTGCCGGCTGTTTTTTCTGAACGGGAAAAGAAAAAATCCTTCCGGCATTCCCCCGAAAGGATTCAGTGGTGCGGGCGGCCGGACTTGAACCGACACGCATAAAAGCGTCAGGACCTAAACCTGGTGCGTCTACCAATTTCGCCACGCCCGCACGGTAAGGGCGCGCATTTTATCAGAGCGCGCGGAGGCGCTCGTCATGAAAAGTGCGCTGAGAATGTATTAGTGCTTCTCGTGCTTGTGGTCGTGACCGCAGCCGCAACCGCAGGAGTCCTCATCGTGATGGTGTTGGCCGCAGCCGCAGGCGTCTTCATCGTGGTGATGGTGGCCGCATCCGCAGGTGTCTTCATCGTGATGGTGGTGGCCGCAGCCGCAGGTGTCTTCATCGTGGTGATGATGGCCGCATCCGCAGGTGTCTTCCTCGTGATGATGGTGGCCGCAACCGCATCCGCACTCATCGTCATGGTGATGGTGACCACACCCGCAGCCGCACTCTTCATCTCCGCCGCAACCGCATCCGCAGCCGCCATGATGGGGTTGGGGTAAGGCGACCGGCACAAAGGGTTCGGTCACCGTTTCGGTCTTTAAGCCCACGTTTTCGAGCATGCTGCGGAAGGTGTCGTTAGCCATGATGGCAAAACCGTCTTCGGTGGGCGCAACGCGGATGCCGCGGGCCGTGAAGGCGTAGACGGCTTCCTGCATGAGTTCATGGTCACCGGAAACCTTCATGATTTCGTCAGGTGCCGCTTCCACGACAAGGAACGATCCCTTTTCATCCACGAGCACGTCACCCACTTCAAGCGGCGGAACGTCACCGAGGGCGTTTTCATACGTAACACCGTCAACGGAAAATTCCGCCGGTGTCTTCACGCGTTGGGCGTAGGTGAGCACCACCTTTTTGGCACGTACAAGGAGCGCATGCGCGGGCTGCGATTCGGGCAAAAGCAGTTTCGTGATTTTCATGAAAGTTCTCGAACGGAAAAAGACCTTTCTTTATGCAGAAAGGCTGTATTTAAAAGTCGGATGCGGGCGGCGGGGACTGATGCGCGCGCCGCCCGTTGTGTCTGAGGATTCTAGCAGGGCTTTACGCGGTGTCTCGTGCGGCGGCAATCGCATCGGTGAGCCTGTCAACGGCGATGACTTCAAGCCCCTCAATCGGCGTTTTCGGCGCGTTGGCGCGCGGAATGATGGCTTTGCTGAAACCGAGTTTGCCGGCTTCCTTAAGGCGTTCCTGACCGCGCGGGGCCGGGCGTATTTCGCCGGCAAGGCCGGCTTCGCCGAAGACAACGAGTCCTGCGGGCATGGCGCGGTTGCCGATGGAGCCGGCAATCGCAAGCATCACGGCGAGGTCGCTTGCGGGTTCGGTGATTTTGACGCCGCCCACGGCGTTGACAAACACATCCTGATCGTAGCAGCCGATGCCGGCGTGGCGGTGCAGCACGGCAATAAGCATGGAAAGGCGCTGCTGATCAAGCCCCACGCTTAGGCGCTTGGGGCTTGGAAGGTGCGAGCCGTCCACAAGCGCCTGCACTTCAACCAACAGGGGGCGCGTGCCTTCCTGCGTCACCATCACAACGCTGCCGGGCACATTTTCCCGGTGTTCGGAAAGGAAAATCGCCGAGGGGTTGGAAATACCGCGCAGACCGCGGTCGGTCATCGCAAAGACGCCGAGTTCGTTCACAGCCCCGAAGCGGTTTTTAAAGGCGCGCACGAGGCGGAAATTGGAATGGGTGTCGCCTTCAAAGTAAAGGACCGTGTCAACGATGTGTTCCAGAACGCGGGGGCCGGCGAGGGCACCCTCCTTGGTGACGTGCCCCACAAAAAAGAGGGTGGTGCCGGTGGTTTTGGCAAGGCGTGTGAGCCGAGCCGAGCATTCGCGCACCTGCGTGACGCTCCCAGGGGCGCTGTCCAATTCATTGGAAAAAAGCGTCTGAATGGAGTCGATGACGATAAATTCGGGTTTAAGCCGCAGTAGCGCCTCTTCAATCTTTTCGAGCTCAATTTCGCTCATGAGACTTAACCCGTGGGGCTCAATGCCGAGGCGCTTGGCGCGCATCGCGACCTGCCCCGCGCTTTCTTCGCCTGAAACATAGAGCGCACTTTTACCCTGGGCGACGAGGCGGCTCATTACTTGAAGCAGCAGCGTTGACTTGCCGATGCCGGGGTCGCCGCCGATGAGGCTCACGCCCCCGGGGACGAGCCCTCCGCCCATCACACGGTCAAATTCTTCAATGCCCACAATGATACGGGGCAGGTCTTCGGCCTCAACATCAGCAAGGTCAATGACCTGCGTGGCTTCAATAAGCGAATGCGCGCGGTGTTTGTCGGAACCGAAGCGGGCGGAGGCGCCGCCCGCGATTTTGAATTCCTTCATCGTGTTCCATTCGCCGCAGTGCGGGCAGCGGCCCTGCCACTTCACCGACGTGCCGCCGCATTTTTCACAGACGTATTCGACGCGGGGTTTGGCCATTTTTACTGGTCTCCGTCAACGCGCACAGGGACGCGGGGCGCAAGGGCACACAAAAGCTCATAGCCGATTGTTCCGACGAGTCCTGCGAGTTCATTGACGCCGATATGTTCGCCCCAGAGTTCGACGAGGCTTCCGACATCGGCTTCCGGGACGTCCGTAATATCGATTTCAAGCATATCCATCGAAACAGAGCCCACAAGCGGCGCGCGCCGGCCTTCAACCCAGACGGGCGCACCGTCAGGCATTGAGCGCGGGTAGCCGTCGGCGTAACCGCAGGCTACAACGCCGATGCGGGAGGCCCGCTTTGCAATCCAGCGGCTGCCGTAGCCCACGGCTTCGCCTGGGGCAATTTCCTGCACGGCGATGATTTTTGCCGCAAGCGTCATCGCCGGACGGATGTTGAGTTCTTTACTCGTGATGTGACTGTCGGGGCTTACGCCGTAAAGGCCGATCCCGGCGCGCACGGCGTCACCGGTGACTTCCGGATGAAAAAGAAGTGCCGCGGTATTGGCAAGACACACGCCGCCCTCAAGCTGCGAAAGGCGCCCGAGGCGCGTGAGCTGCTTTTGCACGGAGGCCGGGCGCTCTGCGAGGTAACTCGGTTCGGCGTTGGCAAAGTGCGTGACAACGCCCATCACTTCGCAGCCCTTGATTGAGGCGAGCATCCTCTGCACGGCCGGGACTTCCAAAGGCAGAAACCCCAGACGGTTCATGCCGGAATTCACCTTAATGTGAACACGGACGTTTTTAAGGGGCGCCGCGTTTCTCAAAACGTCAATCATCCACTGTGAGTGAACGACTGTTTCAATCGCGTACTTTTCCAGATCCTTGATGTCGTCTTTTTCAAAAAAGCCCTCAAGCAGAAGAATCCGCTTTTTCCAGCCGCAGCCGCGTGCTCGGACGGCGTCACAGATATCGATTGTCGCAAGGCCGTCGGCGTCGGCGAAAGCCGCCACCGCGTTGTTGAGCCCGTGACCGTAGGCGTTGGCTTTGACAACGGCCCACACATCGCGCCCGTGCGCGGCTTCACGCATCCGGGCAAGGTTGTGCCGCAGTGCTTCCATATGAATTGTGACGGAAATCGGACGGGGCATGGATTGAATCCTTCGCAGTAAAAAGACGGATCAGGAAATTCTCATTCGGGCGCTAATGCTAACGGGTTTCGCTCTCACTGTCGCGGAAAAAACAAGGGGGAAACGCAGAAGTGTTGCCGCACGTTGTTGCGGCTCAAAAGGCGCGGCGGCATCCGGTGCTAAACTGCCTGCGCTTTTGTTCGCCCCATCATCAGAAGACCGTCTACTACCCCTGACTGAAGTCAGAGGCTTGGCAACAAGTCTTGGTTGACTAGCCTCAGTCCGTTTTCGGACGGACTCCGTTGGTTGGGAATCCGTTCCGTCGCAAGACGGGACGCAAACAGGCACCGCGGGATGTCGATCCTAGTCCCGCGCTCTGCGGTCTGCGGTTAAAAGCTCTGAGAGGTAGGAGCGGTGCTTCAGACAACAAACCCCTTCCAACATTGGCGAAGGATCACCACCGACCGCAAGGTCGAGCAGACGGAGCCCGTGAGGTATCCGTCAATGGAGAACACTTTGAAAGTTTTTGTGTTGAATATGCGCGGGCAACCGCTCATGCCGTGCTCCCCGCCCAAGGCGCGTAAGCTGCTTCGGGCCGGGAAGGCCGTGCCTGTGCGCCGAACGCCCTTCGTGATTCAACTGACGGTGCCGATGGGCGAAACCAAGCAGCCGATCACCTTGGGTGTGGATGCGGGCTACAAGCACGTCGGCATGAGTGCAACGACCGCCAAGGAAGAGTTGTTGGCTTCCGAGGTCGAACTGCGGCAGGACGTGACGGGCTTGCTCTCGAATCGCTTGGCACTTCGCCGCGCCCGACGCAACCGCAAGACCCGCTGCCGTGCGCCGCGTTTTGATAATCGCGTTCGATCAAAGCACAAGGGTTGGCTTGCGCCGTCCGTGGAGAACCGCATTCAGGCGCACATATCGCGCATCGTCGAGGGCTTGCCGAAGACGCATTGCGCGGACGCTTTCTGCATTGCTGGCGTCCTCGACGCAAAACGTCGGGGCGAGTACCTGTTTCAGAAACAGACGCGCCGCCACAATCGCCAGATCCACAAGCTGACGACTCTCAAAGGCCGTGTGCGCAAGCGCCATCAGGCTCCGTACCTAGTGCACGGCTTCAGGCTCTTTGACAAGGTGCTGTGCAAAGGGGAAGTCGGCTTTATTTTTGGCAGACGCTCCTCGGGTGCATTCGATGTGCGCCGTCTGGACAGTACAAAGATTTCTGCCGGTATTTCCTACAAGAAACTTTCGCTTCTTGAGAAGCGAAAGATGTTTTTAACTGAACTGAGAAAGGAGGGCCGCGATTCCTCCCGCGTCTGAAGACGCGGGTTTCCTCGCGGAATTTCTATGAAACGCGGCTTTTATACGATCATGTGCGCACAGTTTCTGTCGAGCCTGGCAGACAACGCACTTCTTATCGCAGCCATCGCACTGCTGACAAGCCTGTCGGCGCCGGAGTGGATGACGCCGCTTTTAAAGCTCTTCTTTGTGATCAGCTACATTCTTTTGGCTGCCTGGGTGGGGCTTTTTGCCGACCTCATGCCTAAAGGGCACGTGATGTTCATCACCAATGCCGTGAAGGTGGGCGGCTGTCTTTTGATGCTCTTTGGGTCGCATCCCCTGATTTCCTACGCGGTCGTGGGAATCGGTGCGGCGGCGTATTCACCCGCAAAGTACGGGATTCTCACGGAGCTGCTGCCTGCTGAAAAACTTGTGATTGCGAACGGCTGGATTGAGGGACTTACGGTCGTGAGCATCATTCTGGGTGTCGTCCTCGGGGGCGTATTGGTGCATCCGGACGTGGCCGACACGCTGATGCGGGTCTTTCACTTGGAGTTTTTCGGTGTGACCAACCACGCCGAAGCCGCGATTGCAATGATTGTCTTTATTTATGCGGCTGCGGCTGCCGTTAACCTCGCGATACCCGACACAGGAGCGCGCTATCCCCGGCAGTCTTTCCGTCCGGGGGCTGTGCTCAGAAACTTCTTTTCCGGTGCTAACTCCCTTCTCTGGAAGGATCCGTTGGGGCAGATTTCGCTTTCTGTCACGACGCTTTTCTGGGGCGCGGGGGCCGTCCTGCAGTTTCTAGTGCTTAAGTGGGCTGATCACGCGCTCGGGATGAACCTCTCGCAGGCAGCCGTACTTCAGGCCGTTGTGTCCGTTGGAATTGCGATCGGTGCCGTGCTTGCGGCAGCCACGGTTCCCTTAAAGAAGTCTTTAAACGTGCTTCCGATGGGAATCATCATGGGGCTTTTGGTGGCTTCGATGAGTTACTACCACGCTTCGCTCGTGCCGGGGGAATTCTCGGTTTTCGGCTGGTCGATCCGCTGGGCGGTGGTTGTGGCCTGCTTCATGATGGTGTTGGTCGGAATCTGCGCAGGGTACTTTGTGGTGCCGATGAACGCACTGCTGCAGCACCGCGGGCACGTTCTGATGAGTGCGGGACGCTCAATTGCCGTGCAGAACTTTAACGAGAACCTTTCGATTCTCGTGATGCTCGGCATCTACGCGCTCCTTATTAAGCTTGATATGTCCACGCCCATGACGATGATTGTCTTCGGTGTGTTTGTCGCGGTGAGTATGTGCCTTGTCATCATCAAGCACCGCCGCAACCAGAGCCGCTGCGACAGTCTGCATCTGATCGGTGAAGAAAAGCGCCACTAAGAGTAGGGACACCTGAGAAAATCTGCCGCCCGCGGACAAACAAATCCGCGGGCAAAATTTTTTCCGGGCAGCTATTGACAAGATCGGAAAAGGCTCTCATAATGCGCACCCTTCGCCGTTAAGACGAAGGCGCAAAGCCGAAAGAAAACAAAAAAATTTTCCGACGGACTTGCAAAACGAAAAACGGTTGTGTAATATACGCGACCTTGTCGCCGACGAAACGGCAACAAACGCTCTTTAAAAATCTGAAACAGACGAACCGATAAGTGTGGGTGCTTCTGAAAAATGCAGTTTCTTCATGGAAACGCAAAAAAAATCGGAAGTACTCAGACTTTAAGCCAAAGAAATGATTGAGATTTATCTCGGTCAGTTTCTGCGAGTGATTTGAGTACGACCAAAAAGCAGGATTCAAGTGAAGAGTTTGATCCTGGCTCAGATTGAACGCTGGCGGCATGCCTTACACATGCAAGTCGAACGGCAGCATGGAGAGCTTGCTCTCTGATGGCGAGTGGCGAACGGGTGAGTAATACATCGGAACGTGTCCGTTTGTGGGGGACAACCGTCCGAAAGGATGGCTAATACCGCATAAGACCTGAGGGTGAAAGCCGGGGACCGCAAGGCCCGGCGCAGACGGAGCGGCCGATGATTGATTAGCTAGTTGGGGAGGTAAAGGCTCACCAAGGCGACGATCAATAGCTGGTCTGAGAGGACGACCAGCCACACTGGAACTGAGACACGGTCCAGACTCCTACGGGAGGCAGCAGTGGGGAATTTTGGACAATGGGGGCAACCCTGATCCAGCCATGCCGCGTGCGGGAAGAAGGCCTTCGGGTTGTAAACCGCTTTTGTCAGGGACGAAAAGCTCCGGAGTAATATGCCGGAGTGCTGACGGTACCTGAAGAATAAGCACCGGCTAACTACGTGCCAGCAGCCGCGGTAATACGTAGGGTGCGAGCGTTAATCGGAATTACTGGGCGTAAAGCGTGCGCAGGCGGTTGGGTAAGACAGATGTGAAATCCCCGGGCTTAACCTGGGAACTGCATTTGTGACTGTCCGACTGGAGTACGTCAGAGGGGGGTGGAATTCCACGTGTAGCAGTGAAATGCGTAGATATGTGGAAGAACACCGATGGCGAAGGCAGCCCCCTGGGACGCAACTGACGCTCATGCACGAAAGCGTGGGGAGCAAACAGGATTAGATACCCTGGTAGTCCACGCCCTAAACGATGTCTGCTGGTTGTTGGGAATTTAATTCTCAGTAACGAAGCCAACGCGTGAAGCAGACCGCCTGGGGAGTACGGTCGCAAGATTAAAACTCAAAGGAATTGACGGGGACCCGCACAAGCGGTGGATGATGTGGATTAATTCGATGCAACGCGAAAAACCTTACCCAGCCTTGACATGTCAGGAATGCTTCGGAGATGAGGCAGTGCCCGCAAGGGAACCTGAGCACAGGTGCTGCATGGCTGTCGTCAGCTCGTGTCGTGAGATGTTGGGTTAAGTCCCGCAACGAGCGCAACCCTTGTCATCAGTTGCTACGAAAGGGCACTCTGATGAGACTGCCGGTGACAAACCGGAGGAAGGTGGGGATGACGTCAAGTCCTCATGGCCCTTATGGCTGGGGCCTCACACGTCATACAATGGTCGGAACAGAGGGCAGCGAAGCCGCGAGGTGAAGCCAATCCCAGAAAACCGATCGTAGTCCGGATTGCAGTCTGCAACTCGACTGCATGAAGTCGGAATCGCTAGTAATCGCGGATCAGCATGCCGCGGTGAATACGTTCCCGGGTCTTGTACACACCGCCCGTCACACCATGGGAGTGGGGTTCACCAGAAGACGTTTGCCCAACCGCAAGGAAGGCGGCGCCCACGGTGGGTTTCATGACTGGGGTGAAGTCGTAACAAGGTAGTCGTACCGGAAGGTGCGACTGGATCACCTCCTTTCTAGAGAATGTTTCTGAAAAGGAACTGCAGTAAAAGAAGGAAGTTCCCACACTTATCAGTTTGTTCTGTGAACAGATTGAGCATGAAGCTCTTTAAAAATTTGGAAAAAGAAGTAAAGCGTTCAATTTCAGCGTTGATGAGACGCTGAAACGGGATGTGATTGCATTTGAACTGANTGGACTCAAAAGGGAAACAACCCAGACCGCCGTTTAAGGTCCCAAATACAGGCTAAGTGGAAAACGAAGTGTGAAGGCTAAGACAGTCAGGAAGTTGGCTTAGAAGCAGCCATCCTTCAAAGAAAGCGTAATAGCTCACTGATCGAGTCCTCATGCGCGGAAGATGTAACGGGGCTAAGTCTGTAACCGAAAGCGCGGATTTGCACGCAAGTGCAAGTGGTAGGGGAGCGTTCTGTAAGCCTGCGAAGGTGTGTGGTAACGCATGCCGGAGGTATCAGAAGTGCGAATGCTGACATGAGTAACGATAAAGCGGGTGAAAAGCCCGCTCGCCGTAAGCCCAAGGTTTCCTGCTCTACGTTCATCGGAGCAGGGTGAGTCGGCCCCTAAGGCCAGGCTGAGAAGCGTAGCTGATGGGAAGCAGATTAAGATTTCTGCACCGACGTTAAGTGCGAAGGGGGGACGGAGTTTTGAGCATCATCCGGGTGTTGGATGTCCCGGTTTGTGCGTGTAGGAGGCCGGCAGGCAAATCCGCCGGCNAACTGGTATCACAAACTGAATACATAGGTTTGTGAAGCGAACGCAGTGAACTGAAACATCTAAGTAACTGCAGGAAAAGAAATCAACCGAGATTGCGGCAGTAGCGGCGAGCGAAACCGCAGCAGCCTAGTTTTTGATAATGCATGGTGACAGCAGAACGGTCTGGAAAGGCCGGCCACAGTGGGTGACAGCCCCGTATGCAAAGTCCGGTGCATGGTACTAAAAAGACGAAAAGTAGGGCGGGACACGTGACATCCTGTCCGAAGATGGGGGGACCATCCTCCAAGGCTAAATACTCATGATCGACCGATAGCGAACCAGTACTGTGAAGGAAAGGCGAAAAGAACCCCGGGAGGGGAGTGAAATAGAACCTGAAACCGCATACATACAAACAGTAGGAGCCCTACGGGGTGACTGCGTACCTTTTGCATAATGGGTCAGCGACTTACGTTTTGCGGCAAGCTTAACCGAGTAGGGGAGGCGCAGCGAAAGCGAGTTCGAACAGAGCGATAGAGTCGTAAGGCGTAGACCCGAAACCAGATGAGCTAACCATGGCCAGGTTGAAGGTGTGGTAACACACACTGGAGGACCGAACCGACCGGTGTTGCAAAACCGGCGGATGAGCTGTGGTTAGGGGTGAAAGGCTTAACAAATCTGGAGATAGCTGGTTCTCCCCGAAAACTATTGAGGTAGTGCCTCGTGACTGACTCCGGGGGGTAGAGCACTGTTATGGCTAGGGGGACATGGCGTCTTACCAAACCATGGCAAACTCCGAATACCCGGAAGTTGAATCACGGGAGACAGAGCACCGGGTGCTAACGTCCGGACTCAAAAGGGAAACAACCCAGACCGCCGTTTAAGGTCCCAAATACAGGCTAAGTGGAAAACGAAGTGTGAAGGCTAAGACAGTCAGGAAGTTGGCTTAGAAGCAGCCATCCTTCAAAGAAAGCGTAATAGCTCACTGATCGAGTCCTCATGCGCGGAAGATGTAACGGGGCTAAGTCTGTAACCGAAAGCGCGGATTTGCACGCAAGTGCAAGTGGTAGGGGAGCGTTCTGTAAGCCTGCGAAGGTGTGTGGTAACGCATGCCGGAGGTATCAGAAGTGCGAATGCTGACATGAGTAACGATAAAGCGGGTGAAAAGCCCGCTCGCCGTAAGCCCAAGGTTTCCTGCTCTACGTTCATCGGAGCAGGGTGAGTCGGCCCCTAAGGCCAGGCTGAGAAGCGTAGCTGATGGGAAGCAGATTAAGATTTCTGCACCGACGTTAAGTGCGAAGGGGGGACGGAGTTTTGAGCATCATCCGGGTGTTGGATGTCCCGGTTTGTGCGTGTAGGAGGCCGGCAGGCAAATCCGCCGGCGAATCTCCGAGACAAAGCATCGAGCTGCATTTTGCAGTGAAGTGATGGGATGAACTTCCAGGAAAAGCCTCTAAGCTATAGCTTAATGTCGACCGTACCGTAAACCGACACAGGTGGGCGAGTTGAATATACTCAGGCGCTTGAGAGAACTCGGGAGAAGGAACTCGGCAAATTGACACCGTAACTTCGGGATAAGGTGTGCCTTTGTAGTGTGAAGAGTGAAACACTCCGAGCATGAAGAGGTCACAGAGAATAGGTGGCTGCAACTGTTTACTAAAAACACAGCACTCTGCAAAGACGAAAGTCGACGTATAGGGTGTGATGCCTGCCCGGTGCCGGAAGATTAAGTGATGGGGTGAGAGCTCCTGATCGAAGTCCCGGTAAACGGCGGCCGTAACTATAACGGTCCTAAGGTAGCGAAATTCCTTGTCGGGTAAGTTCCGACCTGCACGAATGGCATAATGATGGCCACACTGTCTCCTCCCGAGACTCAGTGAAGTTGAAATGTTTGTGATGATGCAATCTCCCCGCGGCTAGACGGAAAGACCCCATGAACCTTTACTGCAGCTTTGCATTGGACTTTGAACCGATCTGTGTAGGATAGGCGGGAGGCAGAGAACCGAGGACGCCAGTCTTTGGGGAGCCGACGTTGAAATACCGCCCTGATTTGTTTGAGGTTCTAACCGCGGATAGTAAACCTGTTCCGGGACCGTGCATGGTAGGCAGTTTGACTGGGGCGGTCTCCTCCTAAAGGGTAACGGAGGAGTACAAAGGTACGCTAGGTACGGTCGGAAATCGTGCTGATAGTGCAATGGCGCAAGCGTGCTTGACTGCGAGACCGACAAGTCGAGCAGATGCGAAAGCAGGTCATAGTGATCCGGTGGCACTGAATGGAAGGGCCATCGCTCAACGGATAAAAGGTACTCTGGGGATAACAGGCTGATACCGCCCAAGAGTTCATATCGACGGCGGTGTTTGGCACCTCGATGTCGGCTCATCTCATCCTGGGGCTGTAGCCGGTCCCAAGGGTATGGCTGTTCGCCATTTAAAGAGGTACGTGAGCTGGGTTTAAAACGTCGTGAGACAGTTTGGTCCCTATCTGCCGCGGGCGCTGGAAGATTGACGGGGGCTGCTCCTAGTACGAGAGGACCGGAGTGGACGCACCTCTGGTGTACCGGTTGTCACGCCAGTGGCACAGCCGGGTAGCTATGTGCGGAAGAGATAACCGCTGAAAGCATCTAAGCGGGAAACTTGCCTGAAGATAAGTCTTCCCGGAGGCTAGACCTCCCAGAAGAGTCGTTCGAGACCAGGACGTTGATAGGTCAGGAGTGCAAGCGCTGTGAGGCGTTGAGCTGACTGATACTAATTGCTCGTGAGGCTTGATCCTATAACCGTGCTGCCTAGTCTAATGTAAGGCAGTTGAGAAACGGACAATGGATTTTGAAGCGCAGTGAATGCAAATAATCGCGTTCCGACGCTTACTTCTTTTTGCAAAGACTTCGTCACGGGAGTTCAATTGATGAACTTCTGAGACAACAGGCTTTGCCCGGCGGCCATACCGTGGCGGTACCACTCCTTCCCATTCCGAACAGGACAGTGAAACGCTTCTGGGCCGATGATAGTTGGTTGTATTTCCAGTGAAAGTAGGACACTGCCGGGCTTTACCATTTAAAACCCTCGGGATCAAAACGGTCTCGGGGGTTTTTCTTTGCCTGAAAGTTTTGATGCCGTCGTGCGCTATCATTTATAGTCAGTTCTTTTTTCGTTCAGCCTGCAATGGAGTACCGCCGGATTCTGCACATCGACATGGATGCGTTTTATGCGTCCGTTGAGCAACGCGACAATCCCGCACTGCTCGGTAAGCCGGTGGCGGTGGGTCACGCTGACGGACGCGGCGTCGTAGCAACCGCAAGCTATGAGGCTAGAGCCTTCGGCGTGCACAGTGCGATGCCTTCACGCCGCGCCAAGGAACTCTGTCCGGACCTCATCTTCGTTAATAACCGCATGGACCACTACAAGGCCGTTTCCCGAGAGATCCATGCAATCTTTGCCCGCTACACCGATCTCATTGAGCCCATCAGTATCGATGAGGCATTCTTGGACGTTACCCACAACAAGAAACGTATCATCCTTGGTGTAGAAGTGGCTAAGGAAATTAAGAAAGCCATCCGCACGGAACTTAACCTTGTGGCAAGTGCCGGCGTCTCCTACAACAAGTTCCTGGCGAAGGTCGCAAGTGACTGGCGAAAGCCCGACGGCCTCTGCACGATCCATCCGGACCAGGCGCTCACCTTTATCGACCACCTGAAAGTCGAGCACCTTTGGGGCGTGGGGCCTGTGACAGCACAGCGCATGCATGCGATGGGATTGGTAACCGCCAAAGACGTGCGTGCGGTGCCGCTTGCGGATCTGCTGCGGGAATTTGGTAAAGCCGGTCAGACCTACTATGATTTTGTCCGCGGGATAGATAACCGGCCTGTAGTTGCCGAGAGAATTCGCAAAAGTGTCGGATGCGAAGAAACCTTTGACATGGATGTCTCTGACATAACCGAAATCCTCGCACGGCTGGACGCTGTTGCGCAGGACCTGGAGCGCCGCATCAGCCTCAGAGACTTCAGGGGGCTGACGCTCACGCTCAAAGTCAGGTTTCATAACTTTGTGACTGTGACGCGCAGCGTCTCTCAGACAACGCCCTGGACGGACGCAGCCGAAATGAAAGCGGCAGCCGCTGCGCTTTTGTCGCACATCGAACTGCCGCGCCGGGGAATCCGGCTTCTGGGACTCACCGTTGCCAATCCCGAAGAGCCGTCGCTCACGCCGGATCTCTTTGACGATCCGGCGTAAAGGTTCCCGTTATTTTCCTGTGAAGATTTTTTTTTGAGGCTTACAGGGAAGACCTGATAGCCCATCGTGTTTTTGAGACGGATTTCCACGGCCGGTGTCGTCTCGCCCCAGCGGAATTCTTCCAGGCAGGGGTTGGGACGGCCCTTTGACTTGCCGGTCTTTTCGTCACGCGGGGCGCCTGCAAAGGCAGCGTATACGACGATCGAGTCTTTATCGGCCTGGTATTCGGTGAGCGACGTCACCGGGCTGTACCAGTCGCTGCAGCGCTCTTTGCCGTACTGCCAAACTTGTTCAACCGTCATTTTCTTCTGGTTAATCTTGTAGACCACGGCCCGGCTGTACTTTTCTCTCGGGGCATCGGGCGGCATGAAGACTTTGTTTGCTGCGGCAGCTGTTGCCGCGGTGAGCCTTACTGCAACGGCCGCCACCGAAACCCTCTCGGTTTCCGTGATCGGCCCGGGCGGACACAGTAACGGTAGCTACGGGCAGACCAATGCCCTGCACGCCCCAGCCCGTGGAATTCTCAATATTGAGAAGGCCGTGCCAACGGCTGTGATTTCCGGATTTAACGGTGGGGCGACAGTGAACGCCATCGAGGCGGACGCCCGTTTTGACGTTGTTCTGACGGGGGATAAGGCCGCATTGGCAGAGCAAAAGAAGCTTGTTCATAAGGCTGTCGCTGACGGGTGCGCTGCGGAAAACGCCTTCCGTAACGTGAAGGCCGGGGATAAGACCCGGTCCGGCGCTCCGGCCGACATCCGCTTTACGGTGAAATAAACTGGAAAAAACGGCAGGACTTTCTCTTTGGGAAGCGTGTCTCAGCACTTTTTCTCAAGGGTAGTCCCCGTCTTTTTTCGGGTTTTGTACCGACTCAGCAGCTTGCGGCGCGGTCTAAAATCAGGCTCCCTTTTTCATGAGCCTGATAGGGCAGAAGTTTTTGCCATGCAGACCGCGTCCGCACACCGCCTTGAAGTCACGTCCTGGCTTCCGATTCTGGGCCTGGCCTTTGCCGCCTTTGTCTTTAACACCTCGGAGTTTCTGCCGGTGGGGCTGCTGCCGGATATGGCTGCAAGCCTCGGGGAGACCGTGTCGTTTACGGGCCTCGTGATCACGGGCTACGCCTGGGTGGTGGCCATCATGTCGCTGCCTTTGACGATTCTTACGGCCCGGTTTGAGCGCCGAAAGCTTCTTTTGTGCCTGATTCTCTGCTTTGCCTTAAGCCACATCGCGGTGCTCTGGGTCGCATGCTTCGGGTCGCTTTTGGCAGCGCGCATCTGCGTGGCCCTGTGCCACTCCATCTTCTGGTCCATCATGACGCCCTTGGCGGCACGCATGGCTCCGAAGGGAAAGCGGGCGCTGGGGCTTGCGTGCGTGATGGGCGGAACGATTGTGGCAACTGTGATGGGGCTGCCGATCGGCACCAAGCTCGGGCAGCTTTTCGGCTGGCAGGAAGCTTTTGCCGTGATCGGCGCGGTGGCGCTTTGCGTGCTCGTCATGATCTGGCTCGTGCTGCCGCCTTGCCCGGCAACAAGCGCGGGGTCGTTAAAGAGCCTTCCGGTGATCCTCAAGCGCCCGGCCCTCCTGCAGCTTTATTTCCTCACGGCTGTCACGGAACTCGGACACTTTACGGCCTACAGCTACATTGCGCCGATTCTGCAGGCTGACGGGGGCTTTTCCCCCACCGACGTTGTGACGGTGCTTTTTGTCTTCGGAATTTCCGGGATTATCGGCGCCTTTACCGCAACGAAGGTTGTTGATAAACACATTTCCGGGGCGCTGACACTGCCGCTTGTTCTCACGGCTGTGAGCCTTCTGTTGATTTACCCGGCCTGCGCGACGCTGCCGTCAATACTCACGCTCTGCATTGTCTGGGGTGCGGCGGTTACGGCGGTGAGTCTTGCGTTTCAGACAATTGTCCTTAATGTTGCGCCCGACGCCGCCGACATTGCAACGTCGCTTTTCTCCGGAATTTTCAATATCGGGATCGGCGGCGGCGCATTTTTGGGGAGCATGATTTCCGGCAGTTTCGGTTTTCACCCGGTCACCTTTGTGGGTTCGGGCCTGGTGACGGTTTCGGCTCTTTTGTGTCTCACGCTCTGGATCCGCACGGGAAGCGCTCTGTTTCCGATTGAAAAGGTGGCGACAAACGCCGTGCAGCCGGCGGCCAACCGAACGCTTGCGGATCAGAATCCCGTGAAGTAATGTTGCCATCAGAGGCGCACACAAAAAAGCCCGGTTACCGTTACAGTCCGGGCTTTTTCGTCAGAAGCTGCCTCAGTACGCGGCTTCGATAGCCTTGATTTTTTCGTAAAGCGCCGTGTTGACAGGCACTTCAATCCCGGCGGCTTTGGCCTTTTCGATGACGGTCCCGGCAAAAAGGTCGACTTCCGTGGGGCGTTTCGCGAGCGTGTCCTGACGCATCGAGGGCATCCCGTCAGGCATCAGCGTGTCGATGATGGCGACATATTCGTTTAAGTCGTCTTCGGTGAGATTGACGCCGTTTTTATTGGCAACGGCAATCACTTCGCGCATCGCGGCCTTCATCATGTCGCGTGCGGCGCCGGGCTTTTGCACGTCGGCAAAAGTGCCTTTCACAACGGCCACGGTTTGATTGACGCCGCAGTTAAGCATCCACTTGCTGTAAAGGCGACGTACGATGTCGGACTCCGTCTTATAGGGTAGCCCCGTTTCGTTAAAAAGCTGTTCGAGGCGCGAGAGCGCCGTGCGTTTGGCGGGCGTCTCCTTATCAATGCCGATTCGCAGTTCTCCGATGGAGCTTAAGCGCACATGGCGGCCTTCACGCAGGGCGTCCATGGCCTGCGCCACCGACCGGATAACAACACCGCGGCCCTGCAGGTGCTTTTCAATGATGTCTTCGGAGGTGATGCCGTTTAAAACGGAAAGCACGACGGTTTCGGGGCCGATCACCGGGTCGGCAGTTCTCAAGGCGTCTTTCAGTGCGCCGCCCTTGACGGCAAAGATCACGAGATCGGCCCAGCATTGTGCGGCCTTGTATTCAGCAGGCGTTTCGTAGCGAAACGGGCAGATATGACCGTTACAGGTGACTTCTGTCGTGCGGTAACGCGCGGTGCGCACGGCGTCCGCGAGAAACGTGACTTTGTCGGTGCCGAGCGCTTGCACGAAGAAGTCTCCGTACATGATGCCCAGGGCGCCGAGTCCGATGACGGCGATGTTTTCAATCGGCTTGAGGTTTTCGGTCATATCTTCTGTGAGTACCTGCACACGGGGACCGTGGTTGACGGGCGGCATATTAGCCAATTCCAAAAAATTGTGGGCGGGGCGGAGATAGTTGTCAGAACCTCGAGCCGGCCTGTGATATCTGAAAACTGTCTTTTGGATGGTGTGTGTCCTCAGGTTATTGATCTGGCGCTGTTTTTTGTGTTTTGGAGATTTGCTGCACGCGTGTGGCAAATCTTTGAACAGCAGATCTGGCCGTCGTGACATCCTGCGGACAATCAGGGCCGGCTTTCGGTTTGGGCGGCGTCAGATAAGAGCACTGATTTCTGCTTCGGTGGGCAGCAGCGGCGCATATTTCGCCGCAAATACCGCTTTGCATTCCTGAAAAACGGAGTACTTCACAGAATTTCCCGCATTGTGGATGGTTGACGGTTGGCCCGTATGGTTCAATGGCTCAGAGAGTCTCCGAAGTCAGCCGCAAGATGGTGGTGATTCCGACGACACCCGTGTAAGCGAGGCCTGAATTATCCATAAAAACGCCCCGGCAGGCGCAGTGTCTGCCGGGGTGTTTAACTTCCTGAAAAGAGCGGATTATTCCTTCGCGGTCGGCCAGACAAGGCTCTTGACATCCACCTTTTTCTGCATCATGCCGTTTTCAACGAGAAAGTCCTGATCAAGCGCAAGGCCCTTGACATCCGTTGTCGTCACGGTGTTGTAGTAGTTGGACCACTGTGCGAGCTTTTTGGCGTCTTCAAGAGAAATGCCGTGCTCCTTGGCGCCGAGCGCCACGGCCTTGTCCCAGTTCTTGTTGATCCAGTCAAGCGCAGCGCGCTGCGTCTTTACGGTGAGCTTCACGGCGTTCGGGAACTGCCGGGCAAAGGGCTGGCTTGCGGTCACAACGAGGTTGACGTTGACGAGGTCCTTGGCGGTCGTCACCACCTTGTAGCCGGCTTCCTCGGCCTTAATGACAGCGCTTGCGGCAAGAAGCGCGGCGTCAGCGTTGCCGCTTACGACCGCGGAGAGCGCCGCGGGGATCCCCATCGAAACGAATTCCACGTCCTTGGCGCTCATGCCTTCGCTTTTAAGCGCCGCGACCATGAGCTGGTGCAGTACCGTGCCGCGGGGGCCGGCAATCTTTTTACCCTTGAGTTCCTTCACGGTCAGGGGCTTACCCTTGGCGGAGACGATCGCAAAGGTGTCGGCCGGGTGCGAAACACCGTTAATGATCACGACGGGGTTGCCGGAACCGTTAGCCATCAGCAGCGACGCCGTATTCATCACGGCGGAAATGTCAATGGCGCCTGCGGCCATGGCCTGCGCCTGCTGGGCGCCCGAGTTGATGTCGTGCCACTTCACTTCGGTGCCGTAAGGCGCAAAGGCCTTTTCAAGCATCTTCTGATCCTTCATCACCATGTTTTGAAGGTTAAAGGGGGCTTTGACGTAAACAACGTCAAGCACCTCGGGCATGCCGCCCGTTGCGGCGCAGGCAGCGCCTGCAAAAAGTGCGGAAAGTGCAATAACGGTGGTTTTAAGTTTCATTTTTGGTTGGTCCTACATCAGTAAAAAAATCGTTGAGAATCGATTCGCTTAAGGCCGAGAGCCCCGGTGTGGCGAGGTTTCTCGGATAAGAAAAGGAGACGGGATAGGCCGTTATCGCACGGCCTTCGGAAAGCCGGGTGATGTGTGAGGCCAGAAGCGTTGCTTCCAATACATCGTGCGTCACAAGCACCACGGTCATGGGGTGCGCCTGCCAGAGGCGGATAAATTCATTGCGAACGCGCGTGCGGGTGAGGGCGTCTAAGGCACTGAAGGCCTCGTCCATCAAAAGAATGTCGGGTTCTGAGACCAGTGCGCGCGCAAGCGACACGCGCTGGGCCATGCCGCCAGAGAGCTCCCGGGGCTTAGCCCTTGCGCTTTGCGTGAGCCCGATCATCTCAAGCATGCGGCCGGTTTTTTCCTTCTGAACGGAATGCGGCTCGTGTCTTACCGCAAGTGCAATGTTTTCTTCCACGGTAAGCCACGGAAAAAGACGCGGCTCCTGAAAGACAACGGATAGCGAGGGTGTTTTTCTTTCGCCCTTAAAAGTCACGGTGCCGCTTTCCGGCTTTTCGAGCCCCGCGATCATTCTCAGAAGCGTCGTTTTTCCGCAGCCGCTTTCGCCGATCACCGCAGAAATCGCGCCGGCGGCAAAGCTAAGCGACAGATTATGGGCCGGTGTGACGGTGCCGCTTGCCGACACAAATGTTTTGGTGAGTTGCGAGCAGACAATCTCAAACACGCTGCACCTCCGCAGCTGAGGCTGGCGTCACGCGCTTTAAAAGCGCTCTCAGCAGGGCGTCCGCGGCAATGCCGAGCACCACAATCGTGATGATTCCGACGAAGACAGCGTCTGTTTTGGCAAATTCCCCGGACTCGCTGATAAGAAACCCGAGGCCGGAACTTGCGGCAATGAGTTCGGCTCCGACAAGCGCTCTCCAGCAGTAGCCGAAACCGAGCCTCAGGCCCGTGACGATCCCGGGCAGGGCCGCAGGGAGCGTGAGCTTAAAAAAGAGCTCGCGCCCGGTGAATTTGAGTGTACGGGCCGCTTCAATGAGCTTGGGATCAACCCCCGCAACAGCCGTTGCCGCATTCATGTAGATTGGGAAAAATCCCGAAAGAAAGACGATCGCGATTTTGGGGGCTTCTTCAATCCCGAGCCACAAAATCAGAAGAGGAATCAGCGATAAGGGCGGCGTTACCCTGAGCGCTTCTATGAGAAAGCGCGTCAGGCGCGAGGCCTTCGGGCTTTTGGCACAGAGCACCCCGAGGCCGATGCCGAGAGAGGCCGCGAGAAGAAAGCCCGTCATCGTACGAAAGGCGCTTGCGCCGATGTGGTGCAGCAGTTCCCCGTTACCGATGAGTTCGGCAAAGCGGGCGGCCACTGATGCGGGCGAGGGCAGCAGTATGGGCGCCACAAACCCTTCCGTGGTGGTGTAAAGCCACAGAATAAAAAGAGCTGCCGGAATAAACGCGTAGTCAAAAAATCGGCGCATGGCGCAGAAAACGTTCTTTGTTGAGCGCGAGTATATCCCGCCTGGGAGTGATTCTCATTTTCTGCGCCGTCACAGAATTTCCCGCAGGAAGCCCGGGGCTTGAGCCCCGGGAGGAATGCGGGCTTTCGAAATTTTTTAATTTTGGCCCAAACGCAGCCAAACCATGCACATAGTTTTCGCTTAAGGTATATTCAGCCGCTATGAAATCGCGCACACCGTCCTTTGTCATCGAGCTGGGCCTGAAAACCGGAGAGGATCAGGAAAGTGCACTGGAGACCTACTTCTCCGATGCACGCCAGCTCTTCAATGCTGTTCTCGGAACAGCAAAGAAACGTGTGCGCGCCATGAAAAGCACTGAAGCATGGAAGCTGACGGCCGCGATGCCCAAGGGCAAAGACCGCAACAAGCGGTTTAAGGAAATTCAGAAGTCCGCCCACCTTTCCGAGTATGCCCTGCATGATGTCGTGAAAGAGCACCGTGCCAAGGGCGGCTTTACAAAGCGCATCGGCATCAACGAAGCGCAGAAAATTGCCACACGTGTCTGGCAGGGCATTGAGCGCTGGCTGCTTCATCAGGGCGGTCAGCCGCGGTTTAAGAGTGCTAAACGGGGCTTGCACAGCGTTGAGGGAAAATCAAACAAAGCGGGGCTTCGTTGGAAGGCCAAGACGTGGACGCTCGAGGTTCTGGATCTGGTGATAAAGGCTGAAGCCCCGGATGCCTGGCAGAAAGAAGCTCTTCTTTCAGTAACAGATCCGTCCGGTTTTAAGCGTGTCAAATACTGCCGTCTTGTCCGGCGGATGATCCGCGGCCGTATGCGCTACTTTGTTCAGCTCATTGTCGAAGGCGTACCGCCCGTCAAGCACGTTTATGCTCCCAAGGATCTCAAGGTGGCTGTTGACCCGGGCCCGAGGACCATGACTTTTTACAGCCCCGAGTGGCAGCAAAAGATTTTGGTGAGCGCGGGCACTGTCTCTCAGGAAAAGGAGATTGCGCGTCTTTTACGTGCCATGGACCGCTCCCGCAGAGACACGAATCGGGAGTGCTACAACGCGGACGGCACCGTTAAAGCCGCCGGAAAAAAGATTGTCTGGAAGGAATCCAAGACCTATAAGGCAACAAAGGCAAAACTTGCGGATCTGTACCGCCGCCAGGCGCAAACCCGCCGTTGCCTGCACGGCGAAGTGATTAACCAGGTGTTCGGCAGGGCCGGCACCGTCATTGTGGAGAAGAACTCATACAAAGCATTTCAGAGAGCCGGATACGGCAAGAGTTTGGGCAAAAGCGGTATTGCAGGATTGATAACCCGGATGACAAGTAAGGCTGAAAGCGCCGGCTGTTGTGTGGTGAAAGTCAGTCCCCGCAAAACTGCGCCCGAGTCAGCACGATCCCGAAACGGGAACGTACCGTAAGAAGGCTCTTTGGGAGAGAAGTCATCAGTTGGGAGATACGGGCTGGTACATGGACCGCGATGTCGCGGCCGCCATGAACCTGTATTTTGCGGATCCCGCCACTGACAGCTACGATCTGAAGGCTGAGCAATCAGCGCTTGCGAGGCTCAAACAAGTCTCAGGGAACGCCGGATCGATAGTGCAGTACAAACCAGCGAATCGGCAAGACGAAGCAGTCCTTCGCCGGAACCGACGGATCGAGCTGATGAAGCCCGTAGCCGTAGAGCGGTTGCGTTTTAAATGTTCCTGTGGTGCAGGGGACGCCCGGGCAGACAAGGCCTCAAAAACCTTGCCTGTTACGGGAAAGCCTGCACCGTGTCAGGAAACCCCGCGCTTTCAAGCGCGGGTTGTTTAGTGATGCTTATTGAGGCGCCCCAGCGCGAGGTGCCTTTGGCCGGCGGCCGTAATCTCTGTGTTCTGTCGCCGGCTTTTTTTGACTCTCAATCTTACCGGTGAATGTCATTGAGGCTGCGGCATTCAAAGCGCAGGGTGTAGTCGCGGTATTTTGATTGCTGCGAGAGAAACACGTAGGCTTTTTCTTTCAGCCAGCCTTCGAACCACGATTCAAGGACGTGCCTGCCCACGTAATCCGGCAGAATCGAACGGATGTGTTCAAAGAGCCTGTCGTTGCGGCCGCGTTCGATCATGGTGCTGTACGGGTTAATGCACAGAAACCAAAACTGCAGAAAGGCGTCAGCCAAAACATAGCGGCAGCTGCGGTTGGTCTGAGCTCCTCCCAAAGGACACTCTTTTTCCACCAGCCGGAAATAGTCCGTTAGTTTTCGAAACAGGCTTGAAACATCGAGCGCTCCGAAAGAGGACGGCTTTGTTTTCGGTATCGACTGGTCTGCGCTTCTGTTTGAGCGGGCCGGGCTCAGGATCACACGGCAGGAAAAAGCTGCAGGGTTGTACAAGTCCGGAGAGACCGTGCTTGCCGCCGAAGGGCCTGCAGGGGCCATTCATGCGGTTTATAAAACAGCGCAGAACATTATGGAATATGGTTGCGGCATTGCCGGGCGGGCGGCCGCCATGACGGCTGCGGCACATGCCGTCAATCCCGACTGCCATGTGATGGTAACGCGCAAACATTTTCCGGGCACCAAAACGCTCTCATTGGCAGCTGCTCTGGCGGGCGGCGCTGTGGTGCACCGCACCGGGCTTTCTGACTCCGTTCTGATTTTTGATCAGCATCGGGTGTTTTGCCGGGATGTGCCTGCGGCCATTTTCCACGCCAAACGGGCAGCGCCGGAGCGCAAGATTGCGGTGGAAGCGGGGAGCCTTGAAGAGGTGCTGACCTTCGTCAGGGCCGGCTGCGACATCGTGCAGTGTGAGCGTTTCGCACCGGAAAAACTTGAGGAACTTGTGAAAGCGGTGAAGTCCGTGAATCCAGCGGTATTGGTTTCAGCTGAGGGCGGCGTGAACGGCGAGAATGCGGCAGCCTATGCGCGGGCCGGAGCCGATATGCTCGTGACATCTTGGGTGTATTTCGGTAAGCCCTTTGATATAAAAATGAAAATCGAAGCGATCTGATTGTGTAATACGGCAGGCCGGGAAAAATAGTACTTGAACGTATTGCCAAAACAAAAAAACACAGGTAATATGCCTGTCCTCGGTTGGCGACAGCCGGGATTGATGAGAAAGGTCGGAGTGGTAGTTCAGTTGGTTAGAATATCGGCCTGTCACGTCGAGGGTCGCGGGTTCGAGTCCCGTCCACTCCGCCACATCTTTCTGCATCAGACAAAAGGCTCCGTTCGGAGCTTTTTTCGTATCTGCCCTCATGAGCGGCCTGCCTTTTTCCTTTCCCCGCTTTTCTTTCCTTCCTGCTTCGTGCAGCAGTTCGTTCCTGTTTTGACGGCGTCAGCCGGCCGAGGGAGAATACGTCCGTATTTTTGTGCCGCAAGGCACCATCGTTTTTTTTTTGGAAAGGAAAAGCAAGTGGCGGAAACTGCAGCTGGTGACGGCCTGCGCCGGGCTTTGGTTTTGTTTTCGGGCGGCCAGGATTCAACGACGTGCCTTGCGTGGGCTCTGACGGTCTTTGACCGGGTGGACACCGTGGGCTTTGACTACGGGCAGCGGCATAAATCGGAACTAACCTGCCGCAAACGGATCCGCGAAATAATCCAAGCGCTCAACCCCCGTTGGCAAGGTAAGCTCGGTGAAGACCACATTCTGAACCTCACGGAACTTAACCGCATTGCTGACTGCGCCTTAACGCGCAGTGAAGCAATCGGCGAGGGCGCGGACGGCCTTCCCAACACTTTCGTGCCGGGCCGCAATCTTCTCTTTTTTAACTACGCCGCGATTCTTGCCTGGCGGCTCGGTATTCGTACGCTGGTGGGCGGAATGTGCGATACGGATTATTCCGGTTATCCGGACTGCCGCGACAATACGTTAAAGAGCCTGCAGGTGACGTTGTCGCTCGGGCTCGGACGCGATTTTGTGATTGAAACGCCGCTCATGCACCTTACGAAAGCCCAGTCCTGGATGCTTGCTGAAAACCTCGGCGGTAAGGCGCTCGTGGACCTTATCCGCTTTGAAACGGAAACGTGTTACGAAGGCGACCGCACGCACCGCCATGACTGGGGCTACGGGTGCGGTGTCTGTCCGGCCTGCCGTCTGCGGGCTAAGGGCTGGGAAGAATTTGTCCGCAGCTGCGGGAAATAAGGATCGGAAATTAACAGAAAACCACTGATCGGCGTCACGCCTGACATTAAAGAGGGCGCGATTACATTGAGAAACCGCTATCTGCAGTCCGTGACAGAAGCGGGCGGCATCCCAGTTGTGCTGCCTTTGTCCGTTTCCTGGGATGATGTAAGCTGGCTTTTGGGCCGCGTGGACGGCTTTCTCATCATGGGCGCCACCGACCTTCTGGCGCGCGTGCTCGGGAAAAATCCCGCGACCACCTCGGTCATCATTGAAGATGTGCCGCCTGAAAACTGGGGGATCGGCGGGCTTAATACGCCGGAGAGACGCAAGCGCGAAGCCGGAAAAAGGAAAAGGCCTGAGGCCCGGAGCATTTGCGCCGGTTTTCGGCTCTTCGTGCATAGTTGTGGGTAAAAAAATCAAGCAACTACACTGGAAGGCTGTTGTTTAGCGGGCTTTCCGGAGACAGCATGGTTTGGCAAAGGGATCACCAAATTTGAGCAGCATAAAAGCACCATTGCCTTGAGATTTTCAACATTACGAAACCCGTAGGCTTTCCGAATAATCAGCTTGATATTGTTGTTGACGGCTTCGACGCGTGCATTGCTCATTTTTAGCGTGATGCTGTTGAGTATGTTTTGTTCGTGGCGGCGTATCTTGGCGGCCAAATNGACGCCCTTTGTGATTCAACTGACGGTGCCGACGGGCGAAACCAAGCAGCCGATCACCTTGGGTGTGGATGCGGGCTACAAGCACGTCGGCCTGAGCGCAACGACCGCCAAGGAAGAGTTGTTGGCTTCCGAGGTCGAACTGCGGCAGGACGTGACGGGCTTGCTCTCGGATCGCTTG
Source organism: Duodenibacillus massiliensis (assembly GCF_900128485.1). GTDB lineage: Bacteria > Pseudomonadota > Gammaproteobacteria > Burkholderiales > Burkholderiaceae_F > Duodenibacillus > Duodenibacillus massiliensis. The sequence continues at coordinate 119,384 of NZ_LT635860.1, forward strand.
GCACTTCGCCGCGCCCGACGCAACCGCAAGACCCGCTACCGTGCGCCGTGTTTTGACAATCGCGTTCGATCAAAGCACAAGGGTTGGCTTGCGCCGTCCGTTGAAAACCGCATCCGTATCCATCTTTCGCGCATCGAGGCTGTTTTGCGTCTTCTGCCCGTCACCTCCGTTACCGTAGAAACGGCGGCGTTCGATATGCAGAAGATCAAAAACCCGGAGATTGAAGGCGAAGGCTATCAGCAGGGCGAGCAGCTTGGCTTTTGGAACGTGCGCGAATATGTGCTGTTCCGCGACGGTCACGTTTGCCAAGCCTGCAAAGGCAGATCGAAAGATCTGATTCTCAACGTGCATCACATTGAGAGTCGGAAAACGGGAGGCGACGCGCCGGGCAACCTCATCACGCTCTGCGAGGCGTGCCACAAGGCGTATCACGCAGGCAAGTTGAAGCAGTTCAGTCCCCGGCGCGGCGCTTCTTTCAGGGCAGAGACTTTCATGGGCATCATGCGTTGGACGGTGCTCAACCGCCTGCGCGAGCGCCATCCCGAATTGCCTGTCACGAATACCTACGGGTATCTGACCAAACACAAGCGCATCGTCGCGGGCTTGCCGAAGACGCATTGCGCGGACGCTTTCTGCATTGCTGGCGTCCTCGACGCAAAACGTCGGGGCGAATACCTGTTTCAGAAACAGACGCGCCGCCATAATCGCCAGATCCACAAGCTGACGATTCTCAAAGGCGGTGTGCGCAAGCGCCATCAGGCTCCGTACCTCGTGCACGGCTTCAGGCTCTTTGACAAGGTGCTGTGCAAAGAGGAAGTCGGCTTTATTTTTGGCAGACGCTCCTCGGGTGCATTCGATGTGCGCCGTCTGGACGGTACAAAGATTTCTGCCGGTATTTCCTACAAGAAACTTTCGCTTCTTGAGAAGCGAAAGATGTTTTTAACTGAACTGAGAAAGGAGGGTCGCGATTCCTCCCGCGTTTGAAGACGCGGGTTTCATTGCGGAATTTCTATGATAACGGCGCTGGTTTGACGGACATGCTTAAAAAGTAGGCACGCGGAATTTTCCGCAGCGAAAAAAGGCAGAAGCCCGATGAGCCTCTGCCTTTTCTTAATTGGTCCGGTGTTCCCGTCACCGGCACGGGCGGCGCGTCCGCCGACTTACAGTACGCATAGTACCGGCTCGGGCCGGCTAAAGCTGTAAGCGAATATGAGGCTTTGTATGCGGATGCAATGCCGGGCGACTGATCTTTCAGTTTTTGTGGTCACGGCGGCACTCTGACGTGCCTTTGGTACGTTTTCGCCAATCACCCGATACTTTGTGTTGGCCCAGAGTGCCGGACCGGGTAATTTGCGCTATAAACGGGGTAAGCGGGACGGTTTCTGCTTCAGAAGCCGGTCCCGGGTTGCAGAGGTTACTCCATGAAGATTCTGATTCCCGTTGACGGAAGTTCCTACAGTAAGACTGCGCTTGCGTTTCTTGCCTCGCGCCGGGAACTTCTGGCACTCAAACCGCATATTGAACTGCTGGTGGCGCCGGAGCCGCTGCCGGAAATCGTGCCGCGCATTGCCTCCAAAGAAACGCTCATGAAGTACTACGAGATTTCCGCCGAGGACGTGTTAAAGCCCTCGCGGGAATTTCTTGCCAAAGAAAAGATTCACGCCCAAGAAAAGGTGTTTCTCACCGATGAACCTGCCAAGGCGATTGTGGAAGAAGCAAAAATCACGGCGCCGGATCTCATCATCATGGGGAGCAAAAACTACGGCGTGCATTCCGGCTACTTTGTGGGAAGCGTCACGGGGGCCGTGCTCTCGCACACCACCGAACCCGTGCTCGTCATAAGAAACAGGCCGGTTCCGGAAAAAGCCGATTACGCCGTCGGGATCTGTGTGGACGGTTCGGACTACAGCCGTGCCGCTGTGCAGTATGCGGCTGACCATAAGGAGCTTTTCGGCAAAAATGCCGAGTATCACCTCATTCACGTCTCAGGCGACTATTCCGACCTGATGGCGCTCGGTAACGCCATGGTCGCCAAGCTCATTTCCTCGCATCGTAAGGAAAGCTATGAACGGGTGGCCGATACGGTGCGCCCGACGCTTGAAGCCGCGGGCATCACGCCCGTTGAGGTAAGCCTTACCGGAAACCCGGGTAACGAAATCGCCGCTTACGCAAAGAAAGCGGGCCTGGATATGCTGGTTTTAGGCAGCCGCGGGCAAAACACCCTGATGACCGCCGTGCTTGGTTCCACCGCGTCGCGCACGGCCTCTCAGGCCGATGTGCCGCTGCTGGTGATCCGAAAGCCACTGAAAAAGGAAGTCGGTGCGTCGTAGCCGCTGAGCCCGGGAGAGTCATCACCGGGCTTTTTTGTATCCAATCTTTGTCTTTATGATTAAATGTATTTAAAAATTATGGTTTTTTTATGATGATAATTAAATGCATTTAAAAATAATCATATAATTTTGATTAAGTTAAATACATTTTATTTGTTGTTATGGCTCAGACAGCTTTGATTCCGCGTCCGTATTACGAGGCGCTATTGGACAGGTACCGGGAAAACGGTCTTATCAAGGTCGTGCTCGGGCCAAGACGGTGCGGTAAATCGGTACTGCTGCAGATGTATGAGGCAAAACTTAAAGCCGAAGGTGTTGCCGAAGACCACTGTATTTCAGTGAGTCTTGATGATTTAACACTTAAAAAGCTCAGAGATCCGGATGCCCTGCATGCCTGTGTTATAGAGAAAACGCGGGGCCCGGGCACGTATTACGTCTTTATTGACGAAGTCCAGATGTGCCCTGACTTTCATGAAGTGCTCGCGAGTCTGGCCAGACACCCTGAAATTGATCTCTACGTCACGGGGTCTAATGCTTTTTTGCTCTCCGGGGAACTTGCGACACTGCTGACCGGCCGGTTCAGCGAAATCCGGATGTCGACTTTTTCGTTTGCCGAATTTCACCGGGCCTGTGCAGAAGACGGGATTGCACCTCAGGACGATTTGCTGCGCTATATGCAGCTTGGCGGTTTTCCGGCCGTGACGGCTTTCCGGCACAACGCCAAAGCCGTGCAGGACTATTACGACGGATTGGTGACGTCAGTGATCGTGAAGGATATCTGCACACGGCTTAACGTTCGCGACGCGGCGGTTTTGTATGAGCTCACGGTTTGCCTTGCAACGAGCATCGGTTCACTGGTGTCCCCGAAAAATATCGCCAATACGCTTAAAAGCGCGGGCTGCAGTATTTCAATACCGACGATCTATACCTATCTGCAGGCCCTGGAAGACAGTTTCTTTTTCCATCGGGTGTCGCGTTTTGACGTGAGGGGGCGGGAGGTCCTGCGCCGGGAAGAAAAGTTTTATCTCTGCGATGTGGGATTTCGTTATTCAGTGACATCCTCGCCCGTGAAGGATTACGGACGGATTCTCGAAAACATTGTGTACCTCGAACTCAAGCGGCGGTACAAAAAGGTGACAGTCGGGCGTATTGGTGAGGCCGAAGTCGATTTTGTGGCAGAGTCAGAAAAAGGCTTTGCCTACTATCAGGTGGCGCTTTCCGTGCTTGATCCCCAGACACTGCAAAGAGAGCTCGCGCCCTTAACCAAAATCCGGGATTCCTGGCCGAAATATCTGATCACTCGCGATACGCTCGGCAGTGACCGGGTATTTGATGGTGTGCAGCTCATTAACGCCGCGCAGTGGCTCCTGGACAGCCCGACGGCAGCAGGCAACTAAGGAAAAACAATCAGACTTCCTCTGAGTGAAGGCCTCAGTCGGTTTGTGGCCCGTTTTTGTAAAGAGGTAGTTGTATGTCCGACATTTCCCGCCGATCCTTTCTTTCTGCTGTTGCAGCCGCGGGCTCACTGCCCGCTGTTTCTGCCGCGAAGGCTTCTCAGAAATTTGATCTCACAACAGACGTTCTGATCGCCGGGGGGCGGCGCCGCAGGCTGCATGGCCGCGGTTGAGGCCGCCAAAAAGGCACTTCTTGTGCAGGCGGGCGCCATGTTGGGGGGCAGCTCCGCGATTTCCTCGGGCTGGATCCGTGCTGCAAACACCGTCTGGCACGAAAAGCGCGGCATTAAGGCCTGGACTTCCCAACAACGTTGCACTCAAGCCTTCGGATCTGCATTTATTTCTTGAATTTCTTCAAAAATTTGTTGCATTTCCGAGTTTTTTTATTTATCATTGGGTGCAATGGTTGCACTCAATGATCAGTCAGAAAAAATGGCTGAAAGAAAGGTTCCGATCCCCGTGATTGCCGGGAAAATTACAAAGGCGAAACGCAAGGCCGGGGTCTACGTCTTATACGAGCTTGAACGTGTGTATGACGCCAAGAAAAGCTACAACGTGCCCAAGCGAGTCACCATTGGGAAGGTGTGTCCCGGTGATGACAAGATGATGGTGCCCAACGAGAATTACCAGAAGTACTTCCCCACGGCAGCCATACCCGAAGAGCATGCTGAAGTTGATCGCAGTTGCTGCCTGAAAATTGGCCCGCATCTTGTCTTTGACAAGATTTTGGAGGAGCACAGGCTCAAGCCGATGCTGAGTAAGCACTTCGGTGAGAGCACAGGGCTTCTTCTAGACTTGGTGAGCTATCTGATCGTCAACGAAGACAACGCCGGGCAGTATTACCCGGACTTCGCCTTTTCGCATCCGTTGTTTACCAAAAACCAGAAAATCAAAAGCGACTCCACGGTTTCCCGGTTCTTTTCATCCGTCACCAAGGATCAGATTTTTGGTTTCCTTGATGACTGGAATGCGCAGAGAGACCATAGAAACCGCATCTACGTTTCTTACGACTCGACCATCAAGAATCTGCAGGCGGGCGACATCGACTACGCCGAGTTCGGCAATGCAAAAGTAGACAAGGGAGTCCCCGTCATTAATGTCGCTGTCGCCTTTGACAAAACCAACAGAGAGCCTCTTTTCTACGAGGAGTATCCCGGTTCGATCAACGATGTCAGTCAGCTTCGGTTTCTTATCGACAAAATTAAGGCCTACGGCTACAAGGATTTAGGACTCATTCTCGACCGAGGTTATTTCAGCCGCGACAACATCGAGTACCTGGATGCCTGCGGCTACTTCTTCATCATGATGGTGAAAGGCTGTAAGGCATTGGTTGACACCGTCATTGAAGAGAAGCGCCACACATTCGAATCCACCCGCAAGTCAAAGATCGGCCCTACCGGAGTCTACGGCGTTACCGTTGAGAAACACCTTTTCTCCGGAGATAAGCACAAGCGTTATTTCCACCTGTATTTCAGTCCGTCAAAGATGGCCGCTGAGCGAGACCGGGTAGAAAAGAAAATAGCCGGAATGGCTGCAACGCTGAAATCCCTGGAAGGCCAAAAAGTCGAGCTGCCGAAAGAGTATCTCAACTACTTTCACTGCCACTTTATGAAAGGCAAGACCAAGGATGAGGCAAAGACGTTCCTGTACGCCGAGGAGAAAGAGTCGGTTGTGCAGCGTGAACTCGATCTGTGCGGTTACTTTGCCATCATCACCTCAGAGACCATGTCTGCTGAGCAGGCCTACATCCTTTACAAGGGCCGGGATGCATCGGAAAAACTGTTTGGAGCTGACAAAACCTTCTTGGGCTCGAGAAGCATGTGGGTCCAAAGCAATGAAGCGGTTTCAGCCAAATTTTTCAGGCTCTTCGTGCATAGTTGTGGGTAAAAAAATCAAGCAACTACACTGGAAGGCTGTTGTTTAGCGGGCTTTCCGGAGACAGCATGGTTTGGCAAAGGGATCACCAAATTTGAGCAGCATAAAAGCACCATTGCCTTGAGATTTTCAACATTACGAAACCCGTAGGCTTTCCGAATAATCAGCTTGATATTGTTGTTGACGGCTTCGACGCGTGCATTGCTCATTTTTAGCGTGATGCTGTTGAGTATGTTTTGTTCGTGGCGGCGTATCTTGGCGGCCAAATTTTTAAGCTCATCAATACGGCTGTGCCTTGCCCTGTAATACCAACTTTTGAGCTCCTGGGAAGCCTGTTGCGGATCAGTCATTTTCAGGATTAAACGCAGGGCCTCCTTGCTGGTGTAACAGCGGAACAGTACTTTGCTTGTCCGTGCAATCAGCTCCACTTTATGCCTCTGGTTTTCCGTCAGGTTCTCAGGGGCCTTGCCGAGGGCATACAGTGCAGATTTGATTTCATCTGCGGTCTGTTTGGCCTGATTGAACTCTTCCCTTGTTTTATCGTCAGCCTTCGGCCTGCCGCGTTTCTTTTTGAGTTGCTTGCTGATTTGCCTGACCTCCTTGGCTGCCTCGCGCCACTCCTTTTTGCGGACAGTATCGACAGCTTCGTTAGCCCACTGAACGACATGGAAATGATCCACGCAACGCTGGCAATGAGGGACAAACTCCCGGATGCAATCATCGATCCAGCGGGCACCATCGCCGGTGATAATTTTGATGCCGGCGCGTTGCTCCGGGGTCAGCAACTTAAAGAACTCTGAGAGGACTGCTTTGCCGTGACCTTTGGACACCCAGACAACGGTATTGGTGTCGTGATTGACGATAACGGTGATGTAGCTGTGTCCCTTACGGTAGCTGGTTTCATCAATGCCGATGGCTCTCAGATTATCGAAGCGCGCCGAGCTGTCAGGTTCTAGAA
>NZ_LT635860.1:126007-410123 GCF_900128485.1 Duodenibacillus massiliensis
CCTGATCATCCGCAACCGGTTCTACATCCTGCTCAAAGAGGAAATGCTCAGAACCGAGAAAAGAAAGAATTTTCTGACAGTGCCTGCGGCCCTGAAAGAGCTGGAAAAAATTGAACTTGTGAGACGGCAAAGCGGACTTTATGGGCTGGACCACGCCGTAACAAGAACGCAGAAAATCATCCTCAGTTGCTTTGGCATGAATGAAGATGATGTCCGCAGGGGGGCAGCATCGATAGCAGCGTCACTGGCCGCAGCGGCCGCCAATCAAAAAGACAACAATGAACCCGAAGAGGACGATGATGCCGAGAATGAAATCTGTGACGTCGATTGAAGCGAAAATTGCGTTGGCGCAGGAGAAGCTCCTGGCGGCGGAAGCTCGATACAACGCATGGGCTGAAAAGTTGCTTGCCCTGCAGAAAGAAAAGGAAGAGGTGCAGGCAGCCAACATCGCCGCGGCTCTCAGAACCAGCCGGAAGACCTATCAGGAGATGATGACCTTTTTGGGGAAATAATCACCCATGCCGGTGTTTGAGTGCAAATTTTTTGGGAAGTTCAGGTCCTGACAAAGCCACATTTGCCAAGAAAATGACAACTGAATAGCGAATTTGCCGCCGCCTCGGCTGAGGCCGGTGCGGCGGCCTGCCCACGCTCAAGAGTGTTAATTTCTGACGCACCACAGCGTTAGTTTTTACTGCACCTGCTGTGTCTCTTTTTATCAGACAGACGGCATCATTTTTTAACGCACTTCTGTATCTGCTATTGACGCCCTTTTGCATCTTTTTTAAGCGCACGTGCGTATCAGCTTTTAACGCCCATTTACCGTCAGAACTGACACAGTTAACGCACCAACTGTGTCAATTCCTCACGCTCCATAACAACTCAAAAGCCGGTTATCCAGAGCAATGACAGAGATCTGACCGCGCGGAGGAACACGGTCCCGTTCGTAGTAGTGGTTGACGTAATCCACGGGATCATCGTATTGCGTTGCATCCGGAACGGAGGCGCAGCCGGAAAGGATCAGAACCGGCAGGCAGAAAAGCCCGATTCTTGAAGAAAGTGTTTTCGTGGGGAGCAGCTGCTCAAAAGAAAAACAAGTTCTTACATTTTAGGACCGGCTTGTGGTTTGCGAAAGAACCCTGTTGTCGCTGAGCCGCAAGGTGGGAATCTTCCGCCATCCGGACAATACCTGTTATGTGGGCCGGTGCCTGAGCCCGTTCCGCAGGAATTGACGGAGCATCTGATTCATCCGTGTCTGGTTCGCCTTGCCTCCTGAACCAAACCCCTGAAGTAAGGCGTTGGCAATGCCTGAGATTCAGACTTCTTCAGAAGGCTTTTCGCACCATCAGGTTCCCCGAGGCGCCCTCACGGTCGCCGGCATAGCCCTTGATGCCCACCTCAAAGGACCAGTTTGACTGCGCCGTGGGTTTGACGGACACCGTGAGTTCGGCAATGCCGGTGTTGCCCTGACGTGCGGGGACGTCAAGGGACAGTCCGTTCACACGCGATTCGGCTTTGCTGCCCGCAACGTGTTCCCAGGCCAGGCCCGCACGCCAGATAAAGACCTTGCGCGTGGTGCCCGTGAGGCGTGCTCCGACGCGAAACGCACGCGCCGTTGTTTTGGAAAGCGTAAAGTCCGAGCCCATGCGGTCGTCTCCGCTCGTTCGTGCCGATCGCTTTTTTGTGGCAGACTGTCTCTCCGGTCTGCGTTGCCTGCAGATAGACAACGCCCCCGGTTCCTGAGTTTTAAAGCAGAAAATCGACAAAACCAGTAACCACAAGGACTAACGGCTGGTTTTGATTATTTTCTTGTTGTACTTCTACCGCTGTCCCAGTTCACGGAGCATGGGTACGGCGGAGCGATTGGTGGGGAAGCGGGTGCCGAGGCAGGAGGCAAGTTCCGGCCTCGAGCACACCCGAGGCGGCAGCGATAGGCCGCAGGCCTGCAGGATGTCAGCTTTGTGGTTGCGTGCTTTGCCGGCAACGTACTGAGCACCAAGTTCTTCTTCTGTCAGCAACTCATTTCCTTTGCGTAGCTTCGGGCCAAAGCCGCACCGGTAGAAGGTGATTTGGTTGTCATCGATGATTTGAGCCATCACGGTTGAGTCGTGCAGTTCACGGCACAGTGTGTCAATGCTGATTGGCGTTCCCTGCTTTTTCAGTTTGTCCTGCAGCAGCCTCAGCAGCAACAGGGCCAGTACACAAGCCGTANTTTTTCATTGAGTTTATTGCCCTGATCATCCGCAACCGGTTCTACATCCTGCTCAAAGAGGAAATGCTCAGAACCGAGAAAAGAAAGAATTTTCTGACAGTGCCTGCGGCCCTGAAAGAGCTGGAAAAAATTGAACTTGTGAGACGGCAAAGCGGACTTTATGGGCTGGACCACGCCGTAACAAGAACGCAGAAAATCATCCTCAGTTGCTTTGGCATGAATGAAGATGATGTCCGCAGGGGGGCAGCATCGATAGCAGCGTCACTGGCCGCAGCGGCCGCCAATCAAAAAGACAACAATGAACCCGAAGAGGACGATGATGCCGAGAATGAAATCTGTGACGTCGATTGAAGCGAAAATTGCGTTGGCGCAGGAGAAGCTCCTGGCGGCGGAAGCTCGATACAACGCATGGGCTGAAAAGTTGCTTGCCCTGCAGAAAGAAAAGGAAGAGGTGCAGGCAGCCAACATCGCCGCGGCTCTCAGAACCAGCCGGAAGACCTATCAGGAGATGATGACCTTTTTGGGGAAATAATCACCCGTGCCGGTGTTTGAGTGCAAATTTTTTGGGAAGTTCAGGNCAGAACGGGCAGCGGTGCGTCAATGATGACTCGGGCATATTGGGAGGCGAGTTTCGCGTTCATAACAATAGAGACGGCAGAAGCAGAAGGGTTAACTGCTAGCCACGGATAATTTATCCAAAGCTGTCCATTTACGGAACAATGAGACGTGTAACCTCACCAACGGAGGTTGCGATGCAAAACTCCACAGCCTGCTCAGTATAGGACAACTTGCCGCTGTTTTAGGCGTCAGCGTGAGCACAGTACGCCGCTGGTGCCGTGAGGGGCGTCTGAAAGAACTTTGCGCACGGCAGGCAACCATCGCCACTTTGCTCACCTGAGTTTTAAAGCAGAAAATCGACAAAACCAGTAACCACAAGGTCTAACGGCTGGTTTTGATTATTTTCTTGTTGTACTTCTACCGCTGTCCCAGTTCACGGAGCATGGGTACGGCGGAGCGATTGGTGGGGAAGCGGGTGCCGAGGCAGGAGGCAAGTTCCGGCCTCGAGCACACCCGAGGCGGCAGCGACAGGCCGCAGGCCTGCAGGATGTCAGCTTTGTGGTTGCGTGCTTTGCCGGCAACGTACTGAGCACCAAGTTCTTCTTCTGTCAGCAACTCATTTCCTTTGCGCAGCTTCGGACCAAAGCCGCACCGGTAGAAGGTGATTTGGTTGTCATCGATGATTTGAGCCATCACGGTTGAGTCGTGCAGTTCACGGCACAGTGTGTCAATGCTGATTGGCGTTCCCTGCTTTTTCAGTTTGTCCTGCAGCAGCCTCAGCAGCAACAGGGCCAGTACACAAGCCGTAATATGGCCGTAAATATGGCTGGAAGTCCAGACGTACATCGGGCGCAAGCCGATGTTGGATTTCATGATCCGGAAGCACGTTTCAATCTGATTCAGGCAGTGGTACATCGAGGCGATTTCCTTGCCCGTTTTCAGTATCCGTTCTCCCTTGTCAACCGGCTGATTTACCTCGGCACCTGATGCTGCTTCCCTTGCTTTGTTCTCCTGCTCGTCAGCCATTTCCGTCCGCTCAATGCAGTACTCGTCATAAACAACAGCAGCAAACCCGCAGAGCGCTTTGCGCTCTGCCAAGGCGCTTTCGTCAATACCGGTGATCACCTGCTTCTTTTCCTTAGTATCGGTGGTGGCGATACCTGCCCAAGCCGGCTTTCTTGTTTTAAGTTCCTGCCCGCTTCTTTTGCGGATCAAATCAGCCCAGATCTCAAGCAATTTTTCATCGCGGCGCTTACGTTTTTCGCTCCAGGTCAGAACCAGTGAACATTTGACTGAGCCGCTCTTGCCGGTGCGCTCCCAGTCCTCAATAACGCGGTATTTGTTGCTTTCAGGATCTTTGTCGTTAATCGATTGATAGGCCGACAGATCAAGCATCTGCTTGAGTGTTTCGTCATTGAGATTACTCACTTTTTGGGCCACCAGGTAGCCCAGCTCAAGCCGCTGGAGCATCAACAGATTTTCAGCTGAATTGAGTCCTCTGTCGGCAACAACAATGGCATGACCGATGTTGTATTTATCCTTGAGTTTTCTGATGGTGGATTCCATGGTTCTGTACTCGGAGCTGTTGCCTTTGAAAACCTCAAAGTCCATCGGAAAACCATTCTTGTCAATGACCAGAGCAATGGATACCAGCGGCAGATCCGAGCGGTGTTCCTTTGAGGGACCGCGCATTCTCAAAAATTCAGGATTGTGATCATCAGCCACGGCATCGATGAAGTCCTGCGGCAGAGTGTCCGGCAGAACGGAGCCGTCATCGTCAAAACACTCTTCCGGAAGTTCTTTTTCTGCGCGGGCCTGCTCAGCAGCAGCCTTCAGTTTGTCCAGAAAATCCTGGTGGTAGTTTTCCATCTCGGCATCTGTCAGAGGTGCCTCAAAATACGCATTGGTGACGTCATAAAAAACAAGCGTGGCTCTGTCAGTACCGTAGTGCTTGTCCATCTGACGGTTGACCCAGTTGAAAATCTCATCCTTGTTCTCTTTCAGAAAATCAAGCGTCCTGTAGCAGGCCTGCAGAGAGATTCCCTGCAGCGGAGCGCCGAGATACTCATCCTGATCATGGAAACCGGCCAACACAGAACTCGGTCTCATGGCTTTTCTGAAAATCATGAAAGAAGCGGCGGCATTGAAGCTGAACTGCACTTTCTGATTGAGCTCGCTTTGCAGGTAATCAAATTTGCGGGGCAAGCACAAGGTCTTATTCCAGATTTGCTTTAGTGCATAGTGACCATACCGAAGCAGAGGAAAGTCCTCTGCCGGACTCTCACTTTGCCCAAGGACCTGCGCCACCGCTTCGGCCGTCTGGGCCCGAAGGGCTGCAACGGCCTGCTTTTTGCTCGCACGTTCACTGCCGGACTGCTGTTTGAGATTTTCCAGATAGTCGGGATCGTTGGCTGTCAGTTCATCAAGGCGTCCCAGGGTTTTGACGGTGCGGTGCCGCACCCGGCCTTTCTCGTCCCGATACCCTTCCACGAGTTTCACATAGGAGAACTTGCCGTTGCCGCTTTTGGTGATTTTTACGAACATAGTCCTTCCCCATAGAGACCTTGATTTTCTAATGAAATTATATCAGGAAAGACAACGGAATACAACAAGAAAATAATTCAGAAAAAGGCGCAAAAATAAGAGCCCGTGCGGCTTTACGGGCTCTCAAAAAGTTAGTTTGCTTTAAAAGTCAGGTTTTGTGGCAGACTGTCTCTCCGGTCTGCGTTGCCTGCAGATAGACAACGCCCCCGGTTCTTTCGAACCGAGGGCGCTGCCTTCTAGCTAAGTCAAGCTTTTGGAGAGAACTCGACTTTTAGAAGCGGTGACGCAGACCAACCATGACCGTGGTGGCCGTGGGCTTGACGTCTTTATCGCCTGCGGCGGAAGGTTCAAGCTTGTCCTGCATGTAGGAAGCCACACCGTAGAGGTTGGTGCGCTTGCTCAGGTTGTAGGTGTAACCGGCAGAAACAACCCAGCGGGAGAGGTCGAAGTCATGAGCGGAATTGCCGTTGTCGGTCACGCTGTCAGCAGCGCTGGCGTCCGTGTAGCCGACACCGAGCATTGCATTGCCGCCGGCAACAGGAGCGCTGGCGGAAACCGTGGCGGCCCAGCCCTTAACCTTGCCCGGCTTGTTGGCGGAAGCGCCGATCCACTTGCCGGCCACTTCGTCGAAGTACTGAACACCGGCGTAGAGCTTGGCGACGTTGAAGTCGTAGTTACCGCCGAGGGTAACGGTCAGGCTGTCATCGGTATCCTTGGCGCTGTACTCACCGGTAGCATCGGGCGTCCAGGAAGCGTAGTTCGTGGAGTCAACAGCGAAGAAGAGCTTGGCAGGGCCGTTAGCGTATTCAGCGCCGATAGCGTAGTAACGATCCGTGGAGGATTCGTTTTCAACCATCGTGGGCTCAGACTGAGACTTACCCATGCTGTACTGAGCGTAAACCGTGACGCCGCCGAAGGACGGAGTCGAGTAAGCGATCATGTTGTCGTAAACGGTCGACGTTGCGAAGATCGCACCGGCCTGAGCGGCGTAGTTGCCGAAGGACGTGCCGAAGGCGGAAACAGAACCAACCTTACCCCAGGAAGACACACCCTGGACGATCGAGCCGAGCTTACCGAAAGCAACCTTACCGAAGCTGCCCTGAACGAACAGAGATGCTTCACGATCAAAGAGCGTGTCGGCGGTACGGAAAGAACCGTCGTCAACGTTGAAGCCGCTTTCAAGGATGAAGCCGACCTGGACGCCGTTGCCCAGATCTTCAACGCCCTTGAGGCCCCAGCGGGAACCGGCCTGGTTGCCGGACTTCATTTCAAACTTATCGGTGGCGTCAACGCCCTGGACGTCCTGGTCAAGATGCGTGTAGACCAAACCGGCATCGACCACACCATAGAGCGTGACATCAGCAGCGAGAGCAGAACCGGCGAAAGCGCCGAGAACAGCGACTGCAGCAACTGTCTTTTTCATAATGAGGAGATCTCCAAACTAAATTCTTTTGTGCCGCCGGTGTAGTCATGTTCCTTAAAACTCTTGCGGAATGAAAAAGGAACCGCCGGCGGGCCTTTCAACTCAGGCAACCTCATTATCGGTTTAGTTAATTTGCCTTAACAAGAAAACCGCAAAAATCAATAGCCTGGGGGGGGGTTATCCCTGAGAATAAAAAGGAACAAGACCGGAAAACCAAGGTGCCAGAAGAGGTCCGGAACGCCCGCCGTTCATGACTTTGCGGGTGTCTGCGCGTGGTTTTCGCTGGTTTGCTGTTTTGAAAAGGAATGCTTATTGATTGGCTGTCCGGGGCCGGTTCGGCCATGGTTTATACTTTCCGCCAACTGAAGTTCTTTCCTGTGCTCCTTTGTGAGTGCACGTTGATAAGCCTGTAACCAACGTTAAGTTCAGGCGGGACTGAAGTACCCGGCGCGATGCCGCAACACTTCAACCAAAGCGGTCGCAGCCGCTGAATAAATGTGCCGTATCCGGGGTTTCATAGAATTTCCGCGAGGAAACCTGCGGCTTGAGCCGCAGGAGGAATCGCGGCTGTTTTTATTTTAAAAAATTGGTACCATACGCACTATGCTAAACATCGTTCACAGCAGAAACTGCGTCTATCAGACAGCTTACCATATGGTATGGTGCCCCCGGTACAGGAAATCCGTTCTCAGGGGTGGTGTTGCGCAGTCTCTGCGTGAGTTGCTTGAAAGCATATGCGCTGAAAGAAAGTATGAGATTCTTTCTTTGGAGATTCAGCCGGATCACCTGCACCTGTTTGTCAGTTTTCCGCCGTCCGTCAGCATTGCCGTCGCGGTGAGAGTATTGAAGGGTGCCAGTGCAAGGATGCTTCTGATGCGGCATCCGGAACTCAAAAATGAACTTTGGGTAGGCCATCTTTGGTCGCTTTCTTACTACGTCGGAACAGCTGGCAGTGTCAGTGCAGAAACGATCAAAAGCTACATCGAAAGGACTGAACACATCCGCGGACGGCGTTAGACGCGTTGAGGGGAGCGGCAAGTGTGTCCGCACAGCCTGCGTTCGGCTGGAACTACTCGATCCGGCAGCACACGAAAAGCTCGTAGCGACGCAGAGACTCTATGCGCAGGTGTGTAACTTTGTAGTTCCGACAGTAGCGGCGGACCGCACGAAGAGGCTCTGGCAGCGTTTCACACTGCATCACGCAGTTTATGACAAGATCAAGGCAAAATTTCCGGATCTCGGCAGCCAGTATGCCTGTAACGTCATCCGCTCGGTGTCGGCAGCCTACAAGACGGAGCTTGCCAATCATCCGGCGCAGCTCAAAAGTAAGGACAAGAAGCTCAAGACGCTGGTGTTCAGGCACCCCTCGGTTCACGTCGACAAGAACACGCTGACATTTTTCCCTGACGGCACTGTTTCAATTTCAACCATCAGCGGTCGGATTCGGGCACGTCTGTTCCCCGGCCCTTTTCAAAAAGAGTTGCTGGCTTCGGGAAAGCGTAAGGAGTGCAACCTTGTTCTGCATCCCCGGAGAGGCCGGAAAGAAGCGTTTTGGGAGCTTCACATCGCTGTGGAGTCCCAAGGTTGTTCGGGCGAAGAGCATTTAAAGAATCTGAAAGCCGACGAGATCATGGGTATTGATGTCGGCGAGAACAATATTGCGGCCGTCAGCACGGGCCGTATTTGGAAAGCAGGAGCATTAAAGGATAAAAGAGACCGATATATGAGTCAGAGAAAGCGTCTTCAGCGCAACGGCTCTCAGAGTGCCAGACAGCACCTGAAAAAAGCCTCAGGCCGAGAAAGACGCCATGTGACGCATGTCAATAACGTTGTAAGCAAAGAGATTGTGCAGGAAGCCGCAAAGCGGGGTATCAAGTTAATCGCCCTGGAAGACCTGACGCATATCCGGGATCACATCAAGGCCGGGAAACGCATCAGAAGCCGACTGCACCGCTGGTCTTTCCGTGAGTTGCAGGAGATGATTGTTTACAAAGCGGCAGCCGCTGGAATCCGGTGTGTTTTCCTGGATCCGCGCTATACAAGCCAGACATGCTCACAGTGCGGGGCACCGGGCAAACGCCATAAGCACGGGTTCCGATGCAGCCAATGTGGTCACCTTGCGCACAGCGACTTGAATGCGAGCCGCAACCTGCAGGGTCTGTGCCGACAGCTGTCAGCACAGGGGCTGATGTAAACCAGCCTTATGTTGGGCCGTGTGATGCGGTTACAATAAAGCCCCCGTCTTCAGACGGGGTGTTGTTTACAAAACCCTGCAAAGCTTTTTACCCCGCCTTCCTTAACCAGGGCAAGGCAATAAATCCGACGGGAAGAAGTAAATTCTTTCACTACTGTCCAAAACGGATTTGTGCATCAAAAAATAGTTTGTTGATTTAAAAGAGAAAACGCAAATTTTCGGTTTTAGGGGGCCTACTTTTCCGAATGGAAGCTCCATCTGCGGAGATTCCTCACAGGAAGCCTCTGGCTCATCTCGGCCGAGGATTGACGGATTCAGGATTTGTTCCAAGCGGATGTATTTCCAAAGACTCTGCCTCACAACCCAGTTAAAAGTGCTGAAATACCTGTGGTCACGGCTACGCTGAAACAAGATTTGCAGCAACAATGTCGCAATCAAAGCAATCCACACCTGACTGTGGACAGCGTTTTCCGTTGTTCCGAAGTATGCCTTGACCACCGTGTTTTGCTTGAGCTTTTTTCAAGAAGAGCTCCACCTTCCATCTCTCGCGGTAAAGCTCTGCAATCGTTTCAGCAGGGCTGTCGAAATCATTCGTAATGAATTCAAACCAACGATCTTCGATCGTATTGAAGTACCGAACCACCCGCCACTTCTTTTCGCCGCAGACTTCCTTGGCGGCCTCGCCGGTAAAGGTAATGTGATAGTCGGACCAGTAGTTGCCTTCTCCGACCATGGTGCTTTCATCGATCGGTGTATGAGCAGCGTTCTTTTTTAGCCGGGTAACAAACACCGTATTTCTTTTGTCAATCCAGTTGAACAGGCGGTAATCGTTATATCCCCGATCCATTACGATAATGGCCTCCTGAGGCAGTTGCTCGATGACGGCTTCGGCGCACCTGACGTCCGCTTTCTTGGCCACCGTCATAACAACGACTTCGGGGAGTCCCAGCTCATTGGACAGTCCGGTATGGACTTTGATTCCCTTCTTGTGCCGCCGAAAGTTCGCCCAGCCATAAAGCTTGCAGCCGAGGCTGATTGTTGAGGACTCAATCGAGAAGAGCGGCTTATCAAATTGAGCTTGTTTTTTATGGCCAAGTTCGCAGCGAAACTGCTCCAGAACAGCAAAATAGAAGTCCTTGAAGATCAGGGGATTGGAGTGATTGTTGTTATAAGCCAAGGTGGTTCTTTTCATGAACTTAGCCCCGGTGTGAACAATCTTTTCACCGGCTATTGCCATGCCGAGCACCACTTCCCGCAAGGAACTGGCTCCTGACAGTTGTCCAAACAACATGGCCGTGAAATAATCCCGTGGCGTAAACTTCCGCGAGTTACAAGGCTTGAGCGGATACTTTGCCGCAATGGCTTCAAATGTGTCCATGGGCAACACCTTCAGTAGTTGCGCAAAGACATGCAGTCCGACCGAATTCATGGTGGCGCGCTAATTTGTAGTGTGGAAGCTTCAAATATACGCGACCACCCCATTAGATGTCATACTACCTTTCGCCACCCCTTCAACCTTTCACGGAGTGGCAAAACATGCGATATTCGCAGGAGTTCAAAGACAACGTCGTAGCGCGCCTGCTGAGCAAGGAGCTCAGCATCTCTGAAGCCGTGAAGCGGTACTCGATCGGCAAATCAACGATCTCGTACTGGCTCAAGATTGCCAGAGAGCAAGCAGTCTGCGGCACGCTGCCCAACAAAGGAAATCCCAAGCTCATGACCAGCCTCAAGCTCCCTAAAGGAGTGACCTACCTTCAAGCCCACACCGCAGTCGTTGCCAAAGAAATCATGAGCGAGACTGCCTTCGGCCAGTTCTGCCGCAAGCATGGCTACCTCGCCTCCACAGTCGATGCCTGGGCCGAATGGTTTAACAATCATCCGGATGCGGTTGACAAGAAGCTCCATGATGCTCAGATGTCGGCCATGTCTGAACTCAAGAAGGAAAATGCCAGGAAGGACCGAGAAATCGCCAGAAAAGACAAAACATTAGCCGATGCTGCAACGATGCTGATGTTGTCAAAAAAAGCCGAGGCGATCTGGGGGGTAAAGGAAAGTTGATCAGTGCCCATGATCGCCAGGAAATCGTTTCGCTGGTCGAACTCGGTCAATCGAAAGGACTGTCGCAGAGGCAATCCTGCGAGGCAGTCGGCATTACCCCACGGACGCTGCAGAACTGGCGGCATGCACCGGATGGTGATGGCCGGCTAGACCGCAGCAACTTTACGAGCCCACGGCAAATCCCTGAGGACCTGCGTGAGCAGATCGTAGATCGCTTCTGCAAAGCCGATGTGCGGGATCTTAGTCTGACGCAGGCCTTCTACAAGCTGCTCGATGAAAACAAGGAGTACTGGTGCTCTCTCTCAACGCTTTACCGTCTCTTCAGGGCACGGGGATTGAACGCACGCCGTGCGCCTACCCGGGAAGCCCGCCGGCGCAGCAAGCCGACTGCCTACAGGCAGAGAAGCCAAACGAGGTGTGGACCTGGGACATCACCTATCTGCGCTCGAGCAAGTACACAGGCAGGTTCTACTACGCGTATGTCATTGTCGACGTCTACAGCCGCATGGTTGTGAGCGCCAGGGTATTCGAGGCTGATAATGCCGACTTCGCCGCGCGCTTTCTCGGGGATGCCTTCAGGCGGTACGGAATCAAGCCTGGACAGCTTGTCGTGCACTCAGACAATGGTGCGAGCATGAAGGCCGCTCCCACTTTGGCTTTGCTTGAGAAGAACGGAATTACCTTCTCGCACAGTCGTCCGCGAGTCAGCAACGACAATCCGTATTCGGAGTCCTTCTTCCGTACGCTCAAGTACAGCGGCGATTACCTGTACCCTCGTGACGGCTTCGACAATGCTGAGGAAGCTGAGCAATGGGTGCAGGGCTTTGTAGACCACTACAACGAGCACCACAGACACCGCGGCATCCGCATGGTAACGCCGGGGCAGCGCTATCGCGGCGAGGACGCGGAGGTGCTGCGCCGACGCAGGGAGACGATGCTGGAGGCTCGCAGACGCCATCCGGAGCGCTGGATCACCAGGAGAGTGCTGAACTGTACGCCGATCAAAGAGGTGTGGCTTAACCCCGAAAATGGGCAGTTGGAGGAAAAGCATGCCAAGGCAGCTTGAACAAACGCCCCGCTGTTGCTGCAACAGGGCGTTCAACGGTTTCCCGCGGGCCTCAGGCTCGGACTCCTCCTGCCTGAGGAGGCTCATTCTGCCGGCCTGCCGACCTCTCCGAGCGAACGGTGCAGCACAGCTGCATCAAAGGTTTTTCTACGGGCCAAAAAACTCTGGGTGAATCCGCCGAAGGCGGAGAGGGCAAAGCCCTCACTGAGCTCAGACTACAACCTACTTTTTAAGAACAAAATCGGCGAAAGATCACTTGACATTCACCGCCACCATGATTCTTTTCAGCGCACCTTTCCCATTGAGATCCGATTTTTTCTTACCCTAAAAAATTGGCCCCAGTTGTTAGCTGAGGCCTCGCGCGCGCTTTTAACTTGTTTTCGTTTTGGACAGCAGTGTTTTTTTAAAATAAAAACAGCCGCGATTCCTCCTGCGGCTCAAGCCGCAGGTTTCCTCGTGGAAATTCTATGAAAATGTCATCTACACCCAGACCAACATCGATATGCTCAAGCAAAAGACGGTCTGGGAAATTGTGACGCCCGAGCTGCACCCTGTGGTCGCGAAGATGATCGAAGCGGGCGTAGCCGCAAAGTGCGATTCCTACGAGGCGCTTGCCAAACACATCGGCTGTCCGGTAGATGGGCTTAAGGCCGATATCGAAGAGCACAACGCCGTTACGCGGCTGCCGGCAGAGAAGCGCCGCGACCGCTTCGGCCGCACGGTCTATCAGAAAGAACTCAAGGCGCCGTTTTACGCTCTGCAGGTTAAGCCCGTGATGATCGAAACCGTGGGCGGCATTACGATTAACGAAAAGAGCGAAGTGACGCCGCTTGGCCGACCTATTGCCAAGGGCATTTTTGCGGGGGGTGCCGTTGCCTTCGGTGAACATTTCGGCACCGGATGCCGCTCGGGCGAAGCCTATGTCTACGCGGGTGTTACCGGCATGGTGGCGGGAGAGCAGGCTGCTAAGCTGAAGTAAGACAAAAGCGGGCAACGTGCCGGCGTGCTTAATTTGCCGTGAGCACGTCGGCAATACGCGTCGTGTAGCAGCGTGAGAGCCGCTCACGGCGCATGGCGGCGCCCGAGGAGAGGGTGCTGACGGCGGTTTTAAGGGGACTTACGCCGTAGCGCGACGTCAGGCTGTCTAATACCTGCATGAGTTTTTCCCGCCGCTCCTGCTCCGGGGACGGTGTGTCAAAGAGATCGAGGGGCTCAGGTGTGCCCTCGGGCATAAGTTCGGAGAGAATAATCCCTGCCTTTTTGTACCCCACGCCGCGCACAAAACGAGCGCGCATCATCTCGCACGCGGCGTGCGTGATGCGCGCGGTGTCGGCGGTGGCGTACTTAAACACCGTCGTTGCGTGAATCACGTGTTGCTTCTGGCGGGGGTTAAAGGTGTTGGAAAGGACAAACACACTGACGGCCAAAGCCCGGCAGTGCTGCTGCCTTAAGCACCTTGCGGCCTGAGCGGCGTGAACCGCAAGCGCCGAGGCAACGGCATCGGCGTCACTGCAGTTTTGTGCAAAAGAGCGTGAGCAGCAGATCTGTTTGCGGTCGGCGGCAACGGGTTCAAAGCCGATGCAGGGCGTGCCCGCAAGTTCCTTTTGGGTTCTTATAAGCGTCACCCCGAAGCGCCTGCGGATGAGGGCTTCATCGGCGTTTTTAAGATCAAGGGCGGTGGTGATGCCCATCGTTTCAAGTGCCGCGGAAATCTGACGGCCCACGCCCCAGACGTCGCCCGCGGGGATCGTGGAGAGCGCTTTTTCCTGCCGCTCGGGCGTGAGTTCCGTCCAGTTAAAAACACCCTCAAAGATGCGGTAACGTTTGGCGATGTGGTTACTGAGTTTGGCGAGTGTCTTGGTGGGGGCAATCCCCACGCAGGTGGGAATGCCCACCCACTTTAAAACGCGGCTGCGGATCATCCGCCCGAGTTCGGTCACGGATTCAATGCCGGTGACGTCGGCAAAACATTCGTCAATAGAGTAGACCTCAATGGCGGGCACAAGCGATGCGATCGTGCGCATCATGCGCGAGGACATGTCGCCGTAAAGCTCGTAGTTACTCGAAAAGACTTCGACCGCATTTTTCTCGATGACGTCTCTGACCTTAAAAAGCGGTGTGCCGCGTTTGAGCCCCAGGGCCTTCGCTTCTGCGGTGAGCGTCACGATGCAGCCGTCGTTGTTGCTTAAAACCACGACGGGCCGGCCTCTGAGCGCCGGGTTAAAGACGCGCTCGCAGGAGGCGTAGAAGGTGTTGCCGTCAATGAGCGCGTACACGGTTGCTTCTGTCCTTACGGTTAATCTTTTTCAAGTTTACCTCCGGAAGGTTGTTTTGAAAAGGTAGTGCATGGATGCAAAGGACTGAAAATTCGGATATTATTTGAAAGTTAAGGGCTTATTCAAAAATCGACGGGCAGATTACTGTCAACTACCCCTGACTGAAGTCAGAGGCTTGGCAACAAGTCTTGGTTGACTAGCCTCAGTCCGTTTTCGGACGGACTCCGCTGGTTGGGAATCCGTTCCGTCGCAAGACGGGACGCAAACAGGCACCGCGGGATGTCGATCCTAGTCCCGCGCTCTGCGGTCTGCGGTTAAAAGCTCTGAGAGGTAGGAGCGGTGCTTCAGACAACAAACCCCTTCCAACATTGGCGAAGGATCAGCACCGACCGCAAGGTCGAGCAGACGGAGCCCGTGAGGTATCCGTCAATGGAGAACACTTTGAAAGTTTTTGTGTTGAATATGCGCGGGCAACCGCTCATGCCGTGCTCCCCGCCCAAGGCGCGTAAGCTCCTTCGGGCCGGGAAGGCCGTGCCTGTGCGCCGAACGCCCTTTGTGATTCAACTGACGGTGCCGACGGGCGAAACCAAGCAGCCGATCACCTTGGGTGTGGATGCGGGCTACAAGCACGTCGGCCTGAGCGCAACGACCGCCAAGGAAGAGTTGTTGGCTTCCGAGGTCGAGCTGCGGCAGGACGTGACGGGCTTGCTCTCGAATCGCTTGACACTTCGCCGCGCCCGACGCAACCGCAAGACCCGCTGCTGTGCGCCGCGTTTTGATAATCGCGTTCGATCGAAGCACAAGGGGTGGCTTGCGCCATCCGTGGAGAACCGCATTCAGGCGCACATATCGCGCATTGAAGCGGTTTGCCGAGTGCTTCCGATCACCAAAATCGTGATTGAAACCGCATCCTTCGACATTCAGAAGATCAAGAATCCCGAAGTCGAAGGCACGGACTATCAGCAGGGCGAGCAGCTTGGCTTTTGGAACGTGCGCGAATATGTGCTGTTCCGCGACGGTCACGTTTGCCAAGCCTGCAAAGGCAGATCGAAAGATCTGATTCTCAACGTGCATCACATTGAGAGTCGGAAAACGGGAGGCGACGCGCCGGGTAACCTCATCACGCTCTGTGAAGCGTGCCACAAGGCGTATCACGCAGGCAAGTTGAAGCAGTTCAGTCCCCGGCGCGGCGCTTCTTTCAGGGCAGAGACTTTCATGGGCATCATGCGTTGGACGGTGCTCAACCGCCTGCGCGAGCGCCATCCCGAATTGCCTGTCACGAATACCTACGGGTATCTGACCAAACACAAGCGCATCGTCGAGGGCTTGCCGAAGACGCATTGCGCGGGCGGTTTCTGCATTGCTGGCGTCCTCGACGCAAAACGTCGGGGCGAATACCTGTTTCAGAAACAGACGCGCCGCCACAATCGCAAGATCCACAAGCAGACGATTCTCAAAGGCGGTGTGCGCAAGCGCCATCAGGCTCCGTACCTAGTGCACGGCTTCAGGCTCTTTGACAAGGTGCTGTGCAAAGGGGAAGGCGGCTTTATTTTTGGCAGACGCTCCTCGGGTGCATTCGATGTGCGCTATCTGGACGGTACAAAGATTTCTGCTGGTATTTCCTACAAGAAACTTTCGCTTCTTGAGAAGCGAAAGATGTTTTTAACTGAACTGAGAAAGGAGGGCCGCGATTCCTCCCGCGTCTGAAGACGCGGGTTTCCTCGCGGAATTTCTATGAAACAGACAACCGCAAAGGCGCAGGCCAAAACGATCAGCAAGACAACCGGACGCGTGAAGGGGACCTGGGGCGGACGCCGTCCCGGCGCAGGCCGCAAGCCCATGTGCGACAAGGCCATGACCGAAACCGCGACGGTGCGTTTAAGTGTTGAGCAGGTTACGAGTTTCAGGGCACTGGGCGGCGCCATCTGGTTCCGTGATGTGCTTAATCAGGCAATGGCAGCTGATCCCAAGCTCGCCTCAGGCGTCTCTAAGCCTGACGGTCTGATTCCGGTGAAGGTGAAGACTCATGTGAAGGTGCCTTCGGGGTACTCCGCGGTGCAGGCCGGTTTCCCGTCGCCGGCCGAACAGTATCAGGGTGAGAGTATCGACTTTAACGATCTTCTGATCACCAATGCCGCCTCGACCTTTGTACTGAAGGCCAAGGGCGAATCGATGATTGAAGCGGGAATCGATGAAGGGGATCTGCTTGTCGTGGACCGCAGCGTCACGGAAAAGCCCGGTGACATCGTGATCATGCAGGTCAACAACGAATTCACCGTGAAGCGCTTCATGAAGAAAAGAGGAAAGATTTACCTGCACCCGGAAAACAGCTCCGGTCTGTACGACGACATCTTCCCCGGTGACGGTGACGAATGGGTCTGCTTCGGGGTTGTGAAGCACGTCATCAAGTCGATCGGCTAACTGCTTTTTTCGGTTGCTTTTTCGGGCCGCCTTCTTATCAATCGGAAGGCGGCTTTTGTTATCCAGAGAATCCCTGTGAGCGCTGAGAAAAGCCAGGAGGCCACGGACAAAATGAGTCCGAGCGTTTTCCAGGCGGCCTTCGTGGTGATTTTCGTGTAGTGCGCGGCGTCTTTCATAAGCCGAGCGGCGGGCACTTTGTCAAGAAGCCTCACGGCGCCGTCGCCGTAGACCGCCGCCTCTTTGACGGCCGTCTTTCCGCAGCGGTTGACGGCCGCAAAAACGTCGGGCCCGCCGAATTTAAGAAGGCCCGGCATATCTTCGCCCAAGCTCAGCGCCGAGCGGATCGCGCGCGGCGCGTCTTCAAGCCTCGGCGTACGGGCGAGAACTTCCAGTGCCGGCGCAACGCCGTACTTTCGGGTAAAGGCCGCGATTTCCGCTAAAGGCCCTGCCAGTGTTTTGAGAACAGCCGGTTTGGCTGCGGCAGCGGAAAGCTCCCGGATAAAGCCCGCCGAGAGTTTGCGGGCGCGGTTGGCGACCTTTAAAACCGCAATCCCGCCTTTGGCGGCGGTTCCTGCAGTTGCCTGTGGGCCGATACTGGCTGCGGCAACGGCAAGGCTGACTGCTGAAAGCGCGGCCGTAAAGCTCTCAGGTTCCGTAAGGCTTTGGTTGCCGGCGAGTTTAGTACCGGCCGTGTAAATGTCGCGGATGTCGCCCACAAGGAAAAATTCGCTGGCGGCCTGAGCCGCTCTCCCGTAGTCCTCATGACTTTCTCCCAGGAAAAAGCCGGCCGCTGTTTCTTTGGCGATATAGGACGGATCACTGCGGATCGCTTGGGCTTCTTCCGCGAGTTTTTCCATTGCGGGTGTCGGGGTGAGGCCCGGCACCGAGGCGTAAAACGCCACGTAGTCAGCGAAATCCCTGTAATTCTTTTCCGTAAAAAGCGTCTGACAGTAGTTTTCCGGATCACGCACGGCAGCCTCCGCCAAATAGTCATAGCGGTCAAAAAGCACGTAATGCGCGCCGACGACCGCGAGGGCTGTGGCCGGAGAAGCAATGAAAAGAAATTTCAGAAGGCGCATGACGGGCTGTTAGTGCGGGAAAAACCGGGACGGCTGCAGTGTAGCCAAAGCCCGGTGCAGGCGTTACAGAGTCCTTGAGCCCGCTTCAAAATTTTCCGCGTTTTCACGCGACATTTTGTGTCGCAGTCCTTCAGATAATGATTGTCCATAGAAAGGAAAAAAGTGACACATTGAATGACGACAGACAAGCGTTTGAAAACGGGGTTTGATACCCGTGCGGTTTTGGCGGGCCTCTCGCTTCTCGCGTGTA
This sequence comes from Duodenibacillus massiliensis, assembly GCF_900128485.1. Classification (GTDB taxonomy): domain Bacteria; phylum Pseudomonadota; class Gammaproteobacteria; order Burkholderiales; family Burkholderiaceae_F; genus Duodenibacillus; species Duodenibacillus massiliensis. Next base: position 144,086 of record NZ_LT635860.1, read on the forward strand.
TCGGCGCAACAGAGGTGCAAAAGCGCGTGCTCGCTGCTTTTCTGCCGGGCATGAGCACAGACGCGGAGACTGAGAAAGACGCCCGGGCCGTGAAAGCAGCACTGACCTCAGGTGACGTAAAAGCTGCACAAAACCTTCCGGAGCAGTCCTGCGTCGTTGCCTTTGTGCTCGATTACTTTGAGACGGCTTACCGGCCCGGGCCGAGGCAGCGGATGCCTTCGGCTTTTTGACGCGCGTATCGGACGAAAAGCAGGCGTTATGGAAGAGACTCGCCTCAAAAAGCGGGTTTTATTTTGACGGCCTGATTACGGACAGGGCGAGGAGCCAGCGCTGGCGCGTGCGCTCAACGTATTTTGCGGAAGTACGGTTGCTGCGGAGGTTTCTGGCGCATTTCGGTTTTTCATTCCCGGGGACCACGGATACGAAAGGGATCTTTCTGGTTGAAGACACCGGGGATGCCGGAGGCAATGCGGTTGCCGTGATGGCCTCGTTGGCGGCACATACGGCCGGCATTTTTCAGATTGAACGGGTGAACGGCGCAACGACTGGCCCTGAGTCCGGCAGGGAACCTTTGTGCAATGAAGCGCCGGATCCTCTGGCGGCATATTTTCTGCCGGAAAACGACCGTCGCGGCACGGACTTTGTCTCGGTTTTGACGGTGGTCGGCTGGGCGGTGACGGTCATTACATGAGAAGAACAGCCGGACGATGCAAAGAGAGCGGCTGCTGCGGCATGCCGCTGCGATTTCCGGGCGGAGGATCAGTCTTACGACTGGGAAGCTGTGACGGAAGCCCTGTTCTCCCGGCCCGGAAAGAAGCAGGACGCGCATTTTGCAGCGCTTGAAGTGCTTTTGTCAGAGCAGGATGCAGACGAGCGGATTCCCGCTTACTGTCGGGCCGCCGGCCTCATTGACGGAGCAGAGGATTCCTGGCGGGAGGCGTTTGAAAGTCTCATTGCCGCGAAATCCTTTGCCGCGGACGCCGTGGCGGTTGAAAGCGTGCCGGCAACTGTGCTTGAAGCGTATGCCGCGTATTTTTGGGCAGGATCGTCTGCAGTGAAAGAGCGCGCTGCAGGCTCGGTGCAAAAAGCAGAAATGCCGTTCCTTTTGCTGCGGATGAGGCGGTTTGGGTTGCCCGTTTTTTTGAAGAAACCGCAAAGATGCATGATGCCCCGTGTGCTGGCAAGGTTGCCGGTTATGCCCGCTCCCTTGCTGCAGTTTGCTGCGGCGTTCCCTATGAGGTTCAGTGCAGCAGCGAAACGGATGCGGCGCTTGTCTCTGAGATTCTGCGAAAGTTTCTGTTTCATTATGAATGCCCGGAGAAGAACCTCTTTGTATTTTGGGTGAGAACCGCTGACAAGTGGATTCTTGCGGCGCTTGCGGCACATCTCTCGGGAGCTGCCTTCGTCCGCCGTGACCGGGCTTCCGACACGAAGAAAGTGCCCCGGCACCCCTTCCTGTCCATGGGGCAGGGCCAGGTGCTCACCCTCAGGGCGCAGGCGCTAAGACGCACGGTCGACGCTGATCCCCTGGCGTCCTTTTTCCCGTTGCCCGCGGGCTTGAGCTGATTTTGCTCAGAGTGCGGCTTTGTTGTGTTATGCAGTGTTTGTCGGAAAGAATGATGCAGACAATGATCGTTAAGGGGGCTCAGACATCGGCCCTCATTTATCGGGCGCAGTCAGAACGGACGGCTATGAGATGCCGGAAGCTTCCGTTCTCGGGCAGGTGGGCTGGATCTGTGATCAGTTGCCGCATCACGGAGCGCGTGTGCGGATGATGCCCGATATGCACCCGGGGAAAATCGGTCCGTGGGCCTCACAATGACGGTGAATGACGCCGTCATCCCCGGGCTTGTTGGCGTGGATATCGGCTGCGGTGTAACCTGTGCTCAAGTAACCGGCGTGAGGGCTGAATGCGGAAAACTTGACCGTATCGTTTCGGAAAGAATCCCCGCGGGAACGTGGATAAGGGATAAAGCACTGCCTCAGGCTGCGTCGGTCGATTTGTCAGCCCTCAGATGAGCCGGACACATCACGGCAGATGTTGAGCGGGCCTTCGGAACGCTCGGCGGAGGCAACCACTTCATCGAGCTCGGCCGTGACGGTGAGGGGCGGTTCTGGCTGACGGTTCACAGCGGCAGCCGCTCATTGGGTTTTCAGACTGCGCAGTGGTACATGCGGCTTGCCACTGAAGAAGGTAAGGCTCAGGGCCGGGCTATTCCCTTTGAAGCGGCGTGGCTTACCGGTGAGAACCCTGAGAATTACCTTGCAGATACCTCGCTCGTCTCAGCCTGGGCTGCTGCAAACCGCCGGGCGTTGGGAGGCGGTATGTCCGACTGATTTCTGAAGGGGGCGAAAGTCCCGTGACCGCCTTCTTTGAGGCGGTTTTTTAACGCCTGAAAAGAACATGGAAAACCGTCCGTAAGCGACGTTAAATGATGCAGTGTGCCTCACAATAACACTTGTACAAAACGTGAGGTAACCGGATGAAAAAGACAGAAGAAACCAAAAAGAACAAGCCGGCAGACGAAGCCGTACAGGCTCCGTATGTGCCTGCCTCCGTCATTCTTTTCGGCAATGAGCACGATCCCTTGACCGAAAACGAGGAAGCTCAGGCCGGTAAAGACGAAGAAAAGTTCCATGAGGACGAAGAAAAACCCGATGACGATGAGGAAACGTTCGATGACGGCGGGGATGACGTCTTCGACCCATGGAAGGACGATGATGAGGATGAGGACGAGGACCTCCCCTGGGCGTATGGGGAAGACGATGACGAAGATTGTGACGCGGCTTTTGGCTCAGGGCGTGGTGGACGGCGTTTTTGTCCCGGAACTCGTCATGATCCGTGAAAAGCAACCCTAAACCATTCAAAGCGCGGGAAACCTTCGTAGAATCGGATGTTTCCCGCTTTTGTTTTTGCTTCTGGTCGCCGACATGCTTTATACCGTTTTCAGTAATTCTTTTGAGGTCCTCAGGGAAAGCCTGGCCGTGAACCTCGCGGCAGACAATAAAAAAGACACCGGATTTGTCTTTAAGGACACAACGGTCGTGGTCCCCTCGCAGGCCGCGGGCGACATGCTGCGGCGTTTTTTCGCCGATCGCACGGGCGTGTGCGCGGGGCTTTCCTTTAAAACGCTCGGCCAGTGGTTTATTAAGTTCGGCAGACCCTTGATCGGCCTCGGGGAAGCGGGAACGGAACTTGAGTTTCTGATCTGGGATATCTGTCATTCGGATCTCCCCGAAAGGCATCCGCGGCTTAAAAAATTTCTGGACGGCAAAACCCCGGCGGAGCGCTTTGAGTTTGCGATGCACTGCGCGGCCGTGTTTTCGCGCTATGCAACATACCGCCTTGACTGGGTATTGCGCTGGATGGGGAAACCACCCCGGGCGCATGCTGAAAATGATCCCCGCTATGCCGCGGAGGAAGCGGCTTTAAACCGGCATCCCGACTATGCCTGGCAGAAGGATATGTGGCGGGAGCTTGCGCGGCGCGTCACCGACATGCCCGAGGCCCGTGAGTTAAATGACCTTTTTGAGATAGAAGACCGCATGGTGCGCGCGTGGCACGAAAAGCGTGAGGAGCGCGTGCATATCTTCATGCCCTTTACGGTGCCGCCCCTCGTGCTGCCCCTTATTAAGCAGATGGCAGAAGACGCCGAAAGCGACATTTATCTCTACGTCTTAAATCCGTCGTCGGAATACTGGTATGAGGCACTGCCGCAGGCGGCCTTTGACTGGGATTACGGCTCAGAAGACAACGCGGTGTATCAGTACTTAAGGCGCAACGCCGCCTCAAGCCGCGCGATGATTGAGCGTGTCTGGACCTTTTTAAATCTGGAAGGGGGAACGGACTTTGTGGGGATGGAACCGGAAACCAAACCGGACGATCCGGTCGCGGTAACCCACACCAGGCACTTTTTTGATCCGGTCACGGAGCGCCTGCAGGACTTAAAGCTTGAGAGCCCCCAGGACGCGGACGCTTACTTTGTGGATCCCGGAAAAGACACCTTTTTAAAGGCACTGCAGCGCTCGGTCTTGACGCTTAAGACCGCGCAAGGGGAGATGCCCGATCCCGCGGATGGCTCGGTGATCGTGGGGCGGTCGCCGTCGCTCATTCGTGAGGTTGAGACTCTCGTTGACTGGCTGCAGTACATTTTCCGCACGCAAAAGGACGTAACACCCGCAGACGTTCTTGTCGTCACCCCGGACATTGAAGGGGCGGCAGGCGTGATTGAAGCCGTGATGAATGCGCAGCCCGAGAGCCGGAAAATTGCCTGGACGATAGCGGACGACCGGGTGAGCGACCGCGCGATGGCGCTTGAGACATGGAAGGCCTTGATCGAACTTCTCTTTTCCAGAGCGGATGCCTCAGACCTGGAAGCGTGGCTTGAGATGCCGCAGGCGCAGAAGCGCTGGCAGATGACCGCAGACGACCTCGCGCTCATTCACGCGTGGCTTGTGGCCGGGGGCTACCGCTTTGGGTTCTCTGAAGCACATATTGAGCGGTTGGTGTCTGAGGGTGAAGCCGATGCGGCGGACACAGACGGGTCGCTCACGCGGGCTCTGGAGCGCCTCACCGCGGGGCTTTTTTTCGGCGAAAGCCGGGAGCGCGTCTTCGGAGACGTGCGGCCCGCGCCGGGCGCGGAGCGCCGCTGGGAGTCGGTGCTCGAGAACGAAGAACTCTTTGCGCGGCTTACCGAAGTTGCTGCACTGCTTGAAACCAAACGCGCGGAACTCGCGGCAATGGGTGAGGCAGCCGACCCGGAGGTACTTAAGAATTTCTTTGTGTCGCTTACAACGGAACTCACGGACTTTACGGAAGACGAAGAAGCCGCCCAGGCGATCCGGGGAAGCCTTGAAACGGCCGCGCGGGCGCTTGAGGCAACCATGAAGGGGCGGCCGGTGAACCCCCGCGTGTTTGCCAAGGCCGCAACAACGCACGTGGCGGACGCGCTTTTTCACAGAACCGGTAACGGCCTTGCCTTTGCCGGCATGAAGGAATTCCGGGGGCTGCCTTATAAAGTCATTGCGGTCGTGGGGCTTAACCGTGACAGCGCTTTTCCGGGTACCAATACCGCTGAAGAGTTTGACCTCATGGCGCCCGGTACGAGCGCGGGTATGCGCGCGCGGCGCGGTGACCGCGACAGCCGCAGCGACAACCGCAATATTTTCCTCGACCTCTTTCTTGCGGCACGGCGCTTCTTTTACGTCTCCTACGCCGAGGGGTTTGAACGTACGCAGTTAAAGCCGCCCTCCGTGGTGCTGGAGGATTTCCTCAGGTTTGCGGCGGCCGCAAGCGGGATCAGGGATGTGGCCGGGCAGGTGACGGTGCCTGCGGCTTTAACGCCCACGGGGCGCGCGAACTTTGTAACGGGCAAACTTAAACGCTGGAAGACCGTGAATACGGCAGCGGGTGACGCCTTAAACGCTGCCTGCGCCGTGCATTTCCGGGGGGAGGTGCCCCGTTTTGCCGATGCCCGCTCGGTGCTTACTCCTGAGCAGAACACGGTGACCGTCAACGATATCGCGCAGTACTTCACCAAGCCCTCAGATTTTGTTTTAAGAAAGTTCGGGGTGGTGCTGCCTGATGCCGGTGAAGCCGAAACCGTGCCCTTAAGTCCTTCTGACGACGGGCTGGGGCGCTATCAGGCGTTAAACGCCGTGCGCGGGCCCATTGCTCAAGGCGTCTCGCCCGTGAGGCTCGCCGCAGCCGAGGCCCTTGATCCCTTAAACGGGGCGCCGGGCGTGCGGGAGTGGATCCGGCGCGGGATGATTGAGCAGACGGCCGCTTTTTACGCACAGATCCGGGATATGAGGATCGTGCAGGAATTCCCGGAAGAAACCGTGGAGATTCCGGCGGACTGGGGGCTGACGTATCTTAAAAAACTGGTCTTGCCGGCTCTCACGCTGTACGAAAACCCGGACGGAGGGGAACCCTTGGCGGTTCTTGTTGCTGTGAGCGGCTCTGAAGTCCGTCGTAAGCGTATCGAGTCGACGATGATGAATGCGTTCGGGCGGACTTTTTCGCTTCGGGTGATGTACGTGATGAAGGGTAATGCCCCGCATGACGCGATAGCGCCGGGTTACTTCGGGACGATTCCGGGGATGGAGACACCGGTTTGCGACACGATTGCGAGAAGTCTTTTATCCCTTTACGAGTGCCTCTTTACGTCGGTGACAGTCGTTGCCGACAACAATGAAAACGGTTTTTCCGGAGGCGATGCTATTTTGTGGCGTGGGTATGAAGGCAGTGAGAGGCTTGCTGCCGCCGAGCGCTTCAGTAAGCCCTTGGATTTTCTGTTTGCCCCGGATCTGTACGTTGGTAAAAAAGACAAGAAAAAGAGGAAGGGGGACATTCCTGTTCACGTAACAGCATTGAAAACCTACGCTGACGCGCTCGTTGCAGCGGTTAAAAATGAGGCTGGTGACGTAAGCGGAGAAAGCCATGGCAACTGAAACGATTTTTGACGCTGCGTCCACCGACCTCAGAGGGCGCCTTGTGATTGAGGCGAGTGCCGGTACCGGCAAAACCTGGTCGCTTTCGCGCATCGTGATGCGGCTCGTCGCAGAAGAAGGTTTCCCGATCGGGAGCATCCTTTTGGTGACCTTCACCAAGGCTGCCACCGAGGAACTGAAAAGCCGCGTGAAGGAACTGCTTGCCGAAGCCTCCGACGCGTTGTCGGGGCTTGAGGACTGGCCTGATAATGACGCTTCGGATCTTGCGCCCTTTATGAAACGCTGGAAAGCCGCGGGCCTCACGGTAAGTGACTGTGCCAAGCGCCTCACGGCCGCCGTGGACAATTTTGATGATGCATCGGTTTACACCATTCACGGTTTCTGCCGTGAGATGCTCGATAAATGCCTTTTCTCGCAGGGCGGTCAGTTTGACTGTGAGTTTGGGGCGGATGATGAACTGCGCGCACAGGTCGTCGATGAATTCATGCGCCGGGAACTCTTAAACCCGGATTTTGATCCGGCGTTTAAAACACGCATCCTTGAAAAGTCGGACTTTGACGCGGTTTTAAAGACCGTCGTCACGCTCTCGCGCCGGAGCAAGCGGACGCAGTGGGAGCTTCTGGATGCGGAACGCTCACAATGTTCGCCCGAAGAGGAGGCCCTTTTGCGGCGCTTTATCGACTGGGCGCCTGCGCGCCTGGCCGAACTCAAGCACCGCGCCGGTATCCGTACGTTTGACGACCTCTTGGTTGATATGGATTCAGCGCTCACGGATCCTGATTTTGCCCGGGCTGTACGAAGCCGCTTTAACGCCGTTTTAATTGACGAGTTTCAGGACACCGACCCCCTGCAGTACGCGGTCTTTAAAACACTTTTTATGAGTGGAACGGGCGACCCCGCATCACTCGTTTTTGTGGGAGACCCCAAGCAGAGTATTTATGCCTTCCGAAACGCTGATCTGCAGACTTACCAGCAGGCGGTAAAGGATATCGGACGGACGCTGAGGCTTGCCACCAACTTTCGTTCCTCTCAGGCGCTTGTCGCAGGCGTCAACGCCTTTTTCTCGGGCAATCAGTCTGACGGTGAGGACGACCGCCGCCGGACGTTTCTCACCGACACAATCGCCTACAGCCGCGTGGGAGCCGCAGGGCGCGCCGAGCCCCTTATGCGTGACGGAAAAGAAGTGCCCGTGTTTGAAGTCTGGATGATGGCTAAAGACAATGTGTACCCGGATACGGGGTCGGCTGACGGCGCGGAAGCCGCCTTTATCGCCGAAGACATTGCACGGCTTTTGGACGGCAAAACGACACTCAAGGGTAAATCCTTAAAGCCCCGCGATATTGCGCTTTTGGTGTCAAAAAAGACGGACGCCGACGCAACGGTGGCAGCGCTTGCGGCGCGCGGCATCCGCGTGCTTAAAACAGGCGAGGACACGGACGTCTTTCAGACCGAAGCCGCAAGCGAAGTTCTCTCGGTGTTAAAGGCCCTTGAAATGCCGCAGAACCGTGCGCTTTTTGCGGCGGCTCAGGCAACGAAACTTTTCGGACGCACGCTCAAGGTGATCCGGGCGGGCTTTGACGAGCGCATCGCCGACACGCTTTTAATGAAAACCATGACGGAGCGCTGGGAGAAGGGGGCGCTTGCCGCGGCCTTTGCGCACCTTTTTACTGAGCGAAATGTTGAAAACCGCCTCCTGCCGCAGGCGGGGGGTGAACGTTATCTCTCGGACGCCCGTCAGGTGGTGGAGCTGCTTCACAAAGAATCCCGCCGCTACCGAACGCTCTCGGGGCTCGTAAGGCGCTTTGAAACGCTCAAAAGCCGCACGATGAGCGAAGACAATACGGACCGTAAGTGCCGTGTTGAGAGCGACGAGGATCTCGTCATCGTGCAGACGATTCACTCGAGTAAAGGGCTTGAGTATCCTGTTGTTTATCTCCCCGGCGCGGCGAAGATGCAGATCTCGTCGAGCGGCAACACCGACGGCTACGCCGTTTTCCGCGTAAGAGGCCCTTCAGGGAGCGTGCGGCTTTTTTCGCCCTGCCGCGTAAGCCGCACCACTGTGAAAGAGTGCTTTGCTGATGAGCAGGAGGAAGGCGTCAGAAAGGCTTATGTGGCTTTGACCCGCGCTTCAAGCCGCGTGGTACTGCCGCAAATTTACTGCCAAAGCAAGGGAAAAATTAACCATTACCGTACCAACAACCTCTATTTGCGGGCTCTGGCAGGTCTTACGCGTTGTCCTGAAGAGGCCACGAAGGGTGCCTTTAATGAAAAGGCCTGCGATCTGCTTGCAGAACTTCAGCATCGTTTTGAAGACGAAGCCGGGACCTTGTGCCGGGTCGTCACCAAAACGAAGGGCGAAGCGGAAAACCTGACCCTGCCGGCAGAAATCACAAAAGAAGCGGCCGGCGTGATGGAGGCGGATAAGTCAGCTGCCTATCCTCTCACAAGTCGGGTTTCAAGTTTTACTTCCATCGTAAGAAGAAGCCTCACGCCCGCACGCATGCCCGTATTGGCCTGCGAAGAAACCCCGGTTTTTGATGCCGCTGACGACGTGATTGACTTTGATGCCGACACGCAAGAAGCGCCCCAGGCGGGTCTTGCCTTATTTAACGCCTGCACGATGAGGGGACCCGATGTCGGCACGTTTCTGCACGAAATCATGCAGCGCGCGGACTTCACGGACGACACGGGCCGCGCGCGTCTGATTGACGCGATGATCCGCAAGTACGCCTATCTTTTCCCGGACGAAAACCGCGAAGAAGCCCAGACGCAGTGGGCGGCCTACATTGAAAGGATGATGAAAGCGGTGCTCTCAGCGCATCTGACGGATGGTGATGCGCCTTTAAAGCTTTCTGATGTGCCTTTTGCGGCCCGTTACTCCGAGTGGCCCTTCACGATGAGCGTTGCCCGGGGCGCCGGGGGGAAGAAGGCTCCGAGGGCAAAGACTCTTGCGGCGCTTTTAAAAGCGTTCGGGCCCGAGTACGCGATTGATGAGCTCGACGATACGGCGCTCACCGGTTACCTCACCGGTACCGCCGACCTCGTTTTTAAGGCGCAGGGCAAATACTGGCTCGTTGACTGGAAGAGTAATTTCATCGGGTCGGGCACGCCCGCAGACTACACGGAAAAAGCCGTTCACGACGAAATGCGGCGGCATAACTACAGACTGCAGTACCTGATTTACCTCACCGCCATGAAGCGCTTCCTGGAAGTCAAAACGGGTGTTGCCGACGGCTGCGATCTGATCGGCGGCGTTTTTTACGTCTTTTTGCGCGGCGCGGGCGAGGGCTCTCCCACGCAGGGAATTTTCCGCGACAGGCCGCCCGCGGAATTGATCCGCGCGCTCGATACATTTTTTAAAACGGGTGAGCGTCCCGTGAAGGAGGCCCGCAAATGACGGACGTGACGGTTGAAGCGGCCTGGAAGGCCTACGGCGAACGGCTGCTGGCGGTTGCGGAGCGCTCCAAAAGGACGCTTGCTGAGACGGACTGCACGGCATTTGCCGCTGTGATTGAAGCGCTCGCGGCTGCGGACGCGCAAAAAAGCAGTTGCGCGGAGCTTCCTTCGTCGGTGACTTCAGAGATGCTTGACGCCTGGGAGGCCGCAGGGCTCCTCGTTTCCTACACGGGCGCCGAGGATCCCCTGAAACTTGCGGACGCGCCGCTTGTTGCGGACACCGTGCGCGGGGGCTTTGTTTATCAGTTAAGGCGCTTTGAGGAAGAAGCCGAACTCGGGCGGCTGCTCGCGCGGGCCGCGCAGTACGTGACGCCTGAAGCCAAACTCGCGCCGGCACTCAAAACAGCGTTTCAGGCAACGGACACGTCGCTCTGGCAAAAACACAACGCCTGCGCAACGGCTGAGCGCACGGCTCTTTGGCGCGAAGGCGCGGGACACCAGTATGAGGCCGTGGAAAATGCTCTGAAGCGGCGCCTTTCCGTCATCACCGGGGGACCGGGCACGGGGAAAACCTCAACGGTGGTGCGTCTTTTAACCGCGCTTCTGGCACGAAACGGAGCGCTTACGGTGGCGCTCGTCGCACCCACGGGTAAGGCCGCAGGGCGCCTTAAGGAGTCGCTGCAGAAGGAATGCCTGCGTGAGCCCGGGCTCTATGCCCTCGTGGATAAGGGCGTAAAGGAAAAGCGCATCACGGCGCAGACCATTCATCGGCTCTTGAGCACCCCCAACACCTCGGGCGTGCGGCCCGGCCCTCAGGCCCCCGTGGAAGCCGATGTCCTCATTGCTGACGAAGCCTCCATGATTGATGTATCGCTTGCCTTAAAACTCATGCGGTCCGTGGATCCTGCAAAGACGCGGCTGATTTTCTTAGGCGACAAATACCAGTTGGCAGCCGTTGGTCCGGGCTCGGTCTTTGCCGATATGACGGCTTCGGGTGGAGCGCTTTCTGAGGCCGTGACAGAACTTACCTACAGTTTCCGCTTTGGCGCGGACTCTCCGGTGGGAAGCCTTTCGCGGGCGGTGAATGCCGGGGATGAAGCAACCGTACGCACGCTTCTTGCGCACGATAAAAAGTTTGACGCTTCTTACACGGACGATCAGAACGAAGAAATTTCGCTCTCGTTGCCTAAGCGATTTAAGTTCGGGGTGAATGAGGACTTGAGACAGTGGATACGGCTTGAAATGAAGCCCTATCTGGAGCTCGTTAAAAAACGCACGAAAAAAATTGCCAGGAGGGAAGAATCCGACAAACTCAATGATGAAATGCTTGCGGCCTTTAACGCGTTTCGTGTTTTGTGTGCCCAGCGCCGGGGCCCGGACAGCGTGAGTGCCGTAAACCGCCTTGTTGAGGAGCATGTCAGAAACACGGCGGGGGCAGAAACGGACGCCGTCTTTTACCCTGGGCGCGTCATCATCGTGCGCGTGAACGATCAGCAGACGGAGCTTTACAACGGTGACGTCGGCATTGTCGTGCCGAACCCGCAAGACTGTACGGACGGGACCTTCTGGGTGTATTTCGGTGAGGGTAAGTACGTGCCTGCGGCGCTTTTACCGGGGCACGAAACAGCCTATGCGCTCACAATCCATCAGTCCCAGGGCTCGCAGTTTGAGCGTGTGGCGGTGGTGCTTCCGGTTTCAGGGGACTCTGAACTCATCACCCGTGAGCTTGTCTACACGGGGATTACCCGTGCCGTGAAAAAGGCGGCGGTCTTTGCCAATATTGAGGTACTCAAAAAAGCGGTCGCTTCGCCCGTGCGGCGCATGAGCGGGCTGGGAGCGCGGCTTAAAGAGGCGACGCTACCGTAATTTGTCATCGGTGTGTCATCGACGCAGCGCAAAATCGCGGTAATTAAGGAGAGCGCCGGTGCGCGGAAATACAGACTTTTGCGCATTTTCGATAAACTGCGTTTTATCCGGCCGTCCGGAAGGAGACTTCCGGGCGGTGCCGAGGCCGGCTCACAGCCGGCCCAACCAACCTAGGAGCTGCGAATTGAATACGATTTCCAAGTACGCTGTTGCCGCGTGTGCCGTTGCCGCCACGGGACTTTCTGCCGCCGTCTGGGCCGCTGACGCCAATGTTGATGCGCTTTTAAAGGCCGCGCAGAAAGAAGGTCAGGTAAATTCCGTCGGTATGCCCGACACCTGGGCCAACTGGGTCGGTACCTGGAAGGATCTGCAGAAACTCGGCATCAAGACCCAGGACTCGGATATGAGTTCGGCCGAGCAGATCTCCAAAATCATGGCCGAAGGTGAAAACGCCACGGCGGACATCGGTGACGTCGGTTTTGAATTCGGTGAGTTCTCCCGCAAAAAGGGTATCACGATGCCCTACAAGCCCTCGACTTGGGATCAGATTCCCGCCTGGGCCAAGGATAAGGACGGTCACTGGTGTCTCGGCTACACCGGTACCGTGGCCTTCATCATCAATAAGGAACTCGTCAAAAATCCCCCGAAGAGCTGGAATGATCTTCTGACCGGCACCTACCGTGTGTCCGTGGGCGCTGTGGGGTCGGCTGCGCAGGCCAATTACGCGGTGCTCGCTGCAGCAATCGCCATGGGCGGCAACGAAAAGAATCTGAACCCTGCCTATGAGTTCTTTGCGAAGATCGCCAAGCAAGGCCGTCTCTCGATGGTTGACCCGGTGGTCGCCAACCTCGAAAAGGGTGAAGTCGAAGTCGGTATGCTCTGGGACTTTAATGCTCTGAACTACCGCGATCAGATCGACCGCAACCGCTTTGAGGTGTTGATCCCCGCCGAAGGGTCGGTCACGAGCGGCTACACGACGATTTTGAATAAGTGGGCCAAGCACCCCAATGCCGCTAAGTACGCCCGCGAGTTCATTTTGTCGGATCGGGGCCAGATTAATCTTGCCAACGGCTACGCCCGCCCGATCCGCGCGGCCTACGTGAAGATGCCTGCGGAAACGGCCGCGAAGATGCTGCCGGAATCGCAGTACGCCAAGGCCCGTCCGATCTCTGACTTTGACGCCTGGGCAAAGACGAGCAGCCGCATTTCGCGTCACTGGCAGAGCAAAGTCTCGATCTACATGAAGTAAGACGCATGGCTTTTTCGTCCAAACTCATCGTGGTTTTGGTCGACGGCCTGAAGGAATCCACAGCCCGCAAGTGCTGTGGATTTCTTATGGGGCTTGTTGAAGAAAAGAGGGGAACACTTTTTTCCGTCGTCTCAGAACTGCCGAGCCTCTCAAGGCCCCTCTATGAAACGCTTTTCACCGGGCGCGTCCCGGTCATGGGCGGCTTTGTCACAAACAGCAGCCAAAGAAAAGCCGGAGCCGCATCTGTCTTCGATCTTGCGAAGGCCGCGGGTGGCGTCACGGCGCTCGCCGGTTACGGCTGGATGTGTGAACTTTTTGCTCATACTCCCTACTGTGCCGCCAAACATAAGCACCTTGCCCCCGGCAACGGTTCCGCGGTGGACGCCGGGTGGTTTTATACGCGCGACGATTTGCCCGACACCGAGCTTTTTGCCGAGGGAGACTGGTTGATTGCCAATTACAGTCCGGACTTCTGCGTGATTCATCCGATGGGTGTTGACGAAGCAGGGCACGTTTCGGACATGGGCGGGGCAGACGCCGACTACGACCGAGCCGCACGCAACGTTGACTGGCTTCTTGCGGAAAGGATCCCCGCTTGGCTTGCGGCCGGTTACCGCGTCATCGTGACGGCGGATCATGGGATGGGTGAAGACCGCTCTCACGGCGGAACGGACGCCGCTGAACGGCGCGTGCCCTGTTTTTGTTTCGGGGAGGGGATGAACGGACTTGCCGTTACCGAAGAACCCGTAAAGCAGCGGTACCTCGCGGCCTTTTTCGCGCGCACCCTGGGGCTTACGCCCGCGTTGACCATGGCCGACGGTGCAGAGCGCATTAAGTTTGCGCCCGTGTGCGGTTAAAATCCCCATGAACCGACACAAGAAACAACGGACAGACAAAGGAGCCGATAAGTAAATGCATTCCACGCAGGCACAAAACCAAGGCGGCCTTGTACGGCACGGCCTGCTCGTTCTGCCTTTTGCCGTTGTGTTTTTATTGTTCCAGATCCTTCCGATGATCTGGGTCATCATCAATTCCCTTTACGTTGAGGAAGAGGAAGTCTGGGGGTTCGGCAACTACCTCGAGATTTTTGCCGATCCCTTCTTCATGCAGTCCTTTTCGAACTCCCTGTGGCTGTCGTTCTGGAGTTCTCTGGTGGGCCTCGTGATCGCATCCTTTGCCGCGGCAAGCCTCAATAAGGTGCCCGGGCGCGTCAGAGACTGGATGGTGAGTTTCACCAACATGACGAGTAACTTCTCGGGCGTGCCGCTTGCGTTTGCCTTCATCATCATCCTGGGCTTTAACGGCGCGATTACGCTGCTATTAAAGGACCTCGGGCTCATTGAAAAATTTAATGTCTACGGCATCGAAGGCCTTTTTCTCATCTACACGTACTTTCAGATTCCCCTGGGGATCCTTCTTCTTTTTCCGGCCTTTACAGCGCTTAAGCCCGAATGGGAAGAGGCCGCTCGCACGATGGGCGCCTCGCGCTTTGACTACTGGCGGCGTGTGGCTGTGCCGGTTTTGGCGCCCGCACTTCTCGGCACCTTTACGATTCAGTACGCCAACGCCATGGGAGCGTACGCAAGCGCCTATGCGCTCACGGTCGGTAACTACAACCTTGTGACGATCCGCATCGGGCAGCTGGTGGTGGGGGATATTTTCTTTCAGCCCAATCTTGCAGCAGCCCTTTCCGTGCTTCTCATTGTGATTCTTGCGTTTGTCGTTGCCGTCTACCGGTGGCTTTTGAGGAGGTCTTACCATGTCGCGTAACGCTGCGGGGCTGATGACCTACCATAAGGCGGTGATCGGGGTTGTGGCCTTTATTCTGGCGCTTCCGATTGTGGCGACCGTTTTATATGCCTTTTCCTCGTCCTGGGGCGCAACGATTCTCCCGGACGGCCTGACCTTCAGGTGGTTTGCGCAACTTCTGACCGACCCCCGGTTTCTTGCAGCGTTGGGAAGAAGCCTTCTCATTTGCTTTGCAACGCTCATCGTCTCGACGTTACTCGTGCTGCCGATGATCTTTGCGGTCTTTTATTACTTCCCGAAACTTAAGGGCATCATGGAAGTGCTCATCATCCTTCCGTTTGCCGTGCCCCCGGTGGTCTCGAGCGTCGGGCTTCTTCAGATGTTTGCCGGTGACCCCCTTCCGATCGTGGGTACGCCTTGGATTCTGATCGGAACGTACTTTACGATTACGGTGCCCTTTATGTACCGGGCGCTTGCAAACGGTCTTGCGGGCATCAACCTGAGGGACTTGATCGATGCCGCGCACCTTTTGGGCGTGGGAACGTTTTCCGCGTTTATGCGCATTATTCTGCCGAACCTGAACCGCGCGCTGTTGGCGTCGCTTTTCATCAGCTTTTCATTTCTGATGGGCGAATTCGTTTTTGCCAACATGCTCGTCGGAACGCGCTATGAAACGCTGCAGGTTTACCTTTACACCAAACGCATGACAAGCGGGCACTTGAATGCCGCGATTGTGAGCACGTACTTCTTCCTGACGCTCATCATGACATGGGCTGCGATGCGCTTTTCCAGAAGCCGCCGTGAGGAAGCCGTGGCCGAAGAAGAATAGGAAAACACGATGTCAGAAACTGAATCTTTTGTCCGGGTTGAAAAACTTGCCAAGCACTTTGGTGCCACACGGGTTTTTGATGACCTGAGTTTCGGCATTGACCGCGGGGAGTTCATCACGCTTCTGGGGCCCTCGGGCTGCGGGAAGTCAACGCTTCTGCGGTGCCTCGCGGGCCTTGAAACGCCGGACGCCGGGACGATTTATGTCGGCGGTGCCGACATCACCAACGTCAAGGCCCAGAAGCGCGGCATCGGCATGGTGTTTCAGAGCTATGCGCTTTTTCCCAACATGACGGCCGCGGAAAACATCGCTTTCGGCCTCAAAATGAACGGGGTGCCGGCCGCGGAAACCGCGAAAAAGGTCAGTGACGCCGTCGCTTTGGTGGAATTGACGGGGAACGAAAAGAAGTACCCCCATCAGCTCTCGGGCGGCCAAAAGCAGCGCGTGGCCCTGGCGCGCGCCCTCGTGACCGAACCCCGGATTCTCCTGCTTGATGAACCGCTCTCTGCTTTGGACGCCCGCATCCGCCGCAACCTCAGGGAGCAGATCCGCTCGATTCAGAAGGACCTGCATCTGACCACCGTCTTTGTGACGCACGATCAGGAAGAGGCGATGACGGTAAGCGACCGGATTTTCCTTATGAACCGCGGCGCGATTGTGCAGCAGGGAACTCCTGAAGAGGTGTACCTCAATCCCGCTGACGAATTTGCCGCGCGCTTTATCGGGTCCTACAACCTTCTTACCAAGGCCGAAGCCAAAGTGCTTTTGGAGTTTGACTCGCCCGAGGACTTGGTGGCCGTGCGCCCGGAATCGGTGTTTGTGCGGGAAGAGGGCGGCAAGTACCCCGAGACTTGCTCAGAACCCGTGGACGGGCGCGTGGTGAGCCATCAGCTCTTGGGTAACGTCATCCGCTACCGCATTGCCGCGGCTGACACGGTTTTAACCGTTGATGTGATGAACCGGTCAAGCTCCAGGCTTTATGCGCCGGAAAGCGCGGTGAAACTCCTTTTTAACCTCGCGGAACTGAGGCCTCTTGCGGCACAGACGCAGCATTAGGGCTTTGCGGGCTTCACGGTTGCGCACTTCCAGCACTGACCGAACTGCGCTTCAATGGTTTCGCCGCAGTTCGGGCACACCCAGGCGGGGGCCTCGGCGTTTTCGGCAATTTCTTTGAGAATTGCCCGGGCGCGCGCCATGTCGCGCGCGTCGGTAAGCCAGATTTCCGGCGCGCAGATATCAGGCGGCAGTTCGCCCGCCGCCGACCAGAGAAGCGTGTTTCTCACCTCGCAGTCAATGCCGCTTGCCTTAAGCGTTCCTGCGGCAATGTCAGCTGTGACCGGATCGGGCCAGGTACCGAGTTTTCGCGTCGTGTCCTTCTTAGAAAACATCGTCTTTGGCTTCCTCGGTGACGGCACGGAAAAAGGCGTAGCGCTCGGGACTCACTTTCCCGGCCTCAGCCGCCGCACGCACCGAGCAGCCCGGTTCATGGGTGTGGGTGCAGTTGTAAAAGCGGCAGCCCTGGGCGTATTGCGCAATATCGGGCATGGCTTCGAGAATATTGCGCCGCGTGATGTGCGCGAGGCCGAACTCCTGAAAGCCCGGGGAGTCAATAAGCGACGCTTTGCTGCCGGCAAACTGCGTGCGGTATAGGCGCGTAGCCGTCGTGGTTTGTTTTCCGAGGTCAAGGGCCTCGGAAAACTCGCGGGTTTTCGCCTGCGCTTCAGGGCAGAGGACGTTAATGAGCGTGCTTTTGCCCATCCCCGACTGACCGATTAAAAGGGTGGTTTTGTTTTCTAAAAGCGGCGTGAGTTTGGTGAGCACGTCGTCCGCATCGTAAGCGGAAAGCGTGAGGTACGGGCAGCCCGCCGCGGGAAGCGACGCCGCAAAGGCGTCACAGGCTTCGCGCCCCTCCGTGAGATCGGCCTTATTGCGGATCGCGACAACGTCGATCCCGGCGGTTTTGGCGGCAACTACTGCTTTCCACACAAACCACGGGTTAAACGTGGGGCGGGAGGCAAAGACGACGGCAACGAGGTCGACGTTCGCGGCCAATTCTTTCACGCGCCACTCATCGCTTCGGAAAAGAAGGGTTTTACGGGGGAGGACCGCTTCCACCGCCACGGTCTCAGAATCGGCCTGACGGCACTCGACGTAGTCTCCGACCGTCACGTCGTTTTTTTTACCGCGCCGGCGGGCTTCAAAAAGATGCCCCGCGTCATCTTCCACGTAGTGATGCCGGCCATGTCCGGCCGTGACGCGCGCTTTAAAAAGAGAATCAGTCATAAGGAGGCCTTTCGCGCTGGGCGGTGCCGGTTACGGGCGCAAGACACAGGCGCCTTGCGGCAAGGGCCTGTCTTTCAAGAAGCGCTTCTTTGCGCAGAAGGAGTTTTTGCGCGAGGAGCCTTGCGCGGGCGCGGCGTCTTGCTTCAAGCACGGTGCTGAAGCGGTCGGCAAGGTCGCCTTCAACGGCCCGGTGGGAATTGGTGAGGTCGTTATGAATGCGGATGTCGGCCAAAATCGCGTGCTCGATGCGCTGCGTCACGTGCGGATGGCGGTGGTTGGCAAGCGAAAACAAAAGGCTCGGCGTAAGCGTGTTGCGGTAGTCCTCGTGCATCTTCACCAAAGACCGGATGACGGGCTTAACACCCGTCTTATCCACGCCGTAGGCGTCGGCCTCAAAGTCCATGAGGCGCGTAAAGCCGTGGATGAGAAAGACAAAGGGGTAAAGAACAATGGGGACGACCGTGAGCGCAATAACGATTAAAAGCCCGGGGTTCACAGCCCCCTTAACGAGCGCGAGGGTCGGCTCAATATTTAACGCCTCATAAAAGGAGGGCGTGAGGGCCGCAAGCGAAAAAAGGTACCAGAAGGCAGTCGAGAGCCCGGCAAAAAAGACAAAAAGCGCGGTGTTGTGCCAGCGGCCCGAGCGCCCTGCGGCGCACGCGACAACGGCCGTGATCTCTTCCGGGGTGAGTTTTTCGAGGCTGCGGCTGAAAACCACAAGACGCGCGCGGCCCCAGGGGCGGCGAAACACAAAGGCGCTGCCGATTAAGCGGTCGCGGGGCCGCTCACCCACAAGGATTTCGGCGCCCGCAAGGCCCACTTCCGGCAGAAACGCTTCAATTCTTGAGCGCATGGGGCCAAACGGCATCTCGCGCACGCCGCCGTTAAAGGCAGCGGTAAGGGGCGGCTTAATAAAGATGCGCCAGGCAAACCACGCGACCGTCACCACGGCCGCGGCAAGCCACCAGGCATAAGAAAGCGCGTTTAAAAACGCAAGAACAATGAAAATAAGCGGCACTTCAACGGCCAAGCCCGTCGCAATGTCGGTGATGAGGCGCTTAAACCAGAGGCCCCGCTCCGTTTTTTCGTACCCGTAGCGCTCGTTGATGCGGAATTGTTTCCACCAGGCAACCGGAATGTCGATGACGGTGAGAATGAGAGACACCGTAAAGACGATGAAAAACTGGGAGATGATCCCGGTTCCCCAAAGCGCACTGAAACCGGCCGTGATGAGGTTAAAGCCGTTACCGAAGGTGAGCGTGAGGCACACGAGCGCCCCCAGAATGGCATTTACGAGATCGGCCTGCACGATTTCGCCCGTGTAGTCTGCGGCCTTACGGTGCACCCTGAGGTCCACGGCGCTGCGGAAGGCCGGCGGAAGCCCTACCGCAGCGTGCTCGGCGGCTTTGACCTGCAAAATGGCAAGCGCCGTCTGCATGCACACGTAAAACGCGGCTGCCGCGACAAAAAGGGTGTTAAGCAGTGCTGCGGTATCGGACATAAATCGGGTTAGAGTACAATCGGCTTAACCTTTAAGCTTAGCCGCTTCAGCCCGGTTTGTGTGAGCTCGGGCGGCGTGAACCGGAATATTTTAAATGACCAACATTTTGCGCGATCCGTCTTTCAGCGACTCCAACCTCATCTGGATCGATATGGAAATGACGGGGCTGCAGCCGGAGGTGAACCGCGTGATTGAAATCGCGGCGATCATCACCGACGCTCAGTTAAATATCCTGCATGAGGGCCCGGTGATTGCCGTGCATCAGAGCCCCTGCGTGATGAGCCACATGGACAGCTGGAACACGCAGACGCACACGAAGTCAGGGCTCGTGGATCGGGTCCTGGCAAGTACCGTGGACGAAGAGGAGGCGACCGACATGTGCCTGGAAGTCTTCCGTCGCTTTGTGGGCCCTCAGAAGTCGCCTTTGTGCGGCAACACCGTGGGGCAAGACCGGCGCTTCATGGCGCGCTGGATGCCGAGGCTTGAAAGCTTTTTCCACTACCGCACGATTGACGTCTCAAGCATCAAAGAGTTGGCCAGGCGCTGGAAGCCCGAGGCGGTGACATCCTTTCAGAAATCCACGCGCCACGAGGCTTTAAGCGACATTCAGGAAAGTATTGATGAACTGAAGCATTACCGTAAGACCGTTCTCAATATGTAGGAATCCGATTGACCGGGTTTGGTGCAGGCGGCGTCAGCTAAAATGACGCCGCTTTGATTTTTACCGTTTTTTCGTTTGTTTTTATGGCAGTCCGCAAGCGCAGTTCCGAATACAACGACTCTTCCATCCGTGTCTTAAAGGGGCTTGAACCCGTCCGGCAGAGGCCTGGTATGTACACCCTCACCGATAACCCCCTGCACATCATTCAGGAAGTGCTCGATAACGCAAGCGACGAAATCCTTGCGGGCTACGGAACGAAGATCACCCTTACGCGTCACACGGACGGCTCGATCACGGTTGAAGACGACGGACGCGGTATTCCCACCGGCATTCACCCCACCGAAGGGGTGCCCACGGTGGAACTTGTGTTTACGCAGCTGCATGCGGGCGGTAAGTTCGATAAGACGGCAGGCGGCGCCTACACCTTCTCCGGGGGCCTTCACGGTGTGGGTGTGTCGGTCACAAACGCCCTGAGCCTCAGGATGGACGTCACCGTCTGGCGTGACGGGCAGGAATTTGACATCGGCTTTGAGGGCGGAAACGTTGTGCGGCCGCTGACAAGCAAAAAAAGCCCGCGCCCCAAAAGCGCCACCGGCACGCGCGTCACGTGCCTTCCCGATCCCAAGTACTTTGACAGCGCAGAAATCCCTGAAGCGTCGCTCGTGCGGCTTTTAAAAAGTAAAGCCGTGCTTCTGCCCGGGGCGTCCGTTACCTACATTAACGAAGTGAAGGGGACGCAGCAGCACTGGAAGTACGAAGGGGGCCTTAAAGAGTATCTTCTCGCCGAAGTCACCGACCCCTTGACGGTCCCCGCTTTTGAAGCCGAAGGCTGGGCTGATGAAACGACGGAAGGCTTTGCCGCAGGCGAAGGCGCCGCTTGGGTTGTGGTCTGGACCGAGGACGGGCTTTTAACGCGCGAAAGTTTCGTAAACCTCATTCCGACGCCTGCGGGCGGCACGCATGAAGCGGGACTCAGAGACGGCCTTTACGGCGCCATGAAGGCCTTTATGGAAGCCCACGGCCTGATGACCAAGGGCGTGAAGCTTCTCGCGGAAGACGTTTTTGCACGCGCGAGTTTCGTCCTTTCCTGCAAGGCCCTCGATCCCCAGTTTCAGGGGCAGACCAAGGAAAAGCTCACAAGCCGCGATGCCCTGCGGCTTGTCGCGGGTTTTGTGCGCCCGCAGTTTGAGTTTTGGCTGAACGACCATATTGAAGAGGGTAAGAAACTCGCCGAGCTTGTGATCCGCCAGGCCCAAAAGCGCCAGCGGCAGGCGCAGAAGGTGGAAAAGAAAAAGGGCTCGGCCGTTGCGGTGCTCCCCGGTAAACTCACCGACTGCGAAACCGACGACATCACCCGCAACGAACTCTTTCTCGTGGAAGGTGACAGTGCAGGCGGCACCGCGAAGCAAGGCCGTGACAAGGAATGCCAGGCGATTCTGCCCCTGCGCGGCAAGGTACTGAACACCTGGGAAGTGGACAGCGATCGCATTTTTGCCTCCCAGATCATCCACGACATCGCGGTGGCGGTGGGGGTGGATCCCCATAAGCCCGGGGAAGACGCAGATTTAAAGGGCCTCAGATACGGCAAGATCTGCATTCTCGCGGACGCTGACGTGGACGGTAGCCACATTCAGGTGCTCCTTCTCACGCTTTTTTACCGGCATTTCCCGACGCTTGTGGAAAAAGGCCACGTCTACATCGTGCAGCCGCCGCTTTTCCGCGTGGATGTCCCCAAACTCAGAAATAAGCCCGCCAAGAACATTTACTGCCTTGACGACAAGGAACTCGCCAGAACCCTTGCCAAACTCAAAAAAGACGGTTTTGCCGAAGATAAGCTCGTTGTCTCCCGCTTTAAGGGCCTGGGCGAAATGATGTCGGAACAGCTGCACGAAACGGCTTTTGCGCCGGACACCCGCAGACTGCTTCCCGTTACGATGGGAGACGTCAACAAGGCGGAAACCGATGCCGTCATGGGGTTGCTCATGGCCAAGGGCGAAGCCGCGGGGCGACGCAGCTGGATGGAACTGCACGGCGACGATGTGGAAGTTGACGTGTAGGCTTTTCTGTCAGAAAAGAGCCGGTGTCCGCCTAAAGTGCGTCACCGGCTTTTTTGTGCTCTTTGATTTTTGTCAGGCCCGCTTAACGATTTTTGCCTTTCAGTTCGATTGTATCTCTTTGTAAACCGCGACTCTGTCGGTAGACTGCGGACGAAATCCGAAAAAGAAGAAGACGCGGATTTCGTCTTGTCCGACAAACAAAGGGAACATTACAAATGCTGGGGATCTTTCTTGTCATCGCGGGCGTTGTGCTCGCGGCCTACCTTGTCATCAAACGCTATTACGCACCGTGGGCGCTGCTCATGGTGGGTATTCTGCTGCTTATCTGCGTGACGCTCATTTCAGGCGATCCGCTTGTGACCGGCAAAAAGGCCACGCACAGCGCGGTCTTTGACATCGTTCAGGTTTTCACAAACCTGCTGCAGAGCCGTGCCGCCGGCATCGGCATGAACATCATCTGCGTGGGCGGCTTTGCCTACTACATGGACAAAATCGGCGCAACGAAAGCGCTGGTGAGAATCTGCATCAAGCCCCTTTCCTATGTGCATGCACCGTATCTGCTCCTGGGGTTCGCCTACCTGGTCGGGCAGCTGCTCAATGTCTTTATTCCCTCGGCTGTGGGCCTGGGGATGCTGCTGATGGTGACGATCTATCCGCTTTTGGTTGCCGTGGGTGTTTCGCGTCTTTCGGCTGCAGCGGTTGTCGCAACGGCAAGCTGCCTGGATCTGGGGCCGGCTTCAGGTAACTCGCTTCTCGCGGCAGAAATCTCCAACTTGCACGTGATGGAATTCTTTATCCAGAGCCAGCTTCCTGTGGGCGTTGTGGCGGCAGTTGTGATTGCCGCCGGCCACGTGCTTCTCGGAAAGTTCTTCGATAAACGGGACCTCGCAAGCGGCCGTCTGACGGCAGATGACTTTAAGCTCAGAACGGAGGTGAAGCAGGAAGGCGCCGCGGCGCAGCCCGATGCGCCGGTCTATTACGCGATTCTGCCGATTCTGCCGGTGGTGCTCCTTTTTGTGTTCAGTAAGCTTGTTTATGCGGGAGTGCGCCTTGAAGTGGTGACGGCAATTCTCTCCTGCGCCTTCATTGCCTTCATCGTGGATCTTCTGACGGTAAGAAGCCTCAGAGCCTGCACGGACCGCACGAAAGCCATGTTTAACGGCATGGGCAAGATCTTTTCCTCGACCGTGCTTTTGATTGTCTGCGCCGAAGTTTTTGCCGAGGGCCTCAAGCGCTCGGGCGGCATCGACACAATTTTGCAGAGCGTGGCGCAGATGCAGGGTGCGGGCGGCGTCACGATGCTTCTCGTTATGTTCCTCATCATGGCGCTTGCAGCCTTTGTGACGGGGTCGGGTAACGCCGCGTTCTTTGCGTTTTCTCCGCTTCTGCCGCAGGCCGCGGGCTCTGTGGGCTGGGCCACTGTCACGATGGCCGTGCCCGTGCAGCTTGCAAGCGGCATCGCACGCTCGATGTCGCCGATTGCGGGCGTTGTGATGGCGGTCTCTGGTATTGCGGAAGTCTCGCCCTTTGAACTTGTGCGGCGCACGATTCCGGTGATGGCGGGAGGCCTTATCGCTACCTTTATCGCTTCACTTCTCATTCTCTGATCAGAACGCAGATTGAAGTAAAAAAAGGCCGCAGACAGTCATTTGCCTGCGGCCTTTGCTTTGGGTGCGCTCGGCATGAGGGCGTTCTAACGGGTGAAAGTCCCGAGTGCAGGGGGTAGCACCAAGCACATAGCCAAGAGCAAGGGTGTCTGCCATGAAGCGTTGGGCTACGATCTTCATCGCTTCGTTGAAATGAGCCTGCGTTAAGGCCGTTAAGCCGCCGGCTTCCATCAGCTGCTCTGCGGCATCGTTCAGAATGGCCTGCTGCTTGTCGGTAAATTTTACGGTGTCGTTTATTTTGGGTGTACGGTGTGCCACGGTGATTCCTTTCGCGCCCTACGGGAGCGCTATTATCGCCTGGACACAAAAAACCTTACATCCTCCAGCCAACCGGTCCGAGATTCTGGGTATAGAAGTGCGCCCTTTAGTTCCTAAAGGGATTTTATCAGTTCGACAAACTTGAATTTTCAAATTAGTCTTTGCAAATAACCTTTGAACCTTCACCATCAATTACAATTCCCTGACGGTTGTTAATTGGGCATAGATTCAAATCAGAAAACTCAGTCATTATTTTCACGGTAACTTTCTTAAATGGTGCTGTAAGATAATGTGGAAGAACATAGAAATCAATCAAATCAAGCCCTGCATCATCTTCTTGTGAGTAGTCCTCCGGCTTTTCATCCATTTGTTCAATATATTGGATGGTAGGAGCGCATATAATCGCACCTGCCGATTCACCGATCATCAGTTTTCCCTTTGCCAATTCTTTCTTCAACAGCTCATCCGTTCCCGTTTTACGGAGCTGGTCCATAAGGAAAAAAGAATTTCCACCAGTAAAATATATCACGTCCGTATCTTCAAAAACAGATTGTATCGTTGAATAAGCCTCCGTTGAAATATCAATTTCAGTTACGGCTGCTCCCAGTTTATTAAATAGCTTTCGAGCCGAGCCGACATAACCGGTGTAGCCTTCACGCAGCGATGCTGTTGGAATAAATGCGACTTTTTTGTTATCAATTTCTTCTTTTATCAAACTTCCTACACTTGAAAAGTGCGAACATAAAAACAGCTTCATCCATATTCTCCTTTATAAATTTGTTGCTCAATTTCGTGTTCAACTTATACCATAAAGCTTGTGAACAATACTACCGTCATTTTTAATATATGAGAAAAGTCCGAACAGTTTTCTGCCCGGACTTTCTCGCTTTAAAATGGGTCAGACTTCAGTTCGTCTTTCGGCAGATCGCTGTAAAGATCTGTGACGATGTCGGCGAAGAAAGCGAACATGCCGTCGGCGTTGCTGGTTTCATAAAACGTTTTCAATTCGCTGTGAAACCGTTCCGACTGCTTGTTGAGCACCGAGATCGGCAAATAGCCGTTGCTCATCAGCACACCGTTCATCATGAGAGACGCCGTGCGTTTGTTGGCGTCGTAAAAGAACTGCGAGCGCGACATAAAGAGGAACGCCGCGATAGCGCGTTCCTTGGGATTGGCGACGGCGGTGTTGAGCCAGCCGAGCCCGGTTTTGGCGAGGGAGTCCAAGGAGGAAGCTTCCGGCGGCAGGTATTCCACGCCTTCGATGGATACGCTGCCGGTTCTGAACGTGCCCCAGACGAGGGCGTCTTCGAGGGCGGACAGATTGTGAATCGCGCAGGCCGTGGCCTTATCCAGCGCAAAGGTGTTGGAGCGCACTTTGTCGATGAGAAGTTTCGAGGCGTCGCCGTAGTTTTTGACCTGCAGCAGGTCAAAAACACTGATGCCGCCTACGGATTGCCCTGCCAGGATGGTTCGGGTCTGCGGTAGCGACGTGGGGTTGTTCTCCAGCGTCCGCATGCAGTTCCAGGTGATTTCGGCAAGATTCTGTTTGAAGACCATGGCACTCTTGAAGGCGCTGCCGAAATAGGGGATCGCCAGCGGCGATTTCCCCGGTGTCCAATACATGCCGCAGAGATGAGTCTTCATCTCATCGACGTAAATGAGGGAGGTCATTGCGTTTTGTCCTTCGGATTGAGATAGCGGTAAACGGTGGCGCGACTGATACCGACCTTCTTTGCGGCCACTGAAAGCGGCACGCCCAAAGCCATCTGCTTTTCGACGGTTTCGATCTGCTCCGGTTTGACGGTGCGCTTTCGCCCTTGGTAAACCCCGCGGGCTTTGGCGAGCTCAATGCCTTCCCGCTGTCGGGCTTTAATCATGGAGCGTTCAAACTCGGCAAAGGCTCCCACCTGCTGCAGCATGAGTTTGGCGGTGGGGGATGCGTCTTTCCCCACGTCAAATTCGAGTTTTTCTTTGAGAAAGTGAATAGAGACACCTTTCTGGGTGAGTGCCTCTACGGTTTTCAGAAGGTCGGAGAGGTTGCGGGAGAGGCGATCTAGGCTGTGCACGATGATGGTGTCGCCCTTACGGATGAACGCCAGCATTTCTTGCAATTGCGGCCGGTCGAGGTTCTTACCGGACACGCGGTCTTCGTAGATTTCCTCCACGCCGACCGCTTCGAGCTCGGTGCGCTGCCGTTCGGGGTTCTGGTCAGCGGTGCTGACTCGGATATAGCCGATTTTCATAGAATTTGCGCGAGGAAACCCGCGTCTTCAGACGCGGGAGGAATCGCGGCTGTTTTTATTTTAAAAAATTGGTACCATACGCACTATGCTAAACATCGTTTACAGCAGAAACTGCGTCTATCAGACAGCTTACCATATGGTATGGTGCCCCCAGTACAGGAAATCCGTTCTCAGGGGTGGTGTTGCGCAGTCTCTGCGTGAGTTGCTTGAAAGCATATGCGCTGAAAGAAAGTATGAGATACTTTCTTTGGAAATTCAGCCGGATCACCTGCACCTGTTTGTCAGTTTTCCGCCGTCCGTCAGCATTGCCGACGCGGTGAGAGTATTGAAGGGTGCCAGTGCAAGGATGCTGCTGATGCGGCATCCGGAACTCAAAAATGAACTTTGGGCAGGCCATCTTTGGTCGCCTTCTTACTACGTCGGAACAGCAGGCAGTGTCAGTGCAGAAACGATCAAAAGCTACATCGAAAGGACTGAACACATCCGCGGACGGCGTTAGGCGCGTTGAAGGGAGCGGCAAGTGTGTCCGCACAGCCTGCGTTCGGCTGGAACTACTCGATCCGGCAGCACACGAAAAGCTCGCAGCGACGCAGAGACTCTATGCGCAGGTGTGTAACTTTGTAGTTCCGACAGTAGCGGCGGACCGCACGAAGAGGCTCTGGCAGCGTTTCACGCTGCATCACGCAGTTTATGACAAGATCAAGGCAAAATTTCCGGATCTCGGCAGCCAGTATGCCTGTAACGTCATCCGCTCGGTGTCGGCAGCCTACAAGACGGAGCTTGCCAAGCATCCGGCACAGCTCAAAAGTGAGGACAAGAAGCTCAAGACGCTGGTGTTCAGGCACCCCTCGGTTCACGTCGACAAGAACACGCTGACATTTTTCCCTGACGGCACTGTTTCAATTTCAACCATCAGCGGTCGGATTCGGGCACGTCTGTGCCCCGGCCCTTTTCAAAAAGAGTTGCTGGCTTCGGGAAAGCGTAAGGAGTGCAACCTTGTTCTGCATCCCCGGAGAGGCCGGAAAGAAGCGTTTTGGGAGCTTCACATCGCAGTGGAGACCCAAGGTTGTTCGGGCGAAGAGCATTTAAAGAATCTGAAAGCCGACGAGATCATGGGTATTGATGTCGGCGAGAACAATATTGCGGCCGTCAGCACGGGCCGTATTTGGAAAGCAGGAGCATTAAAGGATAAAAGAGACCGATATATGAGTCAGAGAAAGCGTCTTCAGCGCAACGGCTCTCAGAGTGCCAGACAGCACCTGAAAAAAGCCTCAGGCCGAGAAAGACGCCATGTGACGCATGTCAATAACGTTGTAAGCAAAGAGATTGTGCAGGAAGCCGCAAAGCGGGGTATCAAGTTAATCGCCCTGGAAGACCTGACGCATATCCGGGATCACATCAAGGCCGGGAAACGCATCAGAAGCCGACTGCACCGCTGGTCTTTCCGTGAGTTGCAGGAGATGATTGTTTACAAAGCGGCAGCCGCTGGAATCCGGTGTGTTTTCCTGGATCCGCGCTATACAAGCCAGACATGCTCACAGTGCGGGGCACCGGGCAAACGCCATAAGCACGGGTTCCGATGCAGCCAATGTGGTCACCTTGCGCACAGCGACTTGAATGCGAGCCGCAACCTGCAGGGTCTGTGCCGACAGCTGTCAGCACAGGGGCTGATGTAAACCAGCCTTATGTTGGGCCGTGTGATGCGGTTACAATAAAGCCCCCGTCTTCAGACGGGGTGTTGTTTACGTCTCATTAACTGGTCGTGAAACAAAAGTGCATTTTATGGCACAAAACCATTTAAATGAAACGATGAAAGGCGTTGTCTTTGCTGTTTCGCGGGGGTGTACGGTGTGCCACGGTGATTCTTTTCGCGCCCTACGGGAGCGCTATATCGCCTGGACACAAAAAACCTTACATCCTCAGCGGTACTGATGCGTGAGTCGGGATTCTGAGGTTTGGAGGACCAAAAAAGGCGCCGTGAGGAGATAATCCTTCGGCGCCTCAATCATTCCTGCCGGAGAGGATTACTTTTCGTACATCCCCTTGGCAACGACGGTGCTCGCACGCATCATGCTGCGGCCGCGGGCAAACATATCGGTGATTTCACAGGCGTCGTTTACAAGCAGCAGGTCGGCGTCCATGCCGTCCTTGATTTGCCCCTTGCCCGCGAGGTTGAGGCCCTTCGCGAGGTTCGTGGAAACAAAGCCGATTGCCTTTTCAAAGCCCAGTTTTTCCACGAGCTTCTGAAATTCGGGCCATGCGCCGTTAATGGGGCAGACGTCAAGTCCGATCATCTCGCCCTTATCGTCAAAGCGCGGGAAGGAGCCGTGCGCATCCGTGGAGAGCGTGAGCTTGTCGGCCGCGACGCCGTCTTCGAGTGCACAGAAAACGGCGTCAGCGGCCGTACCGCAGATACAGGGGCCGGCCGTGAGGTCGATCATGCCGCCGCGGCGGGCAAACGCAAGCGACCGCTCCCAGGTGACGTCTTTACGGGCACAGTGTGTCGGGCGGATGTGTTTGATGGGCATGCCGGCGTCGCAGCAGGCATCGATGATGTCGTAGGCGGTGTTGCCGAGGTCTCCGAGGTGCACGTGCAGGAACCCGGTCTTACCGGAAATCATGCCTCCCACGCGGATGTCGGAGAGAAGGTGCAGGATGTCCTGCTCGGTGGGGAAACTCGAGCGGTGGTCACCGAGCGCAATCTTTACGCCGATCACTTCGGGAATCGTCAGTAGTTCACGGCGCACGGTGCCGGTGATGGTCGTCACGGGAAACGCGTAGTTTGAGGTCCACATGTAGGTTGTGAGACCTTCGGTTTTCAGTGCCCGGACTTTCGCGAGGAGGTTTTCGATGCTGCGGGTTTCGCTGTCGGTGCCGGAGACGCCCACTACGGTGGTGATACCGGCTTCAATGAATTCATGAAGGCTTGCTTCCGGGCAGCGGGAGACCGGGCCGGCTTCGCCGCCGCCACCGGTGACGTGGATGTGCTGGTCAATGACGCCCGGCATCATCACGCGTCCCTTGGCGTCCACGGTTTCCATGCCGGGGACGTTCACCGTGAGGTCTTTGCCGACGGCAACAATCTTGTCGTTGACGATAAAGACGTCGGCGGTGCCCAGATGTTCGGGCGCGTAAACGTCCGCGTTTTTAATGAGAACGGCTGTCATAAAAACCTCTGAAAATGTGGTCGGTGCCGCTTTGGCGGCGCATATTCTGAAATTCTAATCCGGCCGTTCGGATGATCGGGCGCACTTTTCGGCATTACCGGGTAGTTTCGCGCTCCGCATCCCGATATAATCGCCGCGTTTCAGACCTCGGGTACGTTCCTGCGGTCATTTTGTTTTTGGGGGAGCCGTCAGTGCGTCCTGTTTTTGTGCTCGATGTTGCCGAGCGTTCGATCGATCTTCTGACGCGTGAGCGTTTCATTGACGATTACTGCAATGTTCTCACCGCCAACGGCCGGACCGTCAAGGACGATCCGGACTTAACGCCCGAGGAAAATGAGCACAAGCTCTTTTTGGCGGCGGTGACCGAAATCCAGAAGGATAACGACATCCGCATTGCGGATACGGCGGCCAGTCTCACGACCGTTATTGCGCAGTTTTACGAGCAGGCTTTAAAGAAAGCCGTGACGGTTGAGGACTACCAGAAACTCGCCAAGACTCATCTGGAGCTTCTTGCGGAACTCTCTGCGGTTTTGCAGAAACTCTCGCTTGAACGCGCTAAAGAGCGCCGCGAAAAAGAAACCCCGAAGGAAGGAGCACTTTGAAAATGCCGATGCTTAACAACAAACGGTTTGTCATCACGGGCGTTTCCTCCGAGCGCTCCATTGCGCACGGCATTGCCTGCGTGGCGCACGCCGAAGGTGCCGAACTGATCCTCACCTACAACAACGCGCGCTTTGAATGCCGTGTGAGAGCCCTTGCTGAGGAACTCAATGCCAAGGTGATCCGGCTTGATGCCTCGGACGATGCTTCCGTGGCGGCCTGTGCTGAAAGCGTGAAAGCCGTTTGGCCCGACGGCATGGACGGTTTTGTTCATTCCATTGCCTGGGCGCCCCGGGAGGCCATTCAGGGGTCCTTTTTGGAAGGTATCAGCCGCGACGGGTTTCTTGCGGCAATGAGTATTTCGGTTTATTCCTTTGCGGCGCTTGCCAAAGCCTTTTTGCCTCAGATGGAAGGGCGGCGCGCCGCAATGCTCACGGTTTCCTATTTGGGGGCAGAAAAGGTGCTTCCGAACTACAACACCATGGGTGTTGCTAAGGCAGCGCTTGAATCCATGACGCGCTACATGGCAGCGGACCTGGGCCCCAGGGGAATGCGCGTCAACGCCCTTTCCTGCGGACCGGTGAGAACGCTTGCGGCCTCAGGCATCAAGGACTTCAGCCGGATGCTTGCGGCAAGCGAAACGTTAAGCCCCATGCGCGAAAACATCACCACGACGGATGCGGGTAACGCCGCGGCGTTTCTCCTTTCAGACCTCGCCCGCATGACAACGGGCCAGACCGTCTACGTTGACGGCGGGTTTGAAATTTTGGCGCCGGGCGCTCTGTAAAATACCGCAGCCTTTTTTTGTTAAGACCGCCTGTCTTTTTCCCGTAGGGTGAAAGGTTGCAGGCGGTTTTCGTTTTTAACGCACAACGAACGACATCATGCCTTCAGCTTCGTCCCGTAAACCCCGTCTGCCGCAGCCCTCGGAAATCAAGAATTTTCCGGATGATCCGGCGATGAAGGTGTTTGAATCCAACGGCACGCTTTACGGGGGCTACCGTATCCGTAAGCGTGACCCGATTACGCACAAGCAGCACGAGCAGAAGGTTTATTCGGGCCGTATCGTCGACGGCGTCTACTACACGATGGACGAATTTAAGGAGCGCTTTACCCGCACCGGTGAACCCCGGCAGTCGGGCGCGGTGCTGCCTCAGGGGTTAACGCCTGCGGCAGAAGAGGCTGTGCGTAAAAAGGCGGATCAGAACCAAAAGCTCCTTGCGGACATCGCGGGTGTTCTTGAGGACTTTGACGGGACGCTCGGCGACGGTGTTGCGGACGAGGAACCCAAGAAGGCACCGGCCCTGAAAAAGGGGCGTAAGTCCGCGGCAGCGGCTTCAGACGCTGCTCAAGCCCGGCCGCGTGCCTTCGGGCGCTTTACGCCGGGCGAGAAAAACGATCTCACGGACGTCTCGGGCGTCACGGTAAAGCACTACACGTTTGAGGCTGACAAGGGTAAGACCGGGTGCGGTCTGACGATGGTCGGGTTTGAGGGAAGGGAAGTCAAAGCCGCCTTCGTGCGCTTCGGTGAAGTCCGTGCCTGGGGGCTTGAGGCGCTTGTGGAATCGCACCGTATTAAAGGTTCGGTGGTGATGACAAGCCAGACGGCCTTTCAGAAGGTGCTCGCGCTTTTGCCGGACACTGAAAAGGATGTGCTTCTTGCGCAGCCCGTGGAAGGCGTCAACCTGGAGATGTTGCCGGCTGATTTGTCCGGTGCGCGGTTCACAGTGAAAGACGGCGCGCTCGGAGCCGGTGTCGGTTTGGAGGCCTTCGGATTTGCTGGCGGCGTCGGATCGTCTTCGCGCACCGCTGTGAGGGGCTACAAGGTTGCCGTCATGGCGCTTGCGGCGTGCGAAGGGATGCTTCAGGCGGTTGAAACGGGAAAGACCGAGGCGCCGCAGGGCGCGGGCGGATCAGTCCTGCTTCTGACTGTAACGGATGCTCCGCTTTCGGTGACGGCTCTGACGCGACTTGCCAGAGCTTCCGTTGCGGGGCTTTTCCGCACGGGGGCAATGCCCTTTGCGGTGACGTCCTTGGCTCTTACGACGGACACGGGTGAAGTCAATGACACGGCTGCGGGGACGGTGATGCTGGCTGCGGCGGATGCGGCTTTAGAAGCCGTAGTCCGAAGCTTCAGATCCTGACATTCATAAGAGGGGTCTGAGGGGGTACAAAAAAGGGAGCGGCTCGTGTGGGTTTCCGCTCCCTTTGCGTCAGAAGCTCAAAGAAGAACTTCTGACGCGGACGTCAATGGGCAATTAAGCCTTCTTGCCGCCCTTAAGGCCCTTTACGTACTCAGCAACCGTCATACCGAAGACGCCGGCGCTCGTGAGCTGAGCGCCGCCCACGTAGTTGTCGTAGAAGAGGCCGCCTGCAGCGTTGCCGATGCAGAAGAGACCCGGGATCACCTGGTTTTCGGTGTCAAGCACCTGACCGTTGGTGTTGATGAGCGGACCACCGAACGTGGCCGTCATACCGCCCTGGAACGGAACGATGTAGAAGGGAGCCTTCTTCACGACCGGGGGCTTCGGAAGGGTATTGACCGGGCTCATCTTCATGGCTTCGCCGTCTTCGATCGCTTCGTTGTAGTCTTCGATCGTTTCCTTCAGAGCCTTCGGATCAATGCCCGCAGCCTTAGCGGCTTCTTCAAGGGTGTTGCCGGTGTAAACCGGGGCCTTGGTGCGGGCGTAGCTTGCCCAGTCGTTCTTCAAAATCGGAATGTCGTGCGCTGTCTGGTCGCACACCATGAAGGCCCAGTTGTCAGGCGTATTGGCTGCCACTTCGCGGGACATCTGAACGTAGGTCTTGCCTTCATCGATGAAGCGCTTGCCCTGGCGGTTCACGCACACACCGTTGTTGACAATGTTCAAGGGGTTGGCGCCGGTCGGGCCGTAAATCGGGCCGCAGTGGAACTGGTCAACGTTCACAACCTTGGGCATGAAGGGGGCCGTCAAAACAATGTTTTCACCGGCAATGATGCGGGAACCGCGGATCGGCATCTTAGCGCCGGCGCTGCCGATAAACTGCGTGACCAATTCCTGGTTGGCAGAGTAGCCGCCGGTGGAAAGAACCACACCGTACTTCGCATAGACTTCAGAAAGGCCGTTTTCGTTCTTCACGCGCACGCCGTTGACGTTGCCTTTCTTCGGATCGCTCAAAAGCGCGACAACCTTGTTGCCGGTGCGGACTTCCACGCCCAGGGACTCAGCCTTCTTCATGAGCGTCATCGCAAGATAAGCGCCGCCCGGCTGAACGTCACCGGTCACGAGGTGAGAGCGGGTGAGCTGCGGCCACACAAGGCGGGCACCGGTCTTAAAGTTAATGCCGCAGTCGCTGTGCAGCCACTCAAGCAAACGGGTGCAGTTATCGACAACCTTGTGCGTCAGAGCCGGATCAGCCTTGCCCTGAGACACCTTCATCATGTCGTTGAAGAACGCTTCATTGGTGTCGTTGGCGGTACCGGCGGCCTTCTGGAATGACGTGTTGAGGCCCAAGAGGAACCCAGCCGCGTAAATGGTGTTGCCGAAAGGCATATCCATCTTTTCCAGCAGCAGGGGCTTTAAGCCCAGCTGCGCGGCACGGACGGCGCACACGAGGCCGCCGCAGCCGGCGCCCACAATGATCAGATCGTACTTGGCGCGGGCGGGACGGGCTTCAGCCGTGGCGGAGACACCGGCCAGAACACCGGCGGTTCCGAGAGCACCGACGGTGGCCGTCTTAAAGAAGTCGCGACGCGATTCCATTGTCATTTTCTTTTCCTTCTCTGTAATGCTGTTCCGATGCCGGGTTTTGTCTGCCGGCAACGGCAAAAACACAGTACTTACGACTGCTTCGGCGGCAACTTTACGCCGTGCAGAAAACTGTGTTCTAAGGTGTTTGTCTCAGAGCAGTGCAAAGAATTTGCTGAACAGTGCTTCAAATCAAATGCGAGGTTTGCCCGAATGTAACGGAATCTGAACAAAATGCGGAAAACGCCCCTGATATAATTTCAGTTTACGTGTCCGCGTTAAGAAAACGAGCGGATTATCCTTTTTCTGATTTGTTAAGACGCGCCCCTGAAAGGCGCAAGCCGGAATGCCACAACAGCAGCCTGCCATTACTTCATTTTCCGATTTCAATCTCGATTCCCGTATCCAGACCGCGATTGCGGCGATGGGTTATGTGAATCCGACACCGATTCAGCAGAAAGCCATTCCCGCCGTTTTGGAGGGCAGGGACGTGATGGGTGCTGCGCAGACCGGTACCGGAAAGACGGCGGGTTACGGGTTGCCCTCGCTGCAGCGGATTCTGCGGACGGCAAACACCTCCGCTTCTCCGGCGCGCCACCCCGTGCGTATGCTCGTTTTGGCGCCCACGCGGGAACTTGCCGATCAGGTTAACGACAATCTGAAGCTTTACGCCGCGAACACCCCCCTGCGGGTCGGCGTTGTCTACGGCGGCGTTGACATTAAGCCGCAGTCAGACCAGCTGCGCCGCGGCATTGAAGTGCTCACCGCAACGCCCGGGCGCCTTCTGGATCATATTGAGGGCAAGGCTGTCAATCTCTCGCAGGTGCAGATCGTCATTCTTGACGAAGCCGACCGGATGCTCGACATGGGGTTTTTACCCGATATCAGCCGCATTCTCAATCACCTGCCGAAAAACCGGCAGAGCCTGATGTTTTCGGCAACCTTTTCGCCGGAAATCAAAAAGCTTGCCGCAAACTTTCTCAATGACCCCGTCTTGATTGAGGTCGCGCGCCGCAATGCGACCGCAGACACCGTCCGCCAGGTCTTTTACCGCGTCGAAGACCGTCAGAAGACGGCGTCCCTTATTGAAATTCTCAAAACCCAGGGTGAGGGGGCGACCGCCTTAAAGCAGGTCCTGGTGTTCGTGAACGCCAAGATCACATGCCGGCGTCTCACGCGGACCCTCACGCAGGCGGGCATCAAGGCCGACTCCATTCACGGGGACAAAACGCAGGAAGAACGCACGGCCGCGCTTGAAGCCTTCAAAAAGGGCGAGTGCGAAGTTCTCGTGGCAACCGACGTTGCCGCGCGCGGTCTTGATATTGAAGAGCTTCCCGTCGTCATCAATTACGACGTGCCCTACGTGGCGGAAGACTATGTGCACCGCATCGGCCGCACGGGCCGCGCGGGAGCGCAGGGGCTTGCCATCATGCTCATTACGGCAACGGACGACCGTTCTGTGGCCGCCATTGAAAAGCTCACCAAGCAGACCTTTAAGCCGGTCGACTACCGGCCCGTGGAACGGTTCCGTCCGCGGCGTGACGGGGACCGTAACGGGTATTCGGATCGTCCGCGGCGCGAGCACTGCCGCGACAATGATCACGAAGGGCGTGCGCGTCCGGAGTACGGCACCTACCGTAAGGCCGTTTACGATCCGATCTTTGATAAGCCCTACGAGCCGAGCAACACGCCGCCGCGGCCTATTGCCGCAACACCGGTGCAGCCTCTGAGAAGCACCAAGAAAAAAGCGCCCGTGGCAGCGCTTTTGGGCGGCCGGGGCCGATAAACAAAAAGGCTCTCTTTCGAAAACGAAGGAGAGCCTTTTTAAATCAGCCGTCAGGATTTAATTTGAGGATCCCAGGGGTGCGACGCCCTGATCATCCGTTTCCTTGGGGTGCGCTTCAAAGTAGCGCTTTCGGCTTTCTTCAATGGGAATGGGACGGCCGTCCGGGCCCAGGCACACATAAACGAGCGTTGCCTGCGTCACCAGATCGATGGTGTTGTGAGCTTTGGTAAGGCGCTCGGCATAGACCTCAACCTTAATTGTGATGCTTGAGGTCCCTACCTTCACGATGTCGGTGTAAACCGAGACCACGTCACCCACCCGGATCGGGTTTTCAAACGTAAAGGAGGAGACGGCGCGCGTCACTACTTTGCGCGAGAGGCAGTAGCGCATGGCGGTGATGCCGCCCGCTAAGTCCACCTGGCTCATCACCCAGCCGCCGAAGACGTCACCGTGCTGGTTGGTGTCTTTGGGAAGCGGTTCCACTCGTAAAGCCGGCATCTTGCCCTCGGGGAGCCTCACGCGGCGCGTTTCGCGGACAGTGTCTGTCATTTCTTTATCCCTGTTTGTCCTTTTTATAAGAGTGCGGGATTTTAGCGCAACGCGAAAAAAAGCCGTCCGGTAAATAAAGTCTGCCGGACGGCTTTTGGGGGAGGATTTTTTAGTCGGTGTAACCGATCTTCGGAAGGATGTCTTTGACGATCCCGCCCTTCTTTTCGTTAAAGAGCGCTTTGTTCTGCGCAATGAGGTTGCGGCCTTCGGTGTCGATACTGACAATCAAAGGTCCGAATTCCTTGACCTTCATGCACCAGAGCGATTCCGGCATCCCGAGTTCGGGCCACTTCACGTCCTCGACGACTTCAACGTGTTCAGCACCGATCACGGCGCAGCCCGCGGGGAAGATGCAGTGAATGGCCTTATGCGCTTTGCAGCCGGCTTCGGTGTTGGGGCCCATGCCGCCCTTACCAATGATGAGGCGCACGCCTGTTTCATCGATAAATTCCTTTTCAAAAAGTTCCATGCGCATGGAAGTCGTGGGGCCGATTGCGACCACACGCCAGCCGCTCGGGCTCGTCGGATCCTGCGTCATGATGGGACCGCCGTGGAAAATGGCGCGGTCACGGATGTTCACGGGGAGCTTGCGGCCGTGCTTGACGACACGGGTGTGGGCGCAGTCGCGCGCCGTCACGAGCGTTCCGGTGAGATAAACGATATCCCCGATTTTGAGGTCTTTGACGTCTTCTTCTTTAATCGGCGTCGTCAGGATTTTCTTGCTCACAGCGTGACTCCTTTATGCGTGAAGACTTCGTAGCTCAGATCGGCCTTAAAGCGGATGCCGGCGCGGCGGTGTGCCCAGCAGCCGACGTTGACGGCAGCGGCAAGGCAGGAGGGGTGGCGCGCGGCCTGTTCGACGTTCACACCCATCACGGTCTTGGTGCCCCCGAGGCCGTTGGGGCCGATGTTGAGCTTATCGAGTCCCTCGGCGATGATTTGCTCGAATTCGGCGCCGCGGGTGTTGCTGTTGTGTGATCCCACCGGACGCATGAGCGCCTTTTTGGAAAGCACAGCCGCGACTTCAGCCGAGCCTGCGATGCCGATACCGACCAAAAGCGGCGGGCAGGCATTGATGCCGCGCTCGCAGATCAGGTCAAAAATGAACTTCACGACGCCTTCGTAGCCTTCAACAGGCATGAAGACTTTGGCGGTTCCGGGAAGCGAGCAGCCGCCGCCCGCGAGATAGCAGTAGATCGTGCATTCGTCACTGTCAGGAATAATTTCCCAGTCGGTGTAGGGAATGCGCACACCGGTGTTGTTGCCGGTGTTTTTCTCGTCGAAAATCTGCACGGCGTTGTGGCGCAGCGGAGCTTTCTTGGTTGCGCGCTTGGCGGCTTCAGGCAGGCACTGCGGAATGTCTCCTAAAAGCGGAAACTTTGAGCCGCACTGAATGAAGTACTGAATGACGCCGGTGTCCTGGCAGCTCGGGACGTTGCGGCGCAGCGCGGCGTCCTGATTGGCAAACATCGTATCGTAGATGATGTTGGCGAGTTCGCTTTTCTGCTCCTTGCGGAGTTCTTCGAGCTTTGTGACAACATCGTCCGGAAGACGCTTGGCCGTGAGTTCGGTGAACCGGGCCATGGTCTCGGTGAAGCGTTCGCAGAGGTTCTGATCTGACATAGCTGGGAAGTGGGATCGTTAATCAAAAAAACGCAGTGGTGTTCCTCACTGTTGAGCGGCAGTTTATATAGTTGTTTAGTGATAATCACGATTAGTTCTATTGGGTAATGCAATAGAACTGCATAAAACAAAACCGCCCGAAGGCGGCTTTGTCTATTAAAACGTGCGCGCGTTTTAAAGGACCGTGGCAATTGCCTTTGCAACGTAGGCGACGTTCTTCTTGTTGAGCCCGCAGATACAGATGCGGCCGTTACGTACGGCGTAGACGCCGAATTCGGTCGCAAGGCGGTCAACCTGTTCGGGGGTAAGACCCGTGAAGGAGAACATGCCGGACTGACGCGTTACAAAGCTGAAGTCGCGCTTGGCACCGATTCTTGCCATTTCTTCGGCAAGTGCCGCGCGCATCGTGCGGATGCGGTCGCGCATGCCGGCGAGTTCCTGTTCCCAGTGCGCGTAGTTCTTGGCGTCGGAAAGTACGTGCGAGACGATGCGGGCGCCGTGAGCGGGCGGGTTGGAGTAGTTGGCGCGGATCACGGCCTTAAGCTGCGTCATCACGACCTGGGCTTCGGTCGCATTCGGAGTGACAACCGTGAGCGCACCGATGCGTTCGCCGTAGAGGTTAAAGCTCTTGGAGTAGGAGGTGGAGACGAGGAAATTCATGCCGCTTTCGGCAAAACGGCGGATGGACCACGCGTCTTCGTCAAGGCCCTTGCCGAAACCCTGATAGGCCATATCAAGGAAGGGAACGAGGCCCTTTTCCTGGCAGACCGCAATCACCTGATCCCATTCATCGTGCGTGAGATCGTAGCCCGTGGGGTTGTGGCAGCAGGCGTGAAGAATCACAAGGGTCTTTACGGGCAACGCCTTAAGGTCTTCCATCATCGCAACAAAGTCGATGCCGTCACGCGCGGCGTCATAGTAGCGGTAGCCCTTTACTTCGTAACCGGCCATCGCAAGAATCGCATTGTGGTTGCCCCAGGTGGGTTTACTCGTGGCGCCCACCGTAAGACCGCAGAGGTGATGCATGAAGTCCATGCCGACTTTCAGAGCCCCGGTGCCGCCCAAGGTCTGCACCGTTGCGGCGCGTCCGGAAAGAACGATTTCGCTGGCGGCGCCGAAAACCATCTTCTGCACGAGTTCACCGTAACCGGCGAGACCGCTGATCGGAATATAGGTATGCGGAATACGGGCGGCAACGATCGCTTCTTCGGCTTCCTGCACGACTTCCAGAATCGGGGTCTTGCCTTCTTCGGTGAGGTAGGCGCCCACACCGAGGTTCACCTTTTCGGCGCGCGGATCGGCGCGGAACTTTTCAGATACACCCAGAATCGGGTCGGCGGGAGCGGCCGTAAGACCGGCAAAAAGCGAAGTCGTCATTTGAATCTCACCCAAGTTGGTATTGTTGGTTTACGGGCGGCAAAACCTACAGAGGCTTTCTTTGCCGCCTTTAGTTGCCGACTGAGTCTAATACAGCGTGCATGGTTCGAATTGAGAGGTATTGCGTATCCGAGGCCCGAAAAACTGTAACCGCGTGCAAGCGGGAATCCGACGCTTCGGTCTGAAAAGTCAAAAAATATTGTGTTTGACCGGCGTTTCTTCTATAATCCCGCGCTTTCCAGCTGAGGCTTACTCGGACGGAGAAAGGAAGAGACCCGGGCTTTTGTAGGACCGGTCTTTGTAAATAGCGCGTCCGCACCCATCCGGGTTGGCCCAGGCTTTGGGCACACCGGGGCGGCGTAAGACTGAAAACCTTGGAGTAAATTCAAAATGACCAGCATGCGTGAAATGCTCGAAGCGGGCTGCCACTTCGGCCATCAGACCCGTTTCTGGAACCCGAAGATGGCTCAGTACATCTTTGGCGCCCGCAACAAGATTCATATCATCAACCTCGAAAAGACGGTTGAAAAGTTCGAAGAAGCCACGAAGTTCGTGCGTGAACTCTCTGCCCGCGGCGGCAAGATCCTCTTCGTGGACAGCAAGCGCGGCGGCCGCGACATCATCGTCGAACAGGCTCAGCGTTGCGGCAGCTGCTGGGTTGACCAGCGCTGGCTGGGCGGCACGCTCACCAACTTCAAGACCGTCAAGCAGACGATCAAGCACCTCAAGGAAATGGAACAGACCATCGCCGACGGCGGCCTTGAGAAGATGAGCAAGAAGGAAGCCCTCGACTTCACCCGCGAAATTGAAAAGCTCAACAAGTCGATCGGCGGCATCAAGGAAATGACGAGCCTGCCCGACGCCCTCTTCATCGTTGACGTTGGCTACCACAAGATCGCCATCGCTGAAGCCAACAAGCTCGGCATCCCGGTCGTGGGCGTTGTCGATACGAACTGCAGCCCCGAAGGCATCGACTACGTGATCCCCGGCAACGACGACTCCAGCAAGGCTGTCGCCATCTACGCTTCCGGCATCGCCGATGCGGTTTTGGCCGGCAAGGCTGACCGTGTCACGGGCGCAGAAGAAGAACCGGCTGAAGAATTCGTTGAAGAAGTCGACGAAAAGGCCGAAACGCCTGCTTCCTAAGACGGCGTCTCTTTGAACTGAAAAAAGGCGCACGCCGAGCCCGATGCGAGCCCGCCGCTGCGCCTTTTTCGTAAATACATTTGATTTTTCCCGTAGGCAGTCCGCAAGTCTCGGACCGCTTACGTCAAAACCCGAAAGGAGTTGAAAATAATGGCTGCTATTACTGCTGCAATGGTCAAGGCCCTGCGCGAAAAGACCGATGCTCCGATGATGGAATGCAAGAAGGCGCTTACGGAAGCTGACGGTGACGCCGCCAAGGCCGAAGAGATCCTGCGTGTCAAGCTCGGCAACAAGGCGAGTAA
Organism: Duodenibacillus massiliensis; assembly: GCF_900128485.1. Classification (GTDB taxonomy): domain Bacteria; phylum Pseudomonadota; class Gammaproteobacteria; order Burkholderiales; family Burkholderiaceae_F; genus Duodenibacillus; species Duodenibacillus massiliensis. The sequence continues at coordinate 184,576 of NZ_LT635860.1, forward strand.
GGCCGCGAGCCGCGTGACCGCCGAAGGCGTGATCGGCACCTATGTTTCGCCCGACGGCAAGACGGGCGCCATCGTCGAAGTCAACTCTGAAACCGACTTCGTTGCGAAGAACCCCGAGTTCCTCAAGATGGCTGCCGACGCCGCCAAGCTCATCGCTGAAAAGGCCCCGGCTGACGTCGCGGCGCTTTCCGCTCTCGAACTCGAAGGCAAGACCTTGGACGCGATCCGTACGGCTCTCGTCGGTAAGATCGGCGAAAACATGACCTTCCGCCGCTTCAAGCGCCTTGAAGCCAAGGGTAAGCTTCACAAGTACGTGCACGGCGGCAGCAAGATTGCTACGCTCGTTGACGTTGAGGGCGGTGACGACGAAGTCGCGCACGACATCGCCATGCACATCGCTGCTTCCAAGCCCAAGGCTCTTAACGCCGAAGGGATCGACCCGGCTCTGATCGAAACCGAACGCCGTGTTGCGATCGAAAAGGCCAAGGAAGCCGGCAAGTCCGAAGCGATGCTTGAACGTATCGCCGACGGTACGGTGAAGAAGTTCCTCAAGGAAGTGACGCTTCTTGACCAGCCCTTCGTCAAGGACGACAAGGTGACGATTGCTCAGCTTCTTAAGAGCAAGAACGCCAACGTCGCTGACTTTGCCCTCTTCGTGGTGGGTGAAGGCCTTGAAAAGCGTAACGATGACTTTGCCGCTGAAGTGGCTGCCCAGACGGCTGCTGCTCAGAAGGCTTAATTCCGCTTTCTGACGGTGCCGGAAATTTTTCGGCACCCGGCAGGAAAAACGCGTTTCGGCCGTGTTGCCGGAGCGCGTTTTTTGCGGCCGTCACTTTCGCCGGCGAAGTCCGGACGCACGCAAAATTTTTTCTGATCCGCGTCTTAAGAAGGTCAGATTTGGCGGTATCATGACGCTGGATTTTTACGGATTTTTTATTAGGTCCTTTTCCTGATGCTTTGGGCCGGATAAAAAACGGGTTTGAAAGACATAATTGGAGCCACGACATGACAGAAACGAACGGGCAGACGCCTGCGCCTAAATTCAAACGAATTCTCCTGAAGCTTTCCGGTGAGGCGCTGATGGGGGATGACGCCTTCGGCATCAACCGCGCAACGCTTGCTTCGATCGTTGAAGACATCAAGGACGTTCTGTCACTCGGGGTGGAACTCGGTATTGTTGTCGGGGGCGGCAACATCTTCCGCGGTGTGGCTCTGGGAGCGACCGGTATGGACCGCGCAACCGGCGACTACATGGGGATGCTTGCGACCGTCATGAACGGTATGGCGTTGCAGGATGCGCTCAGAAACGCGGGCGTTGAAGCACGCGTGCAGAGTGCTCTGGCGATGGAGCAGGTGGCTGAACCCTATATCCGCGGCAGAGCGCTTCGCTATCTGCAGAAAGGCCGCGTCGTGATTTTCGCGGCGGGCACGGGCAATCCTTTCTTTACGACCGACACGACGGCCGCACTGCGCGGCGCCGAGATCGGCGCGGAAGTCGTTTTAAAGGCCACCAAGGTTGACGGCATCTATTCTGAAGACCCGAAGAAAAATCCCAATGCCACGCTTTACCACGACATCACGTTTGATGAATGCATGAAGCGTGACCTCAAGGTGATGGACGCAACGGCCTTTGCTCTTTGCCGTGATCAGAAGCTTCCGATCAAGGTCTTCTCCATCCACAAGAAGGGCGCGATGCGCCGTGTGGTGTTGGGGGAAGACGAGGGGACGCTCGTTCACTGCTAAAATAGTCCAATTGTTTTTTGCCATACACATTAAAACAAGGCCATGACAACGATTGCAGAAATTCAGCAGACCGCTGAACACAAAATGAACCGTACGGTGGAAACGCTGCGTGAGGAATTCACGAAACTGCGTACGGGCCGTGCCTCGGTGGGGTTGCTCGACCACATCTCGGTTGAATACTACGGCTCGATGACGCCGCTTTCTCAGGTCGCGAACTTGGGCGTCGGCGACGCCCGCACGCTGACCGTGCAGCCCTGGGACCGCAAGATGATCCCTGTGATTGAAAAGGCGATTCTCACGAGCGACCTGGGCCTGAACCCGGCGACCTCCGGTGACATCATTCGCGTGCCGCTGCCTCCGCTTACCGAAGAGCGCCGCCGTGAAATCACGAAGGTGGTGAGAAGCGAAGGCGAAGACGCCAAGGTGGCCGTGCGTAATCTGCGCCGTGACGCCAACGAACAGGTGAAGAAACTCGAAAAAGCCAAGGAAGTGAGCGAAGACGACTCCCGCGGCGCCGAAAAGGACATCCAGAAGATCACCGACAAGTACATCGAAGCGATCGATAAAGTCGTTGCCGAGAAGGAAAAGGAAGTGATGACGGTTTAATGCCGTCTGCGGTATCCCTACAGTATTTCCGCCCTGAAAGCCGGTGTGTTTTCGGGGCGGTCATGTTCTTAATCCTCTGTTTTTGTTAAGGATTGTTTCGGGCGATGAGCTCACATATTCCGGCACATGTTGCGGTGGTGATGGACGGTAACGGCCGCTGGGCGAAGGCCCGTTTTCTGCCGCGCGTGGAAGGTCACAGGCGCGGAATGGCAGCCTTAAAGCGCCTCACCGAAGCCGCCCGCAAAGCCGGTATCCGGCATCTCACGGTCTTTGCGTTTTCGAGCGAAAACTGGAAGCGTCCCGCCGATGAAGTTAACGCCCTCATGCGCTTTTTCGTGGACGGCTTAACGCGCGAGGCAGAGCCTTTAAGCGAGGCCGGCATCAGGCTTCATGTGGTGGGGGATACCAAGGTCTTTTCGCCGGAGCTGCAGGCAGCGATCCGCACCGCGGAACAGATGACTGAGGGTGCGCAAGCCATGACCCTTAATATCTGTGCCAACTACGGCGGCCGCTGGGATGTGGTGGATGCCGTGAACCGCCTGGTACGTGACGACAAACCCGTGACGGTGGAAACGGTGACGGACGCTGTTTCCATGCAGTGGGCCGGGCCTGTGGATCTGATGATCCGTACCGGGGGAGAGCAGCGGATTTCAAACTTTCTTCTCTGGCAGCTCGCGTACGCCGAACTGTGGTTTACCGAAGTCCTGTGGCCCGACTTCAGCGAAGCCGACTTCAATGAGGCGCTGACCTGGTTTGCCGGACGCGAGCGGCGCTTCGGCCGGACCGGGGATCAGGTTAAAAACGGCGGCTAGTAAACCGCAACGACAACGCTTAAAGGTGGATGCATGTTAAAAACCCGCGTTATCACAGCTCTCGTTTTGGTGGCCGTTTTTGCCGCTGCCTGGTTCTTTTCGCCCGCTGCCTTTAAGGCGCTTATTGCCGCGGCCTTCATGATTGCGATGGGCGAGTGGCTCTTGATGCTTAAAGTCACGCCGGGTGCGGCAGGTGCCGCTGCCGTCATCGGTACCGTGGTGCTTGCAGCCTGCGCCTTTTACGATATTCGGTTAACCGACACGGTCTATACGGGCCTCATGCTCGTTGTGAGCTGCCTGTGGCTTGCGCTCACCGCTGTTTTGTTTGCCGCGCGCAACCTGGGTTTCCGCATAAAGCGCACGGTGTCGCTTGTCTTTGCCGTTCTCTTTCCGGTTTCCGCCTGGTTTGCTTTTGAACGGATGACCGCAACGGGCCTCGTATTCATGCTTTCGGTTTTCGCGGTTATTTGGCTTGCGGACATCTGCGCCTATTTCTGCGGCAGGCTCTTTGGCAAGCGCAAGATGGCGCCCGCAATCAGCCCGGGGAAGACCTGGGCGGGGGCTGTCGGAGCCGTTGTCTTTGTGTTTGCCTTTGCGATCATTGCCGCCGAGACCCTGCCGCACGACATGATTTTCACAAGTGTCGTTTTGGACAAGATGGGCTACGCCGCCGGGTTCGCAGCGGTTCTTCTGTTGGTGGCGGTTTCCATTGCCGGAGACCTTTTTGAGTCAGCCGTCAAGCGCCAGGCGGGCGTCAAGGATTCGAGTAATTTACTCCCCGGGCACGGCGGCTTTTTTGACCGCTTTGATTCCTCGCTGGCCGTTTTTCCGACGGCAGCGGCACTTCTTGCGGTTCTTACGCTCTGAGTGTAAAACGCGCAAGTTACGCGAGCGGCCGGCCTTCGGCCGCTTTTTTCTGCCGCAAAACGGAAGCGGTCTGAAGAACGACCGAAAGCGCAATCAGAGCAAGCCCCGCCCAGAAGCTGAAGTTGAGTTCCCGGGCTTCGTCAAAAAGAACCATCGCAATGAGAATGGAGTAGACGGGCTCAAGGTTGTAGGAGAGGTTAAGCGTAAAGGCCGAGATGTGCTTTAACGCCATCATCTGCAGCAGGTACATCCCGAGCGTGATCACCGTGGCAAAGATCACGAGGTAAAGCGTATCGGGCCAAAGCACCGGCCAAAAGCGCGTTTCGGGGTTGGCCAGGAACACAAAAGGCGCAGCCGCCGCAAAGGAAAGAACGGCTCCGGCAAACTGCCAGGTAAGCACCGTTTCCGGATTGTGCGTGCGCCGGAAGGACTTCATGAAGATGGCGATCAAAGCTGCACCCGCGGCGCTTAGCACCCCGTAGAAAAGCCCCAGCCGGTAGCGCGAGTCAAAGTGAAAGATGAGCGCGATGCCCAAAATCGTGAGCATCGAAAAGCCGATTTCTTTCAGTGAAATCCGTTTTCTTTCCAAAAGCGGCTCAAAGATTGCGGTGAAAAATCCGACTGTTGAAAAACTCAGTACGCCGATACTCACGTTACTGGCCTTAATGGCGGCGTAAAAAAGCATCCACTGCAGCGCAAGAAAAGCGCCGAGCAGCATAAAACGCGTGATGTCCTTTGCCGAGCACTTTTCAAGGCGTTTTACCGCAAGGACAATGCCCAGAAGCACGGAACCCCCGATCACCACGCGCCAGAAGACAATCATGAAAGGGGTGAGCTCAATCAGCTTGCCGAACACACCGGTCCAGCCGGCTAAAAGAATCGAGACATGCAGGGCAATAAAGGCGTTGCGCATGGAAGTGGTGGGTATTGGTGTGTCTGGCAAGCGGAGTATAGAGACAACAGCGCCGTTAAAATTGTCCAAGGTTCGGGCGATAACATACACGCATAACATACATGATGCATAATTTGAAAATGTTTTGCATGAATTAATGCTTAATGTATGTTATCTGATGGTTATTGATGATCAATTGATCATTAAGCAAGTGGGTTTGCGCGGGATTTAATCATCAAAATAACGGACAGTAAACATTAATGATCGTTAACAAAGGTGAATCCCGTGAGCAATGGACGCTGGCAGCGACAAATTTTTGAGGTTCGGTTATGCCTCCGATCGTGGGTTGTCTGATCGCCGTTTTGTTCGTCGGCGCTATCGGCATAGGAGGAGTTTTGTACGGCTTCTGGCTCAAAAAGCATGGCAAACTTTGATACAACGCCGGTAGCAGGAACTGATTCTTCCTGGCATCCGCAAAAAGAACACTGAAACTGAACCTCTCTGTCTATATAATTCGCCCAATAACACTTCTCAAGGACCGTGCGGACGAATAGGCGGGCATGCGGCCGCTTTTTGTGCGTGCAGTTTTTGTACCTGGCGAGCGAAAAGAGAATGACTAAATATGTATTCGTGACCGGCGGCGTTGTCTCCAGTTTGGGTAAAGGCATCGCCGCCGCTTCTTTGGCGGCACTTCTGGAGTCCCGCGGACTCAAGGTGACGATGATCAAGCTTGATCCGTACATCAACGTGGATCCGGGCACGATGAGCCCGTTTCAGCACGGTGAAGTGTTTGTGACCGAAGACGGGGCGGAAACCGACCTTGACCTCGGCCACTATGAGCGTTTCATCTCCTCGAAGATGCACCGCTATAACAACTTCACGACCGGTCAGATCTATAAGAGCGTTCTTGAGAAGGAACGCCGCGGCGAATACCTCGGCAAGACCGTTCAGGTGATTCCCCACATCACCAACGAAATCCAGGAATTCATCCAGCGCGGAGCCAAAAATTCCTGCGGCGGACAGTGTGACGTCGCCGTTGTGGAAATCGGCGGCACGGTGGGCGACATTGAGTCGCTGCCTTTCGTTGAGGCGGTGCGCCAGATGAGTTTCCGTGTGGGCCGCGGCAACGCCTGCTTTGTGCATCTGACGCTGTGCCCGTATGTGGCCGCTGCCGGGGAACTCAAAACCAAGCCCACGCAGCACTCCGTGCAAAAGCTCAGAGAAGAGGGTGTGTACCCCGATCTCCTGCTTTGCCGCGCCGAACGCGACATTCCCGAAAGCGAACGCGCCAAGATCGCTCTCTTCTGCAACGTCCCGATGGACTGCGTGATCAGCGTCACCGACGCCAAGACCATTTACGAAGTGCCCCTCATGCTGCATGCGCAGCGCATGGACGACATCGTCTGTGAAAAGCTCGGTCTTAATACGCCGCCCGCGAACCTCTCCGTCTGGCAAGAAATCGTGCGCCGCATTAAGGAGCCCAAGCGCGAAGTCGTGATCGGCATGGTGGGCAAGTACGTCGATTACGCCGACAGCTATAAGAGCCTCAACGAAGCGCTCACGCACGCCGGTATCCGCACCGAAACCCGCGTGAAGACCCGGTGGGTGGACGCCGAACAGCTTGAAAAGGAAGGTACGGACTCCCTGAAGGGCGTTGACGCCGTGCTCGTTCCCGGGGGCTTCGGTAAGCGCGGCACCGAGGGCATGATTAAGGCGATCGAATACGCCCGCGTCAACAAGATTCCGTTTTTGGGTATCTGTCTCGGCATGCAGACAGCGGTCATTGAATTTGCCCGTCACGTCTGCGGTTTGGGCGGCGCCAATTCCACCGAATTTGATGTCGATACGCCGCACCCGGTGGTGGCGCTCATCACTGAGTGGCGCGATCAGTCCGGCCGCATCGAGCACCGCGATGAAAAAAGTGACCTGGGCGGGACGCTGCGCCTCGGGAGCCAGCGCGTGCCCGTTGAACCCGGGACGCTTGCGCAGAAGATTTACGGCGACACGGTCTGCGAACGTCACCGCCACCGCTACGAAGTCAACAACGCCTACGTTTCGCAGTTTGAGGCGCACGGCATGACGATTTCGGCGAGGACCCCGACCGAGCACCTGCCTGAAATGATGGAATTAAAGGACCATCCGTTCTTCTTCGGAGTGCAGTTCCACCCGGAATTTACGTCAAACCCCCGCACCGGTCACCCGCTTTTTGAAGCGTTTGTGAAGGCGGCGATTGACTACAAGGCTTCTCACGAAGGCTTTGGCGACAAGTAAGTTTTAACCCGAAGCGGTCACGGTACGCATGGTGCCGCGGCCGCTTTTGATACTTGAAGAGGTTACCCCGTGAAGCTCTGCGGATTTGAAACGGGCGGCCGGCGCCCCTTTTTCCTCATTGCCGGTCCCTGCGTGATTGAAAGCGAAGCGATGGTGATGGAAATCGCCGGGTTTATGAAGGAGGTCACCGGCAGGCTCGGTATTCCCTACATCTTTAAGGCCAGTTTTGACAAGGCTAACCGTACCTCCGACACGAGTTTCCGCGGTCCGGGGATGGCCGAGGGGCTGAGGATTCTTGCGCAAGTGCGCGAAAAAATCGGTGTGCCGGTTTTAACCGACGTTCACACCGAAGCCGAAGTTCCGGAAGTGGCCGACGTCGTTGACGTCCTGCAGACGCCGGCCTTTCTTTGCCGGCAGACGGACTTTATCCGCGCCTGCGCCAAAAGCGGAAAACCCGTAAACATCAAAAAGGGGCAGTTTCTCGCGCCCCACGATATGGTAAACGTTGTCGCCAAGGCCCGTCATGCGGCTGAGGAAGCGGGCCTGGATCCCGACCGCTTCTGCGTGTGCGAGCGCGGTGCGAGTTTCGGTTACGGTAATCTCGTAAGCGACATGCGAAGCCTTGCGATCATGCGCGAAACCAAGGCCCCCGTCGTTTTTGACGCCACGCACTCGGTGCAGCTTCCGGGCGGCAACGGCACGTGTTCGGGCGGTGACCGTCGCTTTGTGCCGGTGCTTGCGCGCGCCGCGGTTGCGGTGGGCGTGGACGGCCTGTTTATGGAAACGCATCCGGATCCGGCGTGCGCCAAAAGCGACGGCCCCAACGCCGTGCCGCTCGCGAAAATGCCGGCCCTTTTGGAAAGCCTCACGGCCATTGACAAAATAGTGAAGGCCAAGCCCTTCCTCGAAGAAAACTTTTAACCTGATCTAGTAAGGATTCGTCTTTATGAGTTCTATTATCGATATCGTTGCCCGCGAAATTCTTGACAGCCGCGGCAATCCCACCGTTGAGTGTGATGTGTACCTTGAAAGCGGCACGATGGCCCGCGCGGCGGTTCCGTCCGGAGCCTCCACCGGCATCCGCGAAGCGATTGAACTGCGCGACGGCGACAAGAAGCGCTACGGCGGCAAGGGTGTGTTAAAGGCCGTTGAGAACGTGAACGGCGAAATCGCCGACGCCATTCTCGGCAGTGAAGCTAGCGATCATGCCTTTATCGACCGCACGATGATTGAACTTGACGGTACGGAAAACAAGGGCCGTCTCGGCGCCAACGCCATTCTCGCGGTTTCGATGGCCGTGGCGCGGGCCGCAGCCGAGGAGTCGGGGCTTCCGCTTTTCCGCTACTTCGGCGGCATGGGTGCTGTTCAGATGCCGGTACCGATGATGAACGTCATTAACGGCGGCGCGCACGCCAACAACAACCTCGACCTGCAGGAATTCATGATCATTCCGGTGGGGGCTCCGAGCTTTAAGGAGGCGCTCCGCTACGGCGCGGAAACCTTCCACACCTTAAAGAAAATCATCAACAGCCGCGGCATGAGTACGGCCGTGGGCGATGAAGGCGGCTTTGCCCCGAAGTGCGAAAGCCACGAGGAAGCGATCGAACTCATCCTTGAAGCGGTGAAGCAAGCTGGTTTTGAGCCGGGCAAGGACATCATGATCGGCCTTGACTGCGCCTCGAGCGAATTCTTCGATAACGGCAAGTACGTGATGAAAAAGAGCGGCGGCAAGGCAATGACCGCCGAAGAATGGGCCGGCGTGCTCGAAGGTTGGGTCAATAAGTACCCGATCATCAGCATCGAAGACGGTATGGCCGAAGGCGACTGGGAAGGCTGGAAGATGCTCACCGAGAAGCTTGGCGACCGTGTGCAGCTTGTGGGTGATGATCTTTTTGTCACCAACCCCAAGATTCTGAAGGAAGGGATCGAAAAGGGTGTTGCCAATTCGATCCTCATTAAGGTGAACCAGATCGGTACGCTCACCGAAACCTTTGAAGCGATTGAAATGGCAAAGCGCGCGGGCTATACCGCCGTCGTCTCGCACCGTTCGGGCGAAACCGAAGACAGCACGATTGCCGACATCGCCGTGGGGCTTAATGCCGGTCAGATCAAGACGGGCAGTATGTCGCGCTCTGACCGTATGGCCAAGTACAATCAGCTCCTTCGTATCGAAGAGCGCTTGGGCGACTGCGCGGTCTACCCGGGTAAAAGCGCTTTTTACTGCATTAAGAAGTAACTGACGGACTGATACTTTCACCGTGTCGTTGCGGCATTTGATTTACCTCCTTGTCTTTATCCTCGCGGTCGCGATTCAGTGGCCGCTCTGGTTCGGCAAGGGGGGCGTATTAAGAATGCAGGCTCTGGAGGCGGAGCTCGCAAGTGTGCGCGCCGCCAACGACCGGTTGCGTGCCGAAAACGATGCAGCTGCCGCCGAAATCGAGTCACTCGAAAGCGGCAGCGGCGCCGTAAGCGAGCGCGCCCGCATGCGTTTGGGTATGATTCGTAGCGATGAAGTACTTTTCCGGCTGGTTCCGAAGGGAAAAACCGCGGCTCCCGTGCCCGAAATTCCCGAGAAGCCGACCGGAAAACAACAGATTTTCTCCCCCAAGCGTTCGGATCTATATGTTCCAGGCTCGATTGAAGACGGGCAAGAGGCTCAGCAAAAAAGCCGCACCCCCTAGATCACGGCCGGCGATGTGAAGCATTCGGGCGAGAAGGACTGACTCTTAAAAAGGACTATAAGAAAATGACGGAGGTTATTCAGCAGCTCACCGTTTTTCTGGAAGGCGGTCAGAACATCGTGATTCCGTTTAACGCGGAAAAACCTGAAATCCTCAATCCCCAAATCGAAACCTTTCTGAAGGCTCTGAGCGAAAAGGATAAGAAGGACGGCAACTTCCTCTTCCAGGGCGCCCGCGTTGTGCTGATTCGCCTCAAGGACGTCTCCGCCTGTGACGTTGTGAGCCTCATCCGCAAGGAGGAAGCCCCCGCCAAGGCGACGAAGGCCGCGAAGGCTGCCGCGAAGTAATTTTGCATCAAGGGCTGGACAATCACGTATCCGGCCGCAGACGCCGCAAAACCTGTGGGTTTCTTAAGAGACCCCGTTGTGTTTTGCGGCGTTTTTGTAACTTGAAACTCACCGGGACCGTCCCCAAATACGAGCAATCATTGATCGGCGCAATGCGTTTGCGCCCGTTTGTTTTTCGGAGACACATTCACCATGGCAGCACAGTTGCACGGTTTTCAGACCGAAGTCGCAAAACTACTTGATCTTCTCGCCAATTCGCTTTACTCCAATAAAGAAGTCTTTCTGAGGGAACTCATTTCCAACGCCTCGGACGCCTTGGATAAGCTGCACTTTCTGTCGCTTACCGACCAAAAGCTTCTGGGCGACGATCCGATCCTCAGAATCCGCGTGAAGGCCGATAAGGATGCGGGAACGCTGACGATTTCCGATAACGGCATCGGCATGACGGTGGAAGAGGCGCAGGAACACTTGGGCACCATCGCCAAGTCCGGTACCGATGAATTCTTTAAGTCGCTCTCCGGCGACGCCGCCAAGGACTCGCAGTTGATCGGGCGCTTTGGCGTCGGCTTTTATTCGGCCTTTATTGTCGCCGATAAAGTAACGGTTTACTCGCGCTCGGCAAAGGCTGCTCAAAACGAAGGCGTCTGCTGGGAAAGTGAAGGCTTGGGCACCTATACGGCTGAAAGAATTGACCGCAAGGAGCGCGGCACAGACATAGTGCTGCATCTGAAGGCGGATGCGCAGAAGTTTTTGGATGCCTGGGTTCTGGAAACAGCGATCACGAAGTATTCGGATCACATCGCCGTACCTGTTTATCTCTGGAAGGAAAAGACGGCTGAAACCCCGAAAGAAGGGGAAAAGCCTGCGGCACCGGTATTTGAGTGGGTGCAGGTTAACGACGCCAAGGCCCTCTGGACGATCAACCCGCGCGACGTAAAGGACGAGCAGTACAAGGAGTTTTATAGGCACCTGACGCACGCCTACGACGATCCTTTGGTCTGGAGCCACAACAAGGTCGAAGGGGAGCTTGAGTACACGTCGCTTCTTTACATTCCGACGGAAGCCCCGTGGGACCTCTTTAACCGTGATGCCGAGCACGGGCTCAAACTTTTTGTGCAGCGCGTCTTCATCATGGATGAAGCCGAGCAGTTCCTGCCGCACTACCTGCGCTTTGTGCGCGGGCTTGTGGACACGAACGACCTTCCCCTCAACGTTTCGCGTGAAATGCTGCAGGAAACGGCCGTGACGCAGAAATTGAAGAAAGCGCTCACGCACCGCGTGCTCACAATGCTTGAAAAGCTTGCCAAGGACGATCCCGCGAAGTACGCCGCCTTCTGGAAGACGTTCGGGCGCGTTCTGAAGGAAGGCCCCGTTGAGGATCCCGCCAACCGCGGCACGCTCATGAAGCTCATGCGCTTTGCCTCAACGAAGGCCGGCACGGGCAGTGAGGACGTGAGTTTGGCCGACTACGTTGCCCGTATGCCCAAGGGTCAGGACAAGATTTATTACCTCGTGGCCACCAGCCGGCAGACGGCGGAGACGTCGCCCTACCTTGAAGAGCTTAAGAAAAAAGGCATCGAAGTGCTTCTCATGTGGGAGCGGATCGACGAGTGGCTCATGGGGAACCTCTTTGAGTACGAGGGCAAGGCCTTTGTCTCGGTGACAAGCTCAGACCTCGAACTCGGGGAACTCGCTGACAAAAAGGACGAGGCCAAGGAAAAAGAAGCGGCTGAAAAAGCCAAACCCCTGGTTGAACGCTTTAAGAAGGCCCTCGGTAACAAGGTCGTTGACGTGCGCGCCGCAACGCGCCTCACAGATTCCCCGAGCTGCGTGGTGGCTGAAAACGGGGCGTTTATTTCGGCTCAGATGCGCCGCATGTTTGAGGCGGCGGGCCAGCCCGTGCCGCAGGCCCGCTACATTTTGGAAGTGAACGTCAATCATCCTCTGGTGCAGAAGGCGGCGGCCGGTGACGACGCGGCGTTTGAGCGCTGGGCCAAGGTGATCCTTGATCAGGCGGTTTTGGCCGAGCAGGGGACGCTTGCTGATCCCAACGGCTTTATCCGTGAGATGAATGCGCTGCTTGCCTCTTAACAGCAGTACGCTTTAACCCAACGCGCGGGCCCGGACTTTCGATAAACGAAACCGGGCCCGTTTCGTTTCTGCCTGTTAAGCTTCGTGCCGTACTTTTTCAAAGATCAGGCACTATGACAGGGGTAGCGGCTTTTTTAAACACCAATGCGGTTTTTCTCGTCGGGATTCTTGCGGCGCTGCTGGTGCTCGTCATTGTCCTTGCGGGCTTTATTCTCGCGGGGCAGGCGCGGGAAAAGCGCGGGCGCGAAGCCTTTGAAGAGACTTTTATCGCCGCGCTTGAGCGCCGCACGCACGAGACGGCGGCAGGGCTTACCGTGCAGGTTAACGGCGTGAGAAGTGATGTGCTTGCGTCCTGCGAGCGCATGAATGACGCCCAAAACCGCACGGCACAGTTTTTGTCTGATACCCTCGCAAGAAGCCAGGCCTTTGCCGCTGAGCGTGACAGAAGTCTGCAGACGGAACTGAGGCAAACCCTTGAGGGCCTTACGCGCACCCAAAACGAGGGGCTCTCGGCAGTGGCCCGGTCCATGAGCACCTTTCAGGAAGAAGCAAGACGCGAGGCGCGGACGCTTAACGACACCAACGCCCGTGCGCTTGAAGCGATGCGCGCGACGGTCGAGGAGAAACTGCAGGAGACGCTCGCAACGCGCCTTACCGCAAGCTTTAAGACCGTGGAAGATCAGCTCTCCGCCGTACACCGTGGTTTGGGCGAAATGCGCGAGATGGCAAGTAACGTTGAGGGGTTAAGGCGGGTACTCACCAACGTCAAAACCCGGGGCACGTTCGGTGAAGTGCAACTCGGAATGATTCTTGAGGAACTCTTAACGCCCGAGCAGTATACGGTCAACGTCGCAACGCGCCCGAAAAGTTCTGAGCGCGTGGAATTTGCCGTGAAGCTTCCCGGAAGAACAACCGGTGAAACCGTGTGGCTGCCGATTGACGCGAAGTTTCCTCTGGAAGACTATGAGCGGCTCACGCAGGCAACGGAAGACGGGGACGCAGCTGCGGCGGAAGCGGCCCGCAAGGCGCTTTATAACCGGATACTGCTTGAAGCCCGAAAGATTCATGAGAAGTACGTGGAGGTCCCGTATACGACGGAATTTGCGGTGCTTTACCTCCCGGCTGAGAGTCTCTGGGCTGAGGTTTTGAAGTGCCCGGGGCTCATGGAGCGGATTCAGCGGGAAGTGCGGGTGACGGTCGCAGGCCCCACGGTTTTGGCGGCACTTATCAACAGCCTGCAGATGGGTTTCAGGACCTTGGCCGTCGAAGAAAAAAGTGCGGAAGTCTGGCGGCTTCTGGCAGTCGTTAAAACCGAATTTGAGCGCTTTAATGAGGCGGTTGCCAAAGTGGAAAAACGCATTGAAGGCGTCACGGGCGACCTTACCAAACTCAGAACCCGCACCAACGTCATGAACCGCCGGCTCAGGGATTTAAACGCGGGAGAGGCTGATGCGGCCGCTTTGCCGGAAAGTGAGGCAAAGGACGTGTCCGACACGGTTCATGACGATGATCTCGACGGTAGGGACAACTATTAGGTGCTTTTGCGCGGGCTTTGTCAAAGTTTTTGCCCGAAAAAGCAGTACTTTCCTGAGTTAAAATCAAATGTTTGCGGTTCTTTCCGGTTGTTCTCTGAAGAAGACGGCCGGGACCGCACGGGCGCAATCTTTTTCTTGACGGACAGACGGTAATTTTTATGGCCAAGGCAACAGACGGCAAAAACGTGACGACAGAACTTTTCCCGGAAGAAAAGGTGAAGGACGCGGCTCCTGATGCGACCGAGGAGGGCAAGGAAACGCCGGAGGCTGATCAGGCTTCCGAAACTTCTGATGCAGCGCCTCAGGATGGTGAAGCCGGCGAAAGCGAGGCTCCCGCTGAGAAAAAGAATCTGCTGCCTGCGGCGCTTGCAGGCGACCTGCCGCCTAAAGAAACCGATGCAGATGAATTGACGCTTGCGCACTACGCGGCACGCGCCTATCTCGAGTACGCCCTGTCGGTTGTGAAAAGCCGTGCTCTGCCCGACGTTGTTGACGGCATGAAGCCCGTGCAGCGCCGTATTCTTTACGCGATGCAGCGGCTGCACTTAACCGCCTCGGACCGCTTTTCAAAAAGCGCCCGCGTGGTGGGCGATGTGATCGGTAAATACCATCCCCACGGCGATCAGGCGGCCTATGACGCGATGGTGCGAATGGCGCAGCCTTTCTCGATGCGCTATCCCCTCGTTGACGGTAAGGGCAATTTCGGCAGTCGCGACGGGGACGGGCCGGCTGCCATGCGTTACACCGAAGTGAGGCTTCAGAAAGCGGCGTCGCTGCTTTTGGACGAAATCGACAGCGAGGACGTGGAGTTTCTTTCCAACTACGACGGCACCTTGAAGGAACCGGCGGTGCTGCCGGCAAAGCTTCCGCTGCTGCTGTTAAACGGCGCAAGCGGCATCGCCGTGGGTATGGCAACGGAAATTCCGCCGCACAACCTCACGGAGGTCGCAGACGCCGTATTGCTTCTTTTAGCGCACCCCGATGCGACGTTAGACGACATTTTGGAAAAGATTCCGGCGCCGGACTTCCCGGGGGGCGGTCAGATCATCACGTCGCCCGCGGAAATCCGCGCAGCTTATGCATCGGGTCGAGGGAGCTTTCGCGTGCGGGCGCGCTACCACTTTGAAGACCTGCAGCGCGGGCAGTGGCAGCTTGTGATTGATGAACTGCCGCCGGCGGCAAGCGCCGAAGGCGTGCTCTCGGAAATCGAGGAAATCACCAATCCCAAACCCAAAGCCGGCAAAAAAGCGCTCACAGCCGATCAGCAGCAGACAAAGAGCGCGATGCTCGCGGTTCTGGAGCGCGTCAGAAACGAATGCAGCAAAGACGAGCCCGTGCGGCTCGTGTTTGAACCGAAGACCTCGCGCATTGACCGTGATCTCTTTGTGAATACCTTGCTTGCGCAGACGTCGCTTGAATCCAACGCCCCGATTAACCTCGTGATGATCGGAACCGACGGGCGTCCCGCGCAAAAGGGCCTGAGAACAGTGCTCTCGGAATGGGTGAACGCCCGCATGGGGATTGTGCGCGCCCGCACGGACGCAAGGCTTAAAAAGGTGCTTGCGCGGCTTCACATCCTTCAGGGTCGCGTCATCTGCTGCGACAACATCGAGCGCGTGATTGAAATCATCCGGTTTGAAGAAAAGCCGGCTGAGGTGCTTGCGAAGGAATTTAAGCTTTCTGAGGAACAGGTTGCCGACATCCTTGACCTGCGCTTAAGACAGATCGCAAACCTCGAGTACGAGCGCATCCTCAAAGAAATCAAGACGCTTGAAGCCGAGAAGGCCGAACTCGAGAAAATTCTGGGCGACGAAAAGGTTCTGAAACGCCTGATTGCCAAGGAAACCAAGGAAGCCGTGAAGGCCTTCGGGGACGAGCGCAGAACGCTTGTTGAAGCCGCCAAAAAAGCGGTGGTCGAGCAGGTGGTCACCAACGACCCTGTGACGGTGGTGATTTCCCAGAAGGGCTTTGTGCGCTCGCGCACCGGCCACGGGCATGATGCGTCCCTCATGAACTTCAAGGTGGGCGACGACCTCTTGGTCTCCTTGGAATGCATGACGACCGATACGCTTGTTGCGGTTGCTTCCGACGGCCGCACGTATTCGACGCCGGTGGCGCAATTGCCCGGAGCCCGCGGTGACGGCCTGCCGCTCACAAGTTTCTTTGATATTGACGCAAAGACCGAGATTGTGGGGTACCTTGCCGGTAAAGGCGAAGAGGGTGTTGTCTTTGCGACCGACAACGGTTTTGGGCTGAAGTGCCGTCTGTCAGATCTCTTTGCGCGCGTGAGAAGCGGCAAAGCCTTTATGAGGCCCGATGAGGGCGCCAAGCTGCTTGTGCCGCAGGTGATCGGTAAAGAGACGCCGTACCTCGCGTGCCTTTCCGGTGAAGGCCGGCTTCTCGTGTTTGACCTCTCGGAATTAAGGGAACTCCGTGGCGGCGGCAAGGGTGTGATCCTCATGGACCTTAACCCCGGTGAAAAGCTGCTCGCCGTGCTGACCGCAGGCGACACAGGCTGCATCGTAAGCGGCAAGGGCCGCAGCACGGTGCGTCAGAAGACACTGGTGAAGGCCGACTGGCAGCAGCAGTTCGGGCACAGGGCGCGTAAGGGCCGGCCGCTTCCGATCCGCTTTGCCGCGCAGATGCTCTCTGCCATCCCGACCCAAGCCGCCGGCGGCGGGGAGGCCGCCGCGCAGGAAGAAGAGCCTGAACCCACACTTTTCTAAACGGTATAAGAGATGGAGTCACTTTATCCCAAGCGCGTCAAAGGGTTGTTTCGGTCGCTTTCGCTGCGCCTTCTGGCGCTCACCATGCTTTGGGTGTCCTTTATCAGTATGTGCCTCGGATACACCGTGGTGCTGGGCTGGCAGATGGAAGCGAGTTCCACCGTCATCAACCGGGTGGAAAGCATGAAGACCGGGGTGTATCAGGTGAACGCTGCCGTCAACGACACCGCGTCTGATGCCCTTTATCAGAGCGCCGTGCGCCGTTTTGCCGAGGATCTCGAGAAAATGGAGCAGGGCGACGAGTGGCTTAATTCCGCGATTTGGCGCGATGAGGCCGTCACCGGCCGTGTGGTGCGCATTAACCGCGAATGGATCGGCACGGTACTCCCGCTTTTTACCGATGCGCATTTAAACGGAACGGCAGTTGACCCCAAGCGCCTCACGACGATTCTCACGGAGCTCACGCAGCTGCAGCAGTATCTGGAAAAAAGCCGCACGGTACTGATGAGCTACCAGCGGTGGATTCAGCTTGCGATCATTGTGCTTGCGGTGGGAAGTCTCTTTGTGATCATGGCCCTGCTACTGCGCTGGGTGATCCGTCCCACGGAAGCCCTGCGGCGCGGGATTGAAAGCGTCACGAGGGGAAATCTTTCCACGCGGGTGAACCCGGAACCCACAAGCGAAGAGTTTGAGCGTATCGGCCAGGGCTTTAACGCGATGGCCGGGCGCCTTGAAGACCTCGTGGAAAACCTTGAAGGCAAGGTCACCGAAAAAACGCAGGCTGTTGAAGAAAAAAACCGCAATCTTGCGCAGCTTTATGAGTTGTCTTCTTACCTCGGGCGTCAGCACAGCGTGGATGAGATCTGCGAAGGCTTTACGGCGCGGCTAATGCACTTCACGAATGCCTCGGGCTGCGCGGTCTTTTTGCTGAACGAAAAGACAAAGACCCTGGAACTTGCGGCCGGCAGCGGCCTGCCGGAAGCGCTTTTTTCCCGGTGGGCGGCGAAGCCTCTGCCTCTCGTGCAGCTTAAAAACGCGATGGAGGCGGACCTGCCGCTTCGCGTGACGCCCGAGACGCCGGCTGATTTTCTGACGTCTCTGCGGGAGACCGAAGGCACGAGTCCGCGAATCCGCACGACCTACGTTTTCCATATCCGAAGCGGCACCAAAAACCTCGGGATTTTTCTCTTGTGCTACGACGAAACGAAGCAGCTGGCGGCACAAAACTACCGGCTCTATGAGAGTTTCGGTTCGCACCTTGGGGTTGCCATTGACAATATCCGCCTCATTGCCCGCGACCAGCAGTACGCGGTCGTGCAGGAGCGCACGCTCATGGCGCAGGGGCTGCACGATTCGATCGCTCAGTCTTTGTCGTTTTTAAACATTCAGGTGCAGTTACTTGAAAGCGGCCTTAAAAACGACGATAAGGCGCTTGTGAACGACACCGTCGCACAGATCCGCACCGGCGTGCAGGAGTGCTACGAAGACGTCCGTGAGCTGTTGCTGAACTTCCGCGAGCGGCTTCATAAGGAAAGCTTTGCCGCAGCAATTGCGACCGCGATTGAACGCTTTGAGATTCAGACCAAACTCAAGGCCCAGATTATCTCGGAAGGCAAGGAACCGAACCTCACCGACAAGCAGCAGCTGCAGGTGATTTTCATCATGCAGGAAGCTTTGGCCAACGTGCGCAAGCACTCGCACGCCACGGACGTGAGAATCGTCATCGACAGCCGCGCTGACTTTACGCTGACCGTCATGGATAATGGCTGCGGCATTGATATGGAACTCTTAAAGCAGCGCGGCAAACGCCACGTCGGCATGAACATCATGCGCGAGCGCGCGGAAAAGATCGGTGCGAGCGTGGCAATCGGCCCGGTGGACGCTTCGGTCTTCCCGCACGGCACGGCCGTACGGCTTTCGATTCCCGCAGCCCTTTTCCGCGAGGTGCATTAAGTTATGCGCTTTGCTGTGATCCTGCCGCTATTGGCGCTCTTTGTCTTTTTTCGGGCGGTGTGGCCCGTGACGGTAAGCCTCAGGTGGCGCGTGTTCTGGGCCGTTCTTTTGGCAGCGGGTGCCCTTTTCCCGAGTGTTGTGGTTGTAGTCGGGGGCTCCATGGTGGCGCCGGTGTTGCCGGAAGCTGTGATGGTCATCGGGGACTACCTCGAACTCACGGTGGTCTGCGCGGCGGCGTTGACCGCTTTGCGCGAAGTCGTCTCGCTTTTTCTTCGCATTGCGCCGGGGCTTCCCTTTAATCGGCTGGCAAAAATTAAGTCCCTTGCGGCCGTGATTGCCGCCGTGGCTGTTTTTGCCACTGCCTGGGGCGAATGGCGGGCGCTTGCCGCGCCCGAAGTCGTGCGGGTGGAGATTGCCGTTGACGGGTTGCCGGGAGCGTTGGACGGCTTCTCGGTTGCACAGGTTTCTGACCTTCACGTGAGTTCGCTGATTACCGGAAAGCGCCTTGAAAAGGCTGTGGCGGCGGTGAATGCTCTTAAGCCCGACCTTATTGCGCTCACCGGAGATTTTGCGGACGGTACGGCCGCGCACCTGGCGCCTGTGATGCAGGCTTTAAAGGATCTTCGGGCTCCCTACGGTGTGTGGGGCGTTGACGGCAATCATGAGCACTACACGGATTACGCGGGGTGGCGGGAACTTTTCCCCAAACTCGGCGTAAGGATGCTTTGGAATGCTCACGGCGTTATAGATGTAAAGGGGACGCCTTTGGTGGTCGCAGGGCTCACAGACCCCATGGCCGCGCGTTTCGGCCGGGAACTGCCGAACCTTGAGAAAGCGCTTTTCGGTTCGCCCGACGCAACGGTTTTGCTGCTTGCGCACCAGCCCAAGCTCGCCTTTAAGGTCGCGGGCCGTGGCGTTGACCTGCAGCTTAGCGGCCACACGCACGGCGGGCAGGCGCCCGGCATTGCGTTTGTGACGGAGCGCCTTAACGCGGGGCTTTTGAAAGGCCTCTACAACATCCCGGCAGCCGAAACGGGTGCCGGAAATCTCAGGCTCTACATTAATCAGGGCACCTACCTCTGGAACGGTTTTCCTTTGCGAATCGGCACCACGGGTGAGGTGACTTTAATTACACTCAAGAAATCGTCCTGAGGACTTATATCCGGAGACAGACCATGGCCAAAAAGACGGAAGACAAAGAAAAGCACCTCACTGAGGAAATCGACCGCGTGGCCGTGATTGATGCCAAAGACGACGGCGCCCAAGCCGTTAAACGCCTCTTAAAGAGCCTCGCGGGGGCGGGGTTCGCCGCTGAGCCCGCGACACTCGCAGAGACAATCACCGCGCGCTTTCCGCCTGAGACGCGCGATAAGGTCCTGCATGACCTCATTGCGCGGGAGGCTGCCAAACGGTTTGAAGAAACGGGCAAAGTTCTCGAGCACATGAACGATCTGGTCCCTCAAGCCGCTGAAGGCGCTTATCCCTATGCGAACGGCTACGACAACGACCTTTACGAAGAAGAGCTCTACGGGCTTCAGATTGAGCTTCTGAAACTGCAGAAGGACGTGAAGGAAAAGGGCAAGAAGGTAATCATCCTTTTTGAGGGCCGTGACGCCGCAGGTAAGGGAGGCACCATTCAGCGCTTCGTGGAAAACATGAATCCGCGCGGCGCGCGCATCGTGGCTCTGGCTAAACCCACGGACGCCGAAAAGGGACAGTGGTTCTTTCAGCGGTACGTCAATCAACTCCCGAGCCCCGGGGAAATCGTCTTTTTTGACCGCTCCTGGTACAACCGGGCCGTGGTGGAACCCGTCATGGGCTTTTGCACCAAGGAGCAGACCGAGCTCTTTTTACGGGAAGTTCTGAACTTTGAAAAGAGCCTCGTCGATAACGGCATCCAGCTTTTTAAGTTTTGGCTTGATGTGGGCCGTAAGGAACAGAAGCGCCGGTTTAAGCAGCGCAAGATCGATCCGCTGCGCCGCTGGAAGCTTTCGCCCGTGGATTTGGCGTCGCTTGACAAGTGGGACGAATACACCGCCGCAATTGAACGAATGTTCCGCACGACGGAAGCGCCTTACGCACCCTGGACCATTATCCGCAGTGATGATAAGCGCCGTGCACGGCTTAACGCCATCCGCGTGGTGTTAAATGACTCGGACTACGGTGAAAAGCGCACGGACTTTGTCGAGCGCATCGACGGGCGGATTGTGCTTTCGGTGCCGGAGTATCTGAGGCTTAAAGCATAAGACGAGGGCAGGTAGCGAGAACGGAAATCCGCCCGGTGCCGGCTTTGCTTGCGGTATTCCCAAAAGGCTTCCTTCCGGAGAAGTCAGAGCGCCTTTGAAATTCTAACTTTCAATGCTTTGCTGGAAACTGCCTTTGATTTTTAAGGAAATTATCGCTCGGCCGCATCGTCTACAATGTACCCGCTCCGCAACTTTCACTGCGGTTGTCTCAGGGGCCGGCAGGACCAAGAGGTCTGAAGGCTCCTCCCATCTATGACGTCACTGACAAACATCGCCGTTTTGGGCGCTACCGGTTCGATCGGCCGCAGCGCGCTTGAAGTTATCTCCCGCTATCAGGAGCGCTACCGAGTGTTTGCGCTTACTGCAGGGTCCAACGTGGAAAAGCTCGCGCAGCTTGCAAGCGTTTGGCGTCCCTATATCGTCGCAATTGCCGATGAATCTCGCTATAAGGCCCTTGTTGAGGAGATGCGCAAACTCGGCATCACCGGCGTGAGCGTGGCGGCGGGCGCTGACGCGATCAGCGATATTGCCGCGATGCAGGATGTGGACGTCGTGGTGCAGGCCGTGGTGGGTGCCGCGGGCGTTGCGCCGAGCTTTGCGGCGGCCAAGGCAGGAAAGCGCCTTTTACTTGCCAACAAAGAAAGCGTGGTGTGCGGAGGGGAGCTTCTCATGCAGACCGTGCGTGAGAATAAGGCGCTCCTTTTGCCTGTTGACAGTGAACACAATGCGGTAGCGCAGTGCCTGGCATCGGCTGACGACGAGGCCAAACGTGACGCCGTCATTTGGCTTACCTGCTCAGGGGGCCCCTTTCACCATCAGAAGTCCCTGGACCTCTCGGAGGTGACCCCGGAAATGGCCTTGGCTCACCCCACATGGCACATGGGCGCCAAAATTTCCATTGACTCGGCAACCCTCATGAATAAGGGGCTTGAAGTCATTGAAGCGCATCACTTGTTCGGGGTCCCTGCGGAGCGTATCCGCACCGTCATCCATCCGCAGTCGGTGATTCACTCGATGGTGCAGTACGGGGACGGTGCGGTCCTCGCGCAGATGGGGCCCGCGGACATGTGTATGCCCATTGCCTGGTGTCTGGGGTATCCGGAGCGCTTGGACGGCGGCGTGGACCGCCTCGACTTCACAAAAGTGAGTGCCCTGACGTTTGAAGAGCCCGACACCGAGCGCTTCCCGCAGCTTTCCTACGCCTATGAGGCACTTAACATGGGCGGGATTTCCTCGATCGTGTTAAATGCCGCCAACGAAGTGGGGGTAAGGGCGTTTCTGGACGGCAGAATCCGTTTCACCGACATTGCCAAACTCTGCTCGGTGATGATGAGCAAGTTCCAGGGTGAGGCGCCCGCGTCGCTCGAAGAAATTTTGGCTGCCGACAAAGAAGCCCGGCAGAGAGCTCAGCGCTGGGTCGCTCAGAAATCACGCTGATACCCAACAATCTGCAACCGCCATCTATTAAGACGGGAACATGCTCGGAATCATTGGTTTTGTCCTCACGGTAGGGATCATTGTCGTCATTCACGAATGGGGACACTACATTGTCGCCCGCATGGCGGGCGTAAAAATCCTCGCGTTTTCATTTGGCTTCGGTAAGGTTCTTTTAAAGAGACCCGATAAGCGCGGCTGCGAATGGCGGCTTTCGATGTGGCCCCTGGGGGGCTACGTCAAGATGCTTGATACGGCCGAAAAAGAGGACCTTTTAAAAGAAGGGAAGACTTTTTCGGAAGCCGACTGGGCCAATGCCTTTGACCGCAAGTCCGTCTGGCGCCGCTTTGCCGTGGTGTTTGCGGGCCCCGCGATGAACCTCATCCTGGCGGCGTTGATTTATGCCGCTTTGGCAATGCTCGGGACGTATGAACCGTCCGGGAAGATGGGCGTGCCCCCTGCCGGAACCCAGGCGTATGAATTGCGGATTGACGCCGGTGATTCGGTTACCCGGGTCGCAGACGTTTCGGTTAAGACCCGCAACGCCGTGCGGATGGAATTTTTAAACCACATGGGCGAAGCCGACGTTCCCGCAACGGTGACGACCGAAGGGGGCGTGCCGCGCACCGTGCGTTTTGACCTCTCCGCCTTTCACGGTGACGGCCAGACCGATCCTCTGGAGTACCTGGGCCTTATGCCCTATACGCAGGCCGTCGTAGTGGCTGAAGTCATAAAGGGCGGGGCAGCGGAGGCTGCGGGACTTGCCCGCGGCGATACGGTTCTGACGCTTGACGGAAAACCGGTCACGGGCGTGCAGTCAATGATTACGGCCATCCGCGCAAAGACCGGAAAAACGCTGGAGATGCGGGTTACAAACCCCGAAGGTGTTGAGCGCACCGTCGTCACCGAAGTGCGCCCCGAGAACGTAAACGGTCAGACGATCGGCCGCATCGGCGCGAGCCTTGGCTCCGTCGGGGACTTTGTCTTTGAACACGCGGGGCCGGTTGACGCTTTGGGCATCGGGGGCGTGAAGGTCTGGGACACGATCCGGCTTACCGTGAATTCCGTCGCCGGGATGCTTTCCGGAAACGTCAGCGTCAAAAGCATTTCCGGACCCGTTGCAATCGGGGATATGGCCGGGCAAACCCTTCAATACGGGTTTGTGCCGTATGTGCTTTTCCTGGCGCTCATCTCAATCAGCATCGGTGTTTTAAATCTCCTGCCGGTGCCGGTTCTCGACGGCGGACACCTCATGTTTTATTTGTATGAAATGGTGACGGGCCGCAAACCCGCGCCGCAGGTTGCCGAGTGGGGGCAGAAAATCGGTGTTTTTCTGCTTCTTTTGCTGATGGTTTTGGCTGTGGGTAATGACATAACGCGCCTCTTCGGGCTAAACTGACGCAGTTTCTGTGCCCGATAAGCCGTGCCACACGGTTTGCGGGCGCTTCTCCCGGCGTTTTTTCACGACAACGCCGGGCCTTGTTCCATTGAATAAAGAACATAAATGACGGAAAAGTTTTTCTTGCGCAGTGCCGCCGTTGCCGTGCTCGCGGCATTTGCTGTGTCTGCGGCCGCACAGGTGTTTACCATCCGCGACATCCGCGTTGAAGGGATTCAGCGAACCGAACCGGGTACGGTGTTTTCCCATCTGCCGTTTCGGGTGGGCGATGAATACACGCCGGAACGCGGTACCGAAGCCATTCATTCGCTTTACGGCTCCGGACTTTTCCGTGACGTCTCGGTGGGTGCCGACGGCGACGTGATCGTGATCCGCATCACCGAGCGCCCGGCTGTCGCCACCATTGAAACAAGCGGCATCAAGGCCTTTGATAAGGACGGCGTGGAAAAAAGCCTCCGTGACGTGGGCCTGGCTGAAGGCCGCATCTTTGACCAGTCCGTGCTTGACCGGGCCGATCAGGAAATGCGCCGTCAGTACCTCTCCAAGGGCTACTACGGCGTGCAGGTGAACACCACCACGACACCGTTGCCCCGCAACCGCGTGCGCGTCACGATGAATGTGGACGAGGGAAGCGCAAGTTCCATTAAGCAGATCCGTTTCGTCGGGAACAACTTGTTTGATGCCGATGAACTCATGGACCTGATGCAGCTCAGTGAACACAAGTGGTCGAGCTGGTACACGCGGCGCGACCTCTATTCCCGCGAAAAGCTCGCAGCCGACCTTGAAACCCTCAGAAGCTTTTATCTGAACCAGGGTTACCTCGACTTTAAGATCGACAGCGTGCAGGTGTCGGTCGCGCCCAACAAGGCTGACGTCTTTATCACCATCAACATGACCGAGGGTGAGAAGTACACCGTGAGCGGCGTGAAGCTTGCGGGCGATATGCTGGGCCTGGAAAAAGAAATTGAGCCGCTTTTGACTTTTGAAACGGGTGAGACCTACAACGCCGAGAAGGTCAACAACATCAGCCAGGCGATTGTGGACAAGTTCTCGACGCTCGGCTACGCCTTCTGTACGGCCACACCCAACCCGGTGGCAAACGCTGAAAAAGACACCGTCGAAATCGTCTATACGATCGACCCGGGGCGCCGTGCCTACGTGCGCCACGTCAACATCACCGGCAACACCCGCACGCGTGACGACGTGATCCGCCGTGAAGTGCGTCAGTATGAATCGGCCTGGTTTGACAGCGACAAAGTAAAGCTTTCCCGCGACCGCATCGACCGTCTCGGCTACTTCGATTCGGTGACCGCCGAACCCAAGCCCGTGCAGGGCACGCGCGATCAGGTGGACCTTGACATTGCCGTGAAAGAACGTCCCACGGGTTCGATTTCTCTCGGTGCCGGTTACTCCACCAGCGACGGCATCATCTTGTCCGCGGGCTTTGCCCAGGACAACGTCTTCGGTTCCGGTAAGTCGACCTCCATTGAGGTGAATACTTCAAAGAGCCAGAGAACGTACGCCTTCAGCCTCACGGAACCCTACATCACGCCCGAAGGGATCAGCCGCAACTGGGATATCTACGACCGGCGTGTTGACCTCGATGAGCTCGATGTCTCCAACGTTGCCTACGAAACGATCGGCGCGGGCATCAGCTTTGGTGTTCCTGTGACCGAACTTGACCGCATCTTCGTCGGTACCCGCTGGGAAATGACGAAGGTTGATTTAAGAGGCGGCACGGACCCGTCGCCTCCGCGCTACTGGGACTATGTGGATCAGTACGGCGATAAGCCGCAGTCACTGCTTCTGACTTTAGGTTGGTCGCGCGACAGCCGAGACAATGTATTGGCCCCCACGCGCGGACGCTATCAGCGCTTTAACGCGGAAGTGTCGTTGCCGGCCCTCGATACGCAGTACTACCGCGCGACCTATCAGATCACGCAGTACCTGCCGATCACGAACTTCTGGACGCTGGGCCTCAACATGCAGGCCGGTTACGGCGACAGCTACGGCAACAAGCGCTATCCGTTCTTTAAGAACTTCTACGCAGGCGGCATCGGCTCGGTGCGAGGCTACGAAAGCTCAAGCCTGGGTCCGAAGGACACGAACGGTGACAACCTGGGCGGCAACCAGCAGCTTGTTTTCTCCGCGGAACTCCTGATGCCGCTGCCGGGGGCCGACAAGACCCTGCGCGGATTGATGTTCTTGGACGGCGGCAACGTCTGGGGCTACAGCGGAAGCGGCGAAACGAACTTTGCTCTGGATGACCTCCGTTACTCCTGGGGCTTTGGTATTGCCTGGATTTCGCCCCTGGGGCCCCTGAAGTTCTCGCTTGCCTTCCCGATCAACAAGAAGGACGGCGACAACACGCAGCGCTTCCAGTTCCAGATCGGTACGGGCTTCTAAGAGTTTCTTCTGTCCGGGCGCACAAACTGCGTCCGGACAAGTTCTTAAACAACCGGCCTGGTTTGAGCCAGTCTCAGACGGGTTACAATCCGGCCTATCAGTTTTCTGACACGCATTACACAGGTTTGACTCATGTTTAAAAAGGGTTTGATCGCAGCGGCAGCCGCCGCGTTTCTCGCAACCGGCGCCATGGCCGCTGACTTCAAGGTGGGGGTGGTGAATCCCGGAAAGATCCTTGCGGAATCGGCGCCCGCCGTTGCCGCGCAGAATAAGCTCAAGAGCTACTTCAAGAGCCGCGAAGACGAATTAAACCGCCGCGTGCGCGCCTTTAAGGATAAGGCGGGCAAGTATGAAAAAGACAGCGCCGTGATGACTGAGAGCGAACGCTTAAGCAAGCGCCGTGACCTCGCCGAAGAAGAACGCGAAATCACCCGCATGCAGCGCGCGCTTCTTGAAGAGCGCAACCAGCGCGCTCAGGAAGAAAGCCAGATTATTCTCTCGCGCGCCAACCGCATCATTCAGGATCTCGCCAAGAGCCAGAAGTACGACCTGATTGTTCAGGAAGCTGTCTGGGCGAGCCCCAAGGTTGACCTCACCGACGAAGTCATCAAGCGCCTCAACAAACCGGCAAAGTAATTCTCGAGCGTTTGTTCCCGCGGTGAGTTTCAGGGGAGATCCTCTGAACGCGCCGCGGTTTGTTTTTATCTGCCCGAAAAGGGAGTACATATGTCGTTTCCCGTTGCCGCACTGACGGCTGAAATTGAAAAGCGCTCCGCCAACCGTCTCGGCTGCCGTTTTTTGGGCGGCGCCGAAAAAGTGTGCGTTGAGCGTCTTGCCCCCCTGGATCACGCGGGTCCCGAGCACGTCGCGTTTCTTGCGCAGTCGCGTCTGAGGGAAGCTGCGAAGGCAAGTCATGCCGGCGTCATTGTTTTAACGGAAGCCGATGTCAAGGCCATGTGGCCCGAAGGGGCGCCCGCCGACCGGCCGCTTATTGTCTGCACAAACCCCTACGCCTGGTTTGCCTGGGCTCTGCAGGTGATGACAGAGCCCAAGCGCCCCACAGGCTTTATTCACCCGAAGGCCGTGGTGGAAGAAGGCGCAATGGTCTCTCCCGAGGCTGTCATCGAAGCGGGCGCCTACGTGGGTGCGGGCGCCGTGATCGGCGCGCGCACGCGGCTTTTTCCCGGGAGTTACGTGGGCGCCGGCACCACGGTGGGTGAGGACGCCATCCTGTACCCCAACGCCGTTGTTTACCACGGCTGCAAAATCGGTAACCGCGTGATTTTGCATTCAGGCAGCGTGATCGGTGCCGACGGCTTCGGGTTTGCGCCGTTTGCGGGCGAATGGGTCAAAATCCCGCAGATCGGGGGCGTAACGATTGAAGACGACGTCGAAATCGGCGCCAATACCACGGTTGACCGCGGGGCCCTTGAAAATACGGTGATTGCCAGGGGCAGTAAGCTTGACAATCAGATTCAGATCGGCCACAACGGGCGCGTGGGAGAATACACCGTGATGGCGGCCTGCACGGGTGTTGCCGGTTCCACCACAATCGGTAGCCACTGCATGATCGGGGGCGCCGCCAACATCAACGGCCACATCGCCATCCCTGACGGCAGCGAAGTGGGTCCTGCCACCTCCATCATGCACTGGCAGGAAGGCGCAAAGCAGTTGATCGGCATTTTCCCCGCGCAGGAGCGTCGCGCCTTTGAGCGTACGGCCGTTCTCATGATGCGTCTCGGGGACATGCGTAAACGCATTCAGACACTGGAAGCGGAAGTCGAAAAGCTTTCAAAGTGATGTAAAGAACGCGCAGCAACGCGCAACAAAAAGCCCCGGACCGCGAAATCCGGGGCTTCGCATTTCGGGCAAAAGTGTTACTTCAGTCCGAAGATCGCCTTGAGTTCCTCGGTCTTGAGGTTTTCATCAAGCGCAATGTACTCACCCTCGGAGTTTTTATAAACCCCGAAGGGCACCGCGCGGCACCCGGAGCGGCGGGCAAGCTTCGTGTTCGTCCACACCTTGTTTCTCACGTCCTCGGGGATCTTGGCGAGGTCATAGCGGAAACCACGGAAACCGGCGTCCCGGAAGTGCAGGTGCTGCTCCATGAACTTTTCAGCCGGGGTCTTCGCAATCAGAATCGCTGCGCCCTGGGGGTCCGAATGGATGTTTAAAAACGCAATCGGGCACCAGACGAGGTTGATGTTGTCAAGAAGCGGCGCGATGTTGTCATAAAAGCGGATGCAGTCCGGGCACTGCGTGTCAAAGGTTACATAGGCCTTGGGGCTGCCCGGTTTATGCGGGAAAGAAAAGCCCGTGCCGTCTTTTTCAAAGGTCTCCCACATCTTTTTGCCGTCCCAGATCACCGGGACATTGGCGGGTTTTGCGGCGACAGCGCCGGGGAAAACCGCGGCCGCGGCGGCTGCAGCTGTCCCGAGGGCAAGCGTTCTTCGTGAAATCTCAGCCATGATTGCAATCTCCTCACATGTTTGTTTTCATTGTGTCGAACCAACCACGCGGATCACAATAGCAGGATTAGCCGTGAGTGGCACAGGTAATGTCACAAATGATGTCGAGAGCTACGGCTGGTTCGATATTGAAAAACTCTCTGGTTTGCCGAACGCGCAGATCACTGAGGCGGTCAATCGTCTTATGTAATATCCGCTCGACCAAGGCGTACTTGGTCGTCTTAATCGTGGCGTAAATCTCGAATCCGGTCTTGAGGCCATTGCCTCCACGGGTATCCAGTCCATGGCTCGCCGTGCCGACTTCGTGATGAGCGAAACGGTTGCCAACCGCACGTCTCTTGACCAGCAACTCAACCGGTGAATGTCAAGTGAGCTTTCGCCGATTTTGTTCTTAAAAAGTAGGTTGTTGTCTGAGCTCAGTGAGGGCTTGGCCCTCTCTGCCTTCGGCGGATTCACCCAGAGTTTTTTGGCCCGTAGAAAAACCTTTGATGCAGCTGTGTTGCACCGTTCGCGCGAGAGGTCGGCAGGCCGGTAGAATGAGCCTCCTCAGGCAGGAGGAGGCCGAGCCTGAGGCCCGCGGAAAACCGCCGAACGCGCTGTCGCAGCAACAGCGGGGCGTTTGTTCAAGCTGCCTTGGCATGCTTTTCCTCCAACTGCCCATTTTCGGGGTTAAGCCACACCTCTTTGATCGGCGTACAGTTCAGCACTCTCCCGGTGATCCAGCGCTCCGGATGGCGTCTGCGAGCCTCCAGCATCGTCTCCCTGCGTCGGCGCAGCACCTCCGCGTCCTCGCCGCGATAGCGCTGCCCTGGCGTTACCATGCGGATGCCGCGGTGTCTGTGGTGCTCGTTGTAGTGGTCTACAAAGCCCTGCACCCATTGCTCAGCTTCCTCAGCATTGTCGAAGCCGTTACGGGGGTACAGCTAATCGCCGCTGTACTTGAGCGTACGGAAGAAGGACTCCGAATACGGATTGTCGTTGCTGACTCGCGGACGACTGTGCGAGAAGGTAATTCCGTTTTTCTCAAGCAAAGCCAAAGTGGGAGCGGCCTTCATGCTCGCACCATTGTCTGAGTGCATGACAAGCTGTCCGGGCTTGATTCCGTATCGCCTGAAGGCATCCCCGAGAAAGCGCATGGCGAAGTCGGCATTATCAGCCACGAATACCCTGGCGCTCACAACCATGCGGCTGAAGACGTCGACAATGACATACGCGTAGTAGAACCTGCCCGTGTACTTGCTCGAGCGCAGATAGGTGATGTCCCAGGTCCACACCTCGTTTGGCTTCTCTGCGCTGTAGGCAGTCGGCTTGCTGCGCCGGCGGGCTTCCCGGATAGGCGCACGGCGTGCGTTCAATCCCCGTGCCCTGAAGAGACGGTATAGCGTTGAGAGAGAGCACCAGTACTCTTTGTTTTCATCGAGCAGCTTGTAGAAGACCTGCGTCAGACTAAGATCCCGCACATCGGCTTTGCAGAAGCGATCTACGATCTACTCACGCAGGTCCTCAGGGATTTGCCGCGGGCTCGTAAAATTGCTACGGTCTAGCCGGCCATCACCCCTCTCTGTCAAAATACTTCCTAATCGCTAATCAGGAGGGCACGGAGAAGATAAATGGGCACCCCATACCCGCTCGAAAAGAAAAATCAAATCCTCGGGAGAATCCTTTCCAAGGAGATTACGGTTGAACAGGCACACCGCGAATATAGTATCGCGACAAGCTGCGTGTATCGTTGGTTGCGGCAACTGAAAGCTGATTGTCGGTCTGGCGGGCAAGGCACTCAGGCCATCCCCTTACCTCAAGGCATGAACTTTCGTGTCGCGCTTGTCGCCGAAGGGTATTGCCAAGAAGTCGGCTTTGAGTCCCCGGCGGCCGGCAAGTTCTGCCGCACCAAAGGCGTCACCCTGGACGAAATCAAGCGCTTCAGCACCTGGCTTGCACAGCATGACAATGATGCTGTACTCTGGACCAGTGCGCGTGCTCGCGAGCAAGAACTCATCAACAAGGTAACGGCGCTAAGCGAAGAACAAAAGCAGCAGAACCGCGAGTTGCAACGCAAGGAAAAGGCCCTGGCGGAAGCCGCGGCTTTGTTGGTATTGACAAAAAAAGCGCAGGCGATCTGGGGGGACAAGGAAAAATGATCAGCACCCGGGATCGCCAAAAAGCAGTCGAGCTGATCACTGAGTCCGTACAGGCAGGGGCTCGCGCGGTCGAGGCCTGTAAATGCTTGGGGATAGCCTTCAGCAGTTATCTCAAATGGCGTCGGAACCCTCAGAGCGAGGATCAGCGTCCGAAACGTGAATTCGGCCCAAATCCGCGGGCCCTTTCGGAAAAAGAGCGGCAGGCTGTGTACGAGCGCTACTGCCAGCCCGATGTTTGCGACCTGAGTGTCCGACAGGCCTTTCACGCCCTATTGGACAAAGGTGAGTACCTGGCCTCTGAGGCAACGGTGTATCGTGTCTTGCGTCAACATAAAGCCAATACGCGCCGCGATGGAGTTCGCCCCACCGTCAAGCGACACAAGCCGACAAGCTCAACCGTAAACCCGCGCTAGACACAAAAATATACACACACCCCGTCGTCGCGTACCCGATCTTGACATAGTCCGGAAAGGACGGATTTGTCAGAATGTAGATGAAGCCTTTGTTGGTCATTTGCCAATCTCTTTGCTACGAATCAATTCAATCGATGGTCGTAAAGTTCGATCTCCATGGGCTGGATGCGGTGTTCTGTTTTGAGCATCGCGTAAACGATGTTCATCAGTTCATCTTTCTTCGCCGCGTCGCTAGCAACCATCGTCGTGAGCTTTTGGTTCTGTTCCAGCAGCTCAAACACGGCGTTCATGACAGCCTCGTTCATCGCTCCGCTCTTGGCAACATCTCGGGAATTGTTGCGAGCTTGCTCGCGCACAATGTCGTTGGCACCAACCTTGTCGGCAACCGACGTGCAGTAGTTAAGGGCATCCTGAGTGCTTGCCAGATCACCCGCAAAATTGCTGATGGCATCCAAAATGTCCGCAAGATACTCGGGGAGCTTCCCCTTGGCCTCATTGCTTCCACCCCCAGTGATGGGCTTGAGCGTGACATCTTCCTCGTCCTCGGGATTCTTGTCACCGCCCCCCGGAGGAGAAGTTGGATCAGCCTTGAGTTCGTAGTGTGTCAGGATGACCGATGACAAGTCGATATCTTCAGGTTTGATGCCCGAGAGGAGCTTCACAAGGAAGGCACAGTAGTGCGCGAAGCCTTCGAGTTCACCGGAGTTAATGTCGGTGATCTGCGCAATGTAGTTGTAGGCGCTTCCGAACCTCGACAGGTTGGACTTGAAGCGCTTCACGCTTTCGTAGGCTTTGCTGGCTTCCTTGAGATTATTGTCGGCTTGCGCTGCCCGATCTTCGTCCTTGCACAGAACCGCGTTGCGGTGCTCTTCTTCGTACTGCTTGCACAAGTCGTAAGCCGAGTGCAGGCGATCTTCATAGATCTTTGCTGGCTCGGAGAAAAAGACGTTGAGCTGTTGATGCGCAGTCGGATCATCCTTGGCCCCTTGCGCAAAGCGGTGCAACATGGGCGTGAAGTAATCCTCTGTGAAGGTCTGCACGTCTTCTTCCGAGAAGATGCCCACATCAAGAATGGCGCGACGGATTTTGTCGAGTACCTGAACGTCCTGCGCCTCGTTGATCGAGGCACCGCTGTCGTAGAGCTTGAACGCGTTAATGACAGAATCCTTGTCGTTTACAAAGTCGACAATGAAGGTTCTGTCCTTTCCTGGGTAGATACGATTGAGGCGCGAGTAGGTCTGGACAATCTCAACAGGGTTGCCGATAACCTTATCCACGTACATCGCGCAGAGTTTGGGCTGGTCAAAGCCCGTCTGGAACTTGTTGGCAACAATCATGAGGCGATAGTTGTCACCGTCAAAGGCTTTTTCCAACGCTCCGTCCTGCCCAAAGCTGACGGAGGGATTGAGCGACTGTTCGGTGTATTTCTCATCAGCCTTAATGAGATTGACCCACGCGGTGGAATCGTCCTGCACCACATCTGCAGGATGCTTGGCATCTTTCCCAACAACTTCCCCGGAAAAAGCCGCCAGAGGGATGCCCAATCGGAGAATGGGAATGTTGTCCTCGTCCTTATGATTGGCGATGTACTGCTCAAAAGCCTTTTTGTAGCGAACAACGGATGCCCGTGACGAGGTGACAATCATTGCCTTGGCCAGTCCGTTCAGAAGGCTTGCGACATTGCGCTTGAAGTGTTCGATGATGAACTCTGTTTTTTGCGTGACGTTCGTGGGATGAAGGGCCTTCCACTTGGCAAGTCCGCTCATGGCTGCCTTGACATCAACTCGGGACTCCGAGTCTTTGTCGGTCTCATTCTTTTGGGAGAGCTTCCAAGCGGTTGAGTAGGGGGTAAAGCCCTGCAACACGTCGAGGATGAAGCCTTCTTCGATAGCCTGACGCATGGGGTACTTGTCAAAACTCACAGGCAGTTCCTTATTGGAATCAGCCTTGGCAATGTCGTAAGCATCACCGTTCTTGAGGCGACCAAAGAGCATCATCGTCTGGTGCTTGGGCGTGGCGGTAAATCCGAGGAACGAAACATTCGCCGGGCGCAAGCGCGACTTCTGCCATGCTTCAAGAAGGTCATCGACCGTCTGGGCTTCCTGCGAGCCTGTGCCGACATTGCCGAGCGCTGTATTAAGACGCGCCGAACTTCTGCCCGTCTGCGAGTTATGGGCTTCGTCAAAGATGACGGCAAAGCGCTTGCCCTGAAGTTTTTCATTCAGGATGATTTCTTCCATGGCAAAGGGGAAGGTCTGGATCGTCACGATGACGATGCGCTTGCCATCGACCAGAGCCTTGACAAGGGATTCCGTCTTGGAACCGTCCTTGGCGGTAATGGACTTCACGAGCCCTTCCTTGGTGTTGAACTGCAACACGGCCTTGGAGAGCTGCGAGTCAAGCACCTTGCGGTCGGACATGATGAGGATCGTGTCGAAATAGGCGTTGCCGTTTTCGTCGCGAAGCTTAGATAGTTGCGAGGCCGTCCAAGTGATGGTCTTGGTTTTGCCCGAACCGGCAGAATGCTCGATGAGGTATTTCTGTCCCACGCCGCGCTTTTTGGCATCGGCGATGACCTTCGTCACAGCACGCCATTGGTGGTAGCGCGGGAAGATCAGCGTGCTTTTCTCAACGCTGTAACCCTTCGCATTCGTGACGACCGTGCGTTCGACATAGGCGAAGTTGTGAAAGAGCCCCAGCCAAGCGTCCTTCTTGCCGATTTCCTTCCAGAAGTAGGAGACGGAATAGGGATTTGTCTTGGTCGCCTCCGGATTCCCTGCGTGACCGTTGTTACCCTTGTTAAAGGGCAGAAAGCGCGTCCCTTCACCATCGAGCTTGGTCGTCATTTGGATGTCGGTTTCGCTGATGGCAAAGTGGACAACGGCACCGCGCTCGGGCTTGAGCAACGGGCATTCGGCACTCGTCTTGGTGGGCTTGGGCTTGCGGTTCTTCTTGTACTCGATCACGGCCTCATTCACGTCCTGCGTGAAGTTGGTCTTGACTTCCGCAGTCGCTACGGGAATGCCGTTCACGAAAAACACGAGGTCAATGGATTCCTTGGAGTCCGTCCGAAAATGCACCTGTTGCACGACGCGAAGGATGTTTGCCTTGTAGCGCTTGGCAACAATCGGGTTGCGATTGTCTTCGGGCTTGATTTCGCTCATGCGGAACATGCCGAACCCAATCGCTGTCAAGGAATTACGAAGAACGTAAAGCGTTCCCTTCTCCTTGAGGGCTTCTTCGATGACGTTCAGAAGAAACTCGTCCGCGTCACTTCGCTTGGAAAACTTGGCGTACTGCTCGGCATAAGCCGACTTAAGCCATGCGAGTACGTCAGGAACGTAGAGGGCCTTGTAGGGGTCATATCCCTTGTCGTTGGGCGAGGAAAGCCACTTCTGGTCAACAAAGCCCTGAACGATGTCGTTCTCAAAGGCTTTTTCCTTGTGTGCGGAATCTAGACTCATGCGGATGCCTCTTCATCAATGGCAAGTTGTCCCGTGACTGCGGCGGAGATCAGGCTAGAGCGGTACTCATTCAGCAATCTAATAGAATCTGACAACTTCACTTTTAACTCAAGAACCATTTCGTCGATCTTTTCCAAGAAAGAAACGATTCTTTTCTGTTCGTCAAGCGAAGGTAAAGGTAAAAGTTCATCAGATAATGCCGATGTAGACAACTCTAAAAATGTAGTTCCAGAGCTATCCTGGATTAGTTGATCTTTCGCAGCCTGAAGAACAAAGTAATAATATTTTGTGTAATTTTTAGAGCCAAGAGGAACTAATGACTTGCAACCTTGATTTGTGCATAGTTCACCTTTTGCAATATTTACTTTCCCAACAGGCGCACGCGTGGATAGAACTAAACTTCCCTGCGGCACAAGAGTAGTTCCGCAAGACTCATATCCTTCCCGCGTAATAGACCGTTTTCCACTAGAAACATCTCCGATTTCATCCATATCAGAGGGACCAATCCAATTAATATTCCCATTCCAATATTGCGGATTTGGCGAAGGTGTTGCTCCACAAACAACAGAAAACAGGTTTTTTACACGACAAATTCTCCAGTGGCTGGGCATATTCCCGATCCACTGCACACCAGATGCCTTCATCTCCACATTATGATCAAGCCCCTTCGTCACGGCGCGGGTGATGAGGGATTGGCGGTAGGAAGAAAGAAAATCCAATTGAATTTTGTGTTTCTCAATAGCATCTTCAATTTTGGAAATAGTTTTATCGAGAAAAGCAACGCACTGATTTTGATATTCAACGCTAAAGAATGGAACGTTAAGATTATTAAAAGTATCTGAATTTAAGTTCAGCAAACCGGTCGACGTTGTGCAACTAATTTTATACTGTTCTTTGCAGTGCCTTGAATTGAGATAATACCAATAAAACCGAGGATTACATTTGCCAGCATCCAACTGCAAACACTGCATAAAATTTGAAAAAGAGCAGTGTAATTTTTCAATATTTTCATCTACGAGAGTGGCCTTTCCTATATGCCCGGCGCTTCCACTAGATTTTGTAATAACTATGTCATTTTTCTTTAGAGTATGAAAATTTGTTACTCTGAGCAAATTGCGACGGGCGACACTTTCCCAATTAATCACCCAATTTCCATTCTCATTTTGTTCTGTCGACCGAAGGATGTAGGTATAACTATTTTCATTGCAATCTAAGTCATCACCCCATACACCACCGAAGTTACCTTTTAAAAGATGTTTAAGTCTTATGACCTTCATTCAAACAACTCCTTCATCAGCTTTGCCGTCTCAGCTTCAAGAGTCTTGATCTCTTCAGCAATCTCTTCAGGATTGCGGGGAGGGACATACTTGTAGAAGTATTTGTTGAAATTGATCTCGTAACCCACAATGCCGGGGGTCTTCGGATGCGCCTTGCCGTCGTCATCCGTCGGGAACGATTCCTTTGGATCGGTGACAGTACGGTCTATCACAGCGTCAGGTAAGAAGGGCTTCACCTCCCGCTCAAAGTACGCGTCCACACTTTCAACGAGCGGAATGTTCTCAACCTGCTTGAGATCGGGGTCATAGACGACGTTGCCCTTGTTGTCCTTGACGATTTCGCCTTCAGAATCCTTGACAGTAAGCGAGGCAAACAGGGTTTTCAGGAAAGCCTTCGTGAGTTTGACACCCTTACCCTTCGCAATCTGCCCAAAAGTGTCGATCCAATGAACACTTGTCTCTTTCGGATGCTCGTTGAGGATCGTGCGAAGCGTCTCAAGGTCTTCATCCGAGAGCTTGCCCTTGACCATCGGCTGATCCAGAGCGGCGTTGATGGTGTCCGTCGTGAGATTAAGCCTTGCCTTCAGCGGGCATTGAATCGTGACGGCGCGATAGCCGAGTTCCTGTTAGTCAAGCACCTTGGAAAAATCACCGTCCTTGTAGTCGCGGAAGACCTCTGCGATCTTGGTGATTTGCTCAGGAGAAATCTGGTAGCGCTTGTTGCCGATGTTGCGGATCGGAGTCTTAAAGCTGGTTGCGTCGATCAACAACACCTTGCCCCGCCGATTCTTGGGTTTGCCCGAAGCAAGAATCCACAGGTAGGAGACAATCGACGTGTTGTAGAAAAGTTCTCCCGGCATCTGAACAATGGCCTCCACAAGGTCTTCTTCAAGAAGCCAACGACGGATTTCGCTGGAACCTGACCCTGCGCCGCCCGTGAAAAGGGGCGAGCCTGAAAGCACGATAGCCCCGTGCCCGCAGCGTTCAAGTTCGCCCTGTGCGTCATAGACGGCAGGAGCCATCTTGCGGGCAACGTGCGTCAGAAAGAGCATCGAGCCGTCCGATTTAGGCGGCAGGCCCACGGCAAATCGAGGATCGTTTTTTACGGTGTCATAAGCGTCCTTCCAATCCATGCCAAAGGGAGGATTGGAAAACACAAAGTCGAACTTCTTGCCGAGATGACAGTCGGTCTTGAGCGTGTCGCCTTGCAGAATGTGAGTCGACAGGTCGCGGGATGCAGAGCCAGTACTGTCTGCATTGCATCCCGTTAAAAGCATCATTGCTTTGCCCATGGCCCAGGCAACGTCGTTAATTTCCTGACCGTAGGGCTGAAGTTCCGTGCGCAGTTTATTTTCGTGGGTTGCTTCTCGGATGAACTCCATGGCATCCGTGATGAAGCCGCAGGTGCCGCACGTCGGGTCGTAGCAAGTGCGAATCAGGCCGGAAGTCGCAGTCAGAATCGTGTTGTCCGAATCAAGCACCAGCGTGGTTGCAAGATGAACAATGTCACGCGGAGTCAGATATTCCTTGCTCGCTTTATGCTTGGTATCGGCAAATCGCCAGATCAGCTCTTCGTAAAGATTGCTCATCACACGCGGATGCACGTTCATGTCAAGGGCCTGGAAGAAGTCCACGACCGGAAACAGCTTATCGGCCTTTTCCAAACGAGCGCAGATGCGAGTGAACTCGAAGTGATCGAGGATGTCTCGCACATTCTTGGAGAACCCGTCCTTGTAGGCGATCAAGTTGTCGCGGACATGATCTTGCCCCAGGGTTGCCAGAGAAAATTTGGAAGTGTTGTAGAAGGGCACACCTGTGATGGAACACAGAGCCGTTGTCTGCATCTCGTTGAAAATCTTGAGAGCCGTGAGTTGGGCACTCCTTTCCAAAACCGCCTTCCGAGTGGGCTGCAAAACACACTCGAAACGGCGAAGCAGCACGAACGGCAGAATCACCTCGCCGTACTCATCGTCGTTGAAAGGCCCGTGCAGAAGGTCTGCGACTGCCCAAATAGCGTTGGCATAGTTTTCGGTTAGGGCTTTTTGTTCGGTCACGTCAGACATTTGTGTTCCTAAATTCGGCAACTGGTGTTTTGAAATTTCAAATAGAATGATTG
Source organism: Duodenibacillus massiliensis (assembly GCF_900128485.1). Lineage (GTDB taxonomy): Bacteria > Pseudomonadota > Gammaproteobacteria > Burkholderiales > Burkholderiaceae_F > Duodenibacillus > Duodenibacillus massiliensis. Next base: position 222,461 of record NZ_LT635860.1, read on the forward strand.
GCCTGAGCTTGGCCATTGTTCTTTAAGTAGAGAAAGAGCGTCGTTCGCCCCATCCCAACGGTCTTAGCCGCTTCCGTTCTCGTCATGCCTTGGGCAAGCAGCTCTTTGGCCTTTTCGATTTTCTCCGGCGCAATCGGCTTGCGCCCCTTGTAAGCCCCTCTTGCCTTGGCTTGTGCGATGCCTTCGCGCTGTCGCTCCAAGATCAGTTCGCGTTCGAACTCAGCCACTGACCCCAACAAACCAAGAAGGAGTTTGTTGAAGGGCGTCGCCTTTGCTTTGGCTTCAAATGTAAGGTTCTCTTTAACGAAGTGCAGCGTCACGCCCTTGTCGGTGATGGTCGTCACGAGAGTGTGAAGGTCTTTGAGGTTTCGGGCGAGGCGGGCCATGCTGTGGACATACAGATCGTCCCCGTCGCGGATGAAGCCCAGCATCTCCGTGAGCACCGGTCGGTTGCCGATGTTCTTTGCTGATACCTTTTCCTCAAATACCCGATCCAAGGTGATGCCGACAAGTTGCCGGGCCGTGTTTTGCTCCACAGTGCTGACGCGCACGTAACCGATTTTGGCAGATGACCCCATTTGGCCCTCCGTCCTGTTCTGTTGAGTTCATAAAAATCATTGTACTGATGTTCAGAAATGAGTGTTAGAACTTCAACAAAACGATTTTTAACGGGCTGAATGGTGCGTTTAGCCTATACGGTGTGCCACGGTGGTTCTTTTCGCGCCCTACGGGAGGGCTATTGTCGCCTGGACACAAAAAACATTACATCCTCCCGGGTATGGCTACGAAGTAGCGGAATGGGGTATTTTGGATCGTGAAAAGTTTCTGATGTGGGTAGCTGATACCGATACAGAAACAGTGAAAGCGGCAAAAAATTAAATATACCTCGGCTCATCTTTGGATGGTCGGGGTTTTTCTTTGCCCGGAATTTGTTGCTTCGAGTAACGCAATTTTTTCTGCCGGTCCTGCGCTTCCCGCTAAAATCTCTGCGCCACAAAAACGGTACCGTTTTCGGTAACCGACAGGGAATCCGTCATGACACATTCCACAGACACTGAGCCCGAAAAAAAGCTCTTTATGAGTGAGCTTCTCGGCATTGCCTTTGAGCCCCGCAAAGCCGGGGAAACCACGGTTGCCGCAAGCCTTGCGGTCACCAGTAAGGTCTGCCAGCCCTTCGGCGTACTTAACGGCGGGGCGTCTTTGGCGCTTGCGGAAACGCTCGCAGGTTACGGCTCAATGGGGTTGCTAGCGCCCGACGAAATACCGCTCGGTATTGAAGTTGATGCCCACCACATTGCCTCGGTCCCTGAAGGGGGCGCTGTGCGCGCGGTCGCCACACTGCTGCAGAAAGGTCGGGTGACTCATCTCTGGAACGTGGACATTACCGATACGCGCGGGCGACTTATTTCAACGGCCCGCGTTGTGAACCAGATTGTTAAAAAGCGCTCTTAAAGAGGGGAAGACCCGTGAAACGCGAATGGAAGAAAATCAAGGATTACAAGGAAATCCTCTTTGACTTTTATGAGGGCATTGCCCGCATCACGATTAACCGTGAGCGCTACCGCAACGCCTTTACGCCCACGACAACGGCGGAGATGAGCGACGCGCTTTACTACTGCCGTGAGTGCCCGGACATCAATGTCGTGGTTCTCACGGGCGCGGGCGACATTGCTTTTTGTGCCGGCGGCGACATGCATGTCAAGGGCCGCGGCGGCTATATCGACGAGAAGGGCGTGCCGCGCCTTTCGGTGCTTGACGTTCAAAAGCAGATCCGAAGCCTTCCGAAGCCCGTGATTGCCATGGTTAACGGCTACGCCATCGGCGGCGGCCACGTGCTGCACGTCGTCTGCGACCTCACGATTGCTTCGGAAAATGCCCGTTTCGGGCAGACCGGGCCGCGCGTGGGAAGCTTTGACGCGGGCTTCGGGTCCTCCTACCTCGCGCGCGTCGTGGGGCAGAAGAAGGCCCGCGAAATCTGGTTCCTGTGCCGGCAGTATTCGGCCAAAGAAGCCCTCGAAATGGGGCTTGTCAATAAGGTCGTGCCCCTGGAGCAGCTTGAAGACGAAACGGTTGCCTGGGCACAAGAGATGCAAAAACTGAGTCCCATTGCGCTGCGCCTTATTAAGGCGGGGCTTAATGCGGAACTTGACGGTCAGGCCGGTATTCAGGAATTGGCGGGCGACGCGACGATGCTTTACTACATGACCGACGAAGCTCAGGAAGGCGGCAAGGCGTTCCTAGAAAAGCGGCCGCCTAACTTCAAGCAGTATCCGAAGATCCCGTAATTAAGCCTCAGAGGAATTCCGTTGTGATGCCCGTTCATCCTGCCTTTCGGTTAAGGGGTAAAGCCGTAACGCGTTCCGAATTGCCTTCTCGTATTGAAGCAATGCGGGACGAAGGCGGCTTTAGCGCTGATCTCGCGGACTTTATGCGCGAGTGGCTTGACGCCAAGGACTGGGTGCACGGGCAGACTTCGGGCTCAACGGGGACTCCGAAGCAGTTAAAACTGAGTAAGAAAGCGATGGCGGAGAGCGCCGCGCGCACCTGCGCCTTTCTGGGGCTGAATGAGGGGGATACGGCCTATCTCTGTATGCCGGTGAAATACGTGGGCGGCAAGATGATGGTTGTGCGGGCGATGACGCAGGGGCTCGACCTCATCTGGAACACGCCGTCGCTTACTCCCATGAAGGGCCTCAGAGAACCTCCGGTCTCTACCGCCATGACCCCCATGCAGGCAACGGCAGCCCTGGCTGATCCCGACGAGCGGGAGCTCCTTAAAGGCACCCAGCATATCCTTTTAGGCGGGAGCGCCGTAAGCCCCACGCTTGCCGCAGCGGTAGCGGACTTTCCCAACGCCGTGTGGTCAACCTACGGGATGACGGAAACGGTTTCGCATATTGCCTTGAGGCGCCTTTCGGGTGAAAAGGCTGCCGAGAGCTACATGCCGCTTCCCGGCGTCACGGTCTCTTTGGCTGAAAACGGGGCACTGACGATTGATGCGCCCGGGATTGCCGCCGGGCGCCTTGTGACAAACGATCTTGCGGAAATCCTGGCTGACGGTTCCTTCCGGATTTTGGGGCGGCTCGACAACGTCATCAACACGGGCGGCATCAAGGTGCAGATTGAAACGGCGGAGACGCTTTTAAGGGACATCATCAATGCGCCGATTGCCGTCACTTCGGTGCCGGACGAAAAGACCGCGGAGAAGGTGGTGCTTCTGGTGGCCGGCAGCTTTGATGAGAAGGGTCTCATGGAAGCCGCGAAGGCAAAGCTACCCCGTTACTGGAACCCGAAGGTGATTGTGAGGGTCGATGAAATTCCGGAAACGGGGTCGGGTAAGCCCGACCGCCGCGCGATCCGGGCTTTGGCCGCAAGGCTTCTTGCCTGACTATTTCTGGCTTTCTTCGGCCTTCACGGCTTTCACGAGCGCCGCCCACTTGGGGCTTTCGCTTTCAATGAAGTTAAAGAAGTCCTGGGGCGTCCCCGGGCGCACTTCAGCGCCTTTTTTCGCAAGCGACTGCTGCACGGCGGGATCAGCCAATGCCGACTGAAGCGCTTTTGAGACGCGCTCCACAACAGACCACGGGGTGCCGGCCGGAAGCACGAGTCCGTCCCAGGCTGAAATTTCAAAGCACGCAAGCCCTTCTTCGATCAATGTCGGAATCTCGGGCGCAGCCGCAAGGCGCGCCTTCGTAGAGGCACCCAAGGCCTTTAGGGTCCCTGCGCGCACGTGCCCGAGTACGTTCGGGGCCACGTCAATCATGAGCGGTATGCGGCCGGATAAAACGTCCGTCACGGCGGCAGCACCCCCGCGGTAGGGGATGTGGGTGAGCCGGATGCCGGCTTTTTCGGCAAAAAGAAGTCCCGCAAGGTGACTTGAGGTTCCGACGCCGGAAGAAGCAAAGTTCACCGTGCCGGGATGGGCTTTGGCGTAGGCAAGAAGGCTCTTAAGGTCAGTGACGCCGGCAATTGCCCGGGGGTTAAGGACCGCCACCATCCCGATTTCAGAGATGCGTCCGACGGGGATAAGTTCCTTTGCAGGATCAAACTTGAGGTTCGGGTACAGAAGGGAATTCGCGCAGAGGATGCCGTTTGTGACGTAACCCACGACGCTGCCGTCTTTTTTGTCCTGCGCGACGTGGCGCGTACCCACCGTGCCGCCGGCCCCGGGCCGGTTGTCAACCCAAAGTGAGGTTTTAAGGGCAGCTGCCAGGGCCGTCGTCACCGAGCGCGCGAGCGTGTCGCCGCCGCCCCCGGCGGGGAAGGGGACAACCAGACGCACGGCGTCTTTTGCGCTTGAAAAGGGGGAAACAAAGGGCAGCGTAAGTGCTGCCGCAAAGGTGAGAAGTGAGCGTCGGTCCATCGCCGGCATCCTCTTTAATCAAAAATCTCGCTGAGTATATCGGCGGTGCGGCCGTGTGAAGGCCGGTCAGATCCGAAAGATGAGGGATCATCCGATGGAAGGAGAAAGGCTTTTTTTTTGCGTCAGATCAGAGAACAACACGCCCGCCGGCCCCGGTGAGCGTTCAGTCCGTATGCAAATTCTGACAATTCACCGGCTCGGGCCGGGGGAATGCCTGCAGCAGAACCTCGTCTTTACGCCGCAACCTGGAAAACGGGAATGACGCCTTCTTTACGGACGACGAGGTCTTTGAGGGTAAATTCGTTGAGTTTCTCGTAAAAGGCGGTTTGTGCGAGCCTCAGGGCCGGCGCCAGGGCGCAGTTTCCGAGAAAGGGGCAGGCGGGCTTGCTGCAGTCAATGACGTCTTCTGCGCCTTCGAGGATCCTTACAACGTCGCCGATCGGGTAGGTGTCGGCAGCACGGGCAAGGATTAGTCCGCCGTTTCTGCCGCGTATTGCCGTAAGCCACCCGCTTTTCACCATAAAGTGAGCGGCCTTAATGACAAGGTTGGGATTCCACTGCAGGGTTTCAGCCAGCACAGGCACGGGCACGGGTTCACCCGGTTTGGCGGTGTGCGCGAGATGCATGAGCATTCTCAAGGAGAGGTCGGTAAAGCGCTTAAGCTGCATGGAATGAAAATTGTCGGTGATTAAGACATTTCGGGAGTCTTTCCCGCCGTGAGAAAGACTCCCGAAGGACTGTGTCGGGACAGAGTTTACCCTGTCCGGCTTTTGCCCGCCTTAGCTCTGGTTACCCGTGCCGAAGGCTTCGGTGTGGATCTTTTCGGCAGGCACGCCGGCTTCCACAAACGCGGTGCGCATGTCGTCCATGAACTTCATCGGGCCGCAGATGTAGACGTCGGAGTCAGCCGTCGGGGCGAGAGACTTGATGTCAGCAGCACTCGGGCGCTTGCCGTAGTTCACGAAGGGGCAGCCGCAGGTCTTGTCGCAGGCCTGGGCGCGGGTGAGATAGACCGCAGCCTTCAGATTGGCGAGCTTACCGCACTCAGCGCGCACTTCAGCAGCAAGCGGCAGGTCTGCGTTGTCGTGCGCAACCTGAACCATCGTGACGGGACGCTGAGGCGTCTTTTCAGCAATCGTTTCAAGCATGGCAAACAAGGGCGTAATGCCGATGCCGCCCGCAACAAGGACGACCGGGTTGGTGCCTTCGGCAAGGAAGAATTCACCCGTGGGAGCGGAGACGTCGATCGTGCTGCCCACTTTGAGGTTGGCGTGCAGGTGGTTGCTCATGAGACCGGCGGGGATGTCGCCGTGGGCATCAGCGCGCTTCACGGAAATCCGGAGTTCATTGTTGTTAAGCGGCGCACGAGAGAGCGAGTACTGGCGCGGCTGCACGAACTTCACGTCCGGCAGGTACGCACGCACGGACACGAACTGACCGGGCTTGTAAGCGGGAACCTTGCCGCCGTCAGCGGGCGTGAGCGTAAAGCTCACCACGTTCGGCGTTTCTTCAACGCGCTTGGTGACGACGAAGGGACGCCAGCCGGACCAGCCGCCTTCTTCGTTGGCCTGTTCCTTGTAGATGCCGCCTTCAACGCCGATCAGCAGGTCGGCAAGCTGACCGTAGGCAGCGCCCCAGGCTTCGATGAGTTCATCGCTGGCGGCGTCACCGAGCACTTCCTTGATGGAAGCCAGGAGGTGCTTGCCGACGATCGGGTAGTGCTCGGCACGGATGCCGATCGTGCAGTGCTTGGTGGCAATGTGTTTAACCGCGGGAAGAAGAACGGCCGGGTTTTCGATGTGTTCGGCGTAGGCAAGAACGGCACCTGCGAGAGCCTTCTGCTGATGACCGCGGGCCTGATGCACCTGGTTAAAGAGGTTCTTCAGTTCGGGGTTGCCGGTCAGCATGCGCTTATAAAAGTGCGACGTGAGCGCAACACCGTGTTCACGAAGAACCGGAACGGTAGCCTTGACGAGTTCAATCTGACGAGCGGTCAGCATGGATGTATCTCCTGATAGGTAAATTTAGCAGTGGGGCACCGGGTGAGTGCATCAGTGCCTTGACGAAGTGGCGTAATCATATATTAAAAATACAAGAATTGCATAAAAATTCTGAAAACGCCGCTTAACACATTGATTTTGCGTCGTTCTGTTTTGAGGGAAAAGGCCGATGCCGGCCCAAATTACGGAGAAGGGCAGATCAAATGCGTCAGATGAGACCGCGTTTTATAAAAAAATCCATGCAGCACCGAAAAAAGCGCATAAAAATATGCATGAGAAGCCCCGAAAAGCCAATAAAAATATGCACGAAAAGAAATAGTCCCGAGAAAACAGTGCTCTTTTGTGGCCTTAAAAAGCGCGGTTTCAAAGCGAAAAGAGATTGAGAAGGACAGCGGCGGGCAGGGGGATAATGACGTCACGACCGGAAGTCGAAAGGCGCAACGGCCCGGCAGATCCGGCGGAAAAAGAAAATCCCGCTGACCGAACGATCAACGGGATTGAATTTTGGCGGAGTGGACGGGACTCGAACCCGCGACCCTCGACGTGACAGGCCGATATTCTAACCAACTGAACTACCACTCCGTTTCCGTTTGAGTGAACCGCGAATGAACTGACAGGATACCTCTCAGTAAGGAGAGGTGTGGCGGAGTGGACGGGACTCGAACCCGCGACCCTCGACGTGACAGGCCGATATTCTAACCAACTGAACTACCACTCCGTCGTGCGTGCATCCGCTTACGGTTCCCTCTGCGGGAAGCGCCGAATTATACAGAAGGGCGTGTGTTTTGCAACCGCTGCTGACACAAAAACGAGTGGTCGCAGGCGCAGACATCTGTTTTTGCGGAAAAACAGATGTCTTTCCTCTTGAGGCACCGGCCCGTAATACGGCACGGAGCAACAAGAATCATTTTCTGACGATTGTTTACGCGGCGCAAAGCCTTGCGGCATAGGCAAAAGAGCGGCAAAACGCGATAAACTCACACGTTTGTAATTTTCACCGCGTTAAAGGGCACACAATGCTTCTTGAGCTTTTCCGCAACCACAAGCGCTGGCTGATGTTTATCGCCATGATCCTTGTGATTCCGAGCTTTGTAGTCACGGGTATTTATTCCTACAACCGTATGATGAGTGACGACGGCGCCATTGCCAAAGTCGATGACGTCTCCATCACGCCGCAGCAGTATGACGAAGTCAAGCGCCAGCAGCTTGACAATCTGCGCCAGAGACTCGGTGAAAACTTTAAGAGTAACCTTCTTGATACGGCCGAAGGCCGCTGGGCGGTGCTGCAGAGCATCATGAATGAGCGGTCTCTGATGGGTGAGGTTGCCAAGGAATTTGTGTCGGTTCCCGAAGAAACCGCGATTGAAGTCATCAAGACCTATCCGGCTTTCCAGGAAAACGGCAAATTTTCCGCTGAGCTCTATCAGAATTACCTCGCGTCCACCGGCTATTCCGATCAGTATTTTGTCGAGCGCGTCCGCCAGGACGTCTCCCGTCAGCTGCTCACCGCGGCCTTCACGCGTACCGCGGGTGCCCCTGAAAGCGTCGTGAAGGAAGTCAACAAGCTTCTTACCGAAAAGCGCACGATGGAAGTGATGGCCTTTAACGCCGACGACTACAAAAAGGGCGTGACGGTCACGCAAGCCCAAGCCAAGGACTACTGGACAAAGAACCCGAAGGCGTTTGCAATGCCCGATGAAGCCGACGTTGAGTACGTTGTGTTCTCTCCGGAACTCTTTAAGAATGTAGAACCCACCAAGGAAGACATTGAAACGTTCTACGCTCAGAACCGCAACCGCTTTAACGCCCCTGAAGAGCGCCGTGCCTCGCACATCCTCATTGATCTGAAGGACGGTAAGGACGCCGCAAAGAAAAAGGCCGAAGAGATTCTGAAGGAAGTCAAGGCCGATCCCAAGAAGTTTGCGGAACTTGCGAAGAAATACTCGGCTGACACGGGCAGCGCCAAAGACGGCGGTGACCTCAACTGGTTCGGTAAGGGTGTGATGGTTCCGGCCTTTGAAGAAGCTGTTTATAAGGCGAAGAAGGGTGAAATCGTGGGGCCGGTTGAAACCGACTTCGGGTTCCACATCATTGAAGTCACGGACATCAAGGGGCAGCACGTGCGGCCTCTTGCCGAAGTGCGCGACGAGATCGTCCGACTTTATCAGGAACAGCACTCCCAGGAGAAGTTCGGCACGGAAGCCGAAAACTTCACCAACATGGTGTACGAGCAGAGCGACAGCCTGCAGCCTGTGGCTGACAAGTACGGCATGAAGATTGAAACGGTGAAGAACGTGACGCCTGAGAAGGTGACGGATCCCGCACTTGCCAAACTCTTTAACGACCATGTGCTTGAGAGCATCTTCAGCGATGAAGTGGCCCGTGAAAAGCGCAACACACAGGCCATTGAAGTCGGCAACAACCAACTTGTTTCCGCGCGCGTCGTAAATTTCCGTCCGGCCCACACCAAGCCTTTTGATGAAGCCAAGGCCGGCATCATTGAAATGCTCACGCAGCAAAAGGCACTGGAAAAGGCGGGAGAAGCCGCCGGTAAACTCATTGCCGCTTTTGAAAAGGGCGACATGGCACAGGCAAAGTTCGCGAACCCCACGGTTGTTTCGCGCAGTGCGCCGGGTAACGCCACGATTAATCTTGTGAACGCCGTGATGCGCGCCGATATCACGAAGCTTCCCGCCTACGTGGGTGTGGCTGACGGCAACGTTTACCGGATCGTGAAAATCACAAAGAGCGAAACGCCGGAAGTGACGGAAGCGGCTTTGTCCGGTTTAAGAAACGAGCTGCAGCAGATGCTCTCGCGGGCCGATGAATCGGCCTACTACGGACAGCTTCGCGCCAAGCACAAGGCTGAGGTTCTCAATAAGAATTACCTCCCTGACGCTGAGGATAAGCTCCCCGGCAGTGCCGAGTAAGTTGCGCTGAGCCCGTATCAACCGCCCTTCGGGGCGGTTTTTCTTTGGCGCTTTCCGCTAAAGCAGAGCGCACCCGGGCGCTTCTGGTAAGCTGCCGGCAGTGTGTTTTTTTGAAAACGGGGTGCGTATGCCGGCTGAGCTCAAAAAAGGTTTGTACGAGTCGCTTCTCACTCGTTCAGTCAACGAACAACTGCAGGGACTTGCCGGGCGGCATCTCGCAGCCGAATCGCAGGCCGTGGATCCTGCGGAACGCAGCCGCATCTACACGGACTATGCGGCCCGTACGGTGAAGGAAGCCCTAGCGCACTGTGACTCTGCCGAAGAAGCCCGGGCGCTTGTGAACCTCTTAAGCCGCACGGCCCGGGACTTTGTGGCTAAGAAAAGCGGGGAAGCGCTCGTATGCGCCGACACGGTCGCAGAAGACCGCCTTTTAACCGAAGTGCGGGAGATGACCTCTGCCGCCGCAGCCCGCCCGCAGACGTCGGTCGCGCACACCGCGCTTTTGACGGGCACGGCCAAAACCGATCCGGCGCTTGCGAGCGAAATCAAGCGGGAGATTGCTTCTGCCGACCGCATCGACTGGCTTGTTTCCTTTATCCGCTTTTCAGCTGTAAGCCGCCTCTACGATGACCTCAAGGCTTTTACGCATCGGGGCGGCCGCCTCAGAGTCATTACGACCACCTACATCGGTGCTACCGAAGTCAAGGCCGTGGAGATGCTCGCAAAACTTCCGAACGCCGAAATCCGCATCGAGTACAGCGGCAGCCGCACGCGCCACCATGCCAAGGCCTATCTTTTTCACCGTGAGACCGGTTTCAGCACGGCCTACATCGGCTCAAGCAACCTCTCGGGGGCGGCGCTTACGGGCGGCCTTGAATGGAACCTTAAACTTGCCGCCAAAGAAACGCCCGAGATTTTCGCCAAAGCTGCCGCAACCTTTGAAGCCTACTGGTCGGATGCGCGCTTTGAGACGTTTGTCCCGGGTCTGGACGATGAGCGTCTGCGGACGGCTTTAAAGCGCGAAGCCTGTGGCGGGAAAAGAGATCCGGCAGCTCCCGTGACGTGGGGGAGTTTTGAGCCCTATCCCTATCAGGCCGCGGTGCTTGAAGCGCTTGCCGCGGAGCGCTCCGCGGGCCACACACGAAACCTCGTGGTGGCCGCGACCGGTACGGGTAAAACCGCGATTGCCGCCTTTGACTATCAGCGGCAGATTAAAAACGGCATCCGCCCCAAGCTTCTCTTTGTTGCGCACCGCAAAGAAATTCTGCTGCAGGCACAGGCCTGTTTCAGAAGCATCCTGCGGGACGCCAATTTCGGCTCACTGATGACGGGAGACGCAAAGCCCGCGAACAACCGCGAGGTCTTTGCCTCGGTGCAGACACTCAAAAATCCGGTGAATCTCACGGGCTTTGCCCGGGACCACTTTGACATGGTTGTGGCGGACGAAACGCACCATGCGGCTGCAGACTCTTACGACACGGTGCTCGAGTACTTTACGCCCAAAATTCTTCTGGGCCTTACCGCCACGCCCGAGCGCGCCGACGGCCGCAGCATTCTCGGCTACTTTGACGGCCGTATTGCGGCAGAAATCCGGCTTCCAGAAGCCATTGAACAGAATCTCCTCGTACCCTTTAACTACTTTGTGCTCACGGACCCCGTGAGCCTCGCGGACATCCCGTGGCGAAGCGGGCACTTTGATGTTAAGGCTCTGGAAAACCGCTATACCCAAGGGAACAGCTCCAAAGTCCGGACGCAGGCCTTCTTTACGGCGCTTGAAACCTATGCGCCTGAAAAAGAGGAACTGCGGGCCGTCGTCTTCTGCGTCACGCAGGAGCACGCGCGCTACGTGACAGGAATGCTTGCCGCGCAGGGCTATAAGGCGATGGCGGTCACTGCCGAAACGCCCTCAGCCGACCGGGAACGTGTCAAAGAGCGACTCGAAAAAGGGGAGGTGGAAATACTCTGCACGGTTGACGTCTTAAGCGAAGGCGCGGACTTTCCGTGCATTAATACGGTGGTTTTTCTGCGTCCGACGGAAAGCCTCACGGTCTTTCTGCAGCAGTTGGGGCGGGGCTTGCGAAAGTACCCGCAGAAAGATGCACTCACGGTGCTTGACTTTGTTGCCGCAGGAAACCGGCGTTTCAGTTTTGAGTCGCGCTACAGGGCACTCTTACGCACGGCCGACACGGGCGTTGTCCGGCAGATCATGAACGGATTTGATGCGCTGCCAGCGGGGTGCTCGGTTACGATGGAACGCGTCGCGAAAGAAACGGTGCTTGAAAATATCAGGCAGTGCTTTACCGGCAAAAAAGGACTTCTCAATCTCGCGCAAAGCTTTATGGCAGAAGGCAGGAGCGCGGACCTCGCGGCGTTTCTCACGTTTGCTGAACTCTCACTTTCGGACTTTTATGACAGGGCGTGCGATACGTTTGCCTCGTTTAGGCTGCTTTGGGACGCGGCATGCGGTTCGAACATTAACCGGCCGCTGCCGGAGGGGATCACGCAGGCAAAACTCGGCAAAGCCCTCCTGCGGCTTGCGACAACCGAGGATCCGGTTTGGGGTAAGACCATTGTTGGGTTGCTTGCGGACGATTCCGGCGTTCCGGCTGACGAACTTGAAAACTCCGCCCTGCGGGCTTTTGTGCGGCTTATCTGGGATGAGGCATTGCCTTGTGACGGGAACGCTTATCTTGCGGCACGCCTAAAGAGCTTGCGGCAAGCGGCGTGGCTTATCGACGAGATCCGGACGCTTCTCACGGTCAAAGCCGAATCCTGCCGCAGGGAAATGAAGGATCTCGGTGTGGCGGGAACATACCTTAAGGTGCACGGAACCTATCACCGAAGCGCGGTTCTGGCGGCACTGAAACCGGAGCAGAAAAACCTGCAGGCGGGCGTACTCTGGATTCCGGAAAAGCGGGTTGACGTCTTTTTTGTGACGATCAACAAAAGCGAAAAGCACTTTACCGCCAATACGCTTTATGAGGATCTGGCGCTTACCGACACCGTCTTTCAGTGGCAGAGCCAAAATTCAACAACGGATACGTCGCCCACGGGTGAGCGCTATATCCACCACGCCGAGCGGGCGAGCGACATTGTGCTGTTTGTCCGCGGATTTAAGGGTGAGGGGAAAATTGCCGATCCCTATGTGTGCTTCGGGAAGGTCAAGTACCTGTCGCATACCGGCAATCGCCCCATGACGATCCGCTTTGCGCTTGAAGAAAAGCTCACGGGCGAACTTCTGACGCTCTGCCGCCCTTACGGCGACTGACTCAGCGTCCGAACCACTTGGCAGGCAGTTGCGCGAGGACAATTGCCGCCGCCATCACGGCGCAGCCGATGAGCTCGCGGCCGGTGAGCGCCTGGTTCATAAAGAGCCACCCGGCCAGAACCCCCACGACTGCTTCAAAACTCATGATGAGGGACGCCACCGTCGGGTTGAGCCCCTTTTGTCCCACGATCTGCAGGGTGTAGGCAATGCCGTTACTCAAAATACCGGCGTAAAGGAGCATCCAGACGGCGTCCCACAGGTCCTTGAGTGTCGGCGGATCGAAGAACATCATGAGAATAAAGCCCCAGACGCCGCCCACGGCAAACTGAATGCAGCTCATCCTCACGCCGTCCGTTTTGGGCGCAAAGTGATCGATCACGAGGATGTGAAAACTGAAAGAGAGGGCACAGGCTAAAACGAGCGAATCCCCGAGGCTCAGAGTAAACCCGGTTTCCGGTTTCATGCAGAGAAACCACAGGCCCGCAACCGCCAGGATAACCGCAAGCCAGATGTTGAGGCTCGAGCGGCGCCCGATGAAAATGCCGATTACCGGGACAATGACGATGTAAAGGCTCGTGATGAAACTCGCCTTACCGACCTCCGTTCCCAAAAGCCCGAACTGCTGCAGCGACTCGGAAATAAAGAGAACGGTGCCGCAGGCAAAGCCCCCGATCCAGAGTGTTTTATCTTTCCAGACGTTTTTCGTTGAGGCCGGAGTCATGCCGCGCAGGCGGTCAAAGACCGGGAGTATGGCAAACACAAAGGCCGCGCCGATCACCGAGCGCCCCCAGGTAAAGGCAAAGGGGGAGATGTGTTCCATGCCGAGCGCCTGAGCAACAAAGCCGGTACCCCAGATGGTGGCGGTAATCAGAAGCAGAAGCGAGTGGCGGAGATTTTCGGGCATAACGGCGGGCCAGAAATCAAAAGAGAAAAAAGCAGGCAGAATCCCCAAGAAAGGAAACTGCCTGTTTCAGACTCCAAAGAAGGAGCCTGTCTGAGAGCAAAGCTTAAAGCGGATCGCCCGAGCGCAGCAAAAGCCGTGCGATTTCCGCGGCGTTATGAAGGTCGAGCTTACGGTAAGCCGATCCGCGGTGCACCTGTACGGTCTTTTCGCTGATGCCGAGGTTTTCGGCAACCTGCTTGTTGCTCATGCCCTGCGCAACCATGCGGATCACTTCGCGTTCACGCTGCGTGAGCTGCTCAAGCGACTTACGGAAGTCGGAAAGCTCCATTTCGGTGCGGCGGTGATTGAGGTTTTTCATGACCGCATTGCCGATGGCGGTGAGAAGCCGCTGATCGTCAACGGGCTTTTGCAGAAAGTCCGATGCACCCTGCTTGAGGGTGCGCACGGCCATATCAATGTCGCCGTGACCGGAAATAAAGATGATGGGCAGATCAATGCCCAATTCCTGCATCTTGTCCTGCAGTTCCAGGCCGCTCATGCGGGGCATGCGCACGTCAAGAACGAGGCAGCCGGGACGCTGAAAATCGTTGCTTGCAATAAAGTCCAGGGCGTCGGAGTAGGTCACGACGTCCCAGCCTTCGTCTTCAATCAGAAAAGCCCAGGAACGGCGCATCGCGTCGTCGTCATCGATAACCCGGACCAGAGGCTTGAGGGATTCCAAAATAATTCTCCCGCAAATATTCAAAAAAACCTGAGACGCTGTCCCGCTTGTCGAAACGCATCCACTGCTATTGTGCCGTATTTAGGCGTAAATAAGTAAGTAACCCGTGAAAATTCCCCGATTTTTCTTGACTTTTTAGCTGCAAAGGGGACATTTTTCGAATTATGAGCGGCTGCAAAACCCTCTACAGCCGCCCGGTGATCCTGCTTACCTATTAAGAGCCTTTGTGAGGAACGTGACGGCATCATCGAGCTTTACCATCACCTTGTCGTCCATCTTCGTGCGCTCGACGTATTCGACTTCGCCGGTCTTAAGACCCCGCTCACCGATCACGATGCGGTGCGGCACACCGATCAGTTCCCAGTCGGCAAACATCACGCCCGCGCGTACGTCACGGTCGTCCAGAATCACGTCAACGCCCTTGGCCTTTAGTTCATCGTGGAGTTTGTCGGCGGCAGCGCGCACGGCTTCGCTCTTCGTGTAATTCATCGGGCAGATCACGACTTCAAAGGGAGCAATTGCCGCAGGCCACATGATGCCCTTGTCGTCGTGGCGCTGTTCGATTGCAGCGCCCATGACGCGCGTCACACCGATGCCGTAGCAGCCCATCTCGAGAAACTGCGGTTTGCCCGCTTCATCGAGGTAGGTCGCGTTCATGGCCTTGGAGTATTTGTTGCCGAGGTAAAAGACGTGGCCCACTTCAATGCCGCGCTGCAGCTTGATTTCTCCCTTGCCGTCGGGACTCGCATCGCCCTCAACGACGTTACGGAGGTCGGCAACCTTGGGCTCAGGCAGATCGCGCCCGAAATTGACTCCGGTGTAGTGGTAGCCCGTCTCATTCGCACCGCAGCAGAAGTCGCTCATCGCGGCAACGGTGAGGTCGGCGTAAACGGTGAGGTCGGTGGCGCCCACGGGACCCAGGGACCCGGGCGTTGCGCCCGCAAAGTGTTCGGCGATTTCCTTTTCGGTGGCAAAGCGGAAACCGTCTTTCAGTTCAGGGAGTTTGCCGGCCTTGACTTCATTGAGGTCGTGATCGGCCCGAAGCAGCACGAGGACAATCTTGGCGGGGAGCGCCTCGCCCTTGTCGTTCACTCGGTCGGCGGCAAGCACCACGGACTTTACGCAATGTAAAAGGTCAATGCCGAGGAAGGGGGCAACGTCTTCGCACTTTTCCTTGCCGGGCGTAGCGCATTTCTTCATCTCCTGCGCCGCGGCCTTACGGTCGCCCAGGACGGATTTGGCTTCACACAGTTCAATGTTGGCGGCAAAGTCACTCTCGGGGCAGTAGGCAATGACGTCTTCGCCCACGTCGGCAATCACTTGGAATTCGTGCGAGCGGCTGCCGCCGATCGCGCCCGTGTCGGCTCTCACCGGACGGAAAACAAGGCCCATGCGTTCAAAAATACGGTTGTAGGCTTTGTACATCGCGTCATAGGACTTTGAAGCTCCTTGAGCATCCCGGTCAAAGGAGTAGGCGTCCTTCATGATGAATTCACGGGCGCGCATTACGCCGAAGCGCGGCCGCCGTTCATCACGGAATTTCGTTCGAATCTGATAGAAATTCACCGGCATCTGGCGCCAGCTCGTGACTTCACCGCGCGCCACGGCCGTAATGACTTCTTCGGACGTGGGCTGAATCACGAAGTCGCGTTCATGGCGGTCCTTAAAGCGCAGCAGCTCCGGTCCGTACTTGTTCCAGCGGCCCGATTCCTGCCAAAGCTCCGCGGGCTGCACGATGGGCATTGCGAGTTCCACGGCCCCTGCCGCATTCATTTCCTCACGGATGATGTTTTCAATCTTCTGCACCACGCGCAGCCCCATGGGCATGATCGTGTAGACGCCTGCCGCGATCTTCTTGATGAGACCGGCACGGATGGAAAATTCCTGACTCGGAATTTCCGCGTCCGCGGGAGCTTCCTTCAGGGTCGAGATGAAAAATTGGCGTGCACGCATGGGCCGCTGACCTCAGTAAAAAAAGAAAAAGAAAGGCCGGATGCCGGCAGTTTCACGGGATCCGGACAATAAAAAAGACGGGCGGAAATTTTACCAGCCCGTCTTCTGATTGTCAGGCGCTCGCCACGATCGGAATGCGGCGTTTGCCGGTGTCTTCGGCAAAAGCAGGGAGCACCGTCGTGTCGTGCTTTTTCGCCGCTTCCGGCACCGCCTCCCGGGGCGTGAGACCGATACGCTCGCGAAAGCGCCGCGAAGACCCCATCATGAACCAGCCCACCTTGCGGCCGCGGCTTGCGATGCGCTTTTCCAGACAGTCGGCGCACTGCGTGGGTTCGTCGTTGATGCAGGGCTTGTTGTCGTAGAGCTGATAGCCCGGGCGGAACTTCTGAGGCGAGAGGTTGGGCATCACGACGTTGGCGCCGTATTCAATGCCCGTTTCGCGTCCGTCGTCCCGGAGGGCCTGAAGAGCCGTGGCCGCCGCAATGTTGACGTTACCCAATACAAGCCGCACCACGGCAATCATGTTGAGCGCAAGCTGCATCAGAGGTTCGGGCGCCATTTGCCCGAGTTCTTTTAAGTCCGCGCCTTCGCTTTTAAGGTAAGGGCCCATGCCGATCATGTCAACGTCAAGCGACTGAAAGAGCCGGATGTCGCGGCAGAGGTCTTCGAGGGTCTGCCCCGGGATGCCGATCATGACGCCCGTTCCCAGCTGATAGCCGCATTCCCTTAAATACTTAAAGCACTGAAAGCGGCGCGCCAGGTTTTTCTCGTGGTTGCCCGGCGCACTGTGCAGCAGTTCAAATAGTTTCGGGTTACTCGTTTCAAAGCGCGAGAGGTACCGGAGATTTTTGCGGTTGCCGCTTGCCTCGGCCCAGAGTTCATAGGTTTCCTTGGTCTGGTCGCCGAGGCTGATGGTGACACCGAGCCCTTCCGGAAGCTGCGGGCTCACGCTTAACTTATGGATGTCCCTTAAGCACTCCGCAATGAAATTCACGAACTTCGGATCGCGTCTTTCACCGGCCTGCAGGCAGATGGAGCCGTAACCGTGGTCCGCCGCCCATTTGGCCTGCGAGAGAATCTCCTCCTTGGTCATCTCATAGCGCTTCACCGCATGGTTGTCCTTGCGGATGCCGCAGTAGCGGCAGTTGTCGGTGCAGATGTTGGAGAGTTCAATCAGGCCGCGGTAAAAGACGCGGTCGCCCATGATTTCGGTGGTGCGGTCATAGGCGGCGCGTTTGAGTTTCAGACAGTCCTCGGGCGCGGTAAGGCCGAGGAGCCGGACGATGTCATCATCGCTAAATTCCGTCTGTTTCAGAAGCTCTTCCAGGGGTTTGGTCATTTTCTTTTTCAGGCTTAAAGGCTGACGCGGATTCTATCGGAGAAACGGCCGTCCGAGTCCGTCAAAATTTGGTGCGGGCGCACGGTTTCTGAGTCGTTTGACGTAGAGACGAAGCGCAGCCGCGGGCGTATTCTGCGCCGCAGTGAGCTATTGAGCGGCAAAAGCCATGGCAGAGATTCTTCTGAAGGTTTCGGCCTTCGTTTTCATCATCATTTTGGGCGCGGTCTTAAGGCGCATCGGCTTTTTTAAGGAAAGTGACTACAGGCTCATTGCGCAGATCGTTTTTAAAGTGATGCTGCCGTGCGCCGTGATTTCTTTCTTTTCAAAGATCACGGTGGACCGGTGAATGTCAAGTGAGCTTTCGCCGATTTTGTTCTTAAAAAGTAGGTTGTAGTCTGAGCTCAGTGAGGGCTTTGCCCTCTCCGCCTTCGGCGGATTCACCCAGAGTTTTTTGGCCCGTAGAAAAACCTTTGATGCAGCTGTGCAGCACCGTTCGCGCGAGAGGTCGGCAGGCCGGTAGAATGAGCCTCTTCATGCAGGAGGAGTCCGAGCCTGAGGCCCGCGGGAAACCGCCGAACGCCCTGTTGCAGCAACAGCGGGGCGTTTGTTCAAGCTGCCTTGGCATGCTTTTCCTCCAACTGCCCATTTTCGGGGTTAAGCCACACCTCTTTGATCGGCGTACAGTTCAGCACTCTCCCGGTGATCCAGCGCTCCGGATGGCGTCTGCGAGCCTCCAGCATCGTCTCCCTGCGTCGGCGCAGCACCTCCGCGTCCTCGCCGCGTTGGCGCTGCCCCGGCGTTAACATGCGGATGCCGCGGTGTCTGTGGCGCTCGTTGTAGTGGTCTACAAAGCCCTGCACCCATTGCTCAGCTTCCTCAGCATTGTCGAAGCCGTCACGGGGGTACAGGTAATCGCCGCTGTACTTGAGCGACCAGCTTGCTCTCTGGCAATCTTGAGCCAGTACGAGATCGTTGATTTGCCGATCGAGTACTGCTCCACGGCTTCAGAGATACTGAGCTCCTTGCTCAGCAGGCACGCTACGACGTTGTCTTTGAACTCCTGCGAATATCGCATGTTTTACCACTCCATGAAAAGTTGAAGGGGTGGCGAAAGGTAGTATGACATCTAATGGATCCCGAGCGGTTCTAGACAAGTCTTCGAGAGCATGTGAAGCCGCACGCAAAATGGCCGTGCGGCTGTGCCGTTTTTTCGGAATCCGTAAGAAGGAAAACCGTTAGTCCGCTTAAGGACTTGTTTATGAGCAATTTCTTCGTGGCCGTTGGGTGCGGATCTTTTGCCCAGAAGCTTCGAGGTGCGCATGCGTGCGGACTTGCACTGCGATTAAGCATTGAAAATGCCGTTCTTGAACAGCTGCAGCCGTGCATTCGCGCCGCGATGACGCAATTGTTTGCCGCATGACAGGCGACAATGCTGGGGCCTACGATCAACAAATGTTTCACTTGCTTCGTATTTTGCGTTAAGCGAAAAATAGTTTTGCACTTTATGCATTGACAAATTGTCTCAATGCGCGCAAAGTGCTCCGGAATGTCCGCGCGACTGGCATTGTTCGGGTTGCTGTACAGACAGATGCCATCATTTTGGAGAGAGAAAACAAGTTATGAAGAAATTTGCTCTTGGCCTTTTGGCCGCTGCCTGCGCGTCCGCTCTGTGGGCCTCAGATACGGTACGCGATGAATTTTTCTGGCTTGGCGAAATGAACAAAGCCACGACCGTCATCAACACCGATGAGAAGCTGCTCGACAAGGCTGTTGTCAAAAAGGTTGCGCATGGTCTGCAGACCGTGATTGCAAACGGCAATAAGCAAGGCGGTCCGCGCCCGAAGGAAGTCATCAAATTTGAGCCCTTCCTCATTAAGGAAGCCGGCATGGACGTCACCATGCTGCATATCGGCCGTTCCAGCCAGGACATGCACGCAACGTATCGCTCTGCCATCATGCGCGACAATGTGCTTGCTCTTTCCGAGAAGCTGGCAGAAGTGATGAGCGTCATCAACGACATTGCTCGCAAAAACCAGACGACGATTGTGCCCAACTACACCAACGGAGTAGCCGCTCAGCCCAACAGCTACGCGCACTACCTCATGGGGTATCAGGCTTCGTTTGAACGTACCCAGCAGCAGCTCAGGGATTTCTACGAAAGGCTCAACTGGTGTTCGATGGGAACCACCGTTCTCAATGGCACGAGCTGGCCGCTTAATCGTGAGCGCATGGCCAAGTATTTGGGCTTTAACGGCCCTGTTCCCAACGCATATGATGCGAGCCAGATGAAGTCTGTCGATGAACCGATCGAGCTGGCCGGCATCATTACCGGGATGGCAGTGCGAGTCAGTTCCTTCATTGAAGATGTCTTCGTGCAGTATGCTCAGCCGCGTCCCTGGATTCTCCTTGTTGAGGGAGGCGAAAACACATACGTTTCTTCAGCCATGCCGCAAAAGCGCAATCCCGGCATTATGGTGAACACGCGCAAGGCTGCCAGCAAGGCCATTGCGCAGGCTCAGTCTACCGTGTGGCTTGCGCACAATATTCAGCCTGGCATGTCTGACAATAAGAGCGTTGCAGACAACAACAAGATGGCTCAGGCAGCCATCGAGATGCTCGATAAGTTCGAGCGCGTCCTGAAGGCTCTCAAGATCAATCCGGAGCGCGCGCTCGAAGAGCTCAACAATGACTGGACGGCAAGTCAGGAAGTGGCCGACGTGCTCATGCGCGAATACAAGCTTCCATTCCGTGTTGGACACCATGTTGCCAGCGGCATGGTTTCTTATGCGCGCGCCAACAACATCCAGCCTCTTGACTTCCCTTACGCTCAAATGCAGCGCATCTATGCTGAAGTGATTGCCAAGGAATATCCGCAGGGACCGGCACAGTGTCCGATGAGCGAAGAGCTCTTCAAGAAGACTCTCGATCCTCGAGCCATTGTGGCAAACCGCAAGACTGCAGGTGGTCCGCAGCCCAAGGAACTTGCAAAGGCTGTCAAGGCAATGGACAAATCGATTGCCGGTCAGCGCGAATGGGTTCAGGAAAAGCGCGAACATATCGACAAGTCGCTCAAGAAGCTCGATCGCGATTTTCAAAAGCTTCTCTAAAGAAGTCCCTGTGACGCTGAGCCGGTAGTTTTTCGATTGCCGCCGGCAGCGACGAATTGCCCGCAGGCACGCTTTTGCCTGCGGGCAAATTTCATGAAGCTTCAGCACCTGCTTTGCGCCGATCGATTGTGCTTCGGCACTTCTTGCTTTGGGATTCGAAGTGCAGTCAGCAGGCCGGCAATGATTTGGTTGATCAGTTGCCGGAAAAGCCGGCAGGAAAGTTCTCTAAAGGAAGCTGTGATAGATCTCGCGTCCATTAGATGTCATACTAACTTTCGCACAGACGAGCGACGGCATCAAAAAGGCGGGATGGCAGATTAAGTCCGAACGCTTTAAAGGCTAGAATGACCGCAGTAACGGAGACAATCCCCGTTTCTGCGGTTTTTTCTGTCGGTCGGGCAAAAGGAGTGAGGCGTGTTTACATTTTTTGAGTCGGCGGCACACCGCCGCCTGATCGTCTCGCGTGTGCGGCGCCTGATGCGCTTTGCCCGGGACCGGGTCGCGGAAATCGATATTGCCGAAGTCGCCTCATCCATGGCGCTTGCCACGCTCCTTGCGATTGTGCCGGTGCTCGCGCTCTCGCTTGCGTTATTTGCCGCTTTCCCGAGTTTTGCCGATTCCCGCAAGGCGCTTGAGGACTTCATTGTGTCGGGGTTTCTGCCGGCGCAGTACAGTGAGCTTCTGATTAATTATCTGAGAGACTTCGCTACTCACGCAGCGGGCCTTACGACCTTTGGTCTTGCGGGTTTGGCCGTGACGGCACTTCTGCTGATTGACAAACTTTTTGTGACGGTGAACCGCATCTTTAAGGTCCGCGTGATGCGCCCCTGGGTGCAGAGAACCCTCATCTACTGGGCGCTCATGACCGTGGGGCCCGTTGCGGTTGCCTTAAGCGTGACGCTGACGGGCCGGGCCGCGGCCGCCGCTTTGTCCGGCATTGACAGCGAAACGGGCGGATTTCTTTTCAGCCTCGGGCAGATTCTGCTGCAGGGGTTCGGCTTTGCCGTGCTCTATAAGTACATTCCGAACTGCCGCGTTCCTGCGGCGCATGCCTTGATCGGCGGCTTTACCGCGGCGCTTGCCGGGTTTGTCGTGAAGTTCGGCTTTGAGTATTACGTCACGGCCGGGACCCTCACGAATATCTACGGTGCCTTTGTCGCGCTGCCCGTTCTCATTCTCTGGATTTACGTCGCGTGGTTTCTCTTTTTTGCGGGAGCCGCCGTCACGGCCACCATTCCGAAACTCACGGCCGGACGCTACATGGACAGCTACCGCACCGGCAACGACTTTCTCACGGCGCTTTTAATCCTGAAGCTTTTTGCCAAAAGGTGGACGATGAGTGAACGGCCCGTGATCGGTTTGGCTGAACTCTGTGATGCCGCGGACACCTATCCGGAAAGCTGTGACCGGGTGCTCTCGCGTCTGGCGCACATCGGGTTTGTGGCCCCGATGGCTGAAGACAAGCACCAGAGCTGGGTGCTCACGGTGGATCCGGCGCGTGCCGTGCTGCAGCCCGTTTTTGAAGAGTTCTGCGCCGACCCCAAGGTGAGCCTCGTGAACGCCGGGCCCGCGGCGGGCGGGGAGAGCGCAGGGGCGCTTAAGGGCTTTTGGAGCCGCATGACGGAAAGTACCGTGCTCATAATGCCCTTAAGAGACGCGCTCGCTGACTGAGATTATTTCTTAAGAAGATTCGTAATAAGCCCGCCGATCTGCTCAACGGTTTCGCGGCTCACGTTCCCGATATTAACTGTTGGCAGCAGGTTGAGCGTCTTCGATTTGATTTCTTCCGTGAGAAGTTCCTGCGCGAGCGCCACAGCCGTGTTCTGAAGCCCTGTCTTGGGTTCGTTGATCATCAGCTGCGCAAAGGGCTTTGCGCAGGCGCCGGTCGTGAGGTTTGTGACGAGTTTCTTCGCCTTGTCTTCCACGGCCTTGGTTTTGGCGGCCGGTATGGCCTGCACTTTTTTGGCGGCGTCCGTTTTCCCGAGCGTCACGTAGGCCCACTGCGTCAGTGTGTCGCGGTCTGAGGCAGAGGTGTTGGTGAGAATGCACTGCGCCATGGCATCGGCATACTGACCGGCCTGAACGCCAGTGCTGAGGGCCGCGGCGAGGGCGGCAAAAAGAAGGGCTTTCGTACGCATTGTATGTTTGATTATTGTTGTTTTTGAGGGTGGGGATTTTAAGCGGATTCGGGTTTGCCTCGGTCCCGCTTCGTTACAATTCCTGCCGAACGGGCGCTTTCGGGTGCTCATGATTGGTTAGGGATTTTGCAAAGAACAATGACGCAGACGGAACACGCGGCCGCTACCGGCCTCATCCTTGCCGTGGATACGGCAGCCGACAGTGTGTCGGCCGCCCTGATTGACGCCGCGGGCGGGGTGCTTGAGCTCGTTGAGCGGGAAAAGAACAAACACACCGAACGGCTGTTGCCTTTGGTGGACGCCGTTTTAAAAGAAAGAAGTGTCACGGTCGCTGACTGCGCGGCCGTTGCCTTCGGCGCCGGGCCCGGGGCCTTCACGGGGATCCGGACAGCCTGCGCAGCCGCCCAGGGCCTGGCGTGGGCCGTTGACAGACCTGTCATCTGTGTGCCGACGCTTACTGCCGCTGCTGTTCTTTTTTTCCGTGAACAACCGGACGTCAGGCGCGTTCTGATTGCTCTGGACGCCCGCATGCACGAGTGTTACGTTCAGGCCTTTGAAGCGGGGCATCCGGATGCCCCGGCGGCACTCAGTGAGCCCGCGGCCGTCAAGCCCTCAGAAATCGGAAACCTCGTCCGTGAATTTAACTGCGGCGCAGCGGCTGGTTCTGCCTTTGCCGTCTATCCGGAAGCAACGGAGTCTGCGGGATGCCCCGTTTTTGCGGGACTTGAAGTGACGTCCCGCGGCGTGGCGCTTCTGGCGCGCACCATGTTCATGAAGGGCGAAGTGGTCACGGCGTCGCTTGCCTCTCCGATTTATGTCCGCAACCGCGTGGCGCTCACCATTAAAGAGCGTCAGGCGGGCGAAAAACTCTGAGGAAGGCGGTATGCAGCGCGTCACGATTTCGCTTGATGATGATTTGGCCCAAGCCTTTGACCGGCTCATTGAGGAAAGGGGCTACAGCAACCGCTCCGAAGCCGTGCGGGACCTTGTGCGCAATGAACTCGCGCGCCGGGAAGTCAGTGACGATGCGGGGAGCTGCGTGGCGGTTGTGAGTTACGCCTTTGACCACCATGAGCGGCAGCTTTCCAAACGTATGGCCGAGCATCAGCATGCGCACACGCATCTCGTGATTTCCACCATGCACGTGCATATCGATGAAAAGCGCTGTGCCGAGGCCGTTGTCATGCGCGGCAGACTCTCTGAAGTAAAACCCCTTGCGGAAGCGCTCACCGCGGAAACCGGGGTCGAGCACGGGGCCGTGAATTACATTCCGCTCAGCAAAACCTCTGAGCACGACCACCATCATCATGAATGATCTCAGTTTCCGCCCCATGGCAACGGCCGATATCGAAAGCGTTGCGGCGCTCTCCAAGCGCGCTGATCCCTTCGGCTGGACGGTTGCCAACTTTCAGTCGGCTCTCGCCGCAGGCTACGACTGTGTGGTCGCACTTGCCGCAGGCAAGATTGCGGGCTACCGCATCGTCATGCAGGTTTTTGATGAGACAGAACTCCTGGAAATCGCGGTGGATCCCGAGTTTCAGGGCAGGGGGTTCGGCCGGGCGCTGCTCATGAATGCCATGACAGACGCCCGAAAGCGCGCCGGGCGCCTCATGCGGCTTGAGGTGAGAATCGGCAACACCCGGGCACTCCGGCTTTATGAATCAGCCGGTTTTAAGCGTGTGGGTGTGAGACGCGGCTACTATCCGGCCGAAAAAGGCAGGGAAGACGCGGTGCTCATGGACTGCGGGCTCACGGAATTTCCTGCGGGAAGCCACGGCCTTTAAGCTGTGGAGGAATGCGGGCTTTCGATTTTTTTAAATTTTGGCTGTACCGCAACTAAACCATGTACATAGTTTTCGCTTAAGGTATATTCAGCCGCTATGAAATCGCGCACACCGTCCTTTGTCATCGAGCTGGGCCTGAAAACCGGAGAGGATCCGGAAAGCGCGCTGGAGACCTGCTTCTCCGATGCACGCCAGCTCTTCAATGCTGTTCTTGGAACGGCAAAGAAACGCGTGCGCGCCATGAAAGCTTCGGAAGAGTGGAAGCTGACGGCCGCGATGCCCAAAGGCAAAGACCGTAACAAGCGGTTTAAGGAAATTCAGAAGTCCGCCCGCCTTTCCGAGTATGCCCTGCATGATGTCGTAAAAGAGCACCGTGCCAAGGGCGGCTTTACAAAGCGCATCGGCATCAACGAAGCGCAGAAAATTGCCACACGTCTCTGGCAGGGCATTGAGCGCTGGCTGCTTCATCAGGGCGGTCAGCCGCGGTTTAAGCGTGCTAAACGGGGCTTGCACAGCGTTGAGGGAAAATCAAACAAAACAAGGCTGCGTTGGAAGGCCAAGACGTGGACGCTCGAGGTTCTGGATCTGGTGATAAAGGCTGAAGCGCCGGATGCCTGGCAGAAAGAAGCTCTTCTTTCAGCAACAGATCCGTCCGGCTTTAAGCGTGTCAAATACTGCCGTCTTCTCTGGCGGATGATCCGCGGCCGTATGCGCTACTTTGTTCAGCTCATTGTCGAAGGCGTACCGCCCGTCAAGCACGTTTATGCTCCCAAGGATCTCAAGGTGGCTGTTGACCCGGGCCCGAGGACCATGACTTTTTACAGCCCCGAGTGGCAGCAGAAGATTTTGGTGAGCGCGGGCACTGTCTCTCAGGAAAAGGAGATTGCGCGTCTTTTACGTGCCATGGACCGCGATGTCGCGGCCGCCATGAACCTGTATTTTGCGGATCCCGCCACTGACAGCTACGATCTGAAGGCTGAGCAATCAGCGCTTGCGAGGCTCAAACAAGTCTCAGGGAACGCCGGATCGATAGTGCAGTACAAACCAGCGAATCGGCAAGACGAAGCAGACCTTCGCCGGAACCGACGGATCGAGCTGATGAAGCCCGTACCCGTAGAGCGGTTGCGTTTTAATTGTTCCTGTGGTGCAGGAGACGCCTGGGCAGACGAGGCCTTAAAACCTTTGCCTGTTGCGGGAAAGCCTGCACCGTGTCAGGAAACCCCGCGCCTTAGACGCGGGTTGTTTAGTGCCGCGGTAAACTAAGCGGACTCAAGCTCACAATCAAACCATGGCTCTTACCCGCGAACAAAGCTTACTGTGGCAGGCAATGGATATCGGACCGCAGTGGCTGCTGCGCTCGTCCGAGGATCCGCTGCTCGCTTCTGAAGCGCCTCAAACCGGCGTAAAGGCACAGGCGGCAGTGCCGGTCGCACGCGCTCAGCCGAGGACAGCGCCTACGGCAACACTGAAACCGGCTGCGAAACCCGCGCCTTTTGCGCGGCGTGTGCCGGCCGCTTCCGAAGTTTCCACTGAGCCCAAGAAAGTGATTGCGGTGCAGGATGCCGCGCTTGCTGCGGCCGCCAAGACCGCGGGCTGGGACGAATTAAAGGGGCTGATTGCCCGGTGTCACGCCTGTGCCATGGCCGAGCACCGCATGCAGACCGTACCCTCTGACGGAGCGCCCGGCTGTCCTTTGGTCATTATCGGTGAAGCCCCGGGGCGCGATGAGGATTTGGAAGGCATTCCCTTTGTCGGTAAAAGCGGACAGCTTTTAACGGCCATTCTCAAGGCGAGCGGCATTGAGCGCGGCAAAGATGCCGCGGTCATCAATGTGCTTAAATGTCGGCCGCCCGGAAACCGTGATCCGCTGCCGGAAGAAGCCGCAGCCTGCCGTGTGTTTTTAGACAGGCAGCTTGAGCTTTTGCAGCCCAAGGCGCTGCTTTTGATGGGGAAATGCGCGGTGGCGGCGATGATGCCCGAGGTTGCTCAGACTTCAATCAGCCGCTTACGGGGCTCGGTGCATGAAGTGATGTGCGCCGGCCGCACTGTGAAGGCTGTTGTGTCTTATCACCCGTCGTACCTTTTGAGAAACCCGGCAGCCAAAGAAGTGAGCTGGCACGATATTCTCACAGCGAAGAGCCTCTTGGCTAAGGATTGAGCACGAATTAACCTGGAAGAATTTTCTGATGGACTTTGAACTTTGGTATCTCGCGGCTGTGCCGCTTTTGTTCGGTGCGGGCTGGTGGCTCAGAGGCGTAGACGGCCGGCAGCGCAAGGAAGAAACGCACGGCCTGGACGACAACTACTTTAAGGGCCTGTCGCTTCTGTTGTCCGACAAACCCGATAAGGCAATCGACCACTTTATGGAAGTGGTGCGCCTTGACCCCGAAACCGTGGATCTGCACCACGCTTTGGGTAACCTCTTTCGTTTCCGTGGACAGTTTGATCAGGCAATCCGCATTCACGAAAACCTCGTTAAGCGCGGGGAACTCTCCGAAAGCGAAAGGATGCTTGCCTTGTCTGAACTTGCCCAGGACTTTCTCAAGGCCGGGATGTACGACCGCGCCCAGGCTGCCTACGAGATGCTTGCGCAGAGTAAAGACCGCAAACTCGAAGCGCTTGACGCGCTGATGCACATCTTCTGCACGGAGCGCGATTGGGTCAAGGCCGCGGAAACGGCCGAGACGCTTGAGAAAGACTTCGGGCGTGACCTTTCGCACGAAATCTCACACTACTGGTGTGAGCGCGCGGAACTCGCGCGTAAATCCGGAGACATTGCCCGCGCCCGCGAGTTTCTCAAGAATGCCCTTACGGTTAAGGCCGACAACGTCCGTGCGCTGGCGCTTACCGCGGACGTAGCGCTTTCTGAAGGAAAGACCGACGAAGCGCTTGCCGCGTGGAAGCGGATCGAAGACGACAATCCCCGCTACCTCTCGCTTATTGCCGCCAAAAAAGCCGATGTTCTGGCGGTCCGAAACCGCGGGGAGGCCCTGGCGTTTCTGAAGAAAGCGTTTGCCGAAACCGGAAGCGTTGATATTCTCGCCGCAACCGTGAACCGCCTGGATAACTGGGAGGGCCCCGCGGCCGCCGGCGCCTTTGCAGTGGCTGCCTTAAAGCAAAAGCCTTCGCTTTCGGCGTTCAGTGTCCTTTGCGCCATGCGCCGCAAGGAAAATCCGGAAAGCGAGGAGGCCGCGCTTTTAGCCGACATCACCGCCAAACAAGCCAAAAAGCTCGGGCGCTATCAGTGCCGCCACTGCGGCTTTTTGGCGCATACCTTCCTGTGGCAGTGCCCGGGGTGCGAAACCTGGGACGCGTTCCCGCCGCAGCGTATTGAAGAGTCTTAAGAAAACGGCCCGTCAGAGAAAACTTCCGGCGGGCCGAACTGTCAGCGCTTTGAAAGAACCTTACTTTTTCCAGAAGCCCTTTCTCAGTACAACGCGGTAGCCGTCGGGGTCCTCGAAGCAGGCCGAAGCCCCGTCGTTATAGAGTTCCGGAACCGGAACCTGGGTAAAGCCCGCATCAAAGAGGGCCTTAAGACGCCGCTCCCAGTGCTCGGCCTCAGGGAGCGAAAAAACGAGGAAGTGGTTGACGGTGGCGTTTCTCGGTACCGGATCAGTCCCTCTCTTTTGCGAGATCTCAATCTGATAAGGCCAGTCTCTGTGGCCGAAGATCACGCCGTCCCATCCCTGCTGCTCGGTGTAGCGGTCCAGAATTTCAAACCCGAGACCGTCGCGGTAAAAGAAAATGCTGCGCTCCAGATTGTCGGTGGGATGCGCAAATCTGAGCTTCGGGATGTTTTCCATAGTGTTCCTCTTTTGGCGAAAAACCGAATCGGCCGGGGGAGACTGGTTCAATACAGATCTCACATCAGCCATTCATGGATTATGGCACTGCGGGCGGCAAATTCAAGATGCCGCAGAAAGCCGGGACGGGCGGCAAAGTGCAATGGTTGGCAACAAAGCCGGTTTTTCGCTCGCCGCGGGCTCTAAAATGCCCGGCAACAAACATCGGGCCGCTGTCCCAGTCGGTCCCGGCAAAAAGGAAATTAAAAAATGAAGACGGAAGTTCAGACAACGGCAGCCTCAAAAGTTAAAGGTGCCGCACTCATCGTGGGTGTGTACGAAGGCAAAACCGCAAAGACCGTCACCTGGACGGCCGCAGGCGAAAACGCCGCTGCAAAACTCACGAATGCCGCAGCGCTTATTAAGGCGGGCGACATCAGCACCACGCCCGGTAAAACAACGGTCCTGCTGCAGCCCGCGGGCCTTGGCGTCAGCCGCCTTGTGATTGTCGGGCTCGGCAAAGCGGGCGCGATGACGCAGGATGACTATGTTGCTGCCGTTAAGGCTGCCGTCAAAGCCGCGGGCACCAGCGAAGTAATTCTTGCTGCCGAGGACTGGACCGTCACCGACAGAGATGAAGCCTGGAAGGCGCTTACCGCAGCCCGCACGGCGTTTTGTACACTCGCACCCAAAATTACCCTGAAGAGCGCGCACACCGAAGGCGCTGTGCTTGAAAAGCTCGTGTGGGTTTCCGATAAAAAAACCAAGGCCGTGGCCGACGCGCTTGAAGCCGGCCGCATTGAAGCCGAAAACATTCACTGGGC
Organism: Duodenibacillus massiliensis; assembly: GCF_900128485.1. Taxonomy (GTDB): domain Bacteria; phylum Pseudomonadota; class Gammaproteobacteria; order Burkholderiales; family Burkholderiaceae_F; genus Duodenibacillus; species Duodenibacillus massiliensis. Next base: position 251,574 of record NZ_LT635860.1, read on the forward strand.
GCGGCACCTCGCGGAACTCCCGCCCAATATCTGCACGCCGCACTATATTGCGCAGACCGTAAAGGAACTCACCCGCAAGCGCGGTACGGGCCTCAGCGTCAAGATCCTGGACCGTAAGGCGATTGAAAAAGCAAAGATGGGCGGCGTCCTGGGCGTTTCCAAAGGCTCTGCCGTTGAACCCGCCTTTATCGAATTTTCGTATAACGGCGCCGGTAAAGCCGCACCCGTGGTGCTCGTGGGCAAGGGGATCACGTTTGACGCAGGCGGTATTTCTCTGAAGCCCGCGCGCGGCATGGATGAGATGAAGTTTGACATGTGCGGCGCAGCCGTGATGCTCGCGGCAGTCAAAGCCGCGGCTGAACTTAAGCTCCCCGTGAACGTCACGGCCCTTGTCGCTGCCTGCGAAAACATGCCTTCGGGGACGGCACTGAAACCCTCTGACGTCATCACGATGTCCGACGGCAAGACCGTGGAGATTTTAAATACCGATGCCGAAGGGCGCCTCATTCTTGCCGACGCCCTCGTGCGTGCCGCAGCCTTTAAGCCGGCGGCAGTCGTGGACGCCGCTACGCTCACGGGCCACATCATTGTGGCGCTCGGAAGCGCACACTCCGGCCTTTTTGCCAATGATTCGCGTCTGGCGGCAGAGCTTAAGGCTGCGGGCGACACCGCCTGCGACAGCGTCTGGCGCATGCCGCTCGGAAAAGACTACACGGAGGCCCTGAAGTCCGATGTGGCCGACATGGCCAATATCGGTGCAGCCGCAGGCCCGGGCGCAAGCATCGCGGCGGCTTTTCTAGAAGCGTTTGCTCCGAAGTGCCCCTGGGCGCACCTGGATGTCGCAGGTACCGCCAACACCCACAGCGGCCAGAAAAAAGCGACGGGCCGGCCGCTGCCGCTTCTTTTGGCTTGGCTCAGAAGCCGTACCGCAGGGGAATTTAAGGATGCGGTCCCCGCTGAGAAAGCTCAAAAAACTTCTGCCCGCAAAGGCAGAAAGGCAGCCAAATGAGCGCCTTAAAGCTTGGGGTGGTCACCGCTGCCGCAGCGCTCATGCTGGCGGGCTGCGGCAAGGGTGACGTGGCGGACGTCTCGCTCGGGATCTTTACCTTCAAGGACATCACCGTGAACGCCTTTGTCGATCCCGAAGTGCCGGGCGTCACCTGCCACGTCGCTTCCATTGAGTCTCCGTTAAGCCTTACGGACCCTTCCGAGAGCGCGGTTTCCTGCCGACAGACCGGGGAGATCACACCCGCGATGATTGAGCGCATCAAAACCTCAGGCAGCGACGGCGACGTGATTTTCTCCAAGAGTAAAAGCGTCTTTTTAAAGCGCCTGAAGATCCGCCGGATCTTTGATGCCAAAAATCAGACGCTTATTTACATCTCGTACGCCACGAAGGAAACCACCGGAAGCTTTGAGCACAGCATCTCCACGATTCCGCTCTGGGGAACGGCGGCGTACGTAAAGCCTGTTTCTGCCGCAGGGGAAAGCGGGGGAGCTCAAAGCCGCTTTTAGTTTTCAGGCCGAGTCGTTAAGATGACGGGATCATGGAACAGATCGACTTTCACTTCGGCGTTGCCAACCGCTCGCTTTATGCCTGCCGCCTTATTAAAAAGGTGCAGGGCATGGGGCTTTCTGTTGCCGTCTGGAGCCGCGATCCCGTTCTTTTAAAGCGTGTCTACGATGATCTCTGGCGTTTTGAGGATCTCACCTTTATCCCGCACAGCTGGGCCAAGGACGCCTATGCCTCAGAATGCAGCGTGCATTTCAGTTCGGTCTTTTCCGACCTGCCGCACGACAAGGTGCTGATTCTTTTAGACGAAGCGGTGCCTGAAAACTGGCAGGACGCGTTAAAACCGTTTGAGCGTGTGGTTGACATCGTCACAAGCAACGCGGCGGAACTCACCGCCGCCCGTGCACGCTACCGTATTTACCGGGCTGCGGGCGTTGTGCTCAAAGCCTATGACAGGAGCAAATCCAAGTGAACCCGACTTTTTCTTCGCCTGTGCTGCAGGAACGTGTGACGTACACCTGGGAAGACCTTCAGAAGGCAGCGGCCGGCGTTTTCACGGATACGCTCACAAACGAGAAGGCACGGCTTGAGTCGCTCGCGCAAAAAGGGATTCCGCTGCAGGATATGCCGCCCGCAGAGCCCGCTGCCCCCGTGACGCCAACCGATCAGCCGCGGACACCGGTTTTTGAAGAGCCTGAGGCAGCCCGGCCTGCGGGCGAGCCCCAGGTGCAGGCCGCTTGTGCGGTGCCCGATGCCGCTGCGCCCCGGACACAGGCCCCTGCTGCGCCTGCGTCCGCCTGCATGCATGCGGGTTTCCGTATGGCCAAAAATGCGCAGGCCGTGGAGTCCGCCCCGCGCGCGAAGGCCTCTGAAACACCGGCAGCCGCAATGCAGGGGGCATCACCCGCAAAGACCGTTGACGAGCACATGATTGAAGAAATGACCCATGAGGTCACCGCACAGCTTTGTGAGCGCCTTGCAGGCAACATCGACATCATCGTGGAAATGGCGCTGCAGACCGCCGCGGGCCGCATCCGAAAGGACCTCGGAAAGGCCGTGGAAGTCGCTGTGGAGCAGACCGTGCGGCAGACGCTCGGCAAACTCTGAGAGCAAAGAAAAGCCGCCCGCAGGACGTTTCCCGGGCGGCCTTGACGTAAAAATCCGTCTGCTTTTAAGCCGTCGCCCCGCTGACGGCTTTTTTCATGCTCGCAATTGCTTCGGCGTAACCGGCTTTGGTTTTCTTGCCGTAGACGGCGCTTCCCGCGACAAATACGTCGGCACCGGCGAGGGCACACTGAGCGATGTTTTCGGGCTTGATGCCGCCGTCCACCTCAATGAGAATCCTCCGGCCGCTTTCTTTTTCGTACTGATCAAGCATCGTGCGCGCGGCGCGGATCTTTGTAAGAGCCGAGGCAATGAACTTTTGGCCGCCGAAACCGGGATTGACGCTCATCAGAAGAATCACGGCCACCTTGTCCATGACATAGGTGAGGTAATCGAGGGGCGTTGCCGGATTAAAGACAAGGCCCGCGAGACACCCGTTGTCGTGAATAAGGCTTAACGTGCGGTCAATGTGCCGGCTTGCCTCACAGTGAAAGGTGATGATGTCGGCACCGGCCTTGGCAAACATCGGTACGAGCGCATCAACGGGCTCGACCATCAGATGCACGTCAATCGGAACCGAGCTGTGAGGGCGCACGGCTGAACACACCAGGGGCCCCACCGTGAGGTTGGGCACATAATGGTTGTCCATCACGTCAAAGTGAATCCAGTCGGCTCCGGCATCGATGACGTCACGGATTTCTTCGCCGAGACGGGCAAAGTCCGCGGAAAGAATAGAGGGGGCGATGAAACACGCGCCTTTTTCAGGAAATTGTGTGACCGGCATAGCGGGTGGGGTTCTGTCAGGAATTGATGGTGATGAGCACGGTGAAAACGACTTCCGGGCTCGTTGCCGGTCATTGTAATGAGATTGGGCTCAGCCTTCGATGAATTCACGCACAACGCGGTCTTTAACCGAGAGACGTTCGGCAAAAGCGGGCGGGAAAAAGCCGCACCGCAGTTTGCCCCGTGAGCTCACAAGCGTGATGTTGCCGCGGTGAGCCAGCTGGGCGTTCGTGGAAAACTGATGGTAGGCGTCCGTGGCGTTTAAGACGCGGCACGTCTTTTTTCCGGTTCATTCAGAAGCGACACGGGGCCGATGAGGCACCAGGGCTGTGAATGAAACGTCACGAGCACGGCATTGCCTTTGGCTGCAGCGTTCGCATACATCGAAAAATTGTGCAGGACAACGGTAGCGGTTGCACGGATCATGGTTAAAACTTCCTCCTAACGGGCGGGCTGAAACGCCTCGATTTCTTCCTGTTTCAGGGCATATGTCCGGGACAGATCAGCACCACCGAGACAAGGCATTGTAGTCAAAAGTTACTCAGTAAAAACCCTAGATTACCCCAAAACGTAAAGATTTCTAATGGGAGTTCTAAAAAACTTTACCTATCCGACGTATTGCCTAAGTTTTTTCTCTCCTGCTGCTTGTCAGTTGTCAAGATACCGAGAGGTTTATGGGCAAAAACGTGTCTCACGGGTCCGAAACGGGCCCCTTTCTGACAAAATCAGAAACGATTTCACAGACCGCGGCAGCGCTGAAGCTATCAGCTCTGCCGCACCGACAAACTCACTCAGAATTAGGCCGAGCTATATGGCAATAATCGTTCACAAGTACGGCGGAACGTCCATGGGCAGCGTGGAGCGCATTAAAAATGTCGCGCGGCGCGTCGCCAAATGGCACAAAGCCGGATATCAGATGGTGGTTGTGGTTTCGGCCATGAGCGGAGAAACGAACCGCTTGATCGGGCTTGCCAAGGAAATCATGCCCAATCCCGATCCCCGGGAACTCGATGTGATCGCCAGCACCGGCGAGCAGGTCTCCATCGGGCTGCTTGCGATGGCGCTTAAATCAATCGGCGTGGATGCCGTGAGCTTTAACGGCTCGCAGGTGGCGGTTCACACCGACAGCGCCTTTACCAAGGCGCGCATCGAAAGCATTGACTGCGAACCGGTAAAGCGTGAGCTTGACGCCGGCAAAGTCGTGATCGTTGCGGGCTTTCAGGGCAGAGACACCGCCGGCAACGTCACCACGCTCGGCCGCGGCGGGTCCGATACCTCGGGCGTCGCGATGGCCGTTGCCTTAAAGGCGCAGGAATGCCTCATCTTTACGGACGTGGACGGCGTCTATACGACGGACCCCCGTATTGAGCGCAAGGCCCGCAGGCTTGACGCGATCAGCTTTGAGGAAATGCTCGAGCTTGCGAGCCTCGGATCCAAGGTTCTGCAGATCCGCAGCGTCGAATTTGCCGGCAAATACAAGGTTCCCCTGCGTGTTTTGTCGAGCCTGACTGATCCGGATATCCCGGTTGAAAAAGAAGCCGTAAGCGGCACATTGATTTCGTTTGAGGAAGATCCCAAGATGGAAAAAGCCCTTGTCACCGGTATTGCCTGCACCCGCGATGAATCGCAGGTCACCCTTTCTCATGTGCCCAATACCCCGGGCATCGCTTATAAGATCCTGGGACCGGTTGCGAGCAACAATATTGATGTTGACATGATCGTGCAGAACACCGGTAAGGACACGACGGACTTTACGTTCACGGTCCCCAAGGGCGACCTTGAAAAGACAGTGAAGGTATTAAAGAGCGGAGTGCTGCCCGTCACAGGCCCCTGCGACATCACGACGTCCTCGAACATCGCCAAGGTGAGCGTTGTGGGCGTTGGCATGCGCACCCACGCCGGTGTTGCCTGCAAGATGTTTGAAACGCTTGCCAAAGAGGGCATCAACATTCTCATGATCGGCACCTCGGAAATTAAGGTGAGCCTTGTGATCGAAGAGAAGTACATGGAGCTTGCCGTGCGGGCGCTGCATGACGCCTTCGGCCTGGATAAGGCACCTGCGACGGAACTTTAAACAACCGTCAGGCACAAAAAAAGCGGCCCGGAAAAAATCAGACGGCCGCTTTTTTGTATCCGTAAAACCTCAGGCTTTGATTTCGCCGTAGACCGCGTCGATTGCGTCTGCAAAGCGTGCCTTGATCGGGCCGCGCTTTAATTTAAGCGTGGGGGTTAAAAGCCCGTTATCAATCGTCCAGGGCTCAAGCATAAGTTTGACGGAGCGGGGCACGGCGTAGTTGGGAAAGCGCTTAGCCGCGGCCTTCACGCGCTTTAAGACAGCCTGGCGTGCAGCACGGTCGTTAAGTGAAGCGGGATCGTCGGCATTGAGCTTAAGCTCAGTTGCAAGTTCCTTCCAGCGCTCGGGGTTTAAGACCACAAGCGCCCCGATAAAGGGCTTATTTTCACCGAAAACCATCGCCTGACTGATGAGATGGTCATTTTCAAGCGCCTGCTCAAGGTCCGCGGGCGGCACCTTCTCTCCGGTACTCGTCACAATGATTTCCTTGATGCGGCCCTTGATCCGGACGTGACCGTCGGCGTAGATGTCGGCCTGATCGCCCGTCTTAAGCCAGCCGTCATCGGTAAAGACGGCCTTGGTGTCGGCGGGGCGGTTCCAGTAGCCGAGCATCACGGAGGGGCCGCGCACCTGCAGCTCATCGTTTTCGCCCAGACGGATTTCAACGTTGGGAAGCGCTACGCCAACCGTTGCCGGGTGATTGAAGCCCTCTTTGTTGACGGCAATGATGGGGCTTGTTTCCGTCATACCGTAGCCCTGCATGATGTTCACGCCGAGCCCCAAAAACGTTTTACTCACCTGGGGGTTAAAGGCTGCGCCCCCGGCAATAAAAATATGCGGACGGCCGCCGAAGACGGAGCGGATACCGGCGCCGACCTTTTTATCCAGGAATCCCGCAAAGAGGGGATCAAGGAGCGCGAGAAGGCCGCCCGACTCAACGGGCAGCCCGTTTTCACGGCAAAAGCGCCGGTAGCCGCAGTCCACGGCCCACTGAAACAGAAACTGAATGAATTTCGGCTTTTTGGCGAGCTGATCCTGGATTTTCTCGTAAATCTTTTCGTAAATCCGCGGCACGCTCATCATCACGGTCGGACGGATCTGCTTTAAATCATCCTGAATGAGACTGATGTTGCGGTTAAAGGCAACGCGGTTGCCGCAGCCCAGGGCCGTGTAGTACGTGGTCGTGCGCTCAAAGGTGTGCGAAAGCGGCAGGAACGAAAACCAGACGTCTTCGGGTTCCGGGCAGACGTTTTGCAGCACTCCGGTCACGTTGGCAAGAATTGCGCGGTGCGTGAGCATCACGCCCTTGGGTTTGCCGGTCGTTCCCGAGGTGTAGACAAGCGCCGCAAGATCCGTGGGTTCGGGTCCGGCGGGAAGTTCTGCCCCTGCGCCGCCCGCAAGCCACGCTTCAACCCCCACGACGCGGATTCCGTCTTCCTTGTGATCTTGCACTTCATCGTCCGTGATCACCACGGTCTTTAAGAAGGAATGGGGTTCGGTATCGCGGATCGCTTCCCACTTCGCCTTTTTGGCGGTCACCAGGACGCGCGCCTGGCTGTCGTTCATGATGTAGGAGGAAGACCCCGCCGTATCCACGGCGTGAAGCGGCACAGGCGTCAAAGCACAGGCAAGCGCAGCCTGGTCAAAGACGACGGCCGTGAAACAGTTGGGCAGCAGCATTGCCACGCGCTCGCCCCGGTTTAAGCCTTCGGCGGCAAGCGCATGACGCCAGACATTGACCCGATCAACGGTCTCTTTGACCGAATAGGTTTTCCAGGCCTTTTCTTTGGCCGACCACTGGGTGTAAATCGGCATGTCGGCACGCTTTTCGAGGTGATGCGTGAGCAGTTCGGGCAGCGTTCTTAAAAGATCAAGCTCACGGCGGCGTTCCAGAGCGGCTGCTGATAGCGGTTTATTCATCGTTTTTTTCGTATTCGTCAGCGCAGTCTCTCATCCGTTTGAGTGACTGCAGTGCCCGTCGGGCAGGTGATCCCGTAACTCTAACGCATAAGGGCTTTTTCGAGGGCGTCAAGGGGCAAAAACTCATCCGTACGGATGATGAGGGTGGGACGCTACCGTGTCGGATAATGTTCGGCCTCCGCGGGAAACGTGTCCCGCGGAGGCCGAAAGAGCGCACCGGCCGGCAGTTACGCCAGGGCGTTTAAGCGCGAGAGGGCGATCTGCGCGATGAGTGTGGCCGCAGCGGGCAGCACCTCATCGTTAAAGTCAAAGGCCTGGCTGTGCAGCGTTGCCGTATGGTTGGTGTCACGCACGCCCACGCGCATGATGGCGCCCGGAATTCTGGCCTGGTATTCGGAGAAGTCTTCCGAACTCATAAAGGGCGTCATTTCCGGCACGACGTGCTCGGGACCGTAGAGTTTTGTGGCGGCGTCAATGCCGGCACGCGTCTGCTCTTCGGCATTAATAACGGCCGAGCACTGATGCACGTAGTTGATGTCAGCCGTACAGTCATTGGCCTGCGCGGTAAGCGTCACGATCTTCTTGAGTTTTTCCTCAAACATTGCGCGGACTTCCGGCAGGAATGTGCGCACCGTACCGCTTAAGGTGAGTTGGTGGGGAATGACGTTGGCGGTCTCAAAGCGCCCGGCGTTTACTGAGCAGATCGAGACAACACCGGTTTCCACGGGGTTAAGCCTGCGGCTCACAAGCGTCTGCAGCTGCGAGATGATGGCTGCGCCCACCGGAATCGGGTCCACACCCAGATGCGGACGGCCGCCGTGGGTACCGACGCCGTGAACGGTCACCCAGAAGCTGTCGGAAGAGGCCTGCAGCGGCCCCACGCGGAACCCGAACACGCCCTTATCGAGCATCGGTTCGGTGTGCGCGCCGTAGATTTCAGCAATGCCGTACTTTTCAAGCACACCCGCTTTAATCACGGCCAAAGCGCCCTGGGCAAGCTCTTCGGCGGGCTGGAAAATACCGATCACGCGGCCCGGGAAGTCGCGCTTGAGGTTGAGGTAACGCAGCGCTGCCATCAGCCACGTCTGATGACCGTCATGGCCGCAGGCGTGAGCGCGGGCTTCAATCGTGCTCTTCCAGCTGTTCTCGGAGCAGTCATTCATCGGGAGCGCATCAATGTCGGCACGCAAAGCCACGGTCTTACCCGGACGGTTGCCGTCGATTTCAACAATGACGCCGCCCTTGACAATGTCGGTATCAATCTTTTCGATGCCCCATTTTTTGAGAAGCGTCACGATGCGGCTGACGGTCACCGCCGTATCAAAACCGAGTTCCGGATGACTGTGAATCTCACGGCGGATTGCGGTGAGTTCATCACCCCAGGCGGCGATTTCAGGAAAAACCTTATCGGCTAAAACGATGGACATGATGTCTCCATGCTTTGAGAATTTCTGTGCTTCGAGATTCTATGCCTTTCGCGCAGAAGGTCTCAGCCGAACCGCTAAAATGAGGCCGCATTCAACCAACCGTCAACCCGAGCACGCACTTTCATGCAGACCGTTGCCATTACTTCGGCGGCCAACGACCGCTACCGCCGCTGGAAAAAGATCATGGAAAGCCCCCGCGCAGCGCGCAAAACGGGCTTTACGCTCGCCGAAGGCGCGCACCTCGCGGGCGTCATCCTCGAGCGGGACTTTCCGGTGGAAAGCATCCTTCTGAGAGACGGGGGTGTTTCGGCCGAAGCCATGGGCTACGCTCAGGCGATTGCCAAGCGGGGGAGCGTGCGCACGTTTGTGGTTGCGCCCGCGCTTTACGACGCGGTTTCGCCCGTGGAGCACGGCTCGGGCCTTACGCTTGAAATCCCGGTTCCGGCGTTTGACCGGCCGCATAAACCGCTTGCCGCGGACGCGCTGTACCTTGACGGCGTGCAGGATGCGGGAAACGCCGGGACACTCATTCGTACGGCGCTTGCAAGCGGCGTCACCCATATCGTGAGTTCTCCGGGTACGGCGGGGCTTTGGTCTCCGAAAGTCCTCCGGGCCGGCATGGGCGCCCACTTCAGTGCGGTGATTTACGAAAACGTGCCCTCAGAAGAACTCCCCGGCCTTTTTGCGGCAAGGCGGCTTGCGGCCGATGCCCGCGGAGGCGCGGATCTTTTCCGCAGTCAAGGGTGGGAGCAGGGGCACACCGTCTGGATGATGGGCGCTGAAGGCCCGGGGCTCTCCGACGCAGCTTTAAGCGTTGCGGACGCCCGTTACCTCATTCCGATTGAAGACAAGTGTGAGTCCCTTAACGTCGGCGCAGCCGCCGCAGTCTGCCTTTTTGAGCAGAGACGGCGCCGGCTTATAAACCGCGCCTGAACAAAAAACGGTCTGACGCGCAATCAGACCGTTTGTATTTACGCCCGGTTTTCTTACAGACCGGTAACGAGCACAATGAGAATGAGAACCGGGGCTCCGATCGCGAGAAGTCCCCGGAAGGCGGCAAGTTCCCAGGCCGGACGCACACGTCCGACGTTGAGTTCCTCGCGCACGGACTTCCAGGCCACAAGCCCCGCTAAAGCACAGACAACGAGCCCGCCCACGGGAAGGCTCAGGTTACTCGTGAAGTAATCGAAGTTATCGAAAATCGTGCGGCCCGCGATTTTAAAGTCCGCCAGGGGGCCGAAGGAAAGCCCGCAGAAGCTTCCCACAACAAGCATTACGAAGGTCACAAGCGTCACCGCCCAGAAGCGCTTCATGCCGAGTTCGTCAATAAAGTAGGCTGCGACAAGCTCCAGCAGCGACACGGAACTTGTGATCGCCGCAAGCACCAGGCACGCGTAAAAGACAACCGCAAAGAACTGTCCGAAGGGGAGCTGCGCAAAAACGACGGGCATCGTGAGAAACGTGAGCCCGGGGCCGGCCGTGGGATCAAGCCCGAAGGCAAACACCGAGGGCATGATCATGAGGCCCCCGAGAACGGAAGCGGCCGTCGCAAGAAACGTAATCCACGCGCAGCCCGACACAAGGTCCGTATCTTTGGCTAGGTAGGAGCCGTAGGTGAGCATGCAGCCGCAGCCCACGCAGAGGCTGAAAAACGTAAAGCCCATCGCCGCGAGAAGGCTCTTCCAGGTAAAGGCATCGCTGTTCCAGCTGAAAAGGTAGGAGAGGCCCGCTGAAGCCCCGGGCAGCGTCACACCGCGGATGATGACGATGAGAACGAGCACCAGCAGAAGCGGCATCAGAATTTTGGAAAGCCGCTCAATCCCCTTGGCAACGTCAAAGACAACGACCCAGGCGGTAAACATCAGAAACGCCGCCTGAAAGCCGATCGAAACCATGGGGTTTGCCACGAGCGCTCCAAAGTGCGCTTCAAGCGCGCTTTTATCGGCCACGATGCTGTTACCCAACAGGGCATCGACGAGATAGGAAATCGTCCAGCCGCCGATCACGGAATAAAAACACAGCACACAAAAGCCCGTGAGAATGCCGAGGTAGCCGAAAACGGCCCACTTTTTGCCGCCGATCGCGCGGTAGGCGGTGACGATGCCGCCTTTACCGAGCCGCCCCAGCGCAATTTCGGCCAACAGCAGAACAAGCCCGATCGTGAAGGAGAGAATCACGTAGGGAAAGAGAAAGGCGCTGCCGCCGTTACTGCCCGCGAGATACGGAAACTTCCAGATGGCCCCGAGGCCCACGGCCGCTCCGGCGCTCGCGAGAATAAAGCCCAGGCGGCTTGTCCAGTTGATGCGTTCAGACATAATGTTGTCGCAATAAAAGAATTCGTGGTGCGCCCGAGTGTACCGAGGATTCGGGCCGGTAGGAAAAACGGTGTCCCGAAAAATAGTCCGGAACACCGTTTGCGTCAGACGCTTTAGAGACTTTCGCTCAGAGACCGGTGGCAACCACAACGATTACCAGCAGCGGCGCCAAAAACCGCAGGGAAAACTTCAGAAATATGTTGAGCGCCGCCGGATACTGATGCACGGCGTTGATCTGCGCCTTAAAGACGGGCCAGGCCTTCCAGCCTGCCAAAAGCGCGATCGAGAGGCCCCCCAGGGGCATCATGACGTTGGAGCAGACGTAGTCCAGAAGCTCAAAGACGTTTTTGCCGCCCACCGTAAAGCCCGAAAGCGGTCCGAAACTTAAGGCTGAAACGCAGCCGAGCACCGCAAGGGCAACGTAGCAGAGTGTCACCGCGCGGCGGCGGGTCATATGCCATTCACTTGTGAGGTAAGCGGTGCAGACTTCCAGAAGAGACACCGAGGAGGTGAGCGCCGCCACTAAAAGGCACACGTAAAAGAGAAGGGCAAAGATGCCTCCCATCGGAAGCTGCGAGAAAACGAGCGGCATCGTCACAAAGACAAGGCCCGGACCGGCGTTGGGATCCTGGCCGAGCGCAAAGACGGCCGGCATGATCATCAAACCCGCCAGAATTGCCGTCTGCACCGAAAGCCAGGCAATCCAAAGGGATGAGTTGGGCAGGTCCGTGCTTTCCTTGACGTAGCAGCCGTAGGTCACAAGGATGCCGCAGCCGAGCGAAAGCGAAAAGAACGTAAAGCCCATGGCGTTTAAAAGCCCTTCAAGCGTCACGGCAGAGGGATCAAACTTAAAGAGAAAGGCAACGCCTTCCATCGCGCCGGGCAGCGTGAGCGACCGGGCAATGAGAAAAATCATCAGCACGAAAAGGGTGGGTAGAAGGTACTTTGAAAGCCTTTCAATGCCCTGCATGACCCCAGCGGCAATCACGCCGCAGGTCAGCGTCAGAAAGAGAATATGCCAGGCGCAGTTCACCGGGCCGTTACCGACGAGTGACCGGAAGTTGTCGGTCAGAAGCCGGGCGTTGTCGGTCACAAGGTGCCCGGTGAGAGCGTCAAAAAGGTACTTCACGCACCAGCCGCCCACAACCGAGTAGTAGGACAGAATCACAAAGCTCGTTAAAACCGCGATGCCCCCTAAAACCGTAAAGACGGGGCCGCCGGTTTTTCTGAGGGCATTTAAGGCGCTGCCGCGGCCGGCGCGGCCGATTGCGAGTTCCCCCAGAAGCAGCGCAATACCGATCGTGAAGGTAAAGAGAATGAAGGGGATGATGAAGTTGGCGCCGCCGTAGGTGCCCGCCCAGTAAGGGAACTTCCAGATCGCCCCGAGGCCGATCGCAGAACCGGCGCTTGCGAGAATAAAACCGAAACGGGACCCCCACTGGGTCCCGGAATGCTGCTGCGACATAAATCAAAAACTGAAGCAAATACAAAAAACGCATCCCCGCGGCGGCACCGGTGAGGAGGGCTGCGCGTTGTCCTTAAGACACACGGGCGGGGAATTATTAGGCTGTGTATTTTAAGGGAATAATCGTAGGAGATTGGCTAAAACGCAAAAGGCATCACTGAGAGAGAGGTGAAGCTTGGTTTTGGGCTGAATCAGAAGCGCCTTTCGTGTAATGTACCCCAAGACTGTCGCCCGGCGTCTGACCTCAGAGGCCTTCACGTCAACCACGGCGTGCGGCAGACCGACAGAGGGGCTTCTTGCCGGAGGCGCTCTCCGAAGGGTCGGAGATCGAAAACAAGAAGCGGACCGGCGGCTGTTGACCGCGGCCGTCCGGACCGAACGGGTTTACGTGAGGGGATTCCTCCGTAAGGCTGTTATCCCGATCGTCTCCCGCGGGAAATGATTAAGGATCACGCGTACCACTATGCAGACAACTGTGACAGCGGCGGATGAATCCGCCAAAGTTATGTCAGGCGCCGAAATCGTCATCGAGGCGCTTCATGCCGAAGGTGTAAAACACGTCTTCGGTTATCCGGGCGGGGCAGTGCTTCCCGTCTATGACGAAATCTACAAGCAGAAGTATTTCCGCCACATTCTCGTGCGCCACGAGCAGGCGGCGCTGCATGCCGCAGACGCCTATGCCCGCTCAACCGGCGAAGTGGGCGTTGCGCTTCTCACATCGGGCCCCGGCGCGACAAACGGCGTCACCGGTATCGCCACGGCCTACGCCGACTCAGTTCCCCTCGTTGTCTTCACGGGCCAGGTTGCCACAAGCCTCATCGGCACCGATGCTTTCCAAGAATGCGACACCGTGGGCATTACGCGCCCCTGCGTCAAACACAATTACCTTGTCAAAGACGTCCGGGACCTCGCGCGCACCATTAAAGAAGCCTTTTACATTGCCAGAAGCGGCCGTCCCGGCCCCGTGCTGATTGACCTTCCGAAGGACGTTCAGGTCAATAAGTGCCCGTTTGTGTGGCCTTTAAAGATTGATATTCCGAGCTACCGCCCGGTCTTAAAGGGCCACCCCGGCCAGATCCGCAGGGCACTGCAGGTACTGCTCACAGCCAAGCGTCCGCTCATTTACGCGGGCGGCGGCGTTGTGATTTCCGGCGCCTCGGCGCTTTTAAACCGCATCGCCTCGCTTTTGGGCTACCCCGTTGTGACAACCCTGATGGGCATCGGCGGGTTTGACGCCAAAGACAGCAAGTGTCTCGGCATGGTCGGCATGCACGGTACCTACGAAGCCAACATGGCGATGCAGGGCTGTGACGTTGTCTTTGCCGTGGGGGCGCGCTTTGATGACCGTGTGATCGGAAATCCCGCCGACTGGCAGAAAAATGAGCGCACCGTCATTCAGGTTGACGTTGATCCGAGTTCGATTGCCAAAAACGTCAGAACCGACATTCCGATCGTGGGCGACGTGCGCGAGGTTCTCGCAGAGCTTCTCTCTCAGCTTGAAGCCACGCAGACACGCACGGACGCCGAGGCGCTCGCCGCCTGGATGAACCGCATTGACACCTGGAAGGCCAAGAAGTGCCTGCACTATAAGGTTGACGCCGCCAAGCCCATCCTGCCGCAGGCCGTTATTGAGCGCGTCGCGGCCGCAGCGGGCGAAAACGCCTATTTTTCGACAGACGTGGGCGAACATCAGATGTGGGCCGCGCAGTATCTGAAATTCAGAGAGCCGCGCCACTGGCTTACCTCGGGCGGCCTCGGCACGATGGGCTACGGACTGCCGGCCGCCCTGGGCGTTCAGGTTGCGCACCCCGATGCGGTAAGCGTCCTTTTCACCGGTGACGGCTCGATTCAGATGAACATTCAGGAATTGGGAACGGCCAAGCAGTACGGCCTTCACCCCAAGATTTTCCTTTTAAATAACGGCTATCTCGGGATGGTCGCGCTCTGGCAGCGAGCCTACTATCAGGGCCACTGCTCGGAGTCCGTGATGGACGTGCAGCCGGACTTTGTAAAGCTTGCCGAGTGCTACGGCCACATTGGTCTGAGAGCCACGACTTACGCGGAACTCGATAAGGCGATTGACCTTGCCTTCAATAAGTACAAGGACGAACTTGTCTTTATTGACGTGCACATCGCCCCCGAAGAGCCGGTTTTACCGATGGTGGGTCCGGGACAGGGCCTCACGGACATGGTTTTGCCCGAGGAGAATTAAACAATGAAAGAACGGCATATTTTGTCTGTGCTCATTGAAAACGCAGCCGGCGCCGTCTCCCGCGTGGTGGGCCTTTTTGCCGCCCGCGGCTACAACATTGAGTCTCTGACGGCGGCCCCCACCGAAGTTCCGACGATTTCGCGGCTGACGATCGTCAGCCGCGGCGACTCGGCAACCATTGAACGGATCACAAAGCACTTAAACCGCCTCATTGAGGTGATTAAGGTCGTGGATCTGATGGAAAACGAGTATGTCGAGCGTGAACTGATGCTCGTCAAGGTCCGTGCCGTGGGCCGTGACCGCGACGAGCTCATGCGCATGGTGGAAATTTTCCGTGCCCGCGTGATTGACGTCACCGACAAGACATTCACCATCGAAATCACCGGTAACGTTGAAAAGAGCGACGCCTTTTTAAAGGCGATCGACAAGTCAATCATTCTCGAAACCGTCCGCACGGGCGCAAGCGGGATCGCGCGCGGTGAACGGGTTTTGAGAGCTTAAGTTTTTTCTGTTTGTTTTGACCGGGAGTCAAGCCCCATGGCTCCCAACACTAAAAAGGGAAGTAAAAAAATGAAGGTTTACTACGATAAGGACGCTGATCTCTCGCTCATCAAGGCTAAGAAAGTGGCGATCATCGGCTACGGCAGTCAGGGCCATGCGCATGCCCTCAACCTGCACGATTCCGGTGTTGACGTCACGGTCGGCGTCCGTAAGGACGGCGCAAGCTGGAAGAAGGCTTCCGCAGCCGGTCTTAAGGTCGCAACCGTTGAAGATGCGGTGCGAGCGGCCGACGTCGTCATGATGCTCATTCCTGACGAAAACATCGCTCAGGTCTACCGCGACCAGGTGCTCCCCAACATCAAGCAGGGAGCGACGCTCGCGTTTGCCCACGGCTTTAACGTGCACTACGGTCAGGTTGAGCCGCGCGCCGACCTTGACGTCATCATGATTGCTCCGAAGGCCCCGGGCCACACGGTGCGCTCCACCTATGTTGCAGGCCAGGGCGTTCCGCAGCTCATTGCCGTCTACCAGGACGTCTCCGGCACCGCCCACGACGTGGCGCTTTCTTACGCCGCCGCCAACGGCGCAGGCAAAGCCGGTATCATCGAAACGACCTTCCGCGCGGAAACCGAAACCGACCTCTTCGGCGAACAGGCCGTGCTCTGCGGCGGCTTGGTGCAGCTCATCAAGACCGGTTTTGAAACCCTCGTTGAAGCCGGTTACGCCCCCGAAATGGCTTACTTTGAGTGCTGCCACGAAATGAAGCTCATCGTGGACCTCATCTACGAAGGCGGCATCGCCACGATGGATTACTCCATCTCCAACAATGCCGAATACGGCCAGTACTACACGGGCCCGAAGGTTGTGAACGAGGAAAGCCGCAAGGCGATGCGCGAATGCCTGCGCCAGATTCAAAACGGTGAGTACGCCAAGAGCTTCCTCGCCGAATGCCAGTTGGGCTACCCGCAGCTTCGCAGCGAACGGCGCCTCACCGCTGAGCATCCGCTTGAAGTGACCGGCCAGAAACTGCGTCAGATGATGCCCTTTATCACCGCCAACCGCCTGGTTGACAAGAGCAAGAACTAACTGACACATCCCGGCTTTATGCCGGAATAACAGTTACTTAGCCCGCCTGTTGGTTTTGCCTCGGGCGGGTTTGTTTTCACCTTTAAACGGGAAGCGTACCGTGGCGGATAAGCCAGGTGTAAAGAAAGGGAAGGACCTTACGGTCGTTGGGCATATTAAGCATTGCGCTGAGACCGGACAAAGGCACGAGGCTCACGGCCTGACTTTCCCAGCCGGCGTCTCGGGGTGTACCGGCTGTGCGGCGCGCAATGTAGTAGCGGGTGATGCTTTTGGTACGGCGGATGTCTGCGAGCCACGCCACGGGTTCAACCCAAAGGCCCGATTCTTCAAAAGTTTCCTTGACGGCGTTAACGGCCAACGTGAGCCCCGGCTCAAGCCGCCCCTTGGGAAATGTGGTTTTGATCCCTGCGAAGGCGTTACTCGGATGCACGAGCCAGACACGATCATCGGGCTCAAGAATGACGCAGCCTGAGGTAAGAAAAAGCCCGTGGGTTTCGGGATAGTCAGGTTCCTCACATTGAATGCGGTCGTTGAGTTTTTTCCAGTCAGCAACCGATGCCGGCGTCTGAGGGCGTCGGGAAAAAGCAACGTTATAAAGCGAGGCGGGCAGCTCTCCCGCGTCCGTGACGGAGAGCGTTGCGTCCGAGGAGGGCGTCAGCCACGTGGAAAGCGCGGTTGAAACCGAAGGCGAGGCGAGTGTGAGAGGCTGCCCGTTTTCATCTGGCTGCGGATGGAAAATATGTGCTCCCGGGACGATAGCCATATGCCCGAAAGAACCGCTTCCTTCGGGCTTTGGTTTAAGCCTAGAAGCGCTTTATGGCAGATTCGTGACAGACGGCATCAGCCGTAAGCGTCAGAGGCCTTCGGTCAGAAGGTGTACTTCCCGTCAAGTGTGACCGCATGATTGCGGCGGTCGTTTTCCCCGAGGTCAAGCCGGTAGGTCAGGCCGAGGCTCCCTTTTTCGCCCTGAGCAGCCACACCGAAGGCCATTCTCCAGCAGCGGGTGTCGGCAAAACGCATGCTGTGGGTCACACCCTGAAGGTGCGTCACGGTCTCTCTGTCGCCCGCGGTGGACACAAAGGAGATGTCGGCAAGAGGTTTTACCGTAAAGCCCGCCGCATCAAATTCTGAGGCAACCGTCACGCCCACCGGGAATTCCCAGTAAAGGGCGTTGTCGGGCTGCACGGAAACCGCCGCGTCACTGAAATTGTCGGGATTGATCTTCGTGGCTTTTGCGTCCGCATGCGCAAGGACTTTTACAGCGCCTTCGGTGATGAGAAAGTCGCCGCCCGCCTCAGCCGTGAAAATATCCGCGTCCGTGTTGCGTGATTCGCCCGTGGTCGTATCGGTGCCGCCCTTAGCCTTCAGCCAGCTTAAAGCCCCTCGCACGCCGAGAGGCCCCCAGGTCTTTTCGCCGAAAATCCGCACGCCGAAAAATTCCGTCTCACCGTCGAGATTCTTTGTAAGCCCCGTCGTGTCAATGTCGCCTCTGCCGTAAGAGTAGGCAACGCCGAAGAGGGCTGTTCCGGTTTTGATATCCGCGCCGAGATGGAGGGCACCGAGGTGGCTCTTATAGCCCGCGTCATCCCCCATGACCTTACTTTCAGAGACCGCCCCGTTTAAATCGAACCAGACGCTTCCCCCGTCATGACGCGTAAAGAGGCGCGTTTCCCGCACGCGTGCGTCGGTTGCGTCACGCGTGAGGTCAACGGCGTCTTTTTGCGCTGCGGTCACCGCCGCAAAGGCGTGGTGCGTGTCGGCAAAGGACGGGACCGAAGCCAAAGCGCAACAAAGAGATGCGGAGCAAGCGAGAATGGATTTCACGGGAAGAGTCATTTAAAAGGCGTTAACAGCAACTGCAACGGACAAATTTTAGCGGCACCGCGACGATAACGCGGGCCGCTGATTATGACGCCATTGGCTTAGAAAATTCTGAAATCTGTCCTTACGCAGCCTCAGAGTTTCTTAAGTGACAATGTAAACGTACCGCTCGGATCGATTTCCGGGAGCCGTTCGCGGTAGGTTTTGAGAATCGCGCTTTCCGGATCGGTATCGGTAAAAGCCTCCGGATAGAAGACCTTCGCAAGAAACTGCGTCATGCGCCAGTCCGTGATGGATCGGAGGCTGCCGTGATCCACCCCGTAAAAGTCGTTGGTTTTCACAGCCCTGAGGTTCTCCCACAAGGGACGCCGTTTAAAGCCCTCAAGGCGCCTCACGGCATCTTCGCGCGCCACGGTAAAGCCCATCCGCATCTGATCGGCATGGTCGTTACCCCAGATGCTTCCCCCGATAATGACGATTTCCGGGTTTTTACTGAGCACAAATTCGCGGGTCAGGGCCCCGTAGGGTTCAGGCATCGTTTCGGCAATCCCTGCGGCATTGAGCCGCTTGATGATCGCCCCCCAGAGAATGGTGCTGTTGTAGGAATTGCCGTACTGACCGGGCCCGAGGTTGCCGAGTTCCATATAAACCGTCCGGTGCTTGCGCCCGTCCGGCAGAAGCGCAATACGGCGGGTGATTTCGCTGAGACCCGTGATGCATTCGTCAATGAGGCTATCGGCCACAGCATCCCGCTCAAGAAGTCGCCCGAGAATACGGGTGGAAAGGACGTGGTTTTCCAGTTTCATTGCGTGGTAGTCGATGACGATCACGGCAACACCCACGCGCTCTAAAAGGGCAATACGCTGATTGTTGGCCGCAAACTGCGAGCGGCCGATCAGAATCACATCGGGCTTTAACGCGAGAATCCGCTCGGTATTCAAAATGTCATCGTGGTAGCCGCCGATACTCGGAATCGCAGTGATGGTGGGAAAGGCCTTCGTAAACACCCGGTATTCACCCATGCGCGTACTTTCCCAGTGATCCTGCGTGAGGCCCACGACCTTTGTGAGAGCCCCTGCGCCGCCCACCAGAAGATAGTTGGCGATGTAGTTGGCCACAACGATGCGCTGCGGTGCCTTTTTCACAGTGACGCTGCGGCCGGCCACGTCCTTGAAGGTAAGCGGCCAGGTCCCCGCGGGCGGAAGGCTGTCGGTTTGCGCAAAGAGAGCCCCGGCGGGCAAAAGCCCCAGAAAGGCTGCGGCAGAAGAAAATGCAAGCAGTGAACGGCGGTTTGTCATGACGGAGGGTCTCCCTTACAACGGTTTTTGGGCAAGAACAAGAAAATCGGTAATCAGTGTGCGGGGCGCTCCGGAGGTGGGATCCGTCACGGTGAGGCACTGCGGCTCAAGCACCGTCACGCGGCCAAAACCGGCCGCAAGCAACGTTTCCGTATCCCAGCCCGGGCGCGAAACACGGGTAAGCGGCAATGTTTTTGCAATCGCTTCCATGGGCGAAGTATCCACGCCGAGCACGAACTGCTTTGCGTGCCCGTAGGAGTGATCGGCTTTTTCTTTGGCCGCAAGCCACAGGGGATCGTCCAGATAGCGGTAGTGGTTGCCGTCGGCGTAAAGGAGTTTTCCGCCGGGCTTGAGAATCCGAAACCACTCCCGAAGAGCGGCCTCAGGCGCGGGCAGATTCCAGACGGCGTTACGGGAAAGCACCGCGTCAAACGACCTGTCAGGACAATGCGTCTGCGTAATGTCGACCTTTTGAAAGCGAACCGTCAGTCTGAGCGCCTCCGCATTGGCGCGTGCTTCTTCAAGCATTCCTTCTGACGCGTCAAAGCCGGTGGACGTAAGCCCCGCGCGTGCGGCGGCAAGCGCGAGAAACCCAGCACCGCACCCCATATCTGCAACAGCAGAACCCGCGGGCAGCGTGAGAAGCTCTTTTATGCGCTTAACCCAGGCTTCCCCCTTCGGGGATTTGATTTCATCAATGGTTCTGAGACTGTAGCCTTCGGCGCGGGTATCCCAGTACCCCGCAATATCTTTTTGAATCGTCATGGTGTCTTTGATTAGTGATGATGCCCGGTGTCAACATCGAGCGGTTTCTGAGGAATGACAACCACACAGTCTTCACGGGTTTTATCGACTGCCGCCTCGATGCGGTAGATATCGCGCATCTCTTCGGGCGTCAGAACGTTTTGGGGCGTGTCATAGCGCCTTACGCCGCCATCACAGATCATCAGCAGTTTTGAGGAAAAGCGGCTTGCAAGCATCAGGTCGTGCACAACCGCAAGCGCCACGGCCCCGGTTCTTTTCACGTAATCCACTGCAGCCTGCATGACAATGAGCTGATGGCGCATATCAAGGGCGCTCGTGGGCTCATCCAGAAGAAGCACCTTGGGTCCGGAGACAAAAGCCTGCGCCATAAAGACGAGCTGTTTTTGCCCGCCCGAGAGAGAGGCGACCGGTTTATCCGCGAGGGGACTGATCTGCATGGCGTGAAGCGTCTGATCAACCTTTTCAAAGACGTCCGGCGTCACGCGCCAGGAGAGGCTTCTTCCGAGACCGAGCATCACAATCTCAAAGACCGTAAGGCGGCTTGTAACCTGGGTGAGCTGCGGAAGATACGCAACGGTGCGGGAAGAGAAGGTCTCACTGCCGTCAGTAAGCGTAACGGCCCCTGTATGCGGCGTCATGCCCGCGATGGCCTTTAAAAGGGTGGTTTTGCCGGCGGCGTTTCGGCCCGCCACGCACACAAGTGTCCCGCCCTCGATGTCAAAGGTAACGTGTTTGAGAATCGGGCGGCCGCAGTAGGCAACACCGAGGTCCTTAACGGAAAGCCTGAGTGTCATCAGAAGTCCCTCCGGCTCTTTAAAAGAAGTACAAGCAGAAACGGGACACCCGCAATTGACGTCACAATCCCGATCGGAAGCATTGCCCCGGCGGAGAGCCATTTGGCAACAAGCGAGGAAAGCAGCATGATGAAGCCCCCGAAAAGGATGCTTCCGGGAATGAGCCAGCGCTGATCGTCCCCTAAAAGAAGTTTCGCGCAGTGGGGAGCAACCAGCCCCACAAAGGCAATGGTGCCGATGAAGGAAACGGAAGCCGCAACCAGTACGGACGCAGCAGAAAAGACAATGACGCGCAGGCGGGCGACCGGAACGCCCAAACTTTTGGCACGCTCTTCTCCCACGGAAAGGCTCGTAAGCTGCCAGGCGCAGGGCACCAGAAAAATGAGCCCGAGAAGAAGTGCCGCGCCGGCGGCAGCGGTGGAAAGCCACCCCGCGCGCTCGAGATTACCGAAGGTCCAGCCGTTGATGAGCTGGGCGGTTTCGGGGGAGGCAAGGTAAATCAGAAGCTGCTGCAGCGCCACAAAGAAGAAATTCATGATGATGCCCGCGAGAATCAGTGTGGCGGGCGACATCCCTTTGAGCCTTCCGAGAAAAAGAATGAGAAGGCAGATCACAAGAGCCGCAATAAAGGCCGCAGTGATGGTACCGGCCCAGAGCTCGCCGAAAAGCGTGAGTCCTCCGGTGATCGCGATGGCGGCTCCAAAACTTGCGCCCGAAGTGATCCCGAGCGTAGAGGGGCTCGCAAGCGCATTGGCCGTAATCGTCTGAATGGAAAGACCGGCCAGTGATAAAGAAGCACCGACCAACAAAGCCGTGAGCGCCATCGGCAGACGCAGTGACCAGACAATAACGGCGTTGGGTTCAGTGGAAGCCGGCCCCGCGGCAACCGCCGCAATCACGTCTTTGGCGCTCATGCCGGAACTGCCTGTTGTAAGATCAGCCACAAGCAGGGCCGCAAGAGCAGCTGCCGCAAGAAGAGTAAGGAGCAGCCTGCTTCGCTGGCGTTCACGGTAATGAATATGGCAGGACATTGAATCAGCCGGTGTATGAAGAAATTTTAAAAGATCATACCAAACTAACGCCGCAAGCACACACGCCGAAAGTAGAGGAAAAGTGCCAAATTGCCTCAAACGAAGGCCGAAGTTTGTCTTTGAGTGGTTTCTAACGATGTCCCGAACAATTGCGTTAATACTTTTTACCGTCGCCCTTGCGGCGCTCGGCGCTGAAATTGCCGTCAACGTCCGAGATGCGGACATTGTCCGTAACGGTTATGCCGAAATTGACCTCCGGTTAAAGGACGCAGCTCCTAGGTGGGGCGGTGACTTGGTTAGGGATGTAAGGTTTTTTGTGTCCAGACGACAATAGCGCTCCCGTAGGGCGCGAAAGGAATCACCGTGGCACACCGTACGCCCAAAATAAACGGAGCCTGATTTCCGTCAAGCATTGCCGTTGTCAGCTGGGAAATGATTTACGGCGTCAGTCGGAAGTCGTACTCCGCAAAGAATTCTTTTTACCTGAAAAACTCGGAGGAACTTGGCTAAACTGCTTAGCGGTATTCATGGAAAGTAATAACGGTTTATCCTGATGGCAAGGGAAATTAACGGTGAGAATAATTCTCAATAACGCCCCCTCAGGGGCATTTTGTGCGGGAGTTAATTCCTTGTAGGGAAGTCCTCTCGCGCTTTAAGAGAGGTGATTCATCATGACAGAACTTACTCGTCGTTCTTTCCTTGCCGGCGCGGCTGCCGTGGCGACGGCCCCCGTCGTCGGAACGGCCCACGCCAAAGACACCAAGTTGCCCCGTCCCGACGTGAAGGCGGACTATCCCGCTGCGGGAAAAACGCAGGCCTTGTTTGACCGCGTACCGGACGTTGAACCCGATGTTGCGAACAGCGGTACTTTTGATTTCGGGGTTTCGAACTTAAACGAAGGCGAAACCATCACCGCCACCCGCTGGGGTATTGTGCGCCCGGTCGTGAAAGGCGGTCGTGTCGTGGAATTGAAACCCTTTGAATACGACTACGCGCCGAGCCCCAACATTCAGGGCCTTGCGGAAATTCCGTACTGCGAAGCCCGCATCCGCTACCCGATGGTGCGCGAAAGCTATTTGAAGTCCGGTCCCAAGAGTAAGGAAAAGCGCGGTGAAGACAAGTTCGTGCGAGTTTCCTGGGATAAGGCGCTTGAACTCGTCGCCAAAGAACTGACCCGCATGTACGACACCTACGGGCCTTCGTCCGTTTACGGTTCCAGCTACGGCTGGAAATCCACGGGGAGCGTGAACGATCCTTGCGCGCTGCAGTACCGTCTGCTGAATTTTATGGGCGGCTTTACCGCAAAGCGCAATTCCTATTCTTCCGCGGCCGTGAATACCATCCTTCCCTACGTGGTGGGGTCGGGAAACCCGCGCTGCACGGCGTGGGACAACGTGATCGAGCACAGCGAACGCATCGTATTTTGGGGCTGCAACCCTTTGGTGACGAACGACATCGACTGGTACACGACGCTGCATAACTACGCGGGCTACATGCGTGCCCTTAAAAAGAAGGGTACGAAGACCTACTCCGTCAACCCGGTTTACAACGACACCGCGGAATACATGAAGAGCGAATGGGTGGCCGTCAATCCCGGTACCGATACCGCCGTTATGGCCGCCATGATTTACGAACTCGAAGTGACGGGCGAAGCCGATCACGCGTTCCTCGATAAGTACACGGCGGGGTGGAAGGAATTCCGCGCCTATCTGATGGGCGACGAAGACGGCGTCAAGAAAACCCCGGAATGGGCTGCAAAGATTTCCGGCATCAAGGCCGAAACCATCAAGGCCCTTGCGCACGACTTGAAGGCCCACCGCACGATGCTCATGATCGGCTGGGGTATCCAGCGTATTGATTACGGCGAACAGTTCCACTGGATGCTCGTCACTCTGGCGGCGGCCTTGGGGCAGATCGGTCTTCCCGGCGGCGGCTTCGGTACGAGCTATCACTACTCTTCAGGCGGCGCGCCTCTTGCAAACGGCCCCTTCGTGGGCGGCATTCCGAGTAAGGTCGCCCCGGTCCGTCCCGTGAAGCCCTGGCAGGGCAGCAAGGTGCTGCACGTCGCGGCCATTACGGATGCGCTCGAACACCCGGGCGCCGTGCGCGACTTTGACGGCAAGAAGGAAACGTACCCGCACTTCCGCATGATTATGTGGGCGGGCGGTAATCCCTTCGTGCATCACCCCGACACGTTCCGCTTGGAACGCGCGTGGAAAAAGCCCGATACGGTCGTCGTCACCGACGTGGTTTGGACGGCGACGGCGCGCCATGCCGACATCGTGCTCCCGGCGTGCACATTCTTGGAACACAACGATATTTCGGTCATCGGCACCAATTCCTGCGACGGCGTGGTGGCGATGCACCAGGCGATTAAGCCGCAGTACGAAAGCCGCAGCGACTATTGGATCTACAGCCAGCTGGCGAAGAAACTCGGGTTTGAAAAGGAATTCACCGAAGGCCGTACCGAAATGCAGTGGATCGAAAAGATCTACAACGATGCCCGCGGCATGAGCGACGTGTACGACATCACGATGCCCGACTTCAAGACCTTCTGGGAAAAGGGTTTCCTTCTCTATGACGTGCCGGAAGAAGCACGCCGGTACGTGTCCTTTGCAGAATTCCGTGCCGATCCCCAGGCGAATAAGCTCAATACCGAATCCGGCCTTATCCAGCTTTACAGTCCGAAGATTGCCGGGTACAAGTACGACGACTGCCGCGGGCACGCGATGTACTTTAAGCCCGCCGAGGGGACGGCCTCGGCGACGAAGGACTTTCCGCTTGCTCTGATGGCTCCGAAGGGTCGCTACCGTATGCACAGCCAGTTGGACTGCGTCAACAATCGTCAGCGCGGCAAGATCGAAGACCGCGAACCCGTGTGGATCAATCCGAAGGATGCCGCATCCCGCAAGATCGTGAGCGGCGACGTCGTTTTGGTAAAGAGTCGCCGCGGTGCGATGTTGGCGGGTGCGATCGTCACCGAACGCGTCAAGCCCGGCGTCATCGTCGTGCAGCACGGCGCGTGGTTTGATCCGAGGAAAACCCCGAAGGGACGCATCGACGTGGAAGGCAATTCCAACTCTCTCACGATTGATAAGCCGACGTCGAAATTGGCGCGCGGCAACGTTTCTTCCACGGGTAACGTCGAAGTGACGAAGTGGACGGACGAATTGCCGCCGGTGACGGTTTTCGTGCAGCCGCGCCGCAAGCTCTAAAAAAGGGGCCAAGATGCCCGTTTAATGGGTGTCATTGACTGAAACGGAGTTGCCGGAGGGGAGACCTTCCGCACTCCGTTTTTTGTACTTTTCAAGCAATGAACTACCAATCTTTAGCCAAGCTGGAAAAGAAACTCGCCGGCTACCCGCAGAAAGCGCGTGATTTTCTCTTTGCGGTCGTATCGGATCCGTGGCAGGTGAAGCGTGACAATCTTCGGCAGTTGGCTCGATCGTTCGGAATGACGTTGTTGCAGGGGCAGGATATTCTCGTTAAGTTGCATGCCGACGGTTTCATCACGGAAGGTTCCGTTGAGATTGCGTCGGAGTACTGCGGCAGTTGGCGTCTGAAAATAGCGCCCGAAGCGATGTTTGCCGCCCTCAAGGCCATGCGGCCCTCGGATGTGACGACGTGCCGCTGTAAACAACACCCCGTCTGAAGACGGGGGCTTTATTGTAACCGCATCACACGGCCCAACATAAGGCTGGTTTACATCAGCCCCTGTGCTGACAGCTGTCGGCACAGACCCTGCAGGTTGCGGCTCGCATTCAAGTCGCTGTGCGCAAGGTGACCACATTGGCTGCATCGGAACCCGTGCTTATGGCGTTTGCCCGGTGCCCCGCACTGTGAGCATGTCTGGCTTGTATAGCGCGGATCCAGGAAAACACACCGGATTCCAGCGGCTGCCGCTTTGTAAACAATCATCTCCTGCAACTCACGGAAAGACCAGCGGTGCAGTCGGCTTCTGATGCGTTTCCCGGCCTTGATGTGATCCCGGATATGCGTCAGGTCTTCCAGGGCGATTAACTTGATACCCCGCTTTGCGGCTTCCTGCACAATCTCTTTGCTTACAACGTTATTGACATGCGTCACATGGCGTCTTTCTCGGCCTGAGGCTTTTTTCAGGTGCTGTCTGGCACTCTGAGAGCCGTTGCGCTGAAGACGCTTTCTCTGACTCATATATCGGTCTCTTTTATCCTTTAATGCTCCTGCTTTCCAAATACGGCCCGTGCTGACGGCCGCAATATTGTTCTCGCCGACATCAATACCCATGATCTCGTCGGCTTTCAGATTCTTTAAATGCTCTTCGCCCGAACAACCTTGGGACTCCACAGCGATGTGAAGCTCCCAAAACGCTTCTTTCCGGCCTCTCCGGGGATGCAGAACAAGGTTGCACTCCTTACGCTTTCCCGAAGCCAGCAACTCTTTTTGAAAAGGGCCGGGGCACAGACGTGCCCGAATCCGACCGCTGATGGTTGAAATTGAAACAGTGCCGTCAGGGAAAAATGTCAGCGTGTTCTTGTCGACGTGAACCGAGGGGTGCCTGAACACCAGCGTCTTGAGCTTCTTGTCCTCACTTTTGAGCTGTGCCGGATGCTTGGCAAGCTCCGTCTTGTAGGCTGCCGACACCGAGCGGATGACGTTACAGGCATACTGGCTGCCGAGATCCGGAAATTTTGCCTTGATTTTGTCATAAACTGCGTGATGCAGTGTGAAACGCTGCCAGAGCCTCTTAGTGCGGTCCGCCGCTACTGTCGGAACTACAAAGTTACACACCTGCGCATAGAGTCTCTGTGTCGCTGCGAGCTTTTCGTGTGCTGCCGGATCGAGTAGTTCCAGCCGAACGCAGGCTGTGCGGACACACTTGCCGCTCCCCTCAACGCGTCTAACGCCGTCCGCGGATGTGTTCAGTCCTTTCGATGTAGCTTTTGATCGTTTCTGCACTGACACTGCCTGCTGTTCCGACGTAGTAAGAAGGCGACCAAAGATGGCCTGCCCAAAGTTCATTTTTGAGTTCCGGATGCCGCATCAGCAGCATCCTTGCACTGGCACCCTTCAATACTCTCACCGCGTCGGCAATGCTGACGGACGGCGGAAAACTGACAAACAGGTGCAGGTGATCCAGCTGAATCTCCAAAGAAAGTATCTCATACTTTCTTTCAGCGCATATGCTTTCAAGCAACTCACGCAGAGACTGCGCAACACCACCCCTGAGAACGGATTTCCTGTACTGGGGGCACCATACCATATGGTAAGCTGTCTGATAGACGCAGTTTCTGCTGTGAACGATGTTTAGCATAGTGCGTATGGTACCAATTTTTTAAAATAAAAACAGCCGCGATTCCTCCTGCGGCTCAAGCCGCAGGTTTCCTCGCGGAAATTCTATGAAAAACGAAAGTTCCTCGACGCCTTCAAAAAAGCTGGGAATCTGCCGAAAGAAGCCGAACCGATGCTCACCACGATTTTGGAGCGCCTCTCGATGCGCAAGCCCGTGATGAGCGAACTGCTGAAAAATTCGGAAGCCCTCGCAAAACAAAAGGGCGACAGCCGGATTACGCTGCAGATTTCGCCCGCGGGCGACGGTTTTGCCGTGCGTGCGGTGGTGCGGCCGGCGGCTGGGGCTGCGGTGGTCTGTGAATCGGGAAAGGGCCTCGAATATCTGGCGGTCAACGTCGAAGGAAAACCCGTGCAGGTTGCGCGCAGCCTCAAAAAGGAAAAGGCGGCCTTTGCGTCGCTCATGGAGAAACTCTCGTTCTTGGACGACAGTCGGGATGATGAGACGCGTTGGCGGGTGACGACCGAAGGGTGCCTTGAACTCTTAAACGTCGTTTTTGGTCTGAAGGACGTAACGGTAGAGTGGCCAGAAGGCGTCAAATTCCGCGTGACGCATGCCGCGTTGGTGTTTGCAGACCTGCAGCTTTCCGTCAACCGCATGGGAAATTGGTTCGAGGTTTCAGGGGCCGTCGCCTTGGACGGCAAAACGAAATTGAAGGTGGCGGAACTCTTGCGTCTTGTGCGTGAAGCGAAGGGCAATTTCATCGAACTCGGCAAGGGGGATTTCGTCGCACTTACCGAAAGCCTCAAAAAGCAGCTCGCGGCGTTGGACCGCGTCGCAGGCGGCTCCGGCACCAAAACGCCTCAGGTGTCTGTTTTCAATACGGGACTTTTGGGCGAACTCGAGAAGAACGGGGCGGAAATTAAGGCGGACAAGGCGTTCCGAGATCTTCAGGAGCGGGTAAACGAGGCAGCGGACGTTGACGTGCCGGTGCCTGCGGGACTCACGGCGGAACTTCGCGACTATCAAGAAGACGGTTTCCGCTGGATGTCGCGTTTGGCGGCCTGGGGGGCGGGGGCGGTACTCGCCGACGACATGGGGCTCGGGAAAACCGTGCAGACGATTGCGGCGCAGGGGCCGCAGTTGGTGGTAGTACCCGCGTCGGTACTTTTAAATTGGCGCGATGAGTTGACGCGTTTTGCGCCGAGCCTGAAGCAGGTGATTTTGAACCACGCGGGCGACCGCGCCGACGTTCTAAAAAAAGCGAAGGCGGGAACGGTGGTCGTTACGACTTACGGGCTTCTCACGAGTGAAGTGGAGACGTTGGCCGAAAAGACGTGGACGACCGTGGTTTTTGACGAAGCGCACAACGTTAAGAACAAAGAAACGAAATCCTTTAAGGCGGCGGCCGAAGTGAAGGCCGATTTCCGCATCATGCTTACCGGGACGCCGCTGCAGAACCACTTGGCGGAAATCTGGGCGCTCTTTGAAATTGCGGTGCCGGGCTTATTGGGAAGCTTCAATCGCTTCACTGATCGCTTCGTGCTCCCCATTGAACGCGATAAAGACCGCGAGCAGCAACGCCTTTTAAAGCGCCTTGTGTCGCCTTTTATTTTGCGCCGCACGAAGACCGACGTGTTGAACGAACTTCCTGAAAAAACGGAGATGACCGTCAAAGTCGAACTCGCGGCGGAAGAAAAGGCGCTTTACGAGGAACTGCGGGAAGAAACGCAGGTGAGTCTTGAAAACGGGGAAATCAATGCCATGCAGGCGTTGACGTCCCTGATGCGTCTGCGGCAGGCGGCATGTTCGGCCGAACTCATTGATCCGGCGCTCACGATTCCGTCTTCCAAGACGCAGGCCTTCCTGAAGTTGGCGGACGAATTGATTGAAAACCGGCACCGTGCCTTGGTCTTCAGTCAGTTTACGAGCCATTTGGCGTTGATCCGCCGAGCATTGGATGAAAAGGGCATCAAGTATTTGTACCTTGACGGCTCGATGTCGCCCGCGCAGCGTATGAAGCTCGTGGAAGCCTTTGAAAACGGGGAGATGCCCTTGTTCCTCATCAGCCTGAAGGCAGGGGGCACCGGGTTGAATTTGACGGCGGCGGACTACGTCATTCACATGGATCCGTGGTGGAACCCCGCGATTGAGAATCAGGCGAGCGACCGCGCTTACCGCATCGGACAGGAACGCCCTGTGACAATTTACCGCTTGATTGCCGCGGGGACGGTGGAAGAAAAGATTCTGAAACTTCACGCGACGAAAAAATCGTTGGCGGACGCCCTTCTTGAAGGCACGGAAATGTCGAGCCGCCTCGGACGCGAAGAGATTATGGAACTCCTTTCTTTGGCGAAGTAATCATGGCGGAAACCAATCGAGAAGGCCGCACGGCCTATGCCGCGGCCCGGCATCTGATAGTGGACATTGAGACGCTGGGGCTCACGGTTCCGGCGCCGGTACTGTCGATCGGCGCGGTATTTTTGGATTGTTCTGCGGGGCTTCCGGCTTCGATGCGGACGTGGCAAGTGAAGGTCGATCCCAAAAAGTGCATCGGTGAGTCCGATCCGAAGACCCTGGACTGGTGGTCCAAACAAAGCGAAGAAGCTCGACGGGAAGCGTTTGAGGCGACGCCCGACGCGAACCCCTTCGGAAAATTCCTGGGATTCGTGCGGGAAGTGAAGCCCACGTATTTCTGGGGCAAGAGCCACGACTTTGATTTCGGGCACCTCGGGGCACAGATTGAAGCGCTGGGGATTCGGCCGCCCTGGACGTATTGGCGGCTGCGGGACATTCGGACGATTGAGGGACTGGGACTGCATTACGACGGGGACGATGCGCTACTCACCGAACTTCGCGACCGCAATGCGTCGGCACTGCAGCATTCGGCAATTTCGGATGCCTTGGTTGAAACCGAGCTTCTTTACGAAGCGATTTTGGCAACGGCGACGGGCGGCCGTTAAGGCGCCTCGTCACGCAGTCTGTTCGCTTCGGAACTGCCCGGGCGTCATGCCGAATAGACGGTGGAACCGCCGGATGAAGGCAGACGGGGTTTCGTAGTCGGCGTTCCACGCGGTTTCTTCGACGGTTTCTCCGTTTGTGAGGTCGTTTACGGCGCCCAAAAGTCGGATCGAGAGAATCCAGTCCGCAAGCGACAGCCCCGTTTCTCTCTTCACAGGCCGCGTAAGCGTGCGTTCGCTCATCGCTTCCTTCCCCTCTCTGTCAAAATACTTCCTAATCGCTAATCAGGAGGGCACAGAGAAGATAAATGGGCACCCCATATCCGCTCGAAAAGAAAAATCAAATCCTCGGGAGAATCCTTTCCAAGGAGATTACGGTTGAACAGGCGCACCGCGAATATAGTATCGCGACAAGCTGCGTGTATCGTTGGTTGCGGCAACTGAAAGCTGATGGTCGGTCTGGCGGGCAAGGCACTCAGGCCATCCCCTTACCTCAAGGCATGAACTTTCGTGCCGCGCTTGTCGCCGAAGGGTATTGCCAAGAAGTCGGCTTTGAGTCCCCGGCGGCCTGCAAGTTCTGCCGCACCAAAGGCGTCACCCTGGACGAAATCAAGCGCTTCAGCACCTGGCTTGCACAGCATGACGATGATGTTGTACTCTGGACCAGTGCGCGTGCTCGCGAGCAAGAACTCATCAACAAGGTAACGGCGCTAAGCGAAGAACAAAAGCAGCAGAACCGCGAGTTGCAACGCAAGGAAAAGGCCCTGGCGGAAGCCGCGGCTTTGTTGGTGTTGACAAAAAAGCGCAGGCGATCTGGGGAGTAAAGGAAAGCTGATCAGTGCCCAAGATCGCCTCAGATACACCGAACTGATCGAGGAAGGCATCGCCAAGGGATTGTTTCAGGAGCAAGCCTGTGAGGCTGTTGGCCTGACGGGCAGGACGTACCGCAACTGGAAACACGCGCCCGACGGAGACGGGCGGCTTAATCTCCGGAACTTCACAAGCCCGCGCCGTATCGCTGATGAGGTGCGCAGCACGATCGTGGAACAGTTCTGCCGACTGGACGTGGCCGACCTGAGCCTGCCGCAGGCGTTTTACAAGCTGCTCGATGAGAAGCAGGAGTACTGGTGCTCCCTGTCGACGCTGTATCGCATCTTCCGCGAGCAGGATCTCTTGGGTAAACGCACGCCCACGCGAAAGGGGGCAGGTACGCTCCAAGCCTACAAGCTATGCAGTACACAAACCCAATGAGGTCTGGACGTGGGACATCACATACTTCCGAACCAGCCATTACACGGGGGTCTTTTACTACGCCTACGTGATCGTGGACGTCTACAGCCGCTACGTCATCAGCGCTCGGGTTTTTGAAGCAGACAACGCAGACTATGCCGCCCAGTTCCTGCAGGACGCCTTTCATGAGTACGGCATCGTGCCGGGGCAGTTGGTCGTGCACTCGGACAACGGCGCGAGCATGAAGGCGGCTAAGACGCAGGGCGTGCTCACTCACCACGGCGTGAAGCTCTCCCACAGCCGCCCGCGAGTGAGCAACGACAATCCCTACTCGGAATCGTTCTTCCGCACGCTGAAGTACAACGGCGACTATCTGTACCCGCGCGATGGCTTTGAAAGCCTTGAGCACGCTCAGAAGTGGCTTGATGACTTCATAAAGCATTACAACGAAAAGCACCGCCACTGCGGCATCCGTATGGTGACGCCGGGGGCGCGCTTTCGAGGTGAGGACGTTGAGATCCTGCGCCGCCGCAGGGAGACGATGTTGCGTGCTCGCCAACAGGGCCCGGAGCGGTGGATTAAGCCTGAGGCGCTGCTCAACTGTGAGCCCGTAGGCAAGGTGTGGCTAAACCCCGAGAACGGGCAGTTGCGTGAGGCTCAGCCGGTCGCGCATGCGTAAACGGCGCACTGTAGCAAGTCCACCGCGCGCCGTACCTAACATCTTCGCGGTCATACGGAGTCGGACCTTTCCTATCCGTGCCAGCGCATTGTAGAGACGTCATATGCGGTGTTGTAGCCCACATCTTTGTGGTCCCCAAAAAACTCGGGGGAAACCGCCGAAGGCGGAGGGGGCAGAGCCCCTCAGAACTCACACATATAAAAATTTGTAAATTAGCGGAAAGAAGACTTGACATCTACCGGTCCTTCCATGAGAGATAAAGCACAGTACGGAGCAATTCCAAGAATTAAAGGTGACTGATTGAACCGATAACACGACTTTCCCACCGCTTTCCCGGCCTACAGCCCACTTAGTAGGGTGAGCGGCCGGGAGAGCCGTGGAAAAGTCTGCGCTGTCCATACGCCGTCGTCCTGCGTTCCTCCAATAAAAAAGCGCCGAAGCTTAACTCGCTCGGCGCCGTAACGGACTGTCCCAATGTTTGAGAAAGGGGGTGTCCCAATGTTCGATATACACCGTCCCAATGTGTATGAAATTCCACAGACGACGGGCATGAGCGCCGATATTCTCAACAGCACGCTTCTGCTGGCTTCGGTCGGGTTGATCGTGCTCTCGACGGTCTTCCTGAGCCTGGAAATCCGACTTTCCCTGAAGGCCATCAAGGTGGTCGTCTCGAAGCTTCCGCCGGTTGCCGCCGCTTTCGACGATGCGGCTGCAGTGCGCGCCTCTCAGGCTCTTGAGGCTCGCCATCAGTCTCATGTGCTTAACGCGGCTCGACATGCGGCTGAAGCGGCGCCGCACGAAGTCAGGAAGGTCGAGGACAACGCTAAGTAAGTCCTTGGGCCCAGGCCTGAAAATGCAAATTCCCGATGAATTGAGCCGTCGGGCAAACGAATGCCCGGAAAACTTGATGGCTTTCCGGGCTGGTTGATGCAGATTGTCGATTGAGGCCCGTCTTGCGGCGGGCTTTAATCAGCTGTCAAGCGGTTATTTGACGATGCGGACGAGGTCGAAGCCGCCCTTCTTCTGGCCGTCGATTTCGCCGAAGAGCCAGAGGTCGGTGTTGACGCCTTCGAAGCCGTACTTGGCGGCTTCGTCAGACGGGAAGGTGAGGACCAGGTCCTTCACGCCGTCGCCGTTGACGTCCTTGAGAGCCATCTTCGTCGCCTTGGCGCGCTTCAGGTTCACGTCGACGTTCGGGTCAGGATAGGTGATGCCGAAGACGAAGCTTTCCTTCTTGGCCTTGGAGAGATCGAGGCCCTTTTCGCCGAAGACGACCACGTCAACCATGTCCTTCTTGGAGAGGGAGAGCGTGTCGGCGAGAATTTCGATCTTGAGTGGCTTCATGTTCTGGAAGGCGTCTTCAAGAAGCGCGATCGAGACGTTGTAGGCTTCGGCCGCATACTGATGGAGGTATGCCTTGGCCTTGTCCTGCGAGACGTTCTTTTCAAGATACTGGGCGGTCTTGAGAACGGAATCGCCTTCCGCAAGCCACTTGGCCTGCTGGGCGTCGATAACCTTGCGGAGGTCGGTGCGGGCGCCGTCATCAAGATAGTCGACCAGGTTCTGGGTCTTCAGAGCCGTGTAGAGACCGAAGTCGGCCTTGAAGTCGAAGCGATCCGGCGTGGCATGGAAGTGCTCGGCCGTTGCAACTTCAGGCGTCATGAAGGACTGGGCTTCGGCAGGCTTGGCGAGCGGGAAGAACGGAACGTACGGGGTCTGGCACGGACGGGCGGACGTGCGCCAGCCGCGCGTGAGCAGCGGTTCGGAGTTCATTTCGTAAACCACGGATTCGAACGTGCCGACGTTGCAGATGTCGCGCATCGACTGATGGAAGAAGCCGCTCGTGCGGGCTTCGCGCTTCCAGTGGCCGGAGACGATCTTCTGGACGTCCGAGACCGTGAGCTTCTTGGTCGGCTTCACGGAGTACGGGAAGGCTTCCTGGTCCATCGTTTCCTTGCCCATCAGCATTTCCCAAGCAGTCTGGGCGCGGTCCTTGTTCCAGTCGGCGGAACGGCGTTCAATCGGTTGATAGGCCTTGCGGAAGGAGAAGTCGGAGTAGTCGCCGGCCTTGGCGGGCTTGTAGTGGCCGGTCTTGATCGCATGTTCGATCAGGTCGGGCGACATGATGACGTCCTTGGAGTTGACGTCGACCTTGTCAAAGGCGAAGGCGTTGGCGATGTACGTGACTTCGTCGTTCTGAACCTTGCGGGCGATGTAGCGATGGCCCTTGAGAAGCATGATCTGCCAGGCTTCGTTGCGGTCGGCGACGGTGTAGGTGCGGCCGCCAGTAATGTAGCCGTACTTCGTGACGAGGTCGATGGCGATGTCGACGGCGTCGCGGGCCGTCTTGGCGCGTTCGGCGAGCAGGCGGCGGATGCCGTAGCCGACGCCGCCGTCAACAACCGGGTTCTTTTCTTCGAACGTGTTGTTGCAGTTGTTCGTCACGATGGCGACGCCGTTTTCATTGACGAAGCCGTCGGAGAATGAATACCCGTCCGGATGCAGGGTCTGCGTCCAATAGAAGCCGTACGTATGGGCAACCTGAGGAATCTTGGCGGTCGTCTGTTCGTATGTGATGAGTTCGCCGGCCTTGTGGTCGGCAGCCGGAACCCAGTACTGGCTCGTGACGATGCGGAGGTCATTGTCCTCGTTGTGACCGATCATGATCTGGCCGGTGGCGGAAACGTCCTTGCCGACCACGACCGTGGAGCAGGCGTAGGCGTTCATGGCGATTGATCCGAGAGCCATCGAGAAAGCCGCTGCCAGCAAAAGATTGGTCTTTTTCATGATTCATTCCTCCTGAGGAATTAAAACAAACGTGCCGTGTATCCTAACCTGAATTTTGCATGAGCGCTGAAAAAACAGCGCTCTTTTTAGTGCGCTCGGCATGAGCGCGTTCTAACGGGTGAAAGTCCCGAGTGCAGGGGGTAGCACCAAGCACATAGCCAAGAGCAAGGGTGTCCGCCGCGAGGCGGGATCTGAAGGAAGCTGGAGGCAAACCACTGACCTGACGTACAGAAACTGCATAAGGCATTTGAAGATGGGTAAGTCTGCCAAACAAGATGAAGCCCGAAGCTACACGGAATCCGAGGTGTAAATGCAGCAGGCACATGGTGGGAAAGAACGCGTTCTTACCCGAGGAGGACTCACGGACTTCAATGCAACAGCATTGTCGGAGTAAAGCTTGCCGTGAGTAGTCAGCAACGGTCATAGTAAGCAGGGCAGTACCTGACGAAGGGCCAAATTTATAGGAGTACGGTGCCGTAGACACAAAGTCGCATGGCGCAGAAAACATAAGAAACCTGTCTGAGTTTTGGTACCCACGGAATGGGAAGAGGAACTCAGGAGGGCGCAACGACCGTGATGAACATGGAAAACACCGCACATACCCCGCCTGCTTTCACGGGGATCACACTTGAAGCGATACTGAGCACTGAAAACCTTACATCCTCGCTTCAGCAACCTGATTCACAACCTCCGGCTTAACTTGTTGAGCTTCCGACTCATCGAAGACTGGCTTAATGCCCCCGATCAAGCCGTAATTCTGGTTAACGCCCCAGCACAACAGGAACTGTTTTCCACTGGGTGATTACTTGGACAGCAGAGCCTATATTCGGGCGCCATCCTCCCTCCGAGCCACTGTTCTCACCCCCAACCGCCGAACTTACGAGTCCCGGGGGAAAGGGGGTGTTATTCCCTTTTTAGACACTGGCTGGAGCCCTGAAAGTATTACGAAAGCAAAACTAGCCCTCCAAAATAGACCTGAAGTTTTCAATGAAAACTTTTACTTAAAAATCAATATATGCTCGTAATTCTATAGCAGAGTCTATTTTGGACAGCAGTGACAAAATACTTAGAAAAACTACTACTAATGGGGGTTAAATAACCATCAATCGATTTAGTAGTATTACGAAATAAAAATTCCTCATACGGTTTTAGATGTTTCCAGGAGGTTGCAGACATGTACACTCTGATTGACTCGCAACGTCGCCGCATCGTTTTAGCAACGGGTCTAGCTCTTATGCCGACGTTTCTTTTGGGAGCATCGCAAGCTCATGCTGCTTCAGGCGAGGTCAATGTCTTCCGTACAGTCAAGGACCTGCATGGTCGGACCGTTAAGGTTCCTTCCGAAGTAAAGCGCTTTGTCTGCACCGGCAGCGGAGCGTTACGAGTAGCTTCCTATCTTGGAGCATTGGATAGGCTCGTCGGCATCGAATCGTCCGATCTGCGCTACAAAAACGATCCCAAGCGCGACTACGCGTATGCTCACCACGATCGCTTCAAGTCCTTGCCTGTGATCGGAAAAGGAGGCGGCACGGGTTACACGGCCAACCCCGAAGCTATTTTGGCGCTTGAGCCTGATGTGATTCTGACTGGATATGCGCCGGAAGCGGCCGAACAACTGGCCAGAGAGACCAGCATCCCGGTGATTTCCGTCTATTACCTCAGTCAGGGCCTTGTCAACGACAGTTTCCTCAAAGCCGTTCAATTGGCAGGCACCGTGCTGGGGCGCGAAGAACGCGCCAAGGCCATTGTCGACTTCATTGAAAACGTCCAAGCCGATTTGCAGCGCCGTGTTCAGAACAGAGGCGGCGACACGGGGCCGACCGTTTATCCGGGCGCGGTGACTTTTTCCGGAGCGCACGGCTTTGCCGGCACATACAGCCGATTCGGACCGCTTGCGGTCTTGGGGGCGCGCAGCATTTCCGACCGACCCGACAGAGAAGGCTTCTACGAAACCGATCTCGAGTTCGTGTTGCAACAGGATCCGGATTTGATTTTTCTGGATCCGGGCAATTTGTCGATCGTAGCGGAAGAAGCCAAGAGCAAGCGTGACTACTTTGCGTCGCTCAAGGCCGTCAAAACGGGCAACGTCTACGCGATGCCGTCCTACAACCAATATTCAACCAACATCGCCTACAGTCTAGCCAACGCCTACTACGCCGGAACGGTTCTTTTCCGGAAGCAGTTTGCAGACGTTGACTTTGCCGTTCGATTCAATGAAATCGTGACTTTCTTTAACGGCCGCGGTTGGTATGACCGTATGGCTGCATTGGGGCAGCCCTACGGAAAGATCGCCTTTCCGGGACTTTAAATGACAAAGAACGCCGCACTGACAGCTGAATATGCAGGCGAGAAGACCTTTGCGGCGCTTCGTAAGGAGCGTCTCTTTGCCGAACGCCTGCGTCCGCTCGTCTTTGTCGCGGCTTTCGTTTGTGTTTTCTACCTTGCTTTGACCGCAAGCATCAAGGGGATCGAATGGACGGTGCCGATTGATGTGCTTTTGGGGCAGGCTTCCAAGGCTTCCGAAGTGATTTGCTACAACGTGCGCCTGCCGCGTACGGCCACGGCCACGGTAGTCGGTGCGGCGCTTGCTCTGGCCGGCGCCGTGATGCAAAACGTGCTACGCAATCCGCTGGCCTCGGCTTCTACGCTCGGTGTGAGCCAAGGGGCGGCGTTCGGTGCGGCGCTGGCCATCACCTTCTTTCATGCGGGGATCGGTACCGACGGCAATCTCGGCGCCGCGCTTACCGTGACGTCACCGGCCGTTGTGACGGTGTTTGCTTTTGTATTCGGGGTGGCAAGCGGCGCGGTGATTCTGGCGCTTTCGCTTGTCACGCGCATTTCCTCGGCCACGATGATTTTGAGCGGCATCGCGCTGGGAGCGATGTTCACCGGCGGCACGGCCATCATCCAGTACTTTGCTGACGACATCAAAGTTGCCTCGATCGTCTACTGGACGTTCGGCGATCTGGGCCGAACAGGTTGGACACAGATCGGGGCGATGGCGGCGGCCTTGGCGGTTGCCTTTGTGTACTTCTACCGCAATGCCTGGAACTACAACGCGCTTGCCAACGGCACTTATACGGCAAAGAGTCTGGGCGTTCCGGTGAACGTCGTTCTGATCGTCGGAATGCTTGTCTCGTGCCTTCTGAGTTCCCTTGCGGTGGCCTTTGTCGGAACGATCGGATTTGTGGGGCTCATTGCGCCGCATCTTGCCCGCCGCTTTACGGGAAGCAACCATAGGTATCTTTTGATTTCAAGCGTGTTTTGCGGTGCCGTGCTTCTTATGGGAGCGGAAGTTCTCTCGCGCTTTATTGTGCCGCCAGCGGTTTTGCCCATCGGCGCCATCACGTCGTTTCTCGGCGCCCCGGTGTTTCTCTACATGATCTTTAAGGCCGACGGATGGGTCAAATGAACGGCGACACCGATACTTTGCTTCAGATCCGCAATCTGAGTTTTGCCTTCGGCAAACGACAGCTCTGGGCGAACGTCGGCTTTGATGTGCCGGCGGGTTCGGTGACGGCTATTCTGGGCAACAACGGTACGGGCAAGAGCACACTGTTGAATTGCATCGGCGGTATTTTGCAACCGCATTCGGGAAATGTTTTTTTGAAAGGTGAGGACCTTCTGAAGCTTCCGAGACGCGAACGAGCCAGACGCGTTGGATACGTCGCACAGCACTTTGAAACATCGGGCGCAAGCGTTTATGACACGGTTTTGCTGGGGCGACTGCCGTATTTCTATTCCGGGCCTTCACTGGAGGATCACGAGGCGGTCGAGCGCGTCCTGCACGATCTGGGAATTGCTTCCTGGGCTGATCGCAGTGCCAAGACGCTGAGCGGCGGCGAAGCGCAAAAGGTGATGCTCGCGCGAGCCATTGTGCAGCAAACCGACGTTTTGCTTTTGGATGAGCCGACGGCAAGTCTGGACCTCGGAAACCAAGTCGAGACGCTCTCTTACGTCTCACGCTACGCGCGAGAGCGCGGCACAATCGTCTTGATGGTGAGCCACGACATCAACGCCGCATTGCGGTTTTGCTCCCGGTTCGTTTTGATTGACCGCGGGGGCGTCGTGACAAGCGTGATTGCCGACGAACTGTCCGAGGAACATTTGCATCGGACGTATGGCATAGAAATTCGCCTGTGTGACGTCGACGAGCAGCGTTTGGCTCTTGTGGGAAACAGCAGGTCTTTTGTGCGATGAAAGGAGACAAGGGATGAGACAAGGGGAATCGATTGTCAAGGCGAGCGAAATCAACACGCGCGGTTACGGTCATCGCGAACTTTGGAATGCCGAAGCCGAGCGCTATTCACGAGCTCCGACCGCACGGTTTGAAGACGACGGTTTTTTGAGAATTCTTGTCGCTTCCGGCGTTCTTTCGCCCGAAGTCCGGTTGTTGGATTTGGGCTGCGGCCCCGGCATTTATTCCGTTGCGATGGCCGCCCGCGTGCACGACGTCGTCGGTTTCGATGTTTCCGAGGAGATGATCGAGCGTGCCCAGCAACGAGCTCTTGCAGAAAATTGCCCGAACTGCAGGTTTTCCGTCGTTGATTGGTCGAAGGCGGACATTGAAACGTCGGGCTTACAAAGCTCCTTTGACGTGGCGGTGGCGCGCCTGACGCCCGCAATTGATTCTTTGCAAAACCTGGAAAAACTGATCGGCTGCGCCACTCAACGGGTTTTCGTTGAAAACTTCATCGACCGAAAGCACCGTTGGATGAAACTCGCCTTTGACATTGCTGGCGCCGGCGCTACATGGAACGACGCCCGTATGTTTGATGCTGTCGGCTATTTACTCAAAACCGGCCGCAGACCGTACTTGCACTATCGCGATGCACAGTGGGGCGAAGCGCAGCGCCCCTGGCAACAGGTTGCCGATTTTTGTTTACGTCGCTTGGCGTTGCGTATCCGTCTCACGGACGAACTGTGTCAAGAAATTCGGGGCGCCTTTGAAAAGCGGAGTACGGACGGCACGCTGGATACCCGGGAATCGCTTACGCTGATGACAATTGAGATTCCTATCGAAAATAGAGTCCTCGGAAAGGAGTCCGAACGGTGGTAAGCGTGAAATACTTAACTTCGGAAATTTACGTCGAAAAAACGCGCCACTCCCATTGAACGCAGACAATATTTTCATGCGCCGATTGCTCGCGAAGACGCCACATCAGTCACTCGTGATGCAAATGTCCAGCGGTACCTTTTCATTCCACCTGATACTGATGGAGCAACCCGCATGTATCTTGTTGCCATCGTGAGAGTGTTCCAGGCCATGATGGCTTCTTCCGGGTAACCGAAAGCCGATACCCTACCCAACATTGTCACGGCAAAAGCCTTTGCCCAGACTGCGGCAAATAGTATGCCTTTGGCACATCAAGGCCAATAAGTATTTTCTGCGGCATCTGCACTCAGTAATCGACGAGAAGCACTGCGAAGACATTTGCCGTCCTCTGGATGACGCGCCTCTGTCGCCCGACACAAACGCCGTGGAGTACTGCATCCGCACTGTTTCGGTAGGCCATTGGAGCCCATTCTCTAATTGGAAGCATTCATGAAGCTGCACACTTGCCTTCACAGAATTTCCCGCAGGAAGCCCGGGGCTTGAGCCCCGGGAGGAATGCGGGCTTTCGAAATTTTTTTAATCTTGGCCCAAACGCAGCCAAACCATGCACATAGTTTTCGCTTAAGGTATATTCAGCCGCTATGAAATCGCGCACCCCGTCCTTTGTCATTGAGCTGGGCCTGAAAACCGGAGAGGATCAGGAAAGTGCGCTGGAGACCTACTTCTCCGATGCACGCCAGCTCTTCAATGCTGTTCTCGGAACGGCAAAGAAACGCGTGCGCGCCATGAAAAGCACTGAAGCATGGAAGCTGACGGCCGCGATGCCCAAGGGCAAAGACCGTAACAAGCGGTTTAAGGAAATTCAGAAGTCCGCCCTCCTTTCCCAGTATGCCCTGCATGATGTCGTGAAAGAGCACCGTGCCAAGGGCGGCTTTACAAAGCGCATCGGCATCAACGAAGCGCAGAAAATTGCCACACGTGTCTGGCAGGGCATTGAGCGCTGGCTGCTTCATCAGGGCGGTCAGCCGCGGTTTAAGAGTGCTAAACGGGGCTTGCACAGCGTTGAGGGAAAATTAAACAAAACAGGGTTGCGTTGGAAGGCTAAGACATGGACGCTCGAGGTTCTGGATCTGGTGATAAAGGCTGAAGCCCCGGATGCCTGGCAGAAAGAAGCTCTTCTTTCAGCAACAGATCCGTCCGGCTTTAAGCGTGTCAAATACTGCCGTCTTCTCTGGCGGATGATCCGCGGCCGTATGCGCTACTTTGTTCAGCTCATTGTCGAAGGCGTACCGCCCGTCAAGCACGTTTACGCTCCCAAGGATCTCAAGGTGGCTGTTGACCCGGGCCCGAGGACCATGACGTTTTACAGCCCCGAGTGGCAGCAAAAGATTTTGGTGAGCGCGGGTACTGTCTCTCAGGAAAAGGAGATTGCGCGTCTTTTACGTGCCATGGACCGCTCCCGCAGAGACACGAATCGGGAGTGCNCGGGTCCAAAGCAATGAAGCGATTTCAGCCAAATTTTTCATTGAGTTTATTGCCCTGATCATCCGCAACCGGTTCTACATCCTGCTCAAAGAGGAAATGCTCAGAACCGAGAAAAGAAAGAATTTTCTGACAGTGCCTGCGGCCCTGAAAGAGCTGGAAAAAATTGAACTTGTGAGACGGCAAAGCGGACTTTATGGGCTGGACCACGCCGTAACAAGAACGCAGAAAATTATCCTCAGTTGCTTTGGCATGAATGAAGATGATGTCCGCAGGGGTGCAGCATCGATAGCAGCGTCACTGGCCGCAGCGGCCGCCAATCAAAAAGACAACAATGAACCCGAAGAGGACGATGATGCCGAGAATGAAATCTGTGACGTCGATTGAAGCGAAAATTGCGTTGGCGCANTGTACCGTAAGAAGGCTCTTTGGGAGAGAAGTCATCAGTTGGGAGACACGGACTGGTACATGGACCGCGACCTTGCGGCAGCCATGAACCTGTATTTTGCGGATCCCGCCACTGACAGCTACGATCTGAAGGCTGAGCAATCAGCGCTTGCGAGGCTCAAACAAGTCTCAGGGAACGCCGGATCGATAGTGCAGTACAAACCAGCGAATCGGCAAGACGAAGCAGTCCTTCGCCGGAACCGACGGATCGAGCTGATGAAGCCCGTGCCCGTAGAGCGGTTGCGTTTTAAATGTTCCTGTGGTGCAGGGGACGCCCGGGCAGACAAGGCCTCAAAAACCTTGCCTGTTACGGGAAAGCCTGCACCGTGTCAGGAAACCCCGCGCTTTCAAGCGCGGGTTGTTTAGGCACAGAGGAAAAAACTCGCCAAATCCGGAAATTTTTACTGGCCAAATTTCTTTAACGGACGCCAAATATGACTCATTTGCTATAATATCGCATATCCTTTTTATTTTAACTGCAATGAACT
This sequence comes from Duodenibacillus massiliensis, assembly GCF_900128485.1. Classification (GTDB taxonomy): domain Bacteria; phylum Pseudomonadota; class Gammaproteobacteria; order Burkholderiales; family Burkholderiaceae_F; genus Duodenibacillus; species Duodenibacillus massiliensis. The sequence continues at coordinate 294,081 of NZ_LT635860.1, forward strand.
TTGCTACTCACACCTCCGCCATGGTCTTTTACAGAAAGGAGCATGGCCTGTCGCAAACTGAAGTTGCCCGAGCAATGGCCACGACCCAATCGGCGGTTGCGCGTCTCGAAAAACGTCTGCTTACAGGAGCTGACGTCACTTTATCTGCTCTCCAGCGGTATGCGGGAGCAATCGGATTGAGCATTGAATTGACACTTAAGCCAGTCAAGAAACGGTACGGAATTTTTCCCAGTGCTGAAGCTGCCATTGCGGCCGCTGTCCATACATCGGCATGCGAAGGCCGAACGGTTCCTGCTAATGAAGTTGAAGATCTGTGGAAAATGGTTCGAGGCGATATTTCCAGACAAGATCTGATCAAGAAATATGTCGCCGAAGCTCTCGCAAAGCAGGAGGCGCGCGACCGTGTCTGATGAGTACGATTACAAATACGATTCTTTGGAGGATCCTTATGTCTATCCTGGCACCCAAATATTGCGAAACAAATTCGGGATCAAACATCAGGACCTGCTATCCGAATTAGAGAGTCAAATCACAGACTCTAAGTTTGTTAAATCGAAGCAAAGTGACGACGATATTCCGACTGGGAATTTCGATCTTAAGCACCTTCAAGCTGTCCATAAGTATCTTTTTGGCGAGCTTTACGATTGGGCTGGAGAGATTCGCAAACAAGGGTTCATCAGTAAGGGGCAATCCGTCTTCTGCTTTGCCCCTATGATTGAGTCGTATGCCCGCGGAATCTTTGGCAAAATGCAACGAGAGAATTTCTCCGAAATGGATGTTAAGCGATGCGCCTGCAGATTAGCCTACTACCTGTCGGAAGTTAACGCACTGCACCCATTTCGTGAGGGCAACGGGCGATCTACACGCCTGTTCTTCCAGATCTTTGCCGACAAACACGGATGGAACTTGTCTTTTGAAAAGATTTCCCATGTTGCGTTGGTCGAAGCGATGATCGAAAGCATGAACGGATCCTTGGTTCCGTTAAGCGAGCTACTGGAGAAATGTCTGTCGCGACAAGCAAGTACATAACTATCGGCGGCTTTGCGATGTCATTGGAGCCGATCTGAACCAGAGCTAGCTCCTTCCATGGGCTATCACGTTTGTGAATCGAAATAGTTAAGGTGGGTTCTCACTGCTGTCCAAAATAGACTCTGCTATAGAGTTTCGAGCATATACCTGGACTTCCCAACAACGTTGCACTCAAGCCTTCGGATCTGCATTTCTTTCTTGAATTTCTTCAAAAATTTGTTGCATTTTCGAGTTTTTTATTTATTATTGAGTGTAGCGATTGCACTCGATGATAAGTCAGAAAAATGGCTGAAAGAAAGGTTCCGATTCCCGTGATTGCCGGGAAAATTACAAAGGCGAAACGCAAGGCCGGGGTCTACGTCTTATACGAGCTTGAGCGTGTGTATGACGCCAAGAAAAGATACAACGTGCCCAAGCGAGTCACCATCGGGAAGGTGTGTCCCGGTGATGACAAGATGATGGTGCCCAACGAGAATTACCAGAAGTACTTCCCCACGGCAGCCATACCCGAAGAGCATGCTGAAGTTGATCGCAGTTGCTGCCTGAAAATTGGCCCGCATCTTGTCTTTGACAAGATTTTGGAGGAGTACAGGCTCAAGCCGATGCTGAGTAAGCACTTCGGTGAGAGCACAGGGCTTCTTCTGGACTTGGTGAGCTATCTGATCGTCAACGAAGACAACGCCGGGCAGTACTACCCGGACTTCGCCTTTTCGCATCCGTTGTTTACCAAAAACCAGAAAATCAAAAGCGACTCCACGGTTTCCCGGTTCTTTTCATCCGTCACCAAGGATCAGATTTTTGGTTTCCTTGATGACTGGAATGCGCAGAGAGACCATAGAAACCGCATCTACGTTTCATACGACTCGACCAACAAGAATCTGCAGGCGGGCGACATCGACTACGCCGAGTTCGGCAACGCAAAAGTAGACAAGGGAGTCCCCGTCATTAATGTCGCTGTCGCCTTTGACAAAACCAACAGAGAGCCTCTTTTCTACGAGGAGTATCCCGGTTCGATCAACGATGTCAGTCAGCTACGGTTTCTTATCGACAAAATTAAGGCCTACGGCTACAAGGATTTAGGACTCATTCTCGACCGAGGTTATTTCAGCCGCGACAACATCGAGTACCTGGATGCCTGCGGCTACTCCTTCATCATGATGGTGAAAGGCTGTAAGGCATTGGTTGACACCGTCATTGAAGAGAAGCGCCACACATTCGAATCCACCCGCAAGGCAAAGATCGGCCCTACCGGAGTCTACGGCGTTACCGTTGCGAAACACCTTTTCTCCGGAGATAAGCACAAGCGTTATTTCCACCTGTATTTCAGTCCGTCAAAGATGGCCGCTGAGCGAGACCGGGTAGAAAAGAAAATAGCCGGAATGGCTGCAACGCTGAAATCCCTGGAAGGCCAAAAAGTCGAGCTGCCAAAAGAGTATCTCAACTACTTTCACTGCCACTTTATGAAAGGCAAGACCAAGGATGAGGCAAAGACGTTCCTGTACGCCGAGGAGAAAGAGTCGGTTGTGCAGCGTGAACTCGATCTGTGCGGTTACTTTGCCATCATCACCTCAGAGACCATGTCTGCTGAGCAGGCCTACATCNACTCCTGGCGGCGGAAGCTCGATACAACGCATGGGCTGAAAAGTTGCTTGCCCTGCAGAAAGAAAAGGAAGAGGTGCAGGCAGCCAACATCGCCGCGGCTCTCAGAACCAGCCGGAAGACCTATCAGGAGCTGATGACCTTTTTGGGGAAATAATCACCCGTGCCGGTGTTTGAGTGCAAATTTTTTGGGAAGTTCAGGGGATAGCGCCGCGAGAGCGGCAGGGATCTGCGGCGTCAAGCCAAGAAACTCTGATGGCGTGCCAGCGTTCTGTAGTGGCAGGGAAAGACAATCATCCTGTGTTGATTTTTAGCACTCGGAGTGTGTCACAGAAAAGCGGGGCAGCCGATGCAGATTTAAGCGCACTTTGTGTGGCAGAAATTCGCGCAACAAAGTAGCAAAAAAAGAAGGACGAAATGAGTCAAAAATTAATTTCGGGTGTGTCAGATTCTTAACGCACTTCTGTATCAGATCTATACGCTACATGACAACGGTTTTCCGAAGTCCATCACGCTTGTCGGCCAAAAATATTGGTACAAGCCCACAGTGGATATGTACGTCCAGAATTGGATCAACAACGCACTGCGGGCCGCCAAACTCGTTCAGGTACCCTTTACCGAATTTCAGAAGTCCGTGTCGCTGAGACCGATCGAGCCGACAGGCGGACAAGGACTTCGCAGGCTTTCGCCATAATGACGTTGGCGTACTCATCCATGAGGGGCCGGCGTTGTTCGAGCAGGTCGGAGCGCTGATAAGCCTCGCGGACCGCGTTGCCGGTACTGTGCATGAGTGATTTTTCCGTGAGCGTCACGTCTTTTCCGGTTTCTGCACACCAATCCGAAAAACTTGACCGGCACCCGTGCATGGTGACATTGCGCTTGATGTAATGCCGGATAATGACTCTCGGCGTCCCGTAATGAATATGCGGCTGACGCGTCCCTTCAAAAATCCACCCGTTAGTACTCCGGGGTACCTTCCTCAAAACCTTCACAGCCCAGGGACTTAACGGCACCCTGTGCGGATAGGGTTTGCCGTCCTTACGCCGTTCAGGCGGAATACTCCAGATTCGGTTTTCAAAGTTGATTTCCTCCCACCGGGCTCCGCAAAATTCCTGGCAGCGCGTCGCCGTTAGGATTCCGAAGAGCGTGCAGAGTGTGCTGCGGGAGCCGGTACGGTAGAGCTCGATAGCAGCGGCCTGTAATTCCGGGATGGTCGGTGCTTCATGATGGGATTTCACCGTGATTTTTTCAGGATTCGGGAGGTCAAACTCCAGGTATCCGGACCACTTGGCCGGATTCTCGGTCTTTCGCCACCCGCGACGGGCTGCGTAGTCAAAGACGATTTCCATGCGGCCTCTGACACGCTTGGCAGTCTCTGTCTTTTCTTTCCAGATGGGTTTTAAGACGGAGAGCACATCGTCGCGCGTAATCTCGGCCACATCCTTTTTACCGAGTTTCGGAAAGACATAAGTCTTCAGCGTACTCGTCCATTGCATTTCATGCTTCGCGTTACGCCACTGACGCACTTCAGCACAGACGCGAATGGCTTCGTCGGCCACATCCTCAAATCGGTGCACCAGCTGTTCCGGGGCCTTTTCTTTTTCCGCCGCCGTACTTTTTGATCTGCGGACAGGCTCTTCAGCCGGCAGAGGCGCTTCGGCCGGCAGATCGGCTGACGCCGGAGCCGGAGAGGCGGCTGGTCTGGGGTCGTAACCGCTCGCGACCAATCCCCGGTATTGGTCGGCTTTAACCTGGGCAGCTTTCAGTGACAGGGTTTTTGCCGCACCCAGGCCAAACTCATAACGACGGCCGCCGTGGCACAGCCGAAGAATCCAGCTGCGGGATTTCCCGTTGTTCTTTACGACAAGCTGCAGTCCGCGGCCGCAACCGTGTCTTCCGTCCGGTAATAAAAAAACATCCTGCTGTCTCATACGCTCTTCCTTTATGAGGGAAAGAAGATCCGGGGATTTTCAGAGTGGCCGCCTGTGACGGCGTTCTTTCCCCCATTTCTTCCCCCCTTGTTTTGAAACACCGTGAAATAGAGGTTAAAAGGAAGGCTGTTTAAAAAAGGCGTTTAACTTCGGCGAAATGCCGAAATTGGTTTATGAAACAGTGGATTACGAGCCAAAGATAACAAAAAACCTCACAAGATCAATATCTTGCGAGGTTAATCAATGGCGGAAGGGGAGGGATTCGAACCCTCGGTGCCCTATTGGACACGCCGCCTTTCCAGGGCGGTACATTCAACCACTCTGCCACCCTTCCGCGAAGCACTTCACCGCTTTCTCTGAGTTCTGGGACCGTGGTTTACAGCCCGAAACAACCCTCATGGGGCCGGCGAAGAATGCGCATTATATACAGAACTTTCCCGGTTGTGTTGCTTCAAACGCACTGTTTCTGCGAGTTCACGGCTAGTGTTCTGTAGTAAAAGGAAAAAAATCAGCCGGCCACCAGCGAGTACAGCAGCCACAGGGCGCAGAGCCAGAAAGCGATGCCTGAAATTCTGTTGATCCAGATGCAGTTTTTCTGAGTCATAAAGCGCTCTGCGGCTTTGTGCCCCATCCAGCCGTAACAGGAATGAATGATCCAGACAAGCAGTGTGTAGGAAAGCGACAGAAACACGAACTGCGGCCAGTAGGGCTTGTTGTCGTCAATGCACTGCGGAAAAAGCGACAGATAAAAAATGATGAGCTGCGGGTTGGAGAGCTGCAGGACAATACCTTCTCCGAAAAGCCGCAGCGGACCGGCCTCGGGCGCGCCCTGTTCTTTTCGGCCGGTGTAATTGACAACCCTGAGGAAATTCGGATTTGCATTAAAGCGCTTCCAGCCCAGGTAGAGCATAAAGACCATCCCCGCGAGCTTAATGACATTGTAGGCCGTAGGCGAAGCCGCAAGGATGACGCCCAAGCCCGTCGCTGACAGGGCGGCAATCATCAATGTGCCGAGCGCTACGCCGATAATGCCCGGCGTGGCACGGGGCACTCCGAGGCGAATGCTGTTTGTAAGCGACATTAAAACGCCGGGCCCCGGAGTGAGCACCGTCGGAACGGCAATTCCCAGAAAGAGAAGATAAAGCGTCGGGTTGACCATACAACAACGTCCTGCGGTCAGTTAAGTCGGGGGTTTCTCACACGAATGATGCCGGCCGTAAGCCCTGCGGCAAACACAACGGCAATGCCGATAAAGGTCACGGTATCGGGTTTTTCGCCGAAAACGAGCGCTCCTAAAATCAGCGCAAAGACAATGCCTGAAAACTGAAAAACGGTGTTTACAAGGGGCTGCCCCTTTTGCCAGGCACGTGTGAGCGTGAGCTGAGCGGCAGTCCCGGCAACGCCGACCATAAGCAGCGGCACGATACTTTCCGCCGAATGACTGTGAAAGCCTTCGGGGGTAAAGAGCGTGATGACGGCACCGAAAACAGTGCCCGTGAGCGTGAAGTAAAAGACTATGCGCTCGTTGGGTTCCTTATGCAGCGACAAATCGCGGATACCCCAGTCGCCGCCCGCACCCGTCATGCCGGCGCAAAGCCCGAGAATTACGGCCATAAATTCAACCGAGGAAAAGTCCGGACGCAGGATGAGGACAGCCCCGACGAAACCAACGGCCACGGCGGCAAGAAGCGGCCAGTCCATGGCCTTACCTGCGCGGCGCGCTGCGATCACGATGAAAAGCGAGAAGAAAAGCGGACTTGTATACGCAAGCGTCTGCGCGGTTCCGAGCGGCAGAACCCCCAGTACGTAGACACCCAGGGAAATACTGAGCGTTCCCACCAGGCACCGGGCAATGTGGTGACTCACAAAGTGCGGTCTGAAGCTGATGTGTCTTGCGGCCATCTGCGCACCGACAAAAAGAACGCCGAGCACCGAGCGGTAAAAAATGATCTCCATTACGCCGTAATAGGCCGTGGAGAGCTTCGCAAAAAGCGCCATCAGCGCAAACAGAAAGGCTGAAACCAGCATCCAGCATGACTCTCTGACTGACATACGGACACCACTCCTTCTGTTTGCCTTTAACGTCCCGATGTTCTGATTTTGTCGCCTTAACCGGCGGTTGGAAAGCCGCTGCAACAATCTCAGGCTGTCTCCGCCGGTTTTGCCGGAAAGATCTGACGTGCCGTTTTTTCTCTTCCTGCTTTGTCTTGTTAGTATTCTAAGTGCTTTTGTGTAGCTTCAGTTCCCTGGGAGAGAACATGCCGACAAATGACGAATTTAAGGTATACCATGAGGCACTTGCTGCAGAACTTCAGCCCGCGATGGGCTGCACGGAGCCGATTGCGCTAGCTTATGCCGCAGCCGAAGTCGGCAAGCGCCTCGGCGGCTACCCGGAAGCTATCGATGTGGAGGTCTCCCGCAACATCGTTAAAAACGTCAAAAGCGTCATTGTGCCCAATACCGGAGGGCTCTCGGGCATTGAAGCGGCGGTCGCAGCGGGGTTCGTTTGCCGCCGTCCTGAAGCAAGACTTCAGGTGTTGGCGGACGTGAGCAACACGGAACGCGCTGAAATCCGCGAACGTGCCAAATTACCTATGACAGTACGGCAGTCCCATGAGCCGGACGTCTTTTTCATCAAGGTGACGGGGAGCCTCGGCGGGAAAACCGCGGCAGTGACAATACGCACATACCACACCAACATCACCCGGATCGAAGAAAACGGCGTGACGATACTTTCAAAAGACGATGTCTGCGCTGACGCTCAAGCTGACGGCGAAGCTTGGTCAATTCCGGAACTTATCAAAGCGGCACGCGTCATGCCGCTTATGGAAGCCGAGACGCTCCTCATTCGGCAGATCGACTGCAACAGCGCCATTGCCGCAGAAGGCCTTAAAGACAATTGGGGCGCCACGATCGGAAAGATTCTTCTAGCGAGAAACCCCGAAGATCCGGCCACGCAGGCCCGCGCCTGGGCAGCCGCTGGGTCTGACGCCCGCATGAACGGCTGCGAACTGCCGGTCATCATTGTCTCCGGCAGCGGCAACCAGGGCATTACCGCAAGCGTCCCGGTTCTGATTTTTGCCCGGGCACTTAAAATAGACCGGGAAACGACACTGAGGGCCGTGCTTTTAAGCGATCTTGTGACAATTGCTCTTAAACAGGGGATTGGAAAACTTTCGGCCTACTGCGGGGCGGTGAGCGCGGGCTGCGGCAGCGGCGCGGGGATTGGTTTTCTTGAAGGACTCACAGACAATGCAATTTTGGGCGTCATCCGCAACGCCCTTGCGATTACCTCCGGTATTCTCTGCGACGGCGCAAAGTCCTCATGCGCCGCCAAAATCTCAATGGCGGTGGAGGGAGCGCTTTTGGCGCTTGACATGGTGAAAAACCATCAGACCTTTAAAGCCGGCGACGGCATCGTGCAGAGCACAACGGACTCAACGGCCCGTGCCGTGGGCCGCATCGCCAGCCGCGGCATGGTCTCCACCGACCGCGAAATTATCGACGTGATGCTACAGTGTTGAAATAAAAACAGCCGGATTTGCGGCCCCGGCTGTTTTTATTGGACGACAGCAAATCAAAGCGCTTTGACGCGTTCGACCTGCTTGCCGGGATCAACGACAATCGCCTTCATGCCGCGGGCTTGGATCGCCTTTTGACCGCGCTCGGTGCAGATCACCGTTGCGCCCTTGGCAACGACCTTGCCGTCCCAGAGGACCTTGCGGCCCGCAACAAAGGAGGCCTTGGGCTCCTGGGTCGCGTAGTCATAAACCGTCATATCGGCGTCTGCGCCGACCGAGAGGTGTCCCTTATTTTTAAGCCGCAGCATCCGGGCCGGATTAAGCGACGTTTTCTGGGCAAATTCCGTGAGTGTGAGCACATCAAGCTTCACAAGGGACAGCCCCTGCGAGAGGATGACGTTGCGCGGAATGCAGCCGCCGTCCGTGGAAATCGCGTCCACAACAAAGCTGCCGTCATCGCGCTTGACTTCGGCAAGCATGATTCTCGGAATCGGGGGATTGACGTTGAAACTGCCGCCCACGTCGGTCCCGGCGGCTTCCCAGCGCTTTAAGGCTTCCTCACCGGTCATCAGATCGGAATAGCCGCCCGCGTCATAGACCACAAAGGCTTTGCCGGCCAAAAGGGCTTTTCTAACGCCGTCAGCGTCCTCGGTAAAGCCGAAGCGCCGCAGACATTTTCCCGTCACTTTGGACTGGATTTTTCCGTCCGGGAAGCAGGTAAGACGCGTCCCGTTTTTGGGCGAAATGTAGCTTTCACAGAAGATGTTCGGGTTTTTCTTCAGCAGATCAATCGCCTGCAGCGTCTCTTCAAGTTCCGGGCGGATTGCACCCCGGCAGTAGGCGTTGATGTGCGCAAGGTGCAGGGGGTAGCCGTCTGCCATTTCCACGGCTTCCTTCATGCCTTCGATGTTGGAGCCGTGTTCGCTCGTGCCCGCATGCCAGGCCACATAGGTGCGGCGCTCCAGCGCGGTCTTAATGAGAAGCGAGGAAACCTCCGGTTTAAGCGGATAGTGTCCGCCCAAAAGCTTGACGCCGAGAGCGCCGTCGTCAAGGCTCTTGTCAATGAGTTCCACCATCTCGGTCTTTGTCGGATGGTCATTTTTAAAAGTAAAGGGCGGAGACGCAAACTGCAGAATCGCCATGTTGATCCCGGCGCCGTACTCGGGAACGTTGTTGAGGATGTCGTCCAGGGGACCTGCCATATCAAGGCACGTCGTCACCCCCTTCATCGCGAGCATCCGCGGACCGTAGGGAGAACCCCACATGGAGCCCAAATGAACGTGACTATCGATGATGCCCGGCTGCAGCACGAGTCCCGTGAGGTCAACGGTTTCTTTTGCTTCCCCGGTGAGTTCTCTGCCAACGGCAGCGATTTTGCCGTCAGTGACCGCCACGTCGGCGATGCCGTTCACGTGATTCAACGGATCCACGACATGTGCGTTACGCAGCAACAGATCGTACATGGTTTTCTCCTCAAACTTCGAACTGACTCAGACGATACTCCTCTCGAAGGAGACAGTGTCGCTTTGTTACGCCATCGGCTCCCGGAGGCCCGTTTCTCTGAGAGCCGATTTTCTTTTGCGCATCGAAATCATCCAGAGCGCGAGCACCAAAACAGCCGAAAAGGACATCACGGCGCTGTACTTCCAGGCGCTTCCCATCACCAGAGGCACCCACAGGGCGGTACTCACTGAAAAGCCCGCCGTCACAAAAAACTGCTGAATGGACGCCGCCATCCCGCGGTTGTCCGGAAAGTAGTCGAGGTTCATGGCCATCATCACCGGCCGGCAAAGCGCCATGCCAAACTGATAGAGCATGGGGCCGATCAAAATCAACGGAAACCCCCAGCCCAAACTGTAGTCGGCAAGGGTTGATGCCGCACCTGCCGCAATCATGAAGCCGATCGTTGCGTAAAGCATCCGCACGGGACCGAAGGCCTGCGCCCAGCGCGCGGCATACCAAGACCCCACCAGTGACGTTCCGATCAATGGGAAGGTGAGATACGCAAAGTCGTCCACCCCGAGATGCATGATGCGGATCACAAAGTCAGCGGCGCCGGCCGAGTAGAGGATCCCGCCCATAAAGCAGCAACCGTGTGCGGCAACACCTGCCATAAACGCGGTGTTTGTGAAACCTCTGCGGTAGTCCGTCAGAAGCTGCATAAGGCCGAATGCCCTGCGCTTAGCCGCCGGGAGCGTCTCCGGGATAAAAAGAGCAGTAAAAAGCGCGATGAGCCCGGCGTAGACAATGAGAAACACAAAGACCGCGTGCCAGGAAAACCGCACAATGAGTGCGCCGCCCACAACGGGAGCGAGTGCCGGCGACACGGCAAAAAACATGGCAACCAAAGCATTCATGCGGGCCGCACCGAGCCCGGCCCAGCGGTCACGGACAACGGCCTGCGTCACCACCTGACCGGCAGCGGCGGTCAAACCCTGCACAAAGCGCCAAAAGTAAAAGACTTCGATGGTGGTCGCAAGAGCTGCTCCGAGGCTTGCCGCCATAAAAAGCAGCATCCCGGCGATGATCACGGGCTTGCGGCCGAGGCTGTCGGAAACCGCCCCCACAAAAAGGCTGGCCACGGCATAGGTTGCAAGGTAGACGGTGAGCGAGAGCTGCACGGCGATGAAGGAAACTCCCATGTCGGCGGCCATTGCGTGAAACCCGGGGACGTTGGCGTTTACGGCAAAAGGCCCGAGACTTGAAATAAAGCCTAGAAGCGCGGCGTCGGCGATCGTCGGCGCTTTCTCCCGCGAAGAGGAGGGGTTCGTGTTTTTCTCTCTCAAAGCCATAGCGGAACTAAAGCGGTTTTGCAGCACCTTAGGGGTTTATCCTCATAGGTATGCTACAATAAGGGGATGCTGAAATGAATTGAATATATTGGGAAAGTTTGCCAATGCAGGGATTTTTTTTACAAGTTGTTTACCTCATCGTCCTGTTGCTCATCAGCGCCTTTTTCTCCTTTGCCGAAATCGCTCTCGCAGCCTCAAGCCGTACAAGGCTTCAGATCGCTTCCGAGAAAGGAGACAAGCGTGCAGACCTTGTGATGCGTCTGCAGGACAAACCCGGTCCTTTCTTTGCGGTGATTCAGATCGGGCTTAACGCTGTTGCCATTTTAGGCGGCGTTGTGGGTGACACGGTTTTTTCGCCTTTCTTTGAGATGCTGCTTGTGAGGATTATGCCCGCGCATGCGGCGTCGACAACGGCCTTTGTGCTCTCGTTTCTCATCGTGACAATGGCCTTTGTGGTGCTTGCTGACCTTTTGCCCAAACGCCTCACCTTTAATAATCCCGAGCGAAGTGCCATGGCCGCGGCCCCCGTGATGGCACTTTTAATCAAGCTTCTTGCGCCCATGGTTGTGATCCTTGACTGGATCAGCGCGCAGCTTGTGAAGATGATGGGCGGAAGCCCTGAGCGAAACAACAAGATCACGCCGGACGATATTTTGGCCTCAGTCTCCGCGGGCGCTGCGGCGGGCGTGGTGGCCCCCGCGGAACTCTCCGTCATTGAAAACGTCTTTGACCTCGAGCACCGCACGATTACGACCGCGATGACGCCCCGAGAGAGCGTGGATCACTTCTTCACGGACGACACCGAGGAAACGATCCGCCGGCGTCTCTCCAAAAACCCGCACAGCCGGTACCTGGTCTGTGACGGGGACATCGACCATGTCGCAGGGTGCATTACCAGTAAAGAGATTTTGAGAAGGCTTCTTGACAACAAGCCCATTTCCTTGAAGGAAGAGGGGATTATTCAGCCGGTGCAGTTTGTGCCCGATACGCTGAGCCTTGCGGAAATCCTCGAAGTCTTTCAGCGCTCGAGAACGGACTTTGCGGTGATTCTGAACGAATACGCGATTGTCGTGGGCGTTGTGACGCTTAACGACGTGATGAGCACGGTGATGGGTGATATGGTTTTAACGCCTGAGGAGTCGCAGATCGTCAAGCGTGACGATGAAAGCTGGCTCGTGGACGGCTCCACCCCCACGATTGATCTTGCGTGGGCGCTTGACATCGACATTCCCACGGCGGACAAACCCTACGAAACCGCAGCGGGCTTCATCATGTATCAGCTCAGAAAAATCCCGAAGCGCACGGACTTTATTAATTTCCGCGGCTACCGCTTTGAGGTTCTGGACGTCGACAGCAACCGCATCGACCAGATTCTCGTGACACGCATTAAAAAGGCGCCCGTTAAGAGCGCCGTCTAAGCCGACTTTATTTTTGGGAGAACTCCAGGTGAAAAACTTTCTGAAGGAATTTCAGGCCTTTATTTCCAAGGGTAACGTCATGGATCTTGCGGTCGCCGTCATTATCGGCGCTGCGTTTTCCGCGATCGTAAACAGCCTGGTCAAGGACGTTGTGAACCCCATTTTGGGTTTTGTGGCGGGTAAACCCGACTTCACCAATCTCTTTATCGTCTTAAAGGATGCCCCGAACTACACGGGCCCTCAGACCTATGAAGCGCTCACCAAGGCCGGTGCAACGGTTCTGGGCTACGGCGCGTTTCTCACAGCCGTCGTGCAGTTTCTGCTCCTTGCGTTTGTGATCTTCTGGCTTGTGCGCGTTGTGACCACCGTCCGTAAGCACATCGAAGCACAGGCCGCCCGTCTCTTGGAAGACAAGAAAGCCCAGGAAGCCGCCAAGCCCGCGGCTCCCGCACCCACGCCCGAAGACGTGGCGCTGCTGCGGGAAATCCGCGACCTTTTAAAAGCGCAGCAGAATCAAAACAAATAACTACACGACCGGAAAACTTCCGGCCGGCGCAAACCCGATCGTCATTTCGCAGGGTTTGCAGTGAAAGCGGGCTATAAGCCTGTGACCCTTACTATCGGTGAGATAGAGGGGTTCGGGTTTCAGATGCCCGCCGTTTCTTTCCTTAAAGCGGGCCTTGGCTTCTTCGTCACCCTTTAAAAGCCGCGGGCATAAGCCGAGCGCCATACGGATGCAGTGACGGGTGTGCATCAGGTTTTCGGCGTCCTTTAAAACCGCAGGATCCGTTTCGGCCGCAGGGGCAATCGCAATGACGCCCTGCTTTCGCCAGAAGGTTTCGGCAAAGCTGTTGGCGGCATTGGCGGTAAAGTCAAGCGCCGCGTCCTTAAATGACGCATTGTCAAGGGGCTCATGCCTCAATTGTGGTTTGGGGTGCGAGGCCGCAACAGCATCCTGCAGTTTGGTGAGTGCCTCACGCCTGAGGTTATTCAAAGCTGAGACCGGCACAAAAGGCAGATGGCTGCCCGCGGGCGCCTCAATCTGAACATCCGCTGCATCAAAAAGCGTTCCGCCGGTCTTTTTAAGGGCATTGATGATCCCTGTGCGGGCCCGTTCCTGATCGCGCGCCGCCTGACAGTCAAAGGGCATCCGGGCTTCACCAGTCGCACCGCAGGCCTGTGCCGTTACCCGCAGTTCTTTGTCAGCAAAGGCAAAAGTAAGCGTGGCGTCAATCGCGCGGCGGGACGTGTCGCCCGCGAGGGTTTTCGCAAACACATGGTCTTTATTGCGGTTAAGCGTGACGCCGGGCTTTAAGGCCGGGTGTGCAGTGAGCCTATCACGGATAAACAGCCGCACAGTCCCGTTTTGAAGATCTTCAGCGCGGTTGACCGCAAGGCCCCGGAGTTCCTCATGGTCGTCAAGGTAAACGAGGCCGTCGCCGTTAGCGATCTCAGCTTCGGTTTTGATGTCAACCGTATCGGGGTTGTGATTGAGTCTTACCACGCGGCCGATGCGCTCTCCGGTGCTTTTCGGAGTATCGAGTTCCGCGATCACGCGCCTGCGGCCGTTGACAAAATAATCAGTCTCTCCGCGGTGAAAGGTGCGTGCCGGATCGGGCGTAAAGGTAAAGGTGCAGTGCCCGAGCGAAGCGGCCCGCCAGGCGTCATTCGTGTGCGCGGCAATGAGTTTGTCGAGCTTTTCGCGGTAGTAGGCCGTGATGTTTTTAACGTAAGCCGCGTCTTTGAGCCGCCCCTCGATCTTAAAGCTTGTGACACCCGCCTCAATGAGCTTTTCAAGGTTGGCGCTCTGATCGTTATCCATCAGGCTCAGGACATGTTTGTTTCTCGCGAGAAGCCGGCCCGTGCCATCGTAGACGGTGTAGGGAAGGCGGCATGGTTGCGCGCATTCGCCGCGGTTGGCGGACCTCCCGCACTCGGCGCAGGAAAGGTAGCAGCGCCCGGAATAGGAAACGCAGAGCGCGCCGTGCACGAAAAACTCGATGCGGGCGCGGTCAACGGCCTCATGGCACCGGGCGACTTCAGCCAAGGTGAGCTCGCGCGCCAAGACCATCTGGTTAAACCCGAGGCTGTCGAGAAACCGGGCTTTTTCGGGCGTCCGGATATCGCACTGGGTGGAAGCGTGCAGTTCTACGGGGGGCAGATCCAGTTCCAGGAGCCCCAGATCCTGAATAATGAGCGCATCCACGCCCGCACGGTAAGCGTCCCAGGCAAGCTGCCGGGCTTCTTCAATTTCGTTTTGAAAAAGGACGGTATTAAGCGTCAGGTAGATTCTCGCGTGGTAATTTTTAGCCCAGGCCGCAAACGACTCAATGGAAGCGAGGGAATTTCCCGCCGAAGCGCGGGCCCCGAAGCCGGGACCGCCGATATAAACGGCGTCGGCACCATGATCAATCGCGGCACGGGCCACATCCGTGTCGCGCGCGGGCGCAAGAAGCTCCAGGGGAAAGCGACGGGCGGCGTCAGCTGGAATCATAGAAATTCCGCGAGGAAACCCGCGTCTTCAGACGCGGGAGGAATCGCGGCCCTCCTTTCTTAGTTCAGTTAAAAACATCTTTCGCTTCTCAAGAAGCGAAAGTTTCTTGTAGTAAATACCGGCAGAAATCTTTGTACCGTCCAGTCGGCTGCTTGGTTTCGCCCGTCGGCACCGTCAGTTGAATCACAAAGGGCGTTCGGCGCACAGCCACGGCCTTGCCGGCCCGAAGGAGCTTACGCGCCTTGGGCGGGGAGCACGGCATGAGCGGTTGCCCGCGCATATTCAACACAAATACTTTCAAAGTGTTCTCCATTGACGGATACCTCACGGGCTCCGTCTGCTCGACCTTGCGGTCGGTGGTGATCCTTCGCCAATGTTGGAAGGGGTTTGTTGTCTGAAGCACCGCTCCTACCTCTCAGAGCTTTTAACTGCAGACCGCAGAGCGCGGGACTAGGATCGACATCCCGCGGTGCCTGTTTGCGTCCCGTCTTGCGACGGAACGGATTCCCAACCAACGGAGTCCGTCCGAAAACGGACTGAGGCTAGTCAACCAAGACTTGTTGCCAAGCCTCTGACTTCAGTCAGGGGTAGTTGACCCTGGGCTGGTTGCTGATGGTCGGCAGTTCCGTCTGAAAGGGTCTCGCGGCGGGCCTCACGCACTTTTCAACCGCAAGGTACTTCGCGAGGTCCTCATCCCCCATGCGGCGTGCGGCGTCCGCAGGCGACTCCCCGCGGTCAGTGCAGAGGTCCCGGAACGCCCCGTTTTTGAGAAGCTCCATCACAACTTTGCGCGAAGGCATGCGCGCTGCCATATAAAGCGGCGTCACCCCCGCACGGGTCTGAACGTTGATGTCCGCCCCCTGAGCAATCAGCATCTGCACGAATTCCAGGCGCCCGGCTGCGGCGGCGTAGTGCAGTGCCGTCCAGCCTGAAGGTTTATTGACCTTTGCGCCGCGCGCTAAAAGCGTGTTAAAGAGCTCTTTGTCGCCCTTAAAGGCTGCAAGCATCAGCGCGTCTTCTCCGAGACGGCTTTGGGTATTGACGTCAATGCCGGGCGCTGCAAGGAGCAGCTTAATCACCGGCTGATTATCCATGCGGATCGCGCGCACGAGGGCCGGATCACCGTCCTCCACAAGCGTATTGGGGCTTACGCCCTGCGCGAGGAGCTCTTTGACAACATCCGCGCGATTTCGTTCGACGGCTCCTGCAAACTCTGCCCAGGTTTCTTCGGGGCCCGCCTTTTTGACAGTGACCGCGGCATTTTCCACAATGCCGAATTCATTCACCTTGGGAGCGGAGGAGCAACCCGCAAGAAACGCGACAGCCGCAATGACCAAAAGTGTCTTTTTCATGGCAATTTAAGAATCTTAAAGTTTGAAAAACCGGCGGGCGTTGGCGGTTGTGGCGGCCGCAACCTCTTCAAGCGGCAACCCCTTGAGTTCAGCCATCTTGCGGGCCACTTCAACGACGTAGGCCGGTTCGTTGCGTTTGCCGCGGTAGGGAACCGGGGCCATGTACGGACAGTCCGTCTCAATCATGAGGTTGGTAAGGGGCATTTTCCGTACGGTTTCCTGTAGTGCCGCCGCGTTTTTAAAGGTGAGCAGTCCTGTGACGGAAACCATCCCGCCGTTATCGGCCGCCTTTAAGGCGCATTCGGTTGATCCGGCAAAGCAGTGAAGGACAAATCCGACGTCCCCGGCTTTTTCCTCAATCAGAATCTTGAGGGCGTCGTCTTCGGCCTCACGCGCGTGCACGATCAAAGGTTTCCCGAGGATTTTTGCCGCTTCAATGTGCCGCCGGAAACGGTTTTTCTGCCAGGTAAGATCGCCCTTACACCAGTGGTAATCAAGCCCTGTTTCACCCACCGCCTTCATTTCGGGCTGAGAGCAGATATGAAGGATGCGCTCAAGGCTCACTTCGGGACGCTCGGGGCTTACCTCAAACTCCGGGTGCAGCGCCCAGGCGCCGTAAAGGTACCCGGGATAGCGACGCACGAGCGCAACCACCGCGTCAATCTCGCTTTCTTCGCAGGCAATGACCATCCCGCCCGCCAAATGCGCGGCCTTCATGCGTTCGACCACCTGGTCACGGTCAGCATCAAACTGCGGGGCATTGATGTGCCCGTGCGAATCAAAAAATTCAACTGTCATCTGGCCGCAGCCTGGTGCCCGGAGTAGAGGGCATCGATTTCGGAGGCAAAGCGCTCGGCAATGGGCTTGCGCCTGAGTTTCAGGGTGGGCGTGAGAAGCCCGTTGTCAATTGTCCAGGCTTCCGGCAGGATCGCCACGTTTCTGGGCTGCCCGTAGCGCGGGAAATCACGCGTCACGGTCTTAATCCGCTTTAAAACGGCGGTGCGCACGTCTCTGCGGCCCATGGTCGCCGGATCCATGGGATCGAGCTGCATTTCGGCGCACAGCGCCTGCCAGCGGGCCTTATTTAAAACCGTAAGCACCGAGACGTAGGGCCGGTTTTCACCGACGGCCATCACCTGTTCAAAGAGGGGATCCTCCTGAATGGCAAATTCCAGGTCCACCGGGCTGATCTTTTCGCCGGTACTGGTCACGAGAATCTCTTTGATGCGGCCCTTGATGCGGATGCGCCCGCCGTCACTTAAATCGGCCTGATCGCCCGTTTTGAACCACCCGTCTTCGGTAAAGGCGGCACGGGTGTCGGCCTCCCGGTTAAAGTAACCCTGCATGACCTGGGGGCCCTTCACCTGCAGCTCGTCGTTTTCGCCGGTCCTCACTTGGGTGTCAGAAAGCGGAAAACCGACGGTGGCGGGGTGATTTGACCCCTTGGCGCACATCGAAATCATGGGGGAGGTTTCAGTGAGCCCGTAAACCTGCATCAGGGGCAGCCCCATCCCGCAGAAAAACCGTGCGACGGAACTGTTAAGCGATGCGCCGCCCGAGAGCATCACGCGCATGCGGCCGCCGAAGACGTCTCTGACGCTCATCGCAATCTTACGTTCCAGATACGGCCACATGAAGCTGTCGATGAAGCGCCGCGCGCTTTTTTCCTGCGGCAGATCGTTTTCGCGGCAGAATCGCCGCCAGCCAACTTCCCGGGCCCAGTCAAAGAAGTACCCCTTTTTGGTGGGCATCTTCGCACGCATTGCCATCAGGTGGTTGTAGAAGCGCTCGTAAATGCGGGGCACCGAACTCATCACCGTGGGACGGACGTCTGCGAGATCGTCGCGCAATTGCGACACACCCCGGGAAAACGCAAGGCACGCGCCGAAGGCCACACCCGTGTAGGCGCCGGCCGTCCGCTCAAAGGTGTGCGAAAGGGGCAGATAGGAAAGAATCACGTCGTCTTCGGTGATCTGCGTGACGTTCCACATCTGACGCACGTTATTCACAATATTGCTGTGCGACATCATCACGCCCTTGGGGCGGCCGGTGGTGCCCGAGGTGTACACAAGGCTTGAGAGGTCGGAGGCCTTGGGCCCCTCGGGAAGCTCGGCGACGTCGTTACCGGTTGCCAGCCACGCTTCAAGCCCGCCGTAAACAATGTGCCCGCAGCTTGTGCCTTCATCGGTATCGTTTGTGAAAACAACGCGGGTGAGGTTGGGGAGGTCTTCGTCGTTTTCAACGAGCGAATGCCAGCGGGCGAGCGACACCGTCACGAGAAAGCGCGAACCACTGTCAGCAAGAATGTAACGCGAGGAACCCGCGGTGTCGCTTGCGTGAAGCGGCACGGTCACCAGGCCGTTGGCGAGCGCCGCCTGATCAAAGGTAACCGCATCGAGGGAATTAGGCAGCAGCATTGCCACACGGTCGCCCTTCGTAAGGCCCATCTTTGCAAAGGCCTTGCGCCAGCGCAGCACGCGCTTGGAAAACTCACGCCAGGTAATCGAGATCCATTCGTTGGTGGCAAAGTCATACCACCGGTAGGCCTCACGGTCGGGCCAGATCCGTACGGTGCGGTCCAGAAAATCCGGAATGACGCGGGCTTCTTCAGGGAAACGCGGCAAAGCAGTGCTCCTTATAGTCAACCGATCAATTTTACTCGGCGCAGAGAGTGGTTTAGCCGGCCGCATACACCCTGTTGCGAAAAATTGCGGGAGCCCAAAGGAAAACGGGACCTGCCGTTTATCTTGGCAGATCCCATAAGAAAACTGCAGTTCCCGGCAGTTGTCAGTGATCGGACTTTACCGTTAAAACCGGAATACCGGCTTTATCAAGCGCAATCCAGCCGAAGCGGTGCGCCTTTTCGCCGTCAAGGGACCAATCCGGAATCACCCAGCGGGGAACCGGTTCCTCAAGGTGCACGGAGGGTCTGTGGGTGTGCCCGTGAATAACGCAGCAGCAGGCGGTGCTTCGCGCGGAGACTGCGACGGCATCGGTCACAACGTCCATGACAGCCAACGATTTGGCCTTTTTCTCAGTCTTTGAGCGCTTGCGTGCCTTTAAGGCCCAGAGCACGCGCTTAAGAACCGGCATATTGAGGGCCTCGGCCTGCCAGGCGGGGTCCCGCACCATTTTGCGGAACGCCTGATAGTCGGTGTCCAGAAGGCACCACTCGTCACCGTGAGAAAGGAGAATTCTCGGGCCCCCGGTCTGCTGCACCACGGTCTGCGGTTTTAAAAGCTCCCCGCCGCAAAGCCTTGCGTAATCTTCCCCCAAAAGCACATCGCGGTTACCCTGCATGAAGTAAAGCCTGCCGCCCGAGGCGGCGTACTTCTGAAAGGCGCGGGTGACGGGATACGCAATCCACGCGGCATCGTCTCCGAGCCAGAATTCAAAAAGGTCGCCTAAAACGAAAAGCTCCCGGTAGTGCGGTGCGGTTTCCCGCATAAACTGCAGGAAAGCCCGCACCGATTTGGGCTTTGCGGGCGAAAGATGCAGATCGGCGATAAAAACGGGCTTTGTGAGTTCGGGCACCGTCCGGGTGCCCGCCAAAGCCGGCAGAGTCGCAGCAGTCATCCAAAAGTTACTACCTTGAAGTTTTTACGCGGCAGGCGCCGCGCAAAAACAACCAATCAAAGTCAGATGATTTCGGCCTTTTCAATGACGACGTCTTCCTTGGGAACGTCCTGGAAACCGCGGCTTGAGCCGGTCTTCACCTTGGCGATGCGGTCAATGACGTCAAAACCCTCCACCACATGACCGAAAACGGCGTAGCCCCAGCCCTGACCGGACGGAACCGTGTGGTTGAGAAAGTCGTTGTCGGAAACGTTGATGAAGAACTGGCTCGTCGCGGAGTGGGGGTCGCTCGTGCGGGCCATCGCGATCGTGTACTTGTCGTTTTTGAGCCCGTTCATCGCTTCGTTTTCAATCGGCGCGTGCCCTTCTTTGTGCTGCATGCCGGCTTCAAAGCCGCCGCCCTGAATCATGAAGCCGTCGATCACGCGGTGAAAGAGAGTGCCGTTGTAAAAGCCTTCCTTCACATAGCGCTCAAAGTTTGCGACGGTTTTCGGAGCAGCCTTGGCGTCGAGCTCCAGATCAAAGGAACCGAGATTGGTGGTAAAGCGGATCATGTTGACTTTTCCTCAATTACTTGACGATTTTGACGGAGCGGATTGTAACGGTCTTCACCGGCACATCACTCATGCCGGCCTTGCGCCCCGTTTTAGCCTGCGCGATTTTATCGACAACATCCATGCCGCGGGTTACGCGGCCGAAAACGGCGTAACCCCAGCCGTCCTGCGCTTCACGGGCGTCGAGGAAGGTGTTGTCCTCCACATTGATGAAAAACTGGCTTGTGGCGGAATGGGGCTCCGAGGTGCGGGCCATGGCAATCGTGCCTCTGCGGTTACTCAAGCCGTTGCGGGCTTCGTTCACGATCGCTATGTCCGTCGCCTTTTGCCGCATATCGGCCGTGAAGCCGCCGCCCTGAATCATGAAGCCGTCAATCACACGGTGAAAGATCGTGTTGTCGTAAAACCCTTTTTCGGCGTAAGCGAGGAAGTTTTTAACGGTCTCGGGGCTTTTTACCGGGTCAAGTCTCAGGGCAATCACGCCTTCGGTGGTGCTGATTTCGACGTTGACGGCATCGGCGGCTGCAAAAACGGCGGCGGGCACAAGCGTTGCGGCAAGACCGGCCGTAGCCAGAGTAAGACGGATACGGGAGGAGAAACGGTTCATGGTGTTATTTATTCAATGAGTTTGGAAAGTGTTGAAATGCGTTCGGCCAGGGCCGGTTCAGCCTTTTGTTCCTGGGCTTCCTTGTAATTGGTGAGAGCCCGCACAAGATAGAGGTTTGCGAGGTTAATCCTTGCGTTACGGAAGGCGGGCCTTAACCGCAGCGCCGTTTTTAAAAGCTCCTCGGCCTTTTCGAGGTTTCCGGCATTGCTTTCAATGGCGGCCAGATTGTTGTAGGGCTCGGGGATTTCCGGGTACATCGCCGTAAATCGGTTTAATTCCCGGCGGGCGGCCTCTGTGTCCCCGGACTTTTCCAGCACGACGCAGCGCTGAAAACGAAGCTGCACGGACTTGGGATTTTTGGCAAGGGCCTTCGCGATAATATCCAAAGCCCCTTCGTAGTCGCCTTTGGCGGCACGGGCGTCCACCGCATCACTGTACTGATCAACGGAGAGCGCCTTAAACGGCACCTCGGCAAGATCCGGGGGATCGAAGCGCCCGGCAGCGGCTGTCTGCGCGGCAAGCAGGGCTGCCGCCGCCCAAAGAGCCATCTTTACGGTGCGTAAAAAACGGTTTTTCTTCACGGTCACTTCCGGGAAAATTCAGAATCCGGCTTCGGGTAAAGGGCTGAGGCGCGGTAAAAAGCCGCCCCGCGGGCTTATACTCCGAAATTGCCTGCGCGGAATTTTAATAAAGCCTGAGCGCATGACGCTTAAGGCCGCACCGCGCGAAATGCTTCAGAATTTTTCAAAGATCTCGTTATGGCTCTTTCCATTTATTCAACGCTTGCGCGTCAGGTCGTTCCCTTTACACCGCTTGTGGCCGGCAAAGTCGGCATGTACGTCTGCGGCGTCACCGTTTACGACTACTGCCATATCGGCCACGCTCGCACGTTTGTGGCCTTTGACGTGATCCGCCGCTGGCTTGATGCCTCGGGCTACGCCGTCACTTTTGTCCGTAACGTCACCGATGTCGATGACAAGATCATCCGCCGCGCCGCGGAAAAAGGGATTTCCACCAAGGAACTCACCGACACCTACACGCGCGCGATGCAGGAGGATATGGAAAACCTCGGGTGCCTTGCACCCACTTATGAGCCCCGCGCCACGGAATTTATTCCGCAGATGTTAAGTCTCGTGAAAAAGCTCGAGGAAAAGGGGCTTGCCTATAAGGCTGCTGACGGCGACGTCGACTTTGCCGTGCGTAAGTTCGCGGGGTACGGCAAGCTCTCGGGCCGCACGCTTGACGAACTGCAGGCAGGCGCCCGTGTGGACGTCGCGCAGGGTAAGCGCGATCCGCTCGACTTCGTGCTCTGGAAGCACGCCAAGCCCGGTGAACCCCAGTGGGATTCGCCCTGGGGCCCGGGCCGGCCCGGCTGGCACATTGAGTGCTCGGCGATGAGCTGCCGCTATCTCGGGGAAACCTTTGATATTCACGGGGGCGGTCCGGACCTTATCTTCCCGCACCACGAAAACGAAATTGCCCAGAGCGAGGGCGCAAACGGCAAGACGTTTGCGCGCTATTGGCTCCACAGCGGGCCCCTGCGCGTGAAAAGCGCCGACGGCAAAGAAGAGAAGATGAGTAAGTCGCTCGGCAACTTCTGGACGATCCGCGATGCGCTCAAGGAAACCAATGCCCGGTTTGGCGACGGTAACGGCGCGGAAGTGCTGCGCTTTTTCCTTTTGAGAAGCCAGTACAGAAGCTCGATTACCTTTAACCCGGACCTGATTCTGGACGCCCACAAGGGCCTGATGCGCCTTTATACGGCTTTAGCCGACACGCCGGCCGCCGATGTTGACGTTGACTGGAACACAGAGGCCGCCGTGCGCTTTAAGGCGGCGATGGACGATGACTTCAATACGCCGGAAGCCGTGAGCAGCCTTTTTGAGCTCGCAAATGCCGTCAACCGCACGCATGATGCGAAACTGGCGGGGGAACTCAAGGCCCTGGCCAAAATTCTCAACATCCTGCAGCGCGATCCGCAGACATTCATTAAGGGCGCGGCCTCTGACGTTGATGCCGCGCACGTTGGAGCGCAGATTGCTGCCAGAGCCGCCGCAAAAAAGGCTAAGAACTGGGCCGAAGCCGACCGCATCCGAAAAGAGCTTCTTGAGGCCGGCATCGTCCTTGAAGACGGCCCGCAGGGCACGACCTGGAAAAAGGCGTAAACGGTCAACTACCCCTGACAGAAGTCAGAGGCTTGGCAACAAGTCTTGGTTGACTAGCCTCAGTCCGTTTTCGGACGGACTCCGTTGGTTGGGAATCCGTTCCGTCGCAAGACGGGACGCAAACAGGCACCGCGGGATGTCGATCCTAGTCCCGCGCTCTGCGGTCTGAGGTTAAAAGCTCTGAGAGGTAGGAGCGGTGCTTCAGACAACAAACCCCTTCCAACATTGGCGAAGGATCACCACCGACCGCAAGGTCGAGCAGACGGAGCCCGTGAGGTATCCGTCAATGGAGAACACTTTGAAAGTTTTTGTGTTGAATATGCGCGGGCAACCGCTCATGCCGTGCTCCCCGCCCAAGGCGCGTAAGCTGCTTCGGGCCGGAAAGGCCGTGCCTGTGCACCGAACGCCCTTTGTGATTCAACTGACGGTGCCGACGGGCGAAACCAAGCAGCCGATCACCTTGGGTGTGGATGCGGGCTACAAGCACGTCGGCCTGAGCGCAACGACCGCCAAGGAAGAGTTGTTGGCTTCCGAGGTCGAACTGCGGCAGGACGTGACGGGCTTGCTCTCGGATCGCTTGGCACTTCGCCGCGCCCGACGCAACCGCAAGACGCGCCACCGCGCACCACGCTTTGCCAACCGCGTTCGATCGAAGCACAAGGGCTGGCTTGCGCCGTCCGTGGAGAACCGCATTCAGGCGCACATATCGCGCATTGAAGCGGTTTGCCGAGTGCTTCCGATCACCAAAATCGTGATTGAAACCGCATCCTTCGACATTCAGAAGATCAAGAATCCCGAAGTCGAAGGCACGGACTATCTGCAGGGCGAGCAGCTTGGCTTTTGGAACGTGCGCGAATATGTGCTGTTCCGCGACGGTCACGTTTGCCAAGCCTGCAAAGGCAGATCGAAAGATCTGATTCTCAACGTGCATCACATTGAGAGTCGGAAAACGGGAGGCGACGCGCCGGGCAACCTCATCACGCTGTGCGAGACGTGCCACAAGGCGTATCACGCAGGCAAGTTGAAGCAGTTCAGTCCCCGGCGCGGCGCTTCTTTCAGGGCAGAGACTTTCATGGGCATCATGCGTTGGACGGTGTTCAACCGCCTGCGCGAGCGCCATCCCGAATTGCCTGTCACAAATACCTACGGGTATCTGACCAAACACAAGCGCATCGTCGCGGGCTTGCCGAAGACGCATTGCGCGGACGCTTTCTGCATTGCTGGCGTCCTCGACGCAAAACGTCGGGGCGAATACCTGTTTCAGAAACAGACGCGCCGCCACAATCGCCAGATCCACAAGCTGACGATTCTCAAAGGCGGTGTGCGCAAGCGCCATCAGGCTCCGTACCTAGTGCACGGCTTCAGGCTCTTTGACAAGGTGCTGTGCAAAGGGGAAGTCGGCTTTATTTTTGGCAGACGCTCCTCGGGTGCATTCGATGTGCGCCGTCTGAACGGTACAAAGATTTCTGCCGGTATTTCCTACAAGAAACTTTCGCTTCTTGAGAAGCGAAAGATGTTTTTAACTGAACTGAGAAAGGAGGGCCGCGATTCCTCCCGCGTCTGAAGACGCGGGTTTCCTCGCGGAATTTCTATGATCGTTGCCTGGTGGGCTGATGCGTTAAGAGTCGTCGCGCGCGACCCCGTGCTGCAGAGCGTGATTGAATCCTGCCGCGAAGAGGCGTTGCAGGAAACCGATGACCTGATGCGCTCGATGGTGCGTGCCGTCTGCGGTCAGCAGGTGCATAACAGCGCCGCTAAAGCCGCGCAGAGCCGGGTGCTTGCGTTTGCGGGCAATACGGCAGGCGCAGAACTTGCGCGCGCTCTTGTTGCCGCGGACGAAACGGCGCTCGCGGCGTTGGGGCTCACCAAAACCAAAGTGAAGGCTTTAAGGGCTCTGGCAGGGGGCTTCATGACCGGGCAACTGACGCCCGAAGCGCTTAACCCCTTAACCGACGCCGAGATTCTTGCAAGGCTCGATGACCTTCCGGGCGTGGGCCCGTGGACCGCGCACATGGTGATGATTTTCGGGCTTAACCGCCCGGACGTTTTCCCCGTGGACGATTTCGGCGTTAAAAAAGCGGCCGAAGCCCTTTACGGGTCGGTTGAAAAGGCCCGGGAGCTCTCAGAAGCTTGGAAACCCTACAGGACGGCCGCCACGTGGCTTTTGTGGCGGAGCCGCACTCAAACGCCCGTACAGTACTGATTACATTGACCCGGAAAGCCCCGCTTTCCGCGAAAAACGAACGGATAAACCTTATGTCGAAGAAAGTTTTCCTTGAATTTGAAAAAGCGTTGGGTGAAATCGACGCACAGATCGAAAAACTCGAAAACGACGCTCTGGAAAACGGCACGGAGCACCAAAGCGAAATTGCGCGGCTTGAGCGCGAAATGACGCAAAAGACCGCGGAAATCTACCGGGAGCTCACGCCCTGGCAGACGGCTTTGGTCGCCCGCCATCCCAACCGCCCGTACACGCTTGACTACGTGGATGCCGTTTTTGAAGACTTTCATGAACTCCACGGTGACCGTACCTTTGCCGATGATCAGTCGATCGTCGGGGGCCTGGCCCGTTTGGGCGAACACCCCGTGATGGTGATCGGGCACCAGAAGGGGCGCGACACCCGTGAGCGCACGAAGCGCAACTTCGGCATGAGCCGCCCGGAAGGCTACCGCAAGGCTCTGAGGCTCATGAAACTAGCTGAAAAGTTCGGACTTCCCGTCTTTACGTTTGTGGACACTCCCGGGGCCTATCCGGGAATCGGCGCCGAAGAACGCAACCAATCCGAAGCCATCGGCCGCAACATTCTTGAGATGAGTAAGCTCACCGTTCCCGTGATTGCCACGATTATCGGGGAAGGGGGCTCGGGCGGAGCGCTTGCCATTGCCGTTGCCGACGTCGTTTTGATGCTGCAGTATGCGACTTATTCCGTGATCAGCCCCGAAGGCTGCGCCTCCATTCTCTGGAAGTCCGTGGACAAGGCGCCGCAGGCCGCGGAAGCCCTGTCGCTTACCTCAGACAAACTCTTAACGCTCGGGCTTGTGGATAAAGTGATCCCTGAACCCCTGGGCGGCGCGCACCGTGATCCGAAGCTCATGGCAGCGGCACTTAAAAAGACCCTGATTGATGAACTGCGCAAAGTCATGAGCCTTTCATCGGATGAACTGCGTGAGCGGCGTCTTGCGCGCATCATGAGTTACGGGCGCTTTGAAACGGTTCAAACCCCTGAAGCCGAAGCAAGGAAAACGGCGGAAACCCTGAAAGCCGCAGCGCTCACAGCCGTGGACGCCGTGGAAGCCAAGGCCGAAGATAAAACCGAAGCCGAGCCGGCCGCCAAAAAGCCCGCAGCCCGCAAGCCCCGCGCCAAAAAGGCGGATGAGGGCGACGCCGGGGCCGCAGCCGAGCCCGTTAAAAAGGCAGCGGCAAAGAAGTCGCCCGCCAAACCCCGTACCGCTAACAAAGCCGTAAAGACCGATGCCCAAGGCTGAGAATAAGAAGGCGGCAGCAAAGCGCGGACCGACCCCGGCACAACACTTAACGGAGCTCGTGAAGGCCGCGGTTGACGCCGTGGCCGAGCGCCGTGCGGCAAGCCCCGCGGAAGTGTTTTGTCTGAGACCCGTGAATCCGGTACGGATTGTGGCGGCGTTTTCGGGCGGCCGTGACTCAACGGCCCTCGTGGATATTTTGGCGAAGCTCTACCATAAACCGCATCAGACGCAGATCGCTGAAATCACGGTGGTGCACGTGCACCACGGGCTCTCCGTGAACGCCGACGCCTGGGCCGAGCACGCCAAAGCCATGTGCGAAAAGTGGCGTCTGCCTCTGAGGATCGAAAAGGTTTATGTGAACCGCCAGTCGCCCGCCGGCATCGAAGCCGCCGCGCGTGAGGCCCGTTATCAGACCTTGAAGCGCATTGCGCACGAAACGAATTCCGATGTGATCATGACGGGGCATCACCTCGACGACCGCATCGAAACCTTCTTCATTCAGTGGATGAGAGGCGCCGGTCCCGAAGGGCTTTCCGCCATGAGTCCCGTGCGCACGATGGAAAGCGCGGCTTTAACCGAGCGCCTCGTGCTGTCGCGGCCCTGGCTTGATGTGGCGCGCTCAGAAATCGAGAGCTACGTCAAAAAGGCGCGGCTCTCGTTTGTCGAGGACGACAGTAACGCCGACAACCGTTTTTTACGTAACCTCATCCGCAACAAAGTCTTTCCGGAACTGGATGCCGTAAGACCCGGCTGGCGCGCGGCTGCCGCGCGAAGCGTCACGCTTGTGGCGCAGGCCGCGGACGTCATGAAAAGCGTCGGAAGCGATGATGTGGCGCTGTGCCGTGCCGCTGACGGCCATTCGCTCGTCATTGCCAAGCTTCTGATGCTGCCGGTCGCGCGCCAGGCTCTGTGTCTGAGAAGCTGGCTTGCCGCTGAAGGCGTGCGCCCCCCGTCCAAAGTCCGGCTTTTTGAGGCACTGCGGCAGGTGAGGGAAACGCACAACGACAGCCGCCTTACGATCCGCTGTGACGGCCGCGAAATCCGCCGCTGGGGCGCGGACCTCGTTTTGCGTGACTGCGATCCTGTAAACCGCGATGTCTCCCGCGACATGGATCTTGTCTGGAAGGGCGAATCCGAGATAAGCCTGGGACTCTGGGGCGGGGTACTGCGGTTTATACCGTGCGAAGAAGGCGAAGCCGGCTTTGATGCTCAAAAATTAAAAGAGGGGCCTTTGTTTGTGCGGTCCAGACGTGGCGGCGAAAAACTCAAGATCTGGGCTTTGCGGCCGAGCCGCAATCTCAAGCACCTTTATCAGGCTTTAAAAATCCCGAGTTTTGAAAGGGGGTCCTTACCCCTTCTTTGGCTCGGAGGCCGCCTCATTTTTGCCGCGGGGCTCGGAGGGGACGTACGGTACATCGCCGACCCCGAACTCATCCGGGAGCGCATCAAGCTTGAATGGGTGCCGGATAAACCGCTTCTGGGAGTCTGAGGATGGCAAAAAAGGCTGTGGCGTCCCGCATGGACGACCTCTTTAACGACATGATGCTCGTTGACTCGGGCGACCTCATCGCGGGGGTGGATGAGGCGGGCAGAGGCCCCTTAGCCGGGGCTGTCTACGCCGCAGCCGTGATTTTGAATCCCGATGAACCGATCGAAGGCCTCAGAGACAGCAAAAAGCTCACAGCCAAGCGCCGCGATGAACTCGCTGAAGAAATCAAAGCCAAGGCCCTCTGCTGGTGTGTGGCGGATGCCTCGGTCGAAGAAATCGAGGAAATGAATATCCTTAAAGCCACCATGCTCGCGATGCGCCGTGCGGTGCTGGGCTTAAGAATTGAACCCAAACTGGTGCTTGTGGACGGCAACCGCCTCCCGGAAGTTCCGTACCCGGCAAACGCCATCGTAAAGGGCGACGACAAGGTGGCTGCGATTTCCGCCGCAAGCATTCTTGCCAAGACAACGCGTGACCACCGCATGGATGAGCTCGATCTCCGCTATCCCGGTTACGGCTTTGCCAAACATAAGGGCTACGGCGTTAAAGAACACATCGACGCGATTAAGCGCCTAGGCGTGTGCCCTGAGCACCGCAAAACCTTTGAGCCGATTGCGTCGATCCTGGGCGTTGCTTCAGCCAAGGAAAAGCGCAAGGCCAAAAAAGGAGAAAGGCCCGCCTTTGAATTAAGCTGAAACCCAGTATTTATGCGGCCCGGAAATCCTGAGAGATCCGGGCTTTTTGTTGCTTAAAAACAACAAATGAAAACCAGTTCTTTATTTTTGGAAATGAGCCGTCAACCACATTCCGTCAGAGAAGGGCATTGACTAATTCTTTAATCAAATCAATAGAGTAATATCAATTCCCAAAAGATTATATCGGCTGGAAAAGAGTTTTACCGTCTGATTTAACAGTAAAAACACGGTTAATACCTCAAATAAGACAAACAGATTATTTGCGCTTGCCGGAAAAAATCCAATATAGTGGCACTAACGGTGAGCCGACTCAGGCATCGAAAGGCTTGGGCGGCTGAATCCGCTAATTAAAGGAGAGAATTCCAAATGCAGAAGAAGTTGATTGCTGTTGCTGTGCTCGGCGCCTGTGTTGCAGGTTCCGCTTTTGCAGCGAACGTGGATGTGTACGGCCGTATTGATACGGGCCTTTCTTATGTTCATTACGATGAAACCGGGTTGTCTGATGCCGTGGATACCCTTTCGCTCGATTCCGGTCTTTCCAGCGGTAGCCGCTGGGGCCTGAAAGGTTCTGAGGACCTTGGTAACGGCTACCAGGTAGGGTTCGTACTGGAAAGCGGCTTCAGCTCCGACACCGGTAAAATGAGCAAGGATGGCCTCTTTAACCGTGAAGCGACGCTTCGTGTGTCCGGCCCCTTCGGCAGCATCTACGCCGGTCGTATGGGTCGTATCGGTTCTGATGCCGGCTCTGTCGGTTTCTACGCGGGTAGCGTGAGCCCCTTTGGTTCGGGCTGGGGCGAGATGCCCGGTCACTTTGCCGTTACGGCCAACTACGATACCCGCTACAGCAACGCCTTAGCCTATGTTTCCCCGAAGGTTGGTCCGGTCACGGTTTACGCTCAGTACACCATGGGTAATGCTACTGAAAACGAATCTGGCGATGATCGTCTCTTCTCTCTCGGCGCTCAGGCTGACTTCGGTGCCCTCCAGGTGCTCGGTTTGGTTGAATACCTGAACAAGAAGAGTGTTGCCGGCACGACCGTGTACGATGACAGCCAGTACGATGATTCCTACACCATCAATCTCGGCGGTTCTTATGATTTCGGCGTTGCCAAAGTGTTCCTCGCTGGTCAGTATTTCAAGGCGGCTCCTGACTTTGCCGGCATGAAGGATAACTACTCTGCTGGGTTTGACGAAGAGTTTGTCGATGCAATTGCATGGCACTTTTCCTTTGATGGTTTCGGTGTGAACGTTGGTGCCACGGCCCCGATCGGTGCCGGTGAGTTCCTCGTCAGTGCCGGTTACGGTAAGGGCGATTTGAACTTCGACACGAAAGATGCCAAGATTTCTGCTGACGCCTACATCATCCAGGTCGGCTACACCTATCCGTTCTCCAAGCGTACGAACCTTTACGCTGGTGCCGGTTACATGCAGACCAGCATGGAAGACGGCTTCACCAACACTGACGGCACGTACAGTGATAAGGACTTCAAGACCACCCAGGTTATGTTCGGTCTTCTCCACAAGTTCTAATCCTTTGATTAGACTTGCGTAGTCTTTAGCCCTAAACCCCTTCTTGGTTTCGGCCGAGGAGGGGTTTTCTGTATCCCATAAACGTGAGGCTTTCATCCATGGAATTTACATCCGTCATTGCCGTCATTCCTGCCGCGGGCGTGGGCAGCCGGATGAAAGCTGATCATCCCAAGCAGTACCTGTCGATCGCCGGTGACTCAACGCCAACGGTGCTTCAGGCGTGCATTGCTTCGCTTTCTGCTGTCAGTCAGATTAACCGCATCGTGGTGGGCGTGAGTCCCGCCGACGGCTATGCCGCGGATCTTGACCTAGGCAAAGCCGAAGTCTTCCGCACGGGCGGCGCCACGCGCAGTGAAACGGTTTTAAATACGCTCAAAGCAATCGGAACGGAGACACTCAAAGATGCGCTCGTCCTGGTGCACGATGCCGCAAGGCCCCTCGTGGATCCCGACGACGTCACAGAGCTCATTGATAAAGCCAAAACCGATATCCTTAAACACGGACCTTTAGCCGGCGCTGTGCTGGCGGTCCCTGTGTCCGATACCGTTAAGCGCACCGATGCTGCCGACATCATCACTGAGGACATTTCCCGCGAGCATCTCTGGCGCATTGCGACGCCTCAGGCCTTTGCCGGGCTTGCGCTTTTAAATGCACTTGAGAAACACCCCGACGTCACGGATGAGTCAAGCGCCGTTCGGGCCGCGGGCGGCCGCGTAAGCGTTGTTGCAGCGCAGCCCTCGGTCTTTAAAATAACAAGACCCGCTGATTTAACTTTGGCCCGCATGATGTTTGAAAACTCTCAGAAGCCGATGCTCCCCGAAATCCGTACCGGCATCGGTTATGACTCCCACCGTCTGGTCGAAGGGCGTCCTTTGATTCTTGGCGGCGTCACGATTCCCCACACGAAGGGTCTTGACGGTCACAGTGACGCGGATGTGCTGCTGCATGCCGTCACGGACGCCGTATTGGGCGCCGCCAACCTGGGCAACATCGGGATTTTGTTCCCTGACACCGATCCCGCCTACAAGGGTGCTGACAGCGGCGTTTTACTCAAAGACGCTTTCGCGCGTGTGCGCGCCGCAGGCTGGGAACTCGTGAACCTCGACGCGGTTCTCATTGCCCAAAAGCCCAAGATCAACCCACATCTCACAGCCATCCGCGAAAGCATTGCCCGCATTATGTCTGTGGATGTCAGCCGCATTTCCGTCAAACCCAAGACCAACGAAAAACTCGGGTTTGAAGGCCGGGAAGAGGGGATGAGTGCTTTCGTCACCGTCCTTTTGGCCCGCATCTAGATTATTAACCAAAGGTTTTGTTATGCCTGAAGTCAACCGCAAAAAAGTCCGTGCCATGGCCACAGAACTCGCCCAGGCCCCCGAAGGCGAGATTCTTGAGCGCTTTAAGTCATCAATGACCACCAGTGAATTTGAGGCCCTGCAGCGCGTCTGCCGCGACAGAGGCATTGCCGTTCCCGCCGAGCACGGCGAAATCACGCCCGAACCCGACCTTCCGCAGCGCATCATCAGCGCCGAGGAGCTCGCAGGCGTTGACGTAGCACAGGTAAAAAAAGCCACGTCCTTCGGCTGGAGTGAGGGCATTTCGCTTCTTGCCGGTGTCGGCATGGCAATCGGCCTCTGGAAGGGCGACATCTGGATTGCGCTTTTCTACGGCGTCGTGACGGCGGTTGTTCTCTACCTGGTGCTCCGTTATGCCCGTAAGACCTGGCTTGAGCTCGGCGAAGCCGCGATCACAGGCAAAGTCCCCGAAGGGAAGAAAAAGAAGTAACAGCCGTTTGTCTGCCGGAGACCAACAGCGGCTTACCCCCTTGGGTTTATGCCGCTTTTTTGTCGCGTCCCGCGTTTTCTTCAAGTTTGCTTTTTGCTGTGTTGAGACAAAATTCCTTCTAACTTGACACAACACGTCAAAACTAAGTAAAACACCCTAACAACATTCGCTTTTAACCCCCTACATTCAGTCTTGAGGACAGAGGATTTTTCCCGTTGTATCAGTATCCTCTGCCGCTTCCAAACAACTTGCGGAAGGAGAGAGACGAATGATGATTCGTAAGGGTCAGCTCACAGCGCTTGCGGCAGCCATGTTGCTGTGCGCCTGTGCTTCCACCAATCAGAGCGGCATGAAGGACGGCACCTACACCGAAGTCGTCCCGGGCCACAACGCCCCGATGACCGTCAAGGTCACGATTAAAGACAACCGCATCACCGCGATTGACACCAGTAAAAACCTCGAAACGATCGGCGTGGGCAAAGTCGCCTTAAAGCTCATGACAGACAAGATTCTGAAGAATCAGTCCCTGGGTGTTGATGCAATTACCGGCGCTTCGCTTTCCTCGATGTCGCTTAAAGCCGCCGTAGGCGCCTGCATTGAAAAAGCGGGCGGCGACCTCAAGGCCTGGCAGAAAAACGTCGAAAAACACGCAACGGCCCCTGTGACGCTTCAGGGTGACGTGGTGGTGATCGGCGGTGGCGGCGCAGGGCTGGCTGCAGCGATTTCCGCGAACCAAAACGGCGCCAAGGTCGTGATTTTGGAAAAGATGGGCTTTTTGGGCGGCTCCACCAACGTTTCTGAAGGCGCCTTAAATGCGCCGGATCCCCAGCGCCAGGGGCCTCAGGGGATTGTTGACTCCGTGCAGAAGTTCTATGACCAGACGATGAAGGGCGGCCACAACGTGGGCGATCCCAAGCTTGTGCACTATCTGACGGATAATGCCCTTGGGTCGGTTCACTGGATGGAAAAGCTCGGCGTTCAGTTCAAAAAAGAAGTCGGCACTGCCACGGGTGCTCTCTGGCAGAGAAGCCACTATCCGACAACACCGTCCGGAAACTCCTACATCCGTGTGTTTGAGAAGTACCTTGCCGAACACAAGGACTCGATTACGGTTCTGACCGACACGGCTGCCAAAAAGCTCGTATACAAAGACGGCCGCGTCACGGCGGTGATTGCCGACAATAAGGGGCGGCCTGTGACCGTGAACGCTAAAAACGCCGTGATTCTTGCGACCGGCGGGTTCGGCGCCAACATTAAGCTCAGGCAGGAAGTCAACACGGGCGTCTGGAAAGAAGTGAAGCTTGACAGCTCCATCGGCTGCACAAACCTCGCCAAGGCCGCGCAGGGGGACGGCATTGTCATGGGGAAGGCTGTCGGCGCTGACGTCATCGGCATGTCCGACATTCAGATTCACCCCTGCGGCACGCCGGGTACCGGTTTGATGGAAAACATCCGTACCTCGGGCAGAAACCGCCTGTTCGTCAACCTTGACGGCAACCGCTTCGTGAACGAAGGTGCAGCGCGCGATACGCTTGCCAAGGCCATTTTCGCGCAGAAGGACTCCACCTACTGGGTCCTTGTGAACCATCTGCGTTATCCGAGCCGCACGTTTGTCGACGCCAACGGCGCCACGATTGAAAACATGGTCGCGCAGGGCGCCGTGGTGGAGGCAAATACCCTTGACGAACTTGCCGCCAAGACCGGCATGAACGCCAAGAACCTCAAGGCCGCTGTCGCCGGCTACAACGCCGTGGTCACCAAGGGCGCCAAGGATAAGTACGGTTTTGTCGCCAACAACAAGGCCGACCGTGCGATGACCGAAGGCCCATGGTACGCCTGTAAGAAGGTTCCGACCGTGCACCACACGATGGGGGGACTCCACATCAACACGGAGGCCCAGGTGATTGACACCGAGGGCAAGGTGATCAAGGGGCTTTACGCCGCGGGTGAAGTCACCGGCGGCATCCACGGCTCCAACCGCTTGGGCGGCAACGCCATCGCCGACGTCATGACCTTCGGCCGTACGGCGGGCGCCAACGCGGCCAAAGGGCTCTGATCCGTATAAAGTCTTGACTGACGCGTAAGCGGATCGGGCGGCAGGGTTTTACTGGACCTTGCCGCCTTTTTATCGGCCGCCGGCCCGGGCACAGAAAATGAACGGCCCGCACTTTCTCAAAAGAAGGCGGGCCGCTTGACGCGGGAAGAACCGGCACAGCCGGCTCTTAACTTACTTGGCAGAGCCCCAGACGTCACCCCAGGTACCGGTTAAAGCACCCTGCGCGTAGTCCACGACACGGTTTTCAAAGAAGTTCGTGTGCGTGACCCCGAGCATTGCGTCAACCCAGGGCAGGGGATTCTTTTCACTCTTAAAGATGGGCTTCATCCCGAGGCCCATGAGACGGCGGTCTGCGATGTAGCGGATATAGTCCTCGACGTCCTTCTTGGTCAAGCGCTTCATTTCGCTTACGCCGAACGCCAGAGCAATGAACTGGTCTTCGAGGTCCACCATCGTTTCCGCAATGGAATAGATCCGCTTTTTGAGCCGATCATTCCAGAGCTTCGGATTTTCCTTGATGTACTCACGGAAAAGTTTCGTCATCGAGTCGGTGTGCAGCGTCTCATCGGCAATCGACCAGCTGATGATCTGGCCCATGCCCTTCATCGCGCCGTTGCGGGTGAAGTTTAAGAGCATCACAAAGCTCGAAAAGAGCTGCATGCCTTCGGTGAAGGCCGAGAAAGCGGCAATCTGCGCCGCAAGCTCGTTTTCGTCGTTTAAGCACTCTTCAAAGAAGTGGTGCTTGGCAGCCATCGCTTCGTACTGCAGGAATTCGTTGTAAACGGTCTCGGGCATCCCGAGCGTTTCAATGAGGTGCGAGTAGGCGGCGATATGCACGGCTTCGCGGCCCGCAAAGCTTGAGAGCATCATGCGGATTTCGGGCT
Organism: Duodenibacillus massiliensis; assembly: GCF_900128485.1. Lineage (GTDB taxonomy): Bacteria > Pseudomonadota > Gammaproteobacteria > Burkholderiales > Burkholderiaceae_F > Duodenibacillus > Duodenibacillus massiliensis. Next base: position 329,044 of record NZ_LT635860.1, read on the forward strand.
GCGGAAACTGCGGCAGATACGTTTTCACGTAGGCCCCTGAAACATCAATGTCGCCCTGCGTGAAAAAGCGCAGAATCTTGGTGAGAAAGTCGCGCTCACTGTCGGTGAGCTTGAGGGTATAGTCCTTGACGTCCTCAATCATCGGCACTTCCGTCCAGAGCCAGTGCATCTGTTCGCTCTGCACAAAAGCGTCGTAGGCCCAGGGGTAGGAGAAGGGCTTGTAGTAATTGCGGGATGTGGTGAGCATTTTCGTTCAATCCTTTCTTCGGTTACCCTTCACAGGCAAGGCAGGTCGTGTCATCGGCGACGCTCTTCATGTCGATTTCGTCTTCGATGCGCTTACGCACGGCCACCTGTCCCACGCGGTCGGCTTTTCTCAGCTTATCGCTGCGGCAGTAGTAGAGGGACTTGAGGCCCTTTTTCCATGCCATGAAGTGGCAGGCGTGCAGGTACGGAATCGCGACGTCAGCGGGGAAGAAGAGGTTCACACTCTGGCCCTGATCGATGAACTTCTGGCGGTCGGCGGCCAATTCAATAATCCAGCGCTGATCGATTTCCTGGGCGGTCTTATAAACGGCCTTGATGTTGTCCGGAATATCGGTGCGGTGCTGAATACTGCCGTCGTGCGCCGTGAGATCCGCCCAGACTTCATCGGTGTCCAGGCCCCGGCGGGCGAGTTCAGCCTTGAGGAACCGGTTCTTCACAATGTAGGCGCCCGAAATCGTGTCCTGACGGTAGACGTTGGCGCGGTACGGTTCAATCGAGGGGCTCGTGCCGCCCATGATGAGGGAACTCGAGGCGTTCGGGGCCACGGCCATCGTGAGAGAAAAGCGGCGTGCAACACCGGAGTCGGCGGCATCGGGATTGGGCCCGCGCTTTTCGCAGAGCTTTTTGTCCGCAGCCATCACGTTTTCCTGGATGCGGGCAAACATTTCACGGTTCACGACTTTCGCAATCACGCTTTCAAAGGCAATGTTGTTTTTCTGCAGGTAGGCATGAAACCCCATGGCTCCCAGGCCCACGCTTCGTTCACGCAGGGCCGAATAACGGGCGCGCTCAATGGTGGAGGGCGCATGGTCGATGAAGTACTGCAGGACGTTATCGAGAAGCTCCATCACATCGTCGAAAAAGCCCGGGACGTTCTTCCACTCGTCGTAGTACTCGAGGTTGACGGACGACAAGCAGCACACGGCCGTGCGCTTGGGGTTCGTCGGCAGGAAAATTTCCGTGCAGAGGTTGGAGCCGTGAATCCTGAGGCCCTTATCCTTAAGCCATGAGGGCAGCGCCTTGTTCGCCGTATCGATAAAGACGAGGTAGGGCTCACCGGTGTGCATGCGCATTTCAAGAATACGCTGCCACAATTCACGCGCGCTCACGGTCTGAATGACCTTGCCGCTTGCGGGGTCTTTCAGTTCCCAGGAGTCGTCCGCATCCGGATCACGCATGCTCGCTTCAATCTTTTCCATGAAGGCGTCGGTGATGTTCACGCCATGGTGAAGGTTGAGCGCCTTGAGGTTGGGGTCACCCGTGGGCTTACGCATCTCAATAAACTGAATCACATCGGGGTGATCAATGTTGAGAAATGCGGCGTAGGAGCCGCGGCGGGTGGAACCCTGGCGGTACGCAAGGCACGCGGCATCGTAGACGCGCAGATGCGGCATCACGCCCACGCTCTTATCGTCGGCGCTGCGGATGTCGACGTGAATGCCGACGCCGCCCCCGAGCATCGAAAGCCAGTTGACCTCGGAGAGCGTGTCCACAAGCCCCTCAGCACTGTCGGCCATGTAGCTTAAGTAGCAGGAAACGGGCAGGCCCTTCTTGCTACGGCCGAACGACAGAATAGGCGTCGAGAAACTCAGCCACTGGCGGCTTGCGTAGTCGTAGATGCGCTGGGCGTGCTCGGGATTGCTGGCAAAGGTTTCCGCAACGAAGGCCAGGCGCTCCTGAGGACTTTTTTCCTCCGGACGCATGTAGCTTTCACGCAGGCGGATCAGACCGAGCTCATCAAAGCGCTCATCACGGCTTAAATCGATGGTGACCGACATGGATTTCCCTTAGCGATAACGAATAACTGGAAAACAACAGCTTGTGGTTATTCTTCATATTGACTACAGCATGCTGTTGTTTGACTGAATTTGAGGGGGCCATCTTAAACGTTCGGAGGCTTCTCTTCAATCGTGCGGCACCTATCACGCCGCAATAAATTTTCTTATGAATCAGTCCCATTCGGGATATCCCTGACGGGAGAAAAGGCTATGACTGACATTTCTGTCAGAGGGTGTTTTACGTCCTGAAGGATTGTTTTCGCAGGGTTTCGCCGGTTGCGGCCTGCGAAGTTCGGGACGCACAGGTCTGATTCGAAATTTTTGCCTGAACATGCTGAAAGACTAGTTGTTTTTGCCTAGGTGGAGTAATCTAGCAGTCGGCGTGAACGCACATCCCCACCGCGTTCATTCCGCGAGACTTTGGCGGTCACCGGCTCACTTCCCCGAGACGGTAGTGCAGGCGTACTCCCTGCTGCCGACCGCTTTCCGACACTTGCCACACGAGGAAATGTCAAAATGAAACCCATGAAGTTCGCAGCCGTTGCCCTGGCAGCCGCTCTTGCCTGGGGCAGCGCCCTGGCGTGCACCACTGTCGTTGTCGGCTCTCAGGCGAGCGCCGACGGGTCGCTTCTTATTGCCCGCAGTGCCGACAGCTCGGCACTGAAAGCCCAGCACCTTCTGATTCACCCGGCCACTACAAACGCCAAAGGCATGTACCGCTCCGCGGACCACAACGGCGCGAACAAGTTCGAGTATCCGGTCGCGGAAAACGGCCTGCGCTACACGACGGTTCCCAACTGGAAGACGCAGATTCACGGCGCCACAGGCTTTAATGAAGCAGGCGTCGGCTTTTCCGGTACCGAATCCATTTTTGCCCGTGATGATGCCCTGAAGCTCGATCCCTATAACGAAGAAACCGGCATCACCGAAGACGACATCCCGGAAGTGATCCTGCCGCGCGCAAAGACCGCTCGTGAAGGCGTTGAGATTCTCGGGAAAATCGTTGAAACGATCGGGGCCGGCGAAGGCTTCGGCGTTGTTTTAATCGACAACAACGAATCCTGGTACTTTGAAACCGGCACGGGACATCAGTGGCTCGCGCAGCGCACCCCGAAGGACAAGTACTTTGCCTCCGGCAACCAGGGGCGCCTGCAGCAGTACGACCCGAAGAGCCCGGACTTTATGGCCTCGAAGACCTTGGTGCAGTGGGCCACTAAAAACGGCTTTTACGATCCGAAGAAAGACGGCGAATTTAATTTCTCCAAGGCCTATACGCGCGACGACTACCGCGACCGCGACTACAACGACCCGCGCGTCTGGGAAGTGCAGCGCATTCTGACGCCGAGCCTCAAGCAAAACGTCGAAGCCGGCCGCACGTTCCCGGTGTGGGTTAAGCCCGATCAGAAGATCACGGTCTCGGACCTCACCGCGATCATGCGCAACCACTACGCTTCAGGGCCCCTTGCAAGCCACGACCCGTACACCAATGGGCTCAAGGGCGACAAGGAACCCTACCGTCCGATCAGCGTTTTTCGTACGTATGAATCGCACGTCATGCAGGTAAGACCGTGGCTGCCGAAGGCAATCGGTCAGGTCACCTACCTCGCGATGGGCATGGCGGACCTTTCCGTTTATGTGCCGGTGTATTCGGGCATGTCCGCTTACCCGAAGCACTGGGGTATGGGCACGGACAAGGCCGACAGCAAGAGCCTTTACTGGAAGTTCCGTAAGCTCCAGACGCTGGTGATGACGGACTATCCGAAGCTCGCACCGATCGTCAAGAAGGCTTATGGCGCCTTTGAAGCCGACCTTGCCAAGCGCCAGGCCGCGTTCGAAAAGGACTACGTGAAGACCGTGAAAACAAATCCCAAGGCCGCTCAGAAGGCACTGGACGCCTTCAGCATTAAGGCCATGACGGACGCTGAAAACCTCACCGAAGATCTGATGAACCAGCTCTTTACGGTGCGCACGGAAGACATCCAGAAAGTCAATTTCTTCGCGAACCGCTCAAAGAAGGACTGATGTTCTGAGTCTCTGTAAATAAGGCCCGCTTTTTAAGGCGGGCCGCCAAGCAAAAACGCCTGAGCGGACAAACCGATCAGGCGTTTTTTATAGGGCCCGTCCCGGCGGGAACGAGGCCCGTGTGCGTCACATCAGACAGATCAGAACTTGTAGACCATCTGCACGCCGAGGAGATAGGCGTCGAGCGTATCAAAACGGCCGGCCTTCACGCCGCCCTCACACTTATAATTTGTGTAAAGGTCACGTTCGCCGATACCGTGCAGCCACGCGGCAGAAACGTCCAACTGGAAGTCTTTGGCAACCTTAAAGGACGAACCCAGGGCGAGCCACAGACGGTCAGCATCCGGAATGATGGCCGTGCGGTACTGTGCCTCATCCACGGCCGAGGTTTCGTAACCGATACCGGCACGCATCGTCCACCAGTCGTAGAAGCGCATGTCGGCGCCCAAGGAGACGAGGTAGGTGTCCTTCCAGGCGTTATGCACATTATTTGTCTTTGTCACCTGGCCGACAGAGTAGCTAATGTCAAGATCCTTGAAGGACGACCAATCCGTCCAGCGGAAAGTGGCATAGAGGCTCAGAAGGTCGTTCACATCCCACGCGGCGGTGGCCATCAGCCAAGCCGGGGTGGAAAGAGAGGCCGCGGCATCATATTTTGTTGTGGGGCCGGTAATTGCCATATCTCCCAGGCGAAAGTTGTTGACCGTGAAATCGCCCTTGGCATGATGATTCACCTTAGAGCGGTAAGACAAGCCAAAACGCAGATTATCCACCGGCGTCCACATCATGCCGACGTTAAAGCCCCAGGCCCAGCTGTCGGCATTAATTTCACCGTCTACGGTCAGCCTATTGTTGGGTGGATCGGCCTGATCCTTCATCTTCAGATCAGCAGACGCGTACTGAACGGACATACCGGCGCCGAGGCTCACCTTCTCAGAAAGCTTCCAGGCAACGTTGGGGTTGAAGTCAAAGGTGAGAACCTGAGCGGAAATACCGCGTTTGGCAAGAAACCAGTTGTCGTCGTATTCCGTGCCCATGCCGAAGGGAACGGTCATGGCAAGGCCCACCCAGACGTTGTCTGTCGCCTGATGGCTGATGTAGCCGAAGGGAATGGGCTGGGTGTTGGCGCGCCCGTTTTCGGTCGTGCCGTTGTTACCCTTGTAGTCCAGGTCAAGGCCGATCGCGACAAAGCCTGCCTGAATCTGCGTGCCCGGATGCAGGGTCATCGTGGCGGGGTTGTAGAAAACGCCGGAAATATCGGTGCCGTCAACGCCGGCGCCCGCGTAGGCGCGGCCAAGGGACGATGCCGACTGCTCAGTCAGCATAAAGCCGGCAGCGTAGGTGGAAGAGGCCATTGCAATCAGTCCGGCAACGGCGACGGATTTCATCATTGTTTTCATTTTGTACTGGGATCAACCAACAGTCAGAAAAAATTCGAATCGGATTCTAGAGACCGAAAGAGCAGCTGAAAGCCCAAAAAATCAGGGGTTAACGCATAAAGTACCGTGTGCGGATTAGTCCGTTTTTTTAAAAATTAAGGTAAACGGATGAATGCCTTAAGATGAAATCAGTACCGCATGACACCTGAAGAGAATCAGGCAGATTTTCGAAAGAAGCAGAGGGCGCCGCGGCCTTTTGAAATCCTACAATGCCCGCACATCCCGTTTCGGGAACTTGGTTTCAGGAGTAAGACATGCAGGACTTTGACCTTTATCTGCCTACCCACATTGTTTTCGGCAAGGGGCGCGTTGCCGAGCTCGGAAAACTTACCACAGGGCGCGGTGAGCGCGTGCTCATCACAGAATTTCCCGCAGGAAGCCCGGGGCTTGAGCCCCGGGAGGAATGCGGGCTTTCGAAATTATTTTAATCTTGGCCCAAACGCAGCCAAACCATGCACATAGTTTTCGCTTAAGGTATATTCAGCCGCTATGAAATCGCGCACCCCGTCCTTTGTCATCGAGCTGGGCCTGAAAACCGGAGAGGATCAGGAAAGTGCACTGGAGACCTACTTCTCCGATGCACGCCAGCTCTTCAATGCTGTTCTCGGAACGGCAAAGAAACGTGTGCGCGCCATGAAAAGCACTGAAGCATGGAAGCTGACGGCCGCGATGCCCAAGGGCAAAGACCGCAACAAGCGGTTTAAGGAAATTCAGAAGTCCGCCCACCTTTCCGAGTATGCCCTGCATGATGTCGTGAAAGAGCACCGTGCCAAGGGCGGCTTTACAAAGCGCATCGGCATCAACGAAGCGCAGAAAATTGCCACACGTGTCTGGCAGGGCATTGAGCGCTGGCTGCTTCATCAGGGAGGTCAGCCGCGGTTTAAGAGTGCTAAACGGGGCTTGCACAGCGTTGAGGGAAAATCAAACAAAACAGGGTTGCGTTGGAAGGCCAAGACGTGGACGCTCGAGGTTTTGGATCTGGTGATAAAGGCTGAAGCGCCGGATGCCTGGCAGAAAGAAGCTCTTCTTTCAGCAACAGATCCGTCCGGCTTTAAGCGTGTCAAATACTGCCGTCTTGTCCGGCGGATGATCCGCGGCCGTATGCGCTACTTTGTTCAGCTCATTGTCGAAGGCGTACCGCCCGTCAAGCACGTTTATGCTCCCAAGGATCTCAAGGTGGCTGTTGACCCGGGCCCGAGGACCATGACTTTTTACAGCCCCGAGTGGCAGCAGAAGATTTTGGTGAGCGCGGGCACTGTCTCTCAGGAAAAGGAGATTGCGCGTCTTTTACGTGCCATGGACCGCTCCCGCAGAGACACGAATCGGGAGTGCTACAACGCGGACGGCACCGTTAAAGCCGCCGGAAAAAAGATTGTCTGGAAGGAATCCAAGACCTATAAGGCAACAAAGGCAAAACTTGCGGATCTGTACCGCCGCCAGGCGGAAACCCGCCGTTGCCTGCACGGCGAAGTGATTAACCAGGTGTTCGGCAGGGCCGGCACCGTCATTGTGGAGAAGAACTCATACAAAGCATTTCAGAGAGCCGGATACGGCAAGAGTTTGGGCAAAAGCGGTATTGCAGGATTGATAACCCGGATGACAAGTAAGGCTGAAAGCGCCGGCTGTTGTGTGGTGGAAGTCAGTCCCCGGAAACTGTGCCCGAGTCAGCACGATCCCGAAACGGGAACGTACCGTAAGAAGGCTCTTTGGGAGAGAAGTCATCAGTTGGGAGATACGGACTGGTACATGGACCGCGATGTCGCGGCCGCCATGAACCTGTATTTTGCGGATCCCGCCACTGACAGCTACGATCTGAAGGCTGAGCAATCAGCGCTTGCGAGGCTCAAACAAGTCTCAGGGAACGCCGGATCAGTAGTGCAGTACAAACCAGCGAATCGGCAAGACGAAGCAGTCCTTCGCCGGAACCGACGGATCGAGCTGATGAAGCCCGTACCCGTAGAGCGGTTGCGTTTTAAATGTTCCTGTGGTGCAGGGGACGCCCGGGCAGACAAGGCCTCAAAAACCTTGGCTGTTACGGGAAAGCCTGCACCGTGTCAGGAAACCCCGCGCTTTCAAGCGCGGGTTGTTTAGGTTCGGCGGCATTGAACCCAATCCCAAGATCGGAACGATAAAAAAGGCAATTGAGCTCTGCCGCAAGGAAAATATCGACTTCATCGTGGCCGTGGGCGGCGGAAGCGTCATTGACGCCACCAAGTGCATCGCGGCCGGCACTTTCTACGAGGGTGACGCCTGGAATCTGATGTACGACTCCGCGAAAATCGGTCGGACGCTTCCGTTTTTCGCAGTTCTCACGCTTGCCGCCACCGGTAGCGAATACGATAACTCGGGCGTTATTTCCAATCCCGACACGGACGAAAAGCTCTTTCTCGCGGCTCCGAACCTTTTCCCGGTGGCTTCCATCATGGATCCGACGTACACCTTTACGGTCCCTGCGCGGCACACCGCAGCCGGCGCCGCCGACATCATGTCGCACACCTTTGAGCAGTACTTTGTCGCCGAAGGCAACGAACTCACCGACGGCATGTGCGAAGCAATGTTAAGAACCGTCATCAAGTACGCGCCCGCGGCACTGAAAAACCCCGAGGACTACGAAGCCCGGGCACAGCTGATGATGGCGAGTTCCTTTGGCTGCTGCGGGATTCTTTCAATCGGGCGCTCGGCCTCGGCCTGGCCCTGCCACGGGATTGAACACGAGATTTCGGCCTATACCGACATCACCCACGGCGCGGGGCTTGCGGTCATCACTCCCCGCTGGATGCGGCACACCTTAAACGAAAAGACGGCGCCGCGCTTTGCGCAGTACGGCGTCAGAGTGTGGGGACTTGACGCAAAGGCCGATATCATGGAAACGGCCCGCAAGGCCATTGACCGCACGGCCGAATTCTTTACGTCGCTCGGACTTCCTTCAAGGCTCTCCGAAATGGGCGTTACTGACGAGCACTTTGAAGCGATGGCAGAGCACGTGCTTAAACACTGGTTCCCGCTCGAGACGGCCTTTACGCCGCTTGATAAAGCCGCTGTCATCGCCATTTTGAAGGCCTCCCTCTGACCGGCCATATAGAAACGCCTGAGAATCCCGCTTCGGAACGCTCAGGCGTTTTTCTATTTCGCTCGGTTGTTACCGCATCCAGGGGCAAAGGAGCTTTTGCGCAATTCCGATTGCGCCGTAGAAAAGGAGCCCCAGCACGCACATACCGAGAATTCCGGTAAACATCCGCCCCATGTCGGCTAAGCCCCAGGCGTCCATGATGAGCCAGCCCAGGCCCGAGTCGGTCGCAAAGCTCTCCGCCAGAAAAAGCACCGCAAGCGCTGTTCCGAGACTCACTTTAAGCGAGGTGATGAGGGCGGGGAGCGCCGCCGGGAGGTAGGCGTGCCGGAAACGCTCGCCTGCCGTCGCGCCCATGCTTCTTAACGACATTTCGTACGAGGGGTCAAGCGCCAGAGCGCTTTCTCTCACAATCACGAGAATCTGATAGCCCGTGGCCAGAGCAATCAAAAGAACGCGCGAGGCGTCTCCTAACCCCAGCACCGTAAAAAAGACGGGCAACAGAACGATTTTGGGCAGAGGCAGCGTAATAAAGGTTAAGGGGGCTCCCAGCCAGTCAGCCTTTTTGCTGTGCCCGAACCAAAGCCCCAGACTAAAGCCCGTGACGACGGCAACCGCGAGGGCGCCGATCAACCGCACAAGGCTCACGCCGATGTGCCCCAGAAAACCGGGATCGCCCAGAGACACCGCAAAAAGCACGAGCGAGGCCAGGGGATCGGGAAGAATTTCCGGGCCCAGCGCCCGGCTTCCGGCTTCCCAAAGAGCAAGCAAAACGACGCTGCCCGTCACATAACGCAGAATGAGTGACTTCATCTTGAATTGCCTCCTGCGTTTCTTAACGTAGCGTGGACATGCCGCACCGCATCAAAAAAGGTGTCGCTTTCGCGGTCGGCGCACTGTGTTTGCCGATTAAAGGCGGGATTTTCACAGAGTTCGAGCACCCGCGGAGGGTTGGCCGCAAGAAGCAGAACGTGGGAAGCCAGAAACACGGCTTCGGCGATATCGTGTGTCACAAAGATCATCGTGACGGGCCGCGTAACGCGCATGCCGGCCAAAAAGTCCTGCAGCCGTTCGCGCCTTAAAGCGTCAAGCGCCGAGAAGGGCTCATCCATGAAAAGCACATCAGGTTCGGCAATGAGGGCGCGCCCGAGCGCCAGACGCTGCCGCTGGCCGCCCGAGAGTTCTGAGGGCCAGCGCTTTTCAAGGCCCGTGAGACCCAATTCCTCAATCATCGCCGAGGCCCGCAAAGCGCCTTCTGTTGCTGAGACCGGGGAGTTTTTAAGCTCAAAGGGAAGACGCAGGTTTCCTTCCACCGTCTTCCACGGGAAGAGTCCGAGGTTTTGCCAGACAAAGCTTGAGCGCACCTGGGAAACCGGGGCCCCGGCCGCATCCGTCCAGGTGAGCGTCCCTGCCGCGGGCTTTAAAAGCCCGGCGACTGTTGTGAGCAGCGTCGTTTTTCCGCAACCCGACTCTCCGACAATAGCTAAAGACGCTCCCGCCGGAAGCGTAAAGGCGACGTTATCCAATACCGTGCGGCTGCCGTAGGCAACCGTGAGGTTTTTCACCGCCAGGCCCGCGGCCGTTCTCTGTTTTTCCTGTGTCATAGCCCGCACTTTACCTGCAAACGACGGCCTTTACATCGGGCGCCGATTTAATGAGCCCCTTTTTAAGAAGCCAGTCGGCCGCTTCTTTTACGTCAGCGTCTGAGGGCAGCGGCGGCAGACCGTCCGCCGTCTCAAAGCCCCCGAACTTCGGAAACCGGTAGGTTTTTTCGAACCCCTTCGGAATGAGCCCCTTTTTCACGAGAAGCGAGCGGTACTTTTCAGGATCAGCGTCAAGCCTCTTGGCGGCTTCAGACAACGCCCGGCGGAAAGCACCGACAAAATGAGGCGTCTGATAGGGTGCGCGCACCGAAATCATCGAAAGGGGTTTCACAAGTTTTCGGTCATCCCAGACCACGCGGCCGCCTTTTTGTTCGATGAGCGTTAAAAGCGGCTCGTAAAAAAGTGCCGTCTCAAGGCGTCCGACGTTAAGCATCTGAAGCCGGATCGGAATCTGCGCGACTTCGACGTCCTTAAAGACCTCCGGGCCCACCTTGGCGTCAGCGATCATGACGTCGAGCATCCGGTCGGTGATCGTGCCGGAGCTTTTCGCGGTCGTCACGCCTTTTTGTGCCTTCAGAACCTCAAGACTTGTGATGCGGTCCGCGGCCTTCGGAGACACCGCAAGGCCGAAGGCCCGGTTGTTTGCGCAGGTGTGCCAGGTGGTGGCGATTACCTTGGCGTCGATGCCGTTCACACGCTGGGTGATCGTGGTCATCAGGTTCGTGTAGTGCCCCGCAATTTTTCCGGCGCGCATGGCGGCGGTGAGTTCGAGAGCACTCTTAAAGGGCACGATCTCAACGTTGAGTCCTTCTTTGGCATAGAGGCCGTCAGCTTCGGCCGCATACAACAGCGCCGCGTCAATCGCGGGCAGCGCCGCAATCCGGGCGGGTGCCTCGGCCGCGGCAGCCTCTGTCGTCCCGAACGTCAATGCTGCGGCCGCTGCAAAGGCCGTGGTAAGCAGTTTACGGCGGGCAATAGTGAGTATCGTCATGAAGTAAAACTCCCTGTCATGTATTTTTACGGTGCTGACATACTGACAGGGAAGGGGGGCATGGCGCCCACGGCCGGATCAAGGTATTACCGGCTCGGGAACCGCTTCCAAGGTAATGCGTCAAGTCTTCAGCGTTTGCCCGCTTCTTTTTCGAGCTTTTCGGCTTCAGGAAAGCGCATTTCAGCGTAGGGCACAAAGCGGCCGCCGAGCACCAACCGGTAGCCGATCCAGACACCCGCAAAGATAAAGATTCCGATGTAGGTCGCAAGAATCCCCTGCCAGTCAACGGGGTCCTTTAAAAACGCCTCATAGTTTTGCCCGAGCGTGACGGTCAGGCAGATTACAAACGCCAGGGCCGTCCCCAGGGGAAAGAATTTTGCGCGGTAGGGAAGAATCGACGTGTCAAACCCGTGGTAGGCGAGCCCCCGGCGAAAACGCCAGTGACAGACGGCAATCCCGAGCCAACACAAGAATCCGCCCATGCCGGAGGTGTTGATAAGCCACAGATAGACCGTGTCTTTGCCGTAGATGCTTGTTAAAAAGCAGAGCGCCGCAATCGCCGTGACGGCAATCAGGGCGCGCCGCGGAACGCCCGAAGCCGAAAGACGCGCGAAAAAGCGGGGAGCCTTGCCCTCCGTTGCGAGAACATAGAGCATGCGCGTTGCGGCATACAACCCGGAATTGCCCGCGGACAAAACGGTTGTGAGCACGACGGCGTTCATGATGGCGGCAGCGGACAAGAGACCCGCGCGCTCAAACACAAGCGTAAAGGGACTCACGCTGATGTCGGTAAGCTCGTTTTTAAGCAGCCGCGGGTCCGTATACGGGATGATGAGGCTGATCACCAGAATGGAGAGGATATAAAAAAGGAGAATGCGCCAGAAGATTTGGTGCGCGGCCTTGGGAATGTTCTTGCCCGGTTTTTCGCTTTCACCGGCGGCAATTCCCATGAGTTCGGTCCCCTGAAACGAGAACCCCACCACCATCGCGGTCATAAAAAGTGTGTGCCAGCCGCCCGCAAAGGGGGCGTCGCCGACGGTCCAGTTCGCCCATCCCGCGGGAGCGTCGCCCGCGAAGATCCCCCAGATCATGAGTAACCCCACGACGCTAAAGATGATGATGGTCGCAACCTTAACAAAGGCAAACCAGAATTCAGATTCGCCGAAACTCTTTGCGGACCCCCAGTTGATGAAAAAAAGAAGGGCAAGAAAAAGCGCGCTCCAGTACCAGCCCGGGATGTCCGGAAACCAGTAGTTGATCACAATCTGCGCGGCAACGAGGTCAACGGCAATCGTCACGGCCCAGTTGTAGACGTAATTGACGGCCAGGGCGTACCCAAAGCCCGGATCCACAAACCGTTCGCCGTAGGCGGCAAAGGCGCCGCTCACAGGAGAAAAGGCGGCAAGTTCGCCCAACGCCGTCATCAGAAAGTACACCATCACGCCGATCACGAGGTAGGCCGCAAGCGCCCCGCCCGGTCCCGCCTGACTGATCGCGGCGCCGGAGGCCACAAAAAGCCCGGTACCGATCGAGCCCCCGAGCGCGAGCATCGTCAGATGCCGGGGCTTCAGGATGCGTTTGAGCTGATGGTTGGTTGCGTCAGTGTTGGTCGTACAGCGGATTTTGTGCTTAGCGTTGTCTCAACGGCGACACTTGGGGGGATCCTTGGGGCGAACCATAGCCCGAAAGATCGAAAAATTTCCATAAATGTCGGATAATGAGGTGTAGGCGTTTATGCGTAAGGACTTCGTCTCAAGGCACAAGCGCTGGTTTTTCGTACGTCAGAAATACGAAAATACAATAAAAACAAAGACCGGCTTGAAACCAAACAACCGGCCTGACATGGTGGCTGCGCGGGGGAGCAATTCCCCGCGCAGTTTCTTCTTATATGGGGGAAAGACAAGCCCCGACATCAGAGAAAGGCAGTTTCGGCCGTCAATGACGCAGCCACTTCCTCTGCCGTCGTGGTGAGAAGCCGGAGATCGGTTTTCTCGGCGGTCACAACGGTGAGAAGCGTCTTTTCCGTGAGTTCCTCAGAAAACACCGCTGCCTTTTGTCCTTCATGCGTTTTGACGGCGAGTTCTTCTTCGTCAGTGACAAAAACCCCGGGAAGCTTCACCGCGCACTCGTTCATGCCCCAGGCTTCATAAAAAGCGCGTACCGGGTTATCCCGTACCTTTTCAAAACGCCGCTCGCCGTAAAGCCGTTTGTAAAGCGTTGCCACGGGTCTGTCTGCATCTATCACTTCAAGGTCAATCGCCGCGGGGGTGTCGGCCACCGCCACGCCGACCAAAGTCTTTGTGTGCGAGATCGTGGCATAAAGGGGCATTCTGACGCCGCTATCCCGGGCAACGATCAGGGGGGAAAAGGGCGGACGCTCTTTAAGAACCGCCTCGCGGCCGAAAAAGCGCATCAGAAGGACTCTCATCATCAGCCGCACCCAAAGGTAGTCAGCACGGCGCTTGACGCTTGCAAAGGACGCGGCGCGCACCAGAGCCGGCTCCGTGAGCCACCCGCGCGTGAGGTTTTCAGGCGGCAGCTCCGCAATCCGGGGCATCGTGAGAACGTAACAGGCAGGGGCGGATGTGGTCATGGTTCAAAATAAAAGCGGGCATCAGATAAGCGGGATTGTAGACGCAGGCCTCACGCACGTGCGCAACACGGGCCGGCCGGAAAGTCCGGCTTTCGTGCGGAAAAATAGCCAATGCGCAACGACCTTTCCGGGATTGCCGGATCAGCCAAAAACTAAAGCCTGCCTTCGGTTTTTCTATGATAAGAACTTTCAGACTGCTCTGACTCCGTCTCAAAGCCCCGCCTCGTCTACAATGCCGCTGAAACATCCGTCAGACCTAGGCCGGGCGGCGTAGATAATTACGCGCATCCAATAACTTTTCTCTGACATATAGTTTTAAAGCTATAAAAGACCGTTGTAATACGTCCTGCGGACAATCCTTATCAGAGGAGGGGCATCACAAGCGCCCTGAAAGCGCTTACTGAGGCCCGAAACCACATGACCCCCAGAAAATTACTTTACGGCGTCTGGAACGGCGTCCGGTATGACAATACCCACGGCGGCGACGCGGCTCCGGCCGACCTGCCGCTCTCAGCGCTCACGAACTTTAATCCGGGCAATCCCATTGACGCCTTAGTCGGAAGCGCGGGCTTTCTTGTTTTTGACGATAAGGTGCCGTTGGCCGGAATACTTCTGAAGTACTACCGTACGGCGCGTCAGAATTCCTGCGGGCGCTGCACGCCCTGCCGCACGGGGTCGATTCTCATTGAACTTGCGCTCGAGGATACCGTCAACGGCCGCGGCGACCGCGTGGACTGGGCCCATATTTTGGATTCAGCCGAGCAGATGTATCAGACAAGCCTCTGCGGGATCGGCCTCACAACACCCGTGGCGATCATCGGGGCCTTAAGGCACTTTAAGGGGCGGCTCCTTGACAACCCCTGCGAACTGATGGGCGACATGTACACGACGGTCACCGCCAAATGTATTGAAGCCTGCCCCGCGCACGTCAACATTCCGCGCTACATCGACTATGTCCGTGACGGCAACACCGACCTTGCAGCGGGCGTCCTTTTGCATCACTATCCGCTTGTTGCGACCTGCGGGCGCGTGTGCGTGCGTCCCTGTGAGGGGGCCTGCCGGCGCAACTACGTCGATACCGCGGTTGCCATCCGCGACATCAAGCGCTTTGTGTCGGATAACGCCGGCGCGTCGGTCGCTGAAATGTTTGAGGGCGCCAAGCCGCAGCTTGACGCCACCAAAGCCAAAGTGGCGGTCGTGGGTGCCGGGCCCGCGGGGCTTAACTGCGCCTACCATCTTCTGATGAAGGGCTACCCCGTTGACGTCTTTGACAAAGACGAGCAGGCGGGCGGCATGGCGCTTCGCGGGATTCCGCCCTACCGCCTCCCCAAGGGGGTGCTGCAGAGCGAAACGGACGCCGTGAAAAAGCTCGGCGGCGTTTTCCATTACGGCGAACGGCTCGGCCGGGACATCACCGTTAACGGCCTTTTTGACGCGGGCTACGCCGCGGTCTTTCTCGGAATCGGCTGCGCGCAGGGCGCCTACCTCGGGCTTGCGGACGAAGACAGGACGCTTGAAGGCTACCGCAACGGCATTGATTTTCTGCTGCAGTGCGAAAAGGGTGTTGCCAAAAACGCGCCCCCGGTCTTTGAGGGGGACGTCGTGATCGTGGGCTGCGGGAACGTCGCGATGGACTGCTGCCGCACGGCCCGGCGAACCGCAACCGGCAAGGTCCACGTCGTTTACCGCCGCACGATCAAAGAGGCAAGCGCCGACATGGAAGAAATTGAGGCCGCTCAAGCCGAAGGGGTCGAATTTCACTTCCTCACCAACCCCGTCGCGATCGTGAGCGAAGACGGCAAAGTCACCGGCGTTAAGGTGACCCGCATGGAACTCACTGAAAAAGACGCCCGCGGCAGACGGGGCGTGAGACCCGTCGATGGCAGTGAATTTGTGATTCCCTGCTCAACACTTATTGCCGCGATCGGCCAAAAGATGGAAAAAGATGTTTTGACCGACGCCGACGGCGTGCTCCTGGACCGCCGCGGCAACATCGCGGTCACCGAAGCCCTCGCAACCTCCCGCCCCGGCGTTTTTGCGGGCGGAGACTGTGCAACGGGGCCCACAACGCTTATTGACGGCCTGGCTCACGGGCAGCGCGCCGCCGACAGTATCGATGAATACCTCTCCCGCGGCTCCGTGGGCTTTGTGCCGCGCGCCCGTATGGGCCGCATCATCCGCGACTGCCGCCTGCTTGAAGACGGCGCACCGCGCCTGCCGCAGCCCAAACTCACCCGTAACCCGTGTCCGCACATTCCGATTGCCGAACGCGAAAAGAATTTCCGCGAGGTCGATCTCACGATGAGCCCGGCCGAGGCGCGCAACGAGTCGCTGCGCTGCATGCGCTGCTACCGGCTTTTTGCCGTTGTCACACCGCGCCCGATTCCGGGTAACGACATGGTCCGGGGCGCCGACATCACACGCACGGGGGTTTAAAAAATGAAAGCATTCATCAACGGGCGTGAATTTACCTTCACCGAAGGCGAAACGATTCTGAAGGCCGCCAAGCGCTTGGGGATTTTCATTCCGACGCTCTGCGCCTATCTGCCCCTGGAACATACCCCGGGCACCTGCCGTCTCTGCCTTGTGGAAACCGAGGTCGACGGCAAAAAGCAGATCGTCACAAGCTGCACAACGCCCTTAAAGGACGGCATGCGCATCGAAACCCGCACGCCGAAAGTCCGTGAAATGCAGCGCATGCAGATGGCCTGGGTCTTTGCCGACCACAACCAGGACTGCGCAAGCTGCGCGCGTCACGGTAACTGTGAGCTCCAGGACCTCGCGCTTTACGTGGGTCTGCAGCATAACGGCTGCAACGGGCGCTTTACCGCCAAGCGCCCCGCCGACTGGAGCGCCAACGGTCTCATCCGCGACGCGGACAAATGCATCCGCTGCGCGCGCTGCGTGGAAGTCTGCCGTACGATTCAGGGCGACAAGGTCTCGGCCTTAACGATTAACGACATCGGCACGATGTGCGGCGTAGGGATCACCGGCGCCGAGCGCTGGGCCGACAGCCCCACGTGCGTGCAGTGCGGACAGTGTGCGCTCGTGTGCCCGACGGGCGCCCTGGGCGAAAAAGACGAAACCGAGCAGGCGATTGACTGGCTTGCCGATCCCGAAATCAAGACGATCGTGGCGTTTGCCCCGGCGGTGCGCGTCACGCTCGGGGAAAACTTCGGTGTCGAGTCCGGCGTCAATCTTGAGGGCAAAATCATCACGGCCTTAAAGATGATGGGCGCGGACTACGTCTGCGACATCAACTGGGGGGCCGACGTCACCATCATGGAAGAGGGGAGCGAACTGCTGGAGCGCCTCACGAAGAAAGGTACTTTGCCCATGATGACAAGCTGCTGCCCGGGCTGGGTGAACTTCGTGGAAAAGATTCATCCGGAGATGATCCCCAATCTCTCGACAACACGCTCGCCTCAGGGCATTTTCGGGTCGTTGGCGAAAACCTGGTTTGCCAAGGAGCACGGCATTGCCCCCAAGAAGCTGCGTTTCATCTCCATCATGCCCTGTACGGCCAAAAAGGATGAAATCAAGCGTCCGCAGCTCATGAAGGGCTATGAGCAGGACACGGACCTCGTTTTGACGGTGCGTGAATTCACGCGTCTTCTGCAGCGCCAGGGCATCAACCCCGCCAAACTCGAGGAAAGCACCTTTGATTCGCCCTTTATGAGTGAAAACACCGGCGCGGGCGTCATTTTCGGCGCGACCGGCGGCGTGATGGAAGCGGCATTGAGAACCGTTTACTTTAAGGCGACCGGCCGGGAATTGGGCCCCGTTGACTACGAACCCGCGCGCGGCATGGCTTGGATTAAGAGTGCGGAAGTCGACCTCGAGAAACTCGGCAAAGTCAAAATTGCCGTGGTCCACGGGCTAGCGAACGCCGAAAAAGTGTGCGCCGACATCGCCGCGGGCAAATGCGCCTTTGACTTCATTGAAGTCATGGCGTGCCCCGGCGGTTGCATCGGCGGGGGCGGCAACATGCGCGTCAAGAATAACTACATGAATCTCGCGGAAAAACGCATCGCCGGGATTTATGCGGTGGATAAGACGCGCCAGATCCGCCAGAGCCACAACAACCCCGATGTGATTCGGCTTTACAAGGAGTTTTTGGTCAAGCCCCTGTCGCACACCGCCGAAGACCTCCTGCACACGCACTACACGGACCGTAAGAAGGGGCCGCAGGAGCTCTCCATCCGCAACATCTGGCAACGCGTCAAGCTCGGGTAATCCCGCGGCCCGCTGTCAGCCCGGCCTGTCCGTTTCGTTTCGAAGCGGGCAGGCTTTTTAGTGAACGTAAATTCATAATTTGTGCAACGCATTTTCATCCGGCCTGAAAATATAATATTTGAATTGTGTCAACCCACTCCGGAAGTGTTTATGCGCGTGGCGCCTTTTGCCGTTGCGGCTCTCATCTGCTTATTCCTGGCCGGCCCCGCGGCCGCTCAGTACGACCCGCTGCCTGCCGGAATGCGTGCGGATGCCCCTGCCGGTGACGCTTCCGTTACCGCCCGCCCGGTTCTGAAAGTTGCACTTTTATCCTATTCGCCGCCCTGGTACGACGCGTCCTTTACCGACGAAACCATCCGGTTTATCGCGTGGAAAATGCCGCAGTACCGCTTTGAGGCAACCTGGCTTGAGGCGGAAAACTTCAATAAAACCCTCGCCAAGGGCGAAGCCGACATCGTGGCCGCACCCACGGCGCTTTTACAGCTTCAGACCGCGGGCCGCTACCGCGACCTCGTGACGCTCGTCTCTAACGACGCCGACACCAATAACGCTCATGCCGCGGCCGTCATCACCAAGACCGGCCGAAGTGACATCACCGCCCTTAAAGACCTCACCGACAAGCGGGTGGCCTCCGTCACAAGCGAGCTTTCGCCCGGGATTCTTGAGGTCGCCCAGGAACTTGTGAGCCGCGGCATCAACGCGGAAACCTTTTATAAGCGCCTTATCCGTGTTGAGCCTCTGCGCATGCGCAAAGTCGTGGAGATGGTACAGAAAGGCGAGGTTGATGCCGGAATCGTCCGGGCCTGTTTTTTGGAAGACCTTACGCGCGCGGGAAGCGGCGACATCACCGCAGGGCTTAAGGTGATTGAGGAGCGCACCGGTGACGGTCTCACCTGCCGTCACACAACGCGCACCTACCCGGGCTGGGTGCTTGCGGTCGAAAGGCGAATGAACGAAACCGCCGCCCGCGACATCACGGCGGTGCTTCTGACCAAACCCGCCAACGCCTGGGGCCAGTACTGGAGCATTGTCACGGACTACGGCGCGGTTGACGCGCTTCTCAAGGACTTAAAGCTCGGGCCCTACAAAAACCTGGGTGAAGTCAGTTTCACCGAGCTCACCAAAAAATACTGGCCTTTGGCGGTTCTGATTCTCATTGCGCTCACGGGCCTTCTGGCGCACGGCATTATTCTCGAAAAACTCGTGCGGCACCGTACCCGGGAACTCGAAAACGCCAACGCCGAGCAAAAAAGGGCCGAGCGCGAGGCCTTTGAAACCCATGAGCAGCTCGATGCCCTTCAGAGAGCCGGAGCCGTCGGGCAGATCTCCAGCCTTGTCGCGCACGAGATCAAGCAGCCTTTGGCGGGCATTCAGAACCTCTCGCGCGGCGTTTTGAGGCGGCTCGAAGACAGCGACAACCCTGACGAGGAGCTCTGCAAAGCCGTGGATGCGATCGGCGCCGAGGCCGCGCGTGCGGGCGAAATCATTGACCGCGTCCGCTCCTACAGTAAGGGTAAAAACGAGCGGCGCAACATTTCAGTGAAAAGCGAAATTCTCAGAATCACTCAGCGCTTCTGCCTTTCCGGCAAAGCCGCGGGCGTTCAGATTCTTTTGGGGCACCTCGAAGACGCCGCGGTCTACATCGACCCCATTGACTTTGAGCTCATCATTGTGAATCTCCTTACGAACGCCTCTCAGGCCGTGCAGGGCGAAGCCAAAGCCAAGGTTGAGGTCTCAAGCACCGTCACAGGCGGCCGCATTGAAGTTCGGATCCGTGATAACGGCCCGGGCGTCGACGCTGAAACACTCACCAAACTCGGCCGCAGCGTGATGGCCTCAAGTAAAGCCGGCAGTCTCGGCATGGGGTTAACCCTCGTGCACCGGCTCTGTGAAAACTGCGTGGGGCAGTTAAGTTTCACGCTTAATACCCCGGAAAAGGGCCTCACGGCACACGTGCTGCTGCCCGCGGCCCCCGCTTGCGACACACCGCGGCACAAACCCGACGGAGTCGACCCATGATGCCGGGCGAAAATGAAAATATCCTCATCCGCGTGGTGGACGACGATGCCCATATGCGGGGCTCTCTGGAATACATGCTCACCGCAGAAGGCTTTGCGGTTAAAACGTACCCGAGCGCGCAGGCCTTTTTAACCGACGATGCGCCCTCGCGCCCCGGGTGCCTCATCCTGGACGTCAAAATGGACGGGATGACCGGGCTTGAACTTCAGGAAGAGATGATCCGGCGCGGCATCCGCCTTCCCGTTGTCTTTTTGTCCGCCCACGGCGACATTGATATGGCGGTGGACACGATGCAGAGAGGTGCCGTCGCCTTTGTGCAGAAAACCGCAGATCCGTCGCGCCTGATGGAAGCCGTGTATAAGGCCGTTGCGCAGACCCAAGCGAACAAACCCGATCCGGGCGAGGCCGTTGCCCGCTGGAACACGTTGACGCCCAAGGAAAAAGACGTCGCCAAGCTTCTCGCCAAAGGGCTTTTAAACCGTGAGGTGGGAATCCGCCTTGGGGGCATCTCAGTGAAAACCGTGCAGGTGCACCGCTCTGAAATCAACCGCAAATTAGGCGTTAAGGGCGTGGTGGAACTCACAGAGGCCGTTAACCGCATCCGTTCGCTTTTGGGAGACACTGCCGCATGAGTGAAACGCTTTCGCGCCGCGCGGTCCTCACCGGGGCCGTCCGCGGAACTCTCCCCGAAGAAGAAACCTTTGACGTCGTTGTGGTGGGGTCCGGTGCCGCAGGGCTTGCGGCCGCCCTGGAAGCCCGTAAGGCAGGGGCCGAAGTCATCGTGCTGGAAAAAATGGGCAGTATCGGCGGCAACTCCGTCATCAGTCAGGGCCTTGCGGCCGTCCCCGGCACCCCACAGCAAAGCGAAGCCGGCATCGGAGACAACCCCGAACTCATGTTCAACGACCTTATGAAGGTCACAAAAATCAGTCACCCGCACAGAATTGCGCTGCTCACGGAAAACGCCCTTGCCACCTGGCAGTGGACAATCGATGAGCTCGGCGTTCACTGGAGCCGGGGCGTGGAATACGACTACGGCCACTCGGTCAGGCGCTGCGTGGCGCTTGCCAATCAGGGTGAGGGCCTTATGAACCCCCTCGCAGAGCGCGTTTCGGCCTTGGGCGTCTCAGTCCGTCTTAATACCCGCGTCACCGGCTTTCTCACCGATGACACAGGACGCGTCACGGGCGTTACGGCACTTGTGACCGACGCCGCGGGCCTTCACCCCGTTACCATTAAGGCACGGAAAGCGGTCGTGGCGGCTGCCGGAGGCTTTGGCGCGGACATCGCGATGCGGCAGATGCAGAGCTGGCGGCTCGGCCCCGGCATCAGCACGACAACCCAGCCCGGAAGCACGAGCGAAGTGATCAGGGCTCTCTCAGATATCGGCGCCTGGGTGATCCACATGCAGTACATCCACTGCGTGCCGGAAGCCTGCGCTGACGAAAAAGGGTGGGGGAGCGCCTGGAAGTTCAATCAGTACTGTGCGGCATCGCAGGGCCTCTGGGTCGTGCAGGAAACCGGACGGCGCTTTGTGAATGAAACCGCGGACAACACTACGCGCACCAACGCCGTCCTCGGTGTGATCAGTGCCGGGGAGCATTGCCTTGCGGTTGCCGACGCCCGCGCCGCGGCGCATCCGAGGTCGGCCCTGTTTAAAAAGAGTGACGTGGAGGCGCTTGTGCAGCACGGCTTTGTACTGAAATACGCGACGCTCTCCGAACTCGCCTCAGACCTTGGCGTTCCTCTGATACCGCTTCAGGACGAAATCAGCCGCATCAATGAAACGCTTGCCGCCAACGATCCCGACGACTACCTCGGCCGGGTTTTAAGCCCCACCAATGAACTGATCGGCGAGGGGCCCTGGTACGCCTGCCGGTTTGCCGCCAAAGTCCAGCTTTGCGGCGGGGGTGTTGCAATTGATTCTCAAGCCCGGGTCTTAAGCGTCACCGATGACGCGCCGGTGCCCGGGCTTTTTGCCGCGGGCGAAATCACAGGAGGCTTAAACGGGGAGGCGCGCCTTTCCTCCTGCGGCCTTATTGACGCCTTAACCGTCGGGCGCATTGCCGGGCGCAACGCCGCGGCGGCCTGATATTTTTGCGGGTATGAAAAAAGCGGCCTGAATCCGCAAAGACACAAACCGCTTCCTTCCAATGCCGGCAGGATGAGGATTTCCCTGCCGGCAGTCTTACCGACTGAGTCTGAATCAGAGGGCCTTGGCAGCGCTCTGACCAGCGATACGGCCGTTGACGAGGCAGTCAAGAATAGCGCAGGAGCCCAGACGCACGGCGCCGTGCACGCCGGAGGTGGATTCGCCGGCAGCGTAGAGGCCCTTCACGGGCTTGTTGTCGACAACGTCCAAAACGCGGCACTGCATATCGGTCACAAGCCCGCCCATGCAGTGGTGAACCTTCGGGCTCATTTCGCAGGCGTACCACGCGTCGCCTTCGAGCGGCACCTGTTCGTTGTTGATGTAACGGCCAAAGAGGGGATCGTTCTTCGCCTTCACAGCCTTGTTGAATTCATCAACGGTCTTGGCGAGCTGATCGGCCGGAATCTTCCAGTCGGCGGCAATGTCCTTCAGGGACTTGTATTGCTTCAACATTCCGCCTTCCAGGAGCTTTTCAAGCATGCCGGGACGGGCTTCCTTAAAGGCCTTGAGGTTGGCAGCCGTGCAGATGGCGACCGCCTTAAAGCCGTTGGTGTGCTCAACCATAATGGCGTCGGCACGGACCTTGCGGTTGGCAAGTTCATTCACGAAGCGCTTGCCGGAGGTAGAAACCCACAGGCCGTATTCAGCGGCACCGGACTGAGAGAAGGTCCAGCCGATACCCATGCCCTTTTCCTTGGGGTTGTTCCACGGCGTGCACTGAATCCAGTCGTTCTGGACCTGAGCGCAGCCAATGCGGCTCGTTTCACGCCAGAGTTCAGCGGTAGCGCCGGGCTGGTTCGTGGAGTCGAGGTTTGCGGCAAGTTTCGGATCCTGCATCGTGCGGTAGGCAACGTCACGGGAGAAGCCGCCGTAGCAGAGCACAACACCCTTCTTTGCGCGGATAAACTGCACGCGGCCGGAACCGGCCTTCGGGAAGCGGTAGCCCTTGCGGATCTGCAAGCCAAGAACAGCACCCTTTTCATCACGGATGATGTGTTCAACGTAGGTGCGGGTTTCGACCTTGACGCCAAGCTTTGCAACCTTTTCGAGTTCCTTGGAAACGATGCCGGAGCCCGAACCGTTCTTCGTAAAGACATAACGCGGGACGCTGTGGCCGCCTTCCTGACCGATTGCATCGGGGTTGTATTCAACGCCCAGTTCCTTCACGGTCCATTCGTAGTTGGACAGGGCAGAGTCGGCAACCAACTTCACCTTTTCGGGGTTATTCATGTAAAGGCCGGCAACGAGCATGTCCTTGGCAAGGAGTTCCGGAGAATCCTTAATCCCGTGCTTGAGCTGCTGGGGGCAGCCGGTAGCGGTCAGAATACCGCCGTTAATAATGGAGTTGCCGCCGGCGGTGGGCATCTTTTCCAGAACCACGCAGGAAGCACCGGCTTTCTTGGCTTCAATCGCGGCAGCCAAACCTGCAAAGCCCGACCCCACGACGACAACGTCATAGGTGGCATCCCACTTTGAGGGAACCTTGGCCTGGGTGCTCGCCTCAGCCGCACCGATAAAGCCGGCGGCGCCGAGCGCCAAAGAACCCTGAATCAAAGAACGACGGCTCATATCTGTCATTTTCTTACTTCTCCGTAATACCAAGTCCCTGTTGCCGGGGGCTTTGTTTGGAATTGTCAGGCGCGAGGCCTTGCGGCATTCGCCCGTCTTTTGACAATCCGCATTATCTGTTCGTCAACCTCCTAGGAGGTCTGCCTTAAAGCACTGTGTTGTCACAGGAGGGACTATTTCTACGGGTTATCCCTTGGTTTAGATGCTTTCTCCGTTGAAAGACGGTGGGTTTAGGGCGGGAAATGCGCACTGTCAGAAGAAAAACAACACTTCCTCGGGAAAGTATGTCCGTTGAACTTATTGTCTGGCTCGTGTTGGGCGCTGCCGCCGGGGGCTTTATTAACAGTCTGGCCGGTTTCGGCAGGCGCTCATGTCTTTGGGCGTGTGGCTGCAAGTGATGCCGCCCTGGCAGGCTGTGGCGGTCGTGGCCGCAATGTCGGCTGCAAGCGGCGTTCAGAGCCTCTGGCTTATCCGCAGGGGGCTTGAGCCCGGCATGAAGAACCTCAAAAACTTCTTTACCGCCGCCTGAGGCTCTAAAATCGGGCTGATAAGAGCAGGGGATCTGATTTCCCCGATAAAACAGCGAGCGGACGGCGATGCAGGTTGCAATGGACTATGAAAGACGTTTCGGCGGCGTGGCGCGCCTTTACGGACACGAAGGGGCGGAGGCGATCGCCAAAGCACACTTTGTGGTTGTAGGCGTGGGCGGCGTCGGCAGCTGGGCTGCGGAAGCCCTGATCCGGACGGCCGCAGCCGACATCACGCTCATTGACCTCGATAACGTCGCCGAGAGTAACGTGAACCGCCAAATTCAGGCAATGGACGGCAATTTCGGCAAAGCCAAGATTGATGTTTTAAGAGACCGCGCGGCGCTCATTAACCCAAACTGCCGCCTGACACTCATTGAAGACTTTGTCAATGAGGAAAATGTCTCGGAACTTGTGGGATCCGGGGCTGTCGTTCTTGACTGCATTGACCAGGTACGGGCAAAAGCCGCTTTGATCGCGCACTGTAAGCGTGCCGGCAACTTCGTTGTGGCAAGCGGCGCAGCGGGCGGCCGCGTCAATCCCTCTCTCATTAAGATCGGAGACCTCGGGCAAATCAAGGGCGATCCCTTGCTCTCGGGCGTCCGTTACCGCCTGAGAAAAGAGTACGGTTTTCCGAAGGCGGACAGTAAGGGGAGTCCGAAACCCTTTAAGGTAACGGCCGTCTATTCGGATGAAGAAGTCAAACGCCCCTTGGGGAAAGAGGCCTGCGACATGGCCTCTCAGGGACTTGCGTGTTCCGGCTACGGTTCAGGCGTTGTGGTGACGGCAACGATCGGGATGCAGATGGCAGCGGTGGCGATCAACCGCGTCGTCAGAGGCGCCTAAAGTTTGTTGACATTGTCAAGCAGAAAGTCTTTAGCGTGCGTTGAGGTCGTTATCGAGTTCGAGCGTGATGATCTGATCGGCCTGCACACCGGTCTGCAGCAGATAGTCCCGGAAAAGGACACCGAGCAGGTAGGATTTGCCGCAGCGCCGGATACCGGTGATGATTTTGATCTGACCGTTACCGCGGTTGGAAATCAAGCGGTTGAGGCTTCGTGTTCGTTCAATGCGCATTTGGCTATCCAACAAAAGGGACCGGTTCGTGAGGAGGTTTTTAACAGAGCAGCGAAGGTCTATTTAAAATTTTTGCACCTGTGCGCAGTTTTTCTAGATAACAAGAAATGCGTCTCGTCATAATTAAACAGATGCTTTCTGCTGTTGAATTTATAACTTTCTAGTAAATACAAGTACAATCCACTGAAGGGTAAAGGAAATTTGTCCCGCGCGATTTCTGAGGATATACCATGAGAAGCCTGACAACATCAGCCTTAACGGCCGCCGCACTCATTCTCACAGCGCTTCCCCCCGCTGTTGCCGGGAACTGGTACGGCCTTATTTCTGCTGGCCTGGTGCACTCCGACAATAACTACAAAGAGGCCGTCGGCGCAGTCAATACCGCCAACAACCAAAATCCCGTTAACGACGCAGACAACAGTAATGTCACTGCCAAACTGGCAGTCGGCTGCCGCGTAAACGACCATTTTGCCGTAGAAGCCGCCGCCTGGTGGTTCGGCAAAAGTAAACACGATCATGCCGGCATCCAAGCCGGGCAGCCTGTCAGCAGCCACGCCGAATTTAAAGGTTACGGTCTCGCCGTTGATGCCGTTGCCATTCTCCCGGTTACAGACGCTTTATCTGTTTTCGGTAAAGCAGGCGTTGCACTGATCCGGATTGACGGCAAAAACAACGCCTCGGAACCGCAGTATTCCTTCAGCAAGTCAAAAACCCGTCTTGCGCCGAACCTCGGAGCTGGAGCAGAGTGGCTGATGACCGAGCGCCTCAGCCTGCGGCTTGAGTACGAGCACTTCTTTAACGCCGGCAAAGAATCCCGGGACGGCCAGACCTTTGTCATGCCCGATGTTGATTACGACACAGTAACCGTCGGGTTCAAGATGAACTTCTGAGCCAGGCACTCATCCGGAAGTCATCCAACGGTAGTTTGAACTCATCTGTTAAGAGAGGAACTTCGGACCGGCTAACGGCGGTCCGAAGATTTTTCATCCGGCAAATCCTGCCGTCATCGAAATTCTGATTTTCAGCCCAAAATTTAATTCAACATAATGGTAGTTATGTTGCATTTTGACTTTGTAGCGGGTTTTTCAGCTGTTTTTGTCTGATCAGCGCTCAAGCCGCCCCATATTCATGGGAGAAACGAAAACCGTACCGTCGAGCACGGCCTTGATATCAAAATGCGCAAGCGCCGCCTTCTCGGTTTCCGTGAGGCGCAGATTTTCGAGCTGCTTGGACGCGCGGATACCGTTCACCTCGGCATCTCCGGCCATCTGATAAAGCGCAGCCAACAGAATGCGGCGGTCGGAAGTCGTACCGGTATAGCTTTGATTGACGCACTGCGTCAGCAGCAACGCACCCTCACGGCTGCCTTTGACGGCGGCCTTTGCATACAGTCCGCAGACTTCCTTTGTGAAAGCCCCCTGATCCTTAATCTGCTGCATGGCGGCGTCGGCAAATTCGTTTTCGCCGGGTTCACCGCGGCTGCCGAACTCCTGCCAGACGGCGGCCACGGCAAAACCAACGGCAATGACGGCCGCAAGCTGGTTGATGCGTTTGTTTCCGGGCAAAGTGATCGGCATGGAATGAAAGGATCCTTCTCAGAGACTTCAAGCCTTGGCGCGATTTTAGCGTATGGATCTCGGTCATCTAGGGATTAGTATTTGCTGAACTGTTATTTCTGATAACGCTTCAAATGCATACCTCACCGATCAGGCTACAATGCCCGTCATGCGTTGGGGGTATCGGCTGAAGCCGATTGAGACAAACCCTTCGAACTTGACCCGATTTATATCGGCGGAAGGAAACGCGGACACGTCCGGAAGACGCCGTCTCCCCTCGTCCCCAATCCCTCTTTCCGCCTTTTCTGTTTGGAGCCCGCGATGGCTGAAACAACCAAAAAGGCCGCAATATCAGTTACCGAAATAAAGTCCGAAACGGCTGCGCAACGCCCGAGCAATGCCGCGCGCGCAAGTTCCACCGGGATATTGCCGGGCTCACGCCGCATCTACGTTGAAGGCAGCCGCGGTATCCGCGTTCCGATGCGCGCCATTGACCTTGCTGAATCCAAGCTCCCGGAAGGTAAAACCGAAGTCAATCCCCCGATCTTTGTCTACGATACCTCGGGTGACTTCGGTGACCCCGCCAAAACCGTGGACATCACGAAGGGCCTCACCGGCCTGCGCACGCCCTGGATTCTCGGGCGCGGTGATACGGAAGAACTTTCCGGCATGACAAGCGCTTACGGGAACGAGCGGGCTCAGAAAGCTGAACTCGACGCCATCCGATTCAACCGCACCTCTTCCATCCGCCGCGCGGCGGGGAAAAAGGCGGTTACGCAGCTTGCCTACGCCCGCGCCGGCATCATCACCGAAGAGATGGAATTTGCTGCGATCCGCGAAAACAACAACCGCAGGACCTATGAAGAAAGCCTGCGGGATGTCTCACCGCGAAGCCGCGCCTTTTTGCTGCAGCAGCACCGGGCCGGTCATACTTGTTTTGAAGTCCCCAAAGAAGTAACGCCTGAATTCGTGCGGCGCGAAATTGCCGCAGGCCGCGCAGTGATTCCCTGCAATATCAATCACCCCGAATGCGAACCGATGGTGATTGGCCGGTCCTTCCTCACCAAGATCAACGCCAATATCGGAAACTCAGCGCTCACGTCCGACATCAGTCAGGAAGTTGAAAAGATGCTTTGGGCGACGCGCTGGGGCGCAGACACCGTGATGGATCTTTCCACCGGCAAAAATATCCACGAAACCCGTGAATGGATTGTCAGGAACAGCCCGGTTCCGATCGGAACGGTTCCCATGTATCAGGCCCTTGAAAAGGTCAACGGCAAAGCCGAGGCCCTCACCTGGGAACTTTACCGCGACACCCTTATTGAACAGGCTGAACAAGGCGTTGACTACTTTACGATTCACGCGGGGCTTCGCCTTCCCTTTATTGAGCTCACGGCGGGGCGCCTGACCGGCATTGTCTCCCGCGGGGGGTCGATTATGGCCGTCTGGTGCATGGCCCACAACGAGGAGAACTTCCTCTGGACGCACTTTGACGAGATCTGCGACATTTTGGCCGCTTACGATGTGACCGTGAGTCTCGGGGACGGCTTAAGACCGGGCTGCATTCACGATGCCTGCGACAGCGCCCAGATGGCTGAACTTGCGGCCTTGGGCGAACTCTGCCGGAGAGCGCAGGAACGTAACGTTCAGGTCATTATCGAAGGCCCGGGCCATATTCCGCTGCAGCGCGTGGAAGAAAACGCCGAAGCCGAAGAGCAGCTCTGTAACGCCGCGCCTTTTTATACATTGGGACCGCTTGTCACCGACATCGCGCCCGGGTACGACCACATCACAAGCGCCGTCGGGGCTTCCGTGATCGGAGCCGCAGGAACCGCCATGCTCTGCTACGTCACACCGAAGGAACATCTGGGGCTGCCGGACAAAAACGACGTCAAGGACGGCATCATCACCTACAAAATCGCCGCGCACGCCGCAGACCTCGCCAAGGGCATCGCCGGCGCGCAGATCCGGGACAACGCCATGAGTAAGGCGCGCTTTGAATTCCGCTGGTACGATCAGTTCAATATCGGGTTTGATCCGGAGAAAGCCAGAAGCTTTCACGATCTGACGCTGCCCAAGGAAAGCATGAAGACCGCGCACTTCTGCTCGATGTGCGGCCCGAACTTCTGCGCCATGCGCATTACCGAAGAAGTCCGCGACTGGGCGAAAAAACGCCGTTCCTAAGCCTCGGAAAACCTATAATGCCCGGACAAAAACCGGGCTTTTTTATTCCGCCCGAAAAGGATCAAACGCATGTCTGCCGCCTGGATTTATCTCGCTGTGGCCGTTCTCGTCGAAGTTACCTGGGGACTGAGCCTTAAAGCCGCCGCCGTCATGGAACTTGGTAAATGGTTCTGCGGCGTCACCGTGGGTCTGAGCCTTTTAAGTATGTGGCTTCTGATCCTTGTGATGCGCGACCTGCCGGCCGGTCTGGCCTACGGGATCTGGACGTGCCTCGGGACCATAGGAATCACGCTCGGCGGCTGGCTTCTTTTTAAGGAAACGCTCACGGGCGGGCAGATCTTTTTTCTGGCGCTCTGTATCACGGGGGTTGTGGGCCTCAAGCTCACATCGGCATAGAAATATCCGTTTTCACAGAATTTCCCGCAGGAAGCCCGGGGCTTGAGCCCCGGGAGGAATGCGGGAAATTCTGTAACGGCCTACCTTTTTTGTCCGAGGGAATCACGCTCACAGCGTGTCTCGGATGCGCGCTGATTCTCATCGGCATTGTAGCTACCGACAGCGGACTTCAGAAAAAAGATTAATAATCAAAGCACTGTAAGAAACTACTGTAGTACCGGCAGCGATATAGTATTTTCTGTTTCACTTAAACAGACATTACTTATATAAAAATCCTCTGCAAAATCATATTGCTTTCAGCTCAAAAGACAAATAAAACCGGTAAGCCCGGTCAATACGAACAAAGCGCCGGTTTAAGGCGTTTTATTTGCGTTCTGAAACCCGTTACCCGATCGTCAGCAACGAGAAAAATCACGCAGAAACAATGGTCTGCTGTCACTGCTGAGCACAACAGCGCCATTTCGCACAGTCCTGCAGCGGTAGCAGGTGCCGTGGCGACAGATACCTCGATACCGTGTCATCTAATTTAGAGACTGACTATCAATTCTAGTTCGTACAGGCATGAGCGGCGTCCGAACCAGAGCAGCTGCCGCAGGGCGGCGAAGTTTTAGAAAAATCCGGGCTTGTCCGGGGCTAAACAGAGGACAAAAGACCGACAGCGAGACTTCAGAAAACTAATTATTTGTTTTATTCAAATTGTTATGCCGGTTAATTTGTCTTATAGAGCCTGTTAGATCGAAATTGCAATCAGCGGACTGGCAACTTAACCGCGGAATTTGAGGGAAGTTGATTATTCGTCGGGTTTGCGAGATAATTATCATAATAGTGAATGTTATACCTTTTAAGCATTTTTATTTAAATTATATGAGACCCTCTGTTGCAGTTGAAGAATCTTTGTCAGTGCTCGGTAACAATATAAAAGTCGCCCGGCTCAAGCGCCGCCTCCCCCAGACCGAGCTCGCCGAGCGCTGCGGCATCAGTTTGTCGACTTTGGTGAAAATAGAAAACGGCAATTGCGGCGTTGCCATCGGAGCCGTGGCTTCCGTCCTCCTCGCCTTAGACTTGGGAACCCCATTTTCTGAGATTGCCAAGAGTGATCCCCTGTCGGTGACGTTGGAACAGGAACTTTTGCCAAAACGGATCCGCCGTTCGACAAAGGGAGTCTGACCGTCATGACGTCCGAAACCTCCGCCCGGGAAATTTGGCTTGCCGGAGAGACACCACGCCGTATCGGTTCGCTTCTCTGGAGCGCCGACAGCGAACGGATTACGACGGCGGCCTTCCGTTACGATGCGGCTTGGCTGAAATCCGGTTTTTCCCTTGGGTCTGATCTGCCGCTCACTGACAAAACCTTTTCGGTGAATCTCACGCCGGGTCCCGCCGGAGGCGACAATCCCCCTTTCCTCTTCATTCGGGATTTGCACCCGGGGAGCTGGATCAGGGACCTGACAGCAGCAGCGCATTTAAACGGCCTCAAACTGCCTCAATCTGCGTCAGCACTCACTGAAGACCATCTCTGGGCCTTCAGTGGCCACGAAAATGACCGTTTCTCCGGCCTTCGGCTTCCCCTAACCGGTTCAATTCAAAGGAATTTCACGGGCGACCCCTTTGAGAAAAAAACGCTGCAGAAAATTCTCACTTTATTGGATGATCTGAAGCACGATGCGCGGCGCTTCAAGACGCCGGATCTACAGCTTGCACTTGACTTATGCACTGATATCGGGGGAAATTCACCCAAAGCCTTGATCAAAGCAGCTGGTAAAACCGATGGCGGCTGGGTTATGCGGCCCGCTGACACGTCAGAAGGCTTTAACACCGCCCGCTGGCACGCGGTGACGATAGAGCTTGCCCGCCAGTGCGGGCTCAAAACCCTTGCCTTTCAATATCTTCCGGGGCCTTTAAATGGAGCCTACCTCGAGGAGCGCTTTGACCGGTCTCACAACGGCACGCCCCTTATGGCCCTCTCCGCGGCAACGCTGGTGACCCCGCGCGTCAATATCAGGACCGGAAAACCCGTGCTGCCAACCTATCTTGATATCGCCGATATCCTCAACCGGGACGGCGCTGATACCAAAACGGATCTCCGGGAGCTCTTTGCTAGGCTCCTTTTTAACACCCTCACGGGTAACGGCCGCGACAAGCTCACCGACTTCTTTTTTATCCGCGCTCCGTATGGCTGGCGGCTTGCTCCGCTCTCAGCGCCGCTTGTCAAACCGGCCTTTATGAGTGTCCGGCTTCTGCAGACGCCGATCCGGGGAACCGACCCCGTGGCCGAACCCGAGACAGCGGTTTCCGTCGCCCGGTATTTCGGTGTTCCTACCGGCGATGCTAAGGAACTTCGCCTTACGTTTCAGAAGATATTAAGCAGCTGGTCTCATACTGCCCGAAGTCTTGAGGCAACCAACGCAGAGCTCGAACTGATGGAAAGATCGTTTGCCTGATAAAAACAAGTATTTTCTGAAATGATTCCTGACCTTCTACTTGCAAATACAAAACCCGCTTCTTTCAGTCACTCAACGTCCTTTTAAAGTATTTTCTGATTTGTTTAGTTTCTTTATACTTTAACGTATGTCCGGTTCTGATTTTGGCCTACACCTACAGTCTTGTTTTCATCGCCCGTGCCGTGAACGACCTGGGAAACGTCAGCCGCTCGCGTATGAGAAAAAGCGAGACCGGTAACACTAAAACCGGGCCGCAGGCCTGAATTTCACCCGCAAACCCCGTTTCTACGGTGTTTTGCCTAAAAATTTCAGGGGACTTCAGGGCTCGCCTGGGCTATACTCGGTTCCTGATCTCACGGAAACCTGTTGTTACAAGCCAATCGGGTTTTCATTGTGAGCCGTCCTTTTCTCCGTGATCCGGACACCGGACGGCTGCGCCGGACGTTTCATACCCCTGACGGAAACGTCGATTTTCCTGACGTCGGGCTCACCTGTGCCCGGCGGATGTGCCTGCGCACCCCCAGGAAATGCTGCAAAAGAACAAAAATTTCGGGTGATTTCCCATGGAACATAGTAATAAAAACCGATTTATAACCATCGGTCTGATGCTCTTTGCCCTCTTTTTCGGAGCAGGCAACCTTATTTTCCCGGCCGCAATGGGCCAGGTCGCGGGTGAAAACCTCGGCTGGGCTTTGCTCGGCTTTTGTATCACGGGTGTAGGCCTGCCGCTTTTGGGCGTCATGGCCATCGGCTACTCCGGCTGCCACGACCTGCATCAGGTCGCCAACCGCGTGCACCCGATGTTCGGTATTTTCTACACCATCGTCTGCTACATGGCGATCGGCCCGTGCTTTGCCGTTCCCCGTACCGGCACCGTCTCCTTTGAAATCGCCGTGCGGCCGTTCCTCGCTGCGGAATTTGCCGACATTGCGCTCCCGATTTTCCTTGCGGTCTTTTTTGCCATTGCTTTCTGGCTTTCGGCTTCGCCCTCCAAAATCGTGGACCGCGTCGGTAAGTTCTTAACGCCCCTCCTGGTCCTTGCGCTTTTGATCCTCATCGTGAAGTCGATCATTACGCCCCTGGGAGCCCCGCAGGCTGCAAGCGCCAATTACGCCACTCCCGTGATCGCTGCGGTTCAGGGGGTACTCGACGGCTACAACACCCTGGACGCCATCGCCTCACTCGTGTTTGCAACGCTTGTTGTGACGGCCGTGAAAGAGGCCGGGTTTGAAAATTCCGGGCACGTGGCGCGTGAAGTCTATAAGTCCGGGCTTTTGGCGGGTGCGTTCCTTGCCGTCATCTACATCTTCATCGCCCGCATCGGCGCGGACAGCGTGGGTGTGATCGGCATGCAGGACACGGGTGCCCCGGTTCTCACCAAGAGCGCTCAGGTTCTTATGGGCGACACCGGTGCCATGGTGCTTGCGGCCATCGTGCTTTTAGCGTGCCTCACAACCGCAATCGGCCTGATCACCTGCTGCTCGATTTACTTCCGTGCGTTGACGGGCCGCTTCTCCTACGTCACCTGGTGCGCGCTCTTTACGGTGGTGAGTTACTTGATCGGCCTCTTCGGTCTGAAGACGATCATCGTTTCCACGATTCCTGTGCTGATGTTCATCTACCCGCTGTGCGTGGCGCTCATTGCGCTGGTGTTTTTGCACAAGTTCTTCGGCGGCCGTCAGTGCGTTTACGCCTGGACCGTGGGTCTCACCTTCATCATGGCCGCCATTAACGGTCTTGAAACCGCGAAGGTCCCCTTGGGCGGCATTGAAACGTTCCTGCAGACCTATGTGCCGCTGCACACGATCGGCCTCGGGTGGATTCCCTTTGCCGTGGTGGGCTTTGTGATCGGCTTTATTCAAAAGAGCATGACGCCTGCAAAGGCCTAAAAACCAAGTCTTAAACCAAAATCGGGAGCTTTCGGGCTCCCGATTTTTTTGTGCAGCGGTCGTGGTTCAATAAGTCAGACGCCGCGTCCAGTCTTCACACATGCCGCTTTCAAGACGCTCCCGCGTCTTTTCCTGCCAGCGCGCCGAAAGCCCTTTAAGAGCCAGAAGTTCCGTGAGAAGCTCTCTGTTCATGGGATCCTCCCACCAAAGCCGCAGCACCCGATCCACACTCCACGCAGGATTCGGGCGCTCGAGAAGTTCCGCTTCCTCGCCGGCATCCACCGTCCCTGTTTCCAATACCCGCCAGTACCAGCCGCAGCGGCGGGGTTGCTGCCCCTTCCCGGCCAAAACCCCGCTTCCGCCCCCCCTTTGGGCTGTTCCCCCGGGCCCTCNTCACCGATGCAGACGTCGCCTTCTGCAACGCCCGTCGTTGAAAGGTTTTCGCCGAAGGCGCCCGGAACAAAGCGCTCCAGTGCCTCAGGATGCGGCTCGCGCCAGAAGCCGTAGCTTTCAGCCGGATACTGGTGCACCGCCTTATCGGGCCCGCCGTGCACGTGCGTGTGAAACTGCTCGTCACCCGTAAAACCGGTGGGCGTCAGCTCAACCGGCCCGGTGACAGCCTCTTTAGCAATCGCTGTGCGGCGCTCAGCGCCGTCATAGGTGCCGATCGACTGAGAACGCCCGACGCGGACACTCCCAATAACAAAAAACGGTTTTTCCATGGATTCTCCGAAAGAGGTAGCGGATTTGGCCTGAGTCTAACTCCAAAGGCAGAGGCGAAACGCGTTCGTGCCCCCTAAACTTAAAAGATAACCCCCGACTCCGTGAGGAAAGACGATGTCCGGCGAACTCATTGACACTGCGGCCGCAGGCGGCGCAGCCCGTGCTTCTCAAACGCTTCCCGCCACACTGGCCATGAGTTTTCTTGCGGGTGCCTACATTGCACTGGGCGGCTTTCTTGCCGTGCGCTGCGGCGCGATGCTGCCGTGGGAGGTCTGGGGCTCGATGGGAAAACTCGTCTTTGCCATGGTCTTTCCCCTGGGACTGATGCTCACCGTCATCTGCGGGGCGGATCTTTTTACCGGCAACTGCTTAAGCCTCACGGCTGCCTGGGAGAGGAAAACCGTCAGTATCCTTGAGGCCACGCGCTCAGGCGTACTTTCCTGGATCGGTAACTTTGCGGGTGCCCTTTTTGTGGCGTGGGCAATGGCCGTTGCAAGCGGCCTTATTTTCGAGACGGCCGGAAACACCATGCCTTGGGCTGCGTCGCTTGTGAAACTTGCCAACGCCAAAACAGCCCTTCCCTTTGATGAAGCCTTCTGGCGGGCCGTAGGCTGTAATTGGCTTGTGTGTCTGGCGGTCTTTGCCGCCTACAGTGCCAAGGACACGGCGGGCAAAATCGTCGCGCTCTGGATTCCGACCATGGCTTTCGTGGCTCTCGGGATGGAACACTGTGTCGCCAATATGTTTTTCATTCCGGCGGCACTGATGACCGCGGCCGATCCTCGCTATGCGGCACTGGCTGCTGCCGGTCAGGTACCGGAACTCACCGCCACCGTCAATACCTTTCTCATTGACAACCTCATCCCCGTAACGCTCGGCAATATCGTGGGCGGCGCGGTACTGGTTGCCGGGTTTTACTGCTTCATTAAACGGGCCCGCTGACAATGGCCGAAAAAGTATTTCCTGAAATAATCATTTTGTTTTGCATCACAACTTAAACACTGCGCAAAAACGCGTCATTGGCAGGCCGGCTCTGACGCACAACACCATCGCGTAACGTCACGGAACCGTGTTTGCCCGCGCCCTGCACGACAAAGCACTCCTCGGCCGTTCAGCACTTGAACGGCTTCACGCACGGCAATCGCATCCTCTGGGCTCACGCCGCCGCGGCGGATAAACCATTTCTGCAGCCCTTCACGCGCCCGGAAGGGATACCCCTCAAACGCACAAAGAAGAAAGACGCCGACCAAAAGGCTCTCACGGATGCCATCGGGTTCATCGGCTACAAGGGCCGACAGGGGCGCTAAGACGGCCTCCGGGACGCCCAGGCCCGCCAAGCCCGAAAACCGGGTCGGAAGCCGGATTCTTTCCGTTCTTGCCGCCTGAATCCTCAGAGTTTCCACGGGTGTGCGGCCCGTGAGCTGTTCCACAAAATAACGCGTCGCAAGCATTGCGCTGCCTCCTATGACCGTCTCTCGTTTCTTCGATCTTAGGAAGCAAAAAGGACTTCTTTCAGTTATTCTCAAAAAACCTGAGAAACATTCGACGCGCGTCAAAGTGCTCATGAAATCATTGATCTTTGATACTCAAGTCCTGCCCGAAGGCGTCCGCAAAAAAGTCGGCTGCGCGTTGGGCGGGCTTTAAGGCGCTCCTGACGGCGGCGTCCCAGAAAGCTTTGTCCCTAAACAACCCGCGCTTGAAAGCGCGGGGTTTCCTGACACGGTGCAGGCTTTCCCGTAACAGGCAAGGTTTTTGAGGCCTTGTCTGCCCGGGCGTCCCCTGCACCACAGGAACATTTAAAACGCAACCGCTCTACGGCTACGGGCTTCATCAGCTCGATCCGTCGGTTCCGGCGAAGGACTGCTTCGTCTTGCCGATTCGCTGGTTTGTACTGCACTATCGATCCGGCGTTCCCTGAGACTTGTTTGAGCCTCGCAAGCGCTGATTGCTCAGCCTTCAGATCGTAGCTGTCAGTGGCGGGATCCGCAAAATACAGGTTCATGGCGGCCGCGACATCGCGGTCCATGTACCAGCCCGTGTCTCCCAACTGATGACTTCTCTCCCAAAGAGCCTTCTTACGGTACGTTCCCGTTTCGGGATCGTGCTGACTCGGGCGCAGTTTTGCGGGGACTGACTTCCTCCACACAACAGCCGGCGCTTTCAGCCTTACTTGTCATCCGGGTTATCAATCCTGCAATACCGCTTTTGCCCAAACTCTTGCCGTATCCGGCTCTCTGAAATGCTTTGTGTGAGTTCTTCTCCACAATGACGGTGCCGGCCCGGCCGAACACCTGGTTAATCACTTCGCCGTGCAGGCAACGGCGGGTTTGCGCCTGGCGGCGGTACAGATCCGCAAGTTTTGCCTTTGTTGCCTTATAGGTCTTGGATTCCTTCCAGACAATCTTTTTTCCGGCAGCTTTAACGGTGCCGTCCGCGTTGTAGCACTCCCGATTCGTGTCTCTGCGGGAGCGGTCCATGACACGTAAAAGACGCGCAATCTCCTTTTCCTGAGAGACAGTGCCCGCGCTCACCAAAATCTTTTGCTGCCACTCGGGGCTGTAAAAAGTCATGGTCCTCGGGCCCGGGTCAACAGCCACCTTGAGATCCTTGGGAGCATAAACGTGCTTGACGGGCGGTACGCCCTCGACAATGAGCTGAACAAAGTAGCGCATACGGCCGCGGATCATCCGCCGGACAAGACGGCAGTATTTGACACGCTTAAAGCCGGACGGATCTGTTGCTGAAAGAAGCGCTTCTTTCTGCCTGGCATCCGGGGCTTCAGCCTTTATCACCAGATCCAGAACCTCGAGCGTCCACGTCTTGGCCTTCCAACGCAACCCTGTTTTGTTTGATTTTCCCTCAACGCTGTGCAAGCCCCGTTTAGCACTCTTAAACCGCGGCCGACCGCCCTGATGAAGCAGCCGGCGCTCAATGCCCTGCCAGACACGTGTGGCAATTTTCTGCGCTTCGTTGATGCCGATGCGCTTTGTAAAGCCGCCCTTGGCACGGTGCTCTTTCACGACATCATGCAGGGCATACTCGGAAAGGAGGGCGGACTTCTGAATTTCCTTAAACCGCTTGTTGCGGTCTTTGCCCTTGGGCATCGCGGCCGTCAGCTTCCATGCTTCAGTGCTTTTCATGGCGCGCACGCGTTTCTTTGCCGTTCCGAGAACAGCATTGAAGAGCTGGCGTGCATCGGAGAAGTAGGTCTCCAGTGCACTTTCCTGATCCTCTCCGATTTTCAGGCCCAGCTCGATGACAAGGGACGGTGTGCGCGATTTCATAGCGGCTGAATATACCTTAAGCGAAAACTATGTGCATGGTTTGGCTGCGTTTGGGCCAAGGTTAAAAAAATTCGAAAGCCCGCATTCCTCCCGGGGCTCAAGCCCCGGGCTTCCTGCGGGAAATTCTGTGCATAATTGCCGCATCTTCGTTTCCGTCATGCAACAACAGGAATCACCATGTCTGAAGGCGTTTTGAACCGTTTTTTAAAGTACGTCCGCTATGACACCCAGTCCGTGCGAGAAAGCGACACGGAACCGTCTTCGGCCAAAGAACTTGTTCTCGCCGAAGAACTCGTCAGGGAACTTAAGGACCTCGGAATCACTGATGCCCGAATCGGCAAAGGCGGCGTTGTTTACGCAACGATTCCCGCAACAAAGGGCTGTGAAGAGTGCCCGGCCGTGGGGTTTATTGCGCATATGGATACGTCGCCTGACGCAAGCGGCACGGACGTAAAGCCCCAGATCCTGCGCTTTACAGGTGATGACGTTCTTCTTAACGCTGAAAAAAACATCGTCTTTCCCGTGAAAAACTTTCCGGAAATTGCGAAATACAAGGGCGAAGACATTGTCTTTACGGACGGCACTACGCTTTTGGGGGCAGATGACAAGGCCGGCGTTGCCGCTGTCATGGCCATGGCCGAGTACATCACCAATCACCCCGAAATCCCGCACGCCAAGCTTTGCATCGGCTTTACCCCGGACGAAGAAATCGCCAAGGGGACCGTGAACTTTGACATTGCTGAGTTCGGAGCTGCCTACGCCTACACCTTTGACGGCGGCGAGGCGGGAACGCTTGAGACGGAAAACTTTAATGCCGCCACGGCCGTCGTGACGGTTGAGGGCGTGGGTGTGCACCCGGGCCTTGCCAAAAACAAGATGGTAAATTCCCTGCGCTACGCCGCCAAATTCATGGAGATGCTCCCCGCGGATGTGTCGCCTGAGTGCACCGAAGTGCGCGAAGGCTTCATTCACCCCGACATGATGCAGGGTAACGTCGTCAAAACCGTGATCCGCATTCTCGTGCGTGACCACGACAAGGCGCTTTTTGAAGAAAAGAAGGAACTTCTGAAAACGCTCGTTGCGAAGATGAACAGCCTCTGCCCGCAGGCTCCGACCACGATCACGATCAAGGACAGCTACGAAAACATGAAGCCCTACCTTGATAAGGCACCGAAGGTTGTGGAACTCGTGCGCCTTGCGTACGAAAAGGCCGGACTCACCCCGATTGAAGAGCCGATCCGCGGCGGCACCGACGGTGCGCGTCTTTCCTCCCTCGGCCTTCCCTGCCCGAACGTCTTTACGGGCGGCATGAATTTCCACGGCATCTATGAATGCATCCCGGTGAAGTCACTTGAAAAAGCCGCGGACGTCGCCGTGAAGATTGCTGAGGTTTCAGCGACCGTAAAGTCACTCGCGTAAATAATCCCCACACCAGGCAGCCGCAATAAAGGGCTGCCGAGATCTCCTCATTGCCCGCGGTCCTGCAAATAAAGCCGCGGGCTTTTTTCATTTGAAGCGCTGCCGGTTTTACACGAGGACAAAGTCCCCCTTTCCGGCTTCCCGATGCCGCGCGGACGGTTAAAATTTCGAAAGTCCGCGGCGCATCCCCGCATCCGCCGCAGAGAGAATCACTCGAAGGAATGTCTTATGAATAAAAAAGTCTCTGCCGTTTTGATCGCTGTTGCACTCACTGCAGCCGGCCACGTGAGCGCTGCCGAACTTAACGCCTATTCGATCATGCCGGAAAAGTATGCTTCCCGCATCTTTGCCGAATTCACCAAAGACACCGGCATCAAGGTTAATTTCCTGCGTTTTTCTTCCGGTGAAGCGCTTGCGCGACTCACGGCCGAACGCGGCAACCCCCAGGTTGACGTCATGCTCGGGGGACCGGCCGACACCTATGCCGCAGGCATGAAGGACGGTATTTTTGAAGCCTACCGCCCGAAGGATTCCGACGCGATTCCCGCAAACCTCCGCGACCCCGGAAACTACTGGACCGGTATCGGCGTCATTCCTCTGTGTTTCCTCACCAACACCAAGTTTCTTGCCAAAAACAACATGAAGGCCCCGTCCAAATGGGCGGACCTCCTCGATCCCCGCTATAAGAATAATCTTCAGATGGCTGATGCCCGTACCTCCGGCACCGCCACCGAACGCATCTATTCGCTCGTAAAGGTCATGGGCGAAGACGAAGCCTTTAAGTTCCAGAAAAAATTAAACGGCAACATTCAGATGTACACCAAGAGCGGTGCGGGCGGCGCCATGCCCATCGCAACGGGCCAGTGCGCTTCCGGCATTTTCTACATTGTGGATGCGCTCGATATCGCGCAGCAGGGCTACCCCGTGACGATCACCTACCCCGAAGACGGTGTGAGTTTCGGCATTGAAGCCACCGGCGTCATCAAGGGCGGGAAAAACAACGCCGAAGCCAAGCAGTTTGTGGACTGGGCCGCCAGCAAAAAGTTTGCCGAATTTATTGTCGCCAACAAGATTAACTACGTTCCCACGCGCACGGACGTCAAGACCAGCAACCCGATTCTGGACCTCTCAAAGATTCACACCGTGCAGGTTGACACCGCCTGGAAGGGTGAAAAGCGCAAGGAGTACACGCAGCGCTGGATCAACGAAGTCATCAAGTAAGGCCTGACTGCGTTGTGTTTCGCCCGGGGATGCGTGTTTCAGAGCCGCCCCCGGGTTTTCGCCGTACGCTTTTTCTGAGTTTCCCGTATGACCAACCTCACACTCAAGGGACGCGACAAAACCACACAGCTCACGGTCCTCATGCTGTGGCTTTTGCTGGGCGTGTTTGTCGTCTATCCTTTGGCGCGCCTTCTCGCGATGACCTTCTGGGCTGACGGCGGCTTTACGCTGGCCAACTTAAAGCCCTTTATTTCGAGCTGGTACGACCGGCAGGCTGCGGTCAACAGCATTTTGCTGGGCTGCGCCGTCGGTGCCGCAGGCACCGTCCTGGGCTTTATCTTTGCCTTTGCCGTCACGCGCCTTGCGATGCCGGGATGGCTCAAACTAGTGATCGGGGGCGTCACGATTCTCCCTCTTATCTCTCCGCCCTTTACAAGCAGCATTGCGCTGACGCTTTCCTTGGGCCCCAACGGGATCCTGCTGCAGTTTTTTGGGCTCGACAACTTCAATTTCTACGGCTTCTGGGGAACGTTTATTTCCGAGACGCTCACGTACTTTCCCGTGGCGTTTATGACGCTTTCGACAATCCTTGCGCGCATTGATCCGAACCTTGAGGACGCCGCCTACTCGCTCGGCGCCTCAAGCTTTACGGTGTTTCGCTCGGTAACGCTGCCCCTTGCGGCCCCCGGTATCGCCAATGCCTTTTTGCTCGTGTTCTCCTGCTCACTTGCGGACTTTGCAACGCCGCAGGTTCTGGGAGGCCACTCCTTCCCGGTGCTTCCCACGCAGGCCTATCTGCAGATCACGGGGATGTATGACTTTAAGGGGGGCGCAGCGCTCTCCTTTATGCTCCTCATTCCGGCTCTGGTGGTCTACGGCCTGCAGCACTACTGGATCAGCCGCAAGAGCTACGTGACGGTGAGCGGCAAAGCGGGCGGCAGAAGTTCGATTAAGGGACCGGGCCCGCTTTTATCGTCCGTCATCATCGGTACGGTCGTTGCGGTGATTGCGTTCATCTGCTTTATCTACGCGATTATTTTCCTGGGTTCCGTCATCAAGGTCTGGGGCGTCAACAACACCCTCACCTTTGAAAACTACGAATACGTCTTTACCCACGGCATGAAGGCGATCAAGGATACGCTCATCATCGCCTGCATCGGCACGCCCTTAGGGGGGCTTCTCGCGGTTCTCATCGGCTACGCCGCCACGCGCCTTAAAGTGCGGGGCCACAAGACCCTGGAAACCGTGTCGCTTTTAAATTACACGCTGCCGGGCACCGTTGTGGGTATTGCCTACATCATCGCCTTTAACGATAAGCCGCTTGTTCTCACCGGTACCGTGTGGATTTTGGTGGCGGCCTACCTTTTCCGCTATTCCTCGGCCGGGATCCGCAACGTCATTGCCGCGTTAACGCAGATTGATCCTTCAATTGAAGAAGCAAGCCGCAGTCTCGGAGCGTCGTCCTTTAAGACCTTCACAAGCATTACGATTCCGATGGTGCTTCCGGCGATTTTGGCCGGCATGCGCTACCTCTTCATCCATTCGATGACCGCGATCAGTGCCACGATCTTTCTGGTGTCCGTGCACTGGACGCTCATCACCACCCGCATTCTGGAATGCATGACGGAACTGCAGTTTGCGCAGGCCTGCGCCTTCTCGGTTGTCCTCATTCTTCTCGTCTTTACTGCTTCGGGCCTGATGGCCCTCATTGCCCGCACGCTCTGCCGCACGGGTGACAACATCGGAGCCCGCTGATCATGACCGTATCACTCACACTGAAAAATATCCGCCGCCTCTACGTCAAGGATAACGAGGAGTTTGCGGCCGTCGATAACGTCAACCTTGAGGTGAAACCCGGTGAGTTTCTCACCTTCCTTGGGCCCTCGGGCTGCGGCAAAACGACAACGCTCAGGATGGTGGCGGGCTTTGAAACACCCACGTCCGGCCAGATTCTGGTGGACGGCGCCGACATCACGCATGTGCCCGCCAACGAGCGCGGTCTGGGGTTTGTGTTTCAGAACTACGCGCTTTTCCCGCACATGAAGATTTTTGATAACGTCGCCTACGGCCTCAGAATCCGCGGGGATTCGGCTTCCGTCATCAAAGACAAGGTCCGGGAGGCGCTTGCAATGGTGGGCCTGGCCAAAGCCGAAGAGCGGTATCCGAACCAGCTCTCCGGGGGCGAACAGCAGCGCGTGGCGTTGGCGCGCGTCCTGGTCTTGCGGCCAAAACTGCTTTTGATGGATGAGCCGCTTTCAAACCTCGATGCCAAACTGAGGCTGCACATGCGCACCGAAATCCGGCGCATTCAGCAAAGTCTCGGGATCACGTGCCTGTACGTGACGCACGACCAGAAAGAGGCGCTCACAATGTCAGACCGCATCATGGTCATGAACCGCGGACACATTGAGCAGATCGGTACACCGATGAACCTCTACGAAGATCCGGCCACGGCCTTTGTGGCGGACTTTATCGGACAGGCAAACCTCATCCGCGGCAAACTCACCGGCATTGATGCCGCTGGGCTTGCGCAGTTTGAGACCGCCGGGCGCACGCTCTCGGCGCGCATGGGCAAACAAAATCCGCCGTCAGTGGGCGAAGAGGCGCTTCTTGTGGTGCGCCCCGAAAACCTGCGGCTTGCCGGCAACACCAACACGTTCCCGGTGAAAATCGTAAACCGTCTCTTTGAAGGCGACCGCATTGACTATCAGGTCGTGCAGACCGGGGTTAACGAGGACAAGCCCTACAGCATGTCGGTGCCCTTTTTGCCCGGCACACGACTTCTTGAGACGGAAACGATGGTGGAAGCGGGATTTGTACCCACCGCAGGCGTTGTGATCCGGGGTTAACGGAACACACGGCAGTCAAACGCCACCGGAGCCTTCGGAGCTCGGCGGCGTTTGTTAAAAAACTCCTGTGAGGAAAAAAGCTCCGCAATTTCTGCACAGGAATTCCCATAGGCCCGCGGAGCGTTGTCACGGGTCACTTACCTCAGGCGATCCCCGATATCAGGAAAGCGTTTCTTTCCTCTGCGTTTCTGCAGGGCGTTTTTTCTCCTTCTCCTCAGCCTTAACGCCCGCATCCGACTTTTTCTGCAGCACAGCCGCAAAAAAGCCGTCGGTGTCGTGCAGGTTCGGAAGCATCACGAAGTAATTGCCGAAGCGCCCGGTCTGCCAGGAGGGCAGTTCAATCCCCTGCTTGGCAAGGACTTCCGCGGCGTTTAAAAGCTCAAACTCAGGGTGCGACGCAAGGAAAGCTTCCACGACGTCCTGGTCTTCGACTTTAAGCATCGAGCAGGTGGCGTACACCACGCGCCCTCCGGCCTTCACAAGTTTTGCCGCTTCTTCAAGAATCGAGTGCTGCAGACCGTTGATGCGTGCAAGTTCTTCAGGTGACAGACGCCACTTAAGATCCGGATTGCGCCGCAATGTCCCCGTGCCCGTGCAGGGGGCGTCAATGAGCACCTTGTCAAACTTTCCGCGCAGCCGCTTAATGCGGTTGTCCTTTTCGTCGCGGATTGCCATCGGGTAGACGTTGGAGAGGCCCGCACGCCTCATGCGGGGTGTGAGCCCGGCCAGGCGCTTTTCATTCACGTCAAACGCGTAGAGGCGTCCGGTTGAGCGCATCAGCGCTCCGAGAGCCAGGGTCTTGCCGCCCGCGCCGGCGCAAAAGTCGCAGACCATGTCGCCGCGCTTGGCACCCACAAGGCGCGCAATAAGTTGACTCCCCTCATCCTGCACGTCAATGCGCCCTTCCTGATACATGGGAGAGCGGATAAGCGCCGGTTTGTCTGCAAGACGGATGCCGTCCGGAGCAAAACGCATCGCAGAACCAACGATTCCGTGTTCAGCAAGTTCCGCGAGCACGTCCTCACGCTTGGCTTTAAGGGTGTTCACGCGCAGATCCAGAGGGGCCGAACCGCTTGAAGCCGTGCAGACCGCGTGCGCTTCCTCCGGGCCGAACTGCTCGACCAGGCGGTCATAAATCCACTGCGGCATCTCGTCCTGAATGTGCTTGGGAGCCTTGGTGATGTCGGTCTTGTAGAGGCGCTCCACGACTTCAGCGTCTCCCTTTAACACGGCCTTATTCATGCAGTCGGGCCCGTACTGCAGCATGAGCGTTAAAAGCGCGGACACTCGCGGCACACGCGCCGGTTTCATGGGCTTCATGCGCCAGGCAATGCCGCCTAAGTGTCTGAGGCCAAAGAAAATGGCTTCGGCCAAAATCTGACGGTCGCGGGCCCCGAGCTTGGGATTGGACTTAAAGAAAGCCTTCATCAGCTGATCGGCCGGGCCGTCAAGCTTCAGAATCACAGCAAAGGCGCGCGTGAGTTCATCGGCAATAAGCCCAGTGATGCGGACCTCGCCGGGAACAAGTTTTGCGCCGC
This sequence comes from Duodenibacillus massiliensis, assembly GCF_900128485.1. GTDB lineage: Bacteria > Pseudomonadota > Gammaproteobacteria > Burkholderiales > Burkholderiaceae_F > Duodenibacillus > Duodenibacillus massiliensis. The sequence continues at coordinate 373,885 of NZ_LT635860.1, forward strand.
GGTGCAGGCCCTCTTTTCTTGAGCGGTTTTCACTGCGGTTTTGCTGATTGGCGATGTTCTGGCGCTTTCTCGCGGCCCTCTGACGCTCGGTCATCCGGGGCGAGTCTTCCGTCTTTGTACGGCGGGGGCGTACCGGCGCAAAAGGCATCTTCTTTGCGGGTTTCTTCTTGGTTTCCGTCATGGCTTTGTCCTTTTTGCTGGTGATTTAGGCCGCAGAGGCGTTGTCCTTATCAAAGATTGCGAGGTACTTTGCAGTCTCATCGTCCGTTACGGTCCTGCCGTTTTCGATTCTGACGCGGCCGCTTGCCACCGCATAAACGGCGCGGGGGTAAAGAATGTGCTCAAGGCGTAAGACGCGCGCAGCCAAAGTTTCAGCAGTGTCGCTTGCAAGCACCGGCACCGCGGCCTGCCCGATGATGCTGCCCCCGTCAAGCTCTGCGGACACAAAGTGCACAGTGCAGCCGTGAAGCCGCACACCGGCGTCCAATGCCCTCTGATGGGTGTCAAGGCCTTTAAACAAAGGCAGAAGCGCCGGATGAATGTTGAGGATCCGGCCGCCGAAATGATTCACAAAGTTGGGCGTCAGAACGCGCATAAAGCCCGCCAGAACCACCACGGCCGGATCATAGCGGTCAAGAATGTCGATCACGGCATTTTCAAAAGCCTCACGGGTTTCATAGGTCTTATGGTCCACGCAGAAAGCGTCGATGCCGAACTCTTTGGCGCGCTCAAGGCCCGCTGCGCCCGGACGGTTACTCACCACACAGGCGATTTTGAGCCCCTCTTTTGCCCAGCCGGCACGCTCCGCTTCCTTGACGATGGAGACAAAATTCGAGCCTCTTCCGGACAGAAGAATGACAATGTTTTTCATGGTTTTGGAAAAAATAGAAAGCCGACTGACGCCGCGATGCCGGGAATTTTAGCCGCTCAAGACGCTGAAAACGAGGTCAACGGCCTTTTTTTTCAGCGCATGACGGAACGGATATCGGCTTCCTGCGCTGCGTACCAGGGATTAAAGGTGAGGCGCGCCCTCACCGTTCCCGCGCTTTTCTCACCCTAGGCGCCGTAAAAGACGGCGTCCTCGGGAGCCTCAAGGCAAAGCCTGCCGGAAGCTTTTTCGCCTTCTTTGCGGCAGATGCGGTCGGAGCCCGCCGCGCCGTACTTCGGGTTTTCGGGGCGGTAGAGCATCCCCATGTGCGAAAAGCTCGTAACGCGGTACTCGGGCACGACGTCCGTGCGCACGATGACGCGCGTGTCGCTCGCGGCAAGCTTTTGAACGGTCTTCTCATTTCCGTACCATAGGATGCGGCTTTGGGGATTGACCATCTGACGGGAAACAAGAGCAAGAAGCTCTTCGGTATCCACGATCGAGTCGTGCTCGGCCATCATCACGACAACGGGATTTCTAAACAACCCGCGCTTGAAATTTGGCGAGCGCGCGCGGATTGCGTCACCAAGCGCTTGGCTCGGCGGCTCTCCCGTTTCGGCTGCTAAGACTCTAAACAACCCGCGCTTGAAAGCGCGGGGTTTCCTGACACGGTGCAGGCTTTCCCGTAACAGGCAAGGTTTTTGAGGCCTTGTCTGCCCGGGCGTCCCCTGCACCACAGGAACATTTAAAACGCAACCGCTCTACGGGTACGGGCTTCATCAGCTCGATCCGTCGGTTCCGGCGAAGGACTGCTTCGTCTTGCCGATTCGCTGGTTTGTACTGCACTATCGATCCGGCGTTCCCTGAGACTTGTTTGAGCCTCGCAAGCGCTGATTGCTCAGCCTTCAGATCGTAGCTGTCAATGGCGGGATCCGCGAAATACAGGTTCATGGCGGCCGCGACATCGCGGTCCATGTACCAGCCCGTGTCTCCCAACTGATGACTTCTCTCCCAAAGAGCCTTCTTACGGTACGTTCCCGTTTCGGGATCGTGCTGACTCGGGCGCAGTTTCCGGGGACTGACTTTCACCACACAACAGCCGGCGCTTTCAGCCTTACTTGTCATCCGGGTTATCAATCCTGCAATACCGCTTTTGCCCAAACTCTTGCCGTATCCGGCTCTCTGAAATGCTTTGTATGAGTTCTTCTCCACAATGACGGTGCCGGCCCTGCCGAACACCTGGTTACTTTGTAAAGCCGCCCTTGGCACGGTGCTCTTTCACGACATCATGCAGGGCATATTCGGAAAGGCGNATCAACAGCCACCTTGAGATCCTTGGGAGCATAAACGTGCTTGACGGGCGGTACGCCTTCGACAATGAGCTGAACAAAGTAGCGCATACGGCCGCGGATCATCCGCCGGACAAGACGGCAGTATTTGACACGCTTAAAGCCGGACGGATCTGTTGCTGAAAGAAGAGCTTCTTTCTGCCAGGCATCCGGGGCTTCAGCCTTTATCACCAGATCCAGAACCTCGAGCGTCCACGTCTTAGCCTTCCAACGCAACCCTGTTTTGTTCGATTTTCCCTCAACGCTGTGCAAGCCCCGTTTAGCACTCTTAAACCGCGGCTGACCGCCCTGATGAAGCAGCCAGCGCTCAATGCCCTGCCAGACACGTGTGGCAATTTTCTGCGCTTCGTTGATGCCGATGCGCTTTGTAAAGCCGCCCTTGGCACGGTGCTCTTTCACGACATCGTGCAGGGCATACTCGGAAAGGTGGGCGGACTTCTGAATTTCCTTAAACCGCTTGTTACGGTTTTTGCCCTTGGGCATCGCGGCCGTCAGCTTCCATGCTTCAGTGCTTTTCATGGCGCGCACACGTTTCTTTGCCGTTCCGAGAACAGCATTGAAGAGCTGGCGTGCATCGGAGAAGTAGGTCTCCAGTGCACTTTCCCGATCCTCTCCGGTTTTCAGGCCCAGCTCGATGACAAAGGACGGTGTGCGCGATTTCATAGCGGCTGAATATACCTTAAGCGAAAACTATGTGCATGGTTTGGCTGCGTTTGGGCCAAGATTAAAAAAATTTCGAAAGCCCGCATTCCTCCCGGGGCTCAAGCCCCGGGCTTCCTGCGGGAAATTCTGTGAAAACAGAGGCCGCCAGGAAGGCTGCGGCAAGGCTGGCTAAATTTTTACGGATGGTCACGGTTCGTCTCCCTGAAGAAAGGTTATGTCAGGAGCATTTCAGCACAGGCGCCGCCGGAGCCGTCTTTTAATTGTCTCAGAAATCCGCCTGTTTCCTGCAACTGAAGTAAAAAACCGCAGCCGGGGAAAAATCCCGAACTGCGGTTTTCTGTGTCCGGCCTTTAACGGCCAAGACTCACGCTTACCAGATCACCGGTTCAAAGTACCCGGCAAAAAGCACCGCTGCACGCAGCGCGAGAGCGCCCAAAATAGCGCAGACGCCCGAAGCAAAAGCCATCATGCGGCACCCCTTGGCGATCCAGGCAATCGCCATCGGCAGGATCAGCCCCAGCACAACCGCACCGCCCCAGAAAAGCCAGGCGGCGTCGCCCGAAACCAGGCTTTGGGCTCCGGTCACAGCCGCGGTCGACCCGTTAAAGGCGGTCATCACAAAGGCAAAGAGCACAAAGGCTTCGCCGATATGTACGCCCCAAGAGACGTTGTAAAGCCAGGCGGGTTCTCCGCGCTCAAGCTTTTGACCGGCGTTGAGAATTTCCGCGAGTCCCACGGCGCACGCAAGGCCCGAGAAAATCCAAAGCACAGGAATGATTGCGGTGTTCCAGAGCGGCACGCCCACAGCCTGCGTCAACAGAAAGCCAGAATAGGCCGTTGCCGCTACGCCCAAGACCGCATCAAACCAGGCCATTCCCGAGGACGTTGCCCATGGGCAGTCTTTACCGGCTTTCGCGCCGCGCCAGAGCGCAACCGACTGCAGTATCGTCACGATGCAGAGCACCGAGAGAATGCAGATACCGATAAACATCCAGCTTGAGAAGTTAAGGCTCCAGTTGGTGAGCGCGTGCCATGCGGCCGCCGGTAGGTTAAGCAGACGCCCCAGGTGCGAGAGCACAAGAAGCGTCCCCAGTACCGCTGCCGCGGTTGCCGTATAAAACACGCGCCGGGATTTAAGCCAAAGGTTTAAAAAGAGCGCCATGCCCGAAAGACCGACCAGCCACAGGAAAAGCGCAATAGTCCAGGCCCAGTGGCTTGCCGCAGCCTGATTGGTAAGAATGTCTGCTGTCATTTTGCGACCACCACGATGAAGTTGGGATTGGTGCCCTTCTGAGGCAAAAGCCGTTCAGTGCGGCCCTTGGCGGCACGAAGGGAGATTTCGCTTGCCGGGTCATTGATGTCGCCCCAGCTGCGCGCGCCGGCAGGGCACGCCGACACACAGGCCGGCAGTTGCCCCGCCGCGGTGAGCTTTTCACAGCCCTCACCCATGCATTTCACCGGGAGCCCGGTCTTGGGGTGCAGCCACCGCACATCGTACGGGCAGGCCGTCACGCAGTAGCCGCAGCCGATGCAGCGGTTGGGATCGGTTTTGACGTTGCCGGTGGCGGGATCGTGAAAGTTCGCGCCGAAGGGGCACACGGTGACGCAGGGCGCGTTATCGCACTGCTGGCACTGAACGAGAAGCTGCACGGGACGCCGGGCTTTTTCCAGCGTCATCACGCGGATGTTGGCGGGAAGCCCGTCCCAGGCGGAATTCACCTCATTTAACATATCCGGGTAATTCGTTTCTGCGCAGGCAACGATGCAGGCCTTGCAGCCCACGCACTGGGTGACATCAAAGAGATGCACCAGTTTCTTTTTTGCGTTTGTCATGGTGTCCTCTCTTTAGATTTTGCGGATGCGCACGGAACTGTTGTTGGAAAGCACCCCGGTGACGGGTTCGCGGTAACCGGTACAGAACCAGTGCGAATTGATGCCTTCCTTCACCCAGGCGTACTTGGCATCAATGAGATGCTTCGTTCGCACACCCCCGGAGAAGGAATGTGAAAAGAGAGAACCCGCCATCACGCGGTTGGTGACCTTCACGGTCACGCTGCCCTTAACCCCCGTGTCAATGCCGGTGACTTCCACCGTGTCGCCCGAGGTGATCCCGAGGCGCTCGGCATCCGTCGGATTCATCCAGAGACTTCTGTCTCCGAGGAACTTCTGAGGCCACGTAAAGACGCAGGTCCCGGAACTTGAGGCACTGTCTTTGCCGCTTACGAGATAAAACTCGTCAGAAAGCGGCTTGGGCTGCGTGTAGCCCGGAGCCTGCACCCAGTCAGCCAGACCCGAAGCGCCTTTCTTCCCGTACTTCGCCTCAAACATAAAGGAGATGATTTCAGGCTTACCCGTGAAGGTGCCGAAGGGCTTTTTGTACGGATAGACCCCGAACTTTTTGACGGCCGTCTGACTCCACCCCTGTTTGGCGACGTCAGCGGCAATTCTGTCGCCTTCGCCGGGTTTGGCCTCGTTTTTAGCCGCGATGAATTTCGCCCAGGCCTTGTCCTGGAAGGCGTTGTACCACTGTTTAAATTCCGCGCGGGTCTTCATTTCATGGTCGTAACCCAGGCGGTCGCGGGCGCGATCCGGGAAGGCGCGGCGCAAAATCTCGGCAAACTGCCAGACTTCTTCGCGGGCATCACACCCTTCGGGGGGATTGATACCGGCGTCATTAATCTGGACGTTCCCGTTTAACGCCCACTTCACGCCGCCGTACTCATGCCACTCAAGGAAGTACGTGCAGGGAAGCACGTAGTCAGCCCAGTCACAGATCTCATGCGGCAGGATATCCTGCACGACCACGAGGTCCAGTGCCTTCAACGCTTTTTCCATGCGCGCGGAATTGGCCTCACGGTGAAACATCGTGGTGCCGGTGATAAAGGCCGCGCGGATGGGATAGGGTTTGCCTGTTTCAATCGCTTCAAAAATAGCGGAGTAGGTTCCGGAGCCTTCGGGATAAAGCACCTTATCAAGCGCCTTTTCCTTGGTCCCGGTCCAGGTTTGTCCGGCGGGGCCCTTGCCTTTGCCGCCGGAGAAACTCACGCCCGGCGCCTTAAAGCCCCCGCCCTGCGTGACAACGAAGCCGCCTTCTTTGTCGAGGTTACCCGCAAAGACATTCATAATGGAAAGAAGCGCAAAGTCGCGGGTGTCGTTGCCGTTTCGGGACGCGTACCAGCCGTCGTCGGCCACACCGCCCCTGGTGAAGAACTCACGCGCAATGCGGGTGATGACGGCCGCGGGAATCCCTGTGACTTTCGCGGCTTCCGCGGGCGTCCACTTGTCCGACACCCGCTTAAAGGCCGTGAGCACCGTTTCGGCATTAAGGGTCTTGCCGTCGGTGGTGGTGACGGTGCCCTTCCAGTTAACGTCCGGCATCACGCCTTCAGGTTCGGCAAAGCCCTTCACCGTCCCCTTTTCGTCTTTGACAACGCCCATCGGCGCAAAAGCGGCTTTAGCCGTGTCCGTCACAACCCACGCGTCAGCCGGGGCTCCCTGGATTAGTTCGGAAGCTGCCAGCGGACGCAGTGTGCCTTCTTCAACAAGGTACGGGGCATTGGTGTGGTGCGCGAGAAATCCGGTATCAACGAGGCCCTCTTTCAGGCCCACGTGAATAAGCGACAACAGAAAAGCCGAGTCCGTGCCCGGGCGGATGGCTACCCATTCGGCGCCGGTCAAAGCGCCTTCGGGCATTCGCGGATCCACGAAAACGACCTTGGCGCCTTCAGCGCGGGCGCGTGCGACAACGGCAGAAACGCCCATCGCGCAGTTAAGGGTGCGGCCCACACAGAGAAGATATTTGCAGCGCGCGTAGTCGGGTTCGACTTTACCCGCGCCGTCAAAGCCCTTGCCGAAAACCATGCGGCGGCCGGCAATGGAAGCTGAATTGCAGGTAGAAGAGTGGCTGATGATGTTGGGGGTGCCCAAAGCACACCCGAACCACTTCTGAAGGCCCGTGTAGTTGTGGCTTGTCATCGAAACGGCGCGCTCGCCGTCGGTTTCGACGATCTTTTTAACGCGCGCGGCGATGTCGTCCAACGCTTCGTCCCAGGTGACTTCCTTAAATTTTCCTTCACCGCGCTCGCCCACGCGCTTTAAGGGTTTCTTTAAGCGCAGCGGATGATTCCACACCCACATGGCAGAGGCCCCGCGGGCGCAGCAGCCGCGCTGCGGATGCGTGGGATTGGGCATGATGCGGACCGTTTCCTGCGATACCGGCGCGCCCTTTTTATGCATGGCCAAAAGCCCGCAGTAGCCGCCGCACATCATGCAGGCGCAGGGATGCGCTTCCCAGCCTTCGGCTTTGAGAGCCTCCACTTCACGGGCCGTTGCGGCGTCTGCGGCTGTCCAGCCCAAAACGCCCGACGTGCCTCCGGCTACGGCTGCTGCCGCACCCAAAAGCGTACGGCGTGAGACCGTCGGCGTTTGAGGACGGTGTGTCACCTTTTCCATAATTTTCTCCAACAGGGTATTTGTCGGGAATGCGCGTTTGGGAGCTTCAGCTCCTCTTTTGGCAGCATTCCTTTTTCTGAATGCATTTCAGCAATGCCTTCTCTGCAGATTATTGACCGCCGGAGGAAAAAACCCAATCGGATTATCCTAGGTAATTGACCTGAGTCAACTCAGATGGTTTCCGAACAAGTTTGCCGATGCACCGGCCCCAGCGGAAAACACTGTTTCCGAGGAAGAGTTAACTTTCAAAATCAATGGATTGACCAAGGCAGCAAGACCTGCCGCGCAAGCGTTTTACCATATTTGTTATAGGGATAATCCTCAGGACTTTTACGGCAAAGCACAGCAGGCGCGCTACGATGCTGTCTTTGAACTCCTGCGAATATCGCATGTTTTGCCACTCCATGAAAGGTTGAAGGGGTGGCGAAAGTTAGTATGACATCTAATGGGTGGCTGTGAAGGCTGACGCGGGCTACTCTCACTTCTTCGGCGACACCGAAGGCGTGACGCGCCTGCAGTTGGGCAAGAACGGCGGCTGGGCCGAAATTGAAGGCTCGGAACTGAAGGGCCTCTTTAACGTCGGCTTGGGTGTTACCGCTCAGGTGGCCAAATCCGCCACAGTGGGCATTAACTACGGTGCCTCTCTGGGCTCTGACCAGAAGACGCACGGCATTAATGCCACGCTGAGAATCGCTTTCTAAGACTCAGGTCTCACGAAAACCTCCAAAAACGCTTCCCCGTGAAGCGTTTGCGGGATTCTTAATCCCCAAAAAATCCTCCGAGGAAACCTTGTCTCCCGGAGGATTTTTGTTGGGCGAAAGAAAAACGCTGCGTCAGTTCTTCTTTAAGTCGTAGAACTTCGCAAGCCGCCCTTCAATGGGCTTACCCATGCGGTCAAGAAGCCGGATGCCGCCCGGAATTGCCACCGCGTACCAGGGATCTTCGTTGTCTGCGGCCGGATAAAACGTAATCGCGCCGTCTTCCTTCATTTCCCAGTTGCCGCCGTCCGTAAAGGTGTTGGTGTAACCCTCATAGCACATCACGCGGGTGTAGCTGCCCGCGGCACGCACGTAAAGCGACATACGGATCCCCGGGCAGTCAGCGCAGGGTAAAAGCGCCTCATAGACACCTGCCACATCGCTTGTCTTCACTTCGTTACTCAAATGACTGCAGCCGGCAACCAAAAGCGCGGCGATAGCACAGGCGCCGCCCAAAAAAACCCGGCGCACAAAAGAAATCGGCATGGAAGTTCTCCTTGGTGGTTAAGGCGGTCAGGACCTGTCGCTCTTGTCGTTTTTTATGCGCTTTTCAAGATTAAACGCATAAAAAAGCAGAGCGCACCCGGCAAAGCCGTGAAGCATCGCCCAGTTTTCCTGACTCATCAGGTCCTGCGGCAGAAAGGGATTGAAAACAAGCACGCAGAGCGCAAAAAGCCAGGGAAGGATTGATTTGGGAAAGACCTTCCAGGCCGCGTACGTAAGGATAATGAAGCCGAAGGCAACGCCTGCGGCAAGCGGAAGATACAGACTCTCAACACGTGCGGGCAACGACATCATGATGAGGCCGATCCCGACGATGTACATGACTTTAACGGGCATGACAGCAAATCCAGTAAGTAATGTCCGTCATTTTAATCAGGCCCGCGCCCGCCCTCTTTCGGGGGGCTTCCCTTAGGGGCGACTTAGTCAAACATAAAAATCTCATAAATTTTGAACATCCGTTCATTTTTTATGAGAAAACGCTTTATACTGCGCCCAAATCCAATTTCCGCGCGGTCCTGCCGCGCATTTTTCTGAACAAATGAAAATGTCCCGGACTCTTATTGCGGCTGCCGTTGCCGCAGCTTCCTTCTCCGCTGCCGCTGGTGACCTTTCAATCGGCGCCACGACGTTTCTGAATTTCCCCGCCTACAAAGACGCTGACGTGCAGGTCTATCCCCTGCCCCTCATCAAGTACGAAGGCGATCACTTCTACGTTGACGGTATTGAAGCCGGCGCCTTTCTCTTTAAAAACGAAAATCAGAAGGTAAAACTCGGCTTGGGCTGGATGCCGCAGTACTTCGACACTAGTAAGAGTGATGATGCGCAAATCAACCGGCTCAATGACCGTAAGAGCACGCTTGCCGCGGACTTTTCCTATGAACTTGAGGGTAAGTTCGGCAAGGTGACGCTCGGCATCACCGCTGACCTTTTGGGCGAAAGCGACGGCTACCTCGTGCACGGCGGCTACAGCTACACTTGGCTCATCAACCGTACGGCCGTCACGCCGAGCGTGGGCTTTATGTGGGCCGACTCCAAATTTAACGATTACTACTATGGCATTTCCGCAGCCGAATCCCGCCGCAGCGGCCTGGCCGCCTACAAGGCCGACTCGAGCATCTCGCCTGTTCTGGGCTTAAACGTTGCGCACCGCATCGACGCCAACTGGACGGTGTTCGGAAGCACCTACGTAAAGTTCCTTTCAAGCGAAGTCAAGGACAGCCCGATGACCGAAGGGAAGTCTGCCGCCTGGACCGTGGGCGCGGGCGTCATGTATCACTTCGACTAAGACCTGTTCCGGTTTTCCGGCCGCAGGGGGCGCTTCTTATGAGGAGCGCCCTTTTTTGTCACCGGCATCTTCCGCATCAACCAGCGTATAGGCCGTGCTGCGGCCGCCCGCACGGGTTTGCCTGAGTATTCCGGCTGCGCAGAGCGCCTCGATTTCTCGCCAGACCGTGGCCCGCGACGCACCGGTCAACTCTTTGTAGCGGCGCGTTGTCATAAGCGGTGCCGCTCCTTGCTCGCGATCTTTCTTCATCTTCGCAATCACCGCACGCTGACGGGCGGTGGCACCTGAAGCCAAAAAGTTCTGCCACAAACTCGTTTGCCTGTGCAGCGCCTGCAGACGCGTAAAAGCGCTGTCGGTTGCCGCCTGCACCATGGCCAGAAACCACAAGATCCAATCCGTGATATCGGTGCCGCCCTTTTGTGCGGCTTCAAGGTTTGCGTAGTAGTCGGGACGGTTTTCAAAGACTGTTTTCCAAAGGCTCACGGACCGCCATGGTGAATCCGCATCCTGAGAAAGTGCGAGGTCCGTCACAGCACGCGCCGTGCGGCCGTTACCGTCGGTAAACGGATGAACGGTAAGAAACCGGAGATGCGCGATGGCAGCCCGAATCACGCCGTCAAGCGTAAGAGACTCTCCGTTAAACCATGTCAGAAACGCCTGCATTTCCCGGTCAACACGCCCGGGCGGCGGTGCTTCAAAATGCACGCGCAGGTTCTTAGTGCAGCCCGAGACCACGCGCATCGCATCAGCCCGCCAGAAGCCGGCTTCAGGTAAACAACAGCCGGAAAAGAGAGCTTTGTGCCAGGCCAAGAGCCGCGCCTTACTTAGCGCTTCACGTTCAAGAAACGCATTCCAATGAAGCCTTGCCAAGTTTTCTGCGGTCGGTGAGATTTTGCCGAAAATGACGCTGTTCACACGCGCCGTACCGTCAACGGCAAGCCTCACGTCTTTGGCGTCCAGGCCAATCCCTTCGATGGCCGCTGTCGCCGTGATATCGTCAGCAAGACACTCTCCGCAATACTGAGCGCGGTCTTCCTCAGGAAGTGTCATCAGTAACGCCGACACTGCGCCCTGGGCTTTTCCGACACAGGACAACGGGCGCAGCAGTTTCTCACAGGACCACGTCAGATCCGGCCAGTCTTTGTTCTGCCAAAGATAGTGTTTCATTGCGCACTCACAAACGCCTCATATCCTGAAGCAATTATGCCGAGTAATCGCTTCACACCGGAAATCCTGCGGTGTGAGCAGCAAGCAGCTTTTTCCTCTTCTGACGCCAAAGTTCTCAAAAAAAGGCTCTTCGTGTGGAATTTCACACACATTGGGACGGTGTATATCGAACATTGGGACACCCCCTTTCTCAAACATTGGGACAGTCCGTTACGACGCCGAGCGAGTTAAGCTTCGGCGCTTTTTTATTGGAGGAACGCAGGACGACGGCGTACGGACAGCGCAGACTTTTCCACGGCTCTCCCGGCCGCTCACCCTACTAAGTGGGCTGTAGGCCGGGAGAGCGGTGGGAAAGTCGTGTTATCGGTTCAATCAGTCGCGTTTAATTCTTGGAATTGCTCCGTACTGTGCTTTATCTCTCATGGAAGGACCGTCCATTTCCAGTCTATGGCTGGATTTAACGAGTCGGTCCAAAATTGAATCGGCCAGTGTCGCATCGTTAAGAAATTCAGCCCAATGCCTTACCGGCAGCACACTGACAACCAGCGTCCTCGGTGTTGTAATAGTTTTCCGCCAAAATCGACCAGGCTTCCAGGTTGTCGCGGTCTTTGTTGCCCGCCACCGCCCGTTCAAGCACCGCAATACTGTCGTCAAAGGACTTCTGTGTGACGTTGGCGTTACGCGCGGCTTCAATCTGCGCCACAGCCTTGTCACCCAGGGCCGAATAGTCCCCGAGGTAAAGGTAGATGCCGGCACCGGCGCCCACCGCGAGCACAAGCCCGGCAATCAACCCCGCCCAGGCCGCCGGTTTTTCGTCCGGCGCCGTTTTCTCAAACGCCTCAAGCCGTGCGGTCACTTCCATCACGTCGCGCACTGGCAGTGGCTTTGCTCCTGCGAGGAACCCGTCTCGGACTTTGCCCGGCCCAAAGACTGGCGGCCTTACGTCACTGACCACTGACGGAGCCGCTCAGACAGAAAGCGGCTCCTCTCAGGACTTACGCCCAGGCTTTGACCGCTGCCGCGGCGCGTCCGGCTTCGCGGCCGTTCACAAGGCAATCGAGCACGGCGCAGGCGCCGATTCTCACCGCACCGTGAATGCCGCCCACAAATTCCCCGGCCGCAAAAAGCCCGGGGATGGGCTTGTCGTTCGTCACATCAAGCACAGCCGTATGAATGTCGGTTGCAACGCCACCCATGCAGTGGTGCACCTTGGGACTCATGCGGGAGACGTAATAGGGCCCCTCTCCGATCGGTTTGGCGGCCTTATCAAAGGGGCGGCCGAAGTCGGTATCCTGCTTTTTCGCGAGCAGCGCGTTATAACGGGCAATCGTAGCCCTGAGTTCCCGCTCATTCATCTTGTAGGCGCGGGCCAAAGCGCGGGCGTCGGCAAACTTTTCCACGGTTCCTGCGGCGAGCATCTTTGCAAAAAGTCCGGGCCGGAGGACTTCCAGGTGCCGCACACCGTCGTCATCGGCAAAAGCCAAAGCTTCGCCTCCGGCATTGATGACGTTCAGAATCGCATCGGTGCAGAGCTTGCGGTCACCGAATTCGTTCACAAAACGCTTACTTGTGAGGCTTGAAACCCAGAAGCCGAAAAGCGTTGCGGAAATCGAGGCAAAGTGCGTGGCAATGCCCATCCCCTGCTCTTTGGGAGAACACGAGGGCAGACACTGAATCCAGTCGGCCTGAATCACACGGGCGCCGATGCGGCTTACTTCACGCCAGGCTTCTGCGGTCGCACCGGGCTGGTTTGTAGTGAGGAACTTCTCGCCGAGCTTGGGATCAAGGCGCTTGCGGTAGGCGACGTCCGCTCCGAACCCGCCGCAGGCAAGAATCACGGCTTTGCGAGCGCCGATGCGCTTCATCCTCAGGAAGCTCTTCAAAACCCCCATCTCTGAACGATGGGGTAAGCAGATTTGTTTAAATGAAGGGCTCTAGGCTATGGGCCGGAAACTGTTGAAAGCTCCTATGAACTGCAGTCATTCGATTCTACTGAACAACGTAGAAACAACTCGATAATTGCCTATAAATTAGTCAATTTCAGTTTTCAAGAGTCAGATCATCCCTATGCTATTCGAGACGAAGCACAGGTCGGAATTTCAGGGCTAATCAGCAAGGCAACTTTGGCGGAGCGCACCATTTGCGCAAGCGGTAGCAGTTGTATAGTGCAAACAACGTTTGCGCTCGACTGTGATTTTTCGCCAATCCACGATAACGAACCTTGGCATAGCCATAAATCCTCTTCAGCCAGAGGAAGCTCCACTCAATCGAGCATCGTACCGATGCTTTCGCGTGTTCCAATTGTCGTTTTACGTTCACGCATTCGGCGATCGCTTGACCAAGTTCGCCTCCAAAGTTCTCACTGATTGACAATTCCTTCTTCCATGCACTTGGCTTGGCTGCTATGTACCAGGACACATCCTTGAAAGGAATCGCCTGAATTTCAGCGCGCTTGGCGCAACCGATGTAGCCGGAATCAAGGAAGACCATCTTCTCAAGGCCCTTCAGAAGGTTACCCAGATGAGTAATATCATGTTCATTAGCCGGTGCGGCGACCGTGCCGTAGATGATCCCTGACTCAGAGCAGGCGGCAATGTGTTCCTTCATCCCGAAATGCCAGGTGCTGGCCTTCTTGCCTGAAGCCATCTCAGGATCTCGGGCGTGAGCCTTGTTCTTGGTTGATGACGGCGCTTCGATAAAGGTGCCGTCAGCCGCCACCATTTCAAATGAACAGGCTCCGGCCTCTGCGGCCAGATTGACCGTGCGCTCGAGAAATTTCTGCGCCAGCCCATGTTGTTCAATGAAATGCCGGAAGCGCAGTATCGTCGAATCTGAGATGAAAAGACGTGTGCTGGACACACGGCAGAAGCTGCGAGCTACCATGTCGCTCGCTAAATATGACTCCATTTCCGGATCGGACAGATTGAGAGAGACCTGAAGCAGGTGAACACGAACCATCGTTTCAAGGCGCGTATACGGCCTTCCTTGTTGAACCGTCTCGCCGGCTTTGATGTGGTAGTGGGGCAGGCATAGTTGGATCAACTCGTTGATTACGTCATCTGTCAAGCGATCCATGGCATTCACACGGCGATCAGCATGAGCCCGACGAAGCTGCAGATACTTTTCGGCCTCAATGTCTGCAAAGCTCAATTGACCATTGAATAGCTCTTCCATAGCATCACCCAACTGTAGGAATCATTGCAATAGAATTATACTATTTTTATGGCAAAAAAAACACCATTTTTTGACGTTGTTAAGAAAAACCGAACGGAATATTTTTGTTCCATTCGGCTTGGCAACAGGGGTTTTTGAGGAGCTTCCTTAAGGCATCAACTTTCAACATACAGGCTAAAGTTGTGATGAGACTGGCTTGATCCCTGGTTGGGGAGTTATACCCCAACCAGGGCGAGATTTTCCTGTCGAGGCTGGTGGTGCTTGTCCGCTCAACGACTGGCAACCTCGTAAAAAAGGGATCGCATGATTTGCGATCCTTGCAGTTTTTTATGGAAGTCCCTTACTGTCGGGAGCTATGAGCTGATTCAACATATTTATAGCCGATGACAGGCAGATCATCAGGTGCAGTCCAAATTGGTTTTTGGCTCTGAATGGCTTGAAAAATCACAGCTTCCATACTTCGTGACTGCCGAGGAATGATGGCCGTTTTGCCATCAGCCCACGTAAAGCGGGTTTCACCTCCCTGATAATTAATTTGGCCGTTTTTGAGTGGGACGAAAACAAATGTATCCGAGATTTCACGCAAATCAGCCCACGAACCTGCGTTGACTTCTTTCACAGGCTTTTTCAAGGTTTCGAGTTTGGAAAGGTTTTGCTGACTGATAAAGGTCTTAGCTTTTTCTTTTTCGTCAGCATAGAGCTTGCGAACTTGAGTCTTTGCATCGGCCAAATGCTTTTCATAGGCAGATGGATATGCAGACAGAACCGCCCGTGCAATACTGAGTTCCTGCTTAAGGTAATCTGCCTTCTGCCGTGATGAAGCGAGATCTTTTTCGGCAGATTTCAGGCGATAAGTGTTGGACGCGGGAATGGTTTCGAGCGTTTTGCTATGTTCAGCAATAATATCGTTGATGCGACTTAGATCTGACTCACGAAAATCTATTTCTATTTTAAGATCGCGCTCAAATTGGTTACTACTGAATGGATAATGAATACAAAGGATCTGGCCACAGTAGTCACGCTGAGGAAGAATGCCGTTATTCTTGAATTCTTTTTCGGTATTTTTAGAAGCAACTGACTCAAGATAAGGAGGCATATTCAGACCGGCTACATGGCCAGTACTTTCAAAATCCTTTTCATAGAGATTAAGACGTTGAACTCGTAGGGCCTGTTCGTTGTGAATCTCAAGTTCGAGCTTGGCAATTTCCTCTTTGCGGCGATTTTCCAATTCGGCTTGTAGATTTTGTTTGAAGTTTTCCGTATTTTTATAGACAACCTTGGCAACGGCTGCAGCTACACGCCCCCCTTCGATTTTAGTCTCAGACCAATTTACAGATTTAGCGTATTTGTAGCCTGAGAAAAACTGTTTATAAGTCAGTCCTGTGTCGGAATTTATGACTGCTGACTTTACTTTGTCAGAAGGGGAAGCGTCGAAAAGACCAGCTGTAGCGGGAAGCATAAAGACAACCGCGCAAGAGCTGATAATTGATTTAACAGAAATATTGCAGTAATTCATGATAGTTATCTTAAGGGGACTAAGAAACAAAAGGCTGTGGGACAGGCGTTGATATGAGATTTCGCTAGCGGTAGGCACAAAAAAGGCTAAAAGTTATATAAGAATACTAATACTACAAACAAAATATTTTTACAAGACTCCCTTCCGTTCTGCAACTCCTTGTTTGCTCAACCAGGAATCTCGCACAAGGTTCTTGAAAGACTCGGAAGCCCTTTGGGCAAGGAAATCGATATTTGCAATTTTGAAAGATTTCGTTCGCAGATCACGGAATGCGTCAAGACTGAAACTCAAAAGAAGATACTAGCGTCAAATGTCAATACACCTTGAGCAACAGGGCTTTTCAAGTCTGAGGAGCTTCCAAAAGCTTCACTCAAATGCGGCCAGATTTACCGTGCGCTCGAGAAATTTCTGCGCAAGCCCGTGTTGTTCAATGAAATGCTGGAAGCGCAGTATCGTCGAATCTGAGATGAAAAGACGTGTGCTGGACACGCGGAAGAAGCTGCGAGCCACCATGTCGCTCGTCAAATATGACTCCATTTCCGGATCGGACAGATTGAGAGAGACCTGAAGCAGGTGAACACGAACCATTGTTTCAAGGCGCGTATACGGCCTTACTTGTTGAACCGTCTCGCCGGCTTTGATGGGGTAGTGGGGCAGGCATAGTTGGATCAACTCGTTGATTACATCATCTGTCAAGCGATCCATGGCATTCACACGGCGATCAGCATGAGCCCGACGAAGCTGTAGATACTTTTCAGCTTCAATGTCTGCAAAGTTCAATTGACCATTGAATAGCTCTCCCATAGCGCTACCCGATTGCACATATCTTTACCATAGAATTATACTATTCTTATGTCAAAAAAACTTTTTTTGACGTTGTAAAGAAAAACCGAACGGAACATTTTTGTTTCATTCGGCATGGTAACAGGGGTTTTTGAAGAGCTTCCCTCACGGACCTCAACGCCCGTGACGCAGCCGGTGTCAGACCGAAGGATTTTTTCCATGAAAACACCCGTGCGGATTTCGGTGCCGAGCTTTTCGAGTTTGGCAACAGCCGGAACGATGATCCCCTGGCCAGTCCCCTGCTTTGTGATCATGCAGCGCGAGGCCGAGTGGCCGCCCTTGCCGGTTAAGTGTTCGTTCCACTCAACCCCGATGTAGCGCCGCGTCCACTCAAAGGTGTCTGAAGCCTTTTCGCAGACAAAACGGATGTGGTCGGGATCACCTAAGCCCAGCCCGAGGCGGGTCATATCGGCCATGAGTTGTGCGGGCGAATCTTTGATGCCTTGAGCTTTCTGTACGCTCGAACCCGGCACGGCCATCATGCCGCCTGAAAGCGAGGAATTACCGCCTACAAAGGCCATCTTGTCGATGACAAGGACATCGGCGCCGGCCTCACGGGCCGCAAGTGCTGCGGCAAGTCCCGCAAAGCCGGAACCCACGACAACGACGTCGTGCATTTCGTCAAACTTGGGTTTACCGGCAGCGTTTGCTGCGGGGACGGCCGCAACAGCTGCCGTCAGGGCATCTCCCTGAATCAGACGGCGGCGGGAGAGTTCTGTCATGGTTGACTCCTTCTGTATTGTCTTTGCGTGTCCACACGGGGTGCGGACGATGTAGCGCGGGTTTTACGCGCTTTCACGGTAAATGTCATCCGAAATCTTTGCCGTAAAGCTCACTTGACACAAGTGCGCCATGGTCGGCACGATGATGGGAAACGTACCCACAGGAGAAAAGACCCTGCAGTATCAGTGCAAAGTTACGGTCCTCGAGACGAAGTGTTTTCCGGACCTGCAGAAGAAATTTCTCACCGATCCCGAAAGCGGCCCCTGTCCCTGCTTTAAAGCCGGACAGGAGTTTCTGTTTGAACGTACTCCGGAAAACGACGGCTTCTATCATCTCGGTCAGGCTACGCGCGTGGGCGGCGGCAACTGGCCGTGCGCGGAAGCCTGGGGCGCGGTGAGCCGCTACATCTACGCGGCGCTTCAGGGTGGGGCCATCATGCGCAAGTGGACCAACGACGACCGCATGATGATCGCCTGCTGCAACGACGGCACGCGTCCGGTGATTTTCAAAATTGAGCGCATTGATATTCCGGAAACGGAAGAAGAGCGTGAGTGGCTCGCAAAGCAAAACTTCCGCAACACAAAAGACAACGCCTACACGGGCTGATGCTCCGACGCACCCCGGGAAACAAAGCGGTCCGTCTCCTCGCACCAGATGAGAGGAAAGACCGGATCGCCTTTCTCCTCCGGCCGCTGCGCAATCCGCGTTCAAGGGCGGATAAAGCTGTCTCAACGTCTTCCTCCAAGACCGCCCAGGCAAAAAGAAACACGGCAGGGCGCTTTTGGAAAGCAAGTCTCAGTTCCATGGGATCCGTGTCCGTCGAAACCTCAACGTCAAAACCGTGGTCGGCAAGCAGAATCTCAAGATACCGCAGGCAATAAAAAGCATCAGTCACCGGAAACCTCTGCCGGGAAATTCCGTTCATGAGCATTGAAAAGTAGTCGGCGGCATCCAGGGGATCAGCCGGTACGTCTTCAGCCCGAGCCCAGCCAGCAAACGTCGTCCGACCGAGCAGACGGTGGGCGCGGCTTGCCAGCATCGCCCGGCGCCCTTCGGCGTTGGGCGAGGTAAGCGTCACCATCCGGTCCCGGTCCACGCTTTTAATTGTGTAAAACCCGGCCTGCGCCATCAGAAGCTCGATGCGGAAGTCACGGTCTGTCTTGTGCTCGGCCGTTGCTGCCTACTACCAGGACGATCAGGACACCGGTACGACCTCAACGAAGCCGACGACCACCAATGTCTTCGTCGGTATGCGTCACACGTTCTGATTTAAGTCGAAATTAGCGACATGAGTTGAACCAGAACTCCCCTTGAGGATTTACGCTGTCAAGGGGAGTTTTTTTATAGCTGAAAACCGCGCCACAACTGGATTTTCAAGCGACTGTGCAATTTGTGTCTCAGGGTTAATACTGTAGGAGTTTTAACAAATCGGAGAATATTTGTATGTGCTTCTGATTAAACACATAATGGTGACGCCTAGAAAGGCCCGCTGGCGGCCGCTTTTATTGCAAGAGTTTGAAGCGGCATGACTACACCGGCGGCTAGCTAAGAATTTTGGAGATCTCCTAAAATGAAAAAGACACTTGCTGCAGTTGCTGTTCTCGGCGCTTTTGCCGGTTCCGCTGTCGCTGCTGACGTGACCCTTTACGGTTTGGTCGATTACGGTGTTCGTTATCAGAACCTTGATGCTGATAAAGCCGGCGTTGACAAAACCAACAAAGTCGACATGAAGTCCGGTGCCAACAGCGGCTCCCGCTTCGGCCTGAAGGGTACGGAAGACCTTGGCAACGGTGTTAAGGTTGGTTTCGTCCTTGAAAACGGTTTCGACGCCGATACCGGTGCTCTCGGCGACAAGAAGGGTAATCGTCTCTTCGACCGTGAAGCTCAGCTCTTCGTCGACGGCAGCTTCGGCCGCGTTTCCTTCGGCCGCGTCGGCCAGCTTGCCAGCGCCAACGGCTCCTACGGCCTGCTCGGCGTGACGGGCCCGTTCTCCACAGGTTACGGTGATGCCACCAGCGGTCTTAAGTTCGTTGGTGCCAACGGCTTTACCCGTTTTGACAACACGATTACCTACATGACTCCGTCCTTTGGCGGTCTGACCGTTTACGCTCAGTATTCTTCCAGCGTCAGCAGCAGCGGCACGGAAAATGAATCTGACACCGACCGAGCTTACGGCATTGGTGCCAAGTTTGTTGGCGCCGGCCTCACCCTCGTTGGTGTTGTGGACAGCACCAATTACCAGTCTTTCGGCTCGGGCGCTGTATCCAAGGACATGGACGATGCCCTGACGGTTACCCTCGGCGGTAATTACGACTTCCAGGTTGCCAAGGTCTACTTCGGCGGCCAGTATTTCGACAATGCCAAGACGGTAGCGACCACCAACGTGATCGATGATGCGAACAAGGCTAAGATTGGCACGGGTTATACGCTCGGCTCCCTGGGTGCCGAGGGCTGGGGTCTTGGCCTCGGTGTTGGCGTTCCTGTCATGGGCGGTACCGCTTCTGCCTACGCCGGCTACCTCGATGCTGACTCCGTCGATGACTCCGATGCTTCTCTGAAGCGCTTCACCGGCGCTGTTGGCTACAGCTACACCTTCAGCAAGCGTACCAGCATGTACTCCACCCTCTCCTACACGAAGGACGAATACAAAGCCAATGGTACCGCCGACAAGGTCAAGCCGACCTCTGTTGAAGCCATCGTTGGCCTGATCCACAAGTTCTAATCCGACTTGCGTGATTACTGATAAGCCCTGCCCCTCGTGACAGGGCTTAAAAAGGAAAGCTCCCAAGCCGCAAGGTTCGGGAGCTTTTTCGTTGCCCGTCAGTTTCAGAGTCCGATGCTTCCCACGCCCTCTTCATCCACGGAGATCTCCGTACCATAGGATTTGGAGAGCCCAGCCAAATAAAGCATCGGTTCCCTCGCCCTGGTTAACCGCGGCAGCCCCCGCTGCGACCGAGGCAACTTCTGCCCCAAATCCACGGGATAGAGCTTCACTTCCGTCACGCGCCCATTGTCCACCGTAAAGCCCGGCAGCACCGCGCGCCAAATGTTTTCCTGCACAACGTAACCACGCGTGCCGTTAAGGCTTCGCTGATCCATGTATTCGCCAACCTTCGTGTCCAGCGTAAAGCCCTTGTTTAAGAAGGCGTCCGCCGGTTGCACCGCCACGGTCTCGGTCTCAAAGATGAAGTTCCCGATACTGTAGAAAATGACGCCGCCCCTGTAGAGTTCAATGCCGCGCATCTCATGGGGCCCGTGCCCGATAACGGCGTTTGCCCCGGCATCAATCACGGCGTGTGCAAAGGTTTCAAGAAACTCTGCGGGTTCGTTACTCTTCCGTGCCCGCATCTCGTGAGCGTGCAGGCTCACGAGAACCACGTCGGCCTGGCGGCGTGCTTCCCGCACTTCTGCCGTAATGCGAGCGAGGTCCCTGGAGTTCGGAACCGTCTCCACGTGTTCAGCGCCGTCGGTCAGTCGAAACTCAATGTTTCCAAGCGTAAAGGAACCTTCCGGGAAGGGATTGGTGTAGCCGTTGGCAATCGAAAGTTCTTTGGCGGCATTAATGAGCGTCACGTCCGCCAATTCTTTGGCCATTGCAAAGTGTTGGGCATTGACGTGGTGGATGCGCTTAAAGCGTAAAGGATTCAAACCGGGCCGCCCCTTCACATCGGGCCCTGGGTGCCAGCGGCAGCTTCCGGCGCAAAGGTCGCGGTAACACCAATCATTGCAACGCGGGCCCGGGGCGTTTCAAGCATGGCTGCGCGCGTCGCATCAGTGAGGTTGCGGCCGGTGCCCGCATAGACCATTTGGCGCTCTTCTAGGTGCCGCAATGTTGCCAGGATCCCGTCCTGGCTGTAGTCACCGGTGTGGTTGTTCGCGGTATTAAAGAGGTTAAACCCAAAGCGCCGGATGTCGTCCAAGGTTTCCGGCGGCGACATCGCCCAGGTGCCGCCGCTTGTGGCCGCAGGCGTTCCCTCGTGCCACTGAAAGGTGGACTCGAGATTGACAAAGGCCGCATCAAAGGTACGGATGAGCCCCGCGAGTTCCTCAAACCCTTCGTAACCCTTTTCGGGCAGCCGGCGCGTGATAAAACTGTCACCCGCCGCAATGATCCGGACAGCCATAACCTCTTCTCCTTTGTGTTGCTACAGAGAAGAGATTAGCAAAAGCGGTTAACGCGTGCCGCCCGTCATTTTGAGGAAGTTTGCGAGCATCTCGTGCCCGTATTCACTCGCAACCGACTCGGGGTGAAACTGCACGCCTTCAACCATGAGTTCCTTATGCCGCACGCCCTGAATCTCGCCGTCGTCACTGACCGCCGAAATTTCAAGGCACGCCGGGCACGTTGCGCGGTCAATCACAAGCGAGTGGTAGCGCGCAACCGTGATTTTTTCCGGTAACCCCGCAAAAACGCCCTTGCCGTCGGCGGTAATCACGTCGGTCTTTCCGTGCATGAGGCGCTTGGCGCGCACAATCTTGCCCCCGAAGGCCTCGCCGATTGCCTGATGCCCGAGGCAGACGCCTAAGACCGGGACCTTCCCGGCAAAATATTTGATCGCCTCAAGGCTTACGCCGGCTTCTTTCGGAGAACAGGGACCGGGCGACACACAGACGCGCTCCGGCTTCATGGCAGCCAGGGCCGCCACGTCTGCCGCATCGTTACGGACCACCCGCACGTCTTCGCCGAGCTCCCCGAAGTACTGCACGAGGTTATAGGTAAAGCTGTCGTAGTTATCGATCATCAAAAGCATTTTCTAGTTCCCCTGCAGGCCGAATTCGGCTTCTTCTGCGGCGCGCAGCACGGCGCGCGCCTTCATCTCGGTTTCCTTCCATTCAAATTCCGGGACGGAGTCCGCCACAATACCGGCGGCCGCCTGCGCGTAAAGCACCTTGTTTTTAATCACCGCAGTGCGGATCGCAATCGCCATATCCATTTCGCCCGCGTAAGAGAAGTACCCCACGGCGCCGCCGTAGATGCCGCGCTTCACCGGTTCCAATTCATCGATGATTTCCATCGCGCGGATTTTCGGAGCGCCCGTGAGTGTCCCCGCCGGGAATGTCGCCTTTAAAACGTCCATCGGGGTCATGCCGTCCTTCATTTCGCCTTCGACGTGGCTCACCAGATGCTGCACCTGAGAGTACCGTTCAATGGCGTACTGTTCCGTCACATGCACGGTCCCCGTTTTGGCGATGCGCCCGATGTCGTTTCTGGCCAAATCAATAAGCATTAAGTGTTCGGCGCGCTCTTTGGGATCATTTTTGAGTTCTTGAGCCAACGCCGCGTCTTTTTCAGGCGTCGCTCCCCGGGCGCGGGTGCCCGCAATCGGACGGATGGCGGCAATAAAACGGCCGTCCCGCTTTTCCTCCCGCACGAGAATTTCGGGCGAGGCCCCCACCACGTAGAAGTCCCCAAAGTTGTAGTAATACATGTAAGGGGACGGGTTCAACGTTCTCAGAGCCCGGTAAAGCGTGATCGGGTTTTCGGTAAAAGGCCGCTCAATACGCTGCCCAATCTGCACCTGCATCAGATCCCCCGCGGCAATGTAGTCCTTGGCGCGGATCACGGCCTTTAAGTAGTCGTCCTTTTTAAAGGGGCGCTCGGCTTCGTGCGCGGTGCCCGCGCCGCTGTAAGGGGCCTGCACACTCTTAGCGAGCTCTTCCTTTAAAAAGCGCAGACGGCGGCGGGCTTTCAAAAATGCGTCCGGTTCACGGGGATCCACGTTCAAAATGAAGTAGAGGCGCCCTGCGAGGTTATCAACCGCCACGAGTTCATCGCACAACAAAAGCTCGATGTCGGGGACGCCCAAGTCGTCTGCCTTCGGTTTTCCGAGTTTTCCCGGTTCAATAAGCCGCACCGTGTCGTAGCCGAAGTACCCCACAAGCCCCCCGGTAAAGCGCGGCAATCCGGCCGGCGTATGAATTTTGAAGCGCTTCTGAAAGGCTTCAATGAAATCGAGCGGATCAGTATCCGTCACGCGTTCCGTCACCTTCCCGTCCGTTATGACTTCGGTGACGGGCCCGGTTTCGGTGAGTTTCACCGTGATTTTCGTGCGTGCAGGCAGTCCAATGAAGGAGTACCGGGCAAAGCGCGTGCCGCCTTCCACGCTTTCGAGTAAGAAGCTCTCTGCGCGGTTGGCAAGTTTCAGGTAAATCGAAAGCGGGGTGTCAAGGTCCGCGAGGCACTGCTCCACCACTGCAATACGGTTGTAGCCTTCGTCGGCAAGCGCTTTCAATTCATTTTCTGTGAGCATTGGGTTCTCCGGTTCAGCCGCCTCGGTCACCCGCCGTCCGCCCCTCTGTGGATCACGGGGCAGACATAACGGCACAAAGCGGCCTCGAAAAAAAAAAATGGGTTTTCAAAGGAGGAAAACGGGGCCGGCAGCGAGGGGGAAAAAACCCCTGAAGGCCGGCAGGCACTGCGGCTGGTACGACACGCAGCGCGCAGGAAGATGTCAGGACAAGCGGCGCCATGACCAAGCCCCCCGTGCATACCAGCCTTCAGGCTTGGCGGCACGGATTGCCCGGGTAAAACTCTCAGCAAAGGAAAGTTTGGTCATGACAGTCCGAAATTTTGATAAATGAAGCGCGAGTAAGCCTCACGCAGTCAGCAGATTGTGCCAAAGAAAAGGGCCCGCGCGGGGCCCTTTTTCCGCCTTACACCGGCTTTAAAGCCGGTTTATGCATTTCGTCAAGCAGGCTAAGGCGTTTTAGTTGGATGCAGGAATGCACATCAGAAGGCCGGCACCACCGCACCCTTGTATTTTTCCTCAAGGAACTTCTTCACGTCCGGCGAACGCAGGGCGTCCGCAAGTTTCTTCAATTCCGGACGGTTGTCCCCGGTGCGGATGGCGACAACGTTCGCGTAAGGCGAGTCCTTGGCTTCAATCGCAAGCGAGTCCTTGGCGGGATTTAAGCCCACGCCCATGGCGAAGTTGGAATTGATGACCGCGGCGTCAACGTCGTCGAGTGTTCTCGGCAGCGTTGCGGCTTCCAGTTCCACGAGCTGAAAGTTCTTCGTGTTGTTGATGACGTCAGCCGGCGTCCCCTTCACACCCACGCCATCCTTGAGCCCGAAAAGCCCGGCGTCAGCAAGAACTTTGAGCGCACGGCCGCCGTTCGTGGGATCATTCGGGATCGCAATCTTGGCACCTTCGGGGAGGTCCTTGAGGCTTTTCACCTTACGGGAATAAACGCCCATCGGTTCAATGTGCACCGAGCAGAGAACGGAAAGTTTCAGCCCCCGCTCCGCCGAGAACGTATCAAGGTAGGGCTTGTGCTGGAAGAAGTTCGCATCGAGTTCCTTATCGGACAACGCGAGGTTCGGCTTCACGTAGTCGGAAAATTCCACGACCTTCAGATTCACGCCCTCTTTTTTGAGTGTGGGCTCAATGAATTTGAGAATATCGGCGTGGGGCACCGGTGTTGCGCCCACCGTAAGCGTGACAGCCTTGGGGGCCTCAGGGGTATTGTCCCCGCAGCCGGTGAGTCCGAAAGCCAGAACGGCTGCGCCGCAAAGGGCGGCCGTGAGAGTGCGTCGCTGCATTGTCTTTTTCTCCGAATGTTGTTGGTCCGGGAACAGATCCCCGTTTTCAATGTGTGCGGCTGAGTTTAAGGCAAAGAGAGCTCTTATGCCGTGGTAATACCGCATGCGCCTTTTTGGTGCAGCCCTCTCCCCAAATCCATGCACGTTTCCGGTGCATCCGCACGCTTCTTCAGAAACCATGCGTTTTCACGTTTTGGCACGCTTTTTGCATTGGTTCCCGCAGAAGAAGAACAACCGTTCTTCAGAGAAAAACAACCAACAGGGAATTTGCCATGAAGTACATCATTGCCATCGTCAAGCCCTTCAAACTCGACGAAGTCCGTGAAACCCTCTCCGACCTCGGGGTTTCCGGCATGACCGTCACCGAAGTCAAAGGCTTCGGGCGCCAGAAGGGCCACACCGAGCTCTACCGCGGTGCCGAATACGTTGTGGACTTTCTGCCCAAGGTGAAGGTCGAAGTGGCCGTTGACGATGCGGTCGCCGAAAGCGCCGTCGAAGCAATCGTCAAAAGCGCCTACACCGGAAAGATCGGTGACGGCAAGGTCTTTGTAATGGATCTTGCCTCAGCCGTGCGGATCCGCACCGGTGAAACCGATGCCGCTGCTGTTTAAGAAACAAACCACAGGGAGACAATGAAAATGATGATGCGGGGAAAATACGCTGCGGCCGCGGCAGTGCTTGCAGGGACGTGCGAAGGCGCCTTTGCGGCATCTCCGGCACTTGATAAGGCCGACGTCGCCTGGATACTCGTTGCGACGATTCTCGTTCTTTTTATGACGATTCCGGGGATTGCCCTTTTTTACGGCGGTATGGCCCGTAAAAAGAACATTCTCTCGATTCTGGCGCAGTCCTCCGTCATCTGCTGCGCCCTGTCGGTGGTCTGGGTGGTGGTCGGATACTCACTGGCATTTACCGAAGGCAACCCGTGGATCGGCAACTTCTCGCAGGCCTTTTTGAGGGGTATTGACATTAAGAGCATGACCGGATCCATTCCGACGCTTCTTTTTGTCTTTTTCCAGATGACCTTTGCGGTGCTCACCGGGGCGCTTATTACCGGCGCCTTTGCGGGCCGCATGAAGTTTTCCGCGATGCTCATCTTCATGGTCGTGTGGTCGGTGCTCGTTTACGCGCCGATCTGCCACTGGGTGTGGTGCGCCGGGGGCTTTTTCTTTGATATGGGAGCGCTCGATTACGCGGGCGGCACCGTGGTGCACATCAACGCCGGTATTGCGGGGCTTGTGGCCTGCATCATGATCGGTAAGCGCCTGGGATACGGTCGTGAAGCGATGAGCCCCTATAACCTGACGCTTACGATGATCGGCGCCTCGGTTCTGTGGGTCGGCTGGATGGGCTTTAACGGCGGTTCTGGCCTTGCTGCCAACGAACGAGCCGTAATGGCGATGATTGTGACGCAGATTGCCGCAGCGGCTGCGGGCTGCGCCTGGATGGCCTGCGAATGGATTGCGCGCGGCAAGCCCTCACTTTTGGGAATGCTCTCGGGTGCCGTGGGCGGTCTCGTTGTGATTACGCCGGCTTCCGGCTTTGTGGAGCCGATGCCGGCCCTTGTGATGGGCTTGATCGGCGGGTGCGTGTGCTTCTGGGGTGCGACGAGCTTAAAGCGGGCGCTTGGTTACGATGATTCGCTCGACGCGTTCGGCGTGCACGGCGTGGGCGGTATTGTGGGTGCGCTTTTAACCGGCGTCTTTGCGACGAGCGCCGTCACCGGTTCTGAACTTCCCCCGATGATGACGCAGGTCGGCATCCAGGCCGCAAGCGTGGTGGCGACGCTGCTTTACGGCGGCATCGTGAGCGCCGTGATTCTCAAGATTATCGACAAGACGATCGGCCTCAGAGTGACGCCTGAGGAAGAACTCACGGGGCTTGACCTCACGCAGCAGGGCGAACGTCTCGGTTAATCCGTTTTCAACCGTCTGCTTGCTTTTACTCCCCTTTCCCGTTGCCGCGGGGATGCGTTCTTCAGAACGCACTGGCGGCGGGAAAGGGCTTTTTTTATGCCCGAAGGAGACAGACGCAAAAGCGGCAGGCACAAAATGGCGGGGCACTTCCCCGCCGTCAGGTGGGCCCGGGTCTTTCGACCAGCCCAAAACGATCAGACGTCTCTGACCGCCCTTACTTTGGATATTAACAGACCGCAACATGCCCGCGGTAAGACTTTTCGGCACGTCAAATATTTTAAAGCCGGAAACCGCGTTGCCACGATTTGTAAGAGCCTACAAATCCGATCTTGCCGTCGTCTTTTCCAATCGAACCAGCAAAGCGGAAAAACGGCTGCCGCAGGGATTTACTCCCCACCGGCAGCCGTCTCAGAACACCGGGCGTCAGCTCTTTAAGCGAGCTTTTCTGTGAGTTCCTTCACAACGGTGTTGGCGTCCGCAACAAGGCCGTAGTCGCACATTTCAAAAATGGGCGCTTCCGCGTCGTTATTCACAGCCACGATGACCTTGGAGTCCTTCATGCCGGCGATGTGCTGAATGGCGCCGGAAATCCCGAAGGCAAAGTAAAGCTCGGGCGCCACGATCTTACCGGTCTGGCCGACCTGGGTTTCGCTCGGCGCAATCTGCTGGTCAACCAACGCGCGGGTGGAACCCACGGCAGCACCGATAACGTCCGCAAGTTTTTCCACCGCCGCAAAACCGGCTTCGTCCAGAACGCCGCGGCCCGCGGCCACAATGCGCTTGGCGCTCACCAAGTCCGGCCGGTCGCTCTTAGTCTGCGTGAGGTTCACAAAGTCAAACTGACGGATGCCCTCAAAGGTTACGGCAAAAGATTGAACCGCAGCCGCCCCGCCTTCAGACGCAACGGGTTCAAACGCGGTCGGGCGCACGGTCATCAGAACCGGGCTTCCCGTCACTTTCACGGTGGCGAGCACTCCGCCCGCGTAGATAAAGCGCCTGAAGGTGTCGGCCGAGACCACGTCGGTTACTTCCGAAACGGCGGGAGCCGCAAGTTCCACCGCCGCGCGGGGCATGGCGGCTTTGCCGCTGCTCCCGGCCGCAAACAAAACGTGCGTATAGCCGCCCGCTTTCACCGCTACGGCAACGGCGTGCCCGAGGGCTTCGGCTTCAAAGTGCGCGAGTTTGGCGTCATCGGTCACGCGCACCTTGGTTACGCCAGCAACTTTCGCTGCGGCTTCACCAGCAGCGCTGCAGCCCGTACCGGCAACGAGGATGTCCACGGTGTCCGAGAGCTTTTTGGCAGCTGCCACCAAAGAAAGCGTCGCGCCCTTAAGACCGGCGTTATCGTGTTCGGCAATCACAAGTACTGTCATTTTCGTTTCCCGTCCGTCTTAAAGAACCTTGGCCTTGTTTTTGAGAACGTCGATCAGTTCATCAACGCTTGCGAGCATCTGACCGGCAGCGCGGGCGGCCGGGTCTTCGGCCTGAATCACCGTCACAGAGGGCGTGAGATCAACGCCGAGGCTTGCCGCATCAAGCGTTTCCACGGGCTTTTTGCGGGCCTTCATCATGTTGGGAAGCGTCACGTAGCGGGGTTCGGCAAGCCTCAAGTCCGCGGAGACCACGCAGGGCAAAGCCGCCGAGACTTCCATGAGTCCCTCGTCGGTTTCCCGGCGCACAAAGGCCGTGCCGTTTTCAACGCGCAGGGCGTCGGCACAGGCGGCAAACGGGAGATTAAGGATGGCAGACACCATGGCCGTGGCCTGGGCGCTGTCGTCGTCAATGGCCTGCTTACCCATCAGAATCAGGTCCGGCGCTTCATTCTTTGCGACCGCCGCAATGATGCGTGCTGCGGCAGCGGGGTCCGCTACGGCTTCAAGCGTTACGTGGATTGCGCGGTCTGCGCCCATTGCCATGGCGGTGCGCAGCTGATCAACGGCTTTGGCAGGCCCCACGGTAAGCGCCACCACTTCGGCGGCGGCCCCCGTTTCCTTCAGACGCACCGCGGCTTCCACGGCGATTTCGTCAAAGGGGTTCATCGACATCTTGGCCGCTTCAATATCGGGCCCGCTTTTATCGGCCTTGGCATGGACCTTGACGTTGTAGTCCACGACGCGCTTGACGGTCACTAATACTTTCACAGAGAACTCCGCTGCAAAAAAGAGGTTCGGGTGTGTCGGGCGCGGCACTTCGGCCGGCAGGACGCACCGGAAAAAAGAAAACACACCTTCTTTTTTCCAAACTGTCCGCGATTATACGAAGCCGACGCCCGCCCCGCCTCGGCAAAACGCACGATTTCGGGCGCAAAACTGCGTCACAAAACGCACTGTACCCCGAAAGTTCTACAGACAAACGGCGCGGTCTATGGCACACTTAGAAAATTAACTCTGACCCCGCACGCGTGCCTGTCTGCAAAGCGCCCCCCTGCCCGCGTCCGGTTGCGTCCAAAAAGATTTCGGTTTTTTCGTTATTTTGTTATTAAAGGAGCAGCACATGCTTTCTGACATTGAAATTGCCCAGGCCGCCAAACTCAAACGCATCGATGATCTTGCGCACGAATGGGGCCTTGAAGATGCCGAATTCGAACCCTACGGGCGCGACAAGGCCAAGGTAACCCTCAAGCCCTGCCGTAAGGCAGCGGGCAAACTCATTCTCGTGACGGCAACGTCCGGGATGCCCGCCGGGTCCGGTAAGACCACGACTTCGATTGCTCTCGCGCAAGGCATGAACCGTCTCGGCAAAAAAGCGGTTTTGGCGCTCAGAGAACCGTCGCTTGGGCCCGTCTTCGGCATGAAGGGCGGCGCCGCAGGCGGCGGTTACTCGCAGGTGCTGCCGATGGAATCAATCAACCTGCATTTCACCGGAGACTTTCACGCGATCACGGCCGCAAACAATCTTTTGGCCGCTTTGATTGACAACGCCCGTCACCAGGGTCAGGTAGACCTCAAGGAAGTGATCTGGAAGCGCGTTTTGGACGTCAACGACCGTCAGCTCCGTAACATTGTTGACGGCTTGGGCGGGCCCGCCAACGGCATCCCCACCGAAACCGGTTTTGACATCACGGCGGCGAGCGAACTGATGGCTGTGATTTGCCTTGCTGCGGGCGAAGAAGACCTGCGCGCACGCATTGACCGGCTCGTTGTGGGCATCAAGCGTGACGGCACGGCCTATACCTGTAAGGAACTCGGTGCCACGGGCGCGCTGATGGCCTTGCTGCTTGAAGCCGTCAAACCAAACCTCGTGCAGACCCTGGAAGGCACCCCCGCCTTCGTGCACGGCGGCCCCTTTGCCAACATCGCCCACGGCTGCAACTCGGTCGCGGCCACGAAAGCCGCACTCACGATGGGTGAATTTGCGATTACGGAAGCGGGCTTCGGGTCAGACCTCGGTGCCGAGAAGTTCTACGACATCAAGTGCCGGGCTGCGGGCCTGACGCCTTCTGCGGCTGTGCTTGTCACCAGCCTTCGCGCGCTGCACTGGCACGGAGGTGTGGCGCTGCCTGAAATCGGCAAACCCAATATGGAGGCCTTAAAGCAGGGGCTCTGCAACCTTGAAGCCCACATCGACAACCTCAAGGCTTTCGGGCCCGCCGTTGTGGTGTCCGTGAATCACTTTGCCGGGGACGACGAAGCCGAACTCAAGGTGCTCTTTGACTGCGCCAAGGCGAAGGGCGTGCGGATTGCGCTTTCCGACGGTTTTGCTTTGGGCGGCAAGGGTGCCGAGGACCTCGCCCGCGAGGTGCTTGCAGCCTGTGAGGGAGATCCGAAACCCCTTAACTACGCCTACCCCGAAGACGCCGACGTCGTCACCAAAACGAAGATGGTGGCCGAGCGCGTTTACGGCGCGGCAGGCATCACGCTGTCAGATGCCGCCAAGAAGGACTTAAAGCGCATCACGGATCTTGGTTTTGACAAGCTCCCCGTCTGTATCGCCAAAACCCCCTTCTCCCTTACCGCGGACCCCAAAAAGCTCGGTGCCCCGAAGGGCTTTACGCTGCCGGTGGCGCGCCTCATTCTTAATGCCGGTGCGGGCTTTGTGGTTGTGACGACGGGTTCCATCATGCGCATGCCGGGTTTGCCCAAGGTCCCGGCCGCGCTTCAGATTGATGTGAAGGACGGCAAAATCACGGGCCTTGCCTAACATTAATTCCTGACGCACAAACGGCGAAAGCGCAGTATCTTTGCGCTTTCGCCGTTTGATCTTTCAAGGGCACAGCCCTTGGTGCCCTCATAAAAAAACGAATATAAATACAGCGGAGACTTTTGTTGTGACTGAGTTTGCCAATCAGGTTTACGAGATTGTCTGGAGTCCCTTTCTCGTTTATATCCTTCTAGGAACCGGGCTCTACTTTTCCCTGAGATCGCGGTTTGTGCAGCTGAGAATGGTGGGCGAAATGCTGCGCCTCATGTTTCAGCGCAAAAACGACAATTCCGGCGTCTCCTCCTTTCAGGCGCTTTCGATGACGCTTGCCGGGCGCGTCGGTACCGGCAACATCGCGGGCGTTGCCACCGCCATCTGTTTCGGCGGCCCCGGTGCCCTTTTCTGGATGTGGGTGGTGGCGTTTTTAGGCGCCTCCAGTGCCTTTGTGGAATCAACGCTCGGCCAGATCTACAAGGAGCGCATCAACGGCGAATGCACGGGCGGCCCCGCCTTTTATATTGAGCACGGTGCACGAAGCAAATTCTTTGCCTGGGTATTTGCAATCATTACGCTTTTAGCCTCCGCCGTCCTCTGCCCCGGCGTTCAGAGTAACGCCATCGGCGCAGCAATGGAAAGTGCCTTCGGGATTGAAACCCCGATTTCGGCGGCGCTGATCTGCTCACTGCTGTGCTTCATCGTGTTTGGCGGCTTAAAGCGTATCGCGAGCTTTACGACGGTGGTGGTGCCCTTTATGGCGCTTTCCTACATCGTTGTGGCTCTGATCACGGTCTTTTATAACGTCGACAAGATCCCCGCGGTCTTTCATCTGATTTTCACGTCCGCCTTCGGCATGGATTCGATTTTCGGCGGTATCGTGGGTACCGCTGTGAGCTGGGGCGTAAAGCGCGGGCTTTACTCCAATGAAGCGGGCCAGGGTTCCGGTCCCCACGCGTCTTCGGCGGCGAGCGTCTCGCACCCGGCAAAGCAGGGCCTTGTGCAGGCGTTTTCCGTCTACATCGACACGTGGTTTGTGTGCACTGCCACGGGCCTCATGATTCTTTCCTCGGGCTGCTACAACGTCATAAACCCCGACGGCAAGCCCTTGTTTTCAGGCCTCACCGGTATCGAAGCGGGCCCGGTTTACGCACAGAAAGCCATTGACTCGGTGATGCCCGATTTCGGCTCTCCCTTTGTCGCGTGCGCGCTCTTTTTCTTTGCGTTTACGACGATTCTTGCCTACGCCTACATGGCTGAAACCAACATCAAGTACATCAACCGCACGCTTAACAAACCGTGGCTGCTTTATATCGAACGCGCAATTCTCATCTTCTCGGTGGGCGTATGCACGATCAAGCCCTCAAGCATCGTGTGGCTTTGTGCCGATATCGGCATCGGGCTCATGGCCTGGGTGAACATCCTTGCAATTCTGCGTCTGCACAACACCGCGTTTTTAACGCTCAAAGACTACGAAACGCAGCTTAAAAACGGAATCACGGAACCCGTTTTCCACCCCGAGAAACTCGGCATTGCCCACGCCGATTACTGGCAGGGCAATACCGCGGAAGAAAACCTTGCGGTCGAACAGGCCGAAGGCGTGGAAAACCAGCCCGCCTCCCGGGGCGTGCGAGCCTTTATTCAGAGGTTCTACAACAAGGATTAACCGCACGGGTTTTGCTCTTTTCACGGCCGGATACATTTCCGGCCGTTTTTTTCTGATGCATTACAGCAAACCGCCGCAGAAATTCTCCACGGACGGGATCAACGAATTTTCTGCCCTGTTACTTTCTGCTGTCAGTACGTATGACGGGCTCGTGAGCGCTGCTGAGGCAGCTTGGTTTACTGCCGCTATCGATCTTTCCGAACGTAGCCGGTTGATTCACAGCTTCGCAGGCCGGATTCTGGCCACTGCAAAAAGGCTCGCAAAATCCAAAACGGAGGTTGCACAGTAATGATCTATGCTGTCAAGCGACATAAGAATTGACCCTCAAAACGACATAAAAATTGACCCACCTCCAAAAGGGACAAAAGAACGGCATTTGACGTGCCGACCCTCCACGGCCGGCAGGCCGTGGAGGGGGAAGGCGCGTCAAATGCCGTTCTTGGCCGCCGCCCCCCCCCCGGTTGTTTATTCAAAGCTACCCAACGCAGACCTTGTCCAAGTGTTTGGGATCAAGGAACGGCAACAGCCTCTTCATCGACTGCAGTGACGCCTGTGCTTTGGCTTCCTCCTGAAGCGATTTATCCAAGGCTTCGTGCAATTGGGTGTTTTCTGCTGCAAGGCGCAGATTCTCCGTGTTGGCCTGTTCGAGCGCTCCCTTGAGCTTGGCCAGATCTTCCTGCAAACCACGCACCTGCTCATCGAGTTCTTCGAGTCGGCGCTCCTTCTTCTCCACCGAGGCTAGAGCCTCGTCGGCGGCCTCCCTGACACGGCTTGCCTCGTCGTGTTCGATCTGAAGCCGCGCCTTGGCGCGGCTGTCGATCTGTTCAACCTGGGCCCGAATCATCGGGGCCACGGCTTCCCATACTGCTTTGATGATATTTTCGGCTTCACGTTGTTCGAACCCTGACGGAAGTTCGCCCTTTTGGACAAGCTTTTCTTGTTTCCACTCATTCACTGCCTCCGAGATCGTCCCCAGCGAGCCCTTCCCAATCTTGGCTCGGATGGCACGGATGGACGGCAACTGAAGGTCACTCTCCCGCACGCTCTCTAAAATTTCACGTACAGAATCACTAACACTTTGATCTTTCATCATTTTTAATCTCTTCAAAAATTGCTGTAACGTTACAGCGTAACGTTATTGTTACGACTCGGGACGATTGTCCTTGGTTAAAAGCCCCTTGTTCAGGGCCTGACGGCGATGCTCCCTCAATCGATAGCTGCTTCCCGTGATGGTTAACGCTGTGCTGTGGTGCAGAAGATGATCGAGGATCGTCGCGGCCACCGCTTCGTCGGCAAAGATGAGCCTCCATTCCGAGGGCGGTCGATTACTCGTGATGACCACGCTCTTCTTCTCGTAACGGCGGTTGATCAACTGAAACAGAAGATGTGCTGCCGACGGCGAGAACGGCAGGTAGCCAATCTCATCGATGATGATCACCTGGGGCTTGTTGATTTCCCGCAGCTTCGCTTCCAACGTATCTTCTCTTGACGCCTTCTCAAGCGTGGCGAGCAAATTGGCCGCCGTGTAAAAACGCACGGACCGACCGCTCTCAATGGCCTTGTAGCCAAGCCCGATCGCCAGATGCGTCTTACCCACACCAGGAACGCCGAAGAAGGCGACATTCTCGCCGGCGTCAATCCACTCCAAGCTGGCCAATTCACGGATAGTCCCGGGGTTGATAGACGGCTGCGCCGTCAGATCGAAATCTTCCAGCTTCTTGATCGTCGGCAGATGCGCCGACTGCAGCAACTGCTTGAAGCGATTGCATTCACGCTGTTGCACTTCCTTGCCGAAGGCGTACTCGATAGCCTGACGGGGCGTCATTTTGGCCTGCGCAATATTCTCGAGAACTTCGGTCATGTGGTCGCGCAGATAGGGCAGACGCAAACGATCGGCCAGAGAGCAGAGCCTCTCATCAGATTCACGGCTCATCACTCTTGCTCCTTGGGCTCGGTCCAGCCGATGCTGTCGTCATAGGCACGCGTATCGGCGCTGAGAGCGCTGCGGTGCTCACTGTAAGCTNCGCTTGCGATGCGGCGAAGAAAGATGAACTGATGAACATCGTTTACGCGATGCTTAAAACAGAACACCGCATCCAGCCCAAGGAGGTCGAACTTTACGACCATCGATTGAATTGATTCGTAGCAAAGAGATTGGCAAATGACCAACAAAGGCTTCATCTACATTCTGACAAATCCGTCCTTCCCGGACTATGTCAAGATCGGGTACGCACACGACGTGGAAAAGCGCCTGCAGCAGCTCAATCGAAGCGAGTACATTCCTTTTGCCTTTCGGGTCTATGCGCTCTATGAAGTCGAGCACGTTTTGGCTGACAAGCAGA
Source organism: Duodenibacillus massiliensis (assembly GCF_900128485.1). Lineage (GTDB taxonomy): Bacteria > Pseudomonadota > Gammaproteobacteria > Burkholderiales > Burkholderiaceae_F > Duodenibacillus > Duodenibacillus massiliensis. The sequence continues at coordinate 408,788 of NZ_LT635860.1, forward strand.
TCCACAAGCTGCTCGACTCTCTGAATCCGGATCTGCGCTCGGTGGTGAGAATTCCTATCGCGGCGAGGACGCGGAGGTGCTACGCCGACGCAGGGAGACGATGCTGGAGGCTCGCAGACGCCATCCGGAGCGCTGGATCACCGGGAGAGTGCTGAACTGTACGCCGATCAAAGAGGTGTGGCTTAACCCCGAAAATGGGCAGTTGGAGGAAAAGCATGCCAAGGCAGCTTGAACAAACGCCCCGCAGCTGCTGCAANCAGACGGGCTTTGACCAGCCCAAACTCTGCGCGATGTACGTGGATAAGGTTATCGGCAACCCTGTTGAGATTGTCCAGACCTACTCGCGCCTCAATCGTATCTACCCAGGAAAGGACAGAACCTTCATTGTCGACTTTGTAAACGACAAGGATTCTGTCATTAACGCGTTCAAGCTCTACGACAGCGGTGCCTCGATCAACGAGGCGCAGGACGTTCAGGTACTCGACAAAATCCGTCGCGCCATTCTTGATGTGGGCATCTTCTCGGAAGAAGACGTGCAGACCTTCACAGAGGATTACTTCACGCCCATGTTGCACCGCTTTGCGCAAGGGGCCAAGGATGATCCGACTGCGCATCAACAGCTCAACGTCTTTTTCTCCGAGCCAGCAAAGATCTATGAAGATCGCCTGCACTCGGCTTACGACTTGTGCAAGCAGTACGAAGAAGAGCACCGCAACGCGGTTCTGTGCAAGGACGAAGATCGGGCAGCGCAAGCCGACAATAATCTCAAGGAAGCCAGCAAAGCCTACGAAAGCGTGAAGCGCTTCAAGTCCAACCTGTCGAGGTTCGGAAGCGCCTACAACTACATTGCGCAGATCACCGACATTAACTCCGGTGAACTCGAAGGCTTCGCGCACTACTGTGCCTTCCTTGTGAAGCTCCTCTCGGGCATCAAACCTGAAGATATCGACTTGTCATCGGTCATCCTGACACACTACGAACTCAAGGCTGATCCAACTTCTCCTCCGGGGGGCGGTGACAAGAATCCCGAGGACGAGGAAGATGTCACGCTCAAGCCCATCACTGGGGGTGGAAGCAATGAGGCCAAGGGGAAGCTCCCCGAGTATCTTGCGGACATTTTGGATGCCATCAGCAATTTTGCGGGTGATCTGGCAAGCACTCAGGATGCCCTTAACTACTGCACGTCGGTTGCCGACAAGGTTGGTGCCAACGACATTGTGCGCGAGCAAGCTCGCAACAATTCCCGAGATGTTGCCAAGAGCGGAGCGATGAACGAGGCTGTCATGAACGCCGTGTTTGAGCTGCTGGAACAGAACCAAAAGCTCACGACGATGGT
>NZ_LT635861.1:0-130793 GCF_900128485.1 Duodenibacillus massiliensis
GGCACTCACTTCAACGTGGTACTGACTTCTGATGAACTCAGAGATTTCACGGGTAGACAATCCGCGTCCATATAAATCGATGATGGCGTCATCGAAGTCATTGAAATGCCGTGAGTGCTTGGGTACCAGGCGGGGAACATAAGTCCCCTTGCGATCGCGGGGAACCTGGATTTCTATATCGCCTTGATTGCCGTGAAGCGTTTTCTTGCTGTACCCATTGCGTTTGTTTTCAACGCGCTCAGCCGACGATTCCTCTTCGTTGAGATTTTCGTCTTCCTGTGTCAAATGGTGCTCCAGTTCCCCTTGCAGGGCGGCGTTGATGAAGCGTTGGGCTACGATCTTCATCGCTTCGTTGAAATGAGCCTGCGTTAAGGCCGTTAAGCCGCCGGCTTCCATCAGTTGCTCTGCAGCATCGTTCAGAATGGCCTGCTGGTCGGTAAATTTTACGGTGTCGTTTATTTTGGGTGTACGGTGTGCCACGGTGATTCCTTTCGCGCCCTACGGGAGCGCTATTATCGCTTGGACACAAAAAACATTACATCCTCGAAAAACCGGAGAAAGACGAAAAACCCGAGAAGGCTGAAAAGGCCGAAGAACCGGCGAAAAAAGACGCCGCGTCTTAATCGGTTTCCCCCGTATCGTCACCGGCGTACGGGGGTATTTCTTCGGTGTCTTTCACAGCCGCCGCAGCAATGAGCGAAAGGCCCATAAAAAGCGCACAGGCAAAGTAGGGCATGCCCGCCGTAAAAGCAGCGGGGGCGTTTGCGGGAAACATCAGTAACGGCGTGCCGATTGCGGGCGCCACGGCCCCCGTGAGGGAATTGAGTGAACTCACGGCGCCGATCGTTGTGCCCTGATGTTCCGGCGCGGTTCTGCGGCTGATATCCCCGGTGATCATGGGGCCTGCGGCGCCTGAGACCGCGTACAGGCAGCAAAAAAGCGCCGCCACAAAGCCGTTACCGGTGAGTGCCACCACGGCTAAGGCTGCGGTCCCTGTGGCAAGCGCCGTAAAAACGATTTTGCGGGGTGTAAGCCGGATCACAAGGCGCGGCAGGAGCCACCCCTGCACAAAGGAGATGCTCAACCCAAGAGCAAAGACCGAAAGGCCGATTAATAACGGCGTAAAGCCGTAGCGGTACTCGGTGTAAAGCGCCCACGTGCACTGCAAGACGCCGGTCGCAAGGCTTGAAAGCGTGAGAACGGTGACAAGAAGCCGGTTTTGCGGCATCCGGATTAAGGCCCAGACCGCCGCAAAGGGGTTGTTGCGTTTAAGGGAGAGAGGTGCCGTGTCGCGGGTTTTAAGGGATTCCGGCAGGACAAAGGCGCCGTAAAGGAAGTTGGCAAGGCAAATCACGGCCGCGCACATAAAGGGAAAGCGCACATCAAACTGTCCGAGTACGCCCCCGAGAGCGGGCCCCAGCACAAAGCCGATACCGAAAACCGCACCGATTTTCCCAAAGCCTGAAAAGCGCTGAACGCCCACCGTGACGTCGGCGATATAGGCCTGCGCGACCGTCATATTGGCGGAGAGCATCCCGCCCAAAATGCGGCTTCCTAAAATAAGCCAGAGCGACGTGGAAAACGCGGGCACCGCAAACATGAGCCCGAGCCCCAGAATGCCGCCCAAGAGCACAGGGCGCCTTCCGATGCGGTCTGAAAGGGCTCCGAGTAACGGTGCACTTAAAAACTGCATCACGCCGTAACTCAACATAATCGCGCCGTACCACGTCGTCTGCAGATCGCGCGTGACGGCAAGCTCTCCGATTAACCGCGGCAGCACCGGCACAATAAGGCCGATACCGAGGGCATCCAAAAAGATGCACACGAGAATAAAGCCGATACGCGGTGTGACGGGCATGGATTAACGGGACAATGAAGCGGTCGCAATGCGCCTGATGATAAGAGCTTTCGGGATGAAAAGAAAAGCGGACGGATTTGCCGCGGCCCTGTGTCCCGAACGGTCCCGGAAAACACGCGAAAAGCGCGTATTTTCTAGGTCAGAGTGCCTATTTTGCGCGTGTTTTGTTGCTTTTGTCTGTTGTAGTGACGTATTCTCCCTGCATTGAAACAATTTTTAAGCACGCAGGTGATCCTGCCGGCAGTTGTTGCAGGTGCGCTCTTGAAAAGGAGGGCCTGCACTCTGACGGCGGGCGGCGTTGGTTTATGCCGAAGACGGTGCACGGGGTGTCAGATTCTCATTCCGCGGCCGGCTTTTTCCCTGAGACGTGCGGTTTTACCTCTGACGGAAAATAAAAATGAGTGAAGTCAACAGAAAAACCCTGATGCACCGCGCCATGCCGCTAATCTTGGGAGGGTCGCTCGTCAAGCAGATCCTCGTTGCTTTGGTGCTCGGTGCCCTCACAGCCTACTTTGCCCCGCAGGCCGCCGTGAGTCTCGGGTTTCTTGGTACCGTGTTTGTCTCGGCCTTAAAGGCTGTGGCGCCGGTTCTGGTGTTTGTGCTCGTGGTGGCCGCTGTCGCGAACCAGGACGTGCACGATGAAACGCATATGCGTCCGATCGTGGTGATTTACCTGGTCGGCACTTTTGCCGCCGCCGTCACAGCGGTTGTGGCAAGTTTCCTTTTCCCGGTCACAATTGAACTTGTGACCGAAGGCGCGAAGGCCTCTGCGCCGGGCGGCATTCTCGAGGTGCTCCGCAACCTCGTGATGAGTATTGTTGATAACCCCGTGCACGCCCTTTTAAACGGCAACTACATCGGCATTCTTGCCTGGGCCCTCGGTATGGGTATCGCCCTTCGTAAGGCTAGTAACCGCTCGCGCGAGATGGTTAACGACATCTCCGACGGCGTGGAATTCATCGTGCGCGTCGTGATCCGCTTTGCGCCTGTCGGTATTTACGGGTTGGTTTCCAACACCTTTGCCACGGCCGGTTTTGCCGCGCTGGTGGGCTATGTGCAGTTGCTCCTCGTTCTCATCGGCTGCATGCTCTTTGTGGCACTGGTCCTGAACCCCCTCATCGTCTGGTTCTGTACGCGCCGCAATCCCTATCCCCTCACTTGGATGACCCTGCGTGAGTCCGGTGTGACCGCGTTCTTTACGCGTTCTTCGGCCGCGAACATCCCGGTGAACCTGAACCTCTGCCGTAAGCTCGGGTTACCGGAAAGCACGTTCGGTGTGTCGATTCCCCTGGGTGCCACGATCAACATGGCCGGTGCCGCCATCACGATTACGGTTTTGGCGTTGGCTGCCTGTCACAGCCTCAACATTCAGGTGGATGTGTTCACTGCTATTCTTCTCTCGGCGGTCGCGGCGCTCTGCGCCTGCGGTGCGGCGGGTGTGCCGGGCGGGTCGCTTATGCTCATCCCCTTGGCCTGCAGCCTCTTTGGCATTGATAACGGTACCGCCATGCAGGTTGTGGCCGTGGGCTTCATTATCGGTGTGCTGCAGGACTCCGCGGAAACGGGGCTCAATTCTTCTTCGGACGTTCTCTTTACGGCGGCAGCCTGCTTAAGAGCCAAGCGCCTGCAGGAAGAAGCGGCCAAAAAGCCTCTGTAACTTGCTGAAGTGTCTCCCCTGACGGGAGGCCGGACCGGCACGGTTTTTCCGAAAATTTTCGGGTGAACGTGCCGGTTTTCTTTTTCTGTCTTAAGACGGCAACGGGGGCGGCGCAGGTACAATCCCGTCCGTCATCGTTGGGGACCCACGGCCCCTGTTTTCGGAGAGCAAATTGGCGCAGACGGCGCAGGACATTCTGGAATCGGTTTTCGGCCTCACGGCGTTTCGCGGCTTTCAAAAAGACGTCATCGAAACGGTGGCCGCGGGCGGCGACGCGCTCGTACTCATGCCCACCGGGGGCGGCAAAAGCCTCTGCTACCAGATTCCGGCGCTGATGCGCTCCGGGATGGCTGTGGTGGTCTCGCCCTTAATTGCGCTCATGGCCGATCAGGTAAGGGCCCTCTCCGACGCCGGTGTCAAAGCCGCCTACATCAATTCCACGCTTGCCTGGCCTGAGGTTGCCGACATCAAGCGCCGTGCTGCTGCCGGTGACGTCGATATCCTTTACGTTGCGCCCGAGCGATTGGTGCTCGAAAGCACGCTGCAGTTTTTAAGTACGGTTAGGCTTTCGCTTTTTGCAATCGATGAAGCGCACTGCGTGAGTATGTGGGGGCATGATTTTCGCCCGGAATATGCGCAGCTTTCGGTGTTAAGGCAGCGGTGGCCCGAGGTGCCCCGCGTTGCGCTAACCGCCACCGCAGACCTCGCGACCCGGGAAGAAATCTGTGAGCGGCTTTTGGTCAATCCCAAACGCTTTGTCGCAAGCTTTGACCGCCCCAACATCCGCTACCGGATTGTCGAAAAAGATCATGCGCAGCACCAGCTCACGCACTTTATTGAAGATGAGCACCGGGGCGAAAGCGGCATTGTCTACTGTCTGTCGCGCGCCAAAGCTGAGAGCACGGCCGAAAAACTCGTGGCCCGCGGGATTAATGCCCGGGCGTATCACGCCGGAATGGACAGTCAGATGCGCCACGACAATCAGGCGTGGTTTATCAATACGCCCGGCGCCGTGATCTGCGCAACGATTGCTTTCGGTATGGGTATTGACAAACCCGACGTGCGGTTTGTCGCACACATCGATATGCCCAAAAGCATTGAAAACTACTTCCAGGAAACGGGGCGGGCGGGCCGCGACGGCAAACCCGCGCAAGCCTGGATGTGCTACGGGCTCGCTGATGTCGTAAACCAAATGCGCTTAATCGAGATGAGTGACGCGGACGATCTCTACAAACGCCGCTCGTCCATTAAGCTTGACGCGATGTTGGCGCTGGCCGAAACCGTGCACTGCCGCAGAAAGCTGCTTCTCAATTATTTCGGCGAAGAAGCGCCGGAGACCTGCGGCAACTGCGACAACTGCCTCGAGCCCCCTGAGATTATCGATGCAACGGTCGCCGCTCAGAAACTCGTGAGCTGCATCTGGCGTTGCAATAAACTGAGCGGCCACACCTTCGGCGCGCGGCATATCGTGGATGTACTGCTGGGTAATCCCACCGAAAAAGTGTTCGCCGAAGGGCATGACAAGCTTTCCACTTTCGGTATCGGCAAAGACTTGGATCCGGATCAGTGGAGGCGTCTTATCCGCCAACTCATTGTCCTGCGCATTCTTACGGTGGATGCGGAGCGCTACAGTGCCCTTGCGCTTGCAGGCGGCCGGGCCTCCGAGCTTCTCAAAGGAAAAATCCGCGTGACGATGCGCAAAAACGGCCTGACGGCAACGAAAGCCAAGTCAGGCCGGCGCGGGAACAAAGAAGAATGGAACCCGTCCGAAGAGACGCGCCTTCTTTTTGAGGCACTGCGTGCCTGGCGGCTTGAAGAGGCCCGCCGGCTCGAGCAGCCCGCGTACTGCATTTTCTGGGACTCGGCGCTCAAAGCAATTGCGCAGGCTAAGCCCGGGACAATCGAAGAGATGCGCCGTATCGACAGGATCGGAAACGGCCGGATCGAAAAATACGGCGAGGCCCTGCTTGAGGTCATCAAAGTCTTTGAAGCCGACGACACCCGCCTGTGATTTACGCCGCTTTCGTAAGAAGCGCGGCGAGTGCCTCACTGTGCGCTTGAGCGCGCGCTTTGATGCCCTTTAAGTCGTCTTCTGTGGAGACGCCTTCGATAAACATCATGCCGCCCGAAAAGACCGGATCGGTGTTTCGCATCCTGCAGTAGTGGGCCGTGAGAAAAAGCGGCGCGCACATAGCCTTGACGGGAGTGCCGTCAATCACGGGGTTCTCAGAAGAAATGTCTTCGCCTGCGGTAAAGGAAAAGACGGCCAGTTTGTCTTTTAACGCCGTGCCGCTCGTGCCGTAGGCAAAGCCGTGGGTGAGCACGTCGTCAAACCACTGTTTGAGAAGCCCCGGCACCGAGAACCAATAGAGCGGGAACTGAAAGACGATGATGTCGTGATCGGTGAGAAGTTTGTGCTCAAGCGCGAGGTCAAAGGCTCCGTTACGGCAGCTGTCCGCAATGTTGTGTACGTTGATCTCAGGGAGGCGCCGCGTGACTTCTGCGATGATGGCGTTGTTCGCGACAGACTTTGCGGGATTCGGGTGGGCGTTAATGAGCAGAATCTTGGACATTTCTGTTTTTTGGGTTGTGTTTGTAATGGAACGTATTGTGCCTTGTTCCAAGGTTTTGCCGCCGCCTGATCTTGGCAAAAGTGTCTGCGTTTCTGCCGGAATTCAAAATATCACTATGAGTAATATTTTCAAAATGTTCGTTATAGTGATAAACAGAGTTTTCGGAAAGAGGTTATCCGTATGCCGCTGCCCGTTATTGTTCGCCTCCCGAACCAGATGTCCGTGCTTTTGAGGGCGCGGAGAAAGTACCTGAGAATTACTCAAAAAGATGTTGCTTTCAGGTTGGGTATCACGCAGCCTCGGGTTTCCTACCTTGAACATCACCCGCAGGCAATCAGTCTTGAGCAGCTGATGCGCTGGCTTTGGCTGCTCGACATAGATTTGGCGCTTTGGCCGCGCGAGAGGCAAGAACACGTGGAGACGGAGCGGTGAGTGTCAAGTGAGCTTTCGCCGATTTTGTTCCTAAAAAGTAGGTTGTAGTCTGAGCTCGGTGAGGGCTTTGCCCTCTCGGCCACCGCACGAGCATGTACTGGGGTGCGCATCTCGGGACCTGCTACGACCTGCAGATGGCTGACGTGAGAACCCGCGCCTTTGTGTCCTACTTCTTTGACGCGCGTGACAAAGAAGACTACGAGCAGGCTCAGGGCACGGCGTCTGCCCCCCGCTTTGACTACGACGGCTTAAACAGCCACCGTATCCAGATCGGTGGCTTTGCCGAATGCGCGCTTTCTGACGCCTTCCGCCCCTATGTGGGTCTTACCTTCGAACAGATTCTTTCTGCTGAAGCCAAGAGCAGCGCAACGGACGCTCAGGGAAGCCTTGCTCTCCGGGGCTCCGACATGGAAGGTAGCACCGGTATTGTTTCTCTCGGCTGGACCACAGGTAACGCTGCGGACGGATTCTCCTTTGAAGCCGGTCTTAACGGCTGCTTCGGCGAACGGCGCGGTGTGACCGGTCCGGTGCAGGCGAACCGGAGGTTCTGACCGACAATTTCTCCTTGATCAAACTCTGAAATACACTCGGTTCGGGCACACGGGGCACATAAAACCTGTGTGCCCGAATTGTTTCTGTTGTGTTGCGGCGTTATGCCGGGCGTTGCGGCGGCTGTGATTTCGTAGAATCAGCAAAGAGATACCGCAAGGACACGCGATGGCAGAACCCGCTCAGAAAAACAGCAACAGCAGCAGAGACGCTCAGTGCGCAGCAGGCGGCTTTTGCACGGCGCTTTCAGTGGTTTTTCGTCCGTTGGTGTGGCTCATTAAAGGACTCCTTTCCGTGCTGGCCGCCGTCTCTCACGTGCGGGATTTTCTTGTCTTTGTTGCCCAAGTGAGTTCTCTGCCGGTCCGGATGGCCGTCTACTGCGGGATGAGTGCCGTCATCGTGTTTTTCTTCTGGACGGCGGTGAAGTGGGGCCTGACGGCCGCGGGCATTCTTTAACCACGGATGAAAATCGTCCTTCCATGAAAAAAGAGCTCTGACTTCACAAAAAATCAGAGCTCTTTGACTGCCGGCACAAAGACCGGTACAGGCAGCGGTTACTTGATGATGCCGCAGGCCATGCGGGCGCCGCCACCGCCGAGCTTGGCGGGATGGTCGTGGTAGTTGTCACCGCCCACATGAATCATGAGAGAGTGGCCCTTCAATTCATTAACGCTCTTGAGTTTCGGGGCAAGAACCGGCGTCACAGCCGTGCCGTCCGCGGCAACAAAGAGACCGGGAAGGTCACCCTTGTGGCCGTTCTTATCCCACGGGAAGGAGTGCACGCCCTTCTTTTCCGGATCCCAGTGGCCGCCCGCCTTCATCCCAAGACCGTCGTCCGTCATGCCGCAGTCCGGATTTTGGTGCACGTGAAAGCCGTGCATGCCGGGGGTGAGGCCTTTCAAATTCGGGTAAAGCGCCACACCGAAGGGGGTGTTTACAGCCACCACGCGGCCCACGGCGGTGTTGCCGTCTTTGCCGAGAAGGTCAATGTTGATCACAACCTTTTCCTTGGCCGTCATCGGGTCGTAGAGCTTGGTCTGATCAGCGTCAGCAAGCGCTGCGGTTGAGGCCGCAAGTGCCGAGCAGAGCGCGAGTGTCTTGAGTGCGTTTTTCATTGTTTTTCCTCATTTGTCTTCGCAGTACCGGAACTTCCGGCGGGGGAGGCAGCTGCACTGCTTTTCTTGAAAAAATTAAAACAGAGGAAACTGAAATGAAACTTAAAAAAAGCGGAGACAATGGCGGATATTGGCTGAGCCGATCGGCCGCAAACCCAGTCTCATCAAGCCTTGGATGGGGGTTCGTCCGTGATGCGGGACCCTTAAGGTATCAATGTGTAAGATGCAGAAAAAAGATCAATCTGCGATCCGGATGTATTTGCCGAAAAAATCCCGCCGCGGTTAAAAAACCGGGCGGGCAAAAAGAGGAGAAAGTGACGGCGGGGCCCCTTGAGAGCCCCGGGGGTTTCTTACTGGTTAAAGGCCTTCTTCACATCAACCGGAAGCGCGCGGTAACCCATCGTGCTCTTTAACTGAATTTCAACAGAAGGTTCCTTAGCACCCCACTTGAATTCATTGATGATGGGGTTAGGCGCCTCCGTGGCGAAGTTCTTGAAGTTAAGACCGGCGGTCGCGGAGTACACAAAGACCGAGTTCTTGTCCTTTTCGTACTGCGTCACAGAGGTAATCGGGCTGTACCACTCAAAGCCGCGGTCCTTGCCGTATTCCCAGACTTGCTGAATCGTCATCTTCTTCTGATCGATCTTGTAGATGACGGCACGGCTGTACTTCATTTCAGGAAGCGGCGGCTGCTCCATGCCGCGGGCGTCACCGTTGTCAAACACCGAGAGATAGAAGGTGTTCTTGTCCGACATCTCGTCGATACGCCAGCCGGTGTGCTGAGTCCACGTCCAGTCAAAGCCCTGTTCGCATTTGCTGCCTTCGCACTTAATGGGATTACCCTTGGCGTCAACCGGTGTCAGAAGCTTATCCTGATAAGGTTTCTTCCAGCCTTCATGGGACGCCACGATCCACTTCACCTTCTTGTCGCGGCCGATCTTCACAAGCGCTGACTGATGGCGGGAAGAAATAATGATGGAGTCGTCGCTCGGGTCGTAGTCAACGGAATTGACGTGCGCCCAGTTGCGGCCCGCACCCACACCCGCGATATCGCCGAAGTTGTTGTTCTTATCCATCGCAACGAGTTCTTCCGCGGAAAGCGTCTTACCTTCCTTCGTGGCGTCAATATTTAAGCACACGGCACCCTGGTCCATCGCCTTAATGACGTTGTCGCGGTAGGGATCGAGAATCTCAAAGAGACGGAATTCATCGACGGCGTTACCGTCCTTGTCGACTTCCAGAATCACGTCGCGCACGGTGTGCACGCGCTTACCGTCGGGGCGCCGGTAGTCAGCTGAGGAAACACGCAGGAAGTAGTGGCCGTTTTGTGCGGGATCCATGGCGTGCGAGAAGTCCGCGTAACCCGCAGGAAGCCTGCGGTTAAAGACTTCGCGGCCGAGAAGGTCGTACTTGGCGTAGCGCTGGCCGTAGCCGAAGGTAAGCATCCCGTCCGCGGTCTGATGAAAGCCCATCATGATGCCCGCCTTGTAGATATTTTCCGGGTCGTAAATGGGATCGACGTACATGTACCAGCGGACTTCGCCCTTGGTGTCAATGATGGCGTTTTGCGGATAGTAGTTCCATTCGAGAGCGCCGCCCATCGGGTTATTCCAGACGACACGGGCGAGTTTCCCGCCCGTGGAAAGGAAGTTATTGATGAAGTAGAGGCGGTCGGAGAATTCCGGCGCGACCTTCTTTACTTCGGTCTCAAACATATTCTTGTGCTGCGCCTGAGAGCCGTTGATTTCGGTGTAGACCGCGGGAGCGTAGGTGCGGTAGACCTCTTTTTCAACGCGCTTCGTTTTCTTGCCGTCAACAATGGTGTAGGAGACTTCGATGGTGTTCACGTAGTCCGGATACAGACCGAAAACGGGAATGCCGGCGTGGGTGCGAAGCGCCGTGTCGCTTACGTGATACTTGATTTCCTGACCGCCCTTTTTGGGAACGATGCGCACCGTGGCGTCCTTTAAAACATAGCCGCCGTTTTTAATGACGGCTGTCAAGGGCGCAATTTTGTAGGGGTTGCCGATCAGTTCGCCGATCTGGCCCTGGGTGACATAGTGCACCGTGGGGCCGCTCGAACCCCCGCCCGCGAGCGTAACGGCGGGTGCGAGAAAGGCAGCTGAAACAAGCGCTGCAGCGGCTTTAACGGAAAAGGACATACGGGACATGGGTTGTCTCCTCATGAGTCTTTCTTTGGTGATGTGCGTGGGCTTAATGCCTGGGTGTTAGGTTAGATATCGCCCTGATACTCTGCTATTGTGAATTTCCGCGTCCGAACAATCAGAATCGGAATTGGCCCGTTTCTTCCATGAAAAAAGAGAATCTTGACCGCGAGGCGCTTTTGCTCCTGAAAGCCCTTGTTGAAACCCAAAACCTCGTGCGCGCGGCGCAGTCGCTTGATATGCCCGCAGCAACCGCTTCAAGAACGCTCGCAAGACTCAGAGATCTTTTCGGCGACACGCTCTTTACCCGCTGTGCCGGGGGCCTTACGCCCACCGCGCGGGCCCTGGAACTCGCGGCAAAAGCACAGGCTGTGCTCTCTGACATGGAAAAGCTTCTGGAACCCGCCGTTTTTGATCCGGCAAGCCTCAAGCGGAGTTTCCGGATTGCCTGTGTGGATCACGGGGTTTTCTTTGTGGCGCCCGCCGCGGCACAGACGGCGCGGCTGGCGCCGGGCGTGGAACTTGAGATTGTGGAATTTGCCAATAACTGGGCTTCCGACCTTCAAAACGGAGAGCTTGATTTTGCGATTTCCCCGGTGGATGAGATCCCCGCGGACTGCATGAGTCTCACGCTCGAGCACTGCCGTTCGGTTCTTTTGATGAGGAAAGACCATCCCCTGGCGTTGGCCTGCCGCGCAGCGGGCAAAGGCCCGAGCCTTGAAGACATTCTGAAGTTTCGTTTTGTGGAGCTTGTCTTTCGGCCGACGTGGCTCTACCGGCGCATGATGACCATGGGGCCTGAAGCCTGGCGTGAGCGCTCGGTTGCCGTCAGGACTCCGTACTTTTTCAGTGCCGTTGAGATGGTGAAGCATTCGGACCTTCTTTTGAAGGCTTCCGAAATGCTTGCTGACACCGTTTTGCCCGGAGGGTCCCTGGCCGCTGTGCCGGTTCCTGACGTCCTGCACGCCGACTTTGAACCCAAACTCATCTGGAACCGGCGTACGCACACGGACCCGGCAGCGCAGTGGCTGAGGTCCCTCATTGCCGGATCCGTCAGCCACAAAACGTCATAAGCCATGCACGCGACCGATATCACAGTCCGGGAAGTCACTGAACGCAAGAACAAACTCATTGCTGAACTCACCGCCCCTTGGGAGGCTTCCGTAAGAGCCACTCATACCTTCCTGACGCCCGAAGGCATCGCCGAAATCAGGGGCTTTGTGCCTCAGGCTTTCCGGGCCGTGGCGCATTTGGTTGTCGCAGAACGCTGGGGCCGCGTGCTCGGGTTTGCCGGGGTTGAGGGAGAGCGCCTTGAGATGCTCTTTTTGCTCCCTGAGTTGCGGGGTGAGGGCCTGGGACGGGTGCTTTTGACGTTTGTCGCTGAAACGTACAGCGTGAACGAACTCACCGTGAACGAAGATAACCACGAGGCCGTGGGCTTTTACGAGCACATGGGGTTTAAAACGTATAAGCGCACAGACACGGATGAAGAAGGGAGGCCCTATCCGCTTCTTTACATGCGGCGGGCATGAAAAATCCCCTGCAGGGCTCACCGGCAGGGGATTTCAGGTGTCAGGTCATTGACGCAGGATTACTGCGAGAAAGCCTTTTTCAGATCCACGGGCATAGCCTGATAGCCCGAGGTGTTTTTGAGCTGGATTTCGACGGACGGCTCTTTTGCACCCCACTTGAATTCATCGATGTAGGGGTTCGGAGCCGACTCAAAGGCACCTGTCTTAAAGTTAAAGTTTGCACCTGCGGTGGCTGAATACACAAAGACCGAGTTCTTGTCGGGCATGTATTCGGTAAGCGACGTCACCGGGCTGTACCAGGCGTGGCCGCGCTCTTCACCGTACTGCCAGATCTGCTCAACCGTCATCTTCTTCTGGTTGATCTTGTAGATCACGGCGCGGCTGTACTTCATATCCGGCAGCGGTGGCTGTTCCATCCCGCGGGCGTCGCCGTTATCAAAGACTGAGAGCGTAAAGATATTCTTGTCGGACTTACTGTCCACTCTCCAGCCGGTGTGCTGCGTCCACGTCCAGTCAAAGCCTCCTTCGCATTTGCTGCCTTCGCACTTGATGGGGGTACCCTTGCTGTCAACGGGCTTAAGAACCTTATCGGCAAAGGTCTTCTTCCAGCCTTCCGACGACCCCATGATCCACTTCACCTTCTTGTCGCGGCCGATCTTGATGAGCGCCGACTGATGGCGCGAAGAAATGATGATGGAGTCATCTGTCGGGTCGTAGTCAACGGAATTGACGTGCACCCAGTTGCGGCCCGCACCGGATCCCACGATGTCACCGAACTTGTCGCTCTTATCCTGTTCGGCCAGCTGCTCGGCAGACAAGGTCTTGCCGGCCTGGCTTGCGTCGATATTGAGACACACCGCACCCTGATCAAGGACCTTGAGAACGTTGTCGCGGTAGGGATCGAGAATGTCAAAGAGGCGCCATTCGTCAACGACGTTACCGTTCTGATCGACTTCGATGATGACGTCGCGCACCGTGCGCACGTGCTTGCCGTCAGCGCGGACGTGATCAGAGGATGCAACACGCACGAGGTAGTGCCCGTTTTGCATCGCGTCCATAGCGTGGGAGAAGTCGTTGTAGCCGTCAGGGAGTCTGCGGTTAAAGATCTCGCGGCCCATAAGGTCGTACTTCACGTATCTCTGGCCGTAGCCCCAGGTAAAGGCGCCGTCCTTATTCTGACGGAACCCCATCATGATGCCGGCACGGTAGATGTCGTTGTTGTTGTAGATCGAAGAAGGCTCCATGTACCAGCGGATTTCGCCCTTGGTGTCATAGATCGCGTTTAAGGGATAGCGGTTCCATTCCAGAGCCCCGCCCATGGGGTTGTTCCACACCGCGCGGGTGGAATCCGGTGTTGCCGCGATCATGTTGTTCACAAGGTAGAGGCGGTCGGAAAAGGCCGGATCCATCTTTTTGACTTCGGCCTTGGGGAAAGCCGAGTCAACGCCCGCGTAGCCTGCCGTGCGGAGGTTTGCGGGGCCCGCGTAGATGTGGTACTTCTCGTTGGTGACCTTTTCGCTCTTGCCGTTCGCGAACTTCGTGTAGGAGACTTCAACGGTGTTGCGGTAGTCGGGATAAAGACCGAAAACCGGAATGCCGCCGTGGGTGCGCACCTGGGTGTCGCTCACCTTGTACTTGATTTCCTGGCCGCCCTGCTTGGGGACGATGCGCACAGTGACGTCGGTTAAGGTGTAGCCGCCGTTACGGATCACGGCTGTTAAGGGCGCAATGCCGTAAGGATTCATGTTCACCGCGCCGATTTTGCCGGTGGTGGGATAGGTGACGTGGGGGCCTGAGGCGCCGCCGATAGCAAAGGCGCCGGAACTCACGGTTAAGGTCGCAACGGCACAGGCTGCGCTCAGAAATGTCTTTTTGACCTGCATGGAGATTGTCTCCTTTGGTTGGAAGTGAAGTGCTTTAAAGCCGCCAGAGACCGGGGGAAGGGAAATCGGTCGGATCAGCGCGCCTTAAATGTTGAAAACGAGTCTAAAAGTGAGTGCCCGGCGTTACTATCGAGAGATACGGCATCACTCTTGCAAAAAATGACGAACCAATTTTTAGAAAATGAAAAGCTCGGGGCCTTAACGCTTGAAGACCTCGTCTTTTTCGTGACGCTCTGCGAGGAGCTCTCGCTCTCGGAAACCGCCAAACGCTGCTCGCTGAGCCTTTCAGGCGCCTCGCGCACGATGAAAAAACTCCGGGAGGTTTTTGACGACAAACTCTTTCTGCGCTCGATGCCGGATTCGATCGCCACAGAGCGCGCTCTGGAGCTCTATCCCTTGGTGAGCGACATCGTGGAAAGGGCCGGGGCGCTTACGCACTCCGCCGTGTTTGATCCCGTGAAACTTACGAAGACCTTCCGGATCGGAGCGGTGGATAACGCGCTTTTTGCGGTGATGCCGGAAGTGGTGAGGGTGTTTTTCAAGGAGGCCCCGCACGCAAGGCTTGAGGTCGCGCAGGTGGGCTCCAACCTTCTGGCTGAACTTGAAAACGGGCATCTCGATTGTGCTGTGTTCCCTTCAACGCTCACGCTGCCGCACGGCTACGGGTCTTTGCGGCTTTATCCCGTGAAGTACGCGCTCTGTGTGAGAGAAGGCCATCCGCTTCAAGCGCTTTATGAAGAAAAAGGGAAGGTGACGACAGACGACATCGCAAAGTACCGCAAAGTGAGAATCTCCAACGAGTCCGCTTCACAGACCTCGTTTTATTCGTTGGACGAGCGCACCTACCTCGGGGAAGACGTGCAGGACTGCGCGGTGGTGGTGCCGTACTTTCTGTCAGTGCCGACAATTCTGCAGGAAACAGATTTCACCGCAACGCTTCCGATGCAGACAGCGCTCAGAATGCAGCAGACGATTAAAAGCCCCTCGAAGGTTATTACGCATTCCGGTGTGACCGTTGTGCTCGTAAAAAACCGCCCATACAACAATTGGTTGCTGAGCGGCTATCGGAACGAGACAACGGGTGACACCGTGCCGGCCTTTGACGTCCACGGAGCTACTGACTCTCGCCCTACACCTGGCCGAACGAGAGGAGGAGCCGTTGCTGATTCCTATGAGACAATTTTAGGGGCCACGGTTCTCACCGTCAAACGTTCCGAAGACGGTTCTATCCAAGGTGTTTTCGATCCGGCAAGCGGTAAGTCTTACCTTATTGTGGTGATTCCGGCCGAAGTTCCTTTGGACAACACCAAGGGGAGGGAGTTCTTTTACACGCAGTTGATCTGGCACGAGCGCGTCGCGCGCGATCCGGCCATGCAGTGGTTCAGAGGGCTTTTTGCGGCCTACGCCACTGCTTAGCAGCAGTGACGGGCTAACGCCGGACAAAATGTTCCTGCCGGGGTGGGTCAGGTTTTATGTCGTTTTTGGGATCAGCTTCTGTGTCGCTTGACAGGTTGAGACGAAAAAAACACAGGCAGGAAAGGCAAAAACCGGGGATCGGCCGGTATGGCTGAGGTTTTAAAGCAGAAAAACGTGCGGCGCCGGTCCGGACTGGGCCCGGCGGCCCGAAAAAATTATTTGCTTGTTGTCTTCCGGCTGCCCCGACTCAAAAAAGAGTCCGCCGTCTTTCGTCTTTTTGTCATGGATCCGTCAGAGCCCTGCCATTGGGCTGACACAGCAGCATCGCACAATGCAGCACACACAGGCAGAAGATCCCAATACAACCGGTGTGCCGCCGAAAGGACAACGCCTCTGCCCGCTGCCGCGGTGTTTCGGCACGGCGTATCCGGTTTAAGCATCAAACCCAAAAAATGAAACGTCGTCTTTTTATCCAGTCTGCGCTCGGCGCCTTCTTTATTCCCGCGGCCGCTAAACAACTCGCGCTTGAAAGCGCGGGGTTTCCTGACACGGTGCAGGCTTTCCCGTAACAGGCAAGGTTTTTGAGGCCTTGTCTGCCCGGGCGTCCCCTGCACCACAGGAACATTTAAAACGCAACCGCTCTACGGCTACGGGCTTCATCAGCTCGATCCGTCGGTTCCGGCGAAGGACTGCTNTAGACAATCTTTTTTCCGGCGGCTTTAACGGTGCCGTCCGCGTTGCAGCACTCCCGATTCGTGTCTCTGCGGGAGCGGTCCATGGCACGTAAAAGACGCGCAATCTCCTTTTCCTGAGAGACAGTGCCCGCGCTTACCAAAATCTTTTGCTGCCACTCGGGGCTGTAAAAAGTCATGGTCCTCGGGCCCGGATCAACAGCCACCTTGAGATCCTTGGGAGCATAAACGTGCTTGACGGGCGGTACGCCTTCGACAATGAGCTGAACAAAGTAGCGCATACGGCCGCGGATCATCCGCCGGACAAGACGGCAGTATTTGACACGCTTAAAACCGGACGGATCTGTTGCTGAAAGAAGAGCTTCTTTCTGCCAGGCATCCGGCGCTTCAGCCTTTATCACCAGATCCAGAACCTCGAGCGTCCACGTCTTAGCCTTCCAACGCAACCCTGTTTTGTTTGATTTTCCCTCAACGCTGTGCAAGCCCCGTTTAGCACTCTTAAACCGCGGCTGACCGCCCTGATGAAGCAGCCAGCGCTCAATGCCCTGCCAGACACGTGTGGCAATTTTCTGCGCTTCGTTGATGCCGATGCGCTTTGTAAAGCCGCCCTTGGCACGGTGCTCTTTCACGACATCATGCAGGGCATACTCGGAAAGGCGGGCGGACTTCTGAATTTCCTTAAACCGCTTGTTGCGGTCTTTGCCCTTGGGCATCGCGGCCGTGAGCTTTCATGCTTCAGTGCTTTTTATGGCGCGCACGCGTTTCTTTGCTGTTCCAAGAACAGCATTGAAGAGCTGGCGTGCATCGGAGAAGTAGGTCTCCAGTGCACTTTCCTGATCCTCTCCGATTTTCAGGCCCAGCTCGATGACAAAGGACGGTGTGCGCGATTTCATAGCGGCTGAATATACCTTAAGCGAAAACTATGTGCATGGTTTGGCTGCGTTTGCTCCAAGATTAAAAAATTTCGAAAGCCCGCATTCCTCCCGGGGCTCAAGCCCCGGGCTTCCTGCGGGAAATTCAGTGAACCAAGGCATGGTGGAGCGGTCGCTCCCGCACAATGTGCTCGGCATCGTGAGCGTGGACCGCGATCACAATGTGTACGTTCAGGGTATTTACGACGAGAGAAGTCACGTCTGCAAAAAGGCCTGAGCGGGTTGAGTGCGGCTGATGTGCTGCGCACACGGGCACTTACGCTTTAGCGCGTGATTATCAAAAAAGAGGCGGCTTCGGTCGCTTTTTTCATTTTTTGAATAATCGTGTTTCGGTTTGCGGATGTTGCTCGCTGTAATCGTCAATTTCGCAAAACGGGTCCTGCACCTAAACTGCCCGTACATAAAAGCACACAGCGTAAGCCTGTGTGCGGTAACCGACATACTTCAAAGGATAAGCACATCATGCAGCGCAGAACTCTCGTGGCCGCCGCGGCCGCTTTCGGACTGACTTCCACCGCACTTTCGGCCTTCGCCGCCGAAAAGGGCACCCAGTATGTGGTGCTCGATAAACCGCTCCCGAACGCCGAAGGCACGCTCATTAAGGTCTTCTCCTACGACTGCCCGTTCTGCTACAAGTACGACGTGGGTGTTGATCCGCGGGTGCTGCCGCGCATCGAAAAAGAGGTGGGCTTGAAATTTAAGCCGATGCACCTCGAAACCAAGGGAACCTACGGCCGCTGCGCAAGCGTGTTTCTTGCGATGTGCATGCTCCGGGACGAAAAAGCCGGTGTTTCCATTGAAGACAAGAATTCGCTCTTTAAGAAAGCCAAGGACGCGATCTACAACGCCTACCACCGTAAGCAGGAGCGGTGGACGGCCGGCGAATCGGCGTTTTTGAAGACCATGACCGACGCCACGGGCCTCACCGCCGCCGACTACGAAGCCGCGAAAAAGGATGCTGCCGTGACGGCCTTGGCCGACAGCTGGAAGGTCACCTATGACGTCGCGAAGATCCAGGGTATTCCCGCTTACGTTGTCAACGGCAAGTACCTGATTATGACCAAGAGCATCCGTAACTTTGACGGCATGGTCTCGCTTGTGAAAGAACTCGCGGCCATGAAGTAAGCCGGTGGCGCAAAGGAGAAAAACTATGCAATGCATGTCTTGGTCGGGGCGCCTTAAGGCCGATCCCGTCGGAGAAATTGCCCGTTGGTCAGACATGCGCTGGCCGTGGTTACTCATTATCTTTTTAAGCTGCGCCCTCGTTGTGATTGCGCACAACGTGTTTCAGGTGTGGCTCTACATGAAGCCCTGCGAGCAGTGCGTCTACATCCGCTTTGGGTTCCTGGTGGTTGCTTTGGGCGCTTTGATTACCGTCATTAATCCCAAAAACCTCATTCTGAAGCTCGTCGGGCTCGTGGTGAGCGTTTACGGGGCGGTCTACGGCCTCATGTGCTCCTTTAAGCTCTCGGCCATTCATCACGCGATTCACGGTGACGATATGGAGGCGGTCTTCGGGATGCAGGGGTGCTCTCTGGAACCGAAGTATCCCTTCGGGCTTGCGTTGGAAAAGTGGGCGCCGGACTGGTTTTTGCCCACCGGTGACTGCGGCTACGACACGGCGGTGGTGCCTGACGGTACGGTGCTTTCTTCCGCGCAGCAGTTTTTGATCAACATGTATAACAGCGCCGACAGCTGGTATCTGATTCCGGCCTGGAAGTTCATGAGCATGGCGCAGTGCTGCATCCTCGCTTTCGGTGTGGCGCTCGTGATGGTCGTGGTTTTAACGGGCTCTTCGTTCTGGAAACGCTTTAAGGCCTGAAGACCGCATTACGGACGTAAAGCTTCTCAGCGCCGCTTTCCTTTGCCGGGAGCGGCGTTTTTGTCGCCGGCTGATGCGTAATCTGTCGAATCTAACGTTAGAAACGTTAGATTAGGCCGTTTTTTGTCAGATTAGGCGTTAGAAAAACCAGCCGTGACCGGTTTGTGAAATGGGTCGGATCATTGTGAAAGAGATCGGGCAGCATGGTAAAGACGCAGTCTCGCGGTAATGCCTCAAAAGTGCTCAGGCGCCGCCGTTACATTTGGCTGTATCCTTTCCGGACTTGTGTCGTAAGGAACTTTTCATGACCAACAAAACGCCGGGCGACAAAACGTTGCTCACGCACGCAGGGCGCCCTTTTAATCCGGCTTTTCCGTACGTCAATCCCCCGGTGGTGAGAGCTTCCACCGTGCTTTTTGAGTCCGTGCACCGCATGCACGAGTGCGAAGCGCACCGCAATACCGGCATCAAGGACTCCCCCACTTACGGGATCTGGGGCACACCCACGCATGAAGCGTTTTATGAGGCTTTAAAAGCCCTTGAGGGCCCTGAAGCCGTCGGCGCCTGGGCGTTTTCAACGGGGCTTGCGGCCTGCACAGTGCCTCTGATGGCTTTTGTGAGCGCCGGAGACCATGCGCTCTTTGCCGACACGGTCTACGGCCCCACGCGCGACTTTGCCGAAAACGTGCTCACGCGCTTTGGGGTGGAGGTGGAGTTTTACGAACCCAGAATCGGCGCCGGGATTGAAAAGCTCATCCGCGCAAACACCAAACTCGTGATGATGGAAACGGTGGGTACGCACAGTTTTGAGCTGCAGGACGTGCCCGCGATTGCCGCCGTGTGCCGTAAGCACAACGTCATATCCGTCATTGACAACACGTGGGCAACGCCTCTGTACTTTAAGCCCTTGGATCACGGCGTTGACATGGTTATCCACGCAGCAACGAAGTACATTGCGGGGGCTTCTGACCTGATGATGGGCGTGGTGATCTGCAACAAAAAAGCCTGGAAGCCCGTCTTTCAGCTTGTGGCCGACACCGGTCAGGCAACGCCTTCGGACGACGTTTATCTCGCGTATCGGGGACTGCACAGCATGGCCGCGCGCATGAAGGCCGCGGAAGATGGCGCCGCTCAGGTTATCGCCTGGTTTAAGGCGCAGCCTGAAGTCGAAGCCATTCTCTGGCCCGCAGACCCCGATAGCCCCGACTATGCGCTCTGGAAGCGGGACTATAAGGGAGCGTCACCCCTGTTCGGTGTGCGCTTTAAGCCCGAGTGGGCGGGGAAACTGGAACCCATGGTGGACGCCTTAAAACTCATCGGCCGCGGGTACTCCTGGGGCGGCTACGAGAGTCTTCTCGTGATGAGTTACGGAAAGCGCACGACCGGGAAGGTTCCCTTTGACCGGATGATCCGCATGGCGGTGGGCCTGGAAGATCCGGCGGATCTCATTGCGGATCTCGAGCAGGCGTTTGCAGCGTTAAGGAACCACTGATTTCCAACGGCCGCAGAACACGTAAGCCGCTGTGTCGGGTGACTGACAGAGCGGCTTTTGCTCTCCTCAGAGGATTTTCGCGGGAGCGGGTTAGCGCCGACTCTTACCAACTTATCCGCGGTTATCCGAGAAATCCATAAAAACCCCGGCAAACCCGCTGAATTCCGTGCTGATTTCCATTGAGCTGTCGGTCAGTCAGGCGAACTTTGCGGTTTTTCTTTGCTTCCGCTATATTGTTCGTATGCGAACAAATAAACATACACCGTCACCGGCCCAAGAGCTGCCGCGAAAGATCGCCCGTCTGCATGCTTTGACGCGCGCCCGTATCGAAGCGCTTTTGGCCCAACACGGCATCACCGATATTGAGCCCTGCCACGGGGATATTTTTACGGTGCTTTTTGCCGAGAAGAGCCTGCCGCTTACGGAACTCGCGGCAAAAACGCACCGCTGCAAGTCAACGGTTTCGGTGATGGTGGGGCGCCTGGTGAAAGCAGGGTGGCTTCAAAAAACAGCTGATCCCGAGGATGCGAGGCGCATAACGGTCGCTTTAACCGAGAAGGGCCGAAAGATTGAGGGCATTTTTGAAGCGGTGTCTGAGGCGCTTATCAAAGACCTTTCCGCCGGTTTTACCGAAGAAGAGCTTCGGGTCTTCGAGGGGCTCATGGACCGGATGTCGGGTAACTTTTCCTGAAAACCAATTTTTTTCTTTAACTACATTGTCTGCGGTCATTTTGTTCGCAGACGAACAATTTAGGAGACCATCAAAGTGACAAACAACAACTTTGCACTGCTGCACACGGGTGATGCAGCCCGTCAGGAACTGCATGACGCGCTGGGACTTACGGGCTGCGAGGTATCGGTGAATACGCTGCCCGCGGGCGCCGGCATTCCTTTTGTGCACGCGCACACCAAAAACGAAGAGGTTTACGGCGTGTTGGCCGGAAGCGGTGAACTCTGGCTTGACGGGGAGACGCATCCCGTCATGAAGGGCGATTGGTTTCGGATTTCGCCTGCTGGTAAACGCGCTTTAAAAGCGGGAGCGGAAGGCATGAGCTACATCTGCATTCAGGCTAAGGCCGGAAGTCTTGAGGGCTTTACTGCTACGGACGGCGTGCTTTGCGAGGAAAAGGCTCCCTGGATGAAGTAAGGCCGGGTGAGGTTAAGAGCGGGGAGCCTGGATGCTCCCGTTTTTGTCAGACCTCAACCGTGGTAAACGCAAAGCGCGTCACATCAAAAAGTCCCATATCGGTGAGCCTGACGGCCGGAATGACGGGTAAGGCGGTAAAAGCCATCGTCATCACCGGGTCAATGCCTTCGGCAAAGTCAAAAAGAGAACGCAGTTTCGCGTAAAACGCCGCTTGTTTTTCAATAAAGACTTCGGCTGTCTCCGTTGTCATGAGACCGGCAACGGGAAGCGCGAGCAGCGCTTCAACGTGCCCCTTTTTCACCAAAACCATGCCGCCTCCGGTACAGCGAAGTGCTTCAGCCGCCGTGAGCATATCCGCATCGCTGCCGCCCGCGATGATGAGGTTGTGGCTGTCGTGGGCGACGGTGACCGCAACGGCGCCGTCCATGCGTGCATCTTCCCGGATGTAACCCGAAAGGATTGCAAGACCGCGGTTTCCTGTGGCGTGATGCCGTTCAATGACGGCAAGCTTCACCAGGCCCGGATTGCGGGCGGCGTCAAAACGGCCGTCTGAGGTCACCACGGGCCGGATGTCTTCTTCGGTGAGAAGATCGTTTGGCACAAGCCGGATCACACGCGCCTGCCTGCCGGTGAGCGGGAGTGCAAAGGTCTTTTCTGAGAGCGGCCCGGTATTGACGCGCGAGAGCACGGTGTCGGGAATTGTTTTGACGGGGGCTTTCCAAATGATCTGGCCCTCTTGTGCGGCAAGGCGGCCTTTTAAAAACACGTCCGTTACGTTGAAGTCCGTGAGGTCGTCGACCACCGCAAGATCAGCGCGCCAGCCCGGTGCCACGGCTCCGACTTCTTTCAGACCGTAGTGCCGTGCGGCGTTAATCGTCGCCATACGTACGGCTTCCATGGCGGGAAGTCCTTCCTCAACCGCGATTCTGAGGTGCTTTTGCATGTGCCCGCGTGCCTTGACATCGCAGGCGTGCGCGTCGTCGTTACAGAAAAGGCAGGATGCGGCGTTCTCCGGCGTGACGGCTTTCAGCAGCGTTCTGAGCGTGCGTGCTGAAGACCCTTCGCGCAAGTTAACGGCCATGCCGCAGGCAATGCGCTCTCTTACCTCCTCAGGCGTGGAACACTCGTGATCGCTTGTGATGCCGGCCGCGGCAAAGCGTTGCAGATTAATGCCTTTGACGCCCGGCGCGTGACCGTCCACAGGCCGCCCCAAAGACCGGGCAAGCGCAATCTTTTTGAGTAGTTTTTCGTCGCCCGCCAACACCCCGGGTACGTTCATGACTTCGGCCAGGCCCAGTACCGTGGGATCGTTAAAAAAGGGGGCAAGATCGTCGGCTTCAAGCACGGCGCCAGCGTGCTCAAAGGGCGTTGCAGGTACGCAGGAAGGCAGCATGAAGCGGATGTCAAGCGGGCAGCCTTCGGCGTTTTCGATCATGAAACGGATGCCCTCGGTTCCCAGTACATTGGCAATCTCATGGGGATCGGCAACGACGGTCCCCGTGCCTTCCGGGACAACGAGATCGCTGAAATGCGCCGGCGTGAGCATCGAGCTTTCGATATGCACGTGCGAGTCAATAAACGCAGGAAGAATGGTTTTTCCGGTGAGATCGACGATTTCTCTGGCTTTGACGCTGCCCGTGGGAACAAGTCCCGTGATGCGGTCACCAGTTATGAGCACGTCGACTCCCGTAAGCCACACGCCGTTAAAAACATCGGCCGCGACGGCCCCGGTGAGACAAAGATCCGGCAAGCTGGCGGCAAGGCGCGCTTGGAGGTTGCGGACGGCGGGGGTGAGGGTGTCGGGCATGGCGGAGTCCTTGGGGAGGCCGGGGCGGACGCCGGCGGATGGTTTTTTTGCTGGTGTGGCAGAGGTTGTCGCCTTAAAAACAGGCGGCTGCCGATGCTGATGAGAGTATATGCAGTCTGAGCCTCAACTGACGCAGGCCTGACCGATAAGAAGCGCAATCCGTGAAAAACCTTCTGCCGCTTGTGAGCGGCATCACCGCGACGACCAGTACGTCACCGCAGCTGCTGGAAAGTCTGCAGAAGCGCGAAATCGATCTTGCCTTTGTGACGGGCGCGTTTTCTGAGGTGCAGGGTGTTGCCAGAGCGCTCATTTACGAGGATGACGCCGTGATTGTGCTTCCGGCAGACCTGGCAGCACAGAAAAAGGGCCCCTGGAGTTGGGACGATCTGCGCTTTTGCGGTCTGCCCTTAATCCGTTTTGTCCGCGAGGGCGGTGGCGGCCGGCTGAACGAAAGTTTCATCAGCACATTGGGCTTTGATTTTCCTCAGCGCATCGAAGTCGACAACAACAGCACGATGCTTTCGCTGGTGGAAAAAGGGGTGGGGTGGGCGCTTGTTGTCTCCTCTGTCTTCCGGCAGTACCCCGATGACAACGGGCGGCTGTATGTGCAAAGGCTTCCTGACGCACAGTTAAAGCACGCAATCTATCTGATTTCCCGTGAGCGGAAGATGCCCGAGACCGTTGAAGCCGTGGCATCAGAGGCAAGGAAAATTACGCTGAAAGTCGCTTGAAAGAATGTAGAGATAGGATAAAAAGTCCCTTGAAAAAATGTTTATTAGTAGCTGAAAGTCGCTATAAAAAGTGTTTGATTTGTATGAAAACTCCATTGAAAAAATGTAAATTTGATACGAAAAGTCGCTATAAAAAATGTAAGATTAAACAAAAAGTCGCTTGAAAAAATATTAAATACATAGTTAATTTATTGATAATAGACTGTTTTATTCGTATGTCACTGAAGAGAAAGATCTACTCGAAGTTTTTGGAATGGAAAAGCGATCCGAATCGGATGCCGCTGGTTGTCAAAGGGCTGAGGCAGTGCGGAAAAACCTACTCTGTGCTGGATTTTGCGCGCAAAAATTACACTCATGTGGTGTATTTGAATTTTGAAGCCTATCCGCAGTTAGGACAGGCGTTTGAGGGGACGCTGGCGGTTGACCAGATCATGATGATGGTTTCAGCGCAGTTGGGCAAAACTTTAACGCTTGTTCCCGGTAAAACCGTCATCGTCGTGGATGAAATTCAGAAGTGTCCGCAGGCGCGTACTGCACTGAAGTTTTTTAAGATGGACGGGCGTTATGACGTTATTGCCACAGGGTCGCTGCTCGGCGTGAACGGTCATGGTGATGACGCGTCATCGATACCGGTTGGCTATGAGACGACACTGACGATGCGGCCGCTGGATTTCGAGGAATTCCTTTGGGCTAACGGTATTCCTGAAGCAGCGGTCGGAATGCTTAAGAATGCTCTGGTATCTGAAACGCCGGTGCCGGAGCCGTTACACGGACGGATGCATGAGCTCTTGCTTCAGTACGCGGCAATCGGAGGAATGCCGGCTGTTGTGGATGCCTTTATTACAACGCACAACATGAGCCTGGTGCTGCAAAAGCAACGTGATCTGCTTAACTCCTATCGCGGCGATATGACGAAATATGCGCAGGGTTCTGACAAGACGCGCATCAAGGAGTGCTTTGACTCCATTCCGAGGCAACTGGCTAAAGAGAACAAGAAATTTAAGTATTCCGAGGTGAAAAAGGGGGGACGCGCCAGCGAGTACCTCGGCACGCTGCAGTGGCTTGAGGATGCGGGCCTTATCCATCGCTGTCGTAATGTGACCATCACGGAGTTGCCGCTGGAGGTTTTTTCGATGGAGGACTGCTTCAAGGTCTACCTGGCGGATACGGGGCTTTTTATCGGGATGCTTGAAAGGGGTACGGCAGCCGATATTCTGACCGGAAATCTCACGGGCAGTAAGGGGGCTATTTTTGAGAATCTCGCAGCCGATATTCTTACAAAAATGGGCAGAAAAATTTATTACTTCCAAAAGACCTCAGGTCTGGAGGTGGATTTTCTGATCCGGTACAAAGGTAAATGTGTTCCGCTTGAAGTGAAGGCAACGAGCGGTAATGTGAAAAGCACAAAGACGATTCTCAAGCACCCGGAAAAGTATCACGTGGAGAGTGCAATTAAGGTCGGACGCTATAACGTTGGACGAAACGGCAATATTCTGACCATACCTTTTTACATGCTCTTTTTGCTCACGGATTATTGACGCGGCTTCAGCTCGTGAAGGCAAGAACCCAGCGCCTGAAAAACGGATCCGTGAGCTCAAACGCTTCATCGGTTTTCGTGATGTCTTCGGAACGCATGAGTTTGGAAAGTGCACTGTAGGTGGTGCTTGTCGGGCTGCTTCCGTCGTTAACCGGACGCCCGAAAAGCGCAGTATCTCTGATGACGCGGCGGTCAGTCAGCGTGAGGGAAGTCCAGAGCACCAGATAATTCATGTCGTGCCCGGAGACGACTTCAGCCACAGCGGCTTCAAGCGCACCGTCTTGCAGAGTGCGTCCGTAAAGACTGAGTTGATCAAAAAGGGCAGCTCCCAGTATCCGTGTGTAATGCGGGTGGCCGTGCGTGATGTTGAAAAGTTCCTGTGCGGTTTTGCGGGCATCTTCTCCTGCAACGGGGCTGAGTAATTTTGCGAGGCAGACAACGCTGTCTTTCCGCGCGGGGGATTTAAGTGCAACAACGTCAGCCAAGCTGTAAAAGGGGCCTTTGGGCTTAGTGAAGAGATCCGCGGTGAGTGCTTGCGAATACACGCAGAAAACACAGACCGCATGCCTGAGTTTTGAAAGTTCAGAGCTGAGTTTTTCGGTTGGGGCTTTGCCAAAGAGAAGGACTTCGGCAAACTCGTCAAAGATTACGGTGAGGCCCGGTTTTTCGCGGCCGGCGGCGTCTATCAGACGGACGGCGTCTTCTAAAAGCACAGTGCCGTCCGATGTTGCAGGGAAAGTGACGCTGAGCCTTTCCGGGGTGAGCTGAAGTGTGATTTCGGGTATTACGCGAAAGTGCGCGAGAAGCCGGGAAAAGCTGCGGGACTCAACACTTTGCAGTACGGCCTGCACGATGAGTGCTGCAAATGTCTGTGTGCTCACCGCTTTTTGCACACGCACCGTGACGGCGGGCAGTTTGCGGTCGGCGGCGGTTTTTTCAACAACCCTTACTGCACCGAATCCGCGCGGGGCCGTGAGAGCGAGATGCCTTCCGGACACAAGAGCGGCTGAAAGGGCTTTGTGTTCTTTTTCGCGTCCGGGAAACGAGAGGGTTTCAAGAGCGTCATCGGAGCGGAAGGGATTGACGTACATATCGCAATTTTTCGTAACGAACTTCTAAGGGTTAATCCTATCGAAAAATTTCGATATCCGGGATGGTTTGGAAAGAACAAACCCGAGCAAGCTTTCCGGTGTCGGCAGCTGCTTATGACTGCTGTTATGTTTATCTAATCATATATCTAATTGTTATCTCATCACAAGATATTTAAATACTTGTATTAAACAGTTTTGTATGTTGATATAATGGAATAAATATATTGTGATTATCTAATCATAATGTTGTGATTAGATCGTGATTATATTGGTGGTCTGACGGAAGCTCTGGAAGTTGCTCCTTTGGATTTGAAGCTTGGTACTGATATGCGTCGGGAAGATCTGAATACTGAATTTAAGCGGCATTATGTCGATGACATCAAGGCAACGGTTATCGCGTTTGCCAACACGCAAGGAGGATATCTGTATGTCGGTATCGAGGATGACGGGACTGCCTGCGGAGTTTCGGATCCTGACGGTGCCGTTCTTCAGATTCAGAATGCACTGCGGGATTCGATCACGCCGGACGTGATGGCGTGCGTCAATTGCCGCGGAGAAGAAATTGACGGCAAAGATGTTGTTGTCGTTGAGGTCAAACAAGGAAGTCAGAGACCTTACTTTCTCAGGGGCAAGGGACTGCGTCCGGAAGGTGTCTTTGTCAGGCAGGGACCGTCAACTGTTCCGGCAGACGTCAATGCGATCAGGGAAATGCTGATGGAAACCGCAGGAAGAGTTTTTGAGAAAGAGGTTTCCTTTGAGCAGGAGCTCTCCTTTGATTACACATCGAGATACTTTGCTCAGGCCGCGGTTGCCTTCGGGGATCAGCAGAAAAAAACGCTCGGTCTGGTTAATAAAAACGGGCTTTACACAAATCTTGCGCTGCTTTTATCCGATCAGTGTCCGTATTCCCTGAAAGCCGCGGTTTTTCAGGGAACAGACAAGATGATTTTTCGTGACAGAGCCGAATTTGAAGGCTCCGTTTTGGAGCAGTTTGACAAAGCCTTGGCTTTTTTGGAGAAACACCAGTCAAAGCGTTCTGTTTTTCAGGGCGCGAAAAGAATCGATATACCGGACTATCCGATGATGGCCGTCAGAGAAGGACTCACGAATGCTGTTGTGCACCGGGAGTACGCAAGTACCGGGCCGATTCTGATGAGCATTTTCTCTGACAGACTGGAAATTCTGAATCAGGGCGGATTGCTGCCGAACTTCACAATAGATGAAGTTCTCAGAGGGGTATCTGAGCAACGCAACGAAAAGCTGGCAGCCGTGTTTTACCGCCTGGGACTGCTGGAAGGCTACGGGTCCGGTTACAGCAGAATGCTTTCAGCCTATGCCGGCACGGGGAAGAAACCGGAAATTTCCGTCACGCGCTTCAGTTTTATGCTGACTCTGCCCAATGTGAACGGCGGTTTGGAGGATGTAAGCGGACGAGCGGTTATCCGGGAGCAGCCGCAGCAAGTTGTGCCCGCAGTTTCGCTTGAAGATCTCTCCGAACGGGCAAGAGAGCGGATGCAGAAGGTTCTGCAGCGCTGCCGTCAACAGCCTCAGATAACCCGCGCGGAGGCGCAGGATTTGTTGGGCGTTTCGCAGAGTACGGCAACACTGCTGCTTAACGCCATGGTGCAGCGCGGGCTGCTGGTGTCTGTTGGTTCAGGACCAACGAAGGCCTATCGCCCGACTGGCTTGGCTTAAGTACATGCGACAGTCTGTCGGTGGGGGATGACGGAGATGAATCCCGTCAGCTTTCCCACCGGAAACATACCGGACTGAAGGTTGAGGATCAGTGCGTCTGCAGCGTAAAGATTTCCTGCAGTTCGTTCTTGGAGAGATCTCCGATCCAGTTTTCGCCGGTCTCAACCGTCATCTCTGCCAGGGCCTTCTTGGATTCAATCATCGTGTTGATCTTTTCCTCAAAGGTCTCGGCGGAAATAAAGCGGTAGACGTTCACGGAAGACTTCTGCCCGATACGGTAGGCGCGGTCCGTGGCCTGGTTTTCCACGGCCGGGTTCCACCAGAGGTCGTAATGGATGATCGCGGTGGCAGCGGTGAGATTAAGCCCGGTGCCTGCGGCTTTGAGCGACAGGATAAGCACCTTGTCGCTGCGGTTAGTCTGAAAGCTGTCGACAATTGCCTGGCGCTCTTTCTGGGCCACACCCCCGTGAATAAATTTCGGCGTGCTGCCTGTCTTCTCGCCGATCCACTTCTGCAGCAGTTTCCCCATCTCCCGAAACTGCGTGAAGATCAGTACCTTGCGCCCTGCGGCTTCGAGATCCTCGAGAATTCCGAAAAGCCGCTGCATCTTGCCGGAATACTCCGCGGAAGCGTAAGAGCCGTCCTTAGCGTACTGCGCGGGGGCATTGCAGATCTGCTTAAGCTTCATCATGAGCGTGAGAACCATCGCACGGCGCTCCATGGGACTCATGCCGTCGTTAATCTGTTCAAGCGACTTTTTAACGACCTTGTCGTAAAGAAGCGCCTGCTCTTTGGTGAGCGTGCAGTATTCATCGGTCGAAATCTTTTGCGGCAGCTCAGGCGCAATCGCCTTGTC
Organism: Duodenibacillus massiliensis; assembly: GCF_900128485.1. Taxonomy (GTDB): domain Bacteria; phylum Pseudomonadota; class Gammaproteobacteria; order Burkholderiales; family Burkholderiaceae_F; genus Duodenibacillus; species Duodenibacillus massiliensis. Next base: position 28,983 of record NZ_LT635861.1, read on the forward strand.
GGTTTTGAGCCTTCGCAGAATAAAGGGCGCCGTGACGCGCTTAAACTGCTCGGCCGTTTCTTCATCGTGCTCGATTTCGATGGGCTGCGCGAAGGTGTTCTTAAAGCCCGTTGCGGAGCCGAGAAGCCCTGGGTTGGTGGCTTCCATGATGGACCAGTATTCCATGAGCCGGTTTTCCACGGGCGTGCCGCTCATCGCAACGACCCCGTCAGCCTTGACGGTACGCACGCTCTTAAAAGTGGAGGTGCGGTAGTTTTTGACGGCCTGGGCTTCATCCAAAATGAGAAGCCGCCAGGCGCGCTCCGCAAGCGTGTTGACGGAAGACCTGAGCGTGCCGTAGGTCGTGAGCACTGCGTGCACCGTCTCTTTTTCACCGGGCAGCGCCCGGCCCGGGCCGTAGTAGACGTGCAGTTTAAGTTTCGGCGCAAAGCGCGCGGTTTCTCTCTGCCAGTTGGTGATAAGTGACGTCGGCACCACAATGAGCGCGGGTTTGCCTTTCAATTCCCTGCGGGTGCGTAAACCTTCAAGAAGCGTAATCACCTGCAGCGTTTTTCCGAGCCCCATGTCGTCAGCAAGGATCGAACCGATCCCGATACGGACATTGCGCATCATCCAGCGGTAGCCCCGTTCCTGATAGGGCCTGAGTGTTGCTTTGACGGTTGCGGGAATGGGGGTGTCGGTTTCTTTAAGCAGCCTCTGAAGCGCCGTGCGCACGGCCTCGGTGAGCTGAACCGGGCTTGAATCCATGTCGCCCGTGAGCGCTGCGCGCAGAATCGCCATTTTGGTGAGGCCCTGCTTTTGCGCCTCGATGCGGTTGCGGATGCGGGTAAGTTCCTTTTCATCCACAAACATAAAGCTGTCGTGAAAGCGTACGACGCGTCCGGCCATGGCTGAAAGCGCTTTGAGTTCTTCGCACGAAATCGCTTCGCCGCCCACCGCCACCTTCCAGTCAAAATCCAGCAGGTCCATAAGGCCCATAAAGCCCTGCGACACATCCCAGTTTTCCGCAAGGTCAATCTGCATCGTGGCCTGAGGTGCGAGAAGCTTTCTGAGGCTCTTCGGAAGAATCACCTTGACGCCCAGAAGCCTTAACTGCGGAATCGCTTTAAAGAGAAGGGGCGTCAATTCCTGCATCGTCACAAGCGTCGTCTCCGAGCCCTTTCGCAGAAGGTCGGTGAGTTCCGCACAGTGGTTGCTTAACCTTGCGGCCGTGCGCATCGCGTCAAAGCGGACCGGCTTAAAGGCGGGGTCGGCCAAAATGCGCTTCAAAGTGGCATAACCCGCGCCTACCGCGCCTCCGCTGGAGTTTTCGTCCATCGACAAAAACCCGAGCTCAACCGTGAGGGGCTCTTCAGCGGCCTTATCGGTGTCGTGCGCTTCGCTTCCGTGCCAGGGATCGCGCACCGTGAGAACTGGTTTTAAGTGCACGGCAACAGAGGCCGTACTTTGCGCCAGGGGGCTCAACCACTCGGAAAGCCGCAGGCGCAGCGCCGTGTTTTCGGGGTTTTCGAGCGTATCGGTGTAGTCCGCGGCAAATAGCGCCGTGTTGTCGGGCAGCAGCGTCTCGCCGCGAACCTTTTCAAAGCCCGCGCGCACGAAGCTGTCGATGAAGATCCCCAGAACAATTTCGCCCATGGTGACCGCACTCATCGCGTCCGGGCGCCCGAGGATCTCAAGCCAGGGTTTGTCCACCCGCAGAAAAAGCGCACCGAGTTCCCGGGTGAGCTCCCGGATTTCAGGGGACGTGGTCGCGGGAATCCAGCGCACCGCAAAGCAGCCTTCGGCGGGCTCATAAATCTGCGGCATCGCAGCCTGAACCATCATGAGTTTTGCCGCCAGCACCCAGGCGTCGTAGAAGGCTTCGATTTCCTCGGCTTCGCTGTCAAGTTTCTTCGCGTTTAAAAAGCCCGAGAACATCTCGTGCACGCGCACGGGGCTTCCGTCCGGGCGCATGTCACCGACGCGGCAGGACACAAGTTTCCCGCTTTCGTGGTCAAATTCCTGCCAGTAAAGGGTTTCGGAGGTTCGCACCGCGCCCCAGGTATTGACCGAAATCAGTGCTGCGGGGTGCTCTTCGTCGGACACGAAAACGGGCGGAGTGTGCTCCGAGAGTTTTGTGAGTTGCGCTTTGGCAACCTTGGCCGCTGCCGTGAGCACCTTTCTCACCGTTTCCCGCAAGTTTCCGCCCACGTAGCCCGCGGGCTTTTCTGAGAGGAGCGCGAGCTGCGCGTCCGGTTCAAACGCGGGCGTCTTAAAGGTCAGCGCCGAGAGGCTTCTCAACCAGTCTTCCTTGGTTTCGGCTTCGGTGGGGGCGGACCAGGTGTTGTCGTCATCGATGTAAAGATCGGTGATGTTGCTGTCCTGCATCACCGACGCATCAAACGTGCCGGCCGCATCGGACGGATCGGCGCGCTTGAGAATATCGCGCCAGGCGGGTAGTTCCGAATTGAGTGCCCGCCCGATTTCTACGCCTCTTAACGCCAGTTCTTTTGTGAGGTCAATGCCGCGCAGCGCAAAGAGAATGAAGGGATTGGCATCGATCTCCTGGCTCATCTTGTAAATGACCGCCGCGATGTGTTTGCAGGGCACCGCGCTGTCCGGGCACGAGCACTGCATGTCCATGTCCCGCCAGCTCGCGGGAAACAGGCGGATCCCGATCTTTTCGCATAAGGGGAGGATGTCGGGTGACAGTTCGCGCGCAGAGAGCTTGGCAAGAATGAGGGGCGAGGACGCGACGGCATCAAGCAGCTTTTCGCGCTGCTCGCGGGAGATTTCGGGGAGCTTCAGAGTTACCGTATAAAACGGATCGTAGTGCCCGATAACGCGCGCCTTGACGGCGTGCTGTTCAAAGTCAAGCCGGAAGGATTTGACTTTGCCGGTGTTGGCGTAGGTTTTGCCGCGGGGGATGCGGTTGGCGTAGTCGATGTGCGTGAGGGCGTTGAGCCACTGCTCGCCCCACCAAGTGGTGCCGTATTCGGTGCGTGCCATGAGTCGGAAACCGGTTGTCGAAAGAAGAGGGCTGCACGGGGAAAAGCCGTGCAGGAGAAAGGGAAAGTCGGGGGTATTGTAAGGGGACGGTGGGATGCACGGGAATAAAAACCATGTGCACGGCAGACGGGGCGGACAGACTCGTTTGCGGTAAGAAGAGAAACGGGGCAAGTACGGGAGTTCCAGGCTTCAGGCTGAGGCACCGGTAGATGTCAAGTCTTCTTTCCGCTAATTTACAAATTTTTATATGTGTGAGTTCTGAGGGGCTCTGCCCTCTCCACCTTCGGCGGATTCACCCAGAGTTTTTTGGCCTGTAGAAAAACTTTTGATGCAGCTGTGCAGCACCGTTCGCGCAGCAGAGGTCGTTGCGCGAACGAGCAATGTGACCTTGTCGCCAGCATCCATACCGGTGTGCTCAATTAAATATTTTTCAAGATTGAAATAAAGTCCTTCCGAGGCCGGATCGATGGGGAACGTCGGCTTATCGCCCATGGCGGCCATTTCCTTGGTCGTTTTGAGGATTCTCACAGCAGCATCTCTATCAATAATTCCGGCTCGGGCGCACATGACCACATGAGCTTTGTTCATGTCGAGATAGGTCTGATAAGAATGAGCCACTTCATCGGGGATGCCGGGCTGGTTTATGTACTTGACCATGCTTGCCGCGGGGGCTTTCTTTAGTTTGCCGCGCATGTTGAGCTGTGCCATTTCATCCTCACTTTTTCGGAAACAATCCGATGCGATTAAGGGTTAGAGGCTTTTGGTCTCCTTCTTCGGCATTTCAACAGCATGCTTGGACTTCTTTTCACAGTATGACTAAATATCATGGAGAAGCATTCCACGGTCGAGGAACTCACCGCCAACTTTGACGGGCGGCGGGTTGTTTATCCCTATTCCGAAATCGATGAGCTTGAGCTGTGTTACGCAACGACGATTCATGAGTCACCGGGGAGCGAATACCCGATCGTCGTGATGCTCAAGCGCAACCTGATCTACACGGGTGTGACGCGAGGGAAAAAGCTCGTAGTGATCGTGGGGCAGAAGCGGGCCTTGGCGATGGCTATGCGGGGAAAGCAGACGGTGAAGCGTTTGATGGGCCTATCGCATTGGTTGAGGTGCGGTGAGTAAAGAAAAGCCGCTTTGGATTTTCACCGAAGCGGCTTTGACGTCAGGGCGTGGGTGCTCAGGCAACCGTGCCGATTTCCTTTCTGTACTGCGCGATCACGCGGGCCATGGCGGAGGGATCAGCCATCAGCGCGGGATCAATAAGGACTTCGGCCTGCTCGGCCGTGAGAAGCCCCATGTCAACTACGGCTTTTTTGACCGTGCAGCCGTGTTTCTCGCAGTAGTGTGCCGTGCGCACGCCTTCGGGGTAACCGAAAAGGGCTGCAACGACCGTGGAAAGCGCAATCGAGGTTTCGGCTTCATGACGGCAGCGATCAACGTTGGCGGTGATGCCGTCCACGCAGTGAAGTCTCAGAATCGGCAGTTCCCGTTCCACGAGGTAAAGGCTCTCAAAGAGGCACTTGTAGAAAGTGGCGTCCCAGACGTTGAGGTCAAGTTCGCCTTCGTCGATTGCCATCGAGATGGCTACATCGTTGCCACAGACCTGATGTGCGATCTGAATGGCCATCTCAGGGACCGTCGGATTGATTTTCCCGGGCATGATGGAGGATCCGGGGGAGAGTGCCGGCAGATTGATTTCCATCCAGCCCGCGCGCGGACCGGAACTCATCAGACGCAGGTCCTTGGCGATCTTGGAGAGCGTCACGGCAAGCGTTTTGACGGCTCCGGAGACGGTGAGCATGAAGTCGGAATTCTGAAAGCCGTCAAAGAGGTTGTCCATCGGGCGGACCGGTTCGCCGATGATGGTGGAAATGTGCTTATAAAAAGCCTCGCGGTAGCCGGGCTGTGCTCCGAGACCGGTGCCCACGGCATTGCCGCCCATGATGAGTTCAAAGCAGCCGGTACGCACAGTTTTGAGAGCCTGAGCCTGACGTTTCAGGACAGAGGCAAAACCGGATAATTCCTGACCGAGCGTGACGGGGAGCGCATCCTGCCAGCAGGTGCGGCCGACTTTGACAATGTCCTTAAATTCACGGGCTTTGGCTTCAAAACTCTCTGCAAGTTTTTCGGTTTCGGTGATGAGGGCGGCAAGTCTGGGCGCCGCGGCCAGATGTGTTGCCGACGGAATCGTGTCGTTTGTGGACTGCGCCATGTTGACGTGTGTGTTGGGATGCACGGCGTCCTGCCCTTTGTGTCCGGTGAGAATTTCGTTGGCGAGGTTGCCGAGCACCTCGTTGACGTTCATGTTCACGCACGTGTAGCCGCCGCCCTGCCACATATCGAGCGGAAACTCTTTTTCAAAGCCGCCGGCGATCACACGGTCGCAGGCTTCGGTAATAGCGCGCGCTTTTTCCGGCGCGAGAGCACCAATCTCGGCGTTAGCCAATGCACAGGCTTTCTTAATTTGGCAGAGCGCTTTGTGCATGTCCGGGTAGGTGATCACGGGAAAGCCTGCGGTGCCTGAAACCGCAAGCATGCGGGTGGTCTGAATGCCGTAGTAGCGGTCGTCGGGAATTTCCATCGTGCCGAGACAGTCGCGTTCGGTGCGTTTTTTTTTCATGGTGGTCCTCTTTGTGCGGGTTGTCGGACAACGGTTGCCGGCCGGTATGCGGGCATTGTCGGTTTCTTTTGTATTGAAGCCAAGAAAGCACAGGAATAAACTCGGCCAAGTTAAGTTTTTCTAAACATAGTGCGCTATGTCATCCGATCCGGTTGATCTGCGGCAGCTCAGAATTTTTCTGGCGGCAGCCGAACTTAAAACCTTTGCCAGGGCCGCCAAGATGATCGGCGTGACGCCTTCGGCCGTGTCTCAGACCGTGGCAACACTGGAAAAGGATCTCGGCACGGCGCTTTTTGAGCGTGATGCAAGGCCCCTGAGGCTTACCGCTGCCGGCAGGCGCCTTGCCGCTGACGGTGCGCCGCTCATTAACGCAGCGGCTGCCCTGCGCGAGAGGGTAACCTCCAAAGAGCTTGCCTTTGAGCGCTTAAGGCTCGGGCTCGGTGAGTCGGTCGCAGCCACCGTCGGCCCTTGGTTTGTGCGCCGCATGAATGAGAAGGTGGCGTCCCTGACGGTGTATTCGGAACTCTCCCGCCCCCTGGCGCGAAGACTTGAGGCCGGGGCGCTTGATGTGATTGTCTGCGCGGGGCCGGGGCTTGAGGGGGATGCCTGGCGCAGACTTCCCGCCTACCGTGAGGATTTTCTGCTGGTAACGGCCAAGGGCGTCCGCATGCCCGCAACACGCAACGCATTGCGTGAGCTCGCGCAGACCGTTCCCTTTGTCTGCTACAACACGGAGAGTTCGGATCAGGTGCGCGTGAACCGTATTTTGGCCGCAGCCGACGTCCGGCCCGCACGGCGCATTGCCGTTGCTTCAAGCTACGGCGTTGCGGGACTGATTGCGCAGTGCGCGGGCTTTGGGATTCTGCCGCCCACGAATCTCTGGTGCGGCAGGCAGTTTGTTGAGGGTGTTGCGTTTGCTCCGTTACCTGAAATGCCGGCCGCCGAGCGTGTGATGTGGTGTGTGGGGGCTGTTAATCAGCCGGAGATTCTTGAGGTTGTCCGCGCAGAAGCCGAAGCCGTTATGCGGGACTGCATGATGCCGGAACTTGCAAAGGCTGCGCCAGGGCTTGAAACGCACGTGCGGTTCGGGCAGACCTAGCGCTCCGGCGGATGCCGGGCTGCCGGAGATCAGCCGCACATCCGCCAGGGGACCTTTTCTGAGGCAGACGGCGGCTGATTTCGGAGTGATCAGTAATTTTCAGCGTGAATCTGCTGATAGGACTGCGGGTGCGCACAGATCGGGCAGACCTCTGGCGCTTTTTTCCCGATGACCAGGTGACCGCAGACACGGCACTGCCACATGACCTCTTCGCTCTTTTCAAAGACCTTCTGCATCTGTACGTTCTTTAAAAGCTTGAGGAAACGTTCCTCGTGTGCTTTTTCGATGGCACTGACACCGCGGAATTGAGCGGCCAGTTCAGGAAAGCCTTCTTCCTCCGCTTTTCGGGCAAAGCCCTCATACATATCGGTCCATTCGTAGTTTTCGCCGTCGGCCGCGGATTTGAGGTTGGCAGCCGTGTCACCGATGCCGTTTAAATGCTTGAACCAAAGCTTGGCGTGCTGCTTTTCGTTATCCGCGGTTTCTTCAAAGAGGGCGGCGATCTGGTGATATCCCTCTTTGCGTGCAACCGCTGCAAAGTAGGTGTATTTGTTGCGGGCCTGTGATTCGCCGGAAAAGGCTACCCAGAGATTTTTCTCCGTCTCAGTGCCGGTGAGTTTTTTCGGATCCATGTGTTTCTCCTGTGGTTTTTTAAGCGGCGTTACGCCGGTTGGCCGGACGGCTGTGTTGTTTTTTCTTTGCCGTCAGCGGGGAATTTTCTGGGAATGATCCCGTCTGCGGCAGGCTTTCTGCCACAGAGAGAATGGGGGATTATTGATTTTATAAATATCAATAATGTTACGTGCCTCCGTTGGGGTGTTCCGCACATATTGATGACGTCAGGATGTCTTCGGGTGCTTGAAGCAACCGGGAAATCCGCTGTGTCAGCGTTTCCCTGCGCTGATACTCAAAGACCATCTTTAGGAGCATTTCCATGAAACTCAAGAACGCCCTGGTTGCAACGCTTATGGCAGCAAGTGTCTTTACCCTGGCACCGATGGATATGTCTGCTGTGGCAGCAACCACGCAGAATGTGAAGGCGGAAAAACCGAACGTTTATATCCTCGCTACCGGCGGCACGATCGCCGGTTCTGCCGCGAGCAACACGCAGATGACGGGCTATAAGGCAGGCGCTCTCGGCGTGCAGACGCTGCTCAATGCCGTGCCTGAAATTCAGAAGGTTGCCAACTGCACGGGTGAGCAGATCGCGAGCATCGGCTCTGAGTCGATGACGGTTGAAATCTGGCTCAAACTTGCCAACCGCATCAATGAACTGCTTGCCCGCAAGGACGTTGACGGCATCGTGATCACGCACGGCACGGATACGCTGGAAGAGACGGCTTACTTCCTTAACCTCGTGGTTAAGAGCGATAAGCCAGTAGTGATTGTCGGCGCCATGCGCCCGGCCACGGCTATTTCGGCTGACGGTCCGGTCAACATTCTCAATGCCGTTACGCTCGCAGCTGATGAATCTGCCCGCAACCGCGGCGTGATGATTGCGATGAACGACAACATCAACGGCGCACGTGATGTGCAAAAGAGCAATACGCTGCGCGTAGATACTTTTGTGAGCCCGGAACTCGGCTATCTCGGCTACTTTGAAGGCGGCAAGCCCGCGTTTTATAAGAACACGACCCGCAAGCACACGCTGCAGACCGAGTTCGACATCAAGGGCTTAAAGACGCTGCCCCGTGTGGATATCGTCTACTCACATGTGGAAGACGACGGCAAGATGGTTGAAGCGGCCGTGAAAAACGGTGCCAAGGGCATTATTCATGCCGGCACCGGTAACGGCTCCATCCATGCCAATACGGAACCCGCGCTGTACGCCGCTGCCAAAAAGGGCATCGTGGTTGTCCGCGGCGCCCGAGTGCCCAACGGCCCGACGATCGAATCGCTCGAGGCCTGGGATAAGGCAGGCTTTGTCCACGCCGGAACCCTTAATCCGCAGAAGGCCCGTATTTTGCTGCAGCTCGCGCTGACAAAGACCAATGATCCCAAGGAAATCTCCCGGATCTTTGCGACTTACTAAACGAACACTTCTCGGAGCCCCCGGGGTGCCCCAGGGGGCTTTTTCCCCGGACACAGCAGTTGGGTGTCCGGTTTTTTTTAACCCCGCAACCGTTACCGGCGGCGGGGTTAAGACAATCAGGCTGCGGGGGCTGTTTCCTCCGGAGAGGGCGAGAGAACTTCGAGACCCAAGGCGATGAAGACCGCGGCCACGGCAGCGAGCGCCTTGCCGGCAATCAGGGGTTCAATACCCTGCGGGTAGTAGGCCGCCATAAAGCCCAGATGATCACCCAGCATGCAAAGCACAGGACCGCTGAAGGCGGAGGCAATAACTTTGCCGCGGTTGGTCATGTTTTCAATCATGGCGTACATCGGCAGCGGATTGGCAACGGAAACCAGCATTCCGAGGGCTGCCGTATCGTCAATGCGCATGGTGCGGGCGAACAGATGCAATACCTTTGTTCCGTAACGCTTGATGAAAAGAACCATGGGATAGGCGCCCGCGAGCATGACGCCGATCTGACCGATGATCGTGAGCTGCGGATCAATTTTGGCCATCCCGGGGATGATGGTGATTGAAAAATAATGCTCCAGAGCGGCAGCGGTGAGAAGCAGTGCAAAGATACCGACAAGGACGCGCCCGAAACCGATGAAAAAGCGGATGGTCGGTTCTCTGAACACAATCAGAAAGAATGCGAGCACAACGGCTATGCCGAAGGCCGGAGCCCCGAGGGTGAGCACGGTGAGCGTATCGTAGCCTCTGACCCAGGCAACGCCCAGCATACTGAGGGGCGAAGCGATAATGCCGGCGACAATGCCTTTGGCAATAAAAGGCCGGCTTTTTTGCGTGGCCATGGCAAGGGAAATCGGCAGCGGCATGCAGATGATGCAGGCCAGCGTGCTGCAAAGCCCGATACCGAAGATTTCAACGGCTTCCGGATGTTTGGCCAAGGCCTGCGCCAGAGGAAGTCCCCCGGCGTCCACCCCGAGCAAGATACCGGGGAAAAGCGCGGGGTCGGATCCAATAGAGAGAAAAAAGGACGAGAGCGCAGGCCCGAGCGCCGTACCTAATGCGGGCGACACACACATGATGCCGACCATCACAAGCGCAAGGGGCCCCATGGTGTTGAGCCCGTTTTCAAACTCTTTGCCGTAGCCGAACTTTCCGTCAAACAGCGCTTTGTCAACAGCGCCGATGACCATGAAAAATGCCATGATGCCGACAATGATCTGGTCCATGACGAGGTTCCTTCAGTGAGAAAAAATCCGCGGGCTTGTCTGAAAGTCCGCGGATGAGATCAGCTTTTAACGATTACACGGAGGCAATCAGCGCATCGACTTCGCGGTTCATGGCGTCACGGGCGGCCGTAAGGCGCTCTTCGTGCGCGGTGATTTCCGCTTCGTCACGGGTAAGAGCCGCTTCAATCACAGAGAGCTGGCGGTTGACTTCCTCGGGTGCGGTACCGCCGATCACGGTCTTGGAGTAAGCGTTTTTCACCGGATCCAGCGCTTCCTGAATCTGCGCATCCGTGATGCTGAGCTCTTTGCTGAAGAGTTCACGGCTGATACGGTTAAGCACCGTGGAATCGATGTCTGTTGCCTTTTTATCCGATTCGGTGAGGTAGCCCACAACGTGCGCAACGATTTCGTGAGCGGCCCGGAAGGAGAGCTTTTCATCGCGCACCAGCGTATTGGCAAGTTCCGTGACCGTGCAGAAGTTCGCTGCGGCCGTGCGGCGTGCACGGTCTTTGCGGATTTTGACGTCCTTCATCGAGACGTCCAGAAGCCGGATAACGCCTTCAATGTCCTTAAGGCAGGGCCAGAAGTTGCTGATGAGATCCATGGATTCCATGGTAAAGGCATAAGGAACGCCCTTATACGTCATCCAGGCAGCGTCCTCGTAGCCCTTGATGCGTGCCGTAAAGCTCGCGGAACTTTCAAAGGTCCACGGATTTTTCTTTTGCGGCATGATCGAGGAACAGACGGCAACTTTATCGGCCACTTCCACATAACCGTAGTCCGGCGTTGCCCAGATACGCATGTCGGTAGTCATGCGCACCAGGGTGCTTGCCAGGATGGAAATGTCAGCCATGATTTCCAGCAGGTAATCACGCGAGCAGACGCAGTCCATGGAGTTTTCAACCAACCCTTCAAAACCGAGAAGTTTGGCGGTGTAGTTACGGTCAATATTCCAGGTGGTTGAACCCATGGAGCCGCCGCCCAAGGGATTGAGGTTGGTGCTTTCCCAGGCGTGTGCCAAGCGCTTGTAATCGCGGGTGAGCGCTGCGGAGACTGCGGAAAGGTAGTGAGCAAAGGTGATGGGTTCAGAGGGTTGCAGATGGGTGTAGCCTGACATCACGGCGTCGGTGTTGCGGCGCGCTACCTCAAGCAGCGTACGGCGCAGCTTGTTGATGAGTTTTTCAAGTTTGAGAAGTGCATTACGGGTGACCATACGGTCGACCGTGGCGTGCAGATCGTTGCGGGAGCGGGCCGTGTGCTGCTGGCCGCCAACTTCCATGCCGACGCGGCTGATGAGATAGTTTTCGAGGTTAAAGTACATTTCCTCGAGTGCCGGCGTGATTTCAAACGTGGGCTTGTTGCCCATCGCGGCCATTTCTTTGGCGACCGTCAGGATTTTTGCGGCGACTTCCCGGGTAATGATCCCCTGCTTGGCAAGCATGAGAACGTGCGCCTTGTTGACATCGATGTAGGACTGGTAGGAACGCTCGATTTCCTCATTGGTGAGCGTCGGGGCAACCATGATTTCTGTGACTTCGGGGGCGGGCGGCTCCTTTAAGCGGCCGCGTTCAATCTGCTGAGACATTTTTTACCTCAATTTTTCAGACACGATCTGCTGCAGGATCGTTACAGTGAGCATCTTTGCGGCTCACCCAGCGCTTGTCCAAGGTCATCAGACATTATTATTAACGGGTATTGCATTCGGTTATTCTCTCTTTGCCATGAGTACAGCAACATCGTCACGGTGCTCGTCCGAAGCCGTGGTATTTACACAGAACATCCGGATTTTTTATGCTGTGAGCCTGTGTCACAGCTTTACGGCAGCGGCCCGGCAGCTCGGCATCACACAGTCAGCCGTCAGTCAGGGAATAGCGGCACTGGAAAAGCAGCTTGATCTGGAGCTTTTCGACCGCACGCGAAGGCCCCTTGCTCTGTGCCCGGAAGGACAGCTTCTACGCGACCTTGTGGCACGGCAGATGGGGGAAGCCGATACGGTGATTGACGTCATACGCACACGCAACTTCATCCCGAATACGATCAGAGTCGGCGTGGTGGAGTCGGTGGGACGCCGCATCGCCGTCCGTCTGGTGCAGGAAATGCTTGTGAGAGGCAGAAGAATCGAGATCACGACGGGGTACGCCGATGATCTCTACGAGCAGCTCTTTCAGGACAAACTCGACTGCATCATCGCCAACGGCTTTTTCTTTGATGCACCCAACCTCACGCACCGGTTCCTCTTGTCAGAGCCCTATGTCGTTATGCTTCCGGCTGAAGTCGCCGGAACAAGAACGGAATGGAGTTGGGAGAGCCTCAGTCTATGCGGCGTGCCGCTTGTGCGTTACGCCGGAAGCACCCGTGCCGGTAAGGACGGTGAGGCGGTTTTGCGTCATGCGGACCTTGATCTGCCGCAGCGCTTTTGCGTTGACGATAATCAGACGGTTTTTTCGCTGGTGGCGGCAGGATTGGGTTGGTGCCTTACTAATCCACTGACAGCGCTGCTTGCAGCAGAGTTTCGCGAGGAAGTGAAGCTGTTGCCGGCCCCAGACGCTTCTGAAAAGCGGGAACTGTACGTTGTGAGCAAAAACAGTACGCCGCGGATTTTTGCCGATGACGTTTTTGAGATTGCTGACGGCGTTTTGCGTTCCCTGATGCCTGAAATTGATGAGCAGATGCCTTGGGTAAAGGATGCCGTCCATTTTTCCGCTCACGGGCAGACAGAAGCCGGACAGCATTCCGAGATCTGACAGATCGGTATAAATTTAACTTATCTTGCGTGGGCTTTTCGGTACAACGGTTTCACAATGCGGACATCCAGGCTGAAGCGGTCAATCCGCAACAAACAGCCGATTTTTTGTAAGGAGTAAAAGATGTCCGAAAAAATCCACCGCGGTAAGATTAAGACCCCGCCCGATCCTCTGGTTGTCAAGTATCTGATTGAGCCCGGGATTCAAAACGACATCAAGTACCGTTATCAGGCGTTTTTGGACTGCAATAAGGCGCACGTCTTGATGCTTGCCAAGCAGGGTATCGTCACGCGCGAAACCGCTGCGGCCATTCTGCGCTGCAACGACAAGATGGCACAGATGGGCGACAAGCCTGACTTCCCGGTGGATCCGGGCCGTGAAGACTTCTACTTCAACATTGAAGCGCATCTGATTGAAGAAGTCGGTATCGAAATCGGCGGCCAGCAGCACACTGCCCGTTCGCGCAACGACCTTTACGCGACCTGTGCCCGTCTTGCCGTGCGTAAGGCCTATTTTGAGATCTGCGAGATCTACAACCGCATGCGTCAGGCCGTGATCGAAACGGCACGTAAAAATACCGATGCGGTGTTTGCGGGCTATACGCACATGCAGCCTTCCGAACCGATCACGTTCGCGCATTACTGCTCGGCTGTGTTAAATGCGATGCAGCGCGATTTCCGCCGCATTTCGCTCGCCTTTGAAGGGCTTAACGTCTGCCCCCTGGGCGCTGGTTCCATGGGTTCAACCACCTGGAATATTGACCGTAACTACACCGCCAAGCTCCTGGGCTTTGACGCGCCGATCGACAACTCGATCGACTCCGTGGCTTCGCGTGACTTTGCCACCGATATTTTGTCGGCTCTCTCAATTGCCGCCAACACGCTCTCGCGTTTCTGTCAGGACCTCTATGTCTGGGCTTCGCCCGACTTCGGCTATATTGAAGTTTCCGACAGTTGCGCCGTGTGCTCTTCAATCATGCCGCAGAAGAAGAACCCTTGGGTGCTCGAGCACATCAAGAGTAAGGCTGCGCACGTTGAAGGCTGCTACATGTCGGCGCTTAACGTGATGAAGAATGTGATCTACTCGCACTGCGAAGATATGTGCGGCGAGTCAGCCAATTACCTTTTCCCCGGCATCGAGGAATTTAAGGTGATGTGTGAGCTGATGGAAGTTTCCATCCGCGGTATTTCGGTGAAGAAAGAGCACATGCTTGAAAAGGCCCGCTGCAATTTCTGCACCGTCACGGAACTTGCTAACTACCTCGTGCGTTACGACAAGATCAGTTTCCGCATGGCGCATGACATCGTTGCGGGCGTCGTGGCTTACATGACCGAACATCACAAAAATGCGGATGAAATCGGCACGGCTGAAGTCAACCCGATTTTTGAAAAGCTTTTCGGACGCAAGACTTCAATGACTGACGAGGAAGTCCGCGCGGCTCTGGATCCGGTGAAGATCGCCTACGCCAAGACCTGTATCGGCGGCACGGCTCCGGATGAAGTCAACCGCCAGCTTGACAACCGTCAGGCCGGTCTTGACCGTGATAACAGCGAACTCGCCCTGCGCCGTGAGAAGGTTTGCGCGGCTAAGGCTGAGCTCGAGGCTACGGTCAAAACGCTGATTGCCTAATCAGCCGGAAACGATTTCTAAAGTTCCTTTCCATCAGGTGTTTGCCGGTCTTCAGTGAGAATTCTGAGGACCGGCATTTTTTGAACCCTGATCAATATAAGTGTCGCTTATACATCAGACATAAAGTGCTAATTCTGATTTACCGATTCGGGCGGCGTTTCTACGATGGGACTTGTCAGAAGACAGTGTAGTTTCCGACAAACATTATGAAGGAAAATAATTATGGATCCCCAGGTTTACAACCTTCCGATTACCGGCATCGCCAGTTTCGCGAAGTATCCGATCTGTAACGATCTTTCGCAGCTTGACGCCGACCTTTGCGTCATGGGTATTCCCTTTGATGCAGGTGCTCCGTATCTTTCAGGCTGCAAATTCGGCCCCCGCCGTATCCGCGAGGTTTCCTGCCACTACGGCCGCGGTCCGGCCGGTTTCTGGGATCCGGAACGCCAGACGCAGTATCTGGAAGCTCCGGTTTCCATCGTTGACGGCGGTGACGTTGACGTGCATCCGATGGAATACCGCGAGACTTTTGACCGCATTACGGCAACCGTCGGCAAGATCCTTGATAAGGGCGCAGTGCCCGTGATGATGGGTGGCGATCATTCGATCACGTATCCGATTGCCCGCGCACTGGACCGTTTTGACGATCTCTGTATCGTTCAGTTTGACGCGCACCTTGACTTCGGCAAGCGCCGTTACACCAACGGCAGCCCGATGCGCCTGATTTCCGAGATGCCGCACTTTAAGAAGATGTGTCAGATCGGTATGCGCGGTCTCGGCAGTAACACACGCGAAGACTTTGCGGATGCCGCAGCCTTCGGCTCCGTCGTAATCCCGGCCCGCAAGGCCCTTGCTTTGGGCGCTGAAGCCGTGATCGACATGATTCCTCAGGCGAAGAACTACTATGTGACGATCGATATCGACGGCTACGACATGTGCTACGCCCCCGGTGTCGGTTCTCCCTCGCCCGGCGGCCTGAACTATCTCTTCGAAACCGATGTTCTCGAAGGTATCGCCAAGAAGGGTAACGTTGTGGGCTTTGACCTTGTGGAAGTGGCTCCTCAGTATGACCCGAGCGGTATCACCTGCCGTCTGGGAGCCATGACGATGCTTGCCTTTATGGGCTACATCCTCAAGGAACGCGAAAAGAAGGGCCTTTTGAAGGCTCAGCTTGCCGCTAAGTAATTAGCTTTGTGTTTCCCCTGCCAAACGGCCGGATCTTTAAAAAGTTCCGGCCGTTTTGGTCTTTGTGCGCTCGGCATGAGCGCGTTCTAACGGGTGAAAGTCCCGAGTGCAGGGGGTAGCACCAAGCACATAGCCAAGAGCAAGGGTGTCCGCCGCGAGGCGGGATCTGAAGGAAGCTGGAGGCAAACCACTGACCTGACGTACAGAAACGGCATAAGGCATTCGAAGATGGGTAAGTCTGCAAAACAAGATGAAGCCCGAAGCTACACGGAATCCGAGGTGTAGATGCAGCAGGTGCATGGTGGGAAAGAACGCGTTCTTACCCGAGGAGGACTCACGGACTTCAATGCAACAGCATTGTCGGAGTAAAGCTTGCCGTGAGTAGTCAGCAACGGTCATAGTAAGCAGGGCAGTACCTGACGAAGGACCAAATTTATAGGAGTACGGTGCCGTAGACACAAAGTCGCATGGCGCAGAAAACATAAGAAACCTGTCTGAGTTTTGGTACCCACGGAATGGGAAGAGGAACTCAGGAGGGCGCAACGGCCGTGATGGACATGGAAAACACCGCACATACCCCGCCTGCTTTCACGGGGATCACACTTGAAGCGATACTGAGCACTGAAAACCTGCTCACAGCGCTCAAACGCGTCGAGAGCAACAGAGGTGCTCCCGGTGTCGACGGGATGACGACTGAAGAAATTCGAGCGTATATCTTTGCGCATCCGGGCGAGCTTAGGAGTGCGATTCTGACGGGTAAATACCGCCCTTCTCCCGTGAAACGGGTATCTATACCGAGTTAACGGTATGGGAAGGTAAAACTATGAAAACCGCCGTAAAACACTGCGTGAGCAGTGCCTACCAGATCGGTACGGGCGGTGGTGTGGAAGGACGGCGGGGCCTAGCCCCGCCTCCTATCCGATTGCTGAAGTCGGAACGTTACGCTCGTCGCAGTGTTCCGACATCCGCAATCAGTTCTTCAAGCACTTCCGGCTTTGTCGACCACGCCGTACAGAAGCGCACGATAAGACGTCCATCACCGGTTTTGCCGCAAAGCTCGTAGCGATACTTCTTCGAAAGCACGTCAGCCTGTGCTTTCGTGATTCGCACAAACTGCTGATTCGTGGGGGAGCTGCCTTCCATCTCGCACCCGGCCTCAATAAACGCTTTGCGAAGCCGCATGGCGCCCTCAACCGCTTGCTTTCCAATCTCAAAATAAAGGCCGTCCTTCATCAAGGCGGCAAACTGCACTCCGCCCAAACGGCCCTTCGCAAGCAGCGCTCCGCGCTGGCGCATCAGTGCCGGGAAGTCGCGCTTGAGAGTCGGGTTCTTAATTACGAGGGCTTCACACGCAAGCGTCCCGCACTTGGTACCGCCGAGATAAAACGCGTCAGCCAGTCGCGCAATGTCTTTTAACGTCACATCAGGACTGGCTGCCAGGCCGTACGCGAGACGTGCGCCGTCAATGTAAAAGAAGAGCCCGTACTCGCGGCAGACCGCTGCGAGTTCTTCGAGTTCTGCGAGGCTGTAAATCGTTCCGGTTTCGGTGGGGAAAGAGATATACAACAGTCCCGGCTGAACCAAGAGCACTTTCTCTTCGTTTTCGAAGTAATCCGCGCACAGGCGCCGCAGTGCTTCAGCTGTCACCTTGCCGTCAACTTCAGGGACGGTCATCACCTTGTGGCCAGTCGATTCGATGGCGCCAGTTTCGTGCGCTTCGATGTGGCCGCTTGAAGCAGATACCACTCCCTGGTGGGGGCGCAGCGCCGCGGCAATGAGCGTGAGGTTCGTCTGCGTGCCGCCTGAAAGAAAATGCACGTCCGCATCGATACCGCCGCATGCCGCACGGATCATGTCTGAAGCTTCTTTGCAGAACTTGTCTTCTGCGTACCCTGGGACTTCTTCGAGATTTGTCTCGCACAGCGCTTTTAAAACGGCGGGGTGGCAACCGGCAATGTAGTCGCACTGAAACTGATGCATGCAGAAGTCCTCTCAAAGAAAATGTGCAATTTTCTAATTATGACGCAGGAAGGACTGTGCCTTCAAATATTTAGCGACGGTAAATGACGCTCTCAGTATTGGAACGCACGGGTGCTGGTTCCCTTTGACGGAAAACAAGAGAATTCCTTGATGCCTGGGTTAATACAGGATAAATTCGAATTGTCACAGGCCTTTCAGAGGAGAATCCGCCATGGCAATACGACCGATTGTTTTAGCAGCAACTCTCGCTGTTGCAGCGTTAGGGACAACAACAGTCACGGCTCAGGTCTACAAGGAAACAGTTTCCGGACATAACGGACCCATGACCGTAGAGGTGACGATCGAAAAGGGCGCAGTGAAGACCGTCAAGGTGCTGAAGCATTCCGAGACGGTCGGTATCGGATCGGTTGCTGTGGAAAAGATCCCGGCCGCAATTGTCAAAAGCAATAAGGCAGATGTGGCGGCTGTCACCGGGGCATCGGTGACATCAAAGGCGATTGAACAAGCTGTGGAAGTCGCGCTTGCCAAGGCGACAGGTAAGTCTCTGAAAGCGAAATTTAAGCCCGGTACTTACAAGAGTCAGGCTTACGGCAACAATGGTTACCTTAATGTTGAGGTCACGGTAACAAAAGACAAGATTAAGTCCATCAAGGTTCCGGCCAATCAGGAAACACCGTTCATGGGCGGTATGGCCATCAAGTCCATCTCAGACGATATCGTCAGGTATCAGACACTGAATGTTGATGCCGTCTCCGGAGCAACCGTCACAAGCGCAGCCTTTAAGCAGGCAGTAGGCGCGGCTCTCACACAAAGCGGCGTGAATCTGGCGGCTCTGCAAAAACCGGTGCCTCAGAAGATCAAGAAGTTCAAAGGAACCCGTTCCGAAAGTTATGACCTTGTGATTGTGGGTGCGGGCGGCGCGGGTTTGTCGGCCGCCGTGACGGCCGGACAGGCAGGAAAGTACCGCGTCATCGTGCTTGAAAAGATGCCGGTTATCGGGGGAAACACGCTGCGCTGCGCCAGTGCTTTCAATACAGCCGATCCCGAACGGCAAAAGCTCCTGCCGATGACCGACACGCTGAAAGATGCTGTTGTTAAGGCCATCAGCGAAAAGCCCGTAAGTGAAGAGCATCGTAAGCTCATGGCTGATGTGAAGGCAAAGTACGAGGCTTATCTGGCTTCGGGCTCAAAGACACTCTTTGACTGCCCGGAATGGCATGCTCTGCAGACCTATAACGGCGGCGACAAAGTGGGCCATATTCCGCTTATCCGGACCTATGCCGCCAACACGCTTGATACGCTGCACTGGATGCAAAAGCTCGGTACTCCCGTGCTTGACCGCGTGAGTCAGGGTGCAGGTGCTCTCTGGCAGAGAACGCATCAGGTGGATGCTCCTGCGGGTACCGGTCTTGTAGAGCCGCTTTATAAGGCAGCGGTCAAGGAAGGCACCAAGATCGTGACGGGCATGAAAGCAGAGTCCCTGATCGTGAAAAACGGCCGTGTGGTCGGTGTCCGGGCAAGTGACAAAGTCGGCAACAACTATGCCTTTAACGCAAAGTACGGTGTGATTCTTGCAACCGGCGGCTACAGTCAGAATAAAGTGCTTCGGCATCGCTCGGCTCCGCAGCTTACCGTTGATATGGTTTCAACAAATCAGCCGGGAGCTACCGGTGACGGCATTGTGATGGCCACCAAGATCGGTGCCTATACCACGGGTATGAACTACGTGCAGGTTTATCCGCTTGCAACACCGGGTACCGGTGCTCTGCAGGGACGTGCCCGCAAGA
The DNA here is from genome assembly GCF_900128485.1 of Duodenibacillus massiliensis. Taxonomy (GTDB): domain Bacteria; phylum Pseudomonadota; class Gammaproteobacteria; order Burkholderiales; family Burkholderiaceae_F; genus Duodenibacillus; species Duodenibacillus massiliensis. The sequence goes on from NZ_LT635861.1 coordinate 48,270, forward strand.
TGTCGGGGCTTGACGATGTGATTGACGTCAACAAGAACGGCGAACGGTTTGTGAAGGAAGATGCCCGTCGTGACGAATTCGTAGCCGCTATTAAAAAGCAGCCCGGCGCAGTCTGCTACGACATCAATGATGCGTCGATCGTGAAGGAATTCAATTCCTTTAACGAAAATGTGGAAACCTTGGTCAAGCTCGGGCGTATCTACAAGTCCGATACGCTTGCGGGGCTTGCAAAGCAGCTTGGAATGCCGGCGGAAAACCTGGAAAAGACCGTAGCCGAGTACAACAAGATGGTTGAAGCAAAGAGCGACACGAAGTTCGGGCGCAAGCTTTTCGACCAGAAGATTGAGAAAGCCCCGTTCTATGCAACGCCCAGAGCTCCTTCGATTCACCACACGATGGGCGGCCTGGAGATCAATACCAAGGCGCAGGTTGTTGATGTGCTCGGCAATCCCATCCCGGGGCTCTATGCTGCCGGTGAAGTCACAGGCGGTATCCATGGTTCCAACCGCTTGGGTGGCAACGCCACGGCTGACGTGCTGACATTCGGACGTATTGCGGCGAAGTCTGCGCTCGGAATCAAGTAAAAGAGCAGAGTAGCCGGCAGAGGAGGCTTCCGCAACGATCGCGGGTTCTCCGCTGCCGTGCCCGATGATCAGAGGCACCGATTCTTACGGGAACCGGTGCCTTTTTGCACTGGAAACGTTTTCAGTCTCTGATTTCTCAGAAGGCCGTGCCGTTAAGATTCCCGCACTACAAGTTTTTGAAGCAGGAGCCCGCAAATGTCAGAAACCACAATAGGCGAAAAGCCCGTCATCAGTGCCGAAACGATAAAACGCATCTTGGCTTTCCGCGATGACCGTAACTGGAAGCAGTTTCACAATCCCAAGGACCTCGCGATTTCGATCAGCCTTGAAGCCGCGGAGCTTCTCGAATGCTTTCAGTGGTCCGGTGCGGACACTGAGGTGCGTGCCAAGAAAGCCGCGATGACAGAGGAGTTAAGCGACGTCGTTATCTACGCACTGCTTCTCGCAGACCGCCTCGGTATTGACCTTGATGCGGCAGTCAACGCCAAAGTGGCAAAGAATGCCGCCAAGTATCCGGTAAAAGATTGCTGGGGCAGCTCCGCGAAATACGATGCACTCAAAAAGAAAGCTCGGTCTGAAAGCCGGTAGCGCACCGGTTAAAACAGCATCATCAGAGGTCCCAGACGGGAAGCGCCGTTACATTGTCCGAAAGCTTTTGTGTTTTGCCGCAGAGGCACACAACAGCCCCCGGGCCGCGCCGGGCCGCGCCTCACCAGGAGGCCGCCAAGAACGCTGAAAGGCGCCGTCAGGCGCGCGTCCTGCGTTTCTGTTGCACTGACGGCTACCTGGGCCGGTGTTCGAGTGTTTTGCCGACGGCGCCGAAAAAAGAGGGAAGCAGGTAAAGGATGCCGAGAGCGCCTGCGAGGTTAAGCCGGTCACCGAGCTCATCAGAGTCAAGTCCGGTTTCAGCAAGCATTGTTTGGCTGTCAAATACCTCCGTCGTGTGACGCGCCATTACCCGCAGAAAGACAGTAAACGCTGCCGGATTTTTGAGGCCGGCATCTCTCAGTTCCGGTTCAAGGGACGAGCGGATTAAGTCCCGGCATCGATCCGAACCAGATTCGTTCCCAAACGTCCCCCTGCGGTCATCGCGGGGAGTGTTCCGCGCGTGAGAGTTCCCGTGGGTTTCCAGGGCTTTTGCCCGAGCCCTTGCCCCACGATTTTATAGAGACTCAGCGGGAAATAGATCATAAAACGCAAGACGTCCGGCCAGAGACTCATCAACCGGCTTACGGTAGCCGGGGCGTCGTGAGAAAAGCTTCCGGATCGTCTTGGGCAAGCTGCCGCTCGCGGTTGGTGAGAAGCGACACACACGGGCGGGCGTCAGAAAGTGCGGCAAGCAGTGTGTGTTTCCCCGCTCCGTGCATCCCATTGATGAGGACGCCCTTGAATTGTCCCGAAGCGCGTTTGACGGCGGGCACCAGGGTACGGAGAAGATAAGCCGGATTGTGAGAAGTCTCTGCGGACATGGCAAATGAACCCAATCGATTTCAGAAAGGCGGAAACACGGCGCCCGGTCAGAGGAGCGGCGACAGAAGATAACAGATCCCCTCAAGCAACCTGTCTTTCAGAGGCCTCTTGTGCCAGGTCACCGGATCGACTTCCGAGCACCGCGCTTCATAGCTTCTCAGCAACCGCACCAGATCCGCCACGAACTTGGGGTCAAACACCAGAAGCATCATCTCGAAATTGAGATGCAGGCTCCGGTTATCGAGGTTCACAGTTCCAAAGAGCGCAAAGTCGTCATCGACCGTAATGGCTTTGGTGTGCAGCAACCCCGCATCAAACCGCAGGATCTTAACGCCCGCCGCCATCAGGCCCTCAAAGTAGCGATGCGAAGCCCACTGCACAAACTGCGAGTCGTTTTTCGCGGGCAACAAGAGCCGCACATCCACACCCCGCCACGCTGCGTTTTGCAGCGCCACGGCCATCGCTTCATTGGGCACAAAGTAGGGCGTTGAAATGAGGACACTGCGGCGTGCGCAGTTAATCGCTTCGATGATCACGCGCATGTTGGCGTCATCGGGCGCCGTGGGCCCGGAAGGCACGACCACAATACGGGCGTCGCCTTCCGGCGGCACCGCAGGCACCGGCAGAAACGAAAACTGCTGTCCGGCGTCATCGGGCTGCAGCGCCCAGTCAAAACTGAAGACGAGGTTGAGGTCCGCGACCGCAGCGCCGGTGATTCTGGCCATCGCGTCAATCCATTCGCCGACGTGCTCGTTTTGGTTGAAAAACGCCGGGTCGACCATGTTGAGACTTCCCGTGTAGCCCACGCGGTTGTCGATCACAATGGTCTTGCGGTGCAACCGCAGATCGAGCCGGCCCTGCGTCGGCGCAAAAAAGCGCACAGGCAAAGCTGACAACACATGTACGCCCGCCGCCTGCAGGCGCTTGGGCCAGGCGGACTTAAAAAAGCTGTGCGAGCCGATGTCGTCGAGCAACACCTTACACGCCACACCGCGCCCGGCGGCCGCAATCAGCGATTCAGCCACGGCATCCGCAAGACCCCCGGCGCTCCAGATGTAAAACTCCATCGAAACGCTTGTTTTCGCCGCATCGATGTCAGAAATGATGCGCTTTAGGGCGGCGTCTGTGTCACCAATGAGTTCAATCGTGGATCCCCGGCTCATCGGAATGTCGCCCAACTTTTGCGCGAGCCTTACAAGGCCCTTGTGGCGCTGCCCCGCGGGGAGTTCTCCCACGTAGGCTGCGGGCTTTTGCGAAAGCACCGCTTCCCAGCGGTAAAGCGCCTGGCGCATCCGGAATTCCCGCCAGCGTCCGATGGGCTTTTCCCCGATGAGAAGATAGAGAATGAAGCCCACGTAGGGAAGCGCAAGCGTAAGCACAATCCACGCCAGGGAAGAGGCCGGCGGATGGCGCGTCAGAATCACCCGAAGTACCACGCCCAAGGTGAGTCCTGCCTGAATGACAACCGCAACCGCGCCCCAGAGGGTGACGGTGTTTAGGCTTGCAAGAAGCTCCGTCATACCGTTTTCTTCTGCGCCGCGGCTTCCGACTTGGCGGTGAGCTCTTCCCAACGGGCATACGCGGCTTCAATGAGCGCGGGCAGCGCGTCACTTCTCTCTTTATCCGCCTTTTGCTTTGCAACGTCCGTCTTAAAGTAGTCTGCTGCGCACATCGCGGTCATCAGGTCACTTTGTTCGGTTTCTAGCGCCTCAATTTTGGCGGGGAGCTCCTCGAGTTCCTTGGTTTCCTTAAAGCTCATCCGGATGCGCTGCGGGGGTGCGTTCTTCACGGGGCGCTCTGCCGGGGCTTTCACCTTTTCAGAGGGTTTCGCGGGCATTTCCACCGCGGGCCTCTGTTGCACCCAGTCCTCGTAACCCCCGATAAATTCCATCCAGCGGCCGTCGGGCGCGGGCCAATTGACGGGCGCCAAAACCTGCGTGACGACGTCGTCCAGAAAACGCCGGTCGTGGCTCACGAGAATAATCGTGCCTTTGTAATTTTCGAGTGTTTCTTCGAGCAGTTCGAGCGAATCGATGTCAAGGTCGTTGGTGGGTTCGTCAAGCACCAGAAGGTTTGCAGGAAGCGCAAAAAGGCGAGCCAACAGCAATCGGTTGCGCTCGCCCCCGGAGAGGTTACCCACAGGGACGTTTGCGCGCTGCGGCGAAAAGAGAAAGTCCGCGAGGTAACTCATGATGTGCTTGCGTTCGCCCGCGACTTCCACCCAGTCGCTTCCCGGGCTGATCGTTTCCGCAACGGTCTTTGTGTCGTCCAGCTGTTCGCGCAGCTGATCGAAGTACGCAATCTGCAGGTTGCTGCCGAGCTTCACGGTTCCGCTGTCAGGCGCAAGTTTCCCCAAAAGGAGTTTGATAAGCGTTGATTTTCCCGCGCCGTTGTGGCCCAAGAGCCCGAGCTTGTCACCTCTCATCAGCTTGAAGTTAAGCCCCTTCACAATGGTGCGGTTACCGAACGCTTTCGTGAGGTCTGTGACTTCCGCAACGACTTTGCCGCTTTTTTCACCGGCGTCAATCGTGAGATTGATGCTCCCGATCCGTTCACGGCGTGCGGCACGCTGGCGCCGCAGTTCTTCGAGGCGCTTCACACGGCCTTCGTTACGCGTCCTGCGGGCTTCAATCCCTTTGCGGATCCACACCTCTTCCTGGGCGTGGAATTTGTCAAAGCGGGCACGTTCCAGAGCTTCCGCGGCAAGCTCTTCTTCCTTGCGGGCCTCGTAGGCGGCAAAGTTTCCCGGGTAGGATCTGAGAACCCCGCGGTCCAACTCAATGATGCGCGTGACGGTGTCGTCCAAAAACGCGCGGTCGTGGGTGATCACCATCAGAGACCGCGAATTTTTAAATTCACCCGTCAGAATTGATTCAAGCGTGAGAATCGTTTCGACGTCCAGGTGGTTTGTGGGTTCGTCAAGTAAGAGCAGATCAGGCTTAAGGCTTAACGCGAGTGCTAAAGCCGCGCGCTTTTTTTCGCCCCCGGAGGCCTTTTGGGGATCGGCGTCGCCGGGAAGCGAGAGCTTTTCAAGATACTCATCAAGCCGCGCGTACGCGGTCCACTTTTCCCGGTCGTCGGCAATCGCGTCCAGACCCCCGCGGGCAATGAGGCTTTCGCGGAAGGTGGGGGCAGCAGGCAACGCTGGTTCCTGTTCAACGTACACCGCGCGCAGGCCGTCCTGCATACGAAGCTCCCCTGCGTCCAGCTTTTCTTTTTTGGCAATGACCTGCAGAAGCGAGCTTTTCCCGGTGCCGTTGCGGCCGATGAGGCCCACGCGCTCTCCGGCTTCAAGGCTCATGGCGGCGTGATCCAAAAGCGCCGCATCACCCCAGGCGAGCTGGGCATCCATCAGTGAAAAAATCGACATGACGCGTCTTTATGAGAAACAGTTGTGCGCACTATAACAGCGAAAAATGAGCATTTTTCGGATTCTCCGGGCATATGTGTGGGTAGTTAGTCCCCCCGATTTTGGGCAACGAGAGCCTGTTAACAAATACGGAGAGAGCCCCCGGTAGTCGCGTAGCGAAATACCGCGGATCAGGCCGTGCTGCACATTCTCCGTTTGGAGTGTTTCTACCGGGAAACCCACAAAATTGAGATGAATATGGGGATGGCTAAATTCCCGTCAGAGGGCCAGCATTGGATCTTTCGATTTCTCTTGTTCTCAGCTCGATAAATCGGAGATCTTGTCCTTGGCTAAGTGTGATTGGATCGCCTCGCACGAGAACGTGCTTTTTTACGGCCAGCCCGGGCTTGGGAAAACCCATCTGGCCATAGCCCTTGGGAAAAAAGCCATCGTCGACAAAGCTTACAGCGTGAAATTTATCAGCGCAAATGACCTGATGGCCGAGCTCGAGCAGGCGCGGCAACAAAAGGCCGTGGACGACTACCTGAGACTGATCAACCGCGCCGATCTCATCATCGTGGATGAGTTTGGTTATCCGCTGATGGAAAATCACCCCAGCTACGCCGCCCTGTTTTATGCCTTCATTTCCTCTCGCTACGAAAAAAAGAGCACCATCATCACAACCAACCGCTCAGTCACTGACTGGCCCAGGTATTTGGGCAATGACAAAGAATGCTGCGGCGCAATTCTTGACCGCTTCTTGCACTACTCAATACGCGTATGTTCTAAGGGCCAAAGTTACCGGCAGAGGCAGATGAGGCAAGAGCGATTGTCCGCCAATCCTGACAAAGCCGCATTTGCCAAGAAAATGACAACTGAATAGCGAATTTGCCGCCGCCTCGGCTGAGGCCGGTGCGGCGGCCTGCCCACGCTCAAGAGCGTTAATTTCTGACGCGCCACAGCGTTAGTTTTTACTGCACCTGCTGTGTCTCTTTTTATCAGACAGACGGCATCGTTTTTTAACGCACTTCTGTATCTGCTATTGACGCACTTTTGCATCATTTTTAAGCGCACGTGCGTATCAGCTTTTAACGCCCATTTACCGTCAGAACTGACACAGTTAACGCACCAACTGTGTCAATTCCTCACGCTCCATAACAGGCGTCCCTCAGAACAGAGTGATGCCTTCGTTTTTTGAATCTTTCGGGGGGCGGATTCAGTTTGAAAACCGAGAATTTGTTGTAGAAAAACAACAAAATTTAAAAATATTCGCTGAAAACACCAGTTTTTTATAAGGGAATACCCCCCCCCAGTAGACAAACGGAGAAATTCTTATTCTGCAGGTGTACCGCCTCGATAGGCGGGGATGCACCGGTCACATGACGGGGGCAGAAAAAACGAAAATTTTCGGAGTTTTGTAAATGAACAAGTCTTTTAAGGTCGTCTTCTCCAAGGCGCGCTCCGCGCTGATGGTCGTCAATGAAGCGACTTCTTCCATTCAGGCCAAGGGCACGAAGACAGTGATCGCTGCAGCCGCTGCTGCAATGATCGCAGGCGGTGCTGTGGCTGCTCAGCCGGAAACAGGTGTTGCTGATAATGTTTACATCGGCACCGGTGTCACTCACTCTCTGGTTGGTACGACCACAACATCCAAGGGTAACCAGATCTGGGATGACACCAACAAGGCGTGGAAAACGGCAGAGGAAAACGCAGCGCTTGATGCCCAGAAAACTGTGATTCTCGATGGAACACTCAATGTAGGCGTTAAGCTTGGTTCTGCTGCAGATACCTCAGCAACACTTGCTATTGCCTCTTTAAAGAGCACAGGTGTTGTGAATGTTACGGCTGGTAATGCGGCCGAATCAAGTGCCGCAACCGCAAAAATCACCACAACAGATCATGCTGATCTTATCGGCGGCCAACTCAACTTCTTGGCAAATCCGAATGCCACTACTAAGGCAGCCGCAGCTTCTGCTGATGGTAGCACTCAGGCTAAAACTTATGGTGCTCTGAGCCTGGAATCGACCAATGACGTGACTCTTGGTCAGGCCGCCACACCCGACCAGGCGGCTTCGGTTCTTGCTGTGAAGGTAGACAAGGATATTTCCGCCACCATTAAGGGTGCCAATGTCAACGTGACCAATGCCACGTTTGCTAATGAAGGTGCCCTGACTATTCAGGCTACTGGTTCTACCAACCCGACGGTTAAGTTTGCTTCTGACTACACCAAGGGCGCTGGTAATGATGGGCAGCTTACGGTTAGCGGTGCATCCACATTCTCCGGTAACGTGAATGTTGACTCCGTAAAAGTTGGTGCAAACCGCTCTGATACCAATACCCAAGCCGGTACGGTTGAAGAAACAGTTCTTCTGAATGGTGCTGTGACAGTCAGCAGTACCGATGCTAAGAAGCCTGCTTCGTTTACAACGGGCCTTCTTAATGTAACGGCTAATTCCTTCACTGTTGGTGCCAATGCAACGGCTGATTTGGGCACGGTTACTGTTGGTGGCACGGCTACGGGTCTCACCGTTGCTGCTTCCGGTGCTGCGACTGCCTCCAAGATGACGGTTTCTAACGGCACGCTGACTGTTAACGGTGATCTCACTGTTAACAAGGCGGCTGATACGCCGGCTGTTGCAGCTGCAACGGATCCTGTATATGACCTGACCATTGGTACGGCAAATAATCCTGTCGCAGGCAAGCTGACGGCAGGTACGGTGCTGATTGGTGCGACGACCGCATCTGATCTTGCTGTTACAGGCACAATGCAGGCTGATGCTGTGACCCTGAAGGGCGATGCCGAGGCTAAGCTCACTGTGAACGGTACTGATTCGTCTGCAACGCTCGGAACGCTGACATTCGACAAGAGCGGCACGGTTGAAGTAGGTGCTTCCGGTACGCTCGTTGTCACGGGTGATACAACCTTTACAAAAGATACCGGTAGTCTCGCTGTGAATGCTGCGGGTGCCAAAGCCACTCTGCAGAATGTAACGTTTGCCGTAGGTGCTACGGGCAAGATCGAGGTCACCAATGGCGATGTGATCGTTAACGGCACGCTGACCGCAAACGCCGGCTCTCTGACGGTTAACGGTGCTACTGCTGCCGCAACGGTCAATGGAAAGGTCGTTGCTGCCGGTTTAACTAAGGCTGGCCTCGTTGTTTTGACGGACGGCACGCTGACGCTGGGTTCTGCTGCTGATATCGGCACGGAAGCCGATGTTGTAACCCTCACGAAGGGTACTCTTGAGGCTACGTCTGCTCTGCTGACGGCTAACCTCGCTACGGGTACTGCTGAAGAGCAGAAGACCAAGATCAATAAGGCTCTGAAGATTGCGACGAAGGAGAATGTCTCCGTTACGGTGACTGATGAAAAGCTTTCGTCCGATCAGATCATTGACCTGCAGAAGCGTATTAAAGCTAATGCTTCCGGTGCGGCTTTTGATGTGACGGCTATCACCGACAGCACGGGTAAGGAATACACGGAACTGTTCCTGCGTGATGATAAGGCAACATCTCCGTCGTTCAACATTTCCACGCTCGCCGGCGATGTTCATCTGAAGAACATTGACGCCAAGGTCAATGAAAATCAGAAGACAACTTTGGCTTCTGACCTGACGGTTGGTGGTGCGGCTGGTTTTGCGCATAATCTCGGTGTTCAGTCGTTGATTTTCGAAACAACGGCTCCGTCTACCAGTGCCACGAATGCCAAGGTGACGGTTGATGGCAAGATGCTGACCCTTTACGGCTCTTTGACGGATACTGCCAAGGAACTGATCCAGGCCTATGAATACACGGATACAACCACCAAGAAGGTTGTTCCGACGGCTGTTATGGTTCAAGGCGGTGGTAAGTTCGTGTTGGGTGATGACACTGCCGGTGCAGCACAGCGTTACGGTAACCTCAACGCCGAAGTGACCTTGACCAGTGGTTCGATGACTGTTAATAACGGTGTTTTCACTGTCAAGTCCCTGAAGACGACAGCAAATGGTTCCGCCTCTGTGGCAGAAAATGCCAATCTGACGCTGAAGTCCCTGGGTGGTGAAAGTGGTGCTGTGGCCGTTGCCGGTAACGGTGTATTGACGGTTGAAAGTCTTGCCACCGGCGCTCGGACTGATGTCACGCTTACCGGCTCTCATGTTGACGACAAGAACACCAAGGCTAAGGTTGCCAAGTACTTCCGCCTGGCTGAAGCTACGAGCAAGACTGATGCCGCGACAACACTCGGCAAGGTGACTCGCACCCCTGACACTGCCACGCAGCTGGTTGTGGGTACGACTGACGACTCTGTCCTCACGAAGTTCATGGCAGACAACCAGTACACCTACGACTACGTTGATCACACCGCTGATCCTTTCAGCGATATTAAACATGTCGACTCGGCGACTCTGATTGCCACGAACGTGAATGTAGCAGCTGGTACGGCGGCAATGACCGGGTTGACAGTCTTTGACATGGGTTCCATCGTTGTTGAAAAGGATCAGCTTGGCAACAACAAGGCAATTGTCCGCGGCGGTACTGTCTCCGGCGAAATCGGTCTCGCGAATGTTTCCGGCAAGTCTCTGACGTGGGACGCCAAGACCGGTATCGGTTCTCTGGCTCTGTTTACGGGAGCTCACGAGGAGAACAGACTGACTGTCGGCGACGCTATGCTCGCTGGTAAGGTTGTTAACGGCACGGCTCAGGTGAAGGTTCAGAACGCCGAAGAAGTCATGCCCGGCTTCTTCCTCAACAAGGATATGCAGCGCATCTACGATGAGCATCTCTTTGATGCCGCTTCCTCGGACGCTCAGATCGCCATGCTCACCCAGTTCTCGCAGGCCGTTAACGGCATGACGAGCATGGGTGAATTCAAGGCGGCTTCTCAGGCTCTGGAAGAAGGTTCGAACTCCGCGGTGCTGGGCGGTGCGTATAACGCAGCGCTTGATGCCGGCGAACAGTTCAACAAGGCCCTGGACCGCCGCATGACGGTTGCAAACGGCCTTAACCGTGCCGAAGGCTTCACCCTCTGGGCTGATGTCATCGGTACCTCCAACCAGGCCAAGAAGCTCTACGGCAACTCCGGCTACGACCTCGACCTCTACGGCGGTGTCCTGGGCGGCGACTACACGTTCGCTCAGTACGACGCCACGCTCGGTGCGGCTCTTACGGTCGGTACCGGTTCCGGCGGCTCCAAGGGCACGGCCACTTCGATCGACAACGACGTTGACTTCGTGGGCTTCTCTGTCTACGGCAACAAGCGCTGCCCGATCGTGAACTCCAAGTTCGACCTCGGCTACATGCAGACCAAGAGCGACATCTCCGCCGCCAACAGCATGGGCAACTGGAGCAGCGACGTCAAGGCCAAGGCCTTCACGTTCGGCTTCGGTGTTGAACTGCCGACCACGGTGGGTATCGTCAACGTGACGCCGCACGCCGGCATCCGTTACACGCGTCTTGATGTGGAAGGCCGTGACGGTCTCTTCGGTACGGACGACGATAAGCTCAACGTCTTCCAGGCTCCCTTGGGTGTTACCTTCTCGGGTGCCTTCGAGACGAGCGGCTGGAACCTCGCCCCGACGTTTGACCTCTCTGTGGTCCCCGCCTTCGGCGACAAGGACGCCACGACGAAGTACAACGGTCTGACCACCGAAGTCATCACCCGCGTTGTTGACAGCTCGCCTGTGCAGGCAACCCTGGGCCTTTCTGCTCAGAAGGACGCCTTCACGTTCGGCATCAACTACACGCTCGGTGCCGGCAGCGACGAACGTCAGAACCACTCGTTCAACGCCAACGTCCGCTACACGTTCTAACCGAGAGGTTTGAACGTCAGACCTTCCGGCCGGTTTCTGCGGGAACGAGATTCGGCCGGAAGAGCACCGGTTAGGAGAGGGGAGAAATTCTGACTCACCACGAGGCGGATTCGTCTCCCGTCTCCCGACGGTGCATGAGCAATACAAAGCGGTTTCCTTCACGGAAATCCCCGGTTTTGCTTGAGCCGGTTGATTCGGTCTCCGAGACTTAGAGACCGGATATCAAAACTCCATGTCAGGCAAGTTTCAAACCCCGTTTCCCGGATCGGAAGCGGGGTCTTTTTTAACCGATTTCTTTCTCCGGCATACGGCCATGAGGACAAAAGAAGAAGCAGAGCACAGAAAAGCCACGGAACGAAAACCGGGGTGCGCGAGTGAAGAAAAGCGCCGCTGGGCAGTGGATCTTTTTGAGCACGGTTACGGTTACACGAAGGCCGCCGCGATTCTGGAACTGGCGCCTTACACGGTCCGCGACTGGGCGAGAGCATGGCGCGCAGGGCGTTTTACGGTGGAGATTCCCGCCAACCAGAAGCAGCACCCGAAATACATCCGCCTGCGTGTGCTCACGTTGCGCGCGAAGGGGCTTTCCTGGCGCAAGATTGAGGAAAAGACGGGCGTGAATATGTCCACCTGCCGTAAGTGGGTAGCTAAGCACAGTAACGACGCAGAAGAGAAGAAGGAATCCTGACGGCCCAGGGGTTGAAAACTATCTGTGGTCCGTTTGTGCTGTTTCTTTCTCTTCATCGGTTTTTCTCTTCCTGCCGCTGGTCTTTCGGGCCGCCGGCTCTTGTTGTCACACCAATTTGTCGGGAAAGACACTCCCGCCGCTAGTGGCGCCGGTCCCGGTCGTGCTGACGAAAGTGCTGTGCCGTTAACAGAGGCGACTGTGCCGCTGTCACTGATGAATCGTTTCGTTGTAAGCGTGCGTTGTGCCGCCTTGGGCGTTAAGTGTTTCTCTTTGAAAGACTGTTGTGCCGGCCAGCGCGTGCAGTGTGCCGGAGAGCGGAGGGCACCGTGCCGGTTTCATGATTGCGCACAGATCGGCGTTGAAACCGCTTTTTTTCGGAATTATTTCGGGTGAGTGGTACATGTCACAGAGAAGATCTGTTACCCCGTGTTCTGAGCACCCGTAAAAATTCTTTTTTCCGAAAATCTGAGGTGAAAATCATCCGAATTGTTGCTGAAAAACAACAGAAACCAAAAATTTTGCTCAAAACTGCTGAAAAATATAAGGGAATACCCCCCCCCAGTAGACAAGCGAAGGAATTCTTATTCTGCGGGTGTACCGCCTCGATAGGCGGGGGTGCACGGGGCACACAAAGCGCCGTGCAGAAAAACGAAAATTTTCGGAGTTTTGTTAAATGAACAAGTCTTTTAAGGTCGTCTTCTCCAAGGCGCGTTCTGCGCTGATGGTCGTAAATGAAGCGACTTCTTCCATTCAGGCCAAGGGCACAAAGACGGTGATCGCTGTTGCGGCAGCGATGGTTGCCGGCGGTGCGATGGCTGCGATTCCCACAGGTGCTGTGGAAATCACTGACAGCCAGGCAATGACAACCCCGGCCGGCAAGACGGCTGCGGATCATGCGTCCCTCGTTGTTCGTCCCAGCGTCGAGCAAACCTTCTATTACAGCGAACTCTCCTACGGCAACAGTGCCAAGGTTGACGGTGTGACGCTGTCTTATATGGCGCAGGGTAAGAATGAGGGTGGTCAGCAGCTCCCCAACCAACTCCGTATCATCGGCGGAACGGTTTCCGGCTTTGATGTCTCGCTGAAGGAATCGACGGGCACAGGCAATTTCAACACCGGTTTGGGCGGTTCTGTTTTCGAAGCTACCGCAATCCCTGGAAGTAACACGGCTGCCGCAGGTGGCCTTAATGTGCTTGTTGACGGCGTGACCTTTGCTGACAACCACGCTACCGCCCGCGGTGGTGTTGGTTTTATTTCCGGTGTGGCAGATTTCAAGATTCAGAACTCCATTCATACCGGCAATAAGGTTGATGCTGACGGTGGTGTCTACCAGATCGGTAACCACTCGACTGGCACCATCACTGGCAGCACCTTCTCCGGCAACAGCGCCGAAAAGAGTGGTGGTGCCCTTCGTGTAAGTAACTCCACGGTTACCATTGACAAGTCTGTTTTCGACGGTAATACAGCGAAGGTTGCCGGCGGTGCTATCAAGACTGACAATACGTCTGCTCTGATGATTACCAACAGCTCCTTCACGAACAACGTGGTTGGGGAAGGCAAGACCGGTCACGGTGGTGCTGTTTTTGTGAGCGGTACAAGCCAAGTTAACGTTACTTCTTCCGAATTTGCCGGCAACAAAGCGGGCCACGGCGGCGCCTTCTACATTCAAGGTCAGACGGCAACCTTCACCGATACCGTCTTCACGAACAATGAAGCGTATGAATACGGTGGTGCACTGCGTGTGAACACCGGTAACGTCACGTTTAATGTGACGAAGGGTGACGTTGCCTACACCGGCAACAAGGCTGGCACTGCAACTGATTCTGTTGCTGGTCAGCGTTACAACGGCAAGACGGGCGGCTTCCTCTATCTGCAGTCTGCTGCGAGTGCATCCGGTACGGCTACGTTTGATGTGGCCGACGGCGCAACGCTCACGATCGGTAAGGACGCAACGGCTGACAGCATTGCTTCTTACTCCAAGACGAATGCCGTTTCCACGATTACCAAGACCGGTGCCGGTGACTTGGTTGTCAACGGTGATATGAGCGCCTTTGTGGGCAATCTCACGGTTTCCTCCGGCTCGATGACGATTGCTGGCGGTATCGGTGAGTATGACCTGGCTGTTCAGGAAGCGGTGAACAACCTCGCCAAAGATAGTCAGGCTCCCTCTGTAACCAGCGCTGGTACGTCTGTAACGGTTGATGCCCCTGCGGCATTGACAGTTGGTAATCTCACCGTTAACAACCGTCTGACTGTTGAAGCGAACGGTGACTTTACGGCAGGGAACATCACTGTTGGCAAGACAACCTACAAGGATCTCAAAGTCGGTGCCAGTGAAAAAGCTTATGCTGATGGCCTCACCACCTCCGGTGCCGCAACCGTTACTGTTGCCGATAAGAAGACTGCAAAGGTCGGTGACATCACGGTTGATGCCGGTACTTTCACAAAGTCTGGTTCTGGTTCTCTGACGGCTGGTAACGCGACCGTCAATGCCAACGGTTTGGCAGTTTCCGAAGGTACGCTCACCGTTAAGAATTTCACAACGGGTGCAAGTGGTTCTGCCACAGTTGGTAACACGGGCACGCTCGAAGTCACGGGCACGATTACCGGCGAAAAGCAGAGTCTTAATGTGTCCGGTTCGCTGGCGACCGCTCTCAATAACGTTGTCGATTACGCAAACGGTACTGCTAGCAAAAAGACCAACGCAGTCGTTAACATCACCAATGGTTCCTTTGTTGTCACTGATGAAGGCATGCAGTACACCAAGGCCCAGTGGAACAGCATCAAGACGGCCGCCGGTTCTACAAACCTCAAGATTGCTAACGGTACGCTCGTTGCAGCAGATGCAAAGACGCCTCTGACGCTGGCCGATGTGGTTGCTGTTCAGGGGTATGCCGGTGCTGCGGATATCGTTGAAACAGCAGCGTCAGGCACTTACACGAATGCTGGGCTCACAACACCGACGACCATCGGCAAGCTGACGGTTAACGCCAAGGATGCCAATACCAAGCTCACCAGCGTGACGCTTAATGGTACGGAACAGAATAAGTTCACACTTCGCGGTAACGCCAAGGGTGAAGTTTTTGCTGTTCCGACGGACGTCACGGTTATTGATATCAGCTATGTCCGCTTTGGCGAAAAGGCTGCTGACCATGGTGTTGTGACGAACGCTCTGAAAGTTAAGAAGGATGCTGGTGTTGATGCCGGTTCCTTTGACTTCAAGGGTGACGTCGAACTTAATGGTGCCTTTAGTGTTGCGAAGAATGCAACGGCTCGTTTCCTCGGTGATGTGAAGGACGGTACAACCACCAGCCGCGCCGTTTTGACCATGGGTATCAACAACGAAGGTACCACTGTCGTCGGTACTGTTCCCGCAGCCGATGCAACAGACAAGACGCTGCAGGTGAATGCCTCTACTCAGACGCTCAACGGCGGTCTGACAGTTTTCGGTGCGGAGCATGAAGCCGCTGCCCTGCAGTACAAGGCTGCCGCTGCAGACAACAACGTTATCTACGTCGGCGAACAGACGACTCTGAATAAGAGCCAGCAGTTCGGCGCACTGGATACTACAGCTACGGCACCCGAGAACGTTGTTGCTATTGACCTCGACTCTGTGGCTGCCAATGGTTACACCGCCAAGAGTGGCGCTATTCTGAAGGCGGCTACGGACGTCACCATCACCGATTCTGCGACAAACAATCCCAGCTTCTCCGTGGATCTTCTGAACCTCAACAGCAAGGTTCTCACGATTGCTGAAACCGGTGCAACTCTCAATCTCGGCACGGCTTTTGCTGAGAATACTGCAGTTAAGCTCGGCAATGCCTTCTACAACGACGGCTATGTTGCAGCTGACGGCACGTTCGCTGTCGTGACGGATGAAGAAGCTGTTCTCGAAGTTGAAACTTCTGGTCTGCACACCGCTGGTGCTGTTGTCCAGGCTGTTCGTTCCTACGAAAAGCCGACCAACGGAATCGCTGCCATCGTGTACAACAATTGGGAAGCCTGGAATCAGGAATACAAGAAGTCTTTCTTTGAACAGGCTAAGGCGGCTGGTTTGCTTAACGATCATGTGACACTTGAAGAGTTCAACCCCGAGACATCCGTTGCTGCCGGTAAGCAGGCTGCATTCCTGCAGCTCGGTGAGCAGATCGGTAATGCTCAGTGGACGGCGATCACCAACGCTGAACATGCTGCCACCAATATGGCAGTTCTCGGCGGCGCCTTCACGACGACCCTTGACGTGAACGACCAGGTGACGGCAGTTCTCAACCGCCGTATGAGCCTCGCAAACCTCAACGTTTCCCGTAACGAAGCCGGTGTGACCCCCTGGGTTGACGTCTTCGGCACGATGAACGAAGGTAAGCGCCTCTTCGGTAACGGCATGGGCTACGAAGCCGACATCTACGGTGCGGTCCTCGGCTTTGACTACACCGCCACCTGCGGCAGCGTTCTCGGCCTTGCGATCAACGTCGGTACGTCCGATGGTAACTCCACCGGCAACGGCCAGAAGGTTGACAACGACCAGGACTTCTACGGTGTGTCTGCCTACGCTTCCCGTCAGTTCGGCAGCTTCAACACGAAGCTTGACTTGGGTTACCTCGTCACGAAGAACGATCTGAAGACCGCTTCCTCCTACTTCGGCGCTACGAGCGAGAAGCTGGATGCCAAGGTCTTCACGGTTGGTCTCGGTGCTGAGTTCCTGGCGTCCGCCGGTGCCGTCAACGTTGTGCCGCACGCCGGCATCCGTCTGACGACGATCGACATGGACGAAAGCAACTACGGTGCTGACTACGACAAGATGACGGTTTATCAGCTGCCGTTGGGCGTCACGTTCTCCGGTTCGTTTGACGCGGCCGGCTGGCAGGTTGCTCCGCAGTTTGACCTCTCTGTTGTTCCGACCTTCGGTGACAAGGACGCTGTCGCGACCTACGCCGGCAATGTCAAGGACACGACCCGTGTTGTTGACACCAACCCGGTTCAGGCCACGCTCGGCGTGTCTGCTCAGAACGGTGCGTGGACCTTCGGTCTTAACTACGGTCTCACGGCCGGCGGCGACGACCGCATGAACAACTCGCTCAACGCGAACGTCCGCTACACGTTCTAACCGCAAGGTTTGAACGGCAGGACTTCCGGCCGTCTTCTGCGGGAAACAGAGTCGGCCGGAAGAGCACCGAAGGGGAGAGGGGAAAAAGGAATAACCATTCCGGTGAGATCCTCAATTCCCTTTTCCAGCTGGTGCGATAAGCAGTACGAAGTGGTTTCCTTAACGGAAATCCCAGGTTTTGCTTGAGCCGGTTGATCCGGACTCCGAGACTTAGAGTCCGGGCATCAAAACTCCATGTCAGGCAAATTTCAAACCCCGTTTCCCGTCGGAAGCGGGGTCTTTTTCCTTTTGCGTTCGGAAGAAAAAGGCAATGACAACGCAGACAGTTTCTCAATCTGCCCGTCCGGTGAGAATCCGGCCGGACTTTGCGCCGGACATGAAACGCCGTCACGCGGCGGAATTGTTTGCGCACGGCCTGGGTTACCAGAAAACCGCTGAGATTCTGGGTTTGTCGCCTTATACCGTCCGGGACTGGGCGAGAGCCTATAAGGCCGGGCGATTCGGCACGGTTCTTGCCGCCAATCAGATGCGCTACAGCGAGGAAGAGCGCGAAAAGGTGCTCGCATTGAGGGCGCAGGGTCTATCCTGGCGTGCTATTGCTGAGCAGACCGGTGTGAAAATGGCTACCTGCCGCAAGTGGGTGATGGCCGCTCAGAACCCCAAGACCGAATAGTCGAGGATGTAAGGTTTTTTGTGTCCAGGCGACAATAGCGCTCCCGTAGGGCGCGAAAGGAATCACCGTGGCACACCGTACACCCAAAATAAACGACACCGTAAAATTTACCGACCAGCAGCAGGCTATTCTGAACGATGCCGTAGAGCAACTGATGGAAGCCGGCGGCTTAACGGCCTTAACGCAGGCTCATTTCAACGAAGCGATGAAGATCGTAGCCCAACGCTTCATCAACGCCGCCCTGCAAGGGGAACTGAAGCACCATTTGACACAGGAAGACGAAAATCTCAATCGGCCGCGCTGGACACCGCAACGTGCACCGTCGGGGCGGTTGCTCCTGCTGTCTGCTTTTCAACAACGCGGGAGAGCAGTTGCTTGGCCTCTTCTGACAGAAACGCCGAAGCTCTCGCTTCAAAGGTCGTAAGAAGCGGGAGAAGGGCCGCTTGCGCCCTCGCGGCCGGCTCTTCAAAACCGTCCTGTGCTCCTTTTTTGACGAGATGCGCAAGTTCAATCAGTTCCTTGTCAAACCGGCGGCAGTCCTCAACGGCTGCAAAAAACCGGTGCATGGTTAAAGCACGCACCGGTTCATGACGGGTGAAAGAAGCCCGGAAAGGGCTTCAAGGCCCGGTTATTCCGGAAGTGCCTGGGTTGTGAGATCAAGCGCTTCAGCGGGCGTTTCACTTTCGGGGGCGGTTCCGTTCGTCACGTCCCCCGTTTCAGGAACGAGAGCCGGTGCGTCACCGGGTTTTCTCACCGGTGCGGACTCGGCCTGGCGCTTTAACCTTGAGCCGTGGGTGACGACCTGGAAGGCGATGAGTTCGTCGGCAGGCATCACGTTAATGGCGCCCCCCGTGATCATCGCGGTCTGTCCCCGGCGGTGCACAACCGGGGAATGCTCGAGGTCATAGGTGAGCGTCCCCGTGAGCCCGTCAATCGTTTCGCGGATGCTGCCCTTGGCCATCGTAAGAGCGACAGTCAGGGCATCGGACCCCAAGGCAAAGAGCCGGCGCTCGAGCATCGTTTTGGGCGCCACGGTCTTATATTTTTCTTCAAAGGCCGCGGGGTCAAAGGTAAGGACAAAGGGACTGTCCACAAGTCCCACCTGACGGAGGTCATAGGTGAGGGCCTTGGCGTCTGCGTCATGCGCGGCGTCGCCGGGGTTCACCGCGGACGTCGCCCAAAGGCGCGAGCGCATCGGAAGGCGCGAGCGCACCAAAGAGGCCGTAGGCGACTCAAGCGCTAAGAAAATTGCGTGGTACGGGGGTTCAGCCAAGGCGGCGCGCGCACGCAACGCGGCTTCTTCGCGCCTGAGCCTGATCTGCTGCTGGCGCCACCCCTGGGGGTCGGCTTCCTGGTCAATCAATTCCTCTTCGGGCATTGTCTCATCGCGTTCAACCACGAGCTGGAAGAACTGGTTGACTCTCCGGTAGGCATCAAGGTCCACGGTGAGACGGTCCGGCGCAAAGCCCGCAAGCGTCAAAGACTTTTCAAAAGCCTGCGAGATGCGCTTTTCCAGGGGGCTGTTGCCGTCAATAAGTAGCACTTTGGGGCGCTTACCCGATTCTGTCAGGCGCGGCAGGGCCTTTAAGCCCAGTTCGGTGACATACAGGGCATCTTCTTCCATCGAGAGCCCCAGCATTAAAAACTGGTGCGGAAAGACCTTGGGCTCGTAGCGCACCGACGGGGGCGGGAGGTCTTCGGCGGCGGTAAAGCCGGGGACCGAGATCTTCGCGGCAATGCTGCCGGTACCAAGGAGATCGACTTCCTGAGAGGGTTCTTCGGCCGCAGTGCTTCCCACCACTTCTGTGGTGTCGGCGACATTGAGTTCCCGCTGCGCTTCGTCGGCTAAAAGCGCTGCTTCACGCGCAAGCTGCTGCTCCTTAAGTTCTTCCGGCGTCAAGGGCACTTCCTTATCGATTTCGATCTGGTTCAGTGTCACGATCGGAAGCGGCAGGTAATTGAGTTTGGCCAAAGTTTCCACCGCCGTGCGGTCAATGGGGCCGATCGCGGCAACCGCGCCGGCTTCAGCCGCCTTTTGCGCCTGCTTTACGATGTTTCCTGAGGCGTCCGGGTGCACCAGAAGAATTTCAGCCGGTTTTTCCGCCGCATAATTCGATGCGACAATACCGTTTAAGGCGGACTGTGTGACGCCCGAGAAGACCGAGTCTTTCGAGGGCAGCAGCACCGCGATTTTGACGGGGGGCTCGGCGGGGGCGGTATTTGCATCCGTGTTCGGTGCGTCACCGGCTGTGGCGCCTTCGGACACCGGGGGCGTTGCGGCGGTTGCGTGAGCGGCGGGGGCAACCTCAGACGTCACGGGCGCCTGCGGTGCGGAGGGCAGCGCAGGGGCGGTCTCTGAGGCAGCGGTCGCCACCTGAGGCGTCATTGCAGGTGCGGCAGCCGGGACCGGCGTCTGAGCCGAGGCCGTGAGCGCCGTCAGAGCGGCACAAAAACCAACAAAAAAGGAATGTTTCAGCGTCATGACGTCTGAAAATTTGGAAAACGTTAATTCAGCGGGACCGGAAGGGATTGCGTCCGTGCCGGAACTTTTTTCCGGTACGGCACTGGTGCGCGCCTCCGGGGTGGATGAACAGCTTTTCCCGAAAGCAACGCTTTACATTGTAGGGCTTCCGATCGGTAATGCCGCAGATATTACCGTACGCGCCTTATGGATTCTTAGCGTCGCGGACGCCGTTGCCTGCGAGGATACCCGGGAAACACGTAAGCTTCTGGAGCGCTACGGGATCCGCGCACGAACAATCAGCGTGCACGAGCACAATGAAGCGAAGGCGAGCGAAACCCTTATCCGGGAGTTGGAGAAGGGCGCCCGGATTGCCCTGGTGACGGATGCCGGCACCCCGGCGGTGAGTGACCCCGGCGCCAAGGCCGTGGCGGCTGTGCGGGAAGCGGGTTTCCGCGTCATTCCGGTGCCGGGGTGCTCGGCCGTCATTACCGCACTGAGTGCGGCGGGGCTTAACGCCTACCGATTTACCTTTGCCGGCTTTGTGGCGCCGCAGGCCAAACAGCGCCATGCAGACCTTGCGGTGCTGTGCGGCCGGGGTGAAGCGTTTGTCCTTTACGAGGCGCCGCACCGGGTGAAGGAGTTGCTCACTGACCTCGCCACTCTTTTAGAGCCTGAGCGCACCGTTGTGGTGGGGCGTGAGGTTACCAAGCGCTTTGAAACGTTTGAGCGGGTGAAGGCTTCGGAGATCCCCGCGTGGCTTACGACGCACGAAGCGCGCGGCGAATACGTGATCTGCGTGGATGAGGCGGAAAGGCGTGATGCGGTCCTCACGGATGATGTGATGAAGTGGGCGAGAGCGGCGGCCGCAGAACTGCCTTTGAGCCGCGCTGCAGCGCTTGCGGCCAAGGTTTCGGGGGTGAAGCGCGATCTCATCTATAAGGCGCTTTTGGCGGAGAGCGGGAAGGCGGAGGACTAAACAACCCGCGCTTGAAATCGCGGGGTTTCCTGACACGGTGCAGGCTTTGCCGTAACAGGCAAGGTGTTTGAGGCCTTGTCTGCCCGGGCGTCCCCTGCACCACAGGAACATTTAAAACGCAACCGCTCTACGGGTACGGGCTTCATCAGCTCGATCCGTCGGTTCCGGCGAAGGACTGCTTCGTCTTGCCGATTCGCTGGTTTGTACTGCACTATCGATCCGGCGTTCCCTGAGACTTGTTTGAGCCTCGCAAGCGCTGATTGCTCAGCCTTCAGATCGTAGCTGTCAGTGGCGGGATCCGCGAAATACAGGTTCATGGCGGCCGCAAGGTCGCGGTCCATGTACCAGTCCGTGTCTCCCAACTGATGATTTCATGGCGGCTGAATATACCTTAAGCGAAAACTATGTGCATGGTTTGGCTGCGTTTGGGCCAAGATTAAAAAAATTCGAAAGCCCGCATTCCTCCCGGGGCTCAAGCCCCGGGCTGCCTGCGGGAAATTCTGTGAAGGACAGCCACCGCAAACTCCTTCTGACGCTTGACAACAATCCGGCGGCGGACTGTGACGGCATTGTCTGCCTGAATGCGCTTGACTGGCTTATGGGCCGGTAACGTCCGGGCAGATTGGCCTTGGTGCGGCCTCAGTGGTGGTGTCCGCAGGCACACTGCCCGGTGCTGTGCGCGGGTTTCTGCGTTTTTGTGAGACAGTCACTGCAAAGGCCCTGAATCACCGTGTCCTGCAGGTCAAGCGCCACACCGTGCTCGCCGGACAAATGCGCGGAAAGCGCCTCAGCCATCCGGGCAATTTCGCTGCAGTGCAGGTGAAAAAGTTTCCCGCAGCCCTTGCAGCGCACGTGAAATTCTGCCTGCGCCGGGTTTTCCAGATACTCAAAGACAGCGGGCGACGTTCTGTCCGGAACAAAGCGGCGCACGGTGCCTTCGGAAGCGAGTTTTTCGAGCGCCCGGTAGATCGTGGTAACCCCGACGGGGCTTCCCTTTTTCGTGAGATCCGCCGCGATGTCAGCCACCGACAGATACTGTCCGGCATGCGCTTTGAGACATTCAAGCACCAGCGAGCGCTGGCGCGTGGCATAACCCGGCGTGCGCGGCATAAAGCCCCCCTTCAATTGAAACTGAAAATCATTGTAAGTCATCGTGCGGGCGCCGGAAAACGGTCTATGATTTCAGAAATCGAAAATCATTTTCGTATTTAGGGAGGTACGAAACAATGCAGCGTCGTGTTTTGGCGGCATCAATTGCGGCCGTGGCGGTGGCGCCCGGCGTTTTTGCGGCACCGGCTTCCGGCGGAAAGTTGCGCGTGGCGGTTTCTTTTAATGCGCTCAAGGAGTTTGTTGAAGCTGTGGGCGGTGACAAAGTCTCGGTCTCGGGGCTTATTCCGGCCGACACCGAGCCGCACGGCTTTACGCCCACGATTGCCACGATGGGGCGGCTTAAGGCAAGCGACCTTTTTGTCGTAAACGGCCTCGGGATGGAACCGTGGGCTGAGAAAACGGCCTCGGCTGCGGCACCGGGCCTGAAGGTTGTGACCGCAAGCCGTGGTTTTACGCCGATTAAGCTCACCGATCCCGGCGAAATCCGCGAGCACGGGGATACGGATCCCCATGTGTGGTTAAGTATATCGGGCGCCGTTTACGAGGCTGATGCGATCCGTAAGGCGCTTTCAGCGCTGCGGCCCGCGGACGCTCCTTACTTTAATGCGCGGTTTGCCGCCTTTAAAAAGCCTCTTGAGGCCCTTGCCGCGACTTACGCCGCGCGCTTTAAGAGCGCAAAGCGCCGGGTGTTTGTGACAAGCCATGCGGCCTTTGCCTATCTGTGCCGGGATTTCGGGCTTACGCAGTTAAGTGTTGAAGACACTTTTGCCGAGGGCGAACCCACGATCCGGAAACTTGCGGACCTTGCCAAACTCTGCCGCAGGGAAGGTGTGAAGACGATTTTTACCGAGGAAATGGTGAGTCCCGCCGTGGCGCGGACTTTGGCCAAGGAAGCCGGCGCCAAAGTGAAGGTGATCTACACGATGGAGACGGCTGAAGGCGGCAAAACCTATGCTGAGCGCATGAAGGCCAATCTTGAGGCAATTGCGCTGGCGTTAAACGAATAGGGCCGCACTTTTTAAAGCTGATGCCGGTCGTTGCGGGGCTTTTGATGAGACCTATAGAAAAGCGGGTTTTAATAGAAATCGAACTTGTTGCAAAATGGAACAAGTTCGATCCGGGCCTGAATGAGTCAGGTCTGAGACGGCCGTAAGCCGCTTTTACCGCGGGCGTACCCGCAAAAATGCCGCAGCCTTTTTTGGACTGCGGCTTACTTTTAAGTGCCTTTAAAGCCAGGTCGGCGACGGCCGCGAAGGCGGTATGACATCTAATGGTTGTTCCCAGGTACCGGTCTAAGACACTCACAGGAGCAGCCACTATATGGTCTCTGTAAATGCGAAACAGAATTGCGGTACCGTTACGAAAAATCCTCGCTGTACCGAGGTTTTTTACTCGAAAATTCGTCGTTACACTGAGGGATTTTATACAGTGGCTAATAGATCAGACGACTTTTTTTATTGGTACCGGGCTCTTGGTCCATTGAAATAAGGACAGAAAAAAGGCACATCCGGAGACGTGCCTTTCTCCGCGTTTTTTCCGGGGCTTTTCTCAGAGGTCCTTGGCGCGCGGCTTTTCCCCGCGCCCGGCGACCGCCTTATCAAAGACGGCATTGGGAAGCAAACGCAGGATTTTGCTCAGCACCCCCATCTGCCACGGAATCGTGCGGTAGGAGACGTGCGCGTCAATGGCTTTGACGGCACGGCGCGCAAACTCATCGGCTTCGAGTAAAAACGGCATCTTGTACGGGTTTTTGGCCGTAAGAGGGGTTTTTACAAACCCCGGAGAGATCGTTGTCACATCAATCCCGTAGGGGCGCACGTCGTTACGCAGGCTCTCAAGGTAGCTGATGACGGCGGCTTTGCTTGAGCAATAGGCTTCGCTTCCGGGAAGCCCCCGGATACCGGCTACCGACCCCGTTCCCACAAAGTGCCCGCGGCCTCTGCGGCGCATGGGATCAATAAAGGCGTGGAAGGTACAGGCCATCGCAAAGACGTTGGTGCGGTAGATTCTCTCGAGCACGTCGAGATCTTCGTAGTACTCGGTTTTAACGCCGATCGAAATCCCGGCGTTCGCAATCACCGTGTCCGTGGGGCCGTGGGCTTCAAAGTCCGCGGCCGCGTCAATCAATGCCTTGCGGTCGGTGACGTCAAGCGCGTAGAGGCGGTGCTCTCCCGCGGGCAGGGCGGCGAGAACACTCTCGAGCTTCTCTTCACTTCGGCCCACCAGGCCCACGGTGTCGCCTCTGGCGGCAAAGATCTTGGCCATTTCCGCGCCGATGCCGCTTGAGGCCCCTGTGATAAAGATTCGCATGACGTCACACTGTCCGGTGAGAATTAAGCCTTTTTCGCGAGATCCACGAGGAACTTGATCGTTTCAATCGTGGCGCGGCGCGTGCCGGTGAGGTGAGGCGCCGTGAGCCAGCGGCCCGCCACACCCACGCTCGGGGTGGAATCCACGCCGTAACTCTGCCAGGTCGAAAAGGCCGTACGGGACTTGGCAACCACGGAGAAGGACTTCACGGCACCGGTGAAGTCGCTCTCAGAAATACCGTTCTTGGTAAACCACTTCGTGACGTCGGCGTTCATGCCTTCGACGTCCTTCCAGTCGTGCTCTTCCTTGATGACCCATTCCCAAAACGGCATATGAAGCGCGTCAAACTTACCTAAAGCTTCGAGAGCAAAGTACGTGCGCGGAAAGATCTCGTACTGCGCGTTCCAGGCAACGGGCACAGGAATCACCTTAACCGACCCGTCCTTGGGAAGGCTCTTGATGTACTCATCCATCATGGGCGCAAACGCGAGGCAGTGCGGGCACGTGTAGGCAAAGAAGTCATGAATGATGACGGGCTTGGCGGCAACGGGCACCGCGGGGCGCACGACAAGGTAGTCTTTGCCCGCTACGGGCGCGGCATTCGCGGTCAACGATACGGGAAGGGTGAGAGCGCCAGCGGCCCCCAAAAGCACTCTGCGTGAAATCATGTTGGTTTCGTCCCTGTAAAAGTTGTTTTTTTAATCCTGAAGTTTGATGAGGTTACCCTGAATGGCGTTGTCGGCGAGGCTCTGGCGGATTTCCTCGGCCTGCGCTTCGGTGTCAAAAGGCCCCACGCGCACGCGGTAGAGCCTCTGTCCGCCTTCGTTACGGTAGCTGATCTGGGCGTCAAGCCCGATAAAAGCGATGCGGGCGCGCATGCTCTCGGCGTCCGCACTCTGACTGAAGGCCCCGGCCTGCACCCAGTAGCGGTGGGTGTCAAGCGTTTCGCCCTCACTTGTCCCCTGAGCTGCGGCGGAGCCGGGCAGAGCCGTTGCAGACTTGCCGTCGGCTGTGACCGCAGCCACAGCCCCCGGTTGCGCGGCCTGCTGCACCTCACCCTGACCTTCGGCGTAAAGCTTCTTGTTGGGGTCAAGGCGGCCGTCCAAAAGCTCTTCGTTTACGGCCACCGCGCTTTGGTCGACTTTATTCACAAAGGGCACGGGTGCGTTGTTGATAAACATAAAAACGGCCGCCGCCACCGCCAGTGCCGCGGTGACGCCCAGGGCAAAGGACCAGAAAAGCGCGGTCCAGCCGAAACCTGATTTTGTTCTTGCGGGCATCGTGTGTCGTTCCGTTTACATGTGTTCGGGCGCGGAAATCCCGAGCACGTTAAGACCGTTACGCAAAACCTGACGTGCGGCCAAAAGAAGTGCCAGCCGCGCCGTACGCACCGCGGCATCGTCCACGAGAATCCGGTCGGCGTTGTAGTAGGCGTGAAAGTCCGCAGCGAGCTCTTTGAGGTACACGCAGATTAAGTGCGGTGCGAGATCGCGCGCTGCTACGGCCAGGGTGTTGCCGTAATCAGCCATCTTGGCAACAAGGGCCTTGGCCTGCGGGGAGTCAAGAAGCGTCAGATCGCACGCGGCGGCTTCTTGAGCGGTGGGCACCTTAAAGCCCTTTTCCTCGGCCTGCGTTAGCACCGAGCAGATGCGCGCATGCGCGTACTGCAGGTAGTAAACCGGGTTTTCGTCGCTCTTTTTAACGGCAAGGTCAATGTCAAAGACAAACTCGGCGTCGCTCTTTCGGGACACCAGGAAGTAGCGGGCCGCGTCGCGCCCGACCCAGTCAACGAGGTCTCTGAGCGTCACATAGGTGCCGGCGCGCTTACTCATCTTCACTTCTTCGCCCCCCTTCATCACCAGAAGCATCTTGTGCAGGAGATACTCGGGGAAGGTGTCCGGAATCGTGATGCCGAGGGTTTTGCTTGCGGCCTGAAGGCCGATACGCACGCGGGCCGTGGTGCCGTGATGGTCCGATCCCTGGATGTTGATTGCGCGCGTAAAGCCCCTTTCAAACTTCGCAAGGTGGTAGGCAACGTCGGGCACAAAGTACGTGAAGTGCCCGTCCTTTTTGCGCATCACGCGGTCTTTGTCGTCCTTAAAGCGCGCAAAGTCAGGGTCGGTGGTTCTGAGCCACAGCGCCCCCTCGGCTTCATACGTGTAGCCCGCCTTTTCAATGGCTTCAACGGCTTTTTGAACGCGCCCGGAGGTGTAAAGCGAACTTTCAAGGTAGAAGTTGTCAAAGGCAACCCCGAGGGCCTTAAGGTCGCTGTCTTGTTCGTTACGAAGGTACGCCACTGCATAGCGGCGGATGTTTTCCTTGTTGTCCGGGCACCCGCAGGCTTCAACCGTTTCACCGGTGGTCGTCACCACCGGTTTTTTCGCAAGGTAATCCCGGGCGATATCCATGATGTAGTCGCCGTGGTAACCGTTTTCGGGGAAGTCCTCGGGTTTGGCTTCGCCCTTAATTTCCTTGGCGCGCGCGGCAACGGAAAGCGTGAGGTTATCAATCTGCACGCCCGCGTCGTTGTAGTAGAACTCGCGCATCACCTTGTAGCCCTGGGTGGCCATCACACGCGAAAGAACGTCACCCAAAGCTCCCTGACGGGCGTGCCCCAGATGCAGGGGCCCTGTGGGATTGGCGGACACATATTCGAGCAAAACGCTTTGGCCCGCAAAGGCGGTGCTTTTACCGAAGTCCTCGCCCTTGGTGAGAACGTCCTTGACGGCGGAAAGCGCCGCTTCTTTATTGAGCGTCAGATTGATGAACCCGGGCCCCGCGATTTCAATGGCCGCCAAAAGCGCCTTACCGCGGGGATCGTTGTTAAGGGACGCCACGAGGAGTTGCGCCACTTCGCGGGGGTTTTTCTTCAGAATCTTGGCGCACTGCAGCGCCGTGGTGCACGCAAAGTCGCCGTGGGCGGCGTCCTTGGGGCGCTCCAGGCGCGCGGTGACGCCCTCGATACCGTTGGCTTTGAGGGCATCGTTTAAAAGCGCCGTAAGCGCGAGTTTCTGTTCTTCAATCATGACGGAAATCCGGATAGGGGCCGAGCTTAAGGGCCCGCGCAGAGTGCCTTTTTTGGCCTTCTGCAGCGTGAGTTTCGAAACAATATCAGGCAATCGCAAAGGAGAACGTAAAGTCGCCCGCGCGATCGGTAAACAAACTTAACAGGAAAAGAAAAAGCCGCCTTCCGTCGGGGAACACCCGAAACGGATAAGCGGCTTCGTTTTTCCGCTGCGCCCGTTATTTTAAAAGAAGCGGGCGGGCCGTGAGCAAAAGCCTCAGACGCGGCGCTTGTCGCGGCTGATTTCGGCGTAGGCCGAGTGATTGTGAATCGACTCGAAGTTTTCGGCGGTGACGTGGTAGCTCACCACGCGGCTGTCGGCGTTTAACTGACCGGCCATGTCGCGCACGATGTCTTCCACAAACTTCGGATGGTCGTAGGCAAATTCCGTAACGTACTTTTCGTCGCTGCGCTTTAAGCGGCTCCAGAGTTCGCAGGAGGCGGACGTTTCCGCAATGCGGATCTGGTCTTCAAGCGACATGTCGGAAGCCAGTTCCAGCGACACCGTCAGGATCGAGCGCTGATTGTGCGCGCCGTAGTCGCTGATTTCGCGGCTGCAGGGGCAAAGGCTCGTTACGGGGGCCTTAATTTCCTGCAGAACCTTCGTCACACCGTCCTTTTTCTCGGCGATGTAGCGGATTTCGTAGTTCATGAGGCTCTTAAGACCGGAAACCGGGCTTGCCTTCATCACAAAGAACGGCGCACTGATTTCGATGTAGCCGTTTTCGGCTTCCAGAAGTTCGAGCATGCGCGCAAGAAGGTTGCGCATCATGGGCTCGGACAAGGGTTCCTTGTTTTCGTAGATGAGCGCCACAAAGCGGGACATGTGCGTGCCCTTGTGCTCGGCCGGAAGGCTCACGTACATACTGGCCTTGGCAACCGTAGGCTGCGCGCCGTCAACGCTTTGGACGGTCATCGGAACCGTAAGACCCCTCACGCCCACGCGGTCAATGGCGATGCGGCGTGTGTCAATCGAGCTCTGCACATCGGGCAGAGGCTGTTTGCAAGTCGTTGTAGTCATATGCTTAGTCGATAAGTAGCTGCCTTATGGGCAGGGCGGCAGGCGACGGGCGCGGCCGCTGAACGGATGTCGATAATTTTCGTCCATCGTTCGACAAAAGTCGATAGTTTTCGTTGATGATACTCGGAAACGGGTGCGCGAATGATAAAGGATTTCATTCACGCGCACGCCGTCCGGGGCGCCGCGTGCGGGTATTTCTTGAGGAGAAGGACCTCAAAACAGAGGAAAATGCGTACAAACGGATGCGTTTGTTTACATTTGCAGGGGCCCGCCCTGCTGCAAAATACCGGTTACGTAATTCTTCTTACAAAGGTTTGTACACACCGCCATGGCGCTTTACATCAACGGCCGTCCCGTCAATCCCATTGTTCAGTTTCTTGTCTCCGCCGTGGTGCTTGCGGCGGTCGTGGGGATCGGCATATTGCTTCTGCCCGTGATCGGCGGCATTTTGCTTTTTGTGCTGATCTGCGTGGCGGCGCTTGCGCTTTACGGCGTCTACTGGCGCTGGCGGCACGGCGATCCGCTGGAAAACTTACGTAAGCGCATGCAGGAAGAGATGCGCGCTCAGGAAGACGCTGAAGACCGCGTGGCTGAAGCCCGTGCCCCTGAAGAGGGGCTCAAGCCCGGCGACAAGGCCCAGGCCGGCGTCAAACGCACCACGGTGGTGGAAGACGCGGTGGTTGTGGAAGAGATTAAGCGGATTCCGCGGGACACGCAGCAGTAAGCGCTCTGAACGCAGAAAGTCCGCCCTTCGGGCTTTGCTAGTCGAGAAAAAATCTCCCAAATCTACCATCATGCTGCTGTAAGGTTAAACGGCGTTTTTTGAACCGCAGGAAAGGAGGCTCACAGAATTTCCCGCAGGAAGCCCGGGGCTTGAGCCCCGGGAGGAATGCGGGCTTTCGAAATTTTTTTAATCTTGGCCCAAACGCAGCCAAACCATGCACATAGTTTTCGCTTAAGGTATATTCAGCCGCTATGAAATCGCGCACACCGTCCCTTGTCATCGAGCTGGGCCTGAAAATCGGAGAGGATCAGGAAAGTGCACTGGAGACCTACTTCTCCGATGCACGCCAGCTCTTCAATGCTGTTCTCGGAACGGCAAAGAAACGCGTGCGCGCCATGAAAAGCACTGAAGCATGAAAGCTCACGGCCGCGATGCCCAAGGGCAAAGACCGCAACAAGCGGTTTAAGGAAATTCAGAAGTCCGCCCTCCTTTCCGAGTATGCCCTGCATGATGTCGTGAAAGAGTACCGTGCCAAGGGCGGCTTTACAAAGCGCATCGGCATCAACGAAGCGCAGAAAATTGCCACACGTGTCTGGCAGGGCATTGAGCGCTGGCTGCTTCATCAGGGAGGTCAGCCGCGGTTTAAGAGTGCTAAACGGGGCTTGCACAGCGTTGAGGGAAAATCAAACAAAGCGGGGCTTCGTTGGAAGGCCAAGACGTGGACGCTCGAGGTTCTGGATCTGGTGATAAAGGCTGAAGCGCCGGATGCCTGGCAGAAAGAAGCTCTTCTTTCAGCAACAGATCCGTCCGGTTTTAAGCGTGTCAAATACTGCCGTCTTGTCCGGCGGATGATCCGCGGCCGTATGCGCTACTTTGTTCAGCTCATTGTCGAAGGCGTACCGCCCGTCAAGCACGTTTATGCTCCCAAGGATCTCAAGGTGGCTGTTGATCCGGGCCCGAGGACCATGACTTTTTACAGCCCCGAGTGGCAGCAAAAAATTTTGGTGAGCGCGGGCACTGTCTCTCAGGAAAAGGAGATTGCGCGTCTTTTACGTGCCATGGACCGCTCCCGCAGAGACACGAATCGGGAGTGCTACAACGCGGACGGCACCGTTAAAGCCGCCGGAAAAAAGATTGTCTGGAAGGAATCCAAGACCTATAAGGCAACAAAGGCAAAACTTGCGGATCTGTACCGCCGCCAGGCGGAAACCCGCCGTTGCCTGCACGGCGAAGTGATTAACCAGGTGTTCGGCAGGGCCGGCACCGTCATTGTGGAGAAGAACTCATACAAAGCATTTCAGAGAGCCGGATACGGCAAGAGTTTGGGCAAAAGCGGTATTGCAGGATTGATAACCCGGATGACAAGTAAGGCTGAAAGCGCCGGCTGTTGTGTGGTGAAAGTCAGTCCCCGGAAACTGCGCCCGAGTCAGCACGATCCCGAAACGGGAACGTACCGTAAGAAGGCTCTTTGGGAGAGAAGTCATCAGTTGGGAGACACGGACTGGTACATGGACCGCGATGTCGCGGCCGCCATGGACCTGTATTTTGCGGATCCAGCCACTGACAGCTACGATCTGAAGGCTGAGCAATCAGCGCTTGCGAGGCTCAAACAAGTCTCAGGGAACGCCGGATCGATAGTGCAGTACAAACCAGAGAATCGGCAAGACGAAGCAGTCCTTCGCCGGAACCGACGGATCGAGCTGATGAAGCCCGTACCCGTAGAGCGGTTGCGTTTTAAATGTTCCTGTGGTGCAGGGGACGCCCGGGCAGACAAGGCCTCAAAAACCTTGCCTGTTGCGGGAAAGCCTGCACTGTGTCAGGAAACCCTGCGCTTTCAAGCGCGGGTTGTTTAGATGACATTGGTCTCCATAGGCCTCGTTGCCAAACAGTACGACGTCTCTGTAAGCACCATCCGTCGCAGGGTTGCGAAGGGCCTGCTCAGTTGCTCCCGTACTTTCGGCGGGCACCGCCGGTTTGTCCAAAATGATGATTCGCCTGAAGAACAGAATGACCGCCGTGATGTCGGTTACGCCAGGGTGTCGTCTCATGATCAGAAAGAAGACCTTGGGCGGTAGATTGAGGCTCTCAACCGTGGCGTTCGGAAGGTAATCAAAACTCGAACCATGTTTGCGCATGAAGAATCCGCCAAGAAGCTGATTTACTTGGCACTTCAGCGCATTATGGAAATCCAGCAGCCGTACCAGTCGTGGTTTCCGGGCACAAAAATCGTTTCTTTGAAGTGTTCCGAGCACCAGTCCCAAAACGCGTCGTAGCGCTCGAGGTGTTGGATTTTGGCAATGTCACCCGCAAGCCCAAAGACGTCACCCTCGGGCTTGATGCTCCCCTGAAAGGACATATTGGAAATTGCGGCCGAAAGTGAGGTGCAGGTCAGAAGCGTACTGGATGCGCATGGCGGTGTCGGAGAACAAACGACGATCGTATTAGAAAGTATTGCGCAAACTGTAACGGCGTGCATGCCTTTGGGTTGAACACAAAAGAAAACGCTGATATACCTGCAATATTGAGAACAAAAACATACGGGGCCAGACATGGCAAAGATAATCCTTGCTGCCGCAGCGGTGGTTGTGTGTCTCGCGGCGGCAGCCGTTGCGGTGTACACCGGTGTTTTTAAGACCGAAGAAGGTGCGCTCAAAATTTACGGGAGCGTCGATATGAGGACCGTCAGCCCCGCCTTTGAAGAGGGTGGCAGGCTCGCCTCCGTTGCGCTCGAAGAAGGCGACACGGTGAAAAAGGGTGAGGTGATCGCGCAACTTGACGACACCCGTTACCGCATTACCCTGGATGCGGCCCGCGCAGCGCAAACCGTTGCGCAGAAAAACCTTGATTTGCTTTTGGCCGGCAGCCGCACCGAACAGATTGACGCCGCACGCGCCCGTGTGGCGGCGTCAGAGGCCGCCCTGCAGCTTTCCCGCCGCACCTGTGAGCGTGAGAAAAAACTCGGCACGGCCACAAGCCCCTTAAGGATTGATCAGGTCTGCTCGCAGCAGAAAGTGGACCTGGCGCAGCGCAATGCGGCACAAAAAGAACTCGATCTGCTTTTAGCCGGCACCCGCGCTGAAGAACTCGAGGTCGCAAGAGCTCGGCTCGCATCAGCGCGCGTGCAGACGGCTGACGCCGAACGGATGCTTAAAAACTGCACCCTCACGGCTCCGGCGGACGCCGTCGTGCGCGAGCGCTTTTTAGAAGCCGGGAGCATGGTTTCAGCGGCAACGCCCGTCTTTGAACTCGCGCTCACCGACCCCCTGTGGGTGAGGGCCTACATCGATGAAGTGAACCTCGGGCGTATCCGTACCGGGCAAAAGGTTGCGGTTTTTACCGACAGCGCGCCGGGTAAGGCCTTTGAAGGCACCGTGGGCTTTATTTCCACGGTCGCGGAATTTACGCCCAAAACCGTGCAGACCGAAGAGCTGAGAACCAGCCTTGTGTACGAGGTGCGCATCACGGTGGCTGATCCCGACGGTGCGCTGCGGCTCGGGATGCCCGTGACGGTTTCGCTGGGGAAATAGTTATGGCCGAGGCCCTCACAGTCACCCGTGTGAGCCGCTTTGAAAAAGGTGCGGTTAAGCCCCTGATTGACGACATCACGCTCACAATCAAAGCGGGGTCGCTCACGGCGCTAGCGGGCGCTGACGGCGCAGGCAAAACCACGCTCATGCGCGTGATGGCGGGCGTGCTGCGGCCGCAAAAAGGCTCGGTGACGGTCTTGGGGGAAGCGCTTTACCCGGAAAACGCGGGCGTTAAAACGCGGATCGGCTACATGCCGCAGAAGTTCGGGCTCTATGAAGACCTTTCCGTCATGGAAAATTTCCTTCTCTACGCCGACCTTTTCGGTATTGACGGTAAAGAGAGGGAGGAGAGAATCGCAAGGCTTCTTGCGATGACGCAGCTCACCGCTTTTACCGCGCGCCCCGCGGGGAAACTTTCGGGCGGCATGAAGCAAAAGCTGGGTTTGGCCTGTGCGCTTTTAA
The DNA here is from genome assembly GCF_900128485.1 of Duodenibacillus massiliensis. GTDB lineage: Bacteria > Pseudomonadota > Gammaproteobacteria > Burkholderiales > Burkholderiaceae_F > Duodenibacillus > Duodenibacillus massiliensis. The sequence continues at coordinate 81,585 of NZ_LT635861.1, forward strand.
ACCGCCCGGACGTGTTGCTTCTGGATGAACCCACGGTGGGGGTGGACCCCTTATCTAAAAAGGAACTTTTTGAGATTCTCAAAGCCGAAAGCGGCGCCGGGAAGATGACGGTCGTCATTGCGACGACCTACATGGACGAGGCCGCGCAGTGTGATCAGGTGGCGCTTCTTGAAGGGGGCCGCCTGCAGCTTACCGGCACTCCCGCTGAAGTCACCGCGCATGCCGCAGGCCGCACGGTGCAGGTCGCGGGCTACACCGGGCGCGTACGGGACGTGCAGGCTGAGCTTTCTGACTCTGCTTTGGTGCTTGACGCCCTGCCGCTTGCCGGAGGCGTGCATGTGCTTTTAAGGGACGGCGTCACGGCGGCAGAGCTTACCGCGGCTTTTCCGGCGCTCACCGTCACGGAGGCCACCGCGCGCCTGGAAGACGGGTATCTTGCGTGGCGGGAAAAGGTCCTGGGCCTTACGCAGACCGGCAATGCACTTACCGTTAAAGGGCGGGCCGCGGTCTCTGACCCCGTTATCCGCGCGCAGGACATCGTGCGGCGGTTCGGGGCTTTTACGGCGGTGGATAAAACGTCGTTCGTGGTGCACCCCGGGGAAATCTTCGGGCTTTTGGGGCCCAACGGCGCGGGGAAAACCACGACCTTCCGGATGATTTGCGGCCTGCTGGAGGTAAGCGGCGGCGACCTCGAAGTCGCGGGCGTCAACGTCCGCGCCTCAAGAAACCTCGCGCGCTCACGCTTAGGCTACATGTCGCAGAAATTTTCGCTTTACGGCAACCTCACGGTGCGGGAAAACCTGCGGTTTTTTGCAGGGGCCTATGGACTGACGAAAAAAGTGGCGGACGCGCGCATTGTGGAGCTCACGGCGTCGCTGGCGTTAACCGACGTCTTGGATAAAACCGCGGGGGAGTTGCCGGGCGGCATGAAGCAGCGCCTGGCGATGGCGGCGGCTTTGATTCACGAACCCTCGGTTCTCTTTCTTGATGAACCCACAAGCGGCGCAGACGTCATGGCACGGCGCCGTTTCTGGCGGTGGATGACGGAACTTTCGGCCGCAGGCGTCACGATTATCGTCACCACGCACTTCATGGAAGAGGCGCAGTATTGCGACCGGCTTCTCATTCAGGATGCGGGCCGCACGATTGCGGCCGGTACCCCTGAAGCAATCCGCGGCGACGCCCCTACGATGGAAGCGGCCTTTATCCGGGTGGTACAGGCGGGGCGAGGAGAGGCGTCATGAGCTTTGCGGACTTTTGGCGCCACACGGCGGCGCTCACCTTGAAGGAAACCCGGCAGATCATGCGGGATAAGAGCGCCTTTTTGCTCGGGATCGTGATGCCTGTGGTGCTCATTATTTTGTTTGGTTACGGGTTAAGTTTTGACATCCGCGACGTGCGCCTCGGGATTGCGCAGGAAGCCAAAACCGGGGAAGCGCAGGCGCTCACAACCGCTTTTACCCATAACCCCGTCTTTAAAACCACGGTTTTCACCTCGCGCGCCGAAGGGGAAAAGGCTTTGAAAGCCTTTGACGTTGAGGCGCTGCTGGTGCTTGAAACCCGGCGGGGTGCGACCGCAGCGCAGCTTTTGATTGACGGCATTGACGCGCCGAGGGCGGTGATGATCGGTAACGCCGTGACGGCTGCGGCGATGATTGCGCGCGTGAAAAACTCACAGGCAGCGGGCGCCGCGACGGTGCCCCGCATCTGGTTTAACGAGAGCGCGGAGAGCCGCAGGTATCTCGTGCCGGGACTGATGGTCATTGTGCTCACGATGACCGGGATGATGCTAACGGGCCTTGTGCTTGCGCGTGAATGGGAGAGGGGCACGATGGAAGCCTTGATTGCAACGCCGGCCTCACCCCTGGCAATTCTCATATCCAAGGTGCTTCCGTACTTTGTGCTGGGGCTCGTCGGCTGGGGGCTCTGTCTTTTAGCCGCGCTTTTTCTCTACGACGTGCCGGTGCGGAGGAGTCTTACGGTGATTACGGTCTCATCCGCCCTCTACCTTTTGATTGGGCTCGGGCTCGGACTCTTTGTTTCGGGCGTGACGCGCTCACAGTTTCTTGCAAGCCAAATCACGATCCTCTCGGGCTTTTTGCCGGCCGTGATTCTTTCGGGCTTTATCTTTGACTTGCGAAGCGCCCCGGTCTGGGCCGACTGGCTTGCGCACGCCTTTCCGCCGGTCTACTACATGGAGCTACTGCGGCTCGGCTTTTTAACGGGCGGGATGCCGGAACTCACGATCCGGGACTTTGCCGTGCTCACGGCCTTTGCCGTATTGTTTCTTACGCTAGCGTACGGGCAGTGCGCCAAGAGGATCCGGAAATGAGAGCGTTTTTCTCCGTGGCGCACACAGCGCTCGTTAAAAAAGAGTTTCTCTCGGTCTTAAAGGACCGCACAAGCCGCATGATTCTTGTGGCGCCCATCATTCTTTACATCATTCTCTTCGGGTATATCGCAAGTTTTAACCTTGAGCGCATCCCTTACGCGGTCTGTGATTTGGCGAAAACTGAGCTTTCCTCCGAGCTCATACGACGCATTGAAGCGGGCGGGATTTTTCAGCGGGTGGCAACGCTTACCAACACTGCGCAGGTAAGGCGCGCGGTTGATGAAACCGACGCGCTTGTGGTGGCGGTGATTGCGCCCGACTTTTCTTCGCGCTTTTATTCGGGCCGCACCGCGCCCGTGCAGGTCGTGGTGGACGGCCGCAACTCCACGACCGCGCAGTTGGCGGCAGGCTACCTGCAGACGATTGTGAGTGACTTTTCGGCCGAAAAAAGCGGCGTCACGGCGGGCGTGGCGATGCGCCTTTTTTATAACCCCAACAACATCACGCAGTGGTTCATCATGCCCGGGCTCATCGTCATGCTTTCGATGCTGCAGACCGTGGTGCTCGCAGCCCTGTCGGTGGCGCGTGAGCGGGAGCAGGGGACGTTTGAGCAACTCTCCGTCACGCCCGTCACAACCGGGCAGATTCTTTTTGCCAAGGCCTTTGTGCCGATGGTGGTGGGACTCATGCAGGCGTGCCTTATTCTCGCGGCGGACTTGTGGTGGTTCCGGATTCCGCTTGCGGGGAGTTTTGCTCAGATTCTTACGATTCTTCTCATTTTTATCGCGGCGGTCGTGGGGCTGGGGCTTGCGATTTCAGCCTACAGCAAGAACATGCAGCAGGCGCTTCTTCTGGTTGTCGTCAACCTCGTGCCGATGGTGCTTCTTTCCGGGCTTTTTACGCCGGTCGCGAATATGGCGGAGTGGGTGCAGGCACTCACGTGGCTCGATCCCCTGCGCTTTGCACTTCTTGCAATGCGGCGCGTGTACCTTGCGGGCTGCACGTGGGGCGAGATGTTTGCGGTGCTCTGGCCTGCGGCAGTGGTGGCAGGGGCGTCATTGCCCCTGGCGTATGTGTTTTTCCGGCGCAAGGTGTGAGTGGCGGGCTGTGTCTCTTGGTTCTTTTAGTGCATGAGATTTGCGCAATTGTGGAAAAATACCAAATGATGGTTGTAGCAATTGTGGAAATATGATGAAAAAGATTTGGCGCAATTGTGAAAAATACTCATAAAATATCTGGCGCAATTGTGAAAATTCATCGGATACCCCAATGTTTGAACGAAAAATTTACCAAGAGATGTTGCGCTGGAAGCATGACTACGCTCCGAAGTACGCCTTGTTTTTAAAAGGAGCACGTCGTGTGGGAAAAACCACGCTGGCTAAGAAGCTTGGCGAAGAGGCATATAAGTCACATATTCTGATCAGGTTTGATCAGGTAACAGATGATGTCCGCAATCTCTTCGTAAACGGGTTACTTGACCTTGATACCCTCTTTGAGACGCTGCAACTGATTTACAAAACAAAACTCTTTCGGGGTGAATCGCTCATTATCCTGGATGAGGTTCAGCTCTTTCCTGCAGCCCGGCAGGCATTGAAGACTCTGCTGGAAGACGGTCGATATCACTACCTTGAAACGGGGTCTTTGGCAGGAATTACTAAAAAAAGCAAGGATATTCTGATTCCGTCGGAGGAGTACTCGCTCGATGTTCTGCCGATGGATTTTGAAGAATTCCTTTGGGCTCAGGATGATCATGTGACAATTCCGATGATCCGCAGTCGTGTCGAGGCGAGAAAGCCTTTCGGAGCCATGCATCAGAGCATCATGAACCGCTTCCGGGAGTACATGCTTGTGGGAGGAATGCCGCAGGTTGTTTCAGCATTTTTACCGGACAAAAATTTTGAGAAAGCTGACTTCGTCAAGCATGAAATTCTCAGGCTCTACAAGCAGGATATGCAGGAACAAAACGAAGAGAAATCCGAGTATGTCGGTAATTTCTTTGAGCAGATTCCGTCAGAACTGTCCAAGCGCGACAAGCGGTTTGTGATCTCGCATATTGATCCGCAGGCCCGGTTGCGCGAATACCGTGGGCCGGTACGTTGGCTTGATGAAGCCATGGTTGTCAACCTTGCATTTAATGTGGAAGACCCGAGCGTTGCTTTTAATCTCGGCATCACGGACTCGTCTTTTAAGTGCTATCTGACGGATACGGGGTTGCTGGTGACTTTGGCCTTTTACGACGGGACATACATGGATAATGACCTCTACAAGGCCGTTCTTCTCGACCGTCTGCAGGTTAATGAAGGAATGCTCGTGGAAAATGTTGTGGCCCAGTGTCTGAGATCCGGCGGGCATAAGGCCTACTTCTACGCAAAACGCGATGCCAAAACGCGTAAAACTGTGATGGAAATTGACTTTCTGATGCGGAAGGGAAAAAAGGTTGTTCCTTTGGAAGTAAAGTCCGGTAAGTCATTGAGTATCAAGTCACTTGAACGTATTAAAGCCACTTACGGCAGCCGTATAGGAGACGGCATTGTTCTTCACCACGGTGAGGTGAAAGAGCAAGACGGCATTTTGTTCTTGCCGTACTACGCGGCTGCGGTTCTGTAGGTGCTGTCTTAATAAGCACTGTTTTCAGTGAGGCCGATGAGTTTGGCCGTCCAGTCCGCCAGCGGCAGCGGAATTGTCATCACGCCGTCAGTAAAACTCAGGTTGTCGTGTGAAAACCGTACGGCAAAGGGCATCTTCTGCCGCACGGCAAAGCGTTTGACGGTGCTCTTTCGGCGGCTGGGATTTAGAGCAAGTTCCGCCGGGATGAGGTCGGTGCAGAAAGTCCGCCGACATCCGGCCGTTTGTCTCGAAGTAGGCCGGTCTTGCCTTAAGCTGCGCCGTGAGACTCTGCGTCAGCGCATTGCGGTTCAGTGCAGCCCGCACGGCAGCAGCCTCGGGCGTTTGACTTTGCAGCGCGTCAGGCGAAATTCCGGCTGCCGCGCGCAAAAGGCCGGTGTCAAAAAGGCTCACCTTGTAAGCGTCGAAATTGCAGTCAGCCGAAAGCGGAAGTGCGGGCTTTCGGGCACGGTAAATCCGTGTGATGAGCCCGGCTTCTTCAAGCCAAAAGACAGCCGACCGGTACTCGCGGGCGCGGGCATCGGTGCTCACCTTTGAGAGGAAAAAGTTCGATGCGCTGGCTACGAGCTGCTGGGGCACCGACTGCCACACGTTTCCGATGCGCCGGGTTTCGGCGCCTTGGGCGTTGGCGGAAAAGTCGCCCCGTAAGGCCTAGAGGTACTGCGCCAAAACGTGATCAGCAGCTGCGATGTCCCGCGCAGACAGAAACGCTGCCGCCGCTTCCGGGGGCCATCCCACGGTAAGGTAGGTCTGCCACACGGAAAAGAGTTCGGTGAGTACCGGAGGAGAAGTTCATTGTTTTTGCACGGGTTTGATGCATATCAATGAGGCTTGAAGATTCCGTCTATGCGTGTCAACGCAAGAAACCGGTTTTTGACTTTCCCTCCGGTACGGTTCTCGCGTAATCTCGGTATCCGTACCGGCAAAAAAAGGAGTGATGGATGGTCGGACTTTGGTTAAGAGCGGGCCTTACTGCCGCGGTGATTTTGACCGTGGGTGCCGCTGCGGCGCAGACACCCGTGATTCACGCGGGCGAGCGCTGTGCTTCCTGCGGCATGGAAATCCTCCGCTATCCCGGTCCCAAGGGCGTAATCGTCATGCCTGACGGCACACAGAAGGCCTTTTGTTCGGCGAGAGCTTTGGCCTGTGAACTCACCAAAGCCGGTGACGTCAAAGGTGCCTACGTGCACGACGCCGGCAAAACCGGCTGGACGCATCCCGATGATGCCGCCATGATTGATGCCCGCAGTGCTTGGTACGTTTACGGCTCCGAAATGAAGGCCGTGATGGGCCCGAGCCTTGCGCCTTTTGCCGATAAGGCCTCCGCAGAAAAATTTCAGGCGGAAAAGGGCGGCAAACTCTTAAGCGCCGAAGAACTCACGGCTCAGGTTTTGGGCTGCCGCGCGCATAATTAAGAAATCCCCACGCCAAACCCAAGGAGAACGCCCGTGAATTCCACCGGACATTACCGCCGCATGCTCTGCGCCGCAGGCGCTGCCGGTCTGGTTTTAACGCTGACCGGTTGCTCGGAAAAAAGTGAGGTCCCGGTTAAACCTGTTGCGCTTGGAGCGCACGACCGGTGCGCGCTTTGCGGTATGGTGATCACAAACTACGAGGGCCCCAAGGCCGAGCTCTTTTTAAAGGGCGTGGCAGAGCCCGTGAAGTTTTGCTCCGGGCGTGATGCCTTTACCTTTGCCCTGCAGCCCGAGAACGCGCGGCGCCTGACAGGCTTTTTCGTGCAGAGCGCGGACACCGACCCCAAGGCCCCTGTGACCGCGGAGAGTTTTCTTGATGCCCGCAAGGCTTTCTTTGTGGTGGACGGGCGCTTTGAAGGCGTGATGGGGGCGGAGCCCGCCGCTTTTGCCGACAAAACGGCGGCGGAGAAATTCATCCAAGCCTGGGGCGGGCGCATCGTGCGCTTTGAAGAAGTGACGCTGGAGGCGCTCTGATGACGGCTTCAGGCACCGCAGAAGCCCGTGTTGCGGGCGATGCTCTTACGTTTGAGCGATCGGGGCGCCGCATTCTCACGGACATCACTTTCCGCGTGAAAGCCGGCCGCATCACCGGGCTTTTGGGCACAAACGGCGCGGGGAAATCCACGCTTATCAAGCTTATCCTCGGGCTCATAAAACCCACGGCAGGAACGCTCACGGTTTTAGGGGGAGCGCCGGGAGAGGCGCCGCTAAAAATCGGGTATTTGCCTGAAAACGTGAGTTTTTACGATCAGATGACGGTTGCCGAGCACCTGCGCTTTTTCGGGCGCCTGAAGCGCGTGGACACAGCGCGTGTTGCGGCGGTCGGAGAAAAACTGAGGCTCACGGAATTTGCCCGCAGAACACCGAAGGAATGCTCCAAGGGGCAGAGACAGAGGCTGGGCCTAGCGCAGGCACTTCTCACCGAACCTGAGCTCCTGCTTTTAGACGAACCCACGACGGGACTTGATCCCCAGACCACCGAAGCGCTGTACGCGGAACTCGTGCAGATGAAGGAAAAGGGTTGCGCGGTTCTCATCTGCACGCATGAACTCGCGCTTGCGGAAAATTTTCTTGACTGCGTTCTCATGATTAAGGAAGGGCGGATTGCCGCGCAGGCCGAGACGCTTGACGCGCTGCGCGCGAAGGCAAACCTTCCGGTGCGCGTGACATTGACGCCTGCGGCAGCGCAGAAAGCGCGCGCGGGACTGCCGGCCGGGCGCCTCACGGGAACGGCGATTGATGTCGCTCCGGGCGAAGTGCAGGCCGTGCTCGCGTTTCTCACGCAAACCTGCGGCATCTGGGACTTTGAGGTGCGGCATCCGGATTTAAGAAGTCTTTACGCATACTTTAACGGTACGGAGACAACGCATGGCGCTTCATGATTTTCAAAGCGAAGTGCGCGCCTTCGGCGTGATTGTCGGGAAAGAATTTCTCGAGGCGGCCCGCAACCGGTGGCTTTTTTCCGGAGCGCTTCTTTTTGCCGTTTTGGCGCTTGCCGTGATTTTCGGCACGGCCGCAATCGGCGGAAGCCTCGAATTCCGGGACCTCACGACAGTCATGAATTCCTTTGTGAGTCTGACGGTCTACGTGCTGCCGCTTTTGGCGGTCATGACAGTAAGCGAAGCCTTTGCAAGCGAATCCGAGCACGGCACATTGGCTTTGATGCTCACCTATCCCTTGTCGCGCACCACCTGGGTGCTCGGGAAAATCACGGGCTTTGCGGCGGCGCTTTTCGTGGCCTTTTCCTTTGCGGTAGCAACCGTCATTGCTGCGCGCGGGGTGCTGCCGGTTACCTGGTCCTGGTCTGAGACGCTTGTGGCGTCCGTGAAGCTTCTTGTGACGGGGTGGCTCTATGGGCTCGCGTACATTGCGCTCGGCTGCTGGGTGAGTCTGCTCGTGAAAACGAAGGCCCAGGCCCTTGCCGTCCTTGTGATGCTCTGGTTTTTCCTCGTCTTTCTCTACGACGTGCTCCTTTTGACGGCGGCGGTGGCGTCCGACGGGGCGATGAGCCGCACGGTGCTCACAACACTGATGAGCCTAAACTGTGCCGACGCCTTCCGCCTTATCAATACCGTGCCGGAGAAGGGGGACTTTACGGCAGGCGCCGGGCTTTTGACGCTGGTGCTGATCGGCTGGAGCGCGGCAGGAACCGCCATGGCACTTTTTTCCGTGCGGCGCATCAGGCTGTGACTGCGGTAATACCGCACAAACCGTGTGCGCAGCCGGCCCGGGAGCTGTCGGCTGCGCTTTCAGCCGATATACTCTCCGGACCTACTGTACGACCGGCCTCTTCCCGTGGGCCGGCGTTTCTTGCGAGAACAGAGAAATGATTAAAAATCTCAAACCTTTTGCCGCGCTCTGCGTTGCGGCGGGGCTTGCCTTCGGCCTTGCGGGCTGCGGCGACAAGAAGACGGAAACGGCGCCTGCGGCGAAAGCGGATAAAACGCTCGTGATCGGCGTCTCCCCGGTGCCGGGCGGCGATATGATGAACTTCTTAAAGCCTAAGTTCGCGGAAAAAGGCGTGAACCTCAAGGTCGTGGAATTTTCCGACTACGTGCAGCCCAATATGGCGCTCTCAGATAAGTCGCTGGACGCCAACTTCTTTCAGCACAAGCCCTATCTTGATGACTTCGTGAAGCAGCATAACCTGAAGCTTGTGAGCTACGTGCCGGTCTTTATTGCGCCGATTGCGATCTACTCAAAGACACTGAAAAAGCCCTCTGACATTGCCGAGGGTGCCACGGTGAGCATTCCCAACGATCCCACCAACGGCGGCCGTGCGCTCATTCTTCTGCATCAGCAGGGCTTGATTAAGCTTGATAACCCCAAGAACCTCTTTGTGACGCCCGCCAACATCGTTGAGAACCCGAAAAAACTCAAGATCGTGGAAGTGGAGGCCGCGCAGCTGCCGCGGTCTCTGGACGACGTCGCGCTTGCCGTCATCAACTGCAACTTCGCGCTGGGTGCGGGTTTAAATCCCGTGAAGGATTCAATTGCGATTGAAGCCAAGGACTCGCCCTACGCCAACATCGTGGCAATCCGCGCCGGGGACGAAAACAGTCCGGAACTCAAGGTTTTAAAGGACCTCATCACTTCGCCGGAGATGAGGCAGTTTATTAACGAGAAGTTTAAGGGGAGCCTTGTGCCTGTCTTTTAAGCCGGACGCTTTTTCTTAAACCGAAAGAGCCCTGCGCTTTTGCAGATCGTTTTGTCTGCGGCGGCAGGGCTTTCTTTTTGCATAGTGCTGGAAATCAGTCTTTAGGCGCCGCTACAAGCCTCAGAAGCCAAAGCAGGTCTTCAGCCTTTTCGCAGCCGCTTTTCTGCGCGAGTTCGGCAATGCTTGTGATGTGCCAGAGAAAGGGCGTGGCCGAACTCACAAGGCCAAGTGCAGGACGCGCCGTATTGCGCCAGGGTGCGGTAAGAATCTTCGTGCAGGCAATGTAGCCGCAGACCGTTAGAAGCTGCTCGCGTTTGGTGAGCGTCAGAAACAGCGACTCGCTGCAGCGCATGATGGTGTCGATGCGCGCGGCGGCATAGGTGGCTTCGGCTAAGCCCACGGGAAGGCGCAGAGCAGCGTCGGTCACTTCTGCGCCAAGCGCCGCCCGGTACGCGGCAATCCGCTCCTTGGGTCTTAAGCGTAGGGCGACAGCGAGCGCTGCCGTGCGGGCAGCGTCCTCCGTGAGGCCGCAGGCAAAGACTTCAGCGGCCGTTAAAAGGGCGGCTTCTGAAACCGGTACCTGCGGGTCTTCGGCGTCGGTGCGCGCCAAAAAAGCGAGAAAAGAATCGTCCATGTTTTTTTCAGCAAGAGAAACAAGGTGTTCATTGAAAATACACGGGCATGCGGCAGATTGTGACGCATGCCGCATCAGCCCCTTTCTCAGAACCAGATTTTGTGTCCACGGGCTTCTTTTTCGGCCTTGAGCTCACAGTCAGCCTTAAGCCGCGCATGGAAGTCTTCAGCCGTTGCAGCAGCCGCAAATTTCGACTGCCGGGCAACGGCCGCGAAGTCCCCGGGCGTGACGTTATCGAGCGCTCCGACTTTCGCAAGCGTCGCTTCCGTCACAGAATTTCCCGCAGGAAGCCCGGGGCTTGAGCCCCGGGAGGAATGCGGGCTTTCGAAATTTTTTTAATCTTGGCCCAAACGCAGCCAAACCATGCACATAGTTTTCGCTTAAGGTATATTCAGCCGCTATGAAATCGCGCACACCGTCCTTTGTCATCGAGCTGGGCCTGAAAATCGGAGAGGATCAGGAAAGTGCACTGGAGACCTACTTCTCCGATGCACGCCAGCTCTTCAATGCTGTTCTCGGAACGGCAAAGAAACGCGTGCGCGCCATGAAAAGCACTGAAGCATGGAAGCTGACGGCCGCGATGCCCAAAGGCAAAGACCGCAACAAGCGATTTAAGGAAATTCAGAAGTCCGCCCACCTTTCCGAGTATGCCCTGCATGATGTCGTGAAAGAGCACCGTGCCAAGGGCGGCTTTACAAAGCGCATCGGCATCAACGAAGCGCAGAAAATTGCCACACGTGTCTGGCAGGGCATTGAGCGCTGGCTGCTTCATCAGGGCGGTCAGCCGCGGTTTAAGAGTGCTAAACGGGGCTTGCACAGCGTTGAGGGAAAATCAAACAAAACAGGGTTGCGTTGGAAGGACAAGACGTGGACGCTCGAGGTTCTGGATCTGGTGATAAAGGCTGAAGCGCCGGATGCCTGGCAGAAAGAAGCTCTTCTTTCAGCAACAGATCCGTCCGGTTTTAAGCGTGTCAAATACTGCCGTCTTCTCTGGCGGATGATCCGCGGCCGTATGCGCTACTTTGTTCAGCTCATTGTCGAAGGCGTACCGCCCGTCAAGCACGTTTATGCTCCCAAGGATCTCAAGGTGGCTGTTGACCCGGGCCCGAGGACCATGACTTTTTACAGCCCCGAGTGGCAGCAGAAGATTTTGGTGAGCGCGGGCACTGTCTCTCAGGAAAAGGAGATTGCGCGTCTTTTACGTGCCATGGACCGCTCCCGCAGAGACACGAATCGGGAGTGCTACAACGCGGACGGCACCGTTAAAGCCGCCGGAAAAAAGATTGTCTGGAAGGAATCCAAGACCTATAAGGCAACAAAGGCAAAACTTGCGGATCTGTACCGCCGCCAGGCGGAAACCCGCCGTTGCCTGCACGGCGAAGTGATTAACCAGGTGTTCGGCAGGGCCGGCACCGTCATTGTGGAGAAGAACTCATACAAAGCATTTCAGAGAGCCGGATACGGCAAGAGTTTGGGCAAAAGCGGTATTGCAGGATTGATAACCCGGATGACAAGTAAGGCTGAAAGCGCCGGCTGTTGTGTAGTGGAAGTCAGTCCCCGGAAACTGCGCCCGAGTCAGCACGATCCCGAAACGGGAACGTACCGGAAGAAAGCTCTTTGGGAGAGAAGTCATCAGTTGGGAGATACGGGCTGGTACATGGACCGCGATGTCGCGGCCGCCATGAACCTGTATTTTGCGGATCCCGCCACTGACAGCTACGATCTGAAGGCTGAGCAATCAGCGCTTGCGAGGCTCAAACAAGTCTCAGGGAACGCCGGATCGATAGTGCAGTACAAACCAGCGAATCGGCAAGACGAAGCAGTCCTTCGCCGGAACCGACGGATCGAGCTGATGAAGCCCGTACCCGTAGAGCGGTTGCGTTTTAAATGTTCCTGTGGTGCAGGGGACGCCCGGGCAGACAAGGCCTCAAAAACCTTGGCTGTTACGGGAAAGCCTGCACCGTGTCAGGAAACCCCGCGCTTTCAAGCGCGGGTTGTTTAGCTCCCAGCTGTGCCCGGCGCCGCGCCTATCCTGCAGAAACGAATCGGCTTCATCGATTAAAAGAACGGCATCGTCCTTGCGGGCTTCTTCAAAGGCACGGGCGATGTTTTGTTCCGTTGCGCCCACCCAACAACTTAAAAGGTCGGAGGCGCGCCGCACCATCAGAGGTTTATGAGGACTGGATGGCAAACCTTCCGCTTTACGCGGTCTCGGCGCTTGATTTTGATGCTTGGCCACAACTCCGGATGAAGAACCAAAAGGCCTGAGAAAACGTCAGAAGGCAAAGAAATCCTTCACGCTCTGCCAGATGCTGCGCTCAGAGCCGTTTTGCGGATGGCGATTTGCGCCCGTGCCGCGCCCCTGGGCTCTGAGGAGGTTTTTGCGGGACTCATCCCAGGCAAAGGTCCAGACGGGAGAAGCCGCTTTGCCGGAGAGCTCCGCATTGATGCGCACCGCGGGAATCCCGTTACCCGGTGCAAACATCGTGAGCGCCTTACCCGTGATGGTGCCGGCGGCAATATCCACGCTGAAGTCGGCGTTGGTGCGGGCAAAAACAGAGCGCGACACAAAGTTGGAGGCTTCAATCACGTGGTCTTTGAGTGCAAGGGAGCATCCTGCCTCGTCAATCGCGGTCTTGGCGTCCGGAGCCGTCACGGCAGCTTCTTTAACGCGTCCTGCAACGACATCCCTCACGGAGCGGGCGCTTATGCCGTTATAGCTCCCCCGCAGAAGGCGCACCTGCGAGGTTCCTTCATAAGTCTCGGTGTCAAGCCCGACGCCCTTCACTTCAAACGTACCGTTCACAATACCGGTTAAGACGGGCTTGCCGCCCACGCTTGTAAAGAGTTTTTCAAGGTTCAGGCCGTCAAGTTTGCCGGCCATCACCCAGTCGGCTTCACTTGTGAGTTTGGCCTCTCCGAGAAGCCGGCCGTCGGCGGCATTCACAATGACGCGGGAGAGGTGCACGACGCCTTCGGTGAGGTTAAGCCGGCTGTGAAGCTGCGACGCCGTGAAACCCCCTGCGGCAATCTGTCCGATTCTCAGTTCTCCGTCAAAGTCGGCGAGATTTAACCACGCCAGTGACTGAAAGCGCGGCACGGCCTTAAGCTCAATGTTGCCGAGCATCAGCTCACCCTTAAAGCGCGGGTGCGTGATGCCCGTTGCCGTACCGTTAAAGGAGAAGGGGGCTCCTGCAAAGGTGCCTGAGAGCCCGGCCTGTGCGCTGTCAGCCGGAATATCCACGTTCATGAAGCCTGAAACCTGGGCGGAGAAGTCCGCGGGAAGCGCCGCATCCCCTGTGACCGTAATGCGGGCCGTGAGGTTTTCAAGCTGCGCTTTTTTCGTGAGAAGCTCGGCGTCAACGGAAGAGGACACCTCGTAGGCGGTGATTTTTTCACCGGCGGCTTCGGTGTAGGAAGCGCGCATCTCGGGGCTTACAAGGCGCGCTGCGGCAAGCTTAAATTCCACGGCGCCCACGTGAATGTCGCCGGTTTCGTCCTCAGGGCGCGAAAGCGCCGCGCTCACGTTCACGCCGCTTGTTTCTTCGGGCGTAAAGCGCAGTTTGTCGGCAGCGGCGGAAACGCCCCAGGTTTTGTTTTCCTGTGTGAGATCCGCGGAAAACTTAAAGGCATCAAAACTAAGCGTCTGATCGGCAACCGAGAGATTGACCTTGCCTGAAGCACTGAAACTGCCTGTGATGCCGGTTAAGGCCTCTGCCGTGAGGCGCGCAAGCGCAAGGCGCTGTTCCCCGGCCGACGTGACGGCGGGTTCTGCCGCATGCGCAGGCCAAACAAAGCGCAGCCAGGCCGAGACTTCCTTGTAGGCCGCAGGCGTTGCGGGCGCGTCGGGAAGCGCAGGAATAGGGGTTGACTCAGCGGGTGCCGCGGGTTTCTGCGGCGTGTCGGCGGCCGGCGCGTCAGACGCAGGGGCTTCAGGCGCAGCGGCAGGCGCCGGGGTTTCTTGCGGCGCGCTCTGCGGCGTTTCTTCCGGAGCCGGCGTTTCAGCCGGCGTCTGAGGCGCCGCCGTCACGGGCGCGGGTTCGGCCGGTGTCTGAAGAACTTCAGCAGCCGGCACTTCCTTTTCTTGAGGCACATTGTCCGCGGAATTTGTCTCGGCTGCCGGCGTCTGAGGGGCTGTTTCGGCGTGCGCTGCGGGGGAGGATTCCTGTGCCGGAACTTCGGCCTTCACGGGACTTTCAGCAGAAGCCGTGATGCGGCCGTTCACGGTAAAGGGAACGGCGGAGAGTTCCGGAGAAAGCGTCTCAAGCGTGAGATCAAGATCGGCGGCATCCCAGTGGCGCAACGTTTCGTTATCTGCGGCGGTAAAGCGGATCGAACCGTTTGTGAGGTGAAGTTTCCCGACCTTGACGTCTTCGGGGAAGGTCCCTTGAGAAGCGGCTTCAAAAAAGGCGGTAAGCGACGGTTCGCGGGCGGTGACGGTGGTTTTGAGTCCCGCGATTTCCGCGTCCGACACACGCACGGCACCTAAAGCCAAAGACCAGAGCGAAGCGGAAAAACTGGCCGAATCAAATCGCGCCGTTTCGTGCCCGTCCGTTTTGCTGGCAAGACGCGCCGCGGGCAGCGTCACTTCGAGCGCCGGAAAGCGCTTGACGGTGATCTCGCCTGTCAGATGGAGGTCGGATGCGAGGTTGTCGGCTGCGTAAGCCGTCAGCCGCTCTTTGACCGCCTCAGCCGACAGACTCGCGTACAGGTACGCTGCCATGGCCGCAACGGCAATGACAACAAGTAAAACGACGCACAAAAGTATCCGGGTAAGGCGGGACATGATTCTGAAAAAAGCGGCTCTCCGATGAGTGTCCTCAGTTTGCCACAAAGGAAGTAAAAAAGCCCTCAAAAAGAAAGGCTTTGAGCAGTTTGTCGTGCCGGTTGTGTATTTGTACAACAGGGGCGGGCTTTTTTGAGAATTTTGCGATACAGCGCTGTGATGCCTTTGTATAATGTGGATACCTCAAAAAAGCGCCGTGTCTGCGGGCTATTTTCCGCGTTCGGAGCTTTTTCGTGGTGTGCGGTTCTGAGCGGTTGCGCCCGGTGCCGTACGGTTCATCTGCTCATACAGAAACCTGATTTGAGCCTTGCGGCTGCCGGCCGTTTCGGCCGGGCGGTCTGTTTCGGCATGAGCTTTTTCGGTTGCGCTCCTTTGGCGGCAGCCGTTTCTAAATGCATGAAGGATATTAAAAATGCTGACTCAGACAACGAAATGCGGTCTTTTTTTCCTGGGCGGTGTGGCGCTCGGTGCCTTGGGCGCCGTGGTGCTCACCAAGGGTGATCTGAAGGTTAAGCCCCTGGCGTCCGAACTTTTAAGCGGCGGCATTGATTTGAAGGATAAGCTTCTTGCCTCCGTCGAGGGCGTCAAGGAAGACCTCGCCGACGTCGTTGCCGAAGCGCAGGTGAAGTCGCAGGAACGCCGCGAAGCCAAGGAAGTGGCCGATGCCGCTCCCAAGGCTGCCGTGAAGGCCAAGACCACCCGCAAGCCCCGCGCCCGTAAGACGGCTGCGGTTGCCGCTTAATTTTTTCGGGCAGTTTTGATGCGCCCGGCCGATTGACAAGGTCGGCTGCGGGCGCTTTGCGTCAGAAGGGAGCGGTGAGGCGAGCCGCTCCTTTGTCGTTTTGTTTCGTCTGTTTTTGGTGGATTTCCAATGAAGTTTTATCTCGTGCACTCTGTCGGCAACCGCATGCGCTTCAGAACCGACAGCGTGATGAGTAATGCCACGGCGCGCCTTATTTTTGATGAGGTGGGTGCCATTGACGGTATTACGGGTGTAAAGGTTAATCCCCTGACGGGCTCGGTTCTCGTGACCTTTGCCACAGCCGAGGCCCGCACGCGGATCACAAATTACCTTGCTGACCTTGAGACGAATCCGCCGGCCAAACGCAGCCTCGCGCACCGCATGAGCCGTAAGGCGAGTGTTGTCGCCGTGCGTGAGACGATTGCCGAGCGGGTGGAAGCCGCCGAAGACAATCCCCTCTTAAAGGGATTTTCACACCTCATGAGCCGTGCGGTCACCGAAATGCCGGTGCTGAAGACCGCGGCGGCTCCTTTCCGGGGTAAGCTCGGTGAAGACGCCGCAGACCTTGATTTGTCCCCTGTGGCGCGCTGGCTTGTGCTGCGGCCGGTGCTGCCGATGCTTGTCAATATCGCGAACGTTTTCCTGGGCGCAATTCCCTATTTCTTCCGCGGGGTGGGAAACCTCCTTCGCGGGAAGCTTAACGTCGAAGTGCTTGACGCCGCCGCCATTGCCGTGTCGCTTCTGCTGCGAGACTTTAAGACCGCGGGCCTTGTGATACTGCTTTTGGGTATGGGCGAGATGCTCGAGCGCTATACGCGCAAAAAGTCTCTGGCAAGCCTCGCGGACCAGTTGGCATTGAAGGTCGATCAGGTCTGGGTGCGGCGCGGTAGCGAAGTGGTTGCCATGCCCTTAGAGGATGTGACCGCAAAGGACCGCATCGTTGTGCGCACGGGCGCAAAGATCCCTGTGGACGGTAAGGTGGTTGCGGGTAACGCCGAGGTGAATCAGGCCACGATGACCGGCGAACCCCTGCCGGTGCACCGCGAAGCGGGCGGCACGGTCTTTGCCGGAACCGTTGTTGAAGACGGTGAAATCGATATTGTCCTCACGAAAAAAGGCGGTGAGACGCGTCTTAATGAGATCGTGCGTTTCATTGAAACGAGCGAAAAGAGTAAAGCCGGCATTCAGGGGAAGGCCGAGCATTTAGCCGACGCGGTCGTCCCCTTTAACTTTGCCCTCGCGGGCCTTGTGTACCTCTTTACCCGTAACCTCACGCGGATGGCCTCAGTCCTGATGGTCGACTACTCCTGTGCGCTGAAACTTGCCACACCCCTGGCAATTCTCACCGCCATGAAGACCGGCACCAAAAACGGCGTGCTCATCAAGGGCGGCCGCTACATTGAGGCTTTGAGCGAAATCGATACGGTTGTGTTTGACAAGACCGGAAGCCTTACGCAGGCTTCTCCGAAACTTTCTGACGTCGTGAGCCTTGACGCGAAGAAGTCGCAGAAAGAAATTTTGGGGCTTGCCGCCTGCCTGGAAGAGCACTTCCCGCATCCGGTGTCGCGCGCCGTTGTGCGTGCTGCGGAAGAAGCCGGCGCGGACCACTTTAAGGAAGAGCACGACAGCGAAGTGCGCTACATTGTGGCGCACGGCATCTGTTCGTCGGTTGACGGTGAAAAGGTCGTTATCGGCTCGCGCCACTTCATCGAAGAAGACGAAGGGGTGGACGTGACGCCGGGGCTTAAGCACGTCGAGCGCCTTGCCGCTGAAGGCAAGTCCGTTCTTTATATGGCAAAGGGCGGCAAACTCATCGGGATTCTCGGAATCGTTGATCCGCTCCGCCCGGAAGCCAAGGACGTCATCACCGCTTTGAGAGCGCGCGGCGTCAAACGCATCGTGATGCTCACGGGCGATGATGAACGTACCGCCAAAAACGTCTGCGCGCAGCTCGGAATCACCGAGTACCGTGCGCAGGTGCTGCCGACCGATAAAGCCAAACACGTTGCGGAACTTAAAGCCGAAGGCTGCCGCGTGCTGATGTTGGGAGACGGTGTGAACGACAGCCCGGCCTTATCAAGCGCCGACGTGGGTGTGACGCTTAAAGAAGGAAGCGACATCGCGCAGGAAGTGGCCGACGTTGTATTGACGCGCAATTCGCTTTCTGACCTTCCGTTTGCCGTGGATCTTGCGCGCGCCACCATGAAGCGCATCAAGACAAACTTCACGGTCTCGGTGGGCCTTAACACCGGCTTTATGGCGGGCGGCCTCTTTGGCTTCCTGATGCCTGCCGTAAGCGCCGTACTGCATAACCTCACCACGATCGGCGTGTGCCTTAACGCCATGCGTCCGGCAATCGGTGAACCCGAGGATCCGGGCTCGCTGATGCGGGAACTTATTGCCATTCTGAGCGCTCCGGCAAACACCAAAAAGACGAGCGGCGAAGCCGCCGCCGAGCGCCTTGTGGCAGCTGATGATGACTGACCGGCAAAGGAGAAAACACCATGAATGAAGACTACAAACAATACATCCGCTCCTTTGTGCCGGGGCGTCTGAGACTGCGTCATCCCGGTTTAAAGGGGCTCGATGGCGAGACGGTTGCAACGGTGGTTGAGACTGTGACGGCCGCTGAAGGCATCACGGGCTGCACGATCAACCCCCGTGTCGGAAGCCTCGTTCTCACCTGGGACGCCAAGCGCCTTACAACCGATGACCTCATGGGGTACCTCGCCTTCTGGCAGGCCTTTATCCCGGAAGTTGACGACGTGAAGGAAGAGACCTCCTGCGGCCTGGTGGATACGGCGCGCTCGGCGGCCGCCGGTGCCCTTGACGGCCTCGCGGCCGTCATTGCGCCCAAACATAAAGGGACAAGCAATGCCCCGCGTGTTGTGCAGAACCGCCTGATGCTCGGGCTCTGTGCGGCTACGGTCGGCACAGCCTACCTCTATAAGGGCCTGCACGCGGCACTGGGCTGGGTCTTTGTGGCCTTTATCCTCTCGCACTCACTGCAGCGCCGCAAGGCACTCTGAGAGAGCGCGCCTGATAAGGCTCCGCCGGCGGAACCGGTTTTTCGGTTTCCTCCGCGGAGCCTTTTGTTTTGCGGAAAAATGCGGGACAATTTCTTCATAGAATTTCCGCGAGGAAACCTGCGGCTTGAGCCGCAGGAGGAATCGCGGCTGTTTTTATTTTAAAAAATTGGTACCATACGCACTATGCTAAACATCGTTCACAGCAGAAACTGCGTCTATCAGACAGCTTACCATATGGTATGGTGCCCCCGGTACAGGAAATCCGTTCTCAGGGGTGGTGTTGCGCAGTCTCTGCGTGAGTTGCTTGAAAGCATATGCGCTGAAAGAAAGTATGAGATTCTTTCTTTGGAGATTCAGCNGTTCGGGCGAAGAGCATTTAAAGAATCTGAAAGCCGACGAGATCATGGGTATTGATGTCGGCGAGAACAATATTGCGGCCGTCAGCACGGGCCGTATTTGGAAAGCAGGAGCATTAAAGGATAAAAGAGACCGATATATGAGTCAGAGAAAGCGTCTTCAGCGCAACGGCTCTCAGAGTGCCAGACAGCACCTGAAAAAAGCCTCAGGCCGAGAAAGACGCCATGTGACGCATGTCAATAACGTTGTAAGCAAAGAGATTGTGCAGGAAGCCGCAAAGCGGGGTATCAAGTTAATCGCCCTGGAAGACCTGACGCATATCCGGGATCACATCAAGGCCGGGAAACGCATCAGAAGCCGACTGCACCGCTGGTCTTTCCGTGAGTTGCAGGAGATGATTGTTTACAAAGCGGCAGCCGCTGGAATCCGGTGTGTTTTCCTGGATCCGCGCTATACAAGCCAGACATGCTCACAGTGCGGGGCACCGGGCAAACGCCATAAGCACGGGTTCCGATGCAGCCAATGTGGTCACCTTGCGCACAGCGACTTGAATGCGAGCCGCAACCTGCAGGGTCTGTGCCGACAGCTGTCAGCACAGGGGCTGATGTAAACCAGCCTTATGTTGGGCCGTGTGATGCGGTTACAATAAAGCCCCCGTCTTCAGACGGGGTGTTGTTTACGAAAAATTTCGGGTTATGAGGACAACATGAGCGAAGGAAACTGGGGCACGCGCCTTATCAAAATCATTGTGCTCGCGGTGGCGGCGCTCACCGCCGGTGCCGTTTTAAGTTTTGCCGTGGCGGTCGTGGCCGGTCTTGTTGCCGTGTGCCTCATCGCTTTTCTAACGGCCTACGCGGTGAGTCCCCAGGATGTGCGCGCGATTTTGAAACTTGTCACCGACCGCATTGATGCGGGTTTTGAAAAGGTGAAGGAGATCCTGGCGGCCATGCAGGCGATTGTGAAGACCGCAGCTGACGGCGCCCGGGCTGCTGCCGGCATGTCTGAAGCTGATGCGGCTCCTGAGAGGCAGGAGGCCGGGGAGCAGGATAAGCCCGCCGTGAAGGCGGCCGGGAAGGCGCGCAAGTCAGTAGCCCAAGATGACGGTGCCTAAAAAGTCATACTTTTTAAATACAAAGTACATCAAAGGCAATACCTGATGGCGTTTTTCGGGCGCGAAGAGGAGTTGCTGAGCCTGCGCGGGTGGCTTGAGACCCGCAGCGCGCCGGGCGACATCGCAGATGCTCGCCGTCACAGGCCGGCATGGCCCGCGAGTGGCTTGAAGCTGTGTGCCGGGCCTACAACCTGCCGACTCCCGCTTTGGTCGGCCGCGTGGCGGAAGTGCTGCGTTTTGCCGCCCACTGCCCCCACGAAAAGCCGTGTGTGCTCATCATCGATGAGTGCGAAAAACTTGACGGGTTGGTGGTGAACCTCAGGGGCCGGCTGCAGGCCTTCTGGGACCTTAATAAAGACGGCACGCGCATGCTTCTTGTCTTTTCGGCGCAGATCTCGCCCTGGGGGATTCCTACAACAAAAAGGTCATGTTTGCCGGGGTAAGTCTCGATTCGCGGCCGTGTGATACGGCAAAATTAACGCGTGCTGCTGCGGCGTTTTGCCGGAAGTACCCGGAAACGGCCGGGTGGGAGAAGCGCTTTGGCAGTCTGTCGCGTGCGGATGCGTAGTGGAGCTCAATCTCCGCTTTTCCACTTATCCCTAAGCGTTTTACGGATGTTGGGAGCGAGGCGCTCTAAGGCGTCAAGCGTCATAAAGATGGAACTTCTGCCTTTCAGAGACAACTCACGAAAGCGCCGTAAGAGCTCGTTTTCTTCCTGCACGGGCTTAATGCGTTCGCCCGTGATGACAAACTGCACGTCAAAGCCGCAGGCCGAGAGTCTGGGCATGCAGAAAATCCCGGGGTCGGCTTCCCCGAGTTCATACGTGACGTAAATTTCCGGCGTCACGCCGATTAACTGAGCGATCTGCTGCGCGGTGTAGTTGAGTCGCTCGCGCTCGGTACGCAACCGCCCGCCGATCTCTTTGCGCTGCTTGGTCGTGGTCAGAGCCATGATACTTCTTGTGTCCTGCCGTTTCGGTCGTTTGTCTCCTTGTATGACGGCAGTATAGCGGCAGAGCGCGTATTAAACGCGTCAAAATCGCCGGCAATCCGAAAGGAAGTGTTGCACCGGGCAGGCGCCTCTTAAGAGCCCGCGGCCACGTGCTCGCCGTTAAAGTGCGGAATGAATTTGGCTTCGCTGGTGACGCCTACCTGCATGTAGACCTTGGTCATGCCGAGGCTTTCTGCGTGCCGTAGCACCTTTTGGTACTCAAGCGTTGTGAGCTTACGGTTGATTTCGGGATGCCGGCCCGCTTTAAAAATCGGCATGTATTGGTTCATCACGGAAACCGTCACATCGTCGCCGAAGTGCTCATGAATCCATGTCAGGCACGCGCAGCTGTCCCGCCAGTGACTGGGCAATACCAGGTGCCGGATAATGAGCCCCTTTTTCATGAGGCCGTCGTTTCCGATCACAACGGGCCCGACCATCTCAAACATCGTTTCAATCGCCTTTGAGGCATACTCAAAGTAGTGCGGCACCCCCGAATACTTTTCCCCGAGCCGGGAGTCAAAGTACTTGAGATCCGGCATAAAGATGTCAACAAGGCCCGTGAGCCGCCTTAAGGTCTCAGGGAGCTCATAAGCGTTTGAGTTATACGCAACGGGAATCGTAAGGCCCCGGGCTTTGGCGTTGGTGAGCGCCGTGATGATTTCTTCGGTGTAGTGCCCCGGGGTGACGAGTTCCAGGCAGGTTGCGCCGCGTTCCTGCTGCTCAAGAAAGATGTCGGTCAGACGCTTAACCGTCACGGGCCAGCCGCGGCCTTCGGCGCTGATCTCGTGGTTCTGGCAGAAGCAGCATTTGAGATTGCAGTGCGAGAAAAAGACGGTGCCCGCACCGGTTTTGCCGCTGATCACGGGCTCTTCCCAGGCGTGCAGACTCACCAGCGCAATTTCCACGGTGTCGGTGCCGCGGCAGATACTGCGCTTGATTTCAACGGGACTGGAGCGGTCGGCATTACAGCGCCGGGGACAGAGATTGCAGCGGGACATGATGTTGGTCGGGATAAAGAAAACCCCGGCCGTGAAACCGGGGTTTGACTGCGCCGGCAACTTTGAAAAGCTGCCGGCACTTAACGTCAGTTGCAGCGAACCTTAGTCGTTCTTGTGTTCGTTGCGCAGACGGATGTGCAGTTCGCGCAGCTGCTTTTCATCAACCGGGCTCGGAGCACCGGTGAGCAGGCACTGAGCGCGCTGCGTCTTCGGGAAGGCGATCACGTCGCGGATGGACGGAGCACCTGTCATCATCGTGACGATACGGTCAAGCCCGAAGGCGATACCGCCGTGAGGAGGCGCACCGTACTGCAGGGCATCCAGCAGGAACCCGAACTTCAGGCGGGCTTCTTCCGGACCGATCTTCAGAGCCGAGAACACCTTACTCTGCACACCGGCATCGTGAATACGGACGGAGCCGCCGCCGATTTCCCAGCCGTTTAAGACCATATCGTAGGCCTTGGCGTGGCAGTGTTCCGGATCCGATTCGAGCTTGTCGACGTCGCAGTCGTGCGGCATCGTGAAGGGGTGGTGGCAGCTCATCCAGCGGCCTTCCTCTTCGGAGTACTCAAACATCGGGAAGTCAACGATCCACAGGGGCTTCCAGCCGGCTTCAAAGAGGCCGTTCTTCTTGCCGAATTCGCTGTGGCCGATCTTCAGACGCAGGGCACCCAAGCTGTCGTAGACGATCTTCGCCTTATCCGCACCGAAGAAGATGATGTCGCCGGTCTTGGCGCCCGTGACTTCGAGGAGCTTTTCAAGGATTTCGTCGGAGAGGTTTTTGACGATCGGGCTCTGCAGGCCTTCGCGGCCGCCGTCGCGGTCGTTCACCTTAATGTAGGCAAGCCCCTTGGCGCCGTAGATCTTCACAAATTCCGTGTAGCCGTCGATTTCAGAGCGCGGCATCGTGCAGGCGTTGGGGACCTTAAGGGCCACAACCTTGCCGTTATGCAGGTTCTTCACCGAGGAGAAGACCTTGAATTCGCTGTTGGCGACGATGTCGGTCACTTCAACGAGTTCGAGCTTCACGCGCAGATCGGGCTTATCGGACCCGAAGCGCGCCATGGCTTCGTCGTAGGGCATGATGGGGAAGCGCGCTTCGGGAGCGACGAGATCCACATCGAGGCACTTCTTAAAGACCGAGCGGATGAGGTTTTCCATCATCTCGCGGATTTCGATTTCTTCCAGGAACGACGTTTCAATATCGATCTGGGTGAATTCGGGCTGGCGGTCGGCACGCAGGTCTTCGTCGCGGAAGCACTTGACGATCTGATAGTAGCGGTCAAAGCCCGCGATCATCAGCATCTGCTTAAAGAGCTGCGGAGACTGCGGCAGCGCGTAGAACATACCGTCCTGAACGCGGGAAGGAACGAGGTAGTCGCGGGCGCCTTCGGGGGTGGACTTCGTGAGAACCGGCGTTTCAACGTCGATAAAGCCGTGGTCATCCAAGAAGTGGCGCACGGCCTGCGTCACCTTAAAGCGCAGCTTCAGGTTTTTCTGCATCTGCGGACGGCGCAGATCGAGCACGCGGTAGGTAAGACGCGCGGATTCGCTCACAGTGTCGTCGTCGAGCTGGAACGGAGGCGGCAGCGAGGGATTGAGAATTTCAAGGTCGTGGCAGAGCACTTCCACGCCGCCCGAAATCAGGGCATCGTTTTTCGTGCCTTCCGGACGGGCACGCACAAGACCGACCACCTTCAGGCAGTATTCATTGCGGACCTTGTCGGCGGTGGCAAAGACTTCCGGACGATCCGGATCGCAGACAACCTGCACGAGACCTTCGCGGTCACGCAGGTCGATAAAGATCACACCGCCGTGGTCACGGCGGCGGTGAGCCCACCCGTAGAGGGTAACGGTCTGGCCGATGAACTTTTCATCAACCAAGCCACTGTAAACGGTACGCATAAAAGGTACTCCGGTCTTTCTTCTTTTGGGCTGCACTGTGTGCTGACACAGCGCGGCCGTTTATCACAGTCGGGGAAAAAGGCCAGCGGGCCGGTTTTTCCCTTCTTTTCCAATAAAGCTGAGAGTTTAACGCGCGGATTTCGACTTAAAAAGGTTTTGCCTTGTAAATCCGCCTTTTTTTCAAGGCTTGTAACAAGTCGGCAACCGAAGTGAGCAGAACTGCTCAGAATCGGCAGGGGTCGGCATCGCCTGAACGCCGGTTCAGAAAATGTCGGCAATTTGTAAGAAAAGCGCTTCCCGGCAACGTGTTTTTACCGAGAGGTGCGGTTTTCGGCACCGCCTTCGTTTACGATAGCGTCTGTCAAAGGAGAGCCCGCCCGTCAGTGGGGCCGCGTAATTTCCTCAAACTCCGAAAGACTTGAGCCGCTTTGCGTGTAACGAAGCGGCTCTTGCCGTATTTTTAATGATGGTAGTAAATACTATGACGCCCGAAAAGAGCATTTTCAAAGCCTACGATATCCGCGGCATTGTCGGTAAGACACTCACTCCTGAAGTCACCTATGCCGTGGGGCTGGTGTTGGGGTCGATGGCACGCGATGCGGGTATTGACTCCCTTTGCGTGGGCCGGGACGGCCGCGTTTCGGGGCCCGAACTCTCTGAGAGCCTCATGAAGGGCATTGCCGCCGCGGGTACGAAAGTGATTGATATCGGCCGCGTTCCGACGCCGGTTTTGTACTTTGCCGCGCACTACTTTAAAAACGGCTCGGGTGTGGCGGTCACGGGCTCCCACAATCCCCCGGAATATAACGGCCTCAAGATGATGCTCGGGGGCAAAACCCTCTTTGGCGAAGGCATCCAGGACATTTACCGCGCGATCTGCGAAAACCGTTATAAGCCCGCCGAGACGCCCGCCGCGATTGAACGCGTGAGCGTCATTGACGCCTACGTGAAGAAAATCATCTCGGACGTAAAGCTCGCGCGCCACATGAAAATTGCCTTTGACTGCGGTAACGGCGTCGCCGGCCCCGTGGTGCGGCGCGTCTTTTCCGAACTCGGCTGCCGCATGACGGAGCTCTTTTTCGATGTGGACGGCAACTTCCCGCATCACCATCCCGATCCGAGTAAACCCGCAAACCTCCAGGACCTGATCCGTACCGTCAAAGAGGGCGACGCGGAACTGGGGCTTGCGTTTGACGGCGACGCCGACCGCCTGGGCGTTGTGACAAAGTCCGGTGAGATCATTTTCCCGGACCGCCAGATGATGCTTTTTGCCGAAGATATTCTGAAGTCGCATCCGGGTGCTTCGATTATTTATGACGTGAAGTGCACGCGCTGCCTTGTGCCCTGGATTAAGGATAGAGGCGGCAAACCCGTCATCAGTTGCACGGGGCATTCCCTTGTGAAGGCAAAACTGCGCGAAACCGGCGCTCCCTTTGCCGGTGAAATGAGCGGGCACCTTTTCTTTAACGACGGTCGCTGGCCCGGATTTGATGACGGCATCTACGCGGGGGCGCGCTTGCTTGAGATCGTGAGCCGCGCGGAAAACGCGTCTGCTGTTCTGGAAGCTCTGCCGACTGCGGTTAACACCCCCGAACTGCAGATTCCGATGGCAGAAGGCGCGAACAAAGCCTTTATCGAAAAACTGCAGAAGGCCGCCAAGTTTGATGACGCCGAAGACGTGATTCTGATTGACGGTGTGCGCGTGGAATTTAAGGACGGCTTTGCGCTTGCGCGCTCTTCCAACACCACGCCTGTTGTGGTGCTCAGAGTGGAAGGCGAAACACCTGAGGCCCTTGAGCGCATCAAAAAGCGTTTCGGTGATTTTCTTTTAAGCGTTGATCCGGAGCTCAAACTCCCGTTCTGACGGAAGCGCCTTTAAGAATTATCCGTGCGCCGGTTGTTATAAAGCAGCCGGCGCTTAATTTTGGGCCCAAAGCGCGGAGAAAGGCACGGCATAACAGCCGTTTCCAAAGTGAGCCGCAGAAGCGATGATTTTCCGGTACACGGCAGTCCTTTGAGGATCTTGATGAGGCCGTCCGTGTAAAACGGGCGGATTTGTTCAAGCAGCGACAGTCGATCAATAAGCACGGCGGCAGAGTTCAGGCTGGTTTCGTCATATCATCGATTGTATTCGATGATATGACGCAGTTCGTGCTTATTGTCGACTATGGTCGATGGTCAGTTGGCCCGGTCGTAAAACCCCGAGAGCTTCACCATCACCCGCACCGTGAGATCGTTAAGGTCCGGAGCAAAACGGGCTTTGAGGCGCTCAGCCACCGCCTCCACCGTTGCTTTTGAAAGCCCTTCAAGGCTTTTTTCCTCCACATGGAGTTCTGCGTGGTAAGGCCGTGCGGGATCGGGAAACCTGAGGCGAAATCTCAGATGTGCGCATTCGGGCTGCGCCTCGAGCCAGTCTTCGGCGGCAGCCGTGAGTTTGAGCGTCGCCTCATCGGGCATCACGCCGTAGGGAAAGCGCGTCAGAAGACAGGGGCGCGCGGCCTGATCGGGCCGGGGCATCTCGAGTTTTGCTGCCGTTGCACGGATTTCTTTTTTCCCGAACCCGGCTTTGGCCAGAGGCGAATAAATCCCGAGCTCCTCCAAGGCCTTTCGCCCGGGGCGGTAGACGCTGAGGTCGTCCTTGTTGGTGCCGTCGCAGAGCTTTTTGTCGGTGGTGCGGGCGAGAAGCTCCGTAAAGACATGGTGCTTACAGACGTAGCAGCGGTTTTTGCCGGCGCTGGCAAGGTCTGTGATCCCCAGGGGATTGGCCATGATCAGTTCCGGTTCAATCCCCATGGCGCGGGCGTCAGCAACCGCCTGTGCGGTCTCTGAGGGTGCCATGTGCGGCCCTGCGACGTGCAAAAGCCGCACGCGGTAGCCGAGGAACTTGCTCACAAACGCAAGAAACCGGCTGTCAAGCCCGCCGGAGTAGGCAATCGAGACCGTATGGTCCGCGCCCGCGGCATCGGCTACGGCGTCCTGAAGGGCCTGCGGAATCAGAGTATCCGTCACGCTTTTTCACCTAGAGCAAACAAAAGGCCGTTGGCACAATAAGCAAAAACCTTGTCTGGGGCATAGGCCGTGACGTGGCGCTTGACGGTCATCTCGGGCCACGCTCCGAACGTGGCTCCGAGGCCCAGAAGTACCGCCAGGCCCGTGGGCGTCACGGCTTCGCCGATACCGGTAAAGCCCCTGACGGCGACATTGTCGAGCATCGAAAAAAGCGCGGGAGCGGGGTTGGGGACAGCGCCGTGAGCGCAGTTAACGGACCCGTCGCCGAGCGGCACGGCGCTTGCGAAAAAGCCTTCGGGATTAAGCGTTGTAAAAAGTTCGGCGATAAGACCGATGGCCACGACGTTTGCGGTGCGGCCGACTTCGTGAAAGTGCACTTTGTCGGGGCTGGCGCCGTGTACCGACGCTTCGGCTTTGGCGAGCACCTGCCAGACGGCATCGGCCTTTTCGCGGGCGGCAGCTGAGAGCGTACTTTCATCCATCATGCGCGCGATGTCGGCAACCGACCGGTGCACGTGCCCGGCGGGCGCGGGGCAGGCGATGCGGCAGGTGACGCCCGCGATGCCGTTCACGTGCGAATCGACAAGTTCAACGTCGGACGTGAGCGCAGGAAACTTCTCCCGGGCAAGTTCAGTGAGTGAAAAAAAGGGACTGCGTATGAGACCGGCAAGCCCCGCGAGTACGGAAGCGGCGTTAAGCCCCGCGTGAATGCGGACGGTGAGAACCGGATGGTTTAAAAGAAGCGACATTTTGAAAGCTACCAGAAAGGTTGCATTAAGACTTCGTAAGCGCCCTGAAGACGCGGCTTACCGCACAAGCAGCCCCGTAGCCGTTATCAATGTTCATGACCGCAACGCCCGGCGCGCAGGAGGCGAGCATGCTCGACATCGCAGTCATTCCGCCTTGCGCCACGCCGTAACCGACGGATGTGGGCACCGCAAAAATCGGCTTATCGGTGAGTCCCCCGAGAACACTCGCAAGGGCCGCATCAAGCCCGGCAATGACGACCACTGCGTCGCACGCGTTGATTGCAGGAAGCGCTTGCGTAATGCGCCAGAGCCCCGCGACACCGCAGTCTTCAAAGCGCTCTGACTTCCAGCCCATGTAGGTGAGGCTTCGCGTGACTTCTCGCGCGACAAAACCGTCAGCGGTCCCCGCGGACACCACCGCGGCTTTGAGCCCGGGGTTTTTCGCGGGCATCGTTTTAAACCAGGCGGTGCGCGATAAGGGGTCGTAATTGCAGGCTTCGCGCACCGTGTCCGCAACGGGGAGGCGCTCAAAGACGGATTCTGAGAGCCGCGTAAAAAGAATCGGCTTTTCCGCGGGGTCACTGAAACGCGTCAGCAGCGTCACGAGCGCCCTTTCGGGTTTGCCTTCGCAGAAAACCGCTTCGGCAATGCCGATGCGCGTGTCGCGGTCAATGTCAAAACGGATGCAGGGAGCGCCGGAAGTCATGGATGAAAAATGCGAAAAAACAGGATTGCCTGATACTTTAAGGCGCACCGGCCTCGAGGTCAGTGCGCCATGGGCTTTTTGCCCGTATTGGAGACAAGACCGGGACAAACGGACAGGCGCGTCCCGGAATGTGTCTGATTATTTCGCAACGCGCGGGACGGTGAGGCTCCCTTCAGGCATCAAAATGATGCTCGGCGTCTCGCCCACGTACTGCTTGGCAAGCGCGAGCGCCTCTTCCACGGTATCCACGGCCGCCGTAAAGAGCATGTCTTTGGCAAGGGTCTTATCCAGAGCCGTCACAAGGATGAAGCGTGCTTTGGAAATCGGACGCGTCACGGCAAAGGCCTTGTTGGCGCCGATTCTGAAGTCCTTTTCGAGCTCGGCCTTGATGGCGCAGGGAGTCTTGAGCCTCTTAAAGGTTTCTTCAAGAACCTTGGACCCGGAGCCTTCCTCGCATTCGGCAAGAAGAATCACAACGCCGCCTTCGCGCACGGCGCAGGCCGCGTTATCCATCGTCTTTTGCATCTGGTAGACGTTGATGTCCTTGGGGTAGCCGCCGCAGCTTGCGATAACGAGGTCGGCTTCCTTCGGGATGACGCAGCCGTAGACCTCGTCCACAAACTTGCAGGCTTCCTTGTGCGCGGCGATGTAGTCGCCCGCGAACATTCTGAGGAACTGGTGCTTGGCGTTGAGAATCGCGTTAAAGAGAAAGAGCGAGCGGCCCTTGGCGAAAAGCGCCACGCCTTCCATCTGGTCTTCGTAGCAGGGGTTGCCGGTGGTAAGCCCGAGGCCTGCGTGCTTGTCGAGCATAAAGCTGTGATTGACGCGTACCGTTTCCATCGCGGCGCACCCGGGGAGAATGGCCTTTCTGCCGCCGCCGTAACCGGAGAAGTAGTGGTGCACGATGGTGCCGGTGAGGATCACGTGATCGACGTGGCAGATGTGTTTGTTAAGCCACACCGGGGTGCCGCGCGAGGTGGTGCCGAAGTACTCGAAGTCTTCCTGCTTGGTGCAGGTGCTGTTGTACATCTTGAGGCGCGAGGAAACGTCCTTGCCCACGGCTTCGACCATTTCTTCGTGCGTCATGTCGCGGTGGGTGCCGAGCGAAAAGACGATGTGCATGTCTTCGTCTTTGACACCCAGCTTATTCAATTCGTTGACCAAAACCGGCATGAAGTCAAAGCTGTTGGCAACGCGGGTGGGGTCGTTGCAGATAAAGGCGACGGTATCCCCGGGCTTGATGATTTCGTTGATGGGCTTACAGCCGATCGGGTGGTAGATCGCGTCAAGGATGCCCTGCTTGACGTCGGTCATCGGCGGGAATTCTTCGGTGCGCACTTCTTTGAGAATGTGCGCGTCATCAATGGAAAACTGCTTGCGGCCGTGGCCGTAGGCGAAGTCAAAGGTCTTGACGGTCATGAAAACTCCCTCTCGATTGGTTTAAGGGCCCGGTTGGTTTCGGACGGGCTCCTTTGTGTTTTTTGTCCGGCGCGTTACGCAAAATCACGCATACCGGCTGCGGCGGAAATTATAGGGAGACGCGCTGGCGGCGCTCAGAAAAAACGCCTGCTGCCTGATGCAGGGCAGAGGCGTTGAGGGTGCTTTGCAAAAGGCAGAAACGTCAGGCGGCAGTAAAAGGATCAAAAAGCGGGAGGAGCTTGGTGGACTCTTCGGCGCTTAGCTGACCGGGCGCGGAGGCCTCGGTCCCCGCGACAAACGTTGCGTCGGCGCCGAAAAGGCGCCCTGCGGCGCGGGTAACCGCCCCCATCGGGCCCATGGCGATCGAAATGATGGGGAGCCCGTGCTTTTTGCGCGCGGCAAGTGTCTCCTGCATTAAAAGAAGCACGTCTTCGGGCTTTTTGGGTATCACGGCGATTTTGAGGATATCCGCGCCCGCGGCCGCCATCTCGGCAAAAAGCTCACGGATTTCTTTCGCAGGGGGCGTTTTTTCAAAGTTGTGAAAACTCATGATGACGGGCATGCCCGCGTCGTGCGCAGCCTTAGCGGCAGCCTGGGCTTCCCCGCGGCGGATTTCGTAGTCCATGGCGTCCAAAAACTTGGTGCCCGCAAAAAAGACCGCAAGATCCCGGTAGTTTTCGTCCGAAATCTCGCAGGCGCCGCCTTCGTTTATCGTGCGCAGGGTCCCCAGAATCGGCTTATTGGCGTGCGCTCTCAGGGACATCGCCGCCGAAATAAGCGACTGCTTGGTGATCTGCTCGAAATGATCGAGCCGCCACTCGAGAATGTCGACGGGCAGTTCCCCGAGGGTGTGCTGCTCTT
The DNA here is from genome assembly GCF_900128485.1 of Duodenibacillus massiliensis. GTDB lineage: Bacteria > Pseudomonadota > Gammaproteobacteria > Burkholderiales > Burkholderiaceae_F > Duodenibacillus > Duodenibacillus massiliensis. The sequence goes on from NZ_LT635861.1 coordinate 112,474, forward strand.
CAAGTAACCCGCTTTCAGTCGATGAGGTCAGACTCGCAAGGGTTCGCACCGGCCCGTTTCCCACGGTAACGTCGCCAATGACGGCGGGTTTGACCGGATACGGAGTAAATGTAGAGTCGCTCATGAGTGAAAGTGTTTTTGAAAAAAGGATGTGAGGCATTGTAGCGGGTTGCCGGTAACGGTCCGCGGTAATACCGGAAAGACGGGCTGAGTTTTTTTGCAGATCAGTGCCGGAAGGACGCTGCCCGCGTTTTGCCTTAGTATCGCGTTCTGAAACGGTTTTTGAACGGAACGTGCGGCATGGCAGCAGAGTTGGAAAGTATTCGTATCGACAAATGGCTTTGGGCGGCGCGCTTTTTTAAAACACGGTCGATTGCGCAGGAAGCCGTGGAGCTCGGGCGCGTCAGGCTCAATGACCAGCGCTTGAAACCCTCCCGGGAAGTCAAACCCGGTGACCGTCTGACGGTGGAAAGAGGGGACGAGCGGTTCGACATCTTTGTGGAAAAGATTTCGGCTGTGCGGGGGCCTGCGCCGGTGGCACAGACCCTGTACCGCGAGACGGATGAGTCCAAAGAAAAACGCCTGCGGGTTAGCGAAATGCGAAAGATTGCGATGGAACCGGCGTCCACCATCGCCAAGGGCCGTCCCACCAAGCGCGATGCGCGTCTGATCCGGCGCGTAAAGGCAAGCTGGGGCTAAACCTGCGGACAACAAAATCCCGGCAAGCAGCCGGGATTTTTGTGAGCGTCTGTGAGGCTTACTTTTCTTCAGCCGCGGCTTTGAGCTGCGCAAGCGCCGTCTTCACCGCGTCAACCGTTGCGCCTTCTGCGTAAGACGCCGTTTCAAGCACCGAGAGGTCGCCCTTTTTGAGGGCCCCGATTGCCATCCCGGCGCTCTTGCCGTCGTCAAACGCGGCGGAGGTGACAAGAAGCGTCCCGTCAGCTGCAGTGAGCTTAAAGTAGAACTTCCCGTCCTTTTCACGGTACTGCTTAAAGACCGGGAGCTGCGCCTTTTTGGCAGCCGCCTTCTTTTCCACCGGTTTAACGGCATGAAAGCGTCTGAGACCCACGGCTTCCCGTAAGTTTTCCATAAAGGGCGTTGAAATCCTGCGGGCCTTCGCAGCCCCGGCCTGCAGGATCTCCTCGAGGATATCGGGGTGGCTTGTGTAGTAGGCGTACTTCTCGCGCATCGGGCCGATTTCAGACTCAATGCGGTCGGCAACGTAATTTTTCGCGTCGCCCCAGCCCATGCCGGAGGTAAGAAGGTTGCGGAAGACTTCGCGCTCACCGGCGTCGGCAAAAGCGTCATAGATTTGGGTAAGCGCCGTGCCTGCCGGGTCCTTGGGTTCTCCGGGCATCTTGCTGTCGGTGACAACACGGCTTAACGCTTCACGCAACGCTTTTTCGCCGCCTTCAAAAAGCGGGATCACGTTGTTGTAGCTCTTACTCATCTTGCGGCCGTCAAGACCGGGCAGAACCGGAATGTCTTTTTCAACCTGCTCAAACGGCATCACAAAGAAGTCGTGCCCGAGCCCATAGAGGTTGTTAAAGCGCGTGGCGATATCGCGCGCCATCTCCAGGTGCTGAATCTGGTCTTTGCCGACGGGGACGCGGTTCGCGTTAAACATCAGGATGTCTGCGGCCATTAAAACGGGATAGCAGAAAAGGCCCATCGAGACACCGACGTCCGGGTCTTCCTGCTGGGTGCCGTTAGCCTCCACCACGGCCTTATAGGCGTGCGCGCGGTTCATGAGACCCTTGGGGCAGACGCAGTTAAACATCCAGTTTAAAAGCGGAATTTCCGGGATATCGCTCTGGCGGTAGAAGGTGACTTTTTCGGGATCAAGACCCGCGGCAAGCCAGCTTGCCGCAATCTGCATGCGGCTTGTTTCGATACGGGAGGGATCCTGGCACTTGATGAGTGCGTGGAGGTCCGCCATAAAGAAAAAGCTCTCAACGCCCTCGGTGTGAGAAGCGCGGATACAGGGGCGGATGGCGCCACAGTAGTTGCCGAGATGAAGCGTACCGGTCGTGTTGATGCCGGTTAAGACGCGGATGGTCATATATCCCGAACCTTTCTTTGTAAAGATAAAACGGAAAGGAAACACTCTAGCAAAGTTTTCGCGGCCTGCACGGTTGTTTGCCGGCCGCAGAAGTACTTAACCGAAGTGGCCGTTCACATAGTCGCGGGTCTTTTCGAGCTTCGGGTGGTTAAAGATCGTGTCGGTGGCGTCAAATTCAATCAACTGCCCCATAAAGAAGAACGCGGTCTTATCCGACACACGCGCCGCCTGCTGCATGTTGTGCGTCACGATGATGATAGAGAGCGACTCCTTGAGTTCAAGGATGCTTTCCTCAAGGCGCTGCGTTGCAATCGGATCCAAAGCACTGCAGGGCTCATCCATCAGAAGCACTTCGGGTTCAACCGCCAACGCACGTGCAATGCAGAGGCGCTGCTGCTGGCCGCCGGAAAGCCCCAGGGCACTGTCGTTAAGACGGTCTTTGACTTCTTCAAAAAGCGCGGCGCGCTTCAGACTTTCCTCCACCTTGTCGCGGATGAGGGTTTTGTTGGTGATGCCGGCAACTCTCAGACCATAAGCGACGTTTTCAAAAATGGATTTGGGAAAGGGCGTGGGCCTCTGAAAGACCATGCCGACACGCTGTCTGAGCGCCACCACGTCAAAGTCAGGCGCGTAGATGTCATCGCCGTCCAACGTGATTTTCCCCGTGATGTGGGTGTCGGGGATGAGTTCGTTCATGCGCGAAAGCGTTCTTAAAAACGTACTTTTGCCGCAGCCCGAAGGGCCGATCAGAGCCGTCACCTCGCGGTCACGGAAGTCAAGGTTGATGTCAAAAAGGGTCTGCTTTTTGCCGTAAAAGAAGTCCACGTGTTCGGCGTGGATCTTGATGTCGTTTTTTTCGTTTGTCTGAAAGTCGTTCATGAGTGTTTTGTCCGGTCGGCCGGGGGTTTGGCCGGCAATTTTTTTGTAAAGCGTCTTTTACGTGTGATCTGCGATCGTATGCCGCGTTTTTGTCGAAACCGTGCCGTTTCGGTGACAAAACAATGACAAAGAAAACGTCATCAACCCGTCACGAAAAAAGGGTTGATCCGTCACAAACGGCGCTCAAGATGCGCAATCGAAAAAAGAAAAAACGATGTGCCCGGAGAAATGGGGTTTCCGGGATTTTGGTTAACCGGTGCCGGACGGACAAACAGCAAAATCTGACGTGTCCGGCGCCATTGATGTCAGTAAGGACAAAACGAAATGATGGTAAACAACACCCCGTCTGAAGACGGGGGCTTTATTGTAACCGCATCACACGGCCCAACATAAGGCTGGTTTACATCAGCCCCTGTGCTGACAGCTGTCGGCACAGACCCTGCAGGTTGCGGCTCGCATTCAAGTCGCTGTGCGCAAGGTGACCACATTGGCTGCAGCGGAACCCGTGCTTATGGCGTTTGCCCGGTGCCCCGCACTGTGAGCATGTCTGGCTTGTATAGCGCGGATCCAGGAAAACACACCGGATTCCAGCGGCTGCCGCTTTGTAAACAATCATCTCCTGCAACTCACGGAAAGACCAGCGGTGCAGTCGGCTTCTGATGCGTTTCCCGGCCTTGATGTGATCCCGGATATGCGTCAGGTCTTCCAGGGCGATTAACTTGATACCCCGCTTTGCGGCTTCCTGCACAATCTCTTTGCTTACAACGTTATTGACATGCGTCACATGGCGTCTTTCTCGGCCTGAGGCTTTTTTCAGGTGCTGTCTGGCACTCTGAGAGCCGTTGCGCTGAAGACGCTTTCTCTGACTCATATATCGGTCTCTTTTATCCTTTAATGCTCCTGCTTTCCAAATACGGCCCGTGCTGACGGCCGCAATATTGTTCTCGCCGACATCAATACCCATGATCTCGTCGGCTTTCAGATTCTTTAAATGCTCTTTGCCCGAACAACCTTGGGACTCCACAGCGATGTGAAGCTCCCAAAACGCTTCTTTCCGGCCTCTCCGGGGATGCAGAACAAGGTTGCACTCCTTACGCTTTCCAGAAGCCAGCAACTCTTTTTGAAAAGGGCCGGGGCACAGACGTGCCCGAATCCGACCGCTGATGGTTGAAATTGAAACAGTGCCGTCAGGGAAAAATGTCAGCGTGTTCTTGTCGACGTGAACCGAGGGGTGCCTGAACACCAGCGTCTTGAGCTTCTTGTCCTCACTTTTGAGCTGTGCCGGATGATTGGCAAGCTCCGTCTTGTAGGCTGCCGACACCGAGCGGATGACGTTACAGGCATACTGGCTGCCGAGATCCGGAAATTTTGCCTTGATCTTGTCATAAACTGCGTGATGCAGCGTGAAACGCTGCCAGAGCCTCTTCGTGCGGTCCGCCGCTACTGTCGGAACTACAAAGTTACACACCTGCGCATAGAGTCTCTGCGTCGCTGCGAGCTTTTCGTGTGCTGCCGGATCGAGTAGTTCCAGCCGAACGCAGGCTGTGCGGACACACTTGCCGCTCCCCTCAACGCGTCTAACGCCGTCCGCGGATGTGTTCAGTCCTTTCGATGTAGCTTTTGATCGTTTCTGCACTGACACTGCCTGCTGTTCCGACGTAGTAAGAAAGCGACCAAAGATGGCCTGCCCAATGTTCATTTTTGAGTTCCGGATGCCGCATCAGCAGCATCCTTGCACTGGCACCCTTCAATACTCTCACCGCGTCGGCAATGCTGACGGACGGCGGAAAACTGACCAACAGGTGCAGGTGATCCGGCTGAATCTCCAAAGAAAGTATCTCATACTTTCTTTCAGCGCATATGCTTTCAAGCAACTCACGCAGAGACAGCGCAACACCACCCCTGAGAACGGATTTCCTGTACTGGGGGCACCATACCACATGGTAAGCTGTCTGATAGACGCAGTTTCTGCTGTAAACGACGTTTAGCATAGTGCGTATGGTACCAATTTTTTAAAATAAAAACAGCCGCGATTCCTCCCGCGTCTGAAGACGCGGGTTTCCTCGCGGAATTTCTATGAAAAAGGCCCGAAAGAAACGGAGTTCCTGCGGGCCTTTGGACCTTAAGCCGGAAGTTGCCTTCCGGCCAGGGATTTAAGCGCGGTCAGAGACCGGCGGCTTCCTTCAAAAGCATCGCCTTGTCGGTCTTTTCCCACGTAAATTCCGGCTCTTCGCGGCCGAAGTGACCGTAGGCGGCGGTCTTGGAGTAAATCGGACGGCGCAGATCGAGCATCTGAATGATGCCGCCCGGACGCAGATCGAAGAACTTACGCACGAGTTCCGCAATCTTTTCGTCGGCAATGACACCCGTGCCGTTGGTGAGCACCGTGATGTTCATGGGTTCCGCGACGCCGATCGCGTAGGAGACCTGAATCTGGCACTGACGCGCGAGGCCCGCGGCAACAATGTTCTTTGCCACATAGCGGCAGGCGTAGGCAGCGGAGCGGTCCACCTTCGTGGGATCCTTGCCGGAGAAGGCGCCGCCCCCGTGCGGGCAGGCGCCGCCGTAGGTGTCGACGATGATCTTGCGGCCCGTAAGCCCGCAGTCGCCCTGGGGACCGCCCACCACAAAGCGCCCGGTGGGGTTCACAAGGAACCGAGTGTTTTTAAGCCATTCCGCAGGCATCACCGGACGGATGATGTTTTCGACCACCGCTTCCACGAATTCGGGCTTCATATGGTCGCCCACAGACCATTCCGGGGAGTGCTGGGTCGAGAGAACAATCGTGTCCGCGGCAACGGGCTTACCGTCCACGTAGCGCAGCGTCACCTGGCTCTTGGCGTCCGGCCTCAGATAGGGCATCACGCCGTTACGGCGCACGATGGACTGCTGCTGCACGAGGCGGTGCGCGTAGTAAATCGCGGCGGGCATCAGTGTCGGGGTTTCGTCACAGGCAAAACCAAACATCAGGCCCTGGTCGCCTGCGCCCTGGGTGAGGGGATCGTGGTTTTTCTCGTCCACGCCCTGCTTGATGTCCTCGGACTGCTTGTCATAGCCCACGAGAACCGAGCAGCCCTTGTGGTCGATGCCGTATTCGGAATTGTCGTAGCCGATGCGCTTTAAGACGTCACGGGTGAGGTCAATGTAGTTGACCTGAGCGTCCGTGGTGATTTCACCGGCCAAAACAACGAGACCGGTCGAGCACATCGTTTCCGCGGCCACACGGCTCATCGGATCCTGCGCGAGGCAGGCGTCGAGTACGGCGTCGGAAATCTGGTCGGCCACCTTATCGGGATGACCTTCACTGACGGACTCGGAGGTAAAAAGAAAATCGCTGGCCATTGCCATGCTCCAATGGTACGTTGAAAACGTTGCAAACCAAGCGTCCAACGCAGTGAGCTGAGCAATGAAAACCAGCGACGTCGCGGCAGACGCTTTAGCGGTATTTGTTGATTCGCCCCGCAAGTTGTCTTTGTTAACTCGGCGAATTGTCGCGCATGATACTCGGTATTGCTTAAAAATGGATGACGGGCAAATCCGAAAAATAGTCCGGCTGCCGTACACAAAAAGACAGGCCTTTGCGCTGGTGTAGCATCCCGTTAACTGCAACTGCACCAGGACAACATACATGCCAGAACTTCCCGAGGTTGAGGTCTGCCGCAAGGCACTCGCGCCCGCTCTTACCGGTAAACGGGTGAGCGCCGTGCACGCGTATTGCACGAACTTAAGAAGCCCGGTGCCGCCGCTCATGAAACGGATCGGGGGCCTCAGACTCACAAGCCTCACGCGGCGCTCCAAGTACCTTATCTGGCGCTTTGAAAATGAATCGACGGGGCAGGTGACGTGGCTTACGACGCACCTCGGAATGAGCGGCGCCTGGCGGCTCTGGAGGGCGGATGCCGCACCCGCGGCGGGCCCGCACGACCGTCTTGACATCATTTTTGATGATGAAACGCTTCTGCGCCTCACCGACCCCCGGAAGTTTTCCGATATTAAAGTCACGGACACCGATCCGAGGGAACTCGCGCCCCTAAACACCATCGGCGCCGAGCCCTTTGACAAGACACTGACCCCCGAGGTCTTTTACAAAGCGCTTCGCGGCAAAACGTCCGCCATCAAGCAGGTATTGCTCTCAGGCAAGATCGTCTGCGGCTGCGGCAATATCTACGCCTGCGAAAGCCTTTTTGAGGCCCGTGTCCGCCCCACGCGCAAAGCTTCTAAGGTCACGAAAAAGGAAGCCGAAAGGCTCCTCACTGCAATCCGCGATGTTTTGACGCGCTCCATTGCCGCGGGCGGCACGACGCTCAGAGACTTTCACGGCACCGACGGCGAAAGCGGCTGGTTTGCGCTCGAGTGCTCTGTTTACGGGCGTGAGGCTGAGCCCTGTCCCGTCTGCGGGAGTCTTATTAAACGCATTGTCCAGAACGGCCGCAGCTCTTTCTTTTGCCCGACATGTCAGAAGTAAAAGACGCACTCACAGAACCCGAAGTCTTTGCCGGGGCACTGGTCGCCTGGCAGAAGCGATGCGGGCGGCACGGTTTGCCGTGGATGGTTGCAGACGCCTACCGCCGCTGGGTCTCGGAGATCATGCTGCAGCAGACGCAGGTTGCGGTGGTAAAGGACTACTTTGCGCGCTTTATGGCGGCCTTTCCGACGGTTCAGATTCTTGCGGCCGCTGACGACGAAGCCGTAATGAAACTCTGGGCGGGCTTGGGGTACTACTCGCGGGCCCGCAATCTTTTGGCCTGCGCCCGGGTTGTTGTGCGTGACTTCGGGGGCGTTTTCCCTAAGGACGTTGAAACACTGGCAACGCTTCCGGGAATAGGCAAAAGCACCGCAAGCGCGGTGGCAAGTTTTTCTTACGGCACGGTCGCTCCGGTCGTTGACGGCAACGTCAAACGGGTGCTCACACGCCTTTTTACGGTAACGTCTCCCGTGGGGACGGCGGCCTGCGATCAGTTTCTCTGGGAGGCGGCTGAGAAACTCGTTTCAAAAACCCATCCCGGCGTTTTTAATCAGGCGATGATGGATATCGGCGCCACGGTCTGCACGCGCACGAAACCGGCCTGCATGATCTGCCCCTTATCCGCCTGGTGCCGGGCGTTTCATGAGGGCAGCCAGGAAAGTTTCCCTGTGCGTAAACCCAAAAAGGAGCGCCCGGTAAAGGACGCGGTCTTTACGGTGTACCTCTCTGACGGGTGTGTGTGGCTTATCGAACAAAACGAAAAAGGCGTATGGCGGGGGCTCTGGACGCTGCCCGCCGCTTCCGAAGCGGGAGAAGACATCGGGTGTTTTACGCACGACTTTTCGCACTACCGGCTCAATGCCCGCGTGGAACTTGTGCTGCATAAGCCCTCAACTGAAAACGCCCGGGGCTTTACCCGCAAAGACGCTGAAGAAGGGGCCTTGCCTGCCCCCGTCAAGAAGTTTTTGCTTGCCTCTGAGGTTTTAGCCGGCCGCTTCTGACAGGCAAAAAACCGTCCTTCGCAAAGGTATTACCGGTTTTTCGCGGCAATACCGCAGAGGACGCTCAAAGTCCGAAAAAGCCGTGGTTTTGCTTCTGCACAATATCCGCATCCGAGAGCGCTGCCTCTCACCGATTTTTTCCAATAAGGACCGGGCAAAACCATGACCTCACGTTTTTCCCGCATTGCGGGTTCTCTTATTTCCGCCGGCGTTCTCGCCTTTTCCGTGCTTTCAACAGCGGCAACGGCAGCTGATGTCATAAAAATCGGCGTGACGCCCGTGCCGCACGCCGACATTGTGAACCTCATCAAGCCAGCGCTGGAGAAAGAAGGCGTGGAACTTAAGGCCGTCGAATTTAACGACTACATCCAGCCCAATGCGGCACTTGCGGACGGCGACCTTGACGCGAACTTCTTCCAGACGATTCCATACCTTGAGGAAATGTCCCGTCAGAACGGCTACAAGTTTGCGATCCTAACGTCCGTGCACCTCGAGCCCATGGCCGTGTATTCCGACAAATATAAGTCCGTAAAGGACCTCCCGGAAGGCGCGCGCATTGCTGTGCCGAGTGACCCGACAAACGAAGGCCGTGCGCTTAAGGTTCTTGAATCGGCCGGTGTCATTAAGCTCAAAAAAGGCGCAACGCTTCTTGCGACGGTGAAGGACATTGTCGAAAATCCGAAGAAGGTGACGTTCTACGAGCTTGAACCCGCGCAGCTGCCGCGCGTGCTCCCGGACGTTGCCGCAGCCGTCATTAACGCCAATTACGCGCTGCAGGCGGGGCTTAATCCCGCGAAGGACTCGATTGCCGTTGAACCGAAGTCCTCTCCCTTTGCCAACGTTGTGGTGGTGCGAAAGGGCGAGGAAACCAAGCCCGCGTTTGCCAAACTCAAAAAGGCGATAAACGCCCCTGAAGTGAGGACCTTCATTGAAAAGACCTACAAGGGCGGCGTGATCCCGACCTTTTAATCAGGCGGTTTGGGCGGAGAGAGCGGATTGGGCCGCCTGCGCCGCCCGGATCTTGGCGACCTGCCGGTGCCGCACCACGGTGCCGGGAAAGTCCGCAAAGCGCTTGGCAAGGGTCTCCGCCACATAGACGCTTCGGTGCTGGCCGCCCGTGCAGCCCACCGCAATTGTTAGGTAATGACGGTTCTGAGCTTCGTAGGACGGCAGCCACCGGCGGATAAAGTGTTCGATATCGGCGATCATGTCGTTGACGTCCGCAATGCCTGACAGATAGTCTGCGACCGGCTTATCAAGGCCCGTCAGAGGCCGCAGTTTCGGATCGTAATAGGGGTTGGGGAGGTTACGGACGTCAAAAACGAGGTCGGCTGCCACCGGGATCCCCCGCTTAAAGGCAAAGCTTTCAAAGGCAAGCGTCATCGTGGACTTCGGGGCCCCGGCAAACTGCCGCACCCAGTCTCTCAAGGTATTGGGCAGAAGCTTTGAGGTGTCGATCTCGTAGGAGTAGGGGGCAATGGGCGCCAAAAGCTCGCGCTCTTTTTCCACAGCTTCAGAAAGCGTGAGCCCCGTGCCGGACTCTTCTGCGGAAATCGTGAGCGGATGCCGCCTGCGGGTTTCGGAAAAGCGCGCAATGAGCGCAGGCGTTGAGGCCGTGAGAAAGAGGGGCCGCACGTCGCAGCCCGCGCGTTTGAGGGCGTTTACCTGCTCCTCAGCGCTCGCAAGATTTAAGCGGCTTCGGGCGTCAATCGCCATCGCGACCTTCTTGTGGCCGTGGTCTTTAAGGCCCAGGGCCACTTCCTTTAAAAAGTCCACGGGGAGGTTGTCCACGCAGTAGTAGCCGCAGTCTTCGAGCACCCGGATTGCAATCGACTTTCCCGAGCCCGAAAGGCCGGTGACGATAATAAGCTGCATGGTTTTGGTGTCCTCTGCCGTGTCCGTCATGGCATGTTCCTTTTGAAATCACTGTCCGGCCAACGCCTTCATCCGCCTTCGCACCGATTTGGCGCCAATGCCTTCCGCCTCACGGTATTTTGCAACCGTGCGGCGTGCCGCCACAATACCTTCATGAGCTAACAGTTGCGAAAGCGTGTCATCAGACAAGGGCTTGGCCGGGTCCTCTGCGTCAATCAGTTCACGGATGCGGTGCCGCACGCGGGCGCTGCTGACGCTTTCGCCGGATTCACCTGTCACGGCCGACGTGAAAAAGGCCTTAAGTTCAAGTGTACCGCGGGGCGTGAGAAGGTATTTCCCGGACACGGCGCGGCTCACCGTCGATTCGGCAATGCCTAAGTGTTCCGCGACGTCCCTGAGAACCATGGGTTTAAGGGCGGCCTTGCCGGCCTCAAAAAAGCCCGGCTGTCTGTCGACAATACACTGCGCCACGGAAACGATGGTGGAGGTGCGCTCCTCGACTGCATGGATAAACGCACGGGCTTCGTGCGCACGATCCCGCCAGGCGGTTTTGTCTTTCCCCTCAAGCTTGGCGGCGGTGAGCATTTCAAAGAGCGCATGGTTAAAGGTGAGCGCCGGCAAGAGAGCGTCGTTTATGCGCACGCGCCAGCCCGCTGCCGTTTTGACGGCAATCACGTCGGGTACGACCGCAGCGGCCGCAGTGCCCCCTGAAAACCCTGCCGCAGGCCGCGGATTCATCCCGGCAATCGCGCGCACGGCCGCGTGAAAGGTTTCCGGTGTGACGGCAAGCTTTTTGGCGGCCGCATCAGGCGTGAGTTTCCCGAGAAAAAGCGCGGTGTTGGAAAGAATCCTGCGGGCAAGCGTCAGTGTCGTCCGTTCTTCGGGATCCTCGGCTTCAAAAAGTGCCCGATCGGTCTGCAGAATAAGCGCTTCCGTACAGTTTCCGGCGCCGACCCCTGCGGGCTCGAGGCTTTGAAGGCGCTTTAGGGCGGTTGCCCAGACTTCAGGCTCAGCCGAAAACGGGGCGTTCGCGGTGAGCTCGGTGAGGGGGTCGGAGAGAAACCCGTTTTCGTCGAGATTTCCGATAAGCCAGAGGACGCACTCACGTTCTGTGTCGGTGAGGTTGAGACACCCCACCTCGCGCGTAAGCTCTTCGGTTAAGGTCACTTCTGCCGCAAGGTTTCCGAGGGGATCAGTGTCGTTTTCGTCCGTGCGGGCATGCACGGGCATGAGGTTTGACACTTCAAGGTCTGTGCCGGTCTCCGGCGTGTCGGCAACGGATTCCTGCGTGCCTGCGTCATCTGTGCGCTCTACAAGCGGATTTTTGGCGAGCATCTCCTCAACGGCTGCCGCGGCTTCGAGACCGGGCATCTGCAGGAGGTTGAGCGCCTGCTTCAGGGCCGGCGTCACCGCCAGGCGCTGCGATTGGGTGAGTAAAACCGAAGCCGACAGTGACGCCATAATGGTTGTCTGGCTACATGCGGAAGTCTTTGCCGAGGTAGATGCGCCGCACGCTTTCGTCGACGATGATCTCCTCGGGTGAGCCGCTGGCGAGCACTTCGCCTTCGTTGATGATGTAGGCGTGGTCGCAGATGCCGAGCGTTTCGCGCACGTTATGGTCGGTGATTAAAACGCCGATGCCGCGGTCCTTTAAAAACCGTACGATGCGCTGAATTTCAATGACAGCAATGGGATCAACGCCCGCAAAGGGTTCATCGAGCAGAATAAAGCGCGGGTCGTTTGCAAGCGCCCGGGCAATTTCCGTGCGGCGCCTCTCGCCCCCGGAAAGCGACACCGCCATATTCGTGCGGATGTGCTCGATCTGAAGTTCTTCCAAAAGGGCGTTGAGCCGCTTTTCCACCTCGGCCTTCGTAAGGGGTTTGCCCTTTTCATCGGTCTGAAGTTCAAGGACTGAGCGGATGTTGTCTTCCACGGAAAGCCGCCTGAAGACGCTGGCTTCCTGGGGAAGGTAACTGACGCCTAAGCGCGCCCGGCGGAAAATCGGCAGGTGCGTGATGTCCATGCCGTTTAGGTGAATCGAGCCGCCGTTTGGAGGAACCAGGCCCACCACCATGTAAAAGGTCGTAGTCTTACCGGCGCCGTTGGGGCCCAAAAGGCCCACGACCTCGCCGCTTTTGACGGAGAGCGACACGTTTCTCACCACCTTGCGGGTGCCGTAGCGCTTCATGAGCGCCGTCGCGGTGAGGGTCTGAACCTTGCCTTCGGCGGCAGTGCTTGTTTCGGGCGTCGTCAGTTCTGTCACTTGGCGTTACTCCGCAAGACGGCTTGAGCCCTGCATACGGGGCGCTTCAGAGGAACGGCGCTGTGTGGTCTTTGCGGCGTCCTTCTGGTTTCTCGGCGCAAGAACTGTCGTCACGCGGCTCTTTTTGCCGCTGACGACTTCCCCTTCCACGCGCGAGCGGGCGGTGAGGAGGTCATAGGTGATTTTGTTGCCGGCCGTGGAGTCCTTCACCAGGCCGTTTTCGCTGCGGGCCAGTTTGGCGTTATCCGTGAAGATAATGCGGTCGCGCTGCTCGTCGTAGACCGCGGTAAGCGCACTCGCATGCACCCACTCGTCGATCCCCTTTTTGTTGTCGCGCTTTTCGCGCATTTTCACGGGAGCCCCCGTGACCGTAATCGTGCGGTAGCCTTCAGGCGACACTTTAAGCGTGAGTTTGTCGCCCAGAATCTCAAGCGTTCCCTGATGCACTTCAACGGCCCCGGAATAGACCGCTGTCTGCGCCACTTCGTCGCCCGCAAAGTTCTGGGCGTTGATTTCGATGGGCTTGGTGCGGTCGGCCGATTCCGCCCACGCGGTCTGCGCGGCGAAAAGCGCGCTGCAAAGCAGGGTTGAAAGTGCAAGAGTTTTACCGAAAATCATGATTTTTTTCACAATTGGGTGTTTTTACGGCGCGATTTCCTGCGTTTTGGCAGCCTTCGGAAGCACAATCGTGCGCACGTCACTGAGAATATCAACGGTTCTTTCCACGTTGTCAAATGTCATGCCGCGCCCGGAGGTGACGTCCGTGCCGCTTTCAAGCCGCACAAAGGCATCGGTTTCCATGCGTTGCTCATCCGGGTAGACCGTAAGGTGGCTTGTGGTAAAGCGTAGCGGTGCGTTGTCGATGTCGCCCGCTCGCGTCACTTCCACGCGGCCCGAAAAGACCGCGGTCTTGCCGGCGTCAAGGCTGATTCCGGTATCTGCGGACGCCTTCACCTGCGGGCGGTCTGCGTAAAGCGTTGCCATGCGCGGCTTGCGGGTCATCATGCGGCCGTCAGGAAAGTGCTCGGCATATTCGGCGTAGATGCGCCGCTCGGCCGTGCCGTCGCCGTCAAATTCGGTGAGCGCAATGTCGCGGGCAATAAAGTCGGGGACGTCTGAAGGCGCTTTCGTCTTGAGGTTTCCGATCTGGGCCATGAGGGCATAGTAGTAACTCACGAGCACGAGGACTGCGAGCACCACGGCGCCGGCTAAGGCCGCTAATTTATCCCGGAAGTGAAGCTTCATTGGCCTTTCTCCCGGACGTAGTGATCAAAAATGAGCGCGTCCCACTTGCCCTGGGCTTTGAGAATGAGTTCTGCAAGGCTTCGGACGGCGCCGTTGCCGCCAGTAAAGTCCGACACAAAGTGCGCAAGGGGGCGCACTTCGGCTGAAGCGTCCGCCGGAATGGCCGAGAGCCCTGCGGCACGCAAAACCGGAATGTCGGGGACGTCGTCACCCATATAAGCCGTTTCTTCGGCGCTCACATTGTGTTCGGATAAAAGCGCCCGGAAGGCGTCGGTTTTAAAGCGTTTGCCCTGTGCTACCGACGTGATGCCGAGCTCCCTGCAGCGTGCGGCGGTTTGAGCGCTTACGCGCCCTGTGAGAATTGCCACGGGGATGCCTGCGGCCTGCAGCATTTTGATTCCGAGGCCGTCACGCGTGAAAAAGCGCTTCACGAGTTCCCCGTTTTCGCCCGTCCAAATCGAGCCGTCGGTGAGAACACCGTCCACGTCAAGAATCACAAGCCGGACGTTTCGGGCGCGTTGCGTGAGAGTGCGGTACGTCATCAGATTACCTTTGCCGTCATCAGGTCATGCAGGTGCAGGGCGCCTACGAGGTGCCCGGCCTTGTCCACCACGAGGAGCTGATTGACAAGCGTCTCTTCGAGGATTCTGGCAGCGGCCGCAGCCATTGCGTCCGCCTCAATCGTGCGCGGGGTTTTGGTCATGACTTCAGCAATCGGAATGGCACGGATGTCGCCGCGCTTTTCAATGAGGCGTCGGAGATCGCCTTCGGTGAAGATCCCGGTAACGACGTTATCAGCGTTTACAACCGCCGTCATGCCGATGTGTTTCTTCGTGATTTCTCGCACGGCATCCAAAACGCTGATATCTTCCTTGACGCAGGGGACCGCGTCGCCCGTACGCATGACGTCGCGCACATGCGTGAGAAGCCTTCTACCTAAAGCGCCGCCCGGGTGGCTGCGGGCAAAATCTTCTTTGGTAAAGCCTTTGGCGTGCATGCAGGCGACGGCCAGGGCGTCGCCCATGGCAAGCGTTGCGGTCGTAGAGGACGTGGGCGCCAAGTTAAGAGGGCAGGCCTCTGCCGTCACGTGCACGTTTAAGTTCACGTCGGCGTTTTTGGCCAGCGAACTCTTGGGGTTCCCGGTAATAGTGATGAGGGCCGTGCCTTCGCGTTTTAACACCGGGATGACGGTTAAAAGTTCCCCGGTTTCGCCCGAGTAGGAGATGCCGATCACGACGTCATCCTTTGTGATCATTCCGAGATCACCGTGGGCAGCTTCGGCGGCATGCACGAAAAAGGCGGGTGTGCCGGTTGAGGCCAGCGTTGCCGCGAGTTTGCGGCCGATGTGACCGGACTTGCCCACGCCGCTTACAACAACGCGTCCTTTGCAGTTTAAAAGGAGCTCAACGGCCCGGGCGAAGTGCCCGGTGTCAAGCGTGTCCGCCAGATCAGTGACGGCCTTGGCTTCACGCAGAAGGACTTCGCGGCCCAGTTCAATGGCGCCTGCGGCATCAAAAGTTCGGATCATCGTCAAAACGCGCTTAAGTGTGCTGTAAACGTCTTATTTTAGCGGGCACAGAGAGCGGAATTTCCTGCTTGTTGCAAAAAGAAAAGAGAAGGGGGACAAGTGTTTGTGAGTCGACTTTTTCTGATACGTAAGCAGCAACAGTTGATTTAGCGAAAAGGAAATGTATCTCCTTTTCGCTATAGCAAAAAGGAGTTATATCTCCTTTTTGCTAACTTTTTGGTGCGCTCGGCATGAGCGCGTTCTAACGGGTGAAAGTCCCGAGTGCAGGGGGTAGCACCAAGCACATAGCCAAGAGCAAGGGTGTCCGCCGCGAGGCGGGATCTGAAGGAAGCTGGAGGCAAACCACTGACCTGACGTACAGAAACTGCATAAGGCATTCGAAGATGGGTAAGTCTGCCAAACAAGATGAAGCCCGAAGCTACACGGAATCCGAGGTGTAAATGCAGCAGGCACATGGTGGGAAAGAACGCGTTCTTACCCGAGGAGGACTCACGGACTTCAATGCAACAGCATTGTCGGAGTAAAGCTTGCCGTGAGTAGTCAGCAACGGTCATAGTAAGCAGGGCAGTACCTGACGAAGGGCCAAATTTATAGGAGTACGGTGCCGTAGACACAAAGTCGCATGGCGCAGAAAACATAAGAAACCTGTCTGAGTTTTGGTACCCACGGAATGGGAAGAGGAACTCAGGAGGGCGCAACGACCGTGATGAACATGGAAAACACCGCACATACCCCGCCTGCTTTCACGGGGATCACACTTGAAGCGATACTGAGCACTGAAAACCTGCTCACGGCGCACAAACGCGTCGAGAGCAACAGAGGTGCTCCCGGTGTCGACGGGATGACGACTGAAGAAATTCGAGCGTATATCTTTGCGCATCCGGGCGAGCTTAGGAGTGCGATTCTGACGGGTAAATACCGCCCTTCTCCCGTGAAACGGGTATCTATACCGAAACCTGAAAGAGGTAAATACAGAGATCTTGGAATTCCGACGGTCATTGACCGTCTTGTTCAACAAGCAGTTGCACAGATACTCTCGTACGCTTACGACAATACCTTCTCAGTGACCAGCTACGGTTTTAGACCGATGCTGGGAGCTCAGGATGCAATTTTGAAGGTAGTGGCTACGGCAGATCAGGAGTACGAGTGGGCAGTGGATATGGACCTCGAAAAGTTCTTCGATACGGTCAACCACAGTCGGTTGATCCGAAAACTTTCGGCGAGGATCAAAGACGGAAGAGTCTTGTCCCTGATCACACGTATGCTGAAATCGGGAGTACTGATCGACGGGAAGGTAGTCAAGACCGAGGTAGGTCTTATGCAGGGCGGACCGCTGTCACCGCTGTTGGCCAACATCTACTTGGACGAATTGGACAAGGAGCTGGAGGCCAGGGGGCACCGCTTTGCGAGATATGCCGACGATTTGATTATCCTCTGCCGCTCCAAACGTGCGGCCCTGAGAACTTTGGACAGCGTCACTCGATTCGTCGAGGGGCGTATGAAACTCAAGGTGAACAGGGACAAAACGTCTGTGTGCCATCTGACGAGGGGAGTGAAATTCCTCGGTCATGGTTTTTATAAGACCAAGGATGGCTTCTACCCAACCGTGCATCAAAAGGCCAAGGATCGCCTTAAAGACTCGCTGAGAATGATCCTTTCGAGGAATCGGAAGATGGGTCTTGACGAGGTTAAGGAGAAACTGAGGCATAAGATCCGGGGATGGTGCGCTTACTTCAAATATGCGCACTACACGGCATGGCAACAGGACACGGATAGGTGGATTCGTCGACGGATACGGCAACTTTTGTGGACGACGTGGAAGAAGGTAAGGACGAGAAGGAGGGCGTTACTCCAGCTTGGGTGCGATGAAGAGACGGCTCATAAATGGGCCAATACCCGAAAAGGCGCCTGGCGGGTTGCACACAGCCAGATTCTCTCGACCAAGCTGACCAATGGTATTCTGAAGAAGAATGGGTGGTGTTGGCTCGGTATGCACCGAGTTAACGGTATGGGAAGGTAAAACTATGAAAACCGCCGTAAAACACTGCGTGAGCAGTGCCTACCAGATCGGTACGGGCGGTGGTGTGGAAGGACGGCGGGGCCTAGCCCCGCCTCCTATCCGATGTGCGCTCGGCATGAGCGCGTTCTAACGGGTGAAAGTCCCGAGTGCAGGGGGTAGCACCAAGCACATAGCCAAGAGCAAGGGTGTCCGCCGCGAGGCGGGATCTGAAGGAAGCTGGAGGCAAACCACTGACCTGACGTACAGAAACTGCATAAGGCATTCGAAGATGGGTAAGTCTGCCAAACAAGATGAAGCCCGAAGCTACACGGAATCCGAGGTGTAAATGCAGCAGGCACATGGTGGGAAAGAACGCGTTCTTACCCGAGGAGGACTCACGGACTTCAATGCAACAGCATTGTCGGAGTAAAGCTTGCCGTGAGTAGTCAGCAACGGTCATAGTAAGCAGGGCAGTACCTGACGAAGGGCCAAATTTATAGGAGTACGGTGCCGTAGACACAAAGTCGCATGGCGCAGAAAACATAAGAAACCTGTCTGAGTTTTGGTACCCACGGAATGGGAAGAGGAACTCAGGAGGGCGCAACGACCGTGATGAACATGGAAAACACCGCACATACCCCGCCTGCTTTCACGGGGATCACACTTGAAGCGATACTGAGCACTGAAAACCTGCTCACGGCGCTCAAACGCGTCGAGAGCAACAGAGGTGCTCCCGGTGTCGACGGGATGACGACTGAAGAAATTCGAGCGTATATCTTTGCGCATCCGGGCGAGCTTAGGAGTGCGATTCTGACGGGTAAATACCGCCCTTCTCCCGTGAAACGGGTATCTATACCGAAACCTGAAAGAGGTAAATACAGAGATCTTGGAATTCCGACGGTCATTGACCGTCTTGTTCAACAAGCAGTTGCACAGATACTCTCGTACGCTTACGACAATACCTTCTCAGTGACCAGCTACGGTTTTAGACCGATGCTGGGAG
>NZ_LT635861.1:130934-207854 GCF_900128485.1 Duodenibacillus massiliensis
AAAACCGCCGTAAAACACTGCGTGAGCAGTGCCTACCAGATCGGTACGGGCGGTGGTGTGGAAGGACGGCGGGGCCTAGCCCCGCCTCCTATCCGATAGGCTGCAGACGAACAGCAAAAAGGCCCCGTTTCTCAGCGGAAACAGAGCCTTTCGCAACAGCAGAGACGTCAGGAATTAAACGTTAAAGAGGAATTCCATTACGTCGCCGTCCTTGACGACGTAGTCCTTGCCTTCAGCGCGCATCTTGCCCGCTTCCTGAGCACCCTTTTCACCCTTAAAGGCGATGTAGTCCTCGTAGGCAATGGTCTGCGCACGGATAAAGCCGCGTTCAAAGTCGGTGTGAATGACGCCTGCGGCCTTCGGAGCCGTATCGCCCTTGTGAATTGTCCAGGCGCGCACTTCCTTGACGCCGGCGGTGAAGTAGGTCTGAAGCCCCAACAGGTCGTAGCCCGCGCGGATCACGCGGTCAAGGCCGGGTTCTTTCATCCCCATGTCTTCAAGGAACATTTCCTTGTCGGCGTCGTCCAAATCCGCAATATCGGCTTCGGTCTTGGCGCACACCGCGACAACGGGGGCGTTTTCCGTGGCAGCACGGGCCTTGACGGCTTCCAGAAGCGGATTATTTTCAAAACCGTGATCGTCAACGTTGGCGACGTACATCACCGGCTTCATCGTGAGAAGGAAAAGGGGCTTGATGACTTCTTTTTCTTCGTCGGTGAGCTTGACGGAACGGGCGGGCTTGCCTTCGTTTAAGACGGGCTGAAGCTTTTCGAGCACCATCGTGATCTTTAAGGCTTCCTTGTCGCCGCCCTGACGGCCCTGCTTGGCGTAGCGGGCGATGCCTTTTTCAACGGACGCAAGGTCCGCAAGCGCGAGTTCCGTATTGATGACGTCAATGTCTTCCACGGGGTTGATGTGGCCGGCAACGTGCACGATGTTGTCGTCCTTGAAGCAGCGCACGATATGCGCAATGGCGTCGCACTCACGGATGTTGGCAAGGAACTGGTTGCCGAGGCCTTCGCCTTTACTGGCGCCGGCAACAAGCCCTGCGATATCCACGAACTCCACCACCGCGGGCACGATGCGCTCGGGCTTAACAATGTCGGCCAGAGCCTTTAAGCGCGGGTCGGGCACTTCCACGATGCCGACGTTGGGTTCAATCGTGCAGAAGGGATAGTTTTCCGCCGCAATGCCGGCTTTGGTAAGAGCGTTGAAGATGGTCGACTTGCCGACGTTGGGAAGGCCGACGATGCCGCATTTAAGACCCATTGCTTGGTTTCCTTATGAGTTCGGGGGAGCTGTGTGATGTGTCTGAAAAACAGGAGACACCGCAGCTCGAAAAGACAATCCTTTAATTATAGAAAGGTCATGTGGCCGAAGAGCTCTGAAGCAAGCTTTTTCTATGCTCCCGGGACATCCGGAAGCGCCATAACGACGGCGCGCAGTTCGCGGTAAAACCGAAGGTAAGATTCTTCGGTCATCGTGCCTTCGGTGGTGAGTACCACCAATGGATGCGCTTTGAATTCAGGGCGGTAAGGCGGATGGCGGTGTTCGTACGGGTTTTCGGTAAGCCCACAGTGCTTATAAAACCTCAGGCGCGCCGCGGAGACATAGTCCGTGACCGGATCGATTTCAAGCAGCACGCGCTTGGCGCTTGCCGCAATGAAGTCTCTGAGAAGCCGGCTTCCGTAACCTTTGCCGCGAAGCGTCTTGTTCAGCGCCAGGTGCTCTACATAGACGCAGTCCGAAAGAGTCCATGCTGCAATAAAGCCGATCAACGTGCCGTTTTCAGCGTAAACGGTGAGGCGGTAGCGCTCATCGGCAAACGCCGCTTGCTGCTGCGGGGCTGTCCGCTGCTCAAATGCCGGAAAGCTTTCCGCATACAGCGCGGCAAAGGGCGCAAAGTACGGGTGGTCAGAGGTTCGGATGCGGAGGGTTTCCATGGCGGACGAAAAGCAGAGCAAAAGAAGTGCCTCAATTCTGCCTAACCCGGCGTGCGGCAATGTCGCCTTTTTGCGCTCGGTGTTTACCCGCAGAAAAAACGGGTTTTTGCCGCATGATGGAACGGTCCGGACTTCGAAAAAACGAAAACCGCCTGAAAACAACTCAAACGTTTTACCTGAAAAGAATAATGAAAGTCCTGCGCAATCAAAGGACTTTTTGCTGTCTCGATACAATGAAAAGCTATAAGGGCCTGGCAAAACGGCCCGGTTGTCTTCTCTTGCTGGAATTGTGAATATGAAGATCCGACATCTTTTCGCGGCGGCCCTTTCCGCCGCTCTGCTTCAGCCCGCAATGGCCGCACCCATGTGGCTTAATCTGACGGTCCCGGTCAACGGCACGACCGCAGGTGACTACCTGGGCAAGGTCACGGTGGCAACGCCCGTCGAGGTTTTGCAGAAGAAAGGCTCTCAGGCCTTGATCCGCGTTTCGGGTTGGTCGCTCAAAGAATATCCGGCGCAGATCTTTAAGGAACCGGGTGTTCGCATTGAAAACGCCTCGTTTGATGAAGAAAAGGCCGTAAAACTTAATCCCAAGGCCGGCGAAAAGACGGTGCAGGGGAACGTTTGGGTCAAGTCTTCCGCTCAGGGTTGGGTGCCCGCCAAAGCGCTTACCGGTAACCTGCAGGGGCTTTGGGCCAAAGCCAAGGCCCGTAACGCGGAAGCCTGCGCCACCTGCCACGCCGCACAGCCCGCCAACCACTTTACGGCGAACCAGTGGGCAACGCTTCTGCCGGTACGAGGCGGCCGCGCCGGGCACACCCGTAAGGGCGCCAACGAACTGATGTTTAAGTGGCTTCAGGAACACGCCAAACACTAATGTCTGAGACACTGAGGAGAAATGTGAAATGACGAATCGCCGCGATTTATTTAAGGCCGCGGGCCTTGCCGGTGCCGCAGCCCTGGTGTCCGGACAGACGCTTGCCGCGCCCAAAAAAGGCGCAGCCCGTGTGTTAAAGGGTGGGGTGGAATACGGAGAACCTTTGTCGGGCGTTCCCGAAATGGGGCTTTCCAAAACCTTTGCCACGGGTAAGTCCGTTTTAAACGACGGCGTTGTGATGAACGCCTCACACTGGGGTGTTTACAAGGTGCATGTCAAAGGCGGCAAGATCGAGCGGCTTGAGCCCTTTGCTAAAGACAAGGCTCCTTCCATGCAGCTTCAGGGGATTGCCCAGCAGCCCTACAACAACGCGCGTATCCGCTATCCGATGGTGCGCGAGTCCTATCTCAAAAAGGGCTGGAAAGCGGGCGGCAGAGGCCGCGGCTCCGAACCCTTCGTACGCGTGACCTGGGACGAAGTTTTTGACATTATCGCGAAGGAACTCAACCGCGTCCGCGACACTTACGGGCCTGCAGCCATTTACGGCGGCTCCTACGGCTGGATGAGCCCGGGGGCGCTGGGTTCAGCGCGCAACCTCATGCAGCGCGCCTTAAATCTCAACGGCGGTTTCACCGGCCACTACGGCGACTATTCGACCGGGTGCGCGCAGGTGATCCTGCCGTACGTGATTGGTTCAAACGGCGTCTATGAACAGGTCACCGGCTGGGACCTCATCTGCGACAAGACCGAACTTATCGTGCTTTGGGGCGCTGATCCCGCGGTTACAAACGATATCGACTGGTCCGCGACCTTCCACGAAAACGCCGAAGGTCTGCGGCGGGTGAAGGCCGCAGGGATTCCGGTGATTGCCGTGAACCCCTTAAAGCCTGATACCGCAGAATACTTTGGCGATAAGTGCGAATGGATTGCACCGAAACCCAACACCGACGTCGCGGTGATGCTTGCGATGATGTATGAACTCGAGACCACCAACCGTGTGGACCGTGAGTTCATCCGCAAGTACACAAAGGGCTACGACAAGTTTCTGCCGTATCTCTTGGGCAAAACGGACGGAACACCCAAGACCGCAGAATGGGCCGAGAAAATTTCGGGCGTTCCCGCGGCAACGATCCGGCGCCTGGCGCGCCTGATGCGCGAAAAGCGCTCGATGCTGATGGGCGGCTGGGGTATTCAGCGCGCGCAGTACGGCGAACAGGTGCACTGGGCGATGGTGGTGCTTGCCGCCATGTGCGGGCACATCGGTCTGCCCGGCGGAGGTTTCGGCTTTACGTACCATTATTCGAACGGCGGCGCCGCCACTTCGGAAGCACCGGCTCTGCCCGGCATTTCCGCCAACCCCAAGGGCAAAAATACCGGAATGGCCTGGGAAGGTCATTCGGTGGCAACCATTCCGCTCGCGCGCTTTACGGACTGCTTCTTAAATCCCGGCAAGACGATCGACTACAACGGCAAGAAAATCACCTATCCGGACATTCGTTTGGTCTTCTGGTCGGGCGGCAACCCCTTTGCCCAGCAGGAAGACACAAACCGCATCGTGAAGGCCTGGAAAAAGCCCGAAACGACGATCGTGTGCGACACGGTGTGGACGGCTTCGGCGCGGATGGCCGATATTGTTCTTCCGGCCTGCACGTCGCTGGAGCGCAACGACATCACTTCGATCGGCTCCTACTCCAACCTCGGGTACGTTGCCATGCAGCAGGCAATTGAACCGCAGTACGAGTCGCATTCGGATTACTGGATCTACTCGCACCTTGCGGAAAAACTCGGCCACGGCGCAGAGTTTACTGAGGGGCTCGATGAGATGGGGTGGATCAAGCGCTTCTACGAGCAGGCTGCGGGTGAAGCCAAGGCCGCGGGCTTGGCGATGCCCACGTTTGATGAGTTCTGGAAAGGCGGTTACGTTTTGTTCCCCGTGACCGGTGAAAGCCGCCGCTACAACTATATGGGCGACTTCCGCAAGAACCCGGTGGTGAATCCTCTGGGCACTGAGTCCGGTCTTATTGAGATCTACTCTGAAAAGATCGCCTCCTACCACTACGACGACTGCCCGGCGCATCCGACGTGGCTTGAGCCTACGGAATGGCTTGGCGCCGAAATGGCGAAGGACTATCCGTTTGCGCTTCTGACCTCTAAGAGCCGCTACCGTCTGCATTCGCAGCTTGACAGCACGGCTTCGAACCTCTTTGCTAACGTCGAAGAGCGTGAACCCTTGTGGATTCACCCGCAGGCCGCGGAAAAGCTGGGGCTTAAAAACGGCGACATCGCTCTTGTGGAAAGCCGCCGCGGTAAGGTCCTGGCGGGCGTGACGGTCACCGACCGCGTGCGTCCGGATACGGTCGTGGTGCACCACGGAGCCTGGTACTGCCCGGAAGAACCCGGGGAGGAAGGAAGCCTTGATGTGCACGGCTGCGACAACGTGCTGACAATTGATATTCCTTCGTCGAAACTTGCCTGCGGCAACGTGGCCAACACATCACTTGTGCGCATTGAAAAGTACGATGAGGAGGAACTGCCGCCCGTCTACGTGCATCATCAGCCCAAGACCGCTAAGCGCGATTAATCCCGCTTAACAGGGCCTGACAAACCGCCGGTACTTTTGTGTGAGTGCCGGCGGTTTATTTTTGCAGGCACTTCGTCTTGAGCCGCAGCAGCCGTTAACGGAGATCAGCGAATTAATGACCGATACTTGGTCAGTCGTCCTGTACCAATCTTCTCGACCTTGCCGTCCCTGAGCAAAGCGTTGACGGCAGAGTTGGCCGATGTTCTTGAAATGTTCAATTTCTTCGCGACGTCAGCCATTGAAAGTACGTCGTGGCTTACGAATAAAGCAAAGCAACGCTCCTGAAGCGTCAGGGGCTCTTCGTCACGGATTCTGGGTAAAACAATGCGAAATATTCTGCGAGTTGCCTCCAGCTTGGGTTCCACGCCGGAGTTGGCGTATTCTTGCCAAATCATCGGAAAACCAGAACCATAGTTTTCCATCCATCCCAAGCGCCTGAGAATGTCGGCTAAATGTTCATTGCGACATTTGCTGACGCCCCGGATCGCAATATCGTCAACGCTGAGTCGGCCGGGGATGCATCCGTAGGACAAAAATTCGAATCGATTCGGAAAGATTGAAACTTTCGTGGGTTCGGGCTGAGAGTAATCGCGATGAACCGTGCAGTTTACAAGTGCCTCGCGCAGCGCTTTGGGAGGCCAGGCGAACTGCCGTTTGTTTGAGAGTTTCTCGGTTTTTTGTATCAGTTCAGGATTCATTGCGGCAAAGAGGTCGAAACCTTGATCAATTTGCCGCAGAAGCGATCCTGAGAATTCCCGGACGGAAAGCGATGCCTCGTCTTGGGAAAAAGTTCCGATTACGAGCTTTCTCTGGTTTTGGTCCGAAAGCAATTCTCCCAGTTGAGTGTAGTATCCGGCATCGTCAACCAGGCCCAGCCGAAGGTAGTGTGCAGGCGAAAAAGCGACGTGATATTTTCTGAAAATATCGGATGTTTCTCCGAATGTCAGATCTGCCTCACGGCTTAATCTGGATTCCCACGGCTCGGGGGCACTGTCGCGGATCATGTCGCGTATTTCTTCTTCGTTCGCGGTGACTGACATAGAGCCGTCGCGGACATAAGCGCCGCCCGTATAACGTTTTCCTTTGAGTGCATAAGGGCGGTCTTCACCAGGTTCTACGGATACCCGCAACAGGTAGCTGCCGGTACCTGTGGTGATGACTTCTGTTGACACCAGGTCTGTCATGACCGGTTCTGTACCGGTTCGGCAAAATTGAAGGACCGAGCGGGAAATCATATCGACTTCTTTTTTGCTGAGTCCCTTTGCCGTTGCATCATCGGTCACACCGAAATACAGGTTTCCGCCAAGCGTGTTTGCAAACGCTATCAGCGTCTTTTTGGCTGTTTCGCTCCAGGTTTCCTTAAATTCGACCCGGACATCTTCTTGTTCCGGCAGCCTTTCTATCATTTTCTCTCCAAAAAACGATAAGTTTCTATCATACTATCAACTTTGGTGAGAGTATGACAGAAAGATGGACAGGCAGAAAGACGGACAGCGCGCGATATCGAAAGCAAACGGGCAAGACCGCCAAGAAGCGGATTTGCGTTGCAGGGCAACTGATGCGCTCTTCTGCGATGTCACCGGATTTCAGGACAGGCGTTTTTCCCCGGAAAAGCCGGTTCTTCCGTTGTGTCAGTGCTTGGCGACCATAAGGTCCGCAAGCGCTTCAAGAAGCACCATGACGTCAAGGTACGGGTCGTCCTTGCGGGCTTCGGCGCGCACGGCCTTTACGACCGCCGGGATAAAGGCGGCCGGGTGCTTGGCAAAGAAGTCCCGCACTTTCTCGGTTTTATCTTTCAAAAGAAGGACAATCGAGAAACCGAGCATCGCGCCGAGGTGGTCTTCCGGGATGTTGTTGTCACCGGTGATCGAAAGCCCTTCGGCTTCGTAGAGCGTGCGGCATTCGTCCTGCGGCTTTTGACACAGAAGCGGCGTGTCGCCCGAAGTCCAGGCGCTCTCGCACAATGGAATCGTCACTTCGCCTGTTCCCAGAAACAGCCGCGCATAGGCTTTCTGCAGTTCAACGGGTTCAACGGTCGGTTTTTCCGCAATGGATGTGAGCGCTTCCTGCGAATCTTGCGGCAGCGTGTCTTTTCCGAGGATGAGAAGAGCTTCGGCGGCAAAGGGAATAGCCTGCACGGCGTTTTCAGCCTCGGGCTGCAGAAGAAGCATCGCGAGGCAGTCAAGCGCCCCCTGAAGTTCCGGCGTGTTGAGGTTTGTCATCGAAAAAAATCCTTCTTTGTGGTCAGTGTTCCGGACGGCTTTTCTCGTCCGGGACATACGGTCTTTGGCGTTTGAGAAACGCTTCAACGCG
The DNA here is from genome assembly GCF_900128485.1 of Duodenibacillus massiliensis. Taxonomy (GTDB): domain Bacteria; phylum Pseudomonadota; class Gammaproteobacteria; order Burkholderiales; family Burkholderiaceae_F; genus Duodenibacillus; species Duodenibacillus massiliensis. Next base: position 138,649 of record NZ_LT635861.1, read on the forward strand.
CTTTTGTCCGGGGGTGCCGGTTACGCGCTTCTTGGGCGGAAAATCTTGGTCGTAGGCCAGCGCCTCAGCCTCTGTCACGGCATACACGCTGTCCTCGACGTAGCATCCGGTGAGGCCCTTTAACGCATCGGGGAAAAGGGGAAAGACCTGCAGCGGTTCAAACCAGGTGTTTTCAGCTGTGCGGATTCCGAAGGTTTCGGCCGGCAAAAACCCAAGCCGGCGGTAAAAGAGAGGATCGCCGCATAGAAAAACCGCGCGAAAGCCGAGATTTCCGGCGTGCGTAAGCGCCTCACGGATAAGGCGGCTTGCGATGCCCCTTTTCTGATAAGCGGGCAAAACGCCCACGGGGCCGAGGGAGAGAACTTCTACTTTATGGCCGTCATCGCAAACGATGCTGCCTTTTTGAAACGCGACGGACGCCACAATCAGTCCCCCTGTCTCCGCAACGAGGTCAAGTTTCGGCACAAAGCCCACAGACGCGCGCATGCGGTGGAGGATGAGGTGCTCGGAGGCGCCCGGCGCATAGCAGTTCCAAAACGCCTCCCGCAGAACATTTTCGGCTGCGGCGTAATCGGCCGGGGCTGTACGGCGGATGGTGACGTTGGCGGAAAAGAGTCTTTCTGAGAGCGTGTGAAGAGCGTTTTCGCTGTAAACCGCGACGCCGTTGCGGGTGAGAAGTTCGGCGGTGACGCCTTTGCCGGGTTTAAGTCGCCGGGTAAAGGTCCCGTCATAGACTTCAGCGCTTCCGCAGGAAGGACTTTTGGCTTTCAGAAGTGCCGTCTCAGCGCGGGTTTCAAGGGCCGCTTTGAGTGTGGCGTGAGCGCCCGTCACGTAAGCCGCTGTGACATCATCTACGGCTGCCGTGCGCACGCGCCCCATGCCGTCAAGAACGTCTGCCGCACTTTTTCCCGGCTCAATTTCAGCCGGAGGGCGGGGCGTGGGAAGCCCCCCGGCGCACTCCGGACACACGGGGATCAGTGCAATGTCCGCCTGCCTGCAGCGCGCAAAAAAGGTTTTCAGCGCTTCGGGTGCTGCCGGGCATTTTGCGTCGTAGCGGCAGCACTCACCCAAAAGGCAGGCGCTTACCAAAAGCGCATTACGCGGAGGCTTTGGCATCCGTTTTCGCGTCCGTTTCGGCAGCAGGCTTTTTCGGGTGATTGGCGTACTTTCTGAGCATCCGCTCCACGCGTGCTTCATCGCCCGCGGCCCAGAGTTCCACGGTTTTGAGAGCCGCTTCAAGGCACTCATGGATGGCTGCCTTGTGCTCCAGCGACGGCGTCCCCAAAACCCAGTCGTAGACCTGCTGCTGCGGGCAGAAAACACGGGGGTGCCCGATGCCGATCCTCAGGCGCCAGAAGTTGGGGGTGCCGAGTTTGGCGGTAATGTCCTTGAGACCGTTGTGGCCGGCGTTGCCGCCCCCGATCTTTTCCTTCATGCAGCCCGGCGGGATGTCGAGTTCATCGTGCACGACGAGGATCTCTTCGGGCTTAATCTTGAAGTAGGCCGCCAGGGGCTGCACCGCGGAGCCGGAACTGTTCATGTAGGTTGTGGGCTTTAAAAGCCACAGGTCACCGGCGTCGGTTGTGATGCGGGCCGTGTCGCCGTTAAAACGCGCTTCGGCGCTGAAACGCGCGCCGTACTTGGAGGCAAGTGCATCCAAAAACATAAAGCCCATGTTGTGACGCGTCGTTTTGTATTCGTCACCGGGGTTACCCAGACCGACGATGAGCCGGATGGGATTATTTGCTGTCTGAGCCATAAAAACTACCCAATGTCATCGAAACGGGACTTTAAGGGTTCACGCTTTTCGCGCTTGTGCCGGGGATTGGGCTCTCTGTAGCCCGAAGCCCGTTTGGGTTGGTCCTTGCGCACCGTCACCGTGCGGCCTTTGATGGTGGTGCCTTTGAGTGCCGCAATCACGGCCTGCGCCACGGGGGCGTCGACTTCCACCAGGCAGAAGCGGTCGGAGATGTCGATCGCACCGATGCGGCGGCTTGCAATGCCCGCTTCATTGGCAATCGCGCCCACGATGTCAGAGGGCCTCAGGCCCGCTTCGCGTCCTGCACCGATAAATAGCCGCGTCATGCCCTCTTCGGGCTTACGGTCGGAAAGCCGCTCGCGGCGGGAAGCGCCCTCAAACCCGCGTTCACTTCTGTCGCCGCGCTCACGCCGTCCCTTCTTTTCAAAGGGCGTGACCTCCGGAATTTCATCTTCGTCGTCGGGGCCGCCCGCGAGTTTATCGGCGTAGGCAATGGCGGCAGCCGCCACCTCAAAGGGATCGGCTTCTTCGCAGAGCTGCTCGGCAATCACGCGGTACTTTTCAAAGGCGCCCGAAAGGAGTTCTTCCTTCACTGCGCCGCGCGTGAGTTCCATGCGTTTGGCGCGCACGTCCGTGACCGAGGGCACGGAAAGGAGTTCAATCTTGGCCTTGGTGATGCCTTCAAGCGCGCGTAAGCGGCGGTGTTCACGGGGCTCAAGCACCGTGATCGCAAGGCCTGTGCGGCCGGCTCTGCCCGTGCGGCCGATGCGGTGCACGTAGGTTTCAAGCGAGGCAGGAATCCCGTAGTTAATGACGTGCGTGACGTTTTCGAGGTCAATGCCGCGTGCGGCAACGTCCGTGGCGACGATCACTTCAATCGCTCCCGCCTTGGCGCGCTTCATCACGCGGTCGCGGGAGTCCTGATCGAGCCCCCCGTGGAGCGCCTCAACGGCAAAGCCGCGGTTTCGCAAAGATTCCGTCACCTCATCGACTTCGTTGCGGGTGCGGGCAAAGACGATCGCCAATTCCGGGCTTTCAACGTCCAAAATGCGCCCGAGAGCCGCAAGTCTGTGGGCGCGTCCCACCATATAGGCTTTCTGCGGCACGCGCGGCGTCTCGCCCTCGGCCGTTTTTTCGCGGGCAATGACGATGTGTTCGGGGTCGTTTAAGTGCGACTCGGCAATGCGGCGGATTCTCTCCGGGAGCGTTGCTGAAAAAAGCGCTGTCTGATGCTCCGGGGGCAATTCCTCAAGAATGGCTTCAAGCTCATCGGCAAAGCCCATGTCAAGCATCTCATCGGCTTCGTCAAGCACGAGGGCCTTGATCCCCGAGAGGTCAAGCGTGCCTTTGCGGATGTGATCCAACGCTCGGCCCGGCGTCGCAACAACCGCATGTACACCGCGGTTTAAAAGCCGGATCTGCCGCCCGTATTCCTGACCGCCGTAAATGGGGGCGACGGCAATACCGGCGTTTTTCCCGAACGCAAGAAAGCTCTCCGCAACCTGCAGGCACAGTTCCCGCGTGGGTGTCAGCACAAGAATTGCGGGGAGCCCGGTCTTTTTGTTAAGAACAAAGCGCTCGATTAACGGCAGCCCGAAGGCAGCGGTCTTACCCGTGCCGGTTGCGGCCTGGCCGAGCACGTCGCGCCCGGAAATGAGCACCGGGATCGCGGCGGTCTGAATGGGGGTGGGTTCTTCAAACCCCATTTCACTTAAAGCGCTCACAAGGGCGTCGGAAAGGCCGAGTGCACTGAAGGCGTTGTCCATAAGAAAAAGTCCGGAAAATAATCAGTCATAAAAAAACGCCGCGGGCCGTACAGAATGGCAAAGCACTCTGTCTGACGGCTGTCGCGGCGTATTTTGCCCGGGCACGTACCGCAGGGGTGTCGTGCCGCGGGCACGCGGCAGGTAAAGAATTACTTCTTTTCTGCTTCGCCGGCGGCGGGAGCAGCAACCGGGGCGGCAGCCGCAGCGGGCGCAGCACCGTCGGTAGCCGGAGCAGCAGCCGCAGCAGCCGTGTCTTCGGTAATAACCGTAACCGTGGCGATCGGCAGATCCGGGGTGATGGCACGCACGCCTTCGGGGAGCTTGACGTCGGAAATACGAAGCGTCGTCTGGCTCGTCATGCCGGAGAGATCCACATCGATGAATTCCGGCAGGTTCTGCGGCATGGAGGCAACTTCCACAGCGCCCGCGAGGTGGCTGATGAAGCCCTTGTCGATCTTGACGGCCGGGCTGTTTTCGCCGCCGAAGAAGTGCAGCGGCACGCGCATCGTCACTTCGCTGTTCGGGTCAATGCGCTGGAAGTCGCAGTGCAGAACCTGGGGCTTGTAGGGGTGCATCTGGAAAGCACGCAGAACAACGAGCTCATCCTTACCGTCGAGCTGCATCGTGAGGATGGAAGCGTGGAACTTTTCCTTCTGCAGGTCGTAATAGATTTCGTTGTGATCGAGCGCGATAAGCGTAGCGTCAACGTTGTTGCCGTAGACAATGCCCGGCACTTTGTTTTCGCGACGCAGGCGGCGGCTCGCACTCGTTCCCTGCTCTTTACGCAAGACAGCGGTGAAATTCATTTGAGTTAACTCCGTTTGTAGGGGTTGAATAAAAGTGAAAAAAACAGTCTGCCGCCGCGACCAGCGGCAGACACTCGGTCATTCCGAAACGTCTTACTCGTTAAAAAGTGCGCTTACGGAATCTTCCCGTGCAATACGGGAAATGGTTTCGCCCACCAGAGGCGCGCAGCTTAACTGGCGGATCTTGGGGCACTGTTCGGCTTCGGGGCGCAGCGGAATGGTGTCGGTGACGACCACTTCGTCAAGCGCGGAATTGGTGATGCGTTCAACGGCATTGCCGGAGAAGACGGGGTGAGCGGCGTAGGCAAGAACGCGCTTGGCACCGCGCTCCTTCAGGGCCCCCGCGGCGTTGCACAGCGTCCCCGCTGTATCAACGATGTCGTCGGTGATGACGCAGGTGCGGCCCTTGACTTCGCCGATGATGTTCATGATTTCGGCGACGTTGGCGCGCGGACGGCGCTTGTCGATGATCGCGAGATCAACGCCCAGTTCCTTAGCCATTGCGCGGGCACGCACGACGCCCCCGACGTCAGGCGAGACAACCATCAGATCCGGGTACTGGTGCGAGAGGATGTCGTTCAAAAGCACCGGGGTGGAGTAGATGTTGTCCACGGGCACGTCAAAAAAGCCCTGAATCTGGTCGGCGTGCAGGTCCATCGTGAGGACGCGGTCAACGCCCACGCTCTGAAGCATGTTCGCGACAACCTTCGCGGAAATTGCAACGCGCGCGGAACGCGGACGTCTGTCCTGGCGGGCGTAGCCGTAGTAGGGCATCACGGCCGTGATGCGGCGCGCGGAGGCGCGGCGCAGCGCGTCCACCATGATCATGAGTTCCATGAGGTTGTCGTTGGTGGGGGCGCAGGTACTCTGCAGCACGAAAACGTCGCTACCGCGGACGTTTTCATTGATTTCCACCATCACTTCCCCGTCGGAGAAGCGGTTGACGGTCGCACGGCCGAGCGGAATGTTGAGGTACTGGGTTACCGCATGTGCCAGCTTGGGGTTGGCATTGCCTGAGAAAACCTTCAGGCTGTCAGGAACGACAGGAACCATGATCGTGAGCTCTTTTGGTTGATTTACCCGTCCGACGGATATGACGCGTCAGGCTTGCAAAGCGTTGTTATGGAAAAAATCGGCCGGAAAGCAGCGGTGCCGTTCTCCGGAAAACGCAAGATTTTAACACCGAAGGCGTTTTGAATCAACGCTCAACACGCCGCAAAAAAACGGGAAAAGCCGGTTTCGGAGGCGCAAAAAATCAAAAAACCCGCCAGGCGTCAATCGGCCTGCGGGTTTCACTCGCTTGCGCCCGCGTTAACGAATCGGGGCATCACCGCCTGCGTATGGGTTGTTATCCCGTCTGCGCAGGAACTCTCTTTCGATGACTTCAGCGACGACGCGAATGGTACGGAAATTTTCCGGCTTGTCAAGTCTTTTTGGAAAATTTCGAATTTGGCAGGGGGGATAGGATTCGAACCTACGATACACGGAATCAAAATCCGTTGCCTTACCACTTGGCTACCCCCCTGTCAGGAGTCGGCATTTTACAGGTTTTTTGCGGGAAACCTCAAAGCCAGTCATAAAGCGGGTGGCGCGCGAGAACCGAGGCGGTCCATCCGGCGTCGCCCGCTGCGAGGTTTTTGAGGTGCTTGAGAGCGGATTCTTCCGACATTTCCGCGGCAAAAACAGCCGACCCCGATCCCGTCATGCGGGCTCCCGCACCCATGGCAGCGATGAGACGCCTGACGTCGGGGTTGCGCTTTAAGACAACCGCTTCAAGGTCATTGTGCCCGAAAAGGCGGGGCCAGTGGGCTTGGATGTCGGAAGTGAGCGCCTCAACGGACGCAGAGGGCGTATCGCGCTTGAGTTCCGGGTCACCGAAAATCCCGGCCGTGGCCGTGGGAACCGAAGGCATCGCAAGCGCAACGCGCGCCGCGGGCGTCGTAACGGGCGTGAGAATTTCACCGATACCCCGGGCAAAGGCGGTTTGTCCGAACACAAAGAAGGGGACGTCAGCGCCGAGCGTTACGGCAATGGTTATGAGTTCATCGCGCGTGAGCCCCAGGGCAAAGAGGCGGTTAAGCGTGATAAGCGTTGAGGCCGCATCACTTGACCCCCCGCCCATTCCGGCGCCTGAGGGAATACGCTTTGTGACGTGTATTTCAACGTCAAGGTTTTTTCCGGTCTTTTTTTCGAGGGCCCGGGCCGCACGCACACAGAGGTCGGCTTCCCCGGCTTCGGCCATGTCGCCGGTGCGCACCACACCGGAGGCGGCAGCAAGCCGCGTGAAACGCAGGGTGTCCGCAAGCGTTACAAGGCAGAAAAGGGATTCAAGCAGGTGATAGCCGTCAGCGCGCCTGCCGGTGACATGTAAAAAAAGATTGAGTTTGGCAGGCGCCGGAACCGTCACGGTTTCAACGTTGCCGGCCGGAAGAGGTACGGCCGCGAGGGTTTCCGGGCAGACGACAGGGGTGACGGCCATGACTTAATTCTCTTTTTCAACGGTAAGCGCAATGAGAATCGCGCGGCCCGGATCGCTGCGGCGCATTCTTAAAACAGAGACCGCACTGCTTTCGCCCGCCGCAACGTACTGCAGGGTCCAGCCTGCCTGCGTAAAGCGCCCGAGCGTTTCTTTTTCGTGGGGCATACGGGGGCTCGCTTTCCCTTCAAGCCAGTCGGCAAGCACCGCAACCGGGAGCGAAAACCCGAAGGCTTCGCGCATGAGGATCTCTTCATTCGGGGCGGTGAGATCCTCCTGACCGTTACGTTCCACGCGGGCAGAAGTGGGCGTCACGTAAACGCGGCCCAAAACACCGGACAGAGGCGTCATGAGGTCAAGCTCATACGCATCGCCGGACTTCACGAGGCGGTATTTGCCCGCGGCCGTTTCGGTTTTTTTCTGTGTCGTGAGCTTTAAGGAAAAGCGCCCGGAATAAACGCGCGAACCCGGCATCACAAGGCCCGCGCAGCCGGAAATCAAAAGCGGTGCCGCCGCGGCAGCGGCAATCACGGTGCGGCGGGAGTAAGTAACGGCGCTCATTGACGTTCTCCCTTTGCTTTGAGGGTCTGCATCAGGCGCTGCGCCGTGACGTTTTGAGGCGAGGCTTTTAAAACCGCCTCAAGATACTTTACGGCCTCCGTGTGGTTTCCGAGGCGCGCTAAGACTTCCGCAAGGTGCAACGCCACGTCCACGTCCGGATTCATCGAGAGGGCCTGCCTCAAGTACTGTTCGGCTTCCTTGAGTTTGCCCTGGCGGTACCTCAACCACCCCATGGAGTCGACGATGTAGCTGTCTTTGCCTTTGGATAATTCCATGGCTTTTTCAATAAGGGGCGCGGCATCCTTGGTTTTCACGCCGCGCTCAAGCCACATGTAGCCGAGGGCGTTGTAGCCGTTGGCGTCGCCCGGGGCGATTTCGATGTAGTGGGTTAAAAGCGCTTCGGCGCGGGCGCCCTCACCCGCGGCTTCCGCAAGCATCGCGGTGCGGTAGATGACATTGGGTTCGTGCGGCGCCGTTTTAAGGGCCTCATCCGCCGCCTGATAGGCGTCCTTGGTGCGGCCCGCCTTCATGTAAAGGTCGGAGCAGGCGAGGCGAAACTGTGCTTTCTTTCCGTTATCGGCCCGGATTTCCCGCAGCACCCGGCAGGCCTCGTCGGTGCGGTTCATGTCGGCAAGAATTTCGGCCTGCTTCATTTTAGAGGGCAGATATTTGTCGCCTTTTTCGACCTTGGCAAACCACTCGACGGCCTTCATTTTGTCGCCCTGCTGGAGTTTCACCATCGCCAGGCGCGTGTACGCGGCGTCCGGCAGATACCGCTCACCGTTTTCGGCCTTGGCAACCGCCCGCTCACCGTTTTCGGCCTTGGCAACCGCCACCAGGTACTTGTTGTAATAGAGCTCGGCGTCGGTGAAAAGCCCCGCTTCCTCGGCAATCGTGCCCAGCGCAAACATGGTCTGCGGGCTCGTGCCGTCCTTACGGTTGATGATGTCTAATTCGCGCTTGACGTCCTCAACCGTTCCCGTGCGGATGAGGGACTTCGCAAGCGCCGTTCTTACCGTAATGTCGTCGGGGTGGCGCTTTAAGAACTCCGTGAGGCGCCGCGTCGTGGCCGACGGATTGACGCGGTACTCAAAGTCCGCGCCGCTCATCAGAATCTGACTGTCGTCGGGAGCGTAGTCACTCGCCTTGACGGCGTGCTGCGCGGCCCTGCGCTTGTAGCCTGCGGCGTCCGCAGCAGCGGCGAGAAGCAGCTCAATGCGGGCGTTTTTCTTTACGTTGGCGGCAAGCCGCTCAAGGGTGGTGTAAAGCGTTTGGCGGTCAGCCTCGGGCCCCGCGGCATCGTAGATGCGCGCAAGCATCATCGTGGGCTGCTTTGTCTTTTTGAGTTCTGCCGTAAGGCGCTTTTCGGCCGCAGCACGCACGTCCGGCTCTGTGCTTGTAAGGTCCTTGGAGGCAGTGAGAACCACCACGCGGCTGTTTTTGGGATCAAGCGTGTGCCAGAGTTCGAGCGCAATCTGCGCGTTTTCGGTGTTCCCGGTAGCACTCGCGGCGTCATAGGCGCGCCCGGCAAGTTCCGCGTTTTTGAGGCTTTGCGCCGCATTCATAAACTGCCGCCAGGCCTGGGGATAAAGCCCCCGCTGCAACGCGATTTCAGCAGTGAGAACCGAGCGCAGGGCATCAGCCTCAATGTCGCCCGGTTTGTCCGCGGCCCAGGCGGCCGATGCCGCGGCAAGGGCGGTGCTCATTAGGACGGCGGCCACCCTTTTGCGCAGCCTGCGGGCTGCACGGCCGGAAAAGTAAGTAAGAGAAGAAGACATTGTGGACTCGGCGCTTTCCGGTATCGGTTGTCGGACTCGTGTCTTTTGAGTCCGGGCGCATGAGCGCCTCAGACTGTGTGAGGCGCTAACTATACCGCGCAGAGCCTGCGCGCCACAGCGTCTGTTGCAAAACCAAACGATCTCAGCGGCTAAAATGACGGGATTCCTAAGCCACTTTTGCGGAGTCTTCGTTTTGTCGATCACCGATCTGGCGGCCCGGTTCTGGATCGGTGCCGTCAAAAGCCTTGCTCATGTGCCGCTCGGGGCCCGAAAGGTCCTGGCGCGCGTCGTGGCGGCCGTGCTTTGGGTCGGTATTCCCAAACGGCGTCACGTGGCGATGACCAATCTCAGGGTCTGCTTTCCGGATAAGACGGAAGGGGAGCTTCGCGCCATTGCCAAAGCCAATTATGTGCATCTGGCGCGCGCAGCGCTTGACCACGGGGTGCTCTGGAACGGGTCGGCGCAAGCGGTCGGTAAGCTCGTCACCTTTGAAGGGCTTGAGCGGGTGACGGACAAAACCAACCTGCCGCTTATTATCGTGGCACCGCATTTTGTGGGGCTTGATGCCGTGGGCATTGCCTTTAACCTGCATGTGAGAGGCGTGTCGCTTTACCAAAAGCAGCGTAATGCCGCCTGGGATGAGGCGGCTCTCGCAGGCCGCCGGCGCTTTTCCGATCCGGTTTTAATTGCCAAGGGTGAGCACCGCAGGGGGGATCTTTTGGCCGTTGTGCGCGCCATGCGCCAGGGGCTTCCCTTTTACTATCTTCCGGACATGGATTTCGGCGCCCGCGATGCGGTCTTTGTGCCCTTTTTCGGGGAGCCGGCGGCAACGCTTGCGATGTGCGGAAGGCTCGCGCACGCCACAAAAGCCAAAGTCCTTTTCTGCGTGGCGGAGATGACGGAAACGGGCTACACGGCACACATCAGTGAGCCCTGGGAAAACTACCCCACCGGGGACGACGTGACCGACACGCGCCGCATCAACGCCGAACTCGAGCGCTGGATTCTCAAGCTCCCGGATCAGTACCTCTGGACGCACCGGCGCTTTAAAACGCGGCCCGAGGGCGCTAAGCCCCTCTATTAAATATTTTTCGAGACACACGCATGCGTCTTTCCTTTACCAAAATGCAGGGTGCGGGCAACGATTTCATCATGATCAATGCCTGGGATAAGCCCTTTCACGCTACGCCCGCACTCGTGCGCGCGCTCTGTGACCGCCACTTCGGCATCGGCTGCGACCAGATGCTGGTGGTTGAAAAGCCCGAGACAGCTCAGGCGGACTTTAAGTACCGGATCTTTAACTGTGACGGCGGCGAAGTCGAGATGTGCGGTAACGGCGCGCGTTGCTTTGCCGTGTACGTCCGGCATCTGGGTTTGACGGATAAAACCGAAATTGCCTGTGAAACCATGAAGGGCATCATCCGGCCGCGCGTTGAGGCCGACGGCCGCGTGACGGTTGATATGGGTGAGCCCGCGTTTGGGCCCGAGGCCGTGCACTTTAAGTCTGAGGGGTACTCGCACCTCACGCGCGATAAAGACACGCTCTGGCAGGTGAAAACCCCTGAAGGCGACGTCTGGCTTTCGCTCGTTTCGATGGGTAACCCCCACGCCGTGATGGTCTGCGGGGACACTGAAACCGCCTGCGTGGAAACGATCGGAGAAGCGCTTCAGAAGGACGAGGACTTCACGCAGAAAGTCAACGTCGGTTTTTTACAGGCCCTGTCGCGCTCTGAGGCGCGGTTGAGGGTCTACGAGCGCGGCGCCGGAGAAACCCTTGCCTGCGGCACCGGGGCGTGTGCGGCGGCTGTGACGGGGATGCGCCGCGGCATGTTTGATGAGGCCGTGGAAATCACGATGCACGGAGGAAAACTCCGGATTTCCTGGGCCGGTCCCGGGCATCACGTGTATCTCACGGGCCCGGCGGAAGTCGTTTTTGAAGGTACCGTGGAAACGGATAACCTGCCGGTGATGCCGGCCTGATTTTGCGTTGCGGAAAAAAGAAAATGCTGGAAGTCTTTCTGAAAAAAGGGAAGGAAAAAAGCCTTCTGAGACGTCACCCCTGGGTCTACGACACAGCGGTGGGACGCGTGGCCGGCAAACCCGGCGTCGGTGAAACGGTGCGGGTGTTGGCCTCTGATGGCCGATTTCTGGGTTTTGGCGCCTATTCGCCGAGTTCAACCCTGCGCGTGCGCATGTGGGCGTTTGACGAAAAGGCACCGGTTGAGTCGCCCGCCTTTTTTAAGGACAAACTCGCGGCGGCCGTCAGGGCCCGTGAGCCGCTTCTTGCGCGTACCACCGCGCGGCGCCTTGTTTTCGGTGAGGCCGACGGCATTCCGGGTCTTATCGTCGATCAGTACGGCGACTGGGTGGTGACGCAGTTTCAGAGCGCCGGGGCTGAGCTGCACTTAAGGGAAATCGCTGACGACCTGATGGACATCACGGGCGCCAAGGGGGTCTTTGACCGCTCGGACGCCGCCACCCGCAGGCGCGAGGGGCTCACGGTGAGAACCGGGGTTTTGGCAGGAGACGAACCCCCCGAAGTCATTGAAGTCGTTGAAGACGGCGTGAAGTACGGCGTGGACGTGAGAGTCGGGCACAAGACCGGGTTTTACGTCGATCAGCGCGAAAGCCGGCTTGCAGCACAAAAGCTTGCGGCCGCGTTTTTAAAGGAAACCGGCCGCCCGATGCGGGCCCTTAACTGCTTTTGCTACACCGGGGGTTTTTCGCTGGCGCTTGTCAAAGGCGGGGCCGCGCACGTTGTCAGTGTTGACAGCTCCGCCGAGGCCCTGGCCCAGGCCAAACGCAACGCCGAAATGAACGGGTTTAGCGACGACAGGTTAAGCTGGGTCGAAGACGACGTCTTTGAGGCGCTCCGGAAAATGCGCGACGCCGGTGAAACGTTTGATCTTGTGATTCTTGATCCCCCGAAATTTGCCTCAAGCCACTTTCACGTGGAGCGGGCGGCCCGCGCCTATAAGGACATCAACCTTAACGGCCTGAAGCTTTTAAACGCCGGGGGCCACCTCTTTACCTTCTCCTGCTCGGGCGCGATTGACCCGGATCTCTTTCAGATGATTATTGCCGGAGCCGTCATTGATTCCGGCAAGGACGTCTGGGCGCTGGAGCGCTTTGCGGCCGGAGCCGATCACCCGCTTCTGATGACCTATCCCGAAGGGGAGTACTTAAAGGGGCTGCATCTTCTCATGAGATAGCGGTTACAAAAAGGGCGTGCCGCGGCGCTTTACCCGCGGCATAATCCCAGACAACTTTTTTTGGGGGAGAAGTTTTTCCCCCGACGATTTTGACGAAGGACGCCAGCGGGTCATCGCGGCGTCTTTCGCGTCATGAGGACACAGTCATGCAGGAAGATAACCTCGGGCTCGCACCTGAACCTGAAATTCCGGTCACCATTCTGACGGGCTTTCTCGGGGCCGGTAAAACCACGCTTTTAAACCGGATTCTGAGTGAGGATCACAAGTACAAGATCGCCGTCATCGAAAATGAATTCGGTGAAGAGGGGATCGATAACGAGCTTCTCGTGCATAACGGCAAGGAGCAGATCGTTCAGATGAATAACGGCTGCATCTGTTGCACGATCCGCGGAGACCTCTCCCGGATTCTCACGGATCTGAGAATCCGCCGCGACAAGGGCGAAATTGACTTTAATTACGTTGTGATTGAAACAACGGGGGTCGCTAATCCCGGCCCTGTGTGCCAGACATTCTTTATGGACGATGCGGTCGCGTGCTTTTACCGCCTCGACGGCGTCGTGACGATCGTTGATGCCAAGCACGGCATGCAGACCTTGGACGAGCAGCCCGAAGCCAAGGATCAGGTGGGTTTTGCCGACCGCATCTTCATCAGCAAAACCGATCTGGTAAAGCCCGAAGACGTGGAAAAACTCAAGGAGCGCCTGATTGCGATCAATCCGCGCTGCCCCATTGAGCCGGTCAATATGGGAAACCTCCCGGTGGAGAAGGTTCTCAACATCTGCGGCTTTAACATGAATGACGTTTTGGATATTGATCCGACGTTTTTAACGGGCGTGCATCACCATCACCACGATGACGTCTCCGCCTTTGTGTTTGAGTCCGACCGCCCCTTTGATGCACCGCGCTTTGATCAGTACATCCAGAGTCTGGTGGCCGTTTACGGGCAGAATATGCTCCGCTACAAGGGCGTGCTCTACTTCAAGCAGACAGACCGCCGCTGCGTGCTGCAGGGCGTTCATATGGTGTGCTCGGCGGACGTTTTGGGCACTTGGGGCGATAAAAAGCCCGCCAACAAGATCGTCATCATCGGCAAAAACCTGCCGCAGAAGGCGATTTTGGAGGGCTTTGCAACGTGTTTATCAGAGGAATAGATTAGTTTCTCTTTGATTTTTCGCTGAAAACGGCTGAAGTGTGCTATTGTCTGCACCCTTAAAGAAACGGGGAGTTTGGGTCGATTCACGAAAAGCCCTTGCGGGTACCGCGTTTCGAACCTGAAAAGGCTGTCTTCCGGCAGCCTGCAGTTCCCTTGTTTTTACTGAATGCGTCCCGCAGCCGCCGGCTGCGGGTTCCATTGTTTTTTCAAAGATACCGTCATGGCAACGAAGAAACTTTTGACCGAGCAGGAAGTCCTGGCAATGTCCGATAAGGACTACATGAACGACAAGATGCTGGAATTTTTCAAGCATCGGTTAAGCGTCATGGAAAAGGAACTTCAGCACAATGCCGACAAGACGACGGAAAATCTGCGTGCGACGACCGTTGTGCCCGATCCTGCCGACCGTGCCACGATCGAAGAGGAGCACGCGCTGGAACTCAGAACGCGTGACCGTGAACGGAAGCTGCTGAAAAAGGTACAGGCTGCCCTTAAGCGCATCGAAGACGGCGAATACGGCTGGTGCGAAGAAACCGGCGAACCCATCGGTGCGGCGCGGCTTTTGGCGCGTCCGACGGCCACTCTCTCGCTTGAAGCGCAGCAGCGGCGCGAAATCAAGCAGAAGATGTTCGGGGATTAATTGCCTGTTCGAACCGAATTCTGAGGCGCCCGTGCGGGTGCTAAGTTGCAAGGGAAGGTTGCGAGACCTTCCCTTTTTCTTTGAAGTTTCTTAATCTGCGGTGTTTAAAGCGGGCCGCACACTTTTTGACGGTGTCCGCTTCTGATTCACTGCGAACGAAAAAATAATGGAACAGTTTCACGGAACCACAATTCTGTGCGTGCGCCGCAACGGCGTCGCCGCGATGGCGGGCGACGGCCAGGTCACGCTCGGCAACATCGTCTTTAAGGGAACGGCCCGCAAGGTGCGCCGCGTCTATCATGACCGCATCATGGTGGGGTTTGCGGGCGCCACGGCCGACGCCTTTACGCTGGTGGAGCGCTTTGAGGGAAAACTTGAGAAGCACTCCGGGATTCTGATGCGCGCCGCGGTGGAACTGGCCAAGGAATGGCGCACCGACCGGGCCTTAAGGCACCTTGAAGCCATGATGATTGTCGCGGACAAGGACACGACCCTGATTTTGTCGGGTAACGGCGACGTGATTGAACCCGAGCACGGCATTGCCGCGATCGGCTCGGGCGGCGCCTACGCGCAGTCTGCGGCGCGGGCCCTTATGGAACACACCGAGATGAGCGCGGAAGCCATTGCGCGCGCGTCGCTTACGATTGCGGGCGACCTCTGTATCTACACCAATCACAACCTCACGGTGGAAACCGTAGGTGAGGCGCCTGAGGCCAAAAAGGCCTGAGTAAGACCATCCTCTGACGAACGAACAAAAAAACGAAAGATCTATGACCAATGCAATGATGACGCCGCGCGAAATCGTGAGCGAACTCGATAAGTACATCGTCGGACAAAATGATGCCAAGCGCGCTGTGGCGGTGGCCCTGAGAAACCGCTGGCGGCGTTCGCGTGTGGCCGAACCCCTGCACTCGGAAATCACGCCCAAAAACATTCTTATGATCGGGCCCACCGGTGTGGGTAAAACCGAAATTGCCCGGCGCCTTGCCAAACTCACCGATGCCCCGTTTGTAAAGACCGAAGCCACGAAATTTACGGAAGTGGGCTACGTCGGCCGCAACGTCGAATCCATCATCAAGGATCTGATGGAAGCGGGCATGAAACTCATGCGTGAGACGCAGAAGAAAAAAGTGCAGGTGCAGGCAAGAGAAGCGGCGGTTGAGCGGGTGCTTGATCTTCTCGTGCCGCCCGCAACGGCCGTGACCGATGAAAACGGCGCACCTGTGAAGCCCGCCGAGAGCGTGGCCCGCCGGCGTTTCCGCGAGCAGATCCGAAACGGTGAATTGGACGACAAGACCGTGGAAGCCGAGGTGCCTGCCGAGGGTCCCGTCTTTAACGTGCTTGCACCCGACGGAATGGACGACATGGAAAATCAGCTGCAGGGCTTTTTTGAAAAGATGCAGCAGCAAAACCGTGAAAAGCGCCGCATGAGCGTAAAGGAAGTGCTCGACATCTACACCGATGAAGAGTCGGCAAAACTGATTGACAAGGGCGAGACCACCCGCGACGCGATTGCCAATGTGGAAAATAACGGCATTGTCTTTATCGACGAAATCGACAAGATCGCCAAGGGCGCGGAAAACGTATCAGGCGCCGACGTCTCGCGCGAAGGCGTGCAGCGCGACCTCCTGCCTTTGATTGAAGGCACGACCGTGCGCACGAAGTACGGCTGGGTAAAGACTGACCATATTCTCTTTATTGCTTCGGGGGCCTTTCACCTCTCCAAGCCTTCGGATCTCGTGCCGGAACTTCAGGGGCGTCTTCCCGTCCGCGTGGAATTAAAGAGCCTGACGGCCGAAGACTTTGAAAAGATTCTCACGTCGACGGACTGCTCGCTTGTGAAGCAGTACCAGGCGCTTTTAAAGGCCGACGGCGCCGAAGTCACCTTTACCCCGGAAGCGATCCGCTCCATTGCGCGTTACGCCTATGAAGTGAACGAGCGCACCGAAAACATCGGTGCCCGCCGGCTTCACACGGTGATGGAAAAGCTTTTGGAAGACGTAAGCTACGAGGCAGGCAACACCGCCACGGTGACGCTAGAAGTCACCGAAGCCTACGTGGTGGAAAAACTCGGGGAACTCGCGGGCAACGAAGATTTGTCGCGCTACGTGCTTTAAGTTTTATTCGAAGCAGAAAAAGCGGCCGGTTGAGAAGACTCAGGTTTTCCCGGCCGCTTTTTTGTTGTCCGGACAAATCGGCAGACAATGGTCCAAAGCGGCAAAAGCTGAAATCCTTGTTTAAGGTGATTTTGCAGAATTTCTGCAAAATCAGGGGAATTTGTCATGTTGCTTTATTTTTCTGCCGCAAACGACAAGTCTTTCCGGGAGCCGTTTGTGTTTTCCATGGAACCCGCACCCAAACAGAAAGGACTTGACTACAGTGTGTTTTCGGAAAAAGCGGGAAAGGAAACGGTCCGCGGCCTGTGCTCGTCCGTGATTTACGGACCCAACGCCTCAGGTAAGACCAATATCATCGGGGCGCTTGACATTCACAGAATTTCCCGCAGGAAGCCCGGGGCTTGAGCCCCGGGAGGAATGCGGGCTTTCGAAATTTTTTAATCTTGGCCCAAACGCAGCCAAACCATGCACATAGTTTTCGCTTAAGGTATATTCAGCCGCTATGAAATCGCGCACACCGTCCTTTGTCATCGAGCTGGGCCTGAAAATCGGAGAGGATCAAGAAAGTGCACTGGAGACCTACTTCTCCGATGCACGCCAGCTTTTCAATGCTGTTCTTGGAACGGCAAAGAAACGCGTGCGTGCCATGAAAAGCACTGAAGCATGGAAGCTGACGGCCGCGATGCCCAAGGGCAAAGACCGTAACAAGCGGTTTAAGGAAATACAGAAGTCCGCTCGCCTTTCCGAGTATGCCCTGCATGATGTCGTGAAAGAGTACCGTGCCAAGGGCGGCTTTACAAAGCGCATCGGCATCAACGAAGCGCAGAAAATTGCCACACGTGTCTGGCAGGGCATTGAGCGCTGGCTGCTTCATCAGGGCGGTCAGCCGCGGTTTAAGAGTGCTAAACGGGGCTTGCACAGCGTTGAGGGAAAATCAAACAAAACAGGGTTGCGTTGGAAGGCTAAGACGTGGACGCTCGAGGTTCTGGATCTGGTGATAAAGGCTGAAGCCCCGGATGCCTGGCAGAAAGAAGCTCTTCTTTCAGCAACAGATCCGTCCGGCTTTAAGCGTGTCAAATACTGCCGTCTTGTCCGGCGGATGATCCGCGGCCGTATGCGCTACTTTGTTCAGCTCATTGTCGAAGGCGTACCGCCCGTCAAGCACGTTTATGCTCCCAAGGATCTCAAGGTGGCTGTTGACCCGGGCCCGAGGACCATGACGTTTTACAGCCCCGAGTGGCAGCAAAAGATTTTGGTGAGCGCGGGTACTGTCTCTCAGGAAAAGGAGATTGCGCGTCTTTTACGTGCCATGGACCGCTCCCGCAGAGACACGAATCGGGAGTGCTACAACGCGGACGGCACCGTTAAAGCCGCCGGAAAAAAGATTGTCTGGAAGGAATCCAAGACCTATAAGGCAACAAAGGCAAAACTTGCGGATCTGTACCGCCGCCAGGCGCAAACCCGCCGTTGCCTGCACGGCGAAGTGATTAACCAGGTGTTCGGCAGGGCCGGCACCGTCATTGTGGAGAAGAACTCATACAAAGCATTTCAGAGAGCCGGATACGGCAAGAGTTTGGGCAAAAGCGGTATTGCAGGATTGATAACCCGGATGACAAGTAAGGCTGAAAGCGCCGGCTGTTGTGTGGTGAAAGTCAGTCCCCGGAAACTGCGCCCGAGTCAGCACGATCCCGAAACGGGAACGTACCGGAAGAAAGCTCTTTGGGAGAGAAGTCATCAGTTGGGAGATACGGGCTGGTACATGGACCGCGATGTCGCGGCCGCCATGAACCTGTATTTTGCGGATCCCGCCACTGACAGCTACGNGCAAGAAACTTTCGCTTCTTGAGAAGCGAAAGATGTTTTTAACTGAACTGAGAAAGGAGGGCCGCGATTCCTCCCGCGTCTGAAGACGCGGGTTTCCTTGCGGAATTTCTATGAAAGGGCGTTACGACGCTCTGCCCGGAGCTGACTTGAGCCAGGTGCTTCAGAAAGCAGTCGCAGAAGAACCGTAATACGGTGTGATGCCGGCATTTTTGTACGCAATGTTTGCACGGGCGCGGCGGCGCTCTGCTATACAATGCGGGCAATGCAGAAGACAGAGGATTTCGAATCTCGCGCGACCTGCAGTGTCAGTTTTTCCGATCCACCTGTTTTGTGGACACATCTGCGACATGATCCCGGTTGACGCATCTGCTCCGAATACTCAGCTTGTGCCTGCCTTTTTAAAGGCTGAGGTGCTTTCCGAAGCGCTTCCTTATATTCAGCGCTTTCACGGTAAAACCATCGTCATCAAGTACGGCGGCAACGCCATGACGGATCCCAAACTGCAGAAGGCTTTTGCCCGTGACGTGGTTCTTTTGAAGCTTGTCGGCATGAATCCCGTGATCGTGCACGGCGGCGGGCCCCAGATCAACAACGCCTTAAACCGCGTGGGTAAGGTGAGTCAGTTCGTGCAGGGTATGCGCGTTACCGACCCCGAAACGATGGAAGTCGTTGAGTGGGTGCTCTGCGGTCAGGTGCAGGGCGACCTCGTTCAGATGATCAACAGTTACGGCGGTCACGCCGTGGGCTTAAACGGCAAGGACGGGGGCATGATCACCGCGCGGCGTCTGAAGCTTCAGGACACCAACGACCCCAACGTCTACCACGACATCGGTCAGGTCGGGGAAATTCAGTCTGTGAACCCGTCCGTGGTGCAGGCGCTTGAACAGGATCACTTCATTCCCGTGATCAGCCCGATCGGCATGGGTGAGGACGGTCTTGCCTACAACATCAACGCCGACGTGGTGGCAGGGCGCATTGCCGAGACTCTTAAAGCCGAAAAGCTTGTGATGCTCACCAATACCCCGGGTGTCCTAGATCGCGACGGCAATCTTCTTTCCGGCCTTACCGCCTCCGGCATTGATGCGCTCTTTAAGGACGGCACGATCTCGGGCGGGATGCTTCCGAAACTTGCCTCAGCCCTTCAGGCCGCCAAAAACGGCGTGAGAAGCGTGCACATCATCGACGGGCGGGTGAATCACTGTCTGCTTCTTGAAATTCTCACGCCGCAGGGGGTGGGTACCATGATTAACGCGGACAAGTGATGACACCGGATCTGCTGCATTTTGAGGCCCGGCCCCTGCCGCGCACGCCCAAGGTTTGGCTTTTTGACATGGACGACACGCTTTACTGCGCATCAGCCGGCATGTTTGACGCCATTCACTATGAGATGCGGCACTGGATTGCCAAAGCCCTCAGTATCCCGGTACCCGAAGCGCAGGCAAAGCAGGAAGCCTATTGGGCACAGTATGGTGCGACCTTTATCGGGCTGGCCCGTCACGAAGGCATTGATGCTGAAGCCTTTTTAAACGCCGTGCATCACTTTGACGTGGAGGCGCTTGCGAGAACCCGGGTGCCGGCGGCTTATCTGCGGCGCGTTCTTGTGCGCTTGCCCGGCAAAAAGTTTCTGCTCACCAACGGCCCGCGCGACTACGCGCACCGGGTGCTGCGGCACCTTGCGGTTGAGGATGTGTTTTCGGGCGAAATGACTTCAAGCGATATGCATGTGCTCGGACGCTGGCGCTGTAAGCCTGATAAGACATTGCTGGTGAGAGCGGCAGCCATGGCCGGGGTCAAGCCCCGCGACTGTGTGCTTGTTGAAGACAGCCTGAGAAACCTCAGGGCTGCCAAAAGCCTCGGGATGCTCACGGTATGGTGCACGGGTAACGCCGGACGCGGCAGGGCGGTTCAAAAGCCGGTGTGGGTTGACAGCGTGATTTCGACTGCCAAGGACCTGCTGCGCCTGTGTCTGCATAAGCCTGTTGCTGAAGCGCATTTTCCCGTCATCGACGGGCGGTATCATTAATTATTCCGCAACAGCCTGCGTTTTCCGGAGTTTCTGGTCAACTACCCCTGACTGAAGTCAGAGGCTTGGCAACAAGTCTTGGTTGACTAGCCTCAGTCCGTTTTCGGACGGACTCCGTTGGTTGGGAATCCGTTCCGTCGCAAGACGGGACGCAAACAGGCATCGCGGGATGTCGATCCTAGTCCCGCGCTCTGCGGTCTGCGGTTAAAAGCTCTGAGAGGTAGGAGCGGTGCTTCAGACAACAAACCCCTTCCAACATTGGCGAAGGATCACCACCGACCGCAAGGTCGAGCAGACGGAGCCCGTGAGGTATCCGTCAATGGAGAACACTTTGAAAGTTTTTGTGTTGAATATGCGCGGGCAACCGCTCATGCCGTGCTCCCCGCCCAAGGCGCGTAAGCTCCTTCGGGCCGGGAAGGCCGTGCCTGTGCGCCGAACGCCCTTTGTGATTCAACTGACGGTGCCGACGGGCGAAACCAAGCAGCCGATCACCTTGGGTGTGGATGCGGGCTACAAGCGTGTCGGCCTGAGCGCAACGACCGCCAAGGAAGAGTTGTTGGCTTCCGAGGTCGAACTGCGGCAGGACGTGACGGGCTTGCTCTCGGATCGCTTGGCACTTCGCCGCGCCCGACGCAACCGCAAGATGCGCTGCCGTGCGCCGCGTTTTGACAATCGCGTTCGATCAAAGCACAAGGGTTGGCTTGCGCCGTCCGTTGAAAACCGCATCCATGCCCATCTTTCGCGCATCGAGGCTGTTTTGCGTCTTCTGCCCGTCACCTCCGTTACCGTAGAAACGGCGGCGTTCGATATGCAGAAGATCAAAAACCCGGAGATTGAAGGCGAAGGCTATCAGCAGGGCGAGCAGCTTGGCTTTTGGAACGTGCGCGAGTACGTTCTTTTCCGCGACGGTCACGTTTGCCAAGCCTGCAAAGGCAGATCGAAAGATCTGATTCTCAACGTGCATCACATTGAGAGTCGGAAAACGGGAGGCGACGCGCCGGGCAACCTCATCACGCTCTGTGAGGCGTGCCACAAGGCGTATCACGCAGGCAAGTTGAAGCAGTTCAGTCCCCGGCGCGGCGCTTCTTTCAGGGCAGAGACTTTCATGGGCCTCATGCGTTGGACGGTGATCAACCGCCTGCGCGAGCGCCATCCCGAATTGCCTGTCACGAATACCTACGGGTATCTGACCAAACACAAGCGCAACGTCGCGGGCTTGCCGAAGACGCATTGCGCGGACGCTTTCTGCATTGCTGGCGTCCTCGACGCAAAACGTCGGGGCGAATACCTGTTTCAGAAACAGACGCGCCGCCACAATCGCCAGATCCACAAGCTGACGATTCTCAAAGGCGGTGTGCGCAAGCGCCATCAGGCTCCGTACCTAGTGCACGGCTTCGGACTCTTTGACAAGGTGCTGTGCAAAGGGGAAGTCGGCTTTATTTTTGGCAGACGCTCCTCGGGTGCATTCGATGTGCGCCGTCTGGACGGTACAAAGATTTCTGCCGGTATTTCCTACAAGAAACTTTCGCTTCTTGAGAAGCGAAAGATGTTTTTAACTGAACTGAGAAAGGAGGGCCGCGATTCCTCCCGCGTCTGAAGACGCGGGTTTCCTCGCGGAATTTCTATGATCAGTATTCTCAAAGGCATCCTTCACGGGTGCTGGACGCTTCTGGACTTTACACGCCGGGCGTTCATGAACCTTATTTTCCTCATTGTTCTGGGCGTCGTGCTCGGCTGGATTGTGCTTGCGCTGCAGACGGAAAAAGCCGCACCCGGCACGGTACTGGTGATTCCGGTTGAGGGGGCGGTAGTGGATTCGCGTCAGTCGGCTTCGCGCGAGAGCCTTCTTGCGCGCCTGACTTCCGAGAGCCCCCGCGAGACGCTGCTGCGTGACGTGGTGGAGGCGCTCGATCTCGCGGCCGCGGACCCCGCAATTTCCGGCGTTTTGATGCGGCTCGATGATCTTGCCCGCATCGGCATGGCGTCGATTCACGAAATCGGCAACGCCATGGACCGCTTTAAGGGAACCGGCAAGCGCATCACCGTCTGGTCCGGCGGCTTTTCCCAGCGCCAGTACGCCATTGCCGCGCACGCAAGCGACGTCTATCTGCACCCGATGGGGCAGGTGATGCTCACCGGCGTGGCAAGCTCGCGCCTTTACTGGGGCGAGCTTCTTAAAAAAGCGGGCGTCACGGTACATGTCTTTAAGGCCGGGGCTTATAAGACGTTTCCGGAACCCTATGTGCTCTCGGCGCCTTCCAAAGAGTCTCTGGAAGCCGACCGCTACTGGATGACGGACGCATGGGCGCAGCTCGCTGACTCCATGCAGCGGGCAAGGGGTCTTATGCCCGGAACCATTTCCGAAATGATTGATACGCTTCCTGCGACGCTTAAGGAACTTGCGGGCGACATGAGCGCCGTGGCGCTTAAGGCCAATCTCGTTGACGGTCTGAAGACCCGCGATGAGGTGAACGACCTGCTGGTCGAGCGCCAGGGCGGCAAAAAGGGAAAAGACAGCTTAAGAACCATCGACTACCGCGATTATCTGGCAGGCAGCCCCGCCTCTGCCGCCAAGGGTAAATTCATCGCGGTTGTGACGCTTGAAGGTGAGATCCGCGACGGAAATTCCGGCTTCGGGGGCGTGGGCGACAGAACGGTTGCCGATCAGATCCGCGCCGTGCGCCTTGAACCGGATGCCGCAGCACTGGTGCTGCGGGTTGACAGCCCCGGGGGGAGTGCCGTGGCAAGCGAAATGATCCGCCGCGAGCTGGAGCTTGTCCGCAAAGACGGCAAACCCGTCGTTGTGAGCATGGGGGATACGGCCGCAAGCGGCGGCTACTGGGTGTCCCTGGCCTCTGACGTGATTGTTGCCGATCCCATGACGATTACCGGCAGCATCGGCGTTTTCGGCATGATGCCCACGTTTGAAAAGACCCTGGAAAAACTATTCGTCGGTACGGGCGGCGTCTCCACGACGTGGCTTGCGGACGCGCGGGATCCCTCGCAGGCGATGGATCCGCGGTTTGAAGCGGTGATGGGCCTGACGGTTGAAAGAACCTACCGGGACTTCATTTCTTTGGTTGCCAAGGCAAGAAAATTGCCGGTTGCCAAGGTCTCGGACCTTGCACAGGGCCGTGTCTACACGGGGCGCCAGGCCGCTCAGCTCGGGCTTGTGGATAAGCTCGGGGGGCTTGAGACTGCCTTTGATGAAGCTAGACGCCTTGCTAAGCTTGATGCCGCTGTAAAGCCCCTGTGGGTGGAGCCGGAGACGTCCTTTATTGACTTCTGGATTGACAGGCTCACCGCGCAGGCCGCAGGTGTCTTTGATATCCGCGGCGCCGTGCGTGAGGCGGTCGGTATCGATCCCTCGGTCATCAAGCCCGTTGTGACGGATTTTTCAGGCCTCGTGCGCCTGCCACAGGAGCCTCTGGCGCACTGCATGTGCCAACCGAATCTGTAAGTTTTGGGAGAAAAAAGTGAAGAAGGTTCTTTTCGTTGTCGGCTCTCTGAGAAAAGATTCCTTTAACCGACAGCTCGCTCAGGAAGCCGCGGCGCATCTGGCAGGAAAAGCCCAAACCGCTTTTCTTGATATTGCGTCCGTGCCGTTTATGAATCAGGACTGTGAAAACCCGGTACTGCCGGCAGTGGCTGAGCTGCGCCGCAAAGTGACCGAGGCCGATGCGCTCTGGATCATGACGCCCGAATACAACCACAGTTATCCCGGGTTGCTCAAAAACGCAGTTGACTGGCTCTCGCGCCCGAGCGATCCCTCCGACCCCGAACGCAAAACGGCGCTTGCCGGCAAGATTGTGGCAGTAAGCGGCGCCGCAGGCGGCAGCGCGGCCTCTTTTGTGCTTGCCAAACTGAAGGAGCTTCTCATGTTTGTGCGCGCTGACGTCGTTGAACCGCAGTGCGGTGTAACGCTTGACCGTGAGGCCTTTACGACCAATAAGCTCACGCTCAAAGACAGCGAAAAGGCGACGCTTCAAGCCGAAGCCGACGCGTTGCTTGCAAAACTCGCCTGATACTCAAACGGCGGCCGTTTGCTGGCTGAGGTTGAGGCTAAGCCCGGATGTCTTCTGATGCCCGGGCTTTTTGTTGCCTTCCGTGAGCTGTGTGCTTCTGCATCGCTGTGCGGGCCTGACTGTCATTCCATCCGTTCTTTGGCTTTCAAAAGACAGGCCGGGTTTTCAGCGGAAAAGAAAGGATCGGCTTTGAGCGGAAACGGCATACCGTTAGAGCGGACGGCCTGTTTAAGAAAAATCGTGACGGCGGTTGAAAGCGGCATGCCGATTTCGGCAAAGAGCATCTCGGCCTGCACCTTGAGGTTGTCGTCAATGCGGACGGTCATCTGAGCCATGGCGGTTTTCTCCTTTGGTTATCCCGCGCATTGTGTCTGATGTGCCGGTCGTCTGCATGGTTTTGCACCAAAACCACCCGGAAAATAAAGCCCGGAAACCGTGAGGCCTCTAGGCTTTGTTGTCACAGCGGAAAGCGACAGGCTTTCCGCTTGTCAGGCATTAATAATTCCAGCCTTCCTTGAGCCAGCGGGCAACATCCAGAGCACAGTACGTGAGGATGCCGTCGGCACCGGCGCGCTTGCAGCAGATCATCGTTTCCATCGTGATGCGCTTTTCATCGATGGCACCGGCCTGAGCGGCAAACTTGATCATGGCGTATTCGCCGGAGACGTGGTAGACGAAGGTCGGGGCCATGAATTCGTCCTTGACGCGGCGAACCACATCAAGGTAGGGCATCCCGGGCTTGACCATCACCATGTCGGCGCCTTCTTCAAGGTCAAGGCCCACTTCCCAGAGGGCTTCGTTACTGTTGGCCGGATCCTGCTGGTAGACGGACTTATTGGACTTGCCGAGGTTGGAGCTTGAACCCACGGCGTCGCGGAACGGGCCGTAGAAGGCGGAGGCGTACTTGGCGGAATAGGCCATGATGCGCGTGTGAATGAGGCCTTCACGGTCAAAGGCGGCGCGGATTTTGCCGATGCGGCCGTCCATCATGTCTGAGGGCGCCACAACGTCGGTGCCGGCGCGGGCCTGCGCAAGCGACTGCTCGATGAGCATCTCAATTGTTTCGTCGTTGAGAATATAGCCCGTCTCATCGATGAGACCGTCCTGGCCGTGTGTGGTGTAGGGGTCAAGCGCAACGTCGCACATGACGCCTAAGTTCGGGCAGGCCGCCTTAATCGCGCGCACCGTGCGGGGAATCAAACCGTCGGGGTTGGCGGCTTCGCGGCCGTCAGGGGTTTTGAGGTTATCTTCAATGTGCGGGAAAAGGGCCACCATCGGAATGCCGAGGCTTTCCATTTCCTGGCACAGCGCCACCATCTCGTCGATCGTGTAGCGGTAGACGCCCGGCATCGTGGGGATGGGTTCACGGTCGTGCTCGCCTTCCTTCACAAAGACAGGAAGAATCAGGTCGTTGGGGGTGACCACGTTTTCACGCATCAGACGGCGCGAAAAATCATCGTGACGCATGCGGCGCATGCGCTTCATCGGATACTGACCCAAAGTCTGCATTTTGTTTGTCCTTCTAAAGTATCAGGCGAGGCGCCCTTCGGGATCAATCCACGAAAGAAGCGTCTCCTGAAGGGGTTCCACCCCTTCTTTTTTCAAACCGGAAAAAAGCTGTACGAAAATATGCGGTCCCGTTTCGCGGGCGCGCTTTTGCGCGGCGGCAAGAACCTTTGCGCGCTCGGCGCGGCTGATCTGGTCGCACTTGTTGATGAGCCAGAGCTGCCGCACGTGCGTCTTGTCGGAAAAAAAGTGAATGAGCCATTCATCGGCCGGCATAAAGGGGCGGCGGGCATCCATGACGATCACCACACCCACCAGACTCGGGCGTTCGGCAATGTAGCCGCCAACGAGCGACGTCCAGCTTGCCCGCATCTGGGGGCTCGCCTTGGCGTAACCGTAACCGGGCAGGTCCACGAGAAACGCGATGTCTTCGCGCCCGGCTTTTTTCCCTTCCCCGGTTTTGCGGGAGAGGTTAAAAAAGTTCACCAGCTGCGTGCGGCCCGGCGTTTTGGAGGCAAACGCAAGCCGCCCCTGCCGGGTGAGCACATTAATGGTGGTGGATTTGCCGGCGTTGCTGCGTCCGGCAAAGGCAATCTCGGGCAGTCCGGCCGGGGGCAGTTGATTGACCTGCGCGGCGGACGTCAGAAAACGGGCGGATTCAAACAGCGACACGATGAAACTATCCTAAAACACGTCAGGCACAGACAATATCCTGTGCCATTAACCCTGTATGGTATCAGGACTTTCTAACACGAAAGTTAAGTTTTTTTGCTCAAAAACCTTGTTAAAGCTGAGAAAAAGCCTGCCTTTCGGGCAATCATGCTTCAAAGGGCGCAACAGTATCGATAAAGCCCCCGCCGAGACACACATCTCCCGCGTAAAGCACGGCGCTTTGCCCCGGGGTTGCCGACCACTGCGGATCAGGAAACGTGAGGCTCATGGTGCCTTCAGCCGTATCTGCGGCGGCAATGACGCAACTGCCGTCAGGCGCCCTGTAGCGGGTTTTCACCGTTACGGGGTCTCCGGGCAAAGGCGCTTTTCCCGACACCCAGCTGCAGTGCACGGCGGTCAGCGCCCTTGTGAGAAGCCTCGGATCATCGTGCCCCTGCACGACGATGAGCGTATTGGTCTTGAGATCCTTGCCGGCAACAAACCAGGGTTCGCCGTTACCGTCGCGGCTGCCGCCGATACCGAGGCCCTTGCGCTGCCCGAGCGTGTAAAAAGCGAGGCCCATGTGCCTGCCGACGGTGCGTCCGTCAGGCGTCTTGATCGGGCCGGGTTCGGTCGGCAGGTAGCGGTTTAAAAATTCCCGGAAAGGGCGCTCGCCGATAAAGCAGATCCCGGTGGAATCCTTTTTCGCTGCTACCGGGAGCCCGATCTCGCGGGCAATGCGGCGTACGTCCTTTTTGTACATGGCGCCCACGGGGAAAACGGCCTTGGAGAGCTGCGACTGGTTGAGCCGGTGCAGAAAGTAGCTCTGATCCTTCCCCGGATCGGTGCCTCTCAGTAGTTCAAAGCCGTTTTCCGTTTCACGCACCTGAGCGTAGTGGCCGGTCGCGATATGATCCGCCCCCATGCGCATGGCTTCGTCCAAAAACGCCTTGAATTTAATCTCGGCGTTACAGAGCACATCGGGGTTGGGGGTGCGGCCCGCGGAATATTCCCGCAAAAAGTCGGAAAAGACGCGCTCCTTGTACTCCTTGGCGAAATTGACCGCCTCGAGGTCAATGCCGATCACGTCAGCAGCGCTTGCGGCATCGATAAAGTCCTGGCGGCTTGAGCAGTATTCGCTGTCGTCATCGTCTTCCCAGTTTTTCATGAAAAGCCCGGTGACGTTGTAGCCCGCTTTTTTCAGAAGGTAGGCGGACACGGCGCTGTCAACGCCGCCGCTCATCCCGATAACCACATTACGCATTGTGCAGAGTGCCTGATTTTTCAAAGAAATTTGAGTCTCAAATTATAGAGGCCGAAAGGAGGCAAAAAAACGCAAAACGGCCCAAGGCCGGAGAGAAGGCCATCCTCCCCGGCTCCGGGCCGCTGCTGTCGGTCAGAGCGCTTAAAAAAGTTAATGCAGCGTTCCGACGAGGGGTTCCACCTCAGCCTGCGGTGCGTGGCAAAGCAGGCACTCGTAGCGCGAGGGATGCATCACTTTCTTGCCGTCCACGGTCGTCCAGTGGGTTTCGGGCATTGCAACGGGCTCACCCTTTACTTTCTTTGCGCCGATTTTCGCGGTATCAGCGTGGCACATCATGCAGGGGTTGGAGTCCTTTGTGATGCGGAAGTTCTTCACATCATGCGGAATCATTGCCGGCATCCCGTACTGCGTTTCGCGATAGAGGCCCCCGTTCATCGTAAAGGGCTTGGGCGAGGGCGTGGCAAAGGGCGAAGTCTTCTCAAGGCTCATGCTGTCGATGTCGACGGGCTGAGGGCTCGAGCAGGCACCGATCAAAGCAACGGCGGCCACGGCCGCGGCAAGGGTAAGAATACGTGCTTTCATCATTGTCTCCTGTTGGTTGAATTGTTTTCCGTGTCCGGGAGAACCGCAATCACTTTGCGGCCCAACGGACGCACGCCGAACGTGAGGGCTTTTTCCGGACATACCGCGACACAGCGGCCGCAGTTGGTGCATTCCATTCCGGTGATAAAGCCGCGTCCGGCAGCTTGGTTGAAGTTGATGACACCGGGTTCGGGGCAGACTTTC
Organism: Duodenibacillus massiliensis; assembly: GCF_900128485.1. GTDB lineage: Bacteria > Pseudomonadota > Gammaproteobacteria > Burkholderiales > Burkholderiaceae_F > Duodenibacillus > Duodenibacillus massiliensis. Next base: position 166,996 of record NZ_LT635861.1, read on the forward strand.
AGGCAGTCCCCGCACCGGGTGCAGAGTGAATCGTTGAAAACGGGTTTGATGACGCCCACCTTCCCGGCGCACGACCAGAAGGCTCCCAAAGGACAGAGGTGTCCGCACCAGCCGCGGCGGACAACCAGCAGGTCCAGCGCGAAAACACCCAAAACGGCACTCGCGCCCCCGAGGCCGAACCCCCAGATGACTTCGCGCCAGAGCCAGGCCTGAGGACTTATCCACTCAAAGGCAGCGGACCCGGTCACGGCGCTCGCAATAAGCGCGCCCAGCGCCACCGCATAGCGGGTTTTGCTGCTTAAGCGCACCCAGTCGGTTTTGATCCCGAGCTTAACGCGCACCCAGTCGGCAAAATCCGTCACGGAGTTCATGGGACAGACCCAGGCGCAGAAACTGCGGCCTCCGAGAAGGATGTAGCCCGCAAGAGCAAGAAGGGCACCGACGATGAGCGTCACTTCCGGCATAAGCCCTGCGGCAAGCTTTTGGATGAGCGCAAAGGGGTCCGAGAGGGGAATGGTCCCCAAAACGAGACTCGCGCTTAAGTCACCCGAGAGAATCGGGCGCCCCAAAAGCGTCCACCCCAGACGCGCCGTTCCTGCAAAGAGCGCAAGAACCGCAAGCTGCGCGATGCGCCTTGCAATCTCAAAGCGGTATCGCACAAACCAGCCCGACAACGACTTCGGGGGCTCGGCGTGACGCACGGCTTTTTTCTGTGTCATCACAGGCCCTCCTCAGAGTTGAGGTAGTCAAGGCCCGCAGGGGCGACAGGCGCGGTTTGTGGTGCCGCGTCTTTGGCCGGAATATGCGGGTGATGCGGCTGGTTGGTTTTCCAGCTTAAGCGGTAATGTTCGCCGATGCGGCCCAAAAAGCTCTTACGCTCAAGAATGTTGATCGCAGAAACTTCCGTGGGGCAGCTCTTCGTGCACATGCCGCAGCCCGTGCAGTGATCCGGATCGATCGTGGGCACAAAAACGGCGTGCTTGGAGATCTGACGCGGATGCGGCACGAGCGTCAAGGCCTTGTCGCGCACGGGGCAGACGCGCCAGCAGACTTCGCAGCGAAGGCCCTGCCAGGACAGGCACGAGACGGGATCAACCGCGGCAATGCCCATTTGCGCTTTTTTGATGTCCTTCATCCGGCGGTTAAGAGCCCCTGACGGGCACACTCTCACGCAGGGGATGTCTTCGCACATCTCGCAGGGCACGTCGCGCGGTACAAAGTAGGGGGTTCCAGCCGGGGCAGGATCCCCGATACCGGCGAGTTTGAGCGTCCCGAAGGGGCATGCCTTTACGCACAGCCCGCATTTGACGCACAGGTCCGTAAAGTGCGCGGTTGCTCCCGGCGGGGGCGGAGCCCACGCCGAGGAGCGGGCCTGGCGCACAAGTGCGGTCATGCCGGCAGCGGCCGCAAGCGCCACACCTGCGGCCTCAAGCGTAACTCCCAGCGCTTCGCGTCGAGTGACTTTAAGCATTGTTACTGAACCTTAGGGGCGTAGGCGAAAGGGCGGGGCGTATTCCGCCCGAGTCCCTTTCTTTGGCGCATCCCGCAGACACTGTCCGCAGGATGCGCACGAACACCCGTTTTCCTCTTTACGCGCGCGTCACGTAAACCGCGGCCTTCTTGTAGTCGGGTTCGGCCGAGATCGGATCGGTGGCGTCGATGCAGAGCTTGTTGACCTGCACGGCTTCATCGAAGAACGCGAGCCACACCGTTCCCTTCGGGCACTTCCAGCGGCCCTGCGTTTCCACAAGCGCCTTAATCGAACCGCGGCGGCTTGTGATCTGCGCGAGGTCGTTGCGCTTTAAGTTACGGGCGGCAGCGTCAGAGGGGTTCATGTAAAGAACGGCTGAGGGCGCAGCGCGGTGCAGTTCCGGCACGCGGCGCGTCATCGAACCCGTGTGCCAGTGCTCAAGGATACGGCCCGTGCAGAGGTTGAGGTCGTACTTCGCATCGGGCACTTCCACCGGAGCCGCGTACGGACGGAAGAAGATCTTGGCGCGGCCCGGCAGCGGTTTCGGCGTCTTATCGGTGATGCCGTCGAGGTTACCCTGCGGAATTGCCTTCATGAGTTTGCCGTAGAACTCGAAGTCGCCGGTCTTCACAAACGGGTCGTACTTGGCGTTGAAGCGGTAAGCGGTTTCCTTGCCGTTAACAACAGGCCAGGTGAGACCGCGCACCTTCGGGTCCATGTAGGTGTCAAAGTCCGCGAGGTCATGGCCGTCGCCCAGGGTGAACTGACGGTATTCGGCGAAAAGCGCTTTTTCCGGGAACCAGGTGACGCCCAGGGCTTCGGCGGTGCAGTTTCTCTCATTCGGGTACTTCGGATCAGGCCACGGGCAGTTCTTCACGGTCTTCATGCCGGCGTACAGCACGTCGTAGAGCGTGGCGTCCGGGCTGTACCCCATGGCCTTGGCGCCTTCGAGAACGTTCGGAAGCGTCTTCTTGCCCGCCTTTTGTTCCTTCCAGCATTCGCTGATTTTGAAGCGCTTGGCAAGCTCCATCATCATCCAGATGTCGCTTCGGGCTTCACCCGGAGGCAGCACCATCTGATGCCACCCCTGCGTGCGGCGTTCGGCGTTGCCGTAAAGGCCCCATTTTTCAAAGATCATCGCGACCGGCAGAATCAGGTCGGCGACCTTGGCAGAGAGGGTCGGATAGGCGTCTGCGACCACCACAAAGTTTTCGGGTTTGCGCGCGGCTTTGAGCCAGTGGTTCGAGTTCGGCGTGGACTGGAAGATATTGACGACCTGCGTCCACATAAAGTTGATCGAGCCGTCTTCAAGACCGCGCAGAAGGCCCATCACGGGTTTGCCCAAAACCGGGTTCAGGGTTCCTGCGGGCAGATTCCAGAGACCTTCGGTCTTCTTTTCATGCGCTTTGTTGCCGACGAGCATATCGGCAGGGAGCCGGTGCGAGAACGCACCCACTTCACGGGCCGAGCCGCAGGCAGAAGGCTGACCGGTGAGCGAAAATGCGCCGTTACCCGGGCGGGCCTGCTTGTTGGTGAGAAGATGCAGGGCGTAGATCTGTTCGTTTACCCACACACCGCGCACGTGCTGGTTCACACCCATGCACCAGAAGGAGAGGATGTCACGCTTCTTGTCGCAGAAGGTGTCGGCCAGATGCACGAGCTTTTTCTTGAAGGATTCGAGCGACTCGTCGGGATCGCCCTTGGCGAGTTTGGCGACGAAGTCCAAGGTATAGGGTTCAAGACCGCGCTTATATTCTTCAAAGGAGATGTGCCAGTGGCCGCCCGCGGGCTGCTTCTGCTCAACGACCTGACCGGCCTTGCGGCGCTGGCCGACGGCTTCTTCCGGGGTGAGCGTAATCTTGAGCTGCTTTTCCTGCGTGTCTTTTTCGGCTTCAAAGGCAAACTTCGAGGTGGGGCGCATGCCGTAGCCGATATCAACGGTACCCGTGGCAAAGACGCAGTGCTTCGTGATGAAGTCCTGGTCATAGGCCTTGCGGCGCACGATTTCGCGGGCAACGTAATTCAAAATCGCAAGATCGGTGTTGGGCTTAAAGACGATTTCGGTGTCGGCCATGTTCGAAGACATGTTCGACGCCGTCGTCAGATTGATGATGCGGGTGTCCTTGTGCGTGAGCTTGCGGTCCGTGACGCGGCTCCAGAGGACGGGGTGGGCTTCGGCCATGTTGTTGCCCCAGAGCACCATCGTGTCGCACTTTTCAATATCGGCGTAGATGTTGCTGGGTTCGTCAACGCCGAAGGTCTGATAAAAGCCCACAACGGCGGAAGCCATACAGAGGCGCGCATTCGGGTCAATGTTGTTGGAGCGGAACCCGGCCTTCATGAGTTTACTGGCGCAGTACGATTCCGGAATCGTGTACTGGCCGGAACCGACGATGGCGATGCCTTCCGGACCCTTTGCCTGGTAGGCGCGGCGCAGCTGTTTCTCCATTTCGTCGAGAGCCTCTTCCCAGCTCACCGGCTCAAAGCGCCCGTTCTTGTCGAATTTGCCGTTCTTCTTACGCATAAGGGGCTGCGTGAGGCGGTCCTTGCCGTAGAGAATCTTGGCGTTGAAGTAACCCTTAATGCAGTTAAGACCGCGGTTCACAGGGGCTTCGGGGTCACCCTTGGTGGCCACGACGCGGCCGTTGAGGGTACCGACCTGCAGGCCGCAGCCCGTGCCGCAGAAGCGGCAGACGCCCTTTTGCCAGCGGATGCCGGCATCAGCCTCGGCCGCAGCCTGCGCGGCAACCGGCGTAATGGGAATACCGACGGTGGCGGCGGCACTGGCGGCAACACCCGCCTTCATAAGGTCTCGGCGGGATAAAGTCTGAGTATTCTCCTGCATAAGCTTCTCCTGAGGGGTAAATGGGATAAGGGCCGCCTGTTGGGGCAGACGGCCCCAGCGTTAATCGAGTTCTTTGATGACCGCGGAGACGGGGAGCGCATCCTCGGCGCTCTCTTCATCGCTGCGGTGCACGATGAGACTCACGTCCGCAACACCCTCCATGGTGCGCAGACGCTGAAATTTGTCGGCTTCACCGTGCACACTGTCGTCTTCAATCACAACAACGATGCGGCCGGTGGCTGGGTCGGTCTGGTGTACTTCCGCTGTCTTTGAAGATTTGAGCGCGGCAAGTACGGCGTCCATGGCGCCCGGGGCGCATGTGACGACTAATCCGGAGTAGTAAGCCATTAGTAAGCCATAAGTATAGGGTCCATTCGCTAATCTTAACCGTATAGCGTTGTTACCTGCGTGAATAGTGAAAGTTTTTTGGCTGATATTTCGGGAAAATTTCGAATTTTGTGAGAGGTTGTTGTTTTTTCGTCAGACAACAAAAAACGGAGCCCGCAAGCTCCGTTTTTCGCCTCTTCCTGTTTCTGGCCGGGCGTCTGTTTTAAAGAGCCCGGCCGGCGCGGAAAGTAGCGTCCTCTACCTTATTTTTTATAGTTTTCTCTTAGATGTAGCCGTAGATCATGCCCAGGACATAGCCCACAGCCGTGGCGGACAGAACGCCGATCAGGCCCGGGGCGATGAACGAGTGGTTGATCACGAACTTACCGATGTGGGTCGTACCGGAGCGGTCGAACGTCAGAGCGGCAAGGTCAGACGGATACGTCGGGAGAATGTAGTAGCCGTAGCAGGCGGAAGCCATGGCCACAATGATTCCCGGAGGCGTGCCGATGGCGATGGCAACCGGGGTCACCGTAGCAATAGCGGCAGCCTGAGAGTTCACGAGCTTGGAGACCAACAGCAGCACAGCGCCGTAAGCCCACGGATAAGCACGGACCCATTCAGTCAAACCGGCCTTCAACTGCGGCAGGTGGTTGGAGAACATCGTATCGGACATCCAGGCCACGCCGTAAACCGAGACGATGGCGACCATACCGGCATTGAAGACGGAGGTCTTGCTGATCTTCTTGGCGTTGCAGAACATGACCATGAGGATACCGGCAAGAAGCATCATCATCTGAATGACAAGCGTCATCGACAGGCGCTTCTTACCGACCATCGGACGGAGTTCAGGCACAGAACCGAGAATAGCCACGACTGCCACGATGCCAAGGAAGATCCAGAGGCTCGCCCACTGCTTGCCGGTGAACTTGACACCGATCAGAGTGGTGGTTTCGCCGTAAACGTACTTCTTCTGTTCCGGATCAGCAATCAGAGCCTGGAACTTCTCATCCTTGTCCAGATCCTTGCCGCGGAACATCGAGAACGTACCCACGAGGAAAAGACCGACGATAGCCGACGGAATCACGACGGAGAAAAGCTGCACGAAGCCGAAGGGATGGCCGCCCACGGTCTGACCGTCGAGGAGAGCGATCAGCGAGACGGCAGCCACAGCGGCCGGCGAGCAGATCACGCCCATCTGAGCAGCAATCGTGGAAGCAGCCATCGGGCGTTCCGGACGAATGTTGTTCTTAATGGCAACGTCGTAAATAATCGGGAGCATCGTGTACACGACGTGGCCCGTACCGCAAAGAACGGTCAGGAACCAGCAGATGTACGGAGCGAGGTAGCACACGGCGCGCGGATGACGGCGCAGGGCTTTTTCTGCAATCTGCAGCAGGCAGTCAAGACCGCCCGCGGCCTGCAGGCAGGAGCTCGCGCACACCACGGCCATAATCGTGAGAATCACGTCGACCGGGGGCTTACCGGGTTTCAGACCGAAGCCGAAGATGAAGATCACCAGACCGATACCGCCCATCAGGCCGAGCGTCATACCGCCCTTCGGTGCTGCGTAGAACAAGCAGGCTAACAGAACAATCAGTTGTAGCCAGAAATCTAAGCCAATTTCCATTTTATTTCCTTTCCCCTAGGTAGTGAGGACAGTGTGCATTTTCGTCCATCTATGCCACGAAAGAGGTAAAACTTCCGAATTATTTGATCTGTGTCGAATTGTTAACTTTCTGTTTTAGGCAGAAGTGCGTAATTTTTCTTATGAGAAGGCTTGGCAGGGCGCTCTGACTGTGTCAGTTAGCCTCAATAAAGAGGTTTCGGATGTTACAAACGGGGACAGGAAAACCGGCACCTGAATGTGGTGGCGGAAGGTGTAGGAGGGCTTAAAAAGGCGGAAAATCAGTGATCGGAAATGCCTCCTAAGAGGTATTCCCGAGAGTAAGGATTACCGTGTGACTTCGTACGGCCAGTCAATGATGCCGCCGAAGTCGAGGATGTCCTTGTAGCCGTAGGAGGCAAGGTCGTCAGCGGCCTTAGCGCTTCTGACGCCACTTCTGCAGTAGACGAAGTACTTCTTGTCCTTAGCGGCAAATTCAGCCGGGATTTTGCCCGCTTCAATCGCGTCAAGCGGAAGGTTTTTGGCGCCCGGAATATGGCCGCGGTCGTATTCCTCGGGCGTTCTCACGTCAAGGATTACGTAGTCTTTGGCCTCGGTCATCATCTGACGGGCGGTCTGAGCGGAAATAGTCTGAGGATTTTGAGGCATATCGGCAATACGCTGCGCGGAAGCAGGAGGCGAAATGAGCACGGAGAGCGCCAGGGCGCCCGCGGTGCAGAGTGTTTTAAGGGACATACGACTGAACCAAAAATAAGATGCCCCGCTCAAGGCGGGGCGGGACAGGCGGGCTTTCGCCCAGCACTGTAGGGCTCTCTCTTGCCGAAGGAAGAGCTCCCAAAATTACGCTCGCACGAAGCAGGGCTGTCATGCCGTCAATGTTATGGGAGACAGGTCAAAAAGAGAACGGGGAAGAACCGGTGTTTACCCGAAGCTCGGAATCCGATAGCTTTGGATCCGGAAAACAAAAAAGCACGCCGCAGAGGACGTGCTTTTTGGAATTTGTGGTGCCCCAAGTCTGACTCGAACAGACGACCTATCGCTTACAAGGCGATTGCTCTACCAACTGAGCTATTAGGGCGGGAACAGGCGATTCTACCGAAAGTTCAGAGTTTGGTAAAGGTCGGAATGTCGTCGGTTTCGTCCTTGCGGAACTTGCCGGCGTTAAAGTCCTTGAGGCTTTCCACCGGGAAGTAACTTACGAGATCCGTGTTTTCTTTCGGATAGACCGCTGCGATGCGGTTCATCGGAATGCGGATGTTCTGCACCGACTCGCCGAAGCGCGCCTGAAAGGTCATCTCGTCACAGTCAATTCTCAGATTGTGGGTGGCCTCGGAGGAGACGCAGAAAACGATGGCGCCGTCGGAATTCACGAACTCCTTCGGGCAGACCGTATCGTCGTCGACGTGCACGAGCATGTACGGGGTGTAACCCTCGTCTTCGTACCACTGCAGCAGGGCCTGAATCAGATAGCTCTTAAATTCAGAGTACTGAAGCGGGCGGATCAAAAGATCTTTGAGGTCCACGGTGCAATCTCCTCACTGAGGGCAGCCGGTTAACGGCGCATCACCTTTTCCGACGGCGTCATCGAATCGATGAAGGCCGGGCGGGCAAAAATGCTTTCGGCGTATTTCAGAAGCGGTGCCGCAGCCTTGGGCATTTCAATGCCGTAGTAGCCGAGGCGCCACAGCAGCGGAGCAAGCGTCACATCAAGCATTGTGAAGTCGTCGCCCATCAGGAACTTGTTCTTGGCGAGAACCGGAGAGAGCTGAATGAGCTGCTCCTTGATCTGGTTGCGGGCAATGCTCTTGCGTTTTTCCGTTTCATCGCGGTTTTCGAGCACTCGCACGAAGCTGAAGAGCTCGCGTTCAAACGTGTAGATGAAAAGGCGGGCGCGGGCACGCATGATCGGATCGGCGGGCATCAGCTGCGGATGCGGGAAGCGCTCGTCGATGTATTCATTAATGATGTTGGCCTGATAAAGCGTCAGGTCTCTTTCAACGAGAATCGGCACCTCACCGTACGGATTCATCGCATCGATTTCGGGCGGTTTGTTGTAGAGATCGACATCCTGGACTTCAAAGTCGCAGCCCTTTTCATAGAGAACGAAACGGCAGCGGTGAGAGAAGGGGCAGGTCGAGCCGGAAAAAAGAACCATCATCGGTGAAATACCTCGGATCGTTGAAAACTGACCGGACAAAGATTATCGGGCCGGCATGCATTGGGCCGCCCGACAGATACGGCGAACTTTAAATTTTACCGAATTTGTAAAAATTCAGCTCAGAATTTGCGCTAAATTTATGATTTTACGGGAAAATCAGTCCGTCAGACGGGGTTTTCAACGTCAATGAACCTGACGTCAAGGCCGCTTTCCTGCGCCAAAATTTCACCCAGGGCGCGGATGCCGAAGCGCTCGGTGGCGTGGTGGCCGCAGGCAAAGTAGGTGATGCCTGCTTCCCGTGCGATGTGCGTGGTGCGCTCAGAGATTTCGCCTGAGATAAAGCAGTCGCAGCCCGCGTCGGCGGCCGCTTCAATCATGTCCTGTGCGGCCCCCGTGCACCAGGCAACGCGCCGGATGGTCTTATCCTGCGGTCCCACCACAAGCGGCGTGCGGGCAAGTTCCGCCGTGATTTTGACGGTAAGTTCAGGGACCGTGATGTCAGGGGTGGTGCCGAGCCGCCCGAGGTTGTCTTCCCCGAAGGAGCCCGTGCATTCAAATCCGAGGGCTTTGCCGATTAAGGCGTTGTTGCCGAAATCGGGCTGATCGTCCAGGGGCAGATGGTAGGCAACCAGATTGATGCCGCTTTCAATGAGGCGGCGCACGCGGGCGCCTTTGACGCCCACTATGCGGGGATCTTCCCGTTTCCAGAACCACCCGTGGTGCACGAGGATAGCCTGAGCGTTAAGTTCTGCCGCCCGGTCAATGAGTTCCAGGCAGGCGGTAACCCCGGTCACAACGCGTGTTACTTCCTCACTTCCCATGACCTGCAGGCCGTTGGGGGCGTAGTCATGGTAATTTTCAGGGTGTAAAAGCGCGTCGCACTGTCTGACGAGGTCACGGATATGCATGGCGGAACTCTCACAAAACGGTCAAAAGATCGAGGTTAGAGGCGAGTGACGATGCGGTCAAGCGCAAGACGGGACTTCGGACGCTGGGCGTTACCGTCGTTGGGCGAGCGGTAGCCGAGTGTTACAACGGCAACGGAGCGCATGCCTTTTTCCCTGAGACCCAAAATTTCATCGAGCCTGGCAGTATCGAGCCCCTCAATGGGCGTGGAGTCAATGCCTTTTTCAGTAGCCGCAGCAAGCAGAAAACCCATCGCGATATAAGACTGGCGCGCGGTCCAGGCGTAGCTGCCGCCCGGGGCCTTGGCAAAAACCCCGGCAAAGTAGCGGCGGCCCTGATCCTGAACGGCCTTTGCCCCCGCGTTCGGGAATCGCCCGTCGGCTTCTTCCTTGGCAAGGACTTCCTCAAAGTCGGCATCGGTGATGGGGTCCTTTACCGCAAAGACGATCGTGTGGCTCGATTCGGTGACACGCGGACGATTGAAGTCAAGAATCGCGGGCAGAATCTTTTCCTTGGCGGCGGCATTGTCCGCGACAAAGTAGCGCGTGGCCTGGGCGTTTACCGACGTGGGTGCAAGGCGCAGGACTTCGAGCAGGTCGGCAAAGTCGGCGTCAGAAACGCGCTTTGCGGGGTCGTAGTGCTTGGTGGTGTAACGGGTGCGTGCAACATCCAATAAAGACATGGTTTTCTCCCAATAAGAAATCATTTTGTCCGGAGAGTGTAGCGGGACGGTGATGACAATGCCGTCATCTTTGTTGCAGGCGGTATCAGCAGGAAAAGAGACCTTTCGTCACACGGTCGTTGCCGCCCAAATCCCTGACGGTAACAACAGCCGTGTAGCCGAGCGAAGCGAGGAGCTTTCGTGCGGCTTTTCCCTGATCGAACCCGTGCTCAAAAGCTAAAAGACCGCCGTCGGTGAGGTGGCGGCGTGCCTGATCCGCGATGACGCGGATGTCGTCCAATCCCTCGGGGCCTGAGGTTAAGGCGCCCGTCGGCTCAAAAGACAGGGCCGGCAGGTGGCTGTCGCCATCGGCAATGTACGGGGGATTTGAGGTGATGATGTCAAAGCGGGCTTCAGGCGCCACGGCGTCAAACCAGGAGCCTTCACGAAACGCAATACGCGCGCCAAGCCTTTGGGCGTTGCTGCGGGCCACAGTGAGGGCTTGGCTGCTGACGTCCGTTGCGGTGACGGTTAAAAGGGGATTTTCCAGTGCGAGCGTCACCGCAATGCAGCCGCTGCCGGTGCCGAGTTCCAAAACGTTTTTGGCCCGGCCTTGGGCGGCATTTAAAACCGTTTCCACAAGCGTCTCGGTATCGGGCCTCGGAATCAGTACGGCGGGTGTTACCGTAAAGTCGCGTCCCCAGAAGGCCTGACGGCCCAGAATGTAGGGAATGGGTTTGCCGCGCGCAGCGTCGTCAAGCGCCGCCCTGTAACGTTCGCAGGCTTGCGCTTCGACCGTGTCGGCATTGTGCGCAATCAGGTATTCCACCGGCTTATGAAGGACGTGCGCCAATAAAAGCCGTGCCTCAGAGCGGGAGACTTTCCCGGCGGCGGCTCTTAAAAGTGCGTCAATCGTGCCCGGCATCTTGTCAACCGCGGATTTAGTGTTCACCGAGCTGCGCAAGCTGCTCGGCCTGGTGTTCGGCGGTCAAAGCCGTAATGATTTCCTCAAGGTCACCGTCCATGATCGCATCGAGCTTATAAAGCGTGAGGTTGATGCGGTGGTCGGTCACGCGCCCCTGGGGATAGTTGTAGGTGCGGATGCGTTCGCTACGGTCGCCGGACCCCACAAGACTCTTGCGGGTACTGGCCTGCTCAGCCTGCTGTTTGGCAACTTCCGCGGCGTACAGGCGCGACGCGAGCACGGCCATGGCGCGGTCTTTGTTCTGGCGCTGGCTGCGTTCGTCCTGGCATTCCACGACCATGCCGGTGGGAAGGTGCGTGATACGCACGGCCGAGTCCGTTTTCTGCACGTGCTGGCCGCCCGCGCCCGAGGCGCGGTAGACGTCAATTCGAAGGTCGGCGGGATTGATTTCCACCTGCTGGACTTCGTCGAGCTCTGGGAGCACCGCAACCGTGCAGGCCGAGGTGTGAATGCGGCCCTGGGCTTCGGTGGCGGGCACGCGCTGCACGCGGTGGCCGCCGGACTCAAACTTAAGGCGGGAATAGGCGCCTTCGCCGATCACGCGGCAGATCACTTCCTTGTAGCCGCCCAAATCGCTTTCGTTTTTACTGACAATCTCAACCTGCCAGCCCTGACGTTCGGCGTAGCGCAGGTACATGCGCAGAAGGTCCCCGGCAAAAAGCGCGGATTCGTCACCACCGGTGCCCGCACGGATTTCCAGAAAGATGTTGCGGCTGTCGTTGGGGTCCTTGGGTAAGAGCAGCACTTCGAGGTCTTTTTCGAGGGCCTCGAGTTTTGCCTTGCTGGCCTTGATTTCTTCCTGCGCGGCATCGGAAAAAGACGGATCTTCGTTTGCCATTTCCTGCGCCGCCTCAATGTCGCCTTCGGTCTGCTCATAGGCGTGCATCTTGACCGTCACCGGTTCGATTTCGGCGCGTTCCTGCGAGAGCGCACGGAAGCGGTTCATGTCATCGGCGACGTCGGGCGCAGCCAACATGGCGTCAATTTCTTCAAGGCGCCGGCACAGGCCGACGAGCTTGCTGCGCATGCTGTCTTTCATCATAGCCAAAAAATCCGATAAATCAGGGTGGAAAAAAGTGCAGCCCGCATTTTAAGTGGGCTGATCGGCAAAAGGCGGCAGCGGCTAAACCGTGCGCGGCCGGTAGAAGCGCCCGACGATGTTGGTGATGTGCTCACGCTCAACGTCCGTGAGCCCTTCGGCGTTACGGATCAGAACCGTCGGATCGTGTATGAGCTTATGAGTGAGCGAGAGGGAAAGGTCGTCCAAAACCTTCGCGGTGTCTTTGCCGGCCGCAATTTCCTTAAGCGCCCGGTCAAGCTCCTGACGGCGGATAAAGTTCGCGCGTTCACGGATGCGGCTGATGGAAGGAACCACCGCGCGCATCGCAAGCCACCGGTTAAATTCTTCAACGGCCTTATTGATGTAGCTTTCGGCCTGAATAACGGCGGCCTGACGGCTTTCTTTGCCGGACTGCACCACGGCGCCCAATTCGTCCATCGTGTAGACGTAGACGTCGTCAAGGCGTGCGACCTCGGGTTCCACGTCGCGCGGTACCGCCAGATCAATGATGCAGATCGGACGGTGATTGCGTTTTTTCACGGCGCGCTCGATCATGCCGAGCCCGATGATGGGAAGCGCCGAGGCCGTGCACGACACAATGATGTCGTAGTCGGCGATCACCTCCGGCAGATCCTGCAGGCGCATGGCGGTGCCGTTATGGCGGGCGGCAAGCGCCTGGCCGCGCTCGATCGAGCGGTTGGCAACGGTGATCGCGGCGGGCTTTTGTGCGCCGAAGTGAGCGGCGCAGAGTTCAATCATTTCGCCTGCGCCCACGTAAAGGATGCGCTCCTTTTCAAGCGATCCGAAAAGGCGCATGGAAAGCCGGACGGCCGCTGCGGCAAGGCTCACCGAATTGGAGCCGATGGCGGTGTGCGAACGGACGTTTTTGGCGGTTGTGAATGCTTCCTGAAAGAGGTGATTGAGCATGAGCCCGAGGGTTTTGTTTTCCCGGGCGGCTGCAACGGCCTTTTTAAACTGTCCCACGATCTGGGTTTCACCGAGCACCATGGAGTCAATGCCGCAGACCACGCGGAAAATGTGGCGGGCGGCATCGCACTGCGTGTAGCGGTAAAGGTGCGGCTCAAGCTGCGCAAGCGACACCGCTTTGGTTTCGGCAATAAAGTGCGTGAGCGACTGAGCGGCCTTTTCTGCGTCTTCTGCAGCGCAGTAGATTTCGGTGCGGTTGCAGGTCGAAAGAATCATCGCTTCGGACAGAGCGCCCTCACCGCTGCCGGCGAGCCTGTCGCGCAGCGCATGAAGGCTGGGCCCGATTTCATCGGGGCCGAACGCAACGCGTTCACGCACCGAAAGCGGTGCTGTGGTGTGATTCAGGCCAAGACAAAGCAGCTGCATGAGTGTTCATCCGTGTTTTGTCTCCGCCGGCTGGGGTTCCGGCAGGCAAAACTTTATCGTTTTTTCCATGGAGCAGGGATTATACGAGCGGAAACATTTGGAAAAACTTAAGAAATGCTCTGCGGATGTTAAGTTTTCGGATGCCATACGCAAAAGCCGAATCCCGAAGGCTCTCGGTCCCTGTTCAAGAGAGCGGAGGCAAAAATGTTTTCTGCGGCACTTGCAAAACAGTTTAAGTCTCTGTATAGTTCCGAACTTCCTGAGGCGGCTAGGTAGCTCAGTCGGTAGAGCAGCGGACTGAAAATCCGCGTGTCGGCGGTTCGATTCCGTCCCTAGCCACCACGGATCTCTTTTTGAGACGTTGATGAGGCCTGCTGAAAAGCGGGCTTTTTTGTTATTCGGCTTCGGTAAGTTCCCGCCACCCTCTTTTGGCCCAGCCTTTATGACCGACTCTCGCCGCTCCACAACAACATCAGCGCTCGCTCTATGCACGCTCTTTCTGATGGCCTTTGCAATGCGGGGGCCCGTAACCTCCGTGGGGCCTGCGGCTGACGTTGTTTTGCGGGACTTCGGGCTTTCCTATCAGGCTTTCGGTGTCTTAAACGCCCTGCCGGTTCTCGCGTTCGGCCTTTTTTCGTTTCCTGCCGTGACGCTTTCTGAGCGCATCGGCATGCATAAGACGATTGCGGCGGCATTGGGGCTGCTGCTTCTCGGCACGCTTTGCCGCGTAACCGAAAGCATGGCGCTTTTATTTGCGGGCACAGTGTTTGTGGGAGCCGGGATTGCCTTTTTAAACGTGCTTGTGCCGGTACTTTTAAAGGCGCAGGCGCCGGACAAGGCGGCGCGCGCGATGGGGCTTTACACCGTTGTGGTGGGGCTTTCAGGCACGATCGGCACGTGGACCTCGGCCCCTTTGGCGCACCTTGCGGATTCACACATTGCCGTGATGGCTGTGTGGCTGGCGTTCATTGTTCCGGCGCTTTGCCTGTGGCCGCGCGTCAAGACCGATGACGCCGCGAAAGCCGCGGCTGCCGACAAGGGCGGAATGGTAAGGCTCATTAAAACGGGCGCCGCCTGGGCCGTGATTCTCACGATGGGCATGCAGTCGCTTACCGTCTACACAACCTGCGCGTGGCTGCCGACGGCGCTCACCGAACGCGGTTTTACGACGTCGGCGGCGGGACTGGCGGTCGCCTTCTTTTTGTTCTGCAGTCTTCCGGGGAGCCTCTGGCTTGATGCGATTATCCGCAGGCTCGGGTCTTTAAAACGCACGGCGGTTTTAATGACCGTGATGTTTTTGGCCGGGATCGCCTGCTGGCAGGCTGGAGGCTGGTGGGTGTGGCCGGGCTGCTTTCTGGCCGGCATCCCCCAGGGCGGGATGTTTACTTTTGCGCTTATCGTGATGGCGATGAAAAGCCACGGCCCTGTGCAGATGGCGCAGATTTCTGCGGTGTCTCAGGGGGTGGGGTACCTCGCTGCCGGGCTCGGACCCTGGATTTTCAGTGTTCTTTACACGTATTCGGGCTTTTTTGCGGCCTCACTTTCGCTTGTTGCCGCGGTCCTTGTCTGGGGCATAGCGGCTCTGAGCGCTTCGGGACCGGCCCGCGTTTTCCGTTAAGCCTTTGCAGTATTACCGATGCGGCTTTGCGGGCGTGATGGCACAATCTCAGCCATCTTGTCCGGCCTTTTTCGTGCCGGACGCCCGATACACACAAAAATGGGAACCCGTAACATGAGCCGCATTAATCCTCCGTACCGTGCCGACGTGGTCGGCAGCTTCCTGCGAACCAACGCCGTCAAAAGAGCCCGCGCTGATTTTGCGGCCGGCGTCATTACCCGTGATGAACTCACGGCCGTGGAAGACCGTGAAATCGCCGATCTTGTGAGAAAAGAAAAGCAAAACGGTCTTGTGGCCGTCACCGACGGCGAGTTCCGACGCTCCTTCTGGCACCTTGACTTCATTGCGGCTTTGTCCGGCATCAAGCACATCAAGGCCGAAGCCTGGTCCGTGCATTTTGAAGGAAAGCAGCCGAAGGCCGAGACCGTGGTGATCGACGGCCGCATCGGTTTTCCGGAAAAACATCCGTTTCTCGATGCCTTTGACCGCCTGAAGAAAATCGCCGGCACAACGCCCGTGAAGTACACGATTCCGTCGCCCTCGATGCTGCACCTGATCTGCTGCGTGCGCGCGACCGACTATCAGCCGATCGATATCTACCGGGACAACGAAGAGCGCCTGTTTGACGACATTGCGCAGGCCTGGACCGACGCGATGCTCGCTCTCTACGAGCGCGGTTGCCGGTATCTGCAGTTTGACGACACGAGCTGGGGGGAATTTTGCTCGGCTGAAAAGCGTAAGGTCTATGCCGACCGCGGCATCGACGTGGACCGCATCGGGCGCCTGTACGTGGCCTGCATCAATAAGATTCTCGACAAAAAGCCCGCGGATCTCACCGTCACGATGCACATCTGCCGCGGCAACTTCCGCTCGACCTGGTTCTCTTCCGGGGGCTACGAACCGGTGGCCGACATTCTCTTCTCGCACTGCCGTGTGGACGGCTTTTTCCTTGAATACGACACGGACCGCGCGGGGAGCTTTGAGCCGCTGCGCTTCATCAAGGACCAGACGGTGGTTCTGGGGCTTATCACCTCGAAGTTCCCGGTGCTTGAGGATAAGGAAGCCGTGAAGGCCCGCATTAAGGAAGCCACGAAGTACGTGCCCTTAAATCAGCTGGCGTTGTCGCCCCAGTGCGGCTTTTCTTCCACGGAAGAAGGCAACATCCTCACCGAGGAAGCCCAGTGGGCCAAGGTCCGCCTGGTGGTGGAAATCGCCAAAGAAGTTTGGCCTGATACGCTTTAAAGCAAAAGGCAGCCGCAATGGCCACCTGCAAGCTGCAGAGCCGGGTTTGCGCCCGGCTTTTTTGTGCGGTTTTTCGCTCAGTACTCACTGAAAAGCTCCGCCGCAACTTTGGCGTCGCGGCTCTCAAGGAGAATGAGCTGCAGCAGAATGCGCGCCTTTTGGGCTGAGAGCGTTCCCGCCGGAATAAATCCGGCCTTCTGCCACTTGGCAAGGCCTTCGGTGGTCATGCCGTCGCCGGTGCGGCTTGCCCGCACAATGAGAACCCCTTTTTCCGCGGCATCAAAAAGCCAGGGTTCGGAGGCTTCATGCACCGAGCCGTTGCCGGTGCCGGCGTAAATAATGCCCTTGGCACCGGCTTCGACCGCGGCGCGGATTAAAACACCGTCGTCATCGGCGTGGCTTGTGAGGATATCCACGCGCGGCAGCGGTCCCGCAGGCACCGTAAAGTCGCTTCGCACGGTATGTTTTTTGACGGGCGTCTGCAGATATTCCACGTGGCTTCCGGCAATAAGGCCCAGGGCCCCAAAGTCGCCCCCGCCGAAGGCATCCGGATTGGTGGGGTGGCGTTTGGCGGCAAAGCGCGCGGAGTAGATGCGGTCGTTAAAGACGATTAAAACGCCTTTGCCGGCACTTTCCGGGGCTGCGGCCGCGCGCACGGCGTTATAGAGATTAAAGGGGCCGTCGGCACTCACGGCGGTGGCCGGGCGCATGGCGCCCGTAAAGACCACGGGCTTGGCGGTATGAAGCGTCAGATGCAGGAAAAACGCCGTCTCTTCCATCGTGTCCGTGCCGTGCGTGACGACAAAGCCGGCAACGTCGGGGTCAGAAGCGAGCGCCTCAATGCGTGAAGCCAGTTTGAGCCAGACGGCGGAGGTCATGGAACCCGAATCGATGTTGCTGATCTGTTCGGCTTCAATTCGGGCAATATCGGAAAGTGCCGGGACCGTTGCGAGGATATCGTCCACGCGGACTTTGTCGATACTGTAGCCCGTTACCTGTACGGCGGAGGCGCCGGAACTCACAATGGTGCCGCCGGTTGCAAGAACCACGATTTTGGGAAGTTGTCTGTCACTCACGGCACGCTCCTTTTGGGGTTTGAAGGAAAAAGTCGGGTCATTCGTCGGAGGCCTGAGCGCCCTGAATAACGGGTTTGCGCTTCAGTTCAGAAGCCTTGTTGGCAAGGTTCACAAAGTGAATGAGCGGAAGCTTTTCGGCGCGCTCCTGGGGGTCTACGCCGGCCGCGCGGATTTCCTCTTCCGTTAAAAGGACTGAGAGCGCATTTCTGAGCGTTTTTCGGCGCTGTCCGAAGGCGTTGGCAACGACCGAAGAGAGCATGTCAAAGTCCACCGGGAGCACTTCTTCGGCTCTTCGCGGAATCATGCGCACGACGGAACTCACGACTTTGGGCGCGGGCGTAAAGGCGCCGGGCGGCACGTCAAAGAGCTTATGCATTTTGTAGCGCCACTGCAGCATTACCGAGAGTCTGCCGTAGGTTTTGGTGCCGGGAGCCGCCGTCATGCGGTCCACCACTTCGCGCTGCAGCATAAAGTGCTGGTCAATGACGCAGGAAGCCGCCTTCATGAGGTGAAACAGCAGAGGCGAGGAGATGTTGTAGGGGAGGTTTCCGACAACGCGCATGCGCTTTTCGCCGGCTACGGCCGTCCAATCAAGCGTGAGCGCATCGGCCTCAATGAGCGTGAGTTCACTTTCGGCAAACTGGGTTTTAAGCCAGGCAGCAAGGTCGCGGTCGATTTCCACGGCGTTCACATGTCCGGCGCCGCCCACGAGTTCACGGGTGAGCGCTGCCTGCCCCGGGCCGATTTCCACGATGAATTCCCCGGGCTGCGCGTCAACAGCGCGCGCAATTCTTGAAATCCAGTATTCGTCGTGCAGAAAATTCTGCCCGAAACGTTTGCGGGCGCGGTGTCCTTCCAGCATCTGCATGGCGTGTAACCTTTAAAAAAAATCAAAACGAATAGTCGCCTGTGGCGTGGCGCACCATCTGACGCGCCAAATCGAGGGCCGCGGTCATGCTGCCGGTGTCGGCGATGTTTTTCCCGGCGATATCAAGGGCCGTTCCGTGATCGACTGAAGTGCGGATCCACGGCAGCCCCAGCGTCACGTTAATGCCGTGCCCGAAGCCTTCGCGTTTCAGTACAGGCAGCCCCTGATCATGGTACATACAGAGAATTGCGTCGTAGTGCCTTTCGTGCTCGCGTACGAAAATGGTGTCCGCGGGCCAGGGCCCGGTGACGGAAAAACCTTTTTGCTGCGCGCGGCCGATGGCCGGGGAGATGACGTCAATCTCTTCGCGGCCCATGTGCCCGGATTCGCCTGCGTGGGGGTTTAATCCCGTCACCGCAATTTTGGGGCCGGAAATCCCGAAGCGCTCTCTGAGGTCGCGCACGAGAATGCCGATCACGTCGTCTAAAAGTTCCCCGGTGATGGCGGCAGGAACTTTTGCGAGCGGCAGGTGCGTTGTCGCAAGCGCTACGCGCAGGGCGTCCGCCTTTTCGCTTGACGTGAGCATCATCACAACGCGCTTGACGCGGCTTCTGCCGGCAAAAAACTCGGTGTGCCCGGTAAATTCAAGACCGGAATCGGAAATGATGCTTTTTTGCACGGGGCCGGTGGTGACCGCGCTGAAGGTCCCCGCTAACGCGCCGTCGCAGGCGCATTTCAGTGTCTCCACAACGTAGGGGGCATTGCGCACATCAAGCCTGCCCGGGACCACGGGGGCGGCAAGCGGGATATTGTGAAAACGGACGTTGGCGGGAAATGCTGAGGGAAGGCCGGCTTTTTCGGCCGTTTCCCTCAGAAACCGTTCGTCGCCGATCAGGGTGACGGGAAAGTCGGCGGCAAAAGCCGCCTTTACCGACACTTCCGGCCCGATGCCGGCGGGCTCTCCGGTGGTAACCGCAACGGGTGAAACCATAGGTCAGCCCTCCTTACGGCTTAAAGGTTGTCGCGGCGGATGTCGACGTAAGCCTTGTCGTGCAGTTCGCGCTGCCAGGTGGCAACGGCTTCGGCGAGTTTCTTTTCGCGCAGGGCCTGACGGGCAGCCAGACGTGAGCGCGTTGCGTCAGCAACCTGCGTGCGGCGTTCCACCACCTGGATGAGGTGGTAGCCGAAGGGCGAGCGAACCGGATCGGAAATCTCACCGGGCTTGAGGTTTTTCATCGCCGCTTCAAATTCCGGGACGGTGTCGCCGGGCAGGAGCCACCCGAGGTCACCGCCGCGCGTGGCGGAAGCATCTGCGGAATTTAAGCGGGCAAAGGTGGCGAAGTCAGCTTCACCCTTTTGCACGCGCTGCTTGATGTCGTTTAAGCGGCGCACCACCTGAGCTTCGGGCATCAGGTCCGAAGCAAACATCAGGATGTGACGCACGTGGGTCTGCTCAACCGGAGCACCCGCCAGTTTTGCCTTCACGCCGTCGCGTTCGCCGACAAGCTTGATGATGTGAATGGAGCTGTCGCCTTCAATCAGTGTGCTGTAGCCGGTTTTTACATTATTTTTGATGGCCTGCCAGAAAACGGAGGGCAGACGGGTGGAGTCGCGCCAGCCGAGGTCCCCGCCTTCCATCGCATCGGACGCCTTGGAATAGGCGGCAGCAAGCTTTGCAAAGTCCTCACCCTTTTGCACGCGCTCAAGGATGTCTTCAGCAAGCGCCTTTACTTTGCGCCCTTCCTCGCTTTCAATGCCGTCGGCGGGCAGGGGCAGCAGGATATGCTCCACGCGGTATTCCATCGTGTCGCTGCCCGTAAAGCCCGCCTGTTCGGCGAGATACGCGTCCACTTCGCTTTCCGGAATGTTGATCTTGGAGTCAACTTCCCGCTCGCGCAGCCGCTGCTGCGTGATTTCATCGCGGATCTGGCTGCGGAAAGCAGACCAGGACACCCCTTCGTCGCGCAGGCGGCTTCTGAGTTCGTCCGTGGTGAGCTTGTTGTTGCGGGCGATCTGTTCAATCGAAGCCGTCACCATCTGCTCGTCCACACGCACGCCGATTTCGCGCGCTCTCTGCTGCATGGCCTTTTCCGTGATGAGGCGGTCCAAAACCTGCGCTCTGAGCTGCGGCATCGGCGGGAGCTCAATATTTTGGCGGCGCAGGTTGACGGCAACCTGACGCACGCGGTTTTGCAGTTCAAACTCGGTGATGACGTCGTTGTTGACCACCGCAACGATGCGGTCAAGCGGCCGGTAATTGGCGTCCGGATCGATCGTCACTTCCCCTGCGGTCACAGGTTCGGTCGTTTCGGTAATGGTCTGAGCCTGCAGGGCAAAGGTGCCCGTGAGGGCTGCGGCCACGGCCGCACGGATCAGTTTACTGGTAATAGTCATAGGTTCCGACGGTTGAAGGAATAGGACTCTGCGTCTGGTAGCCGCGGATGCCGCGCGTGAGCGCTGCAAGCGGGCTGCTGCCGATGGAGCCTAAACCAGTCAGTTCGAGCTGTAAGTAAAAATTCGTTTCACGGGAGTCGTTGCTCGAGGTGTAGCGCTGTGCCACCGCGCGCACCGTCCAGCAGTCGGCGCGGTGTTCAAAGCCCACAAGGCTTTCGATGAACTTGCCGTGATCAAAGGAGTAGTTCTGGCGCGCGAGAATATACCAGCGCTCCGATAAGGGCCACTGCATCGAGAAATCGACCTGGCGGATGTACTTGTCCTCGTCGTACCCGTCATGGTTGTACTGAATGCGGTTGTAGCGGCCTGCGAGAAGGTCGTTGTAGCTTGCGCGGTTGTAGCGGTAGTAAAGCCCCATCACCGACATGGGTTTGGGCTGCCAGCGCACGCCCGCGTTGGCGCGTTCAAGCTTACTTCTGTCGTAGGAGTACTGCGCGTAGGCACTTGCATTGATGTTGCGCGTAAGGCGCGCTCCAACGGTTGCGAGAAGGTCGCCCTTACTGTCGTCCATCCGGATGCGCGTGCCGTCAATTGCGGTGCGCTGATCGTTAAAGTAGTAGCGCTGCCCGAGGCCCGCCTTAAACCACTCGAGACCTGTTTCCGAATCAATAAAGCGCGTTGTGACGGCGGCGGAGACCTGATTGGTTTCGCCCACACGGTCCCAGCCCGCATATTCGTTGGCGTTAAAAAGCTGGGCAAAGCCGGCGTCAATCACGTCCGTGTCAAAAAGCGGAATCTCGCTTTGGTCGCGCTCGGGAATGTAGGCGTAAAAGAGCCGGGGCTCCAGGGTCTGCACCGTGTCGCGTCCGAAAAGCGACATGTTCTTTTCAAAAATAAGGCCCGAATCAACCGAAAACACCGGAACCGTGCGCGAGATGCTGGTTTCGCCGAACTCGCGGCTGTAGGGCGTGTCAAGCGAATACCAGGTGCCGATGAGTTCGGCCTGCGGCTTAATGAACCAGCCGGCTCCCTGCAGCGGATAGGCAATCTTCTGGCTTACCACAAGGCGGTCGCCGTCGGAGAAGTGCTCCACATCGTTGTTGTTGTACCAGCGGTTGCCCAAAACATGCTTAAAACGCGTGGCGTCAAGGGTTGTCGTGAGTTCAAACCCGGCGGCGTCAGAAAGGTAGGCGTTCCATGTGAGCTGCGGGACGCGCTCGTAGGGGCGGTCGTAGGCGAGAATCTCAAGGGCCTGATGCTGATTGACTCTGAGTGCGGCGTTCCACCAGCTCCCCGAATAGGTGAGCCAATAGTCCTGCGCGAGAAGATCTTCGGTTGCGGAGCGGATGCCGCCCGCGAAGTCATCGGGATAGTCCTTGTCGCTCACACGGTTGTAGTTCACGCCGTAGGTAAAGCCCTGCCAGGCGCCGCGCACGTCGGCGGTGATGCCCCAGCGCTTTTCATCGCGCTCACGATCCTGCGGCATGTATTCGCCCGCGAGGACTCCTTCGATAAAGCGCTGTTTAAACCGCACCTCAGAACCCAGCCCCACGCCGCGCTTACTCATCACCCGCGGCGTGAGCGTGAGGTCGTAATTGGGCGCGATATTAAAGTAGTAGGGCAGTGAGAGGTCAAGCCCGCGGGAGGAACTCATGCCGAGCGTGGGCGTCAAAAGTCCGCTTTTGCGCTCCTGCGTCATGGGAAAGGAAAACCAGGGGGTGCCCAGAACCGGAATGCCCCCCAGGTGGAGCACGGCGCCCGTGCCGGTACCCTGCTGGGCATATTCATCCAGACTCACCTCGTTCATAGTGATCCACCAGCTGTTGTCGCCCTTGGGACAGGTGGTAAGAAGCACGTCCGTGAGTTCGGTGATGTCGTCGGTCTTAAGCCGGATGCAGCTGGCTTCGGCTCTTAAGCGCCTCGGGGCATACTCGTACTCGGCGTTTTGGGCTTCCCCGGTTTCGTTGTCGAGCTGATAGGTGAGTTTCGGGGCTTTGACGCTCGAACCCTTGCGGGCAACGAGCGCGTTACCTTCGGCCGCGACTTCACCGGTAGCCTGCGTGTAGGTGATGCGGTCGGCTTTGACGACACTGCCGGCGTGGCGCACCTCGGCGTTGCCGGACAAAACGAGCTCGGTCTGAGGCGACCCTTCAATCACTTCGGCCGAGACAATGCTTGCGCCTTTTTGTAAAAGCGCGGCGTCGTCATTGAGACGGCTTTCAGACGCAAGCGCGAGTTTCTCGCCGGAGACGTCCTGTGCGTAAAGGCCGGGCGCGGCAAGAGCGCACGAAACGGCGGCAGCAAGCGTCAGAAGACGCGGATGCGAAGTATTCCGGGGCATGAGGCTTTATAGTGTTGGATTCCAAAACCGATCCTGTGATTATAGGGGGGTCGGTCTTCTTTCTATCTGACAAAGTTGGGTTTATGAGCGATACGGCAAAGGGTGATGCGCGTCTGGCGTGCGCGGTTAAGTGGCTCAGGGGCCTTGATGCGGCCTACGGCATTGATACGGAATCGATTGCCCCGGCAAGCGTTGACGCGAGTTTCAGGCGCTACTTCCGAGTGAGCGGCAAAGACGGCAAAACGTTCATTGTGATGGACGCGCCGCCCGATAAAGAACCCATTGCCCCCTTTGTCCGGATTGACGGCCTGATGCAGGCCGCGGGCCTCAACGTCCCGCAGCTCTTTGAAACGGATGAAGCGCAGGGCTTTATTCTCATGAATGACCTCGGGCGCGAGACGTTTTTAAATGTGCTTGATGAGAAAAACGCGCCGGCGCTTTTTGATGCCGCAACCGACGCTCTGGTGCAGTGGCAGGCGGCAAGCCGCCCGGGTGTGCTACCGGAATACGATAAGGCCGTTCTTTCCCGCGAAATCCATCTCTTTAACGAGTGGTACGTTGCCAAACACCGCAAGTTCACGATGAGCGAAAAGCAGACGGCGGTGATTGAGGCGGTTTTTGACAAAATCATTGCCAACAACCTTGCGGAAGCCCGCGTCTTCGTGCACCGCGACTTCATGCCGCGCAACCTCATGGTAAGTGACCCGCTTCCCGGCGTACTTGACTTTCAGGATGCGCTTTACGGGCACGTAAGTTACGACATCGCAAGTCTGATGCGTGACGCCTTTGTAAGCTGGGACGAAGAGTTTGTGCTCGATATCACGATCCGCTACTGGGAAAAGGCCCGTAAGGCAGGAATCCCTGTTCCGAAGGATTTCGGCAGCTTCTGGCGCGACGTGGAGTGGGCCGGGATTCAGCGTCACTTAAAGGTTCTCGGGATTTTCGCGCGCACCAAGTACCGGGACGGACGGGAAAAGTACATCGCCGATACGCCGCGGTTTGTGCGCTATGTGCGGCAGACCGCGAACCGCTACGATGAATTAAAGCCCCTTAACTGGCTCTTGGACTGCTTTGAAGAAGAAAAACTCATTCAGGGGTACACATACTGAGATGCGGGCACTGATTTTTGCCGCGGGACGCGGCAGCCGCTTAAGGCCGCATACCGACTGGGTACCGAAGCCCTTGTTGCCCGTCGGAAAGTACCGGCTCTGGGACTGGCAGATTTCGGGGCTGAAAAAGGCGGGCATCACCGATCTCGTCGTGAATACCGCATACCTTGCCGACGCCTTTGAGCCGATGCCCGAAGCGTATGCCGCGCGCGGCATCACGATGAAAATCAGCCGCGAGGGCGATAAGGAAACGGACGCGCTTGAAACCCGCGGGGGGATTGCCAAAGCGCTTCCCCTGTTAACCGACGGCGTGACGCCTTTTGTCGCGGTCGCGGGTGACGTCGTGCACGACTACCCGATGGAAAGACTCAACGCAAAAGCCGCTGAGATTGAGGCGGGCGACTACGACGCCTTTATGGTGGCGGTTCCCAATCCCGGGTTTCATGTCAGGGGCGACATGACGGTCGCCGCTGACGGCACGGTGCGTCCGGGCGCGGGGCCTCATACCTACGGCTGCATCATGGTGGTGTCGCCCAAAATTTTCGTTAACGTCAGACCCGTTGCCGCCAAACTTTTCCCCTGGATCTGGCAGAAGGCGCGCGTGCGCGCCGAGGTTTGGGACGGATTCTGGGGCAATATCGGGTCGGCCGCGCAGTACGAAGCGCTTTGTGAAGAAAACCGCACAACTCCTTTTCATCTTTTTGACGAATGACATTGCTTTTGACGCCTGAGACGGCACAGTTTCGTGAAACCTTCGGGGTGGCGCACGCCCTGATGAATGCGCCGATGGCTGATATTGCCGGGCCAGCGCTTGCGGCGGCGGTGAGTAACGCCGGGGGGCTCGGGATCCTGGCGGCTGACTTTATGACGCCTGAGGAAACGGCGGCGGCCGTTAAAGAAGTGCGGGGCCTTACGGATCGGCCCTTTGCCGTCAATGTCCGCTCGCCCGCGCGCGGCGCGTTTGACGAAAAAGGAGCGGCGGAAACCGAAGAAGCGCTTGAGGCTTTAAAAGCTGATCTCGGCTGCGCAGGGGTTCGGTTTTCGCTTCCTGACTTTGAAAAGCAGCTTGACGTTTTGATTGCACTGAAGGTTCCTGCGGTGTCGGTTACCTTCGGGGGCTTACGCGAGGTCTATGCGGAAAAGCTCACCGCTGCCGGCATCCGCATGATTGCGGCCGCGACAACCTTAAGGGAAGTGAAGGTGATGCGTTCGGCTCAGGCTCACTGCATCGTGGTGCAGGGCATTGAAGCGGGCGGCCCAAGGCTCAATTTTGAAGTGGCCGACACCGAAGCGCAGGTGGGGCTCATGAGCCTCATCGGCCCGGCGGCACGCGTGAGTAATGTTCCCGTTGCGGCTTCAGGCGGCATCATGACGGGCCGGCAGGCTGCGGCGGCGCTCATGCTCGGGGCCGGGGCCGTGCAGGCGGGCACGGTGTTTCTTGCGGCTCCCGAAAGCGGCGCACATCCCGCACACAAGCGGGCGCTTCAGTTTGCTTCCGACAGCATAACGAGGCTCACGCGCGTTGCGTCGGGGAGACTGACCCGTGTGATCGCAAACGGCCTTGTCGAAGCGGCCGAGGAGGCCCGGGCTGACCGTGCGGCTTATCCCGCGCAGCTCTCTGTCATGCGGCCCGTGGAAGTTGCGGCACGGCGGGAGAATCGGGATGATCTGATGGAATTTGCCTGCGGACAGGGCGCGTGTGAAGCGCGGGCGCTGCCTGCGGCGAAGATTGCCGAAAAACTCATCCGGGAATGCGCCGAAGCAGGGGTTGATCTCTGAGACAGCTGAACAAAAGGTGGAAAGAATGGCAAACGCACTCATTGTGGTCGATATTCAGAACGACTTTCTGCCGGGCGGAGCCTTGGCGGTTGCAGAGGGCGACGCGGTTGTGGCACCCGTAAACGCCCTGATGCCCCTTTTTGACACTGTGGTTTTAACTGCCGACTGGCATCCGGCAGATCACGCGAGTTTTGCTTCTGAGCACCCTGGAAAAGCCCCCTTTGAAACAATTGAAATGCCTTACGGCACGCAGGTACTGTGGCCGCAGCATTGTGTGGCGGGAAGCGAAGGTGCCGCCTTTGCCGCGGGGCTTAAGACGGCCCTTGCGGACGCCGTGATCCGCAAGGGCCGCGAAAAAGACTGCGACAGCTATTCAGGGTTTTTGGCTGCCGACCGTAAAACCGTTACGGGCCTTGCGGGCTACTTACGGGAGCGCTGCGTGACCGACGTTTTTGTCTGCGGGCTTGCCACCGACTTCTGTGTCACGTGGACGGCGCTTGACGCGGCTGCGGCAGGCTTTAAGACGGCGCTTATTGAAGACGCTTCGCGCGCGATTGACACAAACGGGAGCCTTACGGCGGCTTACACGGCACTCAGCAAGGCGGGCGTTTTGCGTACGACGGCAGCCGTTGTGACAAAAGCGCTTTCTTAACATGTGCCCGCCCGAAATTTCGTGCCTGATTTTTAGGCACGGCTAAGCACTATCCTTTACAATGAACAATCTTCTCTGACAGACGCTGACGGTTTTCGTTTTCCCATGCAGATCGGTACTTTTGTTGCTGATGTTCCGGTGGTTCTCGCTCCGATGGCGGGTGTCACCGATGCGGCGTTTCGCCGTATCTGCCGGGAGATGGGCGCGGGGCTTACGGTGGGGGAAATGGTCGCCAGTGAAGAGCGGCTCAGAGACACCCGCAAAAGCGCCGGGCGCTGGCGGGTTGATCCCGACGATCCCTTTCCCGTCATTCAGATTCTCGGGGCTGATCCCTCAGAAATGGCTGACGCCGCGCAGTACGCCGAAGCGGCGGGCGCGAAAGCCGTTGACATCAATTTCGGGTGTCCCGCGCGCATGGTCTGCGGCAAGGCCTGCGGATCGGCCCTTATGCAGTATCCGGAAACAGCAACTGCCATTGTCCGCGCGGTGGTGCAGGCAGTTGACATTCCCGTGACCGTCAAAATGCGCACCGGCTGGGACGAGGCGCACAAAAACGCTGTGGAGCTGGCTGCGGCCTTTGAGGCAGAAGGCGCCCGGATGCTCACCGTGCACGGCAGAACCCGCGCGCAGCGCTTCACCGGCACGGCCGAATATGAGACCGTGCGGCGTGTTGCCCAAAGCGTGCGTATTCCCGTGATCGTCAACGGCGACGCCGACACACCGCAAAAAGTCCTTCATTTACTCAAAACCCTGCCTGTTGCAGGCGTCATGATCGGTCGGGCGGCCTTGGGTAACCCCTGGATTTTTGCCCGCACGAAAGCGCTTCTTGCGGGCGGTTCCGACCCCGGCGAGCCCGATGCAAAGGCTGTGGAGGACGTCCTTTTGCAGCACCTTGCGCTTCACACAGCGGGAGCAGCAGAAGACAACGCCCTTTTTGTTTTAAGGAGCTTCCGCAAGCACATCCCGCAGTACTTAAAGCGGCTGGCGGGTGGAGCTGAGGCCGCCCGTGCCTTTGTAAGAATCGATGATGCCGCGGAACTGACGCGCGCCGTTAAAAATTGGTTTGAAACAAATTTTTCGATATGCAGAGCCTGACAAACGAAAAAATCAACGACAATACGGGGCTGACGGCAGAAGAGGCGGAAGCCCGGCGCCTTGCGCAGCTGCGTGCGCGGCTTAATTCCCGGGAACTCGCCGAGGAATTTGCCCGCATGGTGGTGGCGCGCGTGGAAGCCTACGTTCGGGATTTGGAAGGCAACAAGGGGCTGCCGCTGCACGAAATGATTGTGACGGCTGCGGAGAGGCCGCTTTTGAAGTGGGCAATGGATAAGTGTGAGGGAAACCAGAAAAAAGCCGCGGTTTTACTCGGCATCAACCGCAATACGCTGCATAAAAAACTGGTTTTCCACGGATTTTTAAAAGATTCTTCGTTTTAGTTTTTTGTCATTTGACGCTTTTTATAAGGAAATGAAAGCATGACCAAACAGGCACTGATCAGTGTTTCGGATAAGGCCGGTGTCGCCGACTTTGCCCGCGGGCTCGTTGAGCTCGGGTATTCGATTCTCTCCACGGGCGGAACCGCAAAGCTTTTGCAGAAAGAAGGCATCCCCTGCCGTGAGGTTGCCGACTACACGGGGTTTCCCGAGATGCTTGACGGGCGCGTGAAGACGCTTGATCCGCACATTCACGCCGGGATTCTTGCACGCCGCTGCGTGCCCGAGCACATGAAGGCTCTCGCAGACCACAACATCGGTACGATTGACATCGTCTGCGTGAACCTCTATCCCTTTGAGCAGACGATTGCGCGTCCGGACTGCACGTTTGAGCTTGCTGTTGAAAACATCGATATCGGCGGCCCCACGATGATCCGCGCTGCCGCCAAGAACCACGAATCCGTCACCGTGATCGTTGATCCCACGGATTACGACAAGGTTTTAAACGCCATTAAAACGAAGGGTGAGGTCGACGCCGACATGCGTCTGGCGCTTGCGAAGAAAGTCTTTGCCCATACCGCCCGGTACGATGCCGCAATCACCAACTACCTCACAAGCCTCGATGAAAAGCGCGAAAAGACGAAGCAGTTCCCGGACGTCTTCACGCGTCAGTGGGTGAAGGTGCAGGATATGCGCTACGGCGAAAATCCGCATCAGATGGCGGCGTTTTACCGCGAATATTTCATTGCTCCGGGGCTTTTGGCCGGTTACAGCCAGCTCCAGGGTAAGGAACTCTCCTACAACAACATCGCCGACAGCGATGCGGCCTGGGAAGCGGTGCGAAGCTTCACGACGCCCGCGTGCGTGATCATCAAGCACGCTAACCCCTGCGGCGCCGCGATCGGCGTGGATGCTCATGAAGCCTATCTCAAGGCCTTTAAGACCGACCCCAAGAGTGCGTTCGGCGGCATCATCGCCTTTAACCGTGAAGTGGACGGCGCCACGGCCTCTGAAGTCGTAAAGCAGTTTGCCGAAGTCGTGATTGCCCCGAGCTTTACCGTTGAAGCCCGCGACACCTTTGCCGTGAAAAAGAACCTCCGGCTTCTCACGGTCGCCCCGGGGACGGCGCACAACGACTACGAATTTAAGCGTGTGGGCGGGGGCCTCTTGGTGCAGACCCCGGACAATCAGCTCTGCAGCGAGTCTGACCTCAAGGTTGTGACAAAGAAGCAGCCCACGTCCGCGCAGATCGCCGACATGATGTTTGCTTGGAATATCGCGCGCTTTGTGAAGTCCAACACCATTGTTTATGCGCATAACGGTATGACGCTCGGTGTGGGCGCGGGGCAGATGAGCCGCGTGGACTCCGCACGCATTGCGGCCATTAAGGCGCAGGAGTCCGGCCTTTCTCTGGCGGGGAGCGCCGCCGCGAGCGACGCCTTCTTCCCGTTCCGCGACGGACTCGATGTGATCGTTGATCAGGGCGCAACCTGCGTGATCCAGCCGGGCGGCTCGATCCGTGACGACGAAGTCATTGCCGCCGCCGATGAGCGCGGCATCGTGATGGTCTTTACCGGTGAACGTCACTTCCGTCACTGATAAGCCCGTTACGCAGGCAACCTTGTGCCGGAGCGCGCCTTTTTTGGCGGGCTTCGGCACACAAACGTAAGAACGGATTCGTTGTTGTTGCAAAAAAGGACGGATATGACTTTTCGCTTGGAGCGCCGCAGTCTTCTTTCGGCAGCCGCATCGGCCGCACTTTTAGGGCCCGCTGCCGCGGTAAATGCCCAGCTGCGCATTGAAATCACGGGCGTCGGCGCCAATCAGATTCCTCTGGCTTATGCCCCCATGAACGGGGCGGCGGAAACCGGAATCGATCCGATGCGCGTGGTGGCGGCTGACTTAAGCCGCACGGGCGCCTTCCGGATTATTGTGGGTGAAGCAGAAGCCACGCTTGAAGAAAGCGTGCGCCCGAACCTGGAGTTCTGGCGGGGTAAGGAAGCCGCCATGCTCGCCACGGGCAGCATCATCCGCCTTGCTGACGGCACCTGGGACATCCGTTACCGGCTTTTTGACACGGTGCAAAACGCCGAAGTCGACCGCGGGCAGTGGATTACCGACAACCGGCAGCTCAGAATGACCGCGCACCGCATTGCCGACCGGATCTACACAAAGCTCACCGGGCTCGGGGCCCTTTTTGCCTCGCGCCTGGCGTACGTGGCTGAGTATAGTAAAAAGAGTTTTGAACTCATTGTCGCCGACAGCGACGGCGCTAACGCCCTGCCGGCGCTGAAAAGCCGCGAGCCCATCATTTCTCCGGCGTGGAGCCCTGACGGCAAGCAGCTCGCGTACGTCTCCTTTGAAGCGCAAAAGCCCGTTGTCTACATCCATACGGTTGCCACCGGCCGCAGAAGGGTGCTTGCGAACTTCCGGGGCAACAATTCGGCCCCGGCCTTCAGCCCCGACGGCAAGAAGGTGGCGCTTGCGCTTTCCCGCGACGGCTTTACGCAGATTTTCATGATCAACACCGACGGCACCGGCGTGAGCCGTTTCTCGCACTCCTACGCGATTGACACGGAACCGGTGTTTTCTCCGGACGGCAAGTACATTTACTTTACGAGTGACCGCGGTGGCTCGGCGCAGATCTACCGCCAGGCCTTGGAGGGCGGCACGCCGGCTGAGCGGGTCACGTTCGGTGCCGATTACGCGGTAAGCCCCGCCTTAAATCCCGACGGGACGGTGCTTACTTACGTCACCCGTGTGGCGGGCCGGTTCCGCGTGACCGCCATGGATCTGGCAAGCGGCCAGGAAATGATCCTCACCAATAACGCAGCCGATGAAAGCCCGTGTTTTTCGCCCAACGGTCAGATGATCGTTTACGCCACGGAGCGCGCCAAACGCGGCGTTTTGGCAACGGTGAGCACCGACGGCGCCGTGCACGCGTGGCTTACGGGCCCCGCGGGCGACATCCGTGAGCCCACCTGGGGACCTCTGATCGTTGATTAATAAGAATTTTGTAAAATCAGAAAATTGAGCAGGCGGCTTAGCCCGCATCAAACCAACCGCAAAAGGACGCATTATCGTGAATCGTATCGCTAAGACAATTTCAGCCGCAGCGGCTACCGCGCTTTTACTGCTCACCGGCTGCTCCACCGTTGAGCTCGACGAGTCTCTGAAGGAAGGCACGACTCAGGCCGAAGCCAACGCCAAGGCCAATGCAGCCGATGCCGAAAGCACCCGCGCCACATCCGAGCACTCCGTTTACTTTGCCTTTGACAGCTACAGCGTCGAAGACAAGTACCTCCCCGTGATTGAACGCAATGCCCGGCGTCTTATCGCCAACCCGAGCCAGAACGTCACGATTGAGGGCAACACCGACAGTCGCGGCAGCCGCGAGTACAACCTCGCGTTGGGCCAGAAGCGCAGTGAGGCGGTCAAACAGCGCCTGCAGCTTCTGGGCGTTCCGTCTTCGCGGATTGAAGCCGTGAGTTTCGGCCGCGAAAAGCCCGTGGATCTCGGTGAAAACGAAGAAGCGTGGGCCAAGAACCGCCGCGCCGACGTGATCTACCGTTAACCGGACATTTGTCATGCAGATAAAGCAGAAATTTCTCACCGCCGCTTTCCTGGGCGCGGTTTTGGCCGGCCTCTCAACCCCGTCATTTGCTCTTTTTGGCGACGATGAAGCCCGTAAGGCGATTCTGGAGCTGCGGGAAAAGGCGCAGACCATGCAAAATGCCCAGATGCAGCTCGTGCGTGAGATTGAGATGCTCAGAAGCCAGAATGCGGAACTCACCGGGCGCGTTGAAAAGCTCACCAATGACCTCGCGCAGCAGCAAAAGTCCGTGAGGGACCTTTTCGGCAACCTCGATAAGCGCACCGCCGCCTTTGAGTCGCAGCTGGAAAGCGTCGACGGCAAAAGTATCACGGTAACCCCGGAAGAGCGCCGCCGTTATGACCTGGCGCTGCAGCTTTTTTCCGACGGCTCTTACGCGCAGAGTCATAAGATTCTTGAAGGCCTCATTGACGACTACCCCAAGACCGGTTACATGCCCGCCGCCCTTTACTGGCTCGGTAACGCCATGTTTGCGCAGGGACAGTTTACGGATGCCGTTGAAGTACAGAAGCGCCTGATCGCCGCTTTCCCGCAGGACGCGCGCATTCCTGAGGCGAAACTCTCGCTTGCCGCGGCACTTGTGAACCTCGGCAAGAAAAAGGAAGCCACCGAAACGCTCAAGGGCGTGCAGAAGGACTATCCGGATACGGAAGCGGCAAAGCTTGCCGGTGAACGCTTAAAGGCGCTCACCGCAAAGCCCAGATCCGGGCGGAAATGAAATTAGAAGTGCTATAGGACGGGTTAGTCCGCAGTTATCGCTCAGAGTACAGCAAGCTCCGGGCGATAAAATCCCCTTACTTTTTTGCTGAGCCCCATGTCCGCAGGGAGTGGGCGCGGGCTCAGACCTCGGATACTCCCCACTGTTTGAAAAGAACTTTTTATGACGACAAATCAGGGAAATCAGCCCCGCGGTGTTGCCGTTTTGCGCAACCCGTGGCTTAACCGCGGTTCGGTGTTTACCGAAGAAGAACGTGACCGTCTGGGACTCAGAGGCCTTCTGCCTCCGCGCGTTTCAACCTTTGCCGATCAGGTGAGCCGCTTAAAGGAAGTGATCGACAGCGAAGCTGCGCCCATCAACAAGTACCTCACGCTTGAGAGCGTGCACGCAAGCGACGAAGCCCTGTACTTCCAGCTTGTGATGGAAAACGTTGAAGAGTACATGCCTCTCATTTACACCCCCACGGTCGGTGAAGCGTGCCAGAAGTTCAGCCACATCTTCCGTTATGCCCGCGGCCTCTACATTTCAAGCGAAGACCGCGGCCGCGTGCGCGAACTCGTCGCCAACGTCCCCAACCATGACGTTGACATCATCGTCGTGACCGACGGCCAGCGTATTCTGGGCTTGGGAGACCTCGGTGTGAACGGCATGGGGATCCCCGTCGGTAAGCTCGCCCTTTACACGGCCTGCGCGGGCGTCAATCCGCAGCGTGCGCTTCCGGTGACCCTCGACGTCGGCACCAACAACGAAGAGTTTTTGAAGGATCCGCTTTACATGGGGCTGCGTCAGCACCGTGTTACCGGTCCCGAATACATGGCGCTCGTTGAGGAATTCATCACCGCCGTGCGCGAACGCTGGCCCAACGTGCTGATTCAGTTTGAAGACTTCCAGAACACCAACGCCTTTGCGCTGCTTGATGCCTGGCGCGACCGCGTGACGTGCTTTAACGACGATATTCAGGGTACGGCCGCCGTTGTGGTGACCGGTCTTTACACCGCCGTTCGTGCCTTAAAGCAGAAGCTTTCCGATCAGCGCATTCTCTTCCTCGGCGCAGGCGCTGCCGCCACCGGTATCGCGCATCTGATCGCCGACGCCATGGCCGAAGACGGCATTGACCGCAATGAGGCATTAAAGCGTATTGCGCTCTTTGATTCCAAGGGCCTTGTTTCCAGCACGCGCGGCGACAAGCTTGCCCCGAACAAGGTGCCGTTTGCTCAGGCCTACGAAAACACGACGGACTTTGCCCAGGCTATCCGCCAGCTTAAGCCCACCTGCATCATCGGCGTGAGCGCCCAGGGCGGCGCCTTCACCGAAGACGTTGTGAAGGCGATGTGTGAAGTGAACGCTCGGCCCATGATCTTTGCGCTTTCCAACCCCACCTCCAAGGCCGAATGTACCGCCAAGCAGGCCTACACGTGGTCTGAGGGCAAGTGCCTCTTTGCCTGCGGCTCGCCCTTTGCGCCGGTTGCCGTCGGCAACAAGACCTTCGTGCCGCGTCAGGGCAACAACAGCTACGTGTTCCCGGGCATCGGCTTCGGCTGCATCTTTGTGCGCGCAAAGACCATTCCGAACCAGATCTTCCTCACGGCCGCAAAGACCCTTGCAAACCTCGTGAGCGAAAGCGATCTCGCCAACGGCAGCCTCTATCCGCCGCTCTCGCAGGTGCGTGAGCTCTCGGCACATATTGCCGTGGCGGTGGCTGACTACTGCTTCAAGAACGGTCTTGCCCAGGTTGAGCGTCCCGCTGACCTTGATAAGGCTGTGCGCGAAGCCATGTGGCAGCCCACGGATCCGAAGTTCGTGTTTGAATAAAAACCGGACCGTCCTTGCGCCTGCGGGCGCAGAGACGGAAAGCGGCAGAGTACGCCCCTTGCAAAAGAACGGCGGCTCTGCCGTTTTTCTTTTGCGGGAGTTGTTGTGCCTCAGTCAACTGCCTGCCGTACGGCACCCGCCGTCCGGGTGTGTTTCTTTTGCGGCAGTTTCAGAGGCGCAAAGCCAGGCCATTGCTGCTCTTTCCCGGTTGGGACAGTCGATTCCGTCATACCCGTCGGCCGTCACAGAATTTCCCGCAGGAAGCCCGGGGCTTGAGCCCCGGGAGGAATGCGGGCTTTCGAAATTTTTTAATCTTGGCCCAAACGCAGCCAAACCATGCACATAGTTTTCGCTTAAGGCATATTCAGCCGCTATGAAATCGCGCACACGGTCCTTTGTCATAGAGCTGGGCCTGAAAACCGGAGAGGATCAGGAAAGTGCGCTGGAGACCTACTTCTCCGATGCACGCCAGCTCTTCAATGCTGTTTTTGGAACGGTAAAGAAACGCGTGCGTGCCATGAAAAGCACTGAAGCATGAAAGCTCACGGCCGCGATGCCCAAGGACAAAGACCGTGACAAGCGGTTTAAGGAAATTCAGAAGTCCGCCCACCTTTCCGAGTATGCCCTGCATGACGTCGTGAAAGAGCACCGTGCCAAGGGCGGCTTTACAAAGCGCATTGGCATCAACGAAGCGCAGAAAATTGCCACACGTGTCTGGCAGGGCATTGAGCGCTGGCTGCTTCATCAGGGCGGTCAGCCGCGGTTTAAGAGTGCTAAACGGGGCTTGCACAGCGTTGAGGGAAAATCAAACAAAACAGGGTTGCGTTGGAAGGCTAAGACGTGGACGCTCGAGGTTAAGGGAAGGACAGCGGGATTGCCTGCCGCTAAAATCCCGAGTGCTTCATGCGCCTTTCTCAAAAAATCGTTTCTCAACCGTGAAAACACTCGCGCCCGACACAATTGATCAGATGTTCCGCACGCCCGGCGAAGGGATGGACGGGGCGTTGGCGCGTCTGTACGGTGAGCCGCTTTTTTCCGTGCCCGAGGGGCTTTACATCCCGCCCGACGCGCTCGAAGTGTTTTTGGAAAGCTTTGAAGGGCCGCTTGACCTCCTGCTTTACTTGATCCGCAAGCAGAAGTTTGACGTGATGGACATTCCCATGGCTCTTTTGACCGAGCAGTACATGGCCTACGTTGAACTCATCCGCAAGAGTAACCTGGAACTGGCCGCCGACTACCTCGTGATGGCCGCCAACCTCATGCACATCAAAAGCCAGCTGCTGCTGCCTGTGACGCGCATTGACACGGGCGAAGAGGTGGAGGACCCGCAGGCCGAGCTTGCCCGGCGGATCATCGAATACGAAAAGATGAAACTTGCGGCGCAGGACCTGGAGGCAATGCCGCGGTGCGGTCGCGACTTTCTGCGGGCTTTTGTGAAAATCGAGCAGGAGCAGTTCCAGCTTCTGCCGCAGGTTTCGCCCGACGATCTTGCCGCAGCCTGGGCCGGGGTTCTGGCGCGGGCCAAACTTAAGGTAAGCCACACCGTGCAGCGGCAGGAACTTTCGGTGCGGGAGTTCATGAGCGCCATTCTCAAAAAACTAGCCGCGCACGCCTTTATGGAATTTCATGAGCTCTTTGAAGAAGGCGCGGGGATGGATGTGGCCATCGTCAATTACCTCGCGCTTCTGGAACTTGCGAAAGAAGGTCTGGTGCGCATCACGCAGGCTGCGCCCTTTGCACCCATTTATGTCACGGGGGCACTTACCGAGGCGAAGAGTCACCTTCTGGAAACCGTGCGCCCTGCCTTTGAACTCACGGCACCCATGGGCCGTACCACGCCGCAAGGAGAAGGAAATGGCCTGTAAGTACTGTGCTGACTATATTGCCCGGGGTCTAAAGGACGTTGAGAATTTTGAAAAGGCTTGTGAGGCCTTGAGGCTCGATCCCCATAAGCAGAGTGACTGGGAAGCCATTGTCCGCGCCATGGTGATGATCGGGCAGTTCGGCACGATCCGCCTGGCAAGACGGTTTCCTTTCGTGACTGATGAAAAGACCTTCCTGATGGTGGCGCGCACCGCGCTTAACTTTTACTGGATGACGCTTGACTTCTGGGAAGACAAGCTCGTCATTGAACGACAAAAGCGCAAAGAGGCCGATGAAAAGGCGGCAGCCGACCTGCAGGCGCATATCGACGCCAAAATCAAAGAGCATGAAAAAGCCCGGGCAGCGTTTCTCGAGCAGTTCCGCATCAAGGGGTAAGTGCTCGCGCCGGCCGGGCCTTTGGCCGAGTTACTGCAGATTCTGAATCTGCTCGCGCATCTGTTCAATCAAAAGCTTGAGGTTGACGCTGGCGTCGGTCATTTCAATCGCGGCGGCCTTTGAGCCCAGGGTATTGGCTTCGCGGTTCATTTCCTGCATCAGAAAATCCAGGCGTTTGCCGACGGCGCCCCCCGCCTGAAGGACCCGGCGCACTTCGGCGGTATGGGTCTTTAACCGGTTGATTTCTTCGTCCACGTCGACTTTAAGCGCGTAAAGCGTCACTTCCTGGCGGATACGCTCACCGGCTTCTTCGCGGGTAAGCGCAGACTTGGCAGCTACGGGCCCGGCAAGGGCTTCCTCGAGGCGCTCGGTGAGCTTCGTTTTCAGAGCCGCGACAATCTC
The DNA here is from genome assembly GCF_900128485.1 of Duodenibacillus massiliensis. Taxonomy (GTDB): domain Bacteria; phylum Pseudomonadota; class Gammaproteobacteria; order Burkholderiales; family Burkholderiaceae_F; genus Duodenibacillus; species Duodenibacillus massiliensis. The sequence goes on from NZ_LT635861.1 coordinate 203,705, forward strand.
AGGCATTTTGACGCGCACGCCCTCGGCGATTGCATCAATCTTGTCGCAGTAGCCCGTGAGGACCACGGACAGGGCCGCACCTTCGCGCTCGCAGGTTGCACTGAAGGCTTTCAGCGCCTCGGCTACAAGCCCCGCAACGGTTTTACTTAACGCCTCGTTATCAACGGCTTCGGTTTTCACCACGCCGGGGTAGGCAAGGATTTCCGCCACTGACATGGGGCGCGCTTCAGGCAGAATCTCAACAACCGACTGCTGCAGCTTTTTAATGAGAGTCAGGGCCTCAGCCGACACAGAACTGCCGTTTTCGGTGAGTTCTGCGGTGAGGTTTGCGCGTACCTCAAACTTGCCGCGGGCGACGGACTGCGTTACAAGCGTTCTTACGGCCTGTTCCGCCGGGCGCAGTTCATCGGGAAAGCGCACCTGCAGATCGAGAAAGCGGGAATTAACGCTTCTGAGTTCAACGGTTACGTGTCCGAGCGCGCAGGGTCCCTGCGCGATGGCGTAACCGGTCATGGAACGAATGCCGGGCATGGTTGTCCTTTCGGAAAAGTATTGGAAATTGCCGCGAATTGTAAGGCCGGCGGCACGGGTGAAGGCATCGTTTTGCGGGCGTGTTAGCATGAGCGGCACTTCCAACCGGAGAAATCAATGTCGTCTCGTCATGACGGTCGGCGCGCCGATGAAATGCGCCCGCTTTCCTTTGAACGTCATTACACCTGTTACGCCGAGGGGAGTGTGCTGGTGAGTGTAGGCCGCACCAAAGTGCTTTGTAACGCCACGGTAACGCCGGGCGTGCCGCGCTTTATGAAGGACAGCGGCGAAGGCTGGGTGACGGCGGAATATTCGCTTCTGCCGCGATCGACCGCCACCCGTACGGACCGCGAGGCTGCCAAGGGTAAGCAAAGCGGCCGCACGATGGAGATTCAGCGCTTAATCGGCCGCAGCCTCAGAGGCATTGTTGACCGTAAAAAGTTGGGCGACTTCACGGTCACCGTGGACTGCGACGTGATTCAGGCCGACGGCGGCACGCGCTGCGCCTCGATTTCAGGAGCCTACGTGGCGTTGGCTGATGCCGTTAACGGCATGCTGAAGGCGGGCCTTATCAAGGAAAATCCCATCCGCGAGCAGGTTGCGGCGGTCAGTGTCGGAATCAGTAACGGCGTGCCTGTGCTTGACTTTGACTATGTTGAAGACAGCACCAGCGGCACCGACATGAATGTGATCATGACCTCAGGCGGCGGATTCGTGGAAATCCAGGGCACGGCTGAAGGCATGCCCTTTACCCGCACGGAATTGGATAGTCTTCTGGACCTCGCGGAAAAAGGCTGCCGCGAGATTATGGCCAAACAGACTGAGGCGCTTGCCAAAGCGTAAGGAGCAGCAGCGATGAATGAACTTGTACTTGCGTCCGGCAACAAAGGAAAACTGCGTGAATTTAACGCCCTTTTCGGTCACAGAAGCATTAAGGTGCTCTCTCAGGCCGAGCTTGGCGTCAAGGTAGCCGAAGAGCCCTTTAATACGTTTGTGGAAAATGCGCTTGCCAAGGCCCGCAATGCGGCGTGCCAGACGGGGCTTCCGGCCATGGCGGACGACTCCGGCATCACCGCGGAGACACTTAACGGTGCGCCGGGCGTACACAGTGCCCGTTATGCCGGGGATGCTGCGGACGACACCGCCAACAACCGTAAGCTCGTTGCCGCGCTGGCAGGAAAGACCGACCGCCGCGCGCACTACACCTGCGTGCTTGTGGCGGTTAAAAACGCGGATGACCCGGAACCGGTGATCGTTGACGCACGCTGGGACGGGGTAATTATTGATACGCCGAAAGGCACCGGGGGCTTCGGCTACGACCCGTATTTTTACCTTCCTGACTTCGGGCGCACGGCTGCGGAACTTACGGCCGAGGAGAAAAACGACGTAAGCCACCGCGGGCGCGCCATGCGGCTCATGCTTGAAGAATTGTCGGACAGGTGGGGATGGTAGCCGCGGGTGTTGAAAAGGAGCCTGCGGCACTTTACGTGCACTGGCCCTGGTGCGTGCGCAAATGCCCGTACTGTGACTTTAATTCCTTTGCCTGTGCGGGGAAGATCCCCGAAGGGGCGTACATTGATGCGCTTTTAAAGGACCTCACGCATGCGGTAAAAGACCTTGCCGGCCGGCCCGTAGCCACCGTTTTTTTCGGGGGCGGCACGCCAAGCCTGATGTCGGCCGCGGGCTTTACGCTTCTCATGGATGGAATCAGAAACCGCGTCACGCTCCTGCCAGATGCGGAAGTGACGCTTGAAGCCAATCCCGGTACGGTGGAAGCCGCGCGCTTTGAGGCCTACGCCAAGGCGGGCGTGAACCGCTTCTCCATCGGTATTCAGAGCTTTAACGACACGTATCTTGCAAAGCTCGGGCGCATTCACACGGGGGCAGAGGCTCTTTACGCCGTCAAAGCGGCGCGCGATGTGGTGGAAAACATCAATCTTGACGTGATGTTTGCCCTGCCTGGGCAGGCCGTCGATGAACTCAAGGCGGATCTTGAGACAGCGCTCTCGCAAAACACCACGCACCTGAGTTTTTACGAACTCACGATCGAAGAGGGAACCGCTTTCGGAAAGAGACCTCCCGCGGGGCTGCCCGACGGAGACCGTGCCGCCGATATGGGGCAGCTCGTGCACGAGACGCTCACGGGCGCCGGCTTTTCGCACTATGAGATTTCGGGGTACGCCAGACCAGGGCGCCGATGCCGGCACAATCTCACGTACTGGACGTTCGGGGACTATCTCGGCATAGGCGCGGGCGCACACGGCAAAGTGACGCGGGAGGGCGCAGTGATCCGCACCGTCAGAGAAAGTAATCCCCTTTTGTACATTCAAAGCGTCCTTGAGGGGAGGTCCGAAAAAGAGCGCCGTACGGTGGCACGAGAAGACCTGCCTTTCGAATTTATGTTAAATGCGCTCAGGCTCACCGACGGCGTCCCCGCGCAGCGGTGGACGCAGACAACGGGGCGGCCTTTGACGGACATTGCTGCGACGCTTACGGCACTTCGAAAGGAAAAGGTTCTCACGGACGATATCGGCCGGATTGCTGCGACCGAGCTCGGACGGCGTTTTTTAAGTGACGTACAGGAACGGTTTTTGGAAGAATAGGTTTATGCAGGCTCTTCTACAGCGTATCGGTTTTGCGGCCGCAGCGTGCGCCGCGCTTTTCATTGCCGGGTGTTCCACGGCGCCCAAGGGGCCTCTGGGGCCCGACGGCAATGCGTTGCCTGAAAACGTCGTGACAACGGCAGCCGCGTACTTTGTGCCGGCGGACTTTAATGCGCTTCCTGCGGTGCGGCCTGCGGACTGGACCAATGCGCTCACGGCCTTCCGCACCTCCTGCACGGTGATGGGGCAGGAGAGTCTTTGGACGAAAGCGTGCGCAAACGCACAGTTTGCAATGGACGAAACGGCCGAGAGCTTTTTCAGTACCTATTTTGAGGCCTATGAGGTGATTTCCCGCGAAAAGGCGGCTTCGCCCACGGACACAGGTCTTATGACCGGCTACTACGAACCGATGCTCCGGGGCAGCCGCCGGGCGCACGGCCCCTACCGCTATCCGCTCTACGGGGTACCCGAAGATCTCATCACCGTGGATCTCACATCACTGCACCCGCAGTTAAAGGGCCTGCGGCTTAAAGGGAAGGTGGTCGGTAACCGCCTTGTACCCTACGACACGCGAAGAGAAATCACTGCCAAAAAGGACGTGAAGGCCCCGGTGCTTTGCTGGGTGGACGATCCGGTGGATGCGTTTTTTCTGCAGATTCAGGGGTCAGGCCGTGTGCTTCTGGATGACGGCACCTGGATGCGTGTGGGCTACGCCGATCAAAACGGGCATCCTTACCGCGCAATCGGAGGGTGGCTTATCGAAAACGCAGGGCTCACCCGCGACGAGATGAGCATGCAGCGCATCCGCCGCTGGGTGCGGGAAAACCCAAAGCGCATGCGCGAACTCTTAAACACCAATCCGAACTTTGTGTTTTTTGAGGAACGTGTGGGCATGGGCGAGGCGGACGGCCCCCTGGGGGCTCAGGCCGTGCCGCTCACGCCCGGGGCGTCTGTGGCGGCGGGCCGCCGCCGCCGGGAGCCGGGGGGGGCCCTTTTGGCGGGCGTGGCGGCGGGCA
>NZ_LT635861.1:208128-288092 GCF_900128485.1 Duodenibacillus massiliensis
GGTGGACCGCCGCTACTGGAAGCTGGGGGTGCCCTTTGTGACGGAAGTGACGCAGGACAATCCCGCGATGGCTTTTGCGCGCCCCGTGATTGCGCAGGACACCGGGGGCGCGATCCGCGGCGTGATCCGCTTTGACTACTTCTGGGGCTTCGGGGATATTGCGGGCGCTCAGGCCGGGCGGCAAAAGAGCCGGGCGCATGCCTGGGTGCTCGTGCCCCGCGGCATGAAGCCTTCTGACATTATGACGGCCCGTTAAGGCGGAATAACCCGAAGGAAATGAGGGTTATGGCTCTTTATAATCTGCGCACCTGAAATTTTTCGGCCTGCCGGCATTGAAGTCCGCGGGCTCCGTGGAGACAAAACACTATGTCTGAAAACGCAACCCAGACCCAGGCGCAGACGGCCCCCGCAGCCCCCGAAGCGGCGCCTGATCCCATCAAGTTCACCGACGCCTGCGTCGCCAAGGTAAAGGAACTCCTCGCTGAAGACGGCAACGCCGGCATGATGCTGCGCGTCTTTGTGCAGGGCGGCGGCTGCCAGGGCTTTCAGTACGGTTTTCAGTTTGAGGAAAAGCCCGGTGAAGACGACACCGAGATCGTGCGTGACGGTGTGACGTTCCTCGTTGATTCCCTGTCTTTCCAGTACCTCGTGGGCGCTGAAATCGACTACAAGGACGACCTTGAAGGTTCTCAGTTTGTGATCCGCAATCCCAATGCCGTGACGACCTGCTCCTGCGGCTCGTCTTTCTCGGCCTAAAGAGCCTTTTTCGGGCGGGTTTTGTCCCGGCCCAGTGCAAACCCGTGCGGCTTTCCTGCGTCGGCGCAAGAAAGCAACACGGGTTTTTCTTTTTCGGATCGGCTCTGTAATAAAAAGTTTCAATCCGTGTAGAATGGTTCGCGTTGGATGTTTACCTTAGGTCTTATCCCGACATTTTCTGTGTCGACTTAGGGTAAACAACAGGCCGGGACCCGCGTGGATAAGCTTCCGTACGATTTTCGGCCGGCAGAAACAGGTGTTTCCCTCGCTTGTTTCTGACGCAAAAAATGAAAACACTATCGGAGGAACTATGACCTTAACCGCTTGGATTGCCATAGCAGTCATTCTGGTGACGGTTTGGGCGCTCATTAAGCGCTTTGAAACGCGACTTACGCTGATGGCCGCCGGCCTGTTTCTGTGCGTGATCAGCCTTGACCCGATGATGGGTCTGAATCAGTTCGCAAAGTCCATGACGAATAATTCCCTCGTGATGGCAATCTGCGGCTCGATGGGCTTTGCGTTTACCGCCAGTTACGCTCAGTGCGACCGCTCGCTCGTGCATTACCTCTCCGCCCCCGTGCGTGGCCTCGGTATCTTCCTGATTCCGGTCTGCACTGTGATCACGTTCTTCGTGAACATTGCCATTCCCTCGGCCGCAGGCTGTGCCGCTGCCGTCGGTTCCACGCTCATCCCCGTGATGTTGCGCGCCGGCATTAAACCGGCTGCTGCCGCTGCCGCTGTTTTGGCCGGTACCATCGGCTCCTACCTCTCGCCCGGTACGTCGCACAACCCGTACGTGGCGAAGATGGCCAACATGGACGTGATGGACTTCATCGGTTTCCATTCCTACTATTCTCTGATGTGCGGTGTGATCGTCGCCGTGGGTGTCCTGATTGTCTGCCTCGTGCTGCGTGACAACAAGGGCGACACCAACGCTCAGGTTGACGAATCCAAACTTCAGAAGGGCGACTTCAAACCGAACCCCCTCAAGGCTCTCGTCATGCTTGTTCCGATCACGATCCTCGTTGTCGGCAACATGTGGGTTCCCGCCATCAAGATGGGTGTGGCACAGGCTATGTTGATCGGCGCGATCGCCGCGCTTGTGGTTTCCCTGACCAATCCGCAGCAGTTCTCCAAGGAATTCTTCAACGGTATGGGTAAGGGCTACGCCGACGTGATGGGCATCATCATCGCGGCAGGCGTGTTTGCCGCCGGTCTGCGAGCTTCCGGTCTTATCGACGTGTGCGTTGACGCTCTGAAGCATTCCAACGAATTCGCCCGCTGGGGCGGCGCTCTCGGTCCGTGGATCATGGGCGTTCTCACCGGTTCCGGCGACGCTGCAACGCTTGCCTTTAACGAAGCCGTGACCCCGCATGCGCCTGAATTCGGTATGAGCATTCACGGTCTGGGCGCCCTGGCGTTCCTGACCGGTGCTCTCGGCCGCACGATGTCTCCGCTTGCCGGTGTGACGATTCTGGTTTCCGGTATCGCCATGGTAAGCCCCGTTGAAGTCATCAAACGTACGGCGATCCCCTGCACGATTGCAGTGCTCGCGTGCGCCATCCTGATGGTCTAAACGCAAAAGACATAACCGGGCCTTCACGGGCCCGGCATCAAAAAGCCGGACGCTCTCTTTGCGGGACGTCCGGTTTTTTAGTGCCTGCAAAAAAGCCCGAAGGCTTTTTGAAACCTTCGGGCTTAAGTCCTTAACGGATCTGTGTCTTAATGAAGCCGCATACCGGGCTTGGCGCCGGGGAAGGGCTCAATGAGGTAGACGCCGCTCTTTTTGTCAGAAGCGTCGCTTGCTGCAAGCACCATGCCTTCGCTCACGCCGAAACGCATCTTGCGGGGTGCGAGGTTGGCAATCATCACAACAAGCTTACCCACGAGGTCTTCTGGCTTATAAAAGGCCTTAATGCCGGAAAAGACCTGGCGCAGACGTCCTTCGCCCACGTCAAGTTTCAGACACAAAAGTTTGTCGCTGCCTTCAACCGTCGTGCATTCGACAACCTTGGCAACACGCAGATCGGTCTTCACAAAGTCATCAATCGAGCAGGTAGCGGCAATGGCTTCACCGCCCGGGAGCACGGCTTCGGCCTTTTCTTCAACTTTGGCTTCCCCCGGAACGAGGGCATCGAGGTGCTTTTTCATGTCAACGCGGCCCATGAGGTGCTCAAACTTCGAGATGGGATGCGCGGATGTGAGCGGCGTATCGACTGAGGCCCAGGTGAGTTCCCCGCAGTTAAGGAACTTCTCCACGCGCTCAGCGGTCGCGGGAAGAATGGGCTTGAGGTAGAGCGTGAGCAGCCGGAAGGCTTCCAGGGCAATGGAGGCGGTGCGCTGCAGGGCCGGGGCTTGGGCGGGATCCTTGGCCTGTTCCCAGGGCTTTTCGCTGTCCACAAATTCGTTGACGCGGTCGGCAAGTTCCATCACGCGGCGCACCGCAGCGGCGTATTCGCGGTTTTCAAAGTCTTCGCGGATTTCAGGGGCGGCGGCGCGGATTTTGACAAGCAAGTCGTCTGCCATCGCGGCGTCGGAGACTTTGCCTTCAAAGCGCGAGAAGATAAAGCCAGCGGCGCGGCTTGCGATATTGACGTACTTGCCGATCAGCTCGGAATTAACGCGCGTTGCAAAGTCAGCCTTCGTAAAGTCCACGTCTTCGACGCGGCTTGTGAGTTTGGCGGCGAGGTAGTAGCGCAGCCACTCGGCGTTCATGCCGAGACGAATGTATTCAAGGGGACTGATCCCCGTACCGCGGGACTTACTCATCTTGCGGCCGTCCACGGTCACAAAGCCGTGCACGTTGATGTGGTCCGGCACACGGTAGGGTTTGCCGGCAAAGTGCAGCATCGCCGGCCAAAAGAGCGTGTGAAAGTAAATGATGTCCTTGCCGATGAAGTGAATCTGTTCGGTCGCAGGGTTCTCAAGTTCCTGCGTGAAGTCAAGGCCGGCTTTCTTGCAGTAGGCCTTAAAGCTTGCAAGATACCCCACCGGAGCGTCAAGCCAGACGTAGAAGTACTTGCCCGGAGCGTCCGGAATTTCAATGCCGAAGTAAGGCGCGTCGCGGGAAATATCCCAGTCGGCAAGGCCTGATTCGGTACCGAGCCACTCTTCGTCCTTGGCAAGAACCTCAGCCTGCACACGGGGCTTGCCGTCAGCGCCGTTGCCGGTTGTCCACTCGCGCAGGAATTCAACGGCACGGGGGTCGGAGAGCTTAAAGAAGTAGTGCGTGGAGGACTTGATCACAGGGGTGGTGCCGGAAAGCGCACTTTTCGGATCCACAAGGTCCGTGGGCGAATAAACCGATCCGCAGACTTCGCAGCTGTCACCGTACTGGTCCTTGGCGCCGCACTTCGGACACGTGCCCTTGATGTAGCGGTCGGCGAGGAACATCCCTTTTTCGGTGTCGTAGAACTGTTCGATGTCCTTGGTGTAGATAAGGCCGGCGGCCTTGAGTCTGCGGTATATGTCCTGGCTTAATTCCGTGTTTTCGGGGCTGTCGGTACAGTGCCAGTGATCAAACTTAATGAAGAAGTTGTCGAGGTACTCTTTGCGGCCCGCGGCAATTTCCGCAACGAACTGCTGCGGCGTCACGCCTTTTTTCTGCGCGGCGATCATGATCGGAGCGCCGTGGGCGTCGTCCGCCCCCACAAAGTGCACCGTATTGCCGCACATTCGCTCATGACGCACCCAGATGTCGGCCTGGATGTACTCCATGATGTGGCCGATGTGGAAAGGGCCGTTTGCGTAGGGCAGAGCGGTCGTCACAAAAAGATGGCGTTTCTTGTCAGTCATGATCACTTAAGCTAATGAGACGAAAGTACGGCTGGTAGCTCTCCGCTGTATAAGCGGGGGCAGGCGTAAGCCGTTAAACTATGCATTTTAATGCCGCAGGCGCCGTAGCGTCTGCTCCTATTGTTTTCTCTGAAGCCGTGCCTTGGGGCGCGGTTTCTTCTGATCTGGTTTTTGGTATGCATCCCGACGAACTCCGTAAGATTCTTGAGGCGGTCGCCGACCCCGTGTGCGGCCGGCCCTTTTCTGAACTTAAGGCCGTAAAGGCTGTGGAAGAAAAAGACGGCCTTCTCTGTGTGACCGTCAATCCGGGCTACCCCGTGAAGTCAACGGCCGCCAAGATTGAAAAGCTCGTGAAGGACAATTTGGCCGCCGCAGGCGTTGCCGAAGACAAAATCCGCGTCACGGTGACCGGCAACATCATCGCGCACCGCGTGCAGCGCACGTTAAAGACGCTCGCCAACGTCAAAAACATCATTGCCGTGAGTTCCGGCAAGGGCGGTGTGGGTAAGTCCACGGTTGCCGCAAACCTCGCCCTTGCGCTTAAAGCCGAAGGCGCTAAGGTCGGCATGCTGGACGCCGACATTTACGGGCCCTCCCAGCCCACGATGCTTGCCGCAAGCGGGCAACCTGAAAGCCTTGACGGCGTCAATATGGAACCCATTGTGAGTTACGGTATTGAAATCAATTCCGTGGGCTTCATGATCGATCCGGGCGAACCCATGATCTGGCGCGGCCCCTTGGTTGCCCAGGCGCTCACGCAACTTTTGAACCAGACGGCCTGGCATGACCTCGATTACCTTGTGATTGACATGCCCCCGGGAACCGGTGACATTCAGCTGACGCTCTCCCAGTCGGTTCCTGTGACCGGTGCCGTCGTCGTTACGACGCCTCAGGACATTGCGCTTCTTGACGCCAAAAAGGGCCTGCGCATGTTTGAGAAGGTCAACGTCCCGGTGTTGGGGATTGTTGAAAACATGGCGCTTTACGTCTGCCCGGAATGCGGCCACATGGAACACATCTTCGGTAAGGGCGGCGCCGAACGCATGAGTAAGCAGTACAACGTGCCGGTTTTAGGGCAGCTGCCGCTTGAAGCCGATATCCGAGAGGACGCTGACCGCGGTATGCCCACGGTGGTCGCCAAGCCCGACAGTAAGACCGCGGAAATTTACCGCGAGATTGCGCTCAAGGCCGCTGCCTATGTGGCGCTGGCGGCCCGCGACACGAGCCGCATCATGCCGGGCGTGAAGGTCGTAAACGACTAAGCGTTTCTGTCGGTTAAGAAAAAGGCGGGCCTTGCGGTCCGCTTTTTTTCGCAAAAAACGGACGGAAAAATCTCTTTTAGATTCCCAGGACTCTGGCAGTCAGTTGCGGGCGGAGTATGGTTTAAAAAACCGACAAACTTTTCGAAAAGCGCTTTTTGTCGGTTGTATCCGACAAATTTTCAAAAATCGGAAGTTTGTCGGATAGAAAAGAGCTTACTTTTCAGCCGCCGCAAGCATTTCAGCTGCGGCACTGCGGGTGGCCTCGGTGATGACGGTGCCGCCTGCCATACGGGCGATCTCGTCGACGCGCTCTGCGGGCGTGAGGTCGGTAAGGTGCGAGACGGTCTCCCCGTGCTCGGTTTTCTTCATCACCTTCCACTGATTGTTGCCGCAGGCAGCGACCTGCGGCAGATGCGTGACGCAGAGCACCTGCCTTGAGGTTCCGAGGCGTCTTAAAAGGCGTCCCACCACTTCGGCAACGGCCCCGCCGATACCGCTGTCGACTTCGTCAAAAATCAGGGTCGGCACGGGCGTAATCTGTGCGGTAATGACGGCAATCGCAAGCGAGATGCGGGCAAGTTCGCCACCCGAAGCGACCTTGGTGAGCGCGCGGGGCGTGGCGCCCGCGTGGCCGCTTACCAAAAACTCACAGCGCTCAACGCCCCCGGCCCAGGGTTCGCACGCAGGCAGCGTGACCTCAAGTCGGCCGCCCGCCATCGAAAGCGTCTGCATTTCCGCGGTGACCGCCTTGGAAAGTTTGGCGGCGCCGGCTTTTCTCAGAGCCGTCAATTCCGCGGCTTTGGCGAGAAATACCTTTTTGTCGGCGGCTTCCTTAAGCCGCAGGCCGTCCAGGTCCGCGCTTTCTTCGATTTCCGAGAGCCTTTTTTTGGTTTCTTCCCAGAGCGTAAAGAGTTCGTCGGGTGCCCGGTGAAATTTTCGGGAGATCCGCCAGTAGGCGTTAAGCCGTTCGTCCACTTCTTCAAAGCGGCCTTCGTCTAAGTCACAGTGATCCAGATGCCGGCCGATATCGCGCGAGCAGTCATCAATGATGGTGCAGGCCTGCTGAATGCTTTCGGCATATTCAGCATAGGTTTCATCGTACTTTGAAGCACTCACAAGCTCATTGTGGGCGCGTGTCAGAAGGTTGGAGGCGCTGTCCGAGCCGTCCGTGAGGTTTTCAAGCGCACCCCGGACATTGGTGAGAATGTCGGCGGCGTTGGAGAGCATCGAGTGTTCGTCGCTTACCTTATCCCACTCGCCTTCCCGGGGATTGAGTTCTGCAAGGATCTCATTCATCCAGGACAGTTTTTCGCTTTCGGCCTGTAGCCGCTCGCGGTCTTCGGTGGCTTGTTTGAGTAGGAGCGCCGTCTTCTGCCAGGCGTCCCACGCGGCCTTGACGGCCAGAAGCTGCGGTTTGACGTTGGAAAAGCCGTCCACGAGCTGCAGCTGATGCGAGGGCTTTAAAAGCGACTGATGGGCGTGCTGCCCGTGAATGTCCACGAGCCGCTCGCCCAGTTCCTTCATCTGCGCCACAGTGACCGGCGTGCCGTTGATCCAGCAGCGCGAGCGGCCCTTGACGTCCACCGTGCGGCGCAGGAGCAGTACGCCGTCTTCGCTTGTGAGTTCTGCGGCTTCAAGCCAGGCGGAGGCTCGGGGCGTTGCGCTGAATTCCGCGGTCACTTCCGTGCGCTCAGCTCCTTCACGGATCACGCCCGTGTCGCTTCGCGCCCCGAGAACGAGTTCCAGGGCATCAATGAGAATCGATTTGCCCGCGCCCGTTTCACCGGTCAGGCAGGTAAGGCCCGCCTTGGCTTCAATCGTGAGCGTGCGGACGATCACAAAGTCTTTCAGTGACAGGAGTGTGAGCATGGTGTGTGTCTCGTCGGGCGGCGTTACGGCAGAAACGGATCGGCTTTGGGAGTGTCATCGTTCTCGGCGTCAGGCTCCCGGCCGGTGATTTCCTTCACGTGAATCGGTTTTTCCGCCTGCGGCAGGTAGTTCCATTTGAGTTTGCGGCGCAGAAGGTCAAAGTGGTTGTAGCCGATGGGATGCAGCATCGTGAAGGTGTTCGGAGACACCGACACGCGCACGATGTCGCCCACGGCGACGTCAAAGAGCACCTGGGCATCGAAACTGGCGACCGCACTGCGGGTTTCGTTGATTTCGATATCCACGACGGAGGTGGAGGAAAGCACCACGGGGCGGTTGGAAAGCGTATGCGGGGCAATCGGCACGAGAAGCATGGAAAGCACATGCGGGTGCATGATGGGGCCGCCCGCGGCCATCGCGTAGGCGGTGCTGCCCGTGGAAGAACTCACCAAAACGCCGTCGGCGCGCTGCACGGCCATCTGCTGGCCGTCAACGTAAACCGTGTATTCGACCATGCCGAGGGCTCGGCCGTGGCTGATGCCGATGTCGTTGACGGCAACGCTTGAAAAGATTTCTTCGCCGCCACGGAAAATGCGTCCGAAAAGAAGGTGCCGCCGGTCGGTCTGACAGTGGCCTGCGAGCATCATCGGAAGAATCCGGGGCATGTCCTCAAGCACAATGTCCGTGATAAAGCCGAGGCGCCCGGCATTAATCCCGATGATGGGAATGTCGTGGGGCCAGAGGCGCCGTGCCGCGCTTAACATCGTGCCGTCGCCGCCCAAAACCACGGCAACGTCAGCGCGTGAGGCGAGCTCCTCGTCAGAGAGTACCGGCCAGGGCGCCTCGCCCTCAGCAAAGTACGACCCCGTCTGCTTATCCAGAAGCGGCTCCAGGCCCGATTTCAAAATGAGCTTGATCAACGCTTCAATATAGGGCCTCATGGGCCCTGCGGGCTTGGAGAAAACGGCGGCGCGTGAAAAGTGAGGCATAGAGGAAAATTCCAGTGGCCAAAACCCAAAAAGACGCGAAACAACACAAATGGGCTGTTTCGCGTCCGTCGGATGATGCCGGTGTCAGAGTCCCGGATTAATCATCGAGATCCGGCGTTTCAACGCCCAGCACCTTATGCAGTTTCGGGCTTGTGGTCGTGTACTGCAGGAAAACCTTCTTTTCCGGGAAGACGTAGTGCGAGGCGCCGAAGGCGGCCAAAGCACACTCATGAAAGCCCGAAAGAATGAGCTTTTTCTTGCCGGGATAGGTGTTGATGTCACCCACGGCGAAAATGCCCGGAATTGAGCTTTCAAACTTCTCGGTGTCAACGACGATCTGCTTGCGCTCAAGCTGAAGTCCCCAGTCGGCAATCGGGCCGATCTTGGGCTGAAGACCGAAAAAGACCAGGAGGTGGTCAAGCGGCATGCGGCGCGTGACGCCGTCGGCGCCGGTGACGCGGATTTCAGTCATGCGGCCGTCTTTTTCTTCAAAACCGGTGACCTGGCCCACTTCAAACTGCATTTCCCAGTTTTCGCAGAGTTCCTTCATCTTGGCAACGGACGCAGTCTGTGCGCGGAACCCGTCGCGGCGGTGAATGAGAACGACGCTCTCGGCCTTGCCCACGAGGTTGAGGGTCCAGTCAAGGGCAGAGTCGCCCCCGCCGCAGATCACGATATTTTTGCCCTTAAAGAGTTCGGGGTCGCGCACACGGTAGTGAAGCTGCGTGCCTTCAAACTTTTCAATGCCGGGAACGCGCAAGGGCCGGGCCTGGAAGGAACCCACGCCCGCGGCGATAATGACGACCTTGCAGAGGAACCGTGTCCCCTTGTCGGTTTCAACGTCAAAACGCCCGTCTTCGCGTTTTTTAACGACCGTCACTTCTTCGCCGAGGTGAAACTGAGCGCCGAAGGGGTGAATCTGCTTTAAGAGGTTTTCGGTGAGTTCGTACGAGGAATACACCGGCACCGCGGGGATGTCGTAAATGGGCTTGGTGGGGTAGAGCTCCATGCACTGGCCGCCGACATTTTTCAGCGAGTCGACAACGTGGGCCTTGATTTCAAGAAGTCCCAGCTCAAAGACCTGGAAAAGCCCGACGGGACCGGCGCCCACAATAACGGCATCGGTTTCAATCACATCGTCGGTGTGCGGTGCAATGGTCAGATAATCTTCAATTGCCATGGTAACGGTAGGCCTGAAAAGGCCTTTCTGATCGAATTGAGTAAAGCCCGAAGGCGGGCGCGGGATCCTGCTTGTTCAAACACGCCGCAACGCCCGCTCGGAGTCGCAAAACTCCGTCGGGTGACAATCAAGGGCATTTTCGCATATTTCAGGGCGCGTGAAATCATCCGTTCGTGGGCTTTTTTGCACGCAAAATAAGGCGCACGGCTTACTTCTGCCGGTCTTTTTCTTCATCGAGCACAATACGGCGCTGCTCACGTAATTTCGCGTCGATTTCGCTCATCGTGTAGAAGTCGCCGTCGTTGGCCTGCTGCGCCTTGTCAAACTGATAGACCGCGGCGCGGGCGTTACCCATGAGGGCGTACATGTCCCCGGTGGCGGCAAACGCAAGAGAGCGCTGCCCTGTGGCCTCATAGCTTCTGGCAAGCATCGCAAAGTAATCCGGGTCTTCGTGCGAAAGTGCCGTCTGGTTTCGGAGAAACTTCAGCACTTCCGTGTTTTTGCCGGCCTGCCAAAGAAGTTCGGCATAACTTTGCGCGGCCATCGCTGAGTCCGGATAGCGCTCGTAGGTCTTTCGGGAGAGCTTTAAGGCGGCATCTTTTTCGGATGCGGTTTTTGCAAGCGCATAGCTCATCTCGGCAAGGTTTTTGTCAAGAATAATGCTGTCGTCCCTCACACTTTGCGCGGCAAGCCGGGCTTCCGAGAGGGCCTCGGCTTTCTTATTCATGCGCGAAAGGGCGATACTCAACCCGTAGTGCGCCGCCGCGAGTTCCTTCCCCTTAGCCTTTGCCAGGGCGTCCCGGAAGTAGCGGCTTACCTTGAGCCACCCGTCGTAGCCCGTTTCCTGCAGCACGCGGCAGCGCGCCTGAATGAGGTAAAAGTCAAGACTGCTCGGGTAAACCGCACGCTTGATTCCCTTGGAGCGGTTTTCCATGTCGCTTAAGCGTTCATTGGTAAGCGGATGGGTGGACAAAAAGGCCGTGGCGTCGTTTTCGTAGTAGCGGTTGCTTTTTTGCAGCCGGGCAAAGAAGTTTTCCATGCCGTGGGGGTCAAATCCGGCGTTGACGAGCGTCTGAAAGCCGATTCGGTCGGCTTCGCGTTCGGCGTCCCGGGAAAATTTAAGCTGATTCTGAATCAGAGCCCCTTGTGTTCCGAGGGCAATCGCCATGGCGGCGTCACCCCCGGAGGAGCCGCCCGCCTTGGCGGCCAAAAGCGCGAGAAGAATTGAACCGAGGGTAATCGCAAGCGAGTCTTTTCCGCCCGCAATCATGCGGGCAATGTGGCGCTGCGTGACGTGCCCGACTTCGTGCCCGATGACGCCCGCGAGTTCACTCTCGTTTTTGGCGGCGACGATGAGCCCCGTGTGCACCGCAACAAAGCCCCCGGGCATGGCAAAGGCGTTGAGGCTTGCGTCACGCAGCGGGAAAAAGACGAAACTGAAGGGTTGCGAGCGGCCGGCCGCAACAAGCCGCCAGCCGAGGCGGTTTAAGTAGTCCGCAATTTCTTCGTCGGGAAGATACGTTTTGTCGGCGCGCACCTGGCGCATGAGGGTTTCACCCAAGGCTCGTTCGTCCGCAAGCGACAGATCGGCCCCTGCCACCGTGCCGAGGCTCGGGAGGTTTAAGTCGGGTAGAGGCTGCCCGGCGGCAAAGGCGCCTGCCGCGGGCGTGAGCGCCAAAGAGGCGCAGACAGCGGCGATGACGGAGTGTTTGAAAAAAGCGGTTTTCACAATGCGGCCGGTATGAGTTGGTAATACTGCAGAAGACGGGCCTTTCCATAAAGTCCGCTGACAGTGTTCCCGCTATCATAGCGGCCCGATGCAGGCCCTTTTCAGGCAGGCAACAAATTTGTACGAACTCTTTTCGTGTGGTTACAGAAATGGCAGAACTGACGCATTTTGATGCCGCGGGCAACGCGCATATGGTGGATGTGGGTGCAAAGGCCGAAACAAAGCGCCTTGCGCGCGCCGTGGGAAAAATCCGCATGAAGCCCGAGACCTTTGCGCTCGTTGCTTCCGGTACTGCAAAAAAAGGTGACGTGATCGGCGTGGCGCGGATTGCCGCGATCATGGCAAGTAAAAAGACCTCAGAACTCATCCCCTTGTGCCATCCGATTGCGCTTACGCACGTCACGGTTGACTTTGAGCTTTGCCCCGAAACAAGTGAAGTCCTCTGCTCCGCCGTCTGCGAAACCAAGGGGCAGACGGGCGTTGAGATGGAAGCGCTCACGGCGGTGGAAGTGGGACTTCTCACGGTCTACGATATGTTGAAAGCCGTGGACCGCTTTATGGAAATCGGCGGCATTCACCTCGAAGAAAAGGCGGGCGGCAAGTCCGGCCACTGGGTGGCTGCCGACACCAAGGCAACGTTTGAGGACTGAGCGCGTCATGCCGGAAGTGAGAGAAGGCAGCGCATTTGCCGCTGCCTTTAAGGATTCTATCCCCGTTTTTATGGGGTACGTGCCCTTGGGGATCGTTTTCGGTTTTCTTTTTGTGCAGGCGGGCGGCAGCTGGGAGATGGCGGCCTTGGCAAGCCTCATCGTTTACGGCGGTGCCTCGCAGTACATGATGATTCCGATGCTTGTGGCCTCAATGCCCGTGGCGGCGATTGCCCTTGCGACACTCGTCATCAACCTGCGGCACGTCTTTTACGGGATTTCGCTTCTCACGAAAATCCCGCAGCACGGCTGGAAGCGCTGGTACATCGTTTTTGCTCTCACGGACGAAACCTTTTCGCTTTTGACGATTCTGCCGGAAGGTACGCACGCGGCTCGGGTGGTGTGGCTCGCGTTTTTAAACCATATGTGGTGGCTTTTGGGCACTGTGATCGGTGCCGCAATCGGCGCTCAGGCCCAGACTGACCTCGTCGGCATTGACTTCGTGCTCACCGCGCTTTTTGCAATGCTTGCTGCCGAGCAGTGGCGGGCGCGCGTTTCGGCCTGGCCCCTTGTGGCGGCGCTCGTTTCCTTTGCTTTGGCGCGCTGGCTCTGGCCTGACTATGCGCTTGCCGTTTCCATGGCCTTTTGCGTGGTAGCGGGCTTTGTCTGGGCCGTCAAGCGCCGCAAAGACGCCTGTGTGAGAGGTGATGCCGCGGGAGGCGCACAATGAACGATACGCTTTACGTCATCACGGTGTTTCTCGCGATGGGCGCCGTGACTTTTGCCGAAAGAGCGCTTCCCTTCGTCGCAAGCCACTGGCTTAAAAACCAGGCCTGGGTAAGAGATGTCGGCAGTTTCCTGCCGCTGGCCGTCATGGTGCTTTTGGTTTTAAGTTCCGGTGCCGGCTTTGCCGCGGGACACACGGGGCTGCCGTGGCAGGAAACCGTGAGTGTGCTTCTCACGGTTTTTGTGCAGTGGTTTTTCAGAAATTCGCTTGTGAGTATCTTCGCCGGAACGGCGCTTTACGTGGTGCTGCGCAATAATCTGCTTGCGGGAATTTTCTGAGTACGGAGTCTGCGATGCTAAACAACCCGCGCTTGAAAGCGCGGGGTTTGCTGACACGGTGCAGGCTTTCCCGTAACAACCAAGGTTTTTGAGGCCTTGTCTGCCCGGGCGTTCCCTGCGCCACAGGAACATTTAAAACGCAACCGCTCTACGGGTACGGGCTTCATCAGCTCGATCCGTCGGTTCCGGCGAAGGACTGCTTCGTCTTGCCGATTCGTTGGTTTGTACTGTTGCTGAAAGATGAGCTTCTTTCTGCCAGGCATCCGGGGCTTCAGCCTTTATCACCAGATCCAGAACCTCGAGCGTCCACGTCTTAGCCTTCCAACGCAACCCTGTTTTGTTTGATTTTCCCTCAACGCTGTGCAAGCCGCAGCCGGTCTGCGGCGTTAAAGATTCCCGGTTCTGAAGCGGGTTGGCGTCAAAGGACGAAACTCAAGGCATTTTTGCCGGGAAAACCGCTGTTTTGCTGTTTTGAAGCCGCGCCTTTTCCATTAAAATGAAAAAATTACGCCGCGCAAAAGGCGCTGCAGTCCTTTTGCCGGAAACAACACGCAATCATGACCATGACCGATACGGAAAAGAAAACCGAAGGTGCCGAAGGCGCCGTGAAAACGACCAATTTCCTGCGCAACATCATCGAGGCCGATCTTGCCGAGGGCAACAATCTGCCGCGTTTCTGGTGCGGACATCCCGCGCCCTACACGGAGCAACAGGAAAAGGGGGCGCCTGACGTTGCAAAAATCCGCACGCGTTTCCCGCCGGAACCCAACGGCTACCTCCACATCGGTCACGCCAAGAGTATCTGCCTGAACTTTGGGCTGGCGCGTGACTACGGCGGCTACTGCCACATGCGCTTTGACGACACCAATCCGGTGAAGGAAGACCAGGAGTACGTTGACGCGATCAAGGAAAGCGTCAACTGGCTCGGCTTTGACTGGAAGCACGGCAAAGAGGTCGATCTCTACTACGCATCCAACTACTTTGACTGGATGTATGAGTTTGCCGAGCACCTCATTAAGACCGGCTACGCCTACGTTGACGAACAAAGCGCCGACGAGATGCGCGAAAACCGCGGCACGCTCACCGAGCCCGGCAAGAATTCACCCTTCCGTGACAGAACGCCCGAGGAAAACCTCAGAATCTTCCGCGAAATGCGCGACGGCAAGCACGCCGAAGGCTCCATGGTTCTGAGAGCCAAGATTGATATGGCTTCGCCCAACATCAATCTGCGCGATCCCGCGATCTACCGTATCCGCTTTGCCGAACACCAGGCAACCGGCAACAAGTGGTGCATCTACCCGATGTACACCTTTGCGCATCCGATTGAAGATACGCTTGAAAACATCACGCACTCGATCTGCACGCTCGAATTTGAAGACCAGCGCGCCTTCTATGACTGGGCGCTGGAGCGTGTGGTGCCGGCACTGCGCGCACCGCAGTTTGCTGAAGCAAAGAAAATTTTGGCTGACATGGAAGCCGGGCGCGACGAGCGGGCGCTTGCCTTTGCGCGCGCTGCCTTTAATGCCCGCGAAAAGCTCGGGCAGAGTGCACCGGAAGCCGCTATGGCCGAACTCTTTGACCACTGGAGCGCGACGGGCGGCCCGGAGACTCTTACAAGCACCGAAGGAAAGACCTTCTTTGCGCTTTTGACGCAGCACGCGGAAAACTTCACGCCGCTCTTACAAGCCGCGCTCTCGGTGGTCCGGAAGAACTTCTTCCTTTTGTCGCATCAGTACGAATTTAACCGCCTCAACCTCACCTATGTCGTTTTGAGCAAACGTAAGCTCATCCGCATGGTCACCGAAAAGCTCGTGGACGGTTGGGATGATCCCCGCATGCCCACGATCGTCGGCCTGCGCCGCCGCGGCTATACGCCGCAGGCACTGCAGAACTTTGCGGAAAAGTGCGGTGTGAGCCGTGCCGCGGGCGGCTGGATTGATTACAGCGTGCTTGAGCAGAGCCTCAGAGAAGATCTTGAAGCCACGGCCGTGCGCCGCATCGGTGTGGTAAATCCCCTCAAACTTGTGATCGACAACTATCCGGACGATCTCACCGAGGAACTTGAAGCCCCGAACCATCCGCAAAAGCCCGAGATGGGAAGCCGCAAGCTCACGATGAGCAAGACCCTCTGGATTGAGGCCGATGACTTTGCGGAAGTGCCGCCGAAGGGCTACCGGCGTCTGACGATTCCCGCGGACGGTACGCCCGCCAAGCCCGTGCGCCTGCGCTACGGCTATGTGATCGTGCCCGTGTCCTTTGAAAAGGATGAAAACGGCAAGGTCACCTGCGTGCATGCCAACTATCTCCCGGAAACGAAGACCGGGACAGCGGGCGCCGATTCGGTGAAGACGAAGGCTGCCATTCACTGGCTTGACGCCAAGACCGCGCGTGCCGCTGAAATCCGGCTCTATGACCGGCTCTTTACCGAAGCTCATCCCGATTCCGCGGACGACTTCACGACCGTCATGAACCGCGACAGCAAGCGTACCGTCACGGGCTATGTGGAACCGGCGGTTGCAGAGGCTGCCAAGGACGAGCGCTTCCAGTTTGAACGTACGGGGTACTTTGTCACTGACCGCGTCGATCACACGAGCGACCATCCGGTGTTAAACCTTGCCGTCGGCCTGCGTGACAGCTGGGGCAAGGCCGCGAAGTAAGGTAATGTTGAATTAAACAGTAAAAGGCCGACGGCGGGAAGAATCCTCTCCGGACGGCCTTTTCGTTTTTGGTAAAGTTCGAAAAATGAAGAAGGTTTTCTTATCAGCTCTTACAACGGCTGCCGCAGCGGCCTTTCTTTCGGTCGGTACGGCTTACGCTGCCGGCAACACCACGATTGACTCCTTTAACGAAGCCAAGAAAACGCTGGAGCGAAAGGTCTACATGGATCACCGTGTGACTTTCTACTGCCGTGCGGTCTTTGACTCGCGCAAAAACATTACGCTGCCGGACGGTTTTACGACGCCCAAACACGAAAAGCGGGCGCGGCGCATTGAGTGGGAGCACGTCGTGCCGGCGGAAAACTTCGGGCGCTTTTTTAAAGAGTGGCGTGAGGGCGATGCCAAGTGCGTGGATAACCGTGGCAGGAACTTTAAGGGCCGCAAGTGCGCGGAAAAGGTGAACGAAGAGTACCGCTACATGCAAAGCGACATGTATAACCTTTATCCGGCAATCGGCGCTGTCAATGCGCTGCGCAGCAACTATAACTACGCGATGCTGCCCGCAGCCAAGGTGACGTTCGGCACGTGTCCAATGAAGATCGAAGACCGCCGCGCTGAGCCCCCGGAATACACCCGCGGCACGATCGGCCGCACGATGCTTTATATGGCGGACAGTTACCCCAAGATGCGGCTTTCAGATCAGCAGCGAAAGCTCGCCGAAGCCTGGGCCAAACAGTATGCGCCTGACGCTTGGGAGTGCACCCGCGCCAAGCGCATTGCGCGGCTTCAGGGTAATGAAAACAAGTTTGTTGCGGAAGCCTGCCGTAAAGCAGGGCTCTACTGATCTCTGTTGTTTCGTCTGTGAGCAGGGCGGCGTGCCCGACGCTGCCTGCTCACAATCATCCCCTGCGGCCATCGCAAGACTGTGGCTGACGCCGTCAACCTGCAGCACGGAGACGAGGTCATACCAAGGGGCGTCCGATAAGCCGTCTTTACCGACAAAGAAACTGAAATTCTTACCGTGCGCATCGGTGTTGCCGATGACGGTGTTAAAAAGCAGGCAGTCCAGAAGGGACGCAGCCGTCCGTGCCCGAAGTGCGGGATCAGCAAACCGCACGAGAGAAAAAAGCCGCACAAGACTCACGCCGGTACGGATGGCGGCAACATCGCGGCTGTCTCCGAATGGCCGCTCGTACTTGTAGGCAGAGGTAAGGCCCAAAGCCTGACAGGCGTCAATGACGTGCCGGCGCCACACGCGTTTCTTGCCGGCACGCAACTCCGTTTTTCTGTCAAAGCGAAAACCTTCTAGAACACGGTGCGGTGTTCTCCCATGCGGAAAAGCCGGGCTTGAGCAACAGGATGGCCGAGTGCACGGGCGAGCTCCAGTGACAGAAATTCGTTGATGGCGAGAAACGGAGAGCCCTTCGGCTCAAACTTCAGAATCCGGTCGGAGGCAATTGTTGAGCCTTCCGCAAGCACATAGCGGCCGTCAGTCATCAGGAGGTTGAGTTTGGGCTGGGCGCCGGCAACCGTCACGCGTGGCCGGTTGTCCCAGAGATCCATGGGATGCGTGTCAGGTGCTTCGATGCGGCTTGTAATTTCAACGGCCGTGACCGGGCGGATTGCCTCCCTGACTTCGCCAGAGGTATCGGCCGTGAGCCTCATGGCACCTGGAAGATCGTAGCCCAACTTAAGCGCCAGGCCGATTTTGTTGCCTGCCGAGATCTGTGTTGCCAAAACCAGGTTTTCAAAGGCCCGGCTTTCAGGCAGCATGTTTTCAAAAAAGGCAGTGACGGCGCGGGAGTCGGCGGGCCCGGGGAGAGGAAGCGCCGGGCTTAAGGCAAAGCCCGAGGCTTTCCAGTCATCCGTGTAGGTAAGGACCGGATCTTCGGGCGTGAGTTGTACACGGGCGGCGAGCCGGTTGCCCACCCAAATGCCGGCGGACTCAGAACCAGACAATCTCATCCGCCTTTTCCGGCTCCGGAGCAGTGATATTGAGCGTGCAGCCCAGAAGTCCGCAAACGGCAAGCACTGTGGACACCCGCACATCGCGGCCTTTTTCCAGCGCAATGAGTGTCTTTTTGGTAATGCCGGTCATGTCGGAAACCGCATCGAGCGTGAGTTTCAAGGCTCTGCGCCTTTTGTGTACCGCTTCGCCCAAAGTAGCGGCCGCCGTGTCGTCGGTAAAAAGCACGGGGGTTGTGCTTTTTTTGTTGGCTGTCAGTGAATTGAGCACTGAAAACGATAAATAGTGTAGTAAAGGATACTTTTATCGTGTCCAAAACAAAAAGTGTAGAAAAAGATACTTTCTGTTTTCCGGTCTGATTCGGACGGCTTCAGAGATCCGGGATGCAGGCAAAGACTGCAGCGGTGCCGTTTTTCTTTGTATGCAGCCGTTACCCGGCTACATGGCCTATGCAACGCGCTTTTATAATCTTTCCGCTTTTTCGGGCACGCCTTGGTGTGCTCTCAGTACTGACTATGACACTCTCAGGAAGAATTTCCCATGTTTGAATACAGCAAAACTGCCGCCGTCACCGACGCCGAAGTCTGGAAGTACATCGAAGACGAAATGCAGCGTCAGGAACAGCACATCGAAATGATTGCAAGCGAAAACTATGCTTCGCCTGCCGTGATGTCTGCCCAGGGCAGTCAGCTCACCAACAAGTACGCCGAAGGCTATCCCGGCAAGCGTTACTACGGCGGCTGCCAGTTCGTCGACGAAGTCGAGCGCATTGCCATTGCCCGCGCAAAGAAACTCTTCTGCGAACCCGCGGGCGTTGAGATGGCCGTAAACGTGCAGCCTCATTCGGGCGCTCAGGCCAATGCCGCGGTCTTTATGGCGGTTCTCAATGAGGGCGACACCTTCATGGGCATGAGTCTTGCCGACGGCGGCCACCTCTCTCACGGCATGCACCTTAATTTCTCCGGCAAGTTCTTCCACTGCGTGCCCTACGGCCTCGGAGAAGACGAAAAGATCGACTACGATGAAGTCGAGCGCCTTGCCAAGGAAGCCAAGCCCAAGCTCGTCGTGGCCGGGGCTTCGGCTTATTCCCTCAAGATTGATTTCAAGCGCTTTGCCGAGATTGCGCATAGCGTCGGCGCCCTTTTGATGGTTGATATGGCGCACTACGCCGGGCTTATCGCCGCAGGCGTCTACCCGAGCCCCTTCGGCTACGCCGACATTGTGACGACCACGACGCACAAGAGCTTGAGAGGTCCGCGCGGCGGCATCATTTTCTGCCGTCCGGAACTTGAAAAGAAGATCAATTCCGCGGTGTTCCCGGGCATGCAGGGCGGTCCCCTGATGCACGTGATTGCCGCCAAGGCTGTGGCGCTCGGTGAAGCGCTTACACCGGAATTTAAGGCCTACGGCGAGCAGGTTGCCAAAAACGCGAAGGTCCTGGCGGAAGAACTCACCAAGCGCGGTCTGCGGATCGTTTCCGGCGGTACCGAAAGCCACGTGATGCTCGTGGACCTCAGAGCCAAGCACTTAACCGGCAAGGCCGCTGAAGCGCTTCTCGGAGAAGCCCACATCACGGTGAACAAAAACGCCATCCATAACGATCCGGAAAAGCCCTTTGTCACCTCGGGCCTGCGCCTCGGGACCCCTGCGATGACCACGCGCGGCTTTAAGGAAGAAGAAACGCGCGAAACCGCGAACCTCATTGCGGATCTTTTGGACGCCCCCGAAGATCCCGCGGTGCTCGCCCGCGTGCGTGAAGCCGTGGACCGGCTCACCGCGAAGTTCCCGGTCTATCGCATGTAATCAGTCTGTCAGCGGGCTTATAAGCCCGCCTGACATGGACCGTCCGAAGCATCCGCTTGCAAAATCGGTGCGCTTCGGGCGGTTTTTTTGCGGTTTACGGTCTCATCCCGCATACAATTAAAGGATGCACACCCAAAAGACACCATATCCAGTGGTTGCCTGCGGCGTGCTTCGGCACAGATTGCGCCGTTTGTTTTGGGAGAGAAGGCATGCGCTGCCCCTACTGTAAGGCCAAGGATTCGGCTGTTATTGATTCACGTGCGAGTGAGGACGGATTCTCGATCCGCCGCCGACGGCAGTGCGAATCCTGCGGTAAACGCTTTACAACCTTTGAGCGTGCTGAGCTGAACCTCCCGACGGTCGTTAAGCGTGACGGCGGGCGCTGCGAGTTTGACCGCGAAAAACTCAAGGGCTCGATGCGCCTTGCGTTAAGAAAGCGTCCGGTAACGATGGAGGCGATTGAAGCCTCGATTGACGCGATTGAACTGGCGCTCATGACCATGGGCGAAAAGGAAGTTCCGAGCGCCAAAATAGGCGAACTCGTTTTAAAAGAGCTCAAAAAGCTCGACAGCGTTGCTTACATCCGCTTTGCAAGCGTTTACTTTAATGTCGACAAACCCGAGGGTTTCCGCAATCTGATGCGCGACCTCGAAGCCACGCAGCACAACAAATGACGGACGTTAAAGACATTAAGGCTGATCCGGCCGATGAATTCTGGATGCGGCAGGCGCTTGAAACCGCGAAAAACGCCGAACTCATTGCGCCTCCGAATCCGGCGGTGGGCTGTGTGATTGTGAAAGACGGCGTTGAGCTCGGAAGGGGCTCAACGCAGGCGCCGGGCTCAGCGCACGCTGAAATCAGTGCGATTAACGACGTATACGCCAAGGGCATGACGCCTGAAGGTGCCACGTTTTATGTGACGCTTGAACCCTGCTCGCACTACGGAAGAACCCCTCCCTGCGCACTGCGCCTGATTAAGGAAAAGGCGGCGCGCGTGGTGGTGGGAACCACTGATCCCAATCCCCTCGTGGCCGGCCGCGGCATCGCGATGCTCAAAGACGCTGGTATTGCCGTCACAACGGGCGTTTGTGAAACCGAAGCGATTGAATCCAACATCGGCTTTATCACCCGCATGAAGCGGGGCACCCCCTGGGTACGGATGAAGCTTGCGGCCAGTCTTGACGGGCGCACGGCGCTTGAAAACGGGATGAGCCGGTGGATTACGTCAGAAGATTCCCGCGAAGACGGGCGGCTCATGCGCGCGCACTCTCAGGGGATTTTGACGGGTGTGGGAACCGTACGGGCGGACAATCCCCAAATGAACGTGCGGCTGCCCGGCAACTGGAAGGATCCGCCGAAATTCGTGTGCGACGCCCGGGGCTCGATACCCTCGGAAAGCCGGATTCTGGAAGGCGCCCCCTGCACGGTCTTTGTCGCCGAAAGCGCGTCAGAAGAAGCCGTGGAGCGGATCACGGCCGCGGGCGCTCAGACCGTGCGCGTTGCCGAAACCGAGCTCGGTAAGCTCGATTTGGGTGAAGTGCTTCACGAAATCGGGAAAAGAGAAGTCAATGTGCTTCATGTGGAAGCCGGAGCGAGGCTTTCGGGGTCGCTGATGACCGCGGGCCTTGTGGACGAAATTGTTCTTTATGTGGCGCCCTGCTTTATGGGCAGCGGCAAGGTTCTCGCGAGCCTTCCTCACTTTGAGCGCATGCAGGATATCTACCGCTGGCGGTATCACGCCGTGGCAACGGCCGGCAGTGACCTTAAAATCGTGCTTCGCCCGCAGTCGTAAGACTGCTGGTGCGTAACGAAAACAGATTTTCAGACATCAGAAAGGAGTTTCTTGAATGTTTACCGGGATTATTCAGGCTGTGGGTAAGGTGCGCGAACCGGAAAAGCTCGGTGACGGCGTGCGCCTCACGATTAAGACTCCTGCGGAATTTCACCTCGAAGAGGTGCATGTCGGGGACTCGATTGCCGTTAACGGCGCCTGCATGACCGTGACCGGCATTGAAGGCGACTCCTTTACGATTGACGTAAGTGCCGAGAGCCTCTCCAAGACCGTTGGCCTTAACACCTTCGGGTTTGTGAACCTTGAAAAAGCCATGCGGCTCGGTGACCGTGTGGACGGCCATCTGGTGAGCGGACACGTCGACGGCGTCGGTCAGGTCGAAGTGATGGAACCCAAGGCCGAGAGCTGGCACCTGGTGATTCTTGCGCCCAAAAAGCTCTCTCCGTACCTTGCCTACAAGGGCTCTGTGACGGTTAACGGTGTGTCGCTCACGATTAACTCCGTGGAAGACACGCCGGTGGGCGCCCGTATTTCCATCAATCTCATCCCGCACACCGTGGAAGTGACGACCTTAAAGAGTCTGAAACCTCAGGACGGCGTGAATCTTGAGATCGACACGATTGCCCGTTACGTTGAGCGCATGATCAGCTTGCGCGACAACACGGACGATCTTTTCTAAACGAGAATTTTGCAGCGGAGGCCTTCATGACGCTCTTATTTTCACCGCTCACACTGGGAAAACTGAAGCTTGTGAACCGCCTCTGTGTGCCGCCGATGTGCCAGTACCGCGCCAAAGACGGGGTGCTTCAGGCCTGGCACCGGGTGCATTATGGAAAATTGGCGGGGTCGGGTGCCGGGCTCGTCGTTGTGGAAGCAACGGCCGTGACGCCTGAGGGCCGCATCACGCCTGCGTGTCTCGGGCTCTGGAACGATGAGCAGACCGAGGCCTTTAAGGCGCTCACCTCGGAATGCCGCGCCGTAAGCCCCGAGACCAAACTCATGATTCAGCTCTCGCACTCGGGCCGCAAGGGAAGCCGTACGGTTCCCTGGGAAGAAAGCCGCTTTCTGACGCTTCAAGAGGGCGGCTTTGCGATTGAAGCGCCGTCCGCCGTCACGTGCGGAGAACCCGAAAGCCTGCCGCGGGAAATGACAGAAGATGATATTCACCGCGTGATTGAAGCCTTCGCGGCGGCCGCAAAGCGCGCTCAGGCTGCAGGTTTTGACGGTATTCAGATTCACGCGGCGCACGGCTACCTCATTCATGAATTTTTATCGCCGGTGACAAACCGCAGAACGGACGGCTGGGGCGGAAGCCTCGAAAACCGGATGCGCTTTGGGCTTGCCGTCATTAAGGCCGTGCGTGAAGCCGTGCCCGATATGGCGCTCGCGGTGCGCGTTTCCGCCACCGATTGGATCGAGGGCGGCTGGACGGTGGAAGATACCGTGGCGTTTCTCAAGGCCGCAAAGGCGCTTGGGTGCGACGCGGCGGATGTGAGTGCCGGAGGGCTTGATAAGGCGCAGCAGATGCCGGAACTCAAACCCGGCTATCAGGTCGAATACGCTCGCGTTGTGAAAAAAGAAACGGGGCTGGTGACCTTTGCCGTGGGACTTATTAAGGAGCCCCTGCAGGCTGAAGCCATCCTTGCCGCGGGGGACGCCGACGGGATCTGCGTCGGCCGCGAGATGCTCAGAAACCCCAACTGGGGGTGGACCGCCGCACAGGCCTTGCACGCCATGGTGGCCTTTCCACCGCCTTACCTTCGGGCCTTCTGATTTGTCTGAGGTTTCTTAGTATTTCGGTCAAGGCGCAGTGCCCGTGGCACGGGTAAGATTCCGCCTCATCTGAATGTATGAATTAAACCGCGGCCTTGGTCCGCGGAAAAGTCTGATGGTACGACATTTTTCCTGCGCAGCCGCGCTCTGTCTCGGGGCCCTGTTTTTTCAGACGGCAGCCGCCGCTGACGCGCTTTCCTTTGACGAAGCCCGTGCGCTTTTTCACGAACGCTCCGATATCTTCCGCGCAGACGCCGCAGAAGTGGAGCGCGCCCGGTTAACGGCCGAAAGCGCCAAATGGCTCTCCGGTCCCAAGATCGACATGATGGCCATGCATATGGAAGGCCGCAAAGAGCTCGACCTTGATATTGACGTGCCAGCGAGCCTTCAGGCGATGGGGCCGATGCTGGGTGCTGCTTTGGGCGTTGGTCCCATTTCCATCCCTTCAACGATTAACGTCGGCCAGGAGCTTGACTTGGGTGGGCCGCGCGCAACCATTCAGGCGTATTGGCCGCTTTATACGGGCGGGCGGATTTCCGCCAAGCAAAACGCGCTTGAGCAAAAAGTCCGGGAAGCCGATGCCGCCAAGAGTGAACGCTTTGAGATGAAGGACGCGGAACTTGCGGGCCGCTACTGGGGCGTGCAGCTTGCGCGTTCCGTGGAAAAGCTCCGAAGCGACATGCTCGCCGATGAAGAGGCGCAGCTCTTGCGTGCCGAGCGCTTTGAAAAGAAAGGGATGATTTCCAAAATTGAGCGCATGAGCGTGGAAGTTTCGCGCGATACGGCCCGCCGGGAACTGGCCTCAGCGCAGACGGGCGCGAGGGTCGCGGAAGCTGAACTCATGAGTGCACTCAGAGAAAAAACGCTCCCGGAACTGTCAACGCCCCTTTTCGTTCTCACCGGGAACTTGGGCGTACTGTCCGAATGGCAGAAAAAGGCGCGGCTTAACGCGCCGCTTCTCAGAAAAATCGATGCGCAGCGAAATCAGGCCGAAGAAGGAGTGAAGGCCGCGGAAGGGAATTTTCATCCCCAAGTCTTTGCCTTCGGCATGAAAAACTTGGTGAAACACTACCTCACGCCGGTGGAGCCGGACTGGATGGCCGGAATCGGCGTGAAGTTCACGCTTTTCAGTAACAGCGACCGCATGTCCGACATTGCGGCGGCAAGGCAGCTCGTCACCAAAGCTGAAGCCGCGCGCGCTGAGGCCGATAATGCCCTGATGACCGCGGTTGAAGTGGCGTTTCTGCAGACCACGCAGGCCCGTGAGGAATATGACCTCACGGCCTCGACCGTGGCGCTCGCCGCGGAAAACCTGAAATTGCGGCAGATAAGTTTTAACGAAGGGCTTTCCACGGCCCTGGACGTACGGGAAGCCCGCACGCAGTTAATCGGCGCGCAGATCGCGCAGCGTGCCGCTGCCTTTAAGTTTGTCGTTGCCTGGGTGCGGCTTCATGCCGCCAGCGGCGTGATGCCGGAATTCATGCAGACGCTCACGCGTGCGGACCTTGTGCCTGTTAAGTAAACGGATTAAAAACAAAAATGCAGTCAGCCAATCAGAAATTTTCCAAGATTCCGGCCGTTATCGGGGGCGCTGTTCTTTTGGGCGCGGCCGCCTTTATCGGCTGGGGAATCTGGCAGGCGATGGCGCCGGTGGCGGTGCCTCTTCAGGGGATGATTGATGCCCGTACGGTTTCAGTGGCCGCAAAGGTCCCGGGGCGCCTTGCCAAGGTCCTTGTCAAAGAAGGAGACACGGTGACGGCGGGGATGCCCGTTGCGGAACTGGCGTTACCTGAAATCAATGCCCGTGTGGCGCAGGCCAAAGCCGTGGAGGCTGCGGCGCTTGCGAAGTCTGACCTTGCACAGGAGGGCGCGCGCACGCAGCAGATTGAAGCGGCGAAGGCTGACCTTCAGCGGGCGGCCGCAGCGGCGGCTCTTGCCAAAAACACCTTTGCCCGTATTGATGCGCTTTACAAGGAAGGCCTTGTGAGCGAACAGAAGTGGGATGAAGTCAGGACCCAGCTTTCGGGGGCCGATAAGGTCAGGAAAGCCGCGTTTGAAAAATTGTCTGCCTTAAAGGAAGGCGCCCGCACGCAGGAAAAGGCGGCCGCAAAGGCGCTTGCGGCGCAGGCTGCCGGGGGTGTGGCTGAAGCTGAGTCTTTGGCCGGTGAAGCTACGGTGCACGCCGTGACCGCGGGCGAAGTCACGCGCATCGTGATGCATGAAGGCGAAGTGGTTCCTGCGGGTTTTCCGTTGGTGCTTGTCACGGACCTCACCGACAGCTGGGCTGTTTTTAACGTCCGTGAAGATGAACTCCCCGGCATTGAAAAGGGAACGGTTTTAAACGCTTACCTGCCGGCCCTTAAAAAGACCGTCGCCTTTAAGGTCTACTGGATCAATCCCAGAGGCGAATACGCCGTGTGGCGCGCGACGCGACAGTCTTCCGGCTACGATATCCGCACTTTTGAAGTGCGGGCCCGCCCGGTTGAGCCCGTCGCAAACCTGAGGCCCGGCATGACGGTTGTGATTGAACGCAAGTAACCCGGGGGCACGATGCTCTGTTGGTTTAACCGTGTTGCGCGTGTGGCAGCCGCTGAAGTGCGGCAGGTTCTCGCGCACCGAGTGGAGTGGCTCACGGCCGTCGTTGTGCCGCTCATCTGGCTTGCGGTGTTAACGCTTGCGTTCGGGCCGGGGCTGATGACGCAGTTGCCCGTGGGGCTCGTTGACGCCGATAAGTCGGCTGCCTCGCGCGAAGTCGTTGAGGCCCTGTCCGCCATTCCCTCGGTGCAGTTCAAGTCCTTTGAGTCCACACTGGAAGCCGATAGGGCGCTGCGCGGCGCCAAAATCTACGCAGCGCTTACCATCCCTCCTGACTTTGAGCGGGAACGCCGCCGCGGGGTGGGTGCCCCTGTGGTGCTTGAAATCAACAAGACCTATTACGCGATCGGCACGATTCTGGAACTTGACGTCAAAACAGCGCTTGCCGCACAGAAGGTCGCCAATTTGGCCGTGCGCATGACGCAAAAAGGCGGAAACTTCACGGAAAACGCCAAAAATCTGCGCGTGACGATGCCCGAAGTCTATTTTCTCGGGAACACCGGTTTTAACTTCGTAGCCTACCTGCTCCCCACACTCATTCCGGGCGTGATGGCATTGGCTGCCCTTTTGGCGTTTGTCAGTACGCTCGTGCGTGAGTGGCGCACGGGGCGCGTGAGAGGACTTCTGAAAACCGCCGGGGGATCGGTGACCGCGGCGGTTGCGGGGAAACTTGCGCCGTGGCTTGCCTTCTGGCTTTTGATGTCCTGCATCTGGGTCGCGGGCTTTGCGGGCTGGGGCGGCTGGGGAACGGCCGGCCCCGTGATTCTCTGGTTTACGGCCGCGTGGCTTCTCATCCTTTCGATGGCCGCGCTTGCTGTTCTTGCGGTTGCCGTGTCGCCCACCTGGGTGATTGCGCTTTCCTGCTCGATCTGCCTCATTGCCCCGACCTTTCCCTTTACCGGGTTTTCGTTTCCGCTCGACTCAATGACGGCGGGCGCGCGCGTCTTCGGGATGCTTTTGCCTCTCACGCACTTTCTGGAAGCGCAGGGCCAGATTTGGGTGCTGGGGTCTCCGCTGGACGCCATAGCGAAAAAGGAACTATTAATGTGCCTTTTCCCTGCGGTCTTTTTCACCGCGGGCCTTTTGATTCTTTCGGTGCGGATGAAGTCCTGGAAGGCCAACGAACTCGCCGCACGTGATGTGCCGGCAGTAACGGCAAAGTACCGGGAGGAACTCACGGGGTTTTGGCGCACCTTTGCGCTTACCTTAAAAAAGATATTCATTTCCCGCGACACCATTGCGGTTTTCGGTGCGGCCGTTGCCTTTTACCTTCTCTTTTACGGCTGGCCCTACAGCACGCAGCAGATTGAAAACGTGCCGGTGGGGGTGGTGGACTTGGACAGAAGCCCGGCTTCAAGGTCGCTCATTTCTGAGCTTGACGCGGCAAGCACCTCCAAAATTGTGTTTGTGGTGCACGATGAAGCCGAAGGGCTTGACGCCTTTAAGCGCATGAAGGCCGATACCCTCATCACGATTCCGCACAATTACGCCGAGGAACTTGCGCGCGGCAGAAACGTCACCGTAAACGTTTTGGGTAACGGCGCGTACCCCGTTAAAACCCGTGCCGTGCAGGCAACGATTGCCCGCATTGTCGGGGACACGGAAGAGCGCATGAATCATGCCTCCTGGATGACGGCGGGGGTTTCTCCGGAACTTCTTGCGGCGGCGTCCCGCCAGGCACCCGACATCATTGTGAAGTACCGCTTCAACGAGATTTCCGGTTACGGCAACTACACCGTGCCGATGGTGGGGCCGCTCATTATTCAGGCGGTGCTGTTTTTCGGCGTGGGGCTGTCTTTCGGAGGGTGGCTCAATGAAAAGCCGCGCCAGCGCTTTATCCGTGATGCGGTCAGAAACCCTTTTTACGGGGCCGTGGCGGTGTTTCTTGCGTTTTGGTCGGTGGCGCTCGGGTGGTTTTTGTACATGCAGGGCTTTGACTTCTCGTTCGGGGAGTACGGGGCCATGCAAAATCCGTTTGCGGTGTTTTTGGTCGCCTTTTGCTTTACGGCGGCCGTGACCGCCTTTGCCATGGCAACGGCCACGCTGACCGGAAACGGGTGGACGGCGCCCGCGGTGGTCATCATGTCGGCGCCGGTGTTCTTTATTTCGGGGGCCGTGTGGCCCCTGGAAAACCTCAACCCCCTCGTGCAGGGCTTTGCGCAGCTTATTCCCACGACGCCCGGGATTGTGGCTTCTGCCGCTGCCGCGCAGGACGGTGCGGCGACGGCGGATATTCTGCCCGCGTGCCTGCAACTGGTGCTTCTGACGGCGCTTTACCTCACATTTCTCTTTTGGCGGCTGTTTGCGGTGCGCCGCAATGCTTTGTAAATACAGTAATTTTTCAATGTACTCAATGCGCACGGGTAATTTACTCAGTCGGCTGAGTAAATTTACTCAATCGACTGAGTAAACGGCAGAAAGGATGTTTGAACGCGAAGAGTTGCTGTTTTAAGAAGCCGTCTGGCTGAGCCGCGCCGCCGCATCCAGATCGTTTCCGGTCCGCACGGTGTCGGTAAGACAACAGCCGTGCAGCAGGCAACCGAGGGACTTCAGGTGCCCGTGCTCTTTGCGTCTTGTCCGCAGGACGCGCGACGAACTTGCAGGCCCAGAAGTCGACAAACGCATTGCGCACCCAGGCGCTGTCGGTCACCTTGTAGAAAAGGCGCGCAAGACTCATGTCGACGCCCTCGAGCGGCACAAGCGCGATGACAGCGAAAAGAAGCAGCGCAAGCCACACGCAAAACTGAAGAAAGTCAGCAGGGCGCGCAATGCGGGGTAAAGAAAAAGAGAAGGCTTTCATGGTGAGTGAAAGTCTTCTCTTTGGTGCGTCAAAAACGCGTCAAAGTCGCGTCAAAGTCGCGTTAAAGCCGCGTGAAATGCCGTAACAGAAGCAAAATCCGGAAAAACGCCCGAAGGCATTTTCCGGATTGTGAGAAAGGCTTAAATCAGTCCTTGTTCTTGCGGTTTCTGAAGAAGTTCGCTTTTTCGATGTCGTTGGTGCGCACCGTAAAGAGATCGTTCATGAGGCGTTCCACGAGCTCTTCGGTTTCGGCAAAAATCAGCAAGCTGAAGTTCTGCAGAAGATCATCGGCAGCCTTCTTGTCCGTGGCGGCAAGTTCCGTGTAAGCCGCTTCAAAAACCTGCATACGTGCGGCAATCTGGGTTTCATGATCGGCAAAGGCCTTTTTGACGATCGGCGCAAGCTTCGGGTAGTCCGTCATCGCAAGCGTCTGAAGCTTGCGGAACTTCCAGTAAAGCGACACCGAGTCGGCGTGATCGGTCCCCATGCCGAAGTGAAGCGGCACGGACTTGAGGCCCTGATAGAAGGGCATGAAGCAGGAGAGATCGGCCATACCGAAGGCGATGTAAATAACGCAGCCGATTTCCTTGGGCATGTTGGGTCGGACCTGCAGGATGTGCGCTTCATACGTTCTGAAAACGCTGATCGGACGCCAGGGTTCGTTGCCGTTTAAGCCGTTGGAATACGGATCGTGATCGGTGCCTTCGTAGTGGTTTCTGAGGCAGAACTTCAGATCATCCACCGTGATCTTCGCTTCGGGCTTGAGGTAAACCGCGAAGTTGCGGCCGTCGTCCACGGGCTGCTCGATCGAGGGGTTAAGGTGCTTCTGCATCACCCAGACGCGCGGATCGTTGTAGACACGGTCGCGGCTGTCGTCACGGGTGTAGGCCGCGGCAAAGTCAAAGTCGCCCTTTGCCGGATCGTAAAAGCCGTGTTCGGCGGCAAACTTCACGACGTTTTTGCTCGCCATCATCCCCGGGCATTCCGGAGAGTACTTCCTCAAACGGCCCTGGTTGCCGGTTGCCATGTACTTTTCCGGCGGGCAGCGGTGGGCAAGCCACTGATGCGCCGTGCCGGTTTCAAGGTACCAGACGTCCTTATCATCGATAAAGCCCACACCAAAGCCTTCAGCGGCACCGATCTCTTCGATGATGCTCCCCAAAAGTGCGCAGGCTTCTTTCGCAGACGACGCGCGCGGCAGAATCACGTCCGGAATATCGTCTTCGCTGATGCCGGTTTCTTTGTTCCAGGGATCAACCAAAAGGGCGTCATCGCGGGCAAAGATGGATTCGGTGCCGGTGAGACCGACGCCTAATTCATTAAAGCCCACGGCGCCGTGCAGCTGCGTTTTCCAGTTTGCAACCGTCGTAAAGCGCAGGCTGTGCGCAGGCAGCGGATACGTGAAGTTGTTGAGCCCGTGGTGTGCGGCGCAGCTGTAGACGCTGCCTACGGGGTTATCGCAGGATTCGTGAATGATGAAGTGCTGGGCCTTCATGGCGGAGCTGTCCGCGCTGCGGGCAATCATGAAGGAGCCGTCGGCGGTGGCTTTCTCTCCGACAACAACAGAAGTACACATGGGTGAAATTTCCTCTGTTTAAAAGTGGATTTTGAGAATAGGCAAAAAGCCTTAGATCCGGGGCATTGTAGAGGAAAGGAAGTGTTAGGTGGATTTCGAAAAAGGCCTTGTGTCAGGAGAGGAAAGCGAGTGAAGGGATTCTTGGAAAAAGAAGCTGACGGTCGGAGCCGTCAGCTTCCTCAATGCGTTAAAGGGCGTGAATTACTCAGAGGCCGGTTTCGCGCGTTTTCTGCCGGCCTTTTTAAATTCTTCCCAATCGAGCGGATCCCCGTCATAACGAACCGACCCCAGGCGAGTGAAGTCATTGTCGCCGGCTTTTTTGCGAAGAAGCGGCTGCAAAAGCTTCAGGATTCTGTCGCCCGTAACTTTCAGTGAATGCTGCTCGGCATTTTTCCTGCAGCCCTCCTGCCACTTTGACGTGTTGTCGTAAAGCTCATAGAGCGCATCGGCCCAGGGGCGACACTCTTCTTCGCTCGGCAGTACAAGCCAGTTTTCGTCTTTGCCCTGATTTGACTCTGGAACGGGAAGCGTAATGCCGCCCGTACCGACCGCTTCCGGAATGCCGCCGCTTTGCGAAGCAAGCACCGGAATACCGTTCATGGTGGCCTCCGTTGTCACGCGGCCCCAGCTCTCATACCAAAGGGAGGGCGCAACGAGCACCTTGGTGGTTGCGTAGATCTCGGAGACGTTAAACGTTGCATCGCGCAGCGCAATGTTTTTAAACGTCTGATTCTGAAAGGCCGAACCCACTTCGCCGCCCGGCTTTTTAAGTGCCCGCAGGGCATCGGCAAACTTCTTGCGGCTTTCCACCACCATAAAGGAGATGTCGGGCCGTTCTTTATTGGCCATGAGAATCAAGCGCGCAACAATCGCCACGCCCTTGGCAAAGGCCGGGTTAATGAATGTGACGGTCTGAGGATTGCGTGTTTTAGCGGTGACGAGATCCGCATTGATACAGATGCCGTACGGGTGAATGGTGAGTCCTTCGGTTTCTTTGTAGATTTTGGCTGTAGCTTCCGAGTCCGTGAGCACCATGTCGTGCAGCGGGAAGCGGTAATGATGATGGTTGCCGTTAAAGACGTGGTAGACGGTCGGGATACCGAAGGTGCGCGCTTCCATCCACAGGGACCGGCAAAGTGCATCACACCCGTAGCCCATCACGAGGTCGGGCTTAAAGGTTCTCAGCACCTCGGTGTACTTGTTGAGGAAGTTTGTTTCCTCTTCGTGCGTCATCTCGTTCCAGACGGTCGAATGAAAGCCCGTAAAGAACCAGTGCGTGATGGGATTTTCGGGATTGGCGGAACTGTCCTTGTTGATCAGCACGGCCTTACCTTCGTTTTGCTTGATCTGTTCGGCAAGGTTTGGGATGCGGGCGGCACCCGCGGGATCATCAAACACACCGCCGCAGAAGGTGGCGGTGTCAATCCCGCGGCGGGAGAACTCCTGCAGCAGCGAATAGATCTGCATGGAGGCGCCGTTACTGACGTCGAAAACGGTCTGCGGACAGGCAAAAAGAATGCGGTAAGGACGTTTTGTGGCCATGATGGACTAAAAAGAAAAACAAATAAAACGGGTACAGGACTTCAGGCTGCCAATGCAAAGGTTTTGGCGGCGGAGATGGTCACGGCAGCAGAGCCGGAGGAACCGACAGACGACACAAAGCCGGCGAAGCGTTGTGCTTCACCGGCTTTGGAAAGTGATGGGGTGAGAAGCAGTGCAGCGGGCAGAGTGTCCGCTGCGAAAGGCAGGAAGTTACTGTTCGGCTGACTTTTTACTGATGGTGCGTTTCCTGCGGGCAGGCTGCCTGAAGTTTTCCCAGTCGAGCGGATCCCCGTCGTAACGCACGGACCCCAGACGCGTAAAGTCGTTGTCTCCGGCCTGCTTTTTGAGAAGCGGCTTGAGAAGCTTGAGCAACCGGTCCCCCGTCTTTTTGAGCGAATTCTTCTCGGCGTTTTTGGCGCAGCCGCTGTGTCCCCCCCCCCCTTGCGTCCACTTCTCGGTGTGGTCGTAAAGATCATAGAGGGCATCAGCCCACGGGCGGCACTCTTCTTCGGACGGAAGCACCAGCCAGTTTTCATCGGGCCCCTGGTTTGATGCGGGCTTTTCAAGCGTAATGCCGCCGGTGCCTACGGCTTCCGGCAGGCCGCCGCTCTTACTGGCAAGCACAGGGATGCCGTTCATCGTGGCTTCGGTTGCAACGCGCCCCCAGCTTTCATAGCAAAGGGACGGCGCAAGGAGCACCTTTGTTGTCGCATAGATTTCGGAGACGTTGTACGTGGCATCACGCAGCGCAATGTTCTTAAACGTCTGGTTCTGAAAGGCCGAACCCACTTCGCTGCCCGGCTTTTTAAGTGCCCGCAGGGCGTCGGCAAACTTCTTGCGGGTTTCAACGACCATGAAGGAGATGTCGGGGCGCTCTTTGTTGGCCATGAGAATGAGACGTGCAACAACCGCCACGCCCTTGGCAAAGGCGGGATTAATGAAGGTCACCGTCTGGGGATTACGCTGTTTTGCAACCACGAGCTCGGGGTTGATGACGTTACCGAACGGATGCACCGTGAGGCCGTCTTCATCCTTATAAAGTTTGGCGGTGGCTTTGGAATCACACAGCACGATGTCGTGCAGCGGGAAGCGGTAGTGATGGTGGTTGCCGTTACAGATAATGTAGGCAGTCGGAATCCCGAAAGAGCGTGCTTCCATCCACATCGAGCGGCAGAGCGCATCACAGCCGTAGCCGATCACCAGATCGGGCTTGAAGGTGCGCAGCACCTCGGTGTATTTGTTGAGAAAGTTCGTTTCCTCTTCGTGCGTCATCTCGTTCCAGACAGTCGAGTGAAAGCCCGTGAAGAACCAGTGCGTGATGGGGTTTTCGGAATTGGCGGAACTGTCCTTGTTGATGAGCACGGCCTTGCCCTGATTCTCCTTAATCTGCTCAGCCAGATTCGGAATGCGCGCGGCACCTGCAGGATCGTCAAACACACCGCCGCAGAAACTGGCGGCTTCGATGCCGCGGCGGGAAAACTCCTGCAGCATCGAGTAGACCTGCATGGAGGCGCCGTTACTCACATCGAAAACGGTCTGGGGGCAGGCAAAGAGAATACGTGACGGACGGGCTGTCATGGCGGTAAAAACAAAGAGTCGGGACAGAAACTGCTTATTTTAAAGGCGGGGCCGAAATTTTGAATTCTTTCGGCAAGGGCGCACTAGCAGCGCTTTGCCCGGGCTTTTCGGAGCCTTTTCCTTTTCTGCCGACTTCCTGCCTTTTTCTCTCACGAGCGGATCAATTGCAGAATCGGACAGTAGCTTTGTATGCCAATAAATACGGGCCCTGGTGGTTTGTAAACACAATGTTCTGCTGATTTTTCGTCAGAAAATGTGACTTGCCTGAATCTCTCCGACTGAAGACAATATGCAGCAAAAGAGTTTTTTTCGGAGCAGAGAAATGACGGAATGCGCTTCCCCGATCATCGATGAGATCAGGCGCCTTGTGATGCAGTACGCGGCAGACAAAACCGGTCCGCAGATCGAATCCCCGATTGACGGGCTCTTTTTCTCCGTGCGCTACGGCAGCACGGGAACGTGCACGTGTTCGGTGTATGAGCCGTCGGTTGCACTGATGCTGCAGGGCCGCAAGATGACGACGGCCGGCACGCGCGTTTATACCTACGGCCGCGGAGACCTCCTCATCACCTCCATGGACGTGCCCACGACCTATCAGGTTTTGGAAGCCTCGCCCGACAAGCCCTTTGTCGGGATCGGCATCAGGATCGACGCGGTGGTGATGACGGACCTCATCCGGCAGTTGCCGTTGGAGGTCGATGCAGCTGACGACGCCTCCGTGCGCGCGATTACGCTTTGCCGCGCCGAAGCCGCGCTTGAAGAAGACTTTCTGCGTCTTGTGCAGATTCTAGATTCCCCGCGGGAATGCAAGTTCAGGGCGCCGCTTATTATCCGCGACATCTATTCCCTGCTTCTTTTGGGGGAACACGGGGAGAGCATCCGCAGAATCTTTACCAATAACTCGCGCTCAAGCCGCATTTCGCAGGCAGTGGGCTGGCTCAGAGACAACTACCGCGAGCCCTTAAGCGTGGAGGCGCTCGCAGACCGCGTGCACATGTCGGTGTCGTCCTTTCATCGGCATTTTAAGAGTGTGACAAGCGTCAGTCCCCTGCAGTTTCAAAAGCGCCTGCGCTTGAGCGAGGCCCAGCGGCTCATGCTCACCGAAGGCAAGGACGTTGCCACTGCGGCCTACGAAGTGGGCTACGCGAGTCCCACGCAGTTTTCCCGTGAATATAAGCACGC
Organism: Duodenibacillus massiliensis; assembly: GCF_900128485.1. Classification (GTDB taxonomy): domain Bacteria; phylum Pseudomonadota; class Gammaproteobacteria; order Burkholderiales; family Burkholderiaceae_F; genus Duodenibacillus; species Duodenibacillus massiliensis. Next base: position 242,685 of record NZ_LT635861.1, read on the forward strand.
CTTTGGGGAAGCCCCGGGCAGAGACATTGAAGCGCGCCGCAGGCTTGTGGAGTGCCCCGTGTGCTGTCAGGCGCCGCAGGCGGCTTAAGCCTTCGTTTTTTCGCTGATGCGCTCTGCGATATAGGTAACGACAAGGAGCATTCGGTAGCGGGCCACGGCAGAAAGAATGAGACCGATTGCGACAAGCACCATGTCGCTGGCGTACGAGGCGGCTTCAGGCTTGTCGGTGTAACCGAAGGTCATCGCGAGCATAAAAATCACGGCAAAGGCGGTGACCGCGAGCGCTCTGCGGAAGGCCGAGCGGCAGATAATCCCGGGCTCATCCGTGATGTTGCCTTTGAGAAGCCCTCTGACGGCTGCGTCCACGGGCACGGCCCGCATCAGTTCTTTTTCGGAGAGAAAGACGCCCGCGGCGCGCATTCTTTCCTGCACTTCGCGGTATTTTCCTTCAAAGCGCAGCGCCCACTTGGGGTAAAAAAGGCGCAGACACTGAAACAGCAGGTAAAAAAGCGCCAGCGCAAAGCAGAAGGTGTTGATGAGCGTGTCGGTCTGATCGGTCATGGAAAAAGGAAAATGCGTTGCCGGGATTGCCCGCTATTGTGCCACCGCCGTCAGCGCGTACCGAAAAAAGACGGCCGGACGTACGCAAAACCGGCCGGCAGCCCGCTAAAATAGGTCTAACAGAGAAAATGGAGCATCTGTGGGCGGCAGGCCTTGAATTTAAGGCGCCGTGCCCTCACGTATGGGTGCGGATTTATTTTAGGAGCTCAGTCAGTTATGGCAGTCGACGTTATTGAAACCAATCTTGACGGTACCGGCCTTTCGATCGGTGTCGTTGTGTCCCGCTTTAATGAATATGCGGGCAAAGAGCTCTATGCCGCCTGTCTGGCTGAATTAAAGCGCCTGGGCGTCATGGAAGAAGACATCACCTACGTGACGGTGCCCGGGGCGCTCGAGATCCCGTTTGCGCTCTCGCGCCTTGCCGACACCGGTGACTACGATGCGCTGATTGCTCTCGGAGCCGTGATCCGTGGTGAAACGTATCACTTTGAAATCGTCTCTGACCGTTCTTCCGAAGGCATTGAACGCGTGAGCTACGACTTTGACATCCCCGTTGCCAACGGTGTTCTCACCTGCGAAAACGACGAGCAGTGCAAGGCCCGTACCGCGATGAAGGGTAAGGACTGCGCGCAGTGCGCCGTGGAAATGGCGCGGCTTGCGGAAAAGTTCCCGAGCGACTTCGCCGACTACGATGAAGATGACGACAATGATCGATAAACAGCATCTGCCGCTTGCAGGTCAGCGCCGCAAGGCCCGTGAGTTCGCCCTTCTCGGGGTGTATGAGTCCCTGATCAATAAGGATGCGGACTTTGCGGAAATCGATGCGGGGCTCCTTTCTGTGATCACCGACGCCGATGGCCCGATTGCGGGCTGTGACCTCACGCCCGAAGACTTTGATCACTGTGATCAGGCTTTCTGCCGCGAGATTCTGGCGGGCGTGATCGACAACCGTGCCAAGCTCGAAGAAGTGCTCTCACACCACGTTGACCGTGAGCTCACAAGGCTCTCCATGATCGAGCGTGCGTGCCTGACGATCGGGACGTGGGAACTCATGAACTGCCCGGAGACGCCCTACCGCGTGGTGATTAACGAAGCGGTGGAACTCTGCAAGCAGTTTGGGTCCGATAAGGGCTATAAGCTCGTGAACGGTGTTCTTGATAAGGTTGCCGGCGAAGTGCGTCCGCACGAGGCGGCAGCAAAGAAGTAAGCAATGCAAAACGGACGGATGCGGATTGTGCTCAGCAAAGCGCACCCGCAGACCGTCCGAAAGGCAATATTCGAAAGAGCGTGTTTCGGCTTCAAGATTCGGCCGGATCGCGCTCTTTTGCTTTGGTGCGTGCGCCAAGGCAAAAGTTAAAGGTGAAGAAAATGGCTCAAAACGGTGAATTTTCCATTATTGCGCAGTACTTCACGCACAACACGTTCGGTGCCTGGAAAAGTAAGGGCGTGGGAGACGACTGCGCCATCATCGATATGCCGGCAGGGCGTATCGCGGTCACGGCCGACATGATGGCGGTGGGAACGCACTTTTTGCCCGACACGCGCCCGGAAGACATCGGCTATAAGGCTCTCGCCGTCAATCTCTCGGACCTTGCGGCAGCGGGAGCTCAGCCGCGGGCCTTTTTCCTTTCGATTGCGTTGCCTGACCGTGACGACGCGTGGCTTGCGGGCTTTACGGCGGGGCTGATGGAACTCGCGCGTGAAACGCAGTGTCCGCTGTTGGGAGGCGATACAACCCGTACGGCAAGCGTGGGAGACGTCAGAGCCCCTGCCACCTTTTCCATTACCGCGATGGGAGATCTGCCGCCGCAGATGGGTTTGACGCGCGCCGGAGCGCACCCGGGGGACGACATTTGGGTTTCAGGCTGTGTGGGCGGGGCCTACGCCGCATTAAAGCACCGCTGGGGTGAGTGGACGCTGCCCGCGGAACTTTATCCGGCTGCAGCACAGCGCATGGACCGCCCGCAGGCGCGTCTCGCGCTCGGCCGCGCGCTTTTGAGTTCCGCTTCGGCCTGCGCGGACGTCAGCGACGGCCTGGCGCAGGACCTCGGGCACATTTTGGAAAGAAGCGGCGTGGCAGCCGACATCCTCTGGGACGCGGTGCCGCTGCATCCGGCAGTAAAAGCCCTCAGCGCCGACCGGCGCATTGAAGCGGCGATGAACGGCGGCGACGACTACGAACTCGTCTTTACGGCGCCGCATGAGAAAAAGGGCCTCATTGAACAGGCAAGCATCTCAGCGCTGACACCCGTGACCTGCATCGGCCGCATCCGTGAGGCGGACGACGCGACCGAGCGCCTCCTCATGCATGACGACAAGGGCAACACCGTTCTTTTGCCCGCGGGCGGCTATGATCACTTTGCGTAAGTCAAACCATCTGCTGTAGCTGCCATGGGTCTGAGAGAAAAATATTCGTCTGATAATCCCGCCAACCGCGTGCGCCCGGGCTGGGTCTTTACCTACCAGCATCCGGCGCATATGCTCGCGCTTTTTTTCGGGGCGGGGTGCCTGAGACCCGGGCCCGGCACCTGGGGAACGCTCGCAGGCGTCATTGTCTGGGCGTTTCTCGTGCAGTTTTTTGACTGGAAGGCGCTGCTTCCCATCATCATCGCGGGCTTTTTCTTAGGCGCCTGGGCAAGCCAAAAAACAAGTGACGACCTGGGTGTAGAGGACGCGGGCTGCATTGTGATTGATGAAGTGATCGCCGTCTGGGCCGTGTGCCTTTTTCTGCCGCAAAACTGGCTCGGGTGGCTTTCGGCCTTTGTGGCGTTCAGAATTTTCGATATCGTGAAGCTGCCGCCCGCTTCAATCATTGACGCGCGGCTTCACAACGGCTGGGGCGTGATGATTGACGATGTGCTTGCGGCCGTCTGGGCGCTTGCGGCGGTGCTTGCGCTTGACTGGGTCTGCACAACGCTCGGCCTTTCCTATCTCGGTATTTTCTGACGGGTGACAACGATGGATTTAACGGCCATTGACAGACTTTCTGAGGAGCTCGGGCGTGCGGCGCACAAAGCGGGCGCCGTTTTTGCCACGGCCGAAAGCTGCACCGGGGGCGGTATTGCGGCGGCGATTACCGACATTCCGGGGTCAAGCGCCTGGTTTGACCGCGGGTTTGTCACCTACAGTAATGCCGCCAAAACGGCCTTGATCGGCGTAAAGGAAGAAACACTGAAGGCGCACGGCGCGGTAAGCGAAGAAACAGCGCATGAAATGGCGGTGGGGGCGCTGACGCGCTCGCTTGCTACCGCCGCGGTTTCCGTGACCGGCATTGCAGGACCAACGGGCGCCGTGCCGGGTAAGCCTGTCGGAACCGTGTGCTTCGGGTTTGCAGAGCGCCGCAACGGCAAAGTCACGTGCCGCACGGAAACCATGCACTTTACCGGTGACAGGGCAGAGGTGCGGCAGCAGACGGTTGCGCATGCGCTCAAAGGGCTGCTAACCATTGTTAAGGCGGCATAACCGAAATAACTCAATTTGGAATTGACTTAATCGGACATTGACTCAATCTGAGATTGAGTAACTTCTTCAGCGACTTGCTCCGGTTTGGTCGGCTTGCCGATGAAATCTGAAAAACGCGCTCCTTTTTGAAGGGCGGCCGTCGGCAACCGGAGAAAAGCCCTATAACCCGATGGCGTCTACCGGTACCAACATGGCCCAGAGTAATCCGGACCTGCAAAAGGCCGTGAAGTACTGTCCCGCATGCAGCATAATTGTCTTTCCCGCAAAAAGACGCGGTGACTCAGTTGCGGTCACAGTGGCTGATAACGGTCCGGGGCTTCCTGACGGAAATCCCCAGCGGCTTTTTGATCCCTTCCGACGCGGCAAACGTGAAACGGCGGTTTCGGGGACCGGGCTGGGGCTGGCGATCTGCCGCACGATTGCGCGTGTGCACGGCGCGGAAATTTTTGCGACCGATTCGGTCTGGGGCGGGGCGGCCTTTACGCTGGTGCTCCCTCATGTGCCGATGGCCGAACTCGATGACGAAGATGCAATTGACGATGCAGGCGATGTGTCTGCAACTGAAGCCGGCGGCGGCCGTGGTTCCGCACTTCCGGCAGGAGGTGGAAAATGACCGCTGATATGCCGGCAGCCCGGATTCTCATTGTGGAAGCCGAAACGACGATTGCGCGTTTCGTGTCGGATGCCTTAAAGGAAGAGGGCTTTACCGTCTTTATCGAGGGGACGTTGAAGGAGGGGCTCACCGCCTGCTCAACGCGCCAGCCCGATCTCGTGGTGGTGGATCTGGGGCTTCCGGACGGCGACGGCCTGGATCTCATCGGGTCGTTCCGCACCTTTTCTACGGCCCCGGTGATTGTTCTGTCGGCCCGCACCGATGAGAAAAACAAGATTCAGGCCCTGGACCTCGGTGCGGACGATTACATCGCAAAGCCCTTCGGGATGGGTGAGTTGCTCGCGTGTGTGCGGGCGCAGCTGCGGCGCCGCGCGCTCATTAATCCGGAGACACCGGAACCGGCGGTGGATATCGGGGATGTGCATGTGGACCTCGGGGCCCGTACGGTGACGAAAAACGGGGAGCCCGTGCATCTCACAAAGCTCGAATACCGGTTGTTGCAGACCCTCATTGAGTCGCGCGGCAAGGTTCTGACGCAGCGGCAACTGTTGCAGCGTGTCTGGGGGCCTGCTTACGTCGAGCGCCCCCACTATCTGAGAATTTACATGTCGCGGCTTCGCGCCAAGCTCGAGGACGACCCCGCACGCCCGAAGTGGCTTTTAACCGAAGTGGGCGTGGGGTGCCGGCTCGCACTCTGAGGTATTAACCGCGTGCCGCGAGGGCTTTGGCCTTTGCGGCGTTAATGGCGTCGCGTGTGGCCTTGGCGGCAGCAGCGGAAGCCTGGGCAAACATTTCGTCCTTGCCCGCGTAAAGAATTGCGCGGCTTGAATTGACGGCAATGCCAAAGCCTGCGGCATCAAGCCCTGCAGCCACGGCGGCGTTCACGTCACCGCCCTGAGCGCCGATTCCGGGGATTAAAAGCGGCAGTGTCGGAGCAAGGCTTCGGATACGGGCAAGTTCCGAGGGCTGTGTGGCGCCCGCAACGAGCCCGAGCTCACCGTTCTTGTTCCATTCCTTCTGCGCTTTTTCCGCGACGATTTCAAACACCGTGCGACCGTCGGCAGTCTTGAGTTCCTCAATGTCGCGCCCGCCGGGGTTGGAGGTGCGGCACAAAAGGAAAATGCCTTTTTCCGGGAAGTTCTCCATGTAGGGCTCAACCGTGTCAAAACCCATGTAGGGCGAAAGCGTCACGGCATCGGCCTTGTAGCGCTCAAACGCTTCCCGGGCGTACTGTTTGGCGGTTGACCCGATGTCGCCCCGTTTCGCGTCCAAAATCACCGGAATGCCGGGATGGTTGGTGTGGATGTAATCGATGAGGGCTTCCAGAACGCTCTCAGCGCGCAGCGCGGCAAAGTAGGCAATCTGCGGCTTAAAGGCGCAGGCGTACTGAGCCGTTGCATCAATCACGGCGCGGCAGAAGGTGCCGACGGGATCGGGGCCGTTTTTGATGTGTTCAGGAAAGCGGCTGATGTCGGGGTCAAGTCCCACGCAGAGCAACGTCTCGGCGGAACGGGAGCGGGCGGAAAGCGACTCGGTAAAGGTCATGATTATTCTCTTGAGTCCGTGAGGTTGGGCGCGTCAGAGCGCCTGAAGTGACTGTAATTCTAAAGAGGTTGATATGACAGGCGGTCTTTTTACCTTCCTCAGCTGAGAAGAGGCAGACGCGTGACAGATGGCTTGGAAAAATTGTTGTAAAAGTTACGACAAAAACGAAATTGTCGTTTTATTTATGACGCCGTGGAGAACGACGTAAGTTTTGCGACAAAATTTTTCGTCTGAAAACATTGAATTAGGGCTGTTTTGCAGAAATAGGTATCCGGGCTCAAGGTCGAATCATGAGGAAAATACGGAGAAGTTAGTCTTCTTCTGCACGACATCAGTGCTTTTCATGGCGCGCACGCGTTTCTTTGCCGTTCCAAGAACAGCATTGAAGAGCTGGCGTGCATCGGAGAAGTAGGTTTGCAGTGCACTTTCCTGATCCTCTCCGGTTTTCAGGCCCAGCTCGATGACAAAGGACGGGGTGCGCGATTTCATAGCGGCTGAATATACCTTAAGCGAAAACTATGTGCATGGTTTGGCTGCGTTTGCTCCAAGATTAAAAAATTTCGAAAGCCCGCATTCCTCCCGGGGCTCAAGCCCCGGGAGGAATGCGGGAAATTCTGTGAAAGGCGCCGGTCACGCAGATGACCCCTGGTTTCAGCTCCAGGCGATTGCCCGTGTTGTAAACTGGCTCAAACTGAAACTCGGCGGCGAAAAAGCTCGCGAGAGCAAGTAAGCGCCGCACTCATCAAACCTTTGATTCTTTTCAATGGCTCAGTACAAACGTTCTGACTTTGAACTCATGGCGCCCGCAGGGAGCCGCGAGTCCCTCGCCGCTGCCATCGCCGGAGGCGCCGACAGCGTCTATTTCGGTGTGGGGCGGCTTAACATGCGGGCGCACGCCGCAGGAAACCTCATGGCCGAAGAAGTCCCCGAAATCATGGGGATCGTTCACGGGGCGGGGAAAAAAGGGTATCTCACCGTCAACACCGTTATTTACGATGAAGAAATCGGGGAGATGGAAAGCTTGGTCGACGCAGCCGTCACTGCGGGCGTTGATGCGGTCATAGCGTCCGATATGGCCGTCGTGCTTGCGTGCCGCAAACGCGGCATGCCCGTGCATCTTTCAACGCAGCTCAATATCTCCAACGCCGCAGCATTGGCCTTTTACGCGCAGTGGGCGGACGTGGCGGTGCTCGCGCGAGAGCTCACCCTCACGCAGACCGCGGCCATTGCCCGGGCTGTTCAAACGCAGCCCATTACGGGGCCCTCGGGCGCGCCCGTGCGGCTAGAGATGTTCTGCCACGGGGCGCTTTGTATGGCCGTGAGCGGCAAGTGCTACATGAGCCTTCACACACGCGGCAAAAGCGCAAACCGCGGGGAGTGTCTGCAAAACTGCCGCCGAACCTATGATCTCGTTGACCGTGAACGGGGCACGCAGTTAAGGCTTGAGAACGGCTACGTGATGAGCCCGCAGGACTTAAAGACGATCGGTTTTTTGGACAAGATGGTTGCCTCGGGCGTCAGAGTCTTCAAAATTGAGGGGCGCGCCAGGGGCGGCGACTATGTGCGTACGGCCTGTGAGTGCTATGACGAGGCTCTTAAAGCCATTGCCGACGGGACTTACACGGAAGCGTCACGCACAGCCTGGGACGATCGTCTTGCAACCGTTTTTAACCGCGGCTTTTGGTCTGGCTACTACCTGGGTGAAGAAACGGCAAAGCTTGTTTCCTCCTACGGGTCATGCGCCACGGAAAAGAAAGTTTTTGTCGGCCGCTGCATCAACTTTTTTGCGAAGAAATCAATCGGGCAGTTTGAGCTTTTAGCCGGCAGCATCCGCCCCGGCGAGAAGCTCCTTGTCACCGGTCCTACGACGGGCGCGGTGTATGTAACGCCCGCACTCATCATGGATGATGCGGGTGAAGTGAAGGAAGCCGGCAAGGGCGTGTCTGTGACATTTGCGGTCCCTGAGACCGTGCGGGCTAACGATAAGCTCTATCGGATTGACGCGACGCCGCACCGGGCTAAGGAACTGTAAGTCAACTACCCCTGACTGAAGTCAGAGGCTTGGCAACAGTCTTGGTTGACTAGCCTCAGTCCGTTTTCGGACGGACTCCGTTGGTTGGGAATCCGTTCCGTCGCAAGACGGGACGCAAACAGGCACCGCGGGATGTCGATCCTAGTCCCGCGCTCTGCGGTCTGCGGTTAAAAGCTCTGAGAGGTAGGAGCGGTGCTTCAGACAACAAACCCCTTCCAACATTGGCGAAGGATCACCACCGACCGCAAGGTCGAGCAGACGGAGCCCGTGAGGTATCCGTCAATGGAGAACAGTTTGAAAGTTTTTGTGTTGAATATGCGCGGGCAACCGCTCATGCCGTGCTCCCCGCCCAAGGCGCATAAGCTCCTTCGGGCCGGGAAGGCCGTGCCTGTGCGCCGAACGCCCTTTGTGATTCAACTGACGGTGCCGACGGGCGAAACCAAGCAGCCGATCACCTTGGGTGTGGATGCGGGCTACAAGCACGTCGGCCTGAGCGCAACGACCGCCAAGGAAGCGTTGTTGGCTTCCGAGGTNTACGGACTTGCTCTCGAATCGCTTGGCACTTCGCCGCGCCCGACGCAACCGCAAGACCCGCTGCCGTGCGCCGCGTTTTGATAATCGCATTCGATCAAAGCACAAGGGTTGGCTTGCGCCGTCCGTGGAGAACCGCATTCAGGCGCACATATCGCGCATTGAAGCGGTTTGCCGAGTGCTTCCGATCACCAAAATCGTGATTGAAACCGCATCCTTCGACATTCAGAAGATCAAGAATCCCGAAGTCGAAGGCACGGACTATCAGCAGGGCGAGCAGCTTGGCTTTTGGAACGTGCGCGAATATGTGCTGTTCCGCGACGGTCACGTTTGCCAAGCCTGCAAAGGCAGATCGAAAGATCTGATTCTCAACGTGCATCACATTGAGAGTCGGAAAACGGGAGGCGACGCGCCGGGCAATCTCATCACGCTGTGCGAGGCGTGCCACAAGGCGTATCACGCAGGCAAGTTGAAGCAGTTCAGTCCCCGGCGCGGCGCTTCTTTCAGGGCAGAGACTTTCATGGGCCTCATGCGTTGGACGGTGCTCAACCGCCTGCGCGAGCGCCATCCCGAATTGTCTGTCACGAATACCTACGGGTATCTGACAAAACACAAGCGCATCGTTGCGGGCTTGCCAAAGACGCATTGCGCGGACGCTTTCTGCATTGCCGGCGTTCTCGACGCAAAACGTCGGGGCGAATACCTGTTTCAGAAACAGACGCGCCGCCACAATCGCCAAATCCACAAGCTGACGATTCTCAAAGGCGGTGTGCGCAAGCGCCATCAGGCTCCGTACCTAGTGCACGGCTTCAGGCTCTTTGACAAGGTGCTGTGCAAAGGGGAAGTCGGCTTTATTTTTGGCAGACGCTCCTCGGGTGCATTCGATGTGCGCCGTCTGAACGGTACAAAGATTTCTGCCGGTATTTCGTACAAGAAACTTTCGCTTCTTGAGAAGCGAAAGACGTTTTTAACCGAACTGAGAAAGGAGGACCGCGATTCCTCCCGCGTCTGAAGACGCGGGTTTCCTCGCGGAATTTCTATGAAGAATATTCTCGTCATCGGCGCAGCCGGTCAGATCGGCAGCGAACTCGTGCCGGCCCTCAGAAAACTCGGCTTTATGACGGTCGCAGGCTTTTCCAGAACGCCATTGACGCCAGAGCTGGCCGCAGGCGGCCCTTCGGAGAGAATCGATATTCTCGACGGCACGGGGCTCGTTGACGTCATCCGCCGTCACCGCATCGACACGGTCTTTAACCTCGCGGCGATGCTCTCGGCAAAAGCCGAAGCCCAGCCTTTGTCAGCCTGGAACGTGGGTGTAAACGGCCTGTTAAACGTCCTTGAAGCTGCCCGTATCGAGCATTGTGCGGTCTTTACGCCGAGTTCAATCGGCGTCTTCGGGGACTCGACCCCGCACGCGAAAACGCCCCAGGACACGGTGTGCCGTCCCAAAACCGTCTACGGCATCACGAAAGTCACCGGAGAGCTTCTTTCTGACTACTATTTTCTGAAGTACGGTGTGGATACGCGCTCGGTGCGTTATCCCGGGCTTATCAGTTCCGTGACCCCGCCCGGGGGCGGCACCACGGACTACGCGGTCGACATTTTTTACAGCGCCGTGCGCGGTGAAACGTATGTGTGCCCGATTGCGGCGGGGACCTTCATGCCCATGATGTACATGGATGACGCCGTTGATGCGGCCGTCAACCTCATGACCGCGGATCCCGCCGGACTCATCCACCGCAACAGCTTTAACGTGACCGCGTATTCCTTTGATCCCGAGGGGATCGCGGCTGAAATCCGCCGCGTCATACCGGACTTTTCGATGCGCTATGAAGTCGATACGCTGAGACAGGGTATTGCCGAAAGTTGGCCGGATTCGCTCGATGACACCGCGGCCCGCAGCGAGTGGGGATGGGCGCCGAAGGTGACGCTCTCCGACATGACTGAACGGATGATTGCCGCTTTAAGGCAGCGCCTGTAAGACAGCAGAGAGGCGTTGGCCTCAGTTATTTTTGGTGGCACAAAAAAGCCGCGGATCCCGAAAGATCCGCGGCTTGGAACTACTTGGATTCGTCAGAGACGATGGGTGATTACATCATCCCCATGCCGTCCATGCCGCCCATGCCGGCCGGAGCCGCAGCGGGCTTATCTTCCGGATAGTCGGCGACCATGCAGTCGGTGGTGAGGATGAGGCCGGCGACGGAAGCCGCGTTCTGCAGCGCCGTGCGGGTCACCTTTGTGGGATCAAGCACGCCCATGGCGACCATGTCACCGTATTCGCCGGTCTGAGCATTGAAGCCGTAGTTGCCTTCGCCCTTGCTGACGTTGTTCACGACAACGCTGGGTTCGTCACCGGCGTTGGCAACGATCTGGCGCATCGGTTCTTCCATGGCGCGCAGCACGATCTTGATGCCGGCGGTCTGTTCGTCGTTGTCGCCCTTCATATCCTTGATGGCGAGCTTGGCGCGCACGAGAGCCGTGCCGCCCCCGGGGACGATGCCTTCTTCAACGGCAGCGCGGGTGGCGTGCAGAGCATCTTCAACGCGGGCCTTCTTTTCCTTCATTTCGACTTCGGTCGCGGCACCAACCTTCACAAGGGCCACGCCGCCGGCGAGCTTGGCAACGCGTTCCTGAAGCTTTTCACGGTCGTAATCGCTCGTGCTTGCTTCAATCTGCTGACGGATGTTGGCAACGCGGGCAGCGATGGCATCGGCCTTGCCGGCGCCGTCGATGATCGTGGTGTTTTCCTTCGTGACTTCGATGCGCTTGGCGGAACCCAACTGCTCAAGCGTCGTCTTATCGAGCGACAGGCCGAGGTCAGAGGTGATGACCGTAGCGCCCGTGAGCACTGCGATATCTTCGAGCATGGCCTTGCGGCGGTCGCCGAAGCCCGGGGCCTTCACAGCCACAACCTTCAGAATGCCGCGGATGGAGTTCACAACGAGCGTGGCAAGGGCTTCACCGTCAACGTCTTCAGCGATGATGAGAAGCGGGCGGCTCGCCTTGGCGACCTGTTCAAGAACCGGGAGCAGATCACGGATGTTGCTCACCTTCTTGTCGTGCAGCAGCACGAAGGGATTCTCGAGCACGGCGGCCTGACGTTCCGGCGTGTTGATGAAGTAGGGCGAGAGATAGCCGCGGTCAAACTGCATGCCTTCCACGACTTCGAGTTCGTTGTTGAGGCTCTTGCCGTCTTCGATCGTGATGACGCCTTCCTTGCCGACCTTTTCCATGGCCTTGGCAATGATGTCGCCGATTTCAGTATCGGAGTTCGCGCTGATGGCGCCGACCTGAGCCACTTCCTTGTTGGTTGTGGTGGGCTTGGAGAGCTTCTTGAGTTCAGCAATCGCGGCGGCCACGGCCTTGTCGATGCCGCGCTTTAAATCCATCGGATTCATGCCGGCGGCAACGTACTTCATGCCTTCGTCAACGATGGCCTGCGCGAGAACCGTGGCGGTCGTCGTGCCGTCACCGGCGTTGTCGTTGGTTTTGCTCGCAACTTCGCGGACCATCTGAGCGCCCATGCTCTCGTACTTGTCCTTGAGATCGATTTCCTTGGCAACGGTCACACCGTCCTTGGTAACGAGCGGACCGCCGAAGGCGCGTTCAAGCACCACGTTGCGGCCCTTGGGACCCAACGTAACCTTAACGGCGTTGGCAAGGGTATTGATGCCGCGGACCATGCGCACGCGGGCGTCATCACCGAAAAGAACCTGTTTTGCAGCCATTTTGACTACTTCTCCAAAAAATGATTTGTGTTCAGAAAATTCCGTGCGGTGTCAGAGGCAATCAGCCTTCCACAACACCCATGATGTCTTCTTCGCGCATCACGAGGAATTCCTCGCCGCCGACCTTCACGGTCTGGCCGGAATACTTGCCGAAGAGCACGCGGTCACCGACCTTCACATCCATCGGCAGAAGCTTGCCGGCTTCATCGCGCTTACCCGGACCCACGGCGACCACTTCACCCTGATCGGGCTTTTCACCGGCGTTGTCGGGAATAACGATGCCGCTGGCGGTGGTGCGCTCAACTTCCAGGCGCTTGACAATAACGCGATCGTGCAACGGACGAATCTGCATTTTTTGAACTCCAAACTGATATTGAAATCTTCATGCGGACGGGTTTTTGATTTCCGCCCGCAACTTTGATTGGTTGGGAGCCGGTACCCGTGAGGGCCCCCGGCTCAGGCTTTTGGCTATATGGGGACTGGGCCTGTTTTTTTCAAGGGGCGCACCCGCTAAACTGTTAAAAATCCTCTAACGGCCTTCGTCTTGTCCCGATGTTTTCTTCGAAATTTATTAAAAATCAGACCTGTGCGTTGGTTCTGTCTGCCGCAGCGGCCGCGGCCTGCGCAGCGCAGCTTCCGCCGGAACTTGCGGCCGCCGCCAAAAAAGAGGGGATTACGGAGACCTCTCTCGGGCTTTGGGTGTCGAAAGCCGGGGCGGATAAACCGGTATTGTCCGTCAACAGCCGGCGTCCGATGAATCCGGCAAGCGTGATGAAGGTCGTGACCACGTATGCGGCGCTTGACATTCTGGGCCCGGCGCACCGCGAAACCACCACGCTTTATTCCGCAGCCGGGATTGATGAAAAGGGCGTTCTGCGTGAAGCGTTTTTAAAGGGGACCGGGGACGCGCATTTTGTCGCTGAAGACGTCTGGCTTTTTGCCGAGCGCCTCGCGGGCCTGGGCGTAAAGTGCATCGCCGGCAACATCGTTGCCGACCGCACGGCCTTCGATGCGGCAAGCCGTGTGGAGGACCAGGGGAGTTTTGACGGGGCAGCCTCGCGGCCCTACAACGTGGGGCCCGACCCATTGGCTGCCAACTTTAAGACGGTGTCGCTCACCTTTACGCCGCAAACTCAGGGCCGCGTGCGGGTTTCGGCGCTGCCGCGCCTTTCCGGCATCACGGTTCCGGAAACTATCCGGGGAGTTAAAGGCTTCTGCGGGGACGTGAAAGCCAAGGTGGGTGTGACGCTAGAGGGCGGCACGATCCGCTTTTCCGGGTCGTATCCGGTTTCCTGCGGCGTAAAGACCGTGCACTATGCGCTTTTTGACGAAAACGTCTATCTCACGGGGATTTTGAGGGACGCTTTGGCGCGCGCGGGGATCACCTGGAGCGGCCGTATCGTCGACGGGGAGGTGCCCGCAAGCGCCAAAGCAGTTGCTTCGGCTGAGTCGGCGCCCCTTTCTCAGACCGTCACCTGGATCAATAAGTTTTCCAATAACGCGATGGCGCGGCAGCTTTTTATGACGCTTTCCTTTGCGGACGCGGACGGCATGACGCGCCCCGCAACTCTGGCAAGAAGCCGCGCGGTCGTTACCCAGTGGCTTCAAACGAAGGGCATCAACCCCAAGAGCGTTACGATCGATAACGGCTCGGGCCTTTCGCGCACCGCCCGGATTTCAGCTGAGACACTCGGGCGCGTGTTAAACCGCGCATGGGTGAGCCCCGTGATGCCTGAGATGATGGCGAGTCTTCCTGCCGCGGGCGTTGACGGCACGATGAAAAAGCGGGGCCTAAAGACGGGCTCAGCGCACATCAAAACGGGCTATCTGAAAGACTCGCGCTCGGTGGCGGGGTGGGTGACAACACCCGCGGGTGACCGCTACACCGTTGTGATGATGGTTAACAGTAAGCGCCCTGATGGCGCCAAGGCGTTTTCTGACGCCGTTCTTGCCTGGTGCGCCGGGCGCCGCTAAGCAGCGTGTAAAGAAAAGGCCCGGTTTGTTTTCCCGGACCTTGTCGCGACTACTTCGCGTTTTCTTCAAGCGCCTTAATGAACGCGTCTTCGGTTAAGAGTTCCGGCAGGATCGTGGCCTTCCCCTTCGTGTTGTAGAGAAGGTAAAGGGGAACGCCCGTGCGGCCGAAGCTGTTTAAGGTCTTTGTGATCGTTTCATCGCGGCTTGTCCAGTCGGCGGAAAACCGTTTGTAGCCCAAGCGCGACATCACGGCTTCGCTCTTGTCGGTCCGGATGGCGGTTGCCTTGTTGTACTGACAGGTCACGCACCAGGCGGCGGTGAAGTCAACCATCACGGGTGACCCGCTGTTTACCGCTTCACTTACCGCTTCCGGAGACCAGGGCTGCCAGCCGTCTTCTGCGTCCCCTGACGCTGTTGACCGGGCATCAAAAAGGCCCGCGGCAATCAGCCCCACGCACACGAGCGTGAGAATGCCGCCGAAGTACTTCAGAACCGTTGCTTCACCCCGGCCGTACTGCTCACGGCCCACGGCCCAGAGGCACGCGGCAAGTGCCCCTGCCGCAAGAAGCACGGCCACCAGGCCGTAGCCGTTCACCTGGCGCGACAAAACCCACACAAGCCAGAGGGCGGCCGCAGCCATGGGAATTGCCATGATCTGCTTAAAGCGCACCATCCAGGGGCCGGGCTTCGGAAGCCAGCGCGTCCACACGGGCACAAGCGTCAGAATGAGCCAGGGCAGAGCCATGCCAAGGCCCAGCGCAAGGAATACGGCCGAGGCCGTCACCGTGCTCTGCGTCACGGCGTACCCGAGTGCCGCACCCATAAAGGGCGCCGTGCAGGGCGACGCAACAACCACGGCAAGCACACCGGTCCAGAAACTTCCGGCCGGCCCCGTTTTAGGCAGTTCCCGCGCCGCGCGGCTGTCCGCGAGATGGCTTGCCGCCGTAAATTCAAAGGTGCCGATGAGGTTCATCGTAATTGCGGTGAAAAGGAGCGCCAAAACGGCAACTACCCACGGGCTTTGCAGCTGAAAGCCCCAGCCCACGGCGCTCCCCACTCCCCGAAGCACCATCAGGGCGCCGGACAGAAGGAGCATGCACACCAAAACGCCCGCGGTAAACATCGCTCCGTGCAGCGCCAGAGATCCTTTGCGGCGGCTGCCGTCCACAAGCTGCAGAATCTTGAGGCTTAAGACCGGAAAGACGCAGGGCATGAGGTTCAGAATGAGACCCCCTAAAAACGCAAAGGCAACGGCGGCTTTCACCGACATCGAAACAGAAGACGTACCCTCAGCCCCGGCCTGCACCGTGATGCGGGTGTCCGCAACAGGCGTAGAGGTGCCTGAGACAGCGGCGGGCGCAATGCCCGCGACTTCTCCGGCCGCAACCGGAAGCGTCGTCTGAATCGCCCAGCCGCCGGCTAACGGCCCGTCGTCCGCGACAATCACACCGGTGAGAGCCTTCGTTTCCTTACTTTCCACAAACTTTTTGTGGGCGGTGAGGTAAAGTGACGTGCTTCCGCCCGACTTTTCAATGCGCGTGGGCTCTTTGAGGTCAATGACGTTACGCTCAACGGGATAAAACGCGACCGTCTTATCGATCTTTCCGGCTAACTGCGTGAAGTCAATGCGGATGCGGTTTTCTTCCATCACCGCCTTAATGCGGTCTGTCTGCACCGTTTCCGGGGTGTTGCGTTTGGTTTTCTCAAAAAGGGGCGCTGCGTCAGAAGGTTCAGAGGCAACGCGCACCGGCACGGAGAATTTGAGCTCGGCTTCGCCCGGAATGCAGACGTCCTTGCAGGCAAGCCACTCGACCTTGGCGCTGATGCGGCCTGAGGTGCCGTAGGGCGTGCCCCAGGGGATATCAAGATTAAAAGGCAGAAGCGCTTCGCCCGAATACACAAAGCTTGTGAGGTGTCCTGTCTTCTGTACTGAGGGCAGCGGCCAGTCCAAGGGCGTTATCTGCCAGTTTCTCGGCAGTTTCCACTTTATTTCCGTGGGGTAGCCGGTGTCCCCGGGAAACTTCCAGTAGGTGTGCCACCCCGGTTCGTGCTTTAAGCGGATGCCGACGTGGTAGGCCGCCTTGGGGGTGCCTGCCGTGCGGTCGGCAACAATTTCCGCCGTGATCGTTTTGGGAGCGGCCGAGGGCCCGAAGGGCGAAGACTGAGCCAGAGCCGGAAGAGCGGCAAGGCCCAGTGCCGCAGCGCCAAAGGCGCAGGCGGCACTTTGAAGACGGGATAAAAACGTCATGCAGGTTTACAGCAGTTTGAAGGATTCACGGGCCGCGGCAATCGTGGCGTCAATGTCCGCATCAGTATGCGCCGCCGACACAAACCCGGCTTCGAAAATTGACGGAGCGAGGTAAACGCCTCTTTCAAGCATCGCGTGAAAGAACGTGCCGAAGACCTTGGCGTCGGCCTTCATCACATCGTTAAAGCCCTGCGGCAGCGCCGGGAGAAAAAAGAGCCCCATCATGCCGCCGATGCTTCTTGCGCAGAAGTCAACGCCCGCGTCTTTGGCGGCTGCCGTGAGCCCGTCGGTGAGTTTCTTCGTCTTGGCGCCGAGACTTTCATAGAACCCGGGCTTCTGGATTTCCTTAAGCGTTGCCAAACCGCAGGCGACCGCGACGGGGTTGCCGGAGAGGGTGCCTGCCTGATAAACGGGGCCCAAGGGAGCGATTTTGCTCATGATTTCGCGGCTTGCGCCGAAGGCTGCAACGGGCATGCCGCCGCCGATCACCTTACCCATCATCGTGATGTCGGGAACGACGTTGTAGATGGACTGCGCACCGTGCAGCGCCACGCGGAACCCCGTCATCACTTCGTCGACAATCAAAAGCGCACCGTACTGGGTGCAGAGTTCCCGCATCGTGTTGATGAATTCCTGCGTGGCAGGGACCATATTCATGTTGCCCGCGACGGCTTCAACGATTACGCAGGCAATGTCTTTGCCGTGAGCCTTAAAGCAGTCAACAAGCGCCTGCGGGTTGTTGTATTCGAGAACGAGCGTGTGTTCGGTAAAGCTGGCGGGCACACCGGCAGAAGAGGGGTTTCCGAACGTGAGCATGCCCGAACCCGCTTTCACGAGCAGGCTGTCGGAGTGACCGTGGTAGCACCCCTCAAACTTCACGATCTTGTTGCGGCCCGTGTAGCCGCGCGCAAGGCGAATCGCGCTCATGCCGGCTTCGGTGCCGGAACTCACCAGACGCACCTGCTCGATGTTGGGCATGATCTTGACGATTTCTTCCGCGAGCTCCGTTTCCCCTTCGGTGACGGCGCCGAAAGAAAGGCCTTTTTCAACGGCTTCCTCAACGGCCTTAATTACCGCGGGGTGATTGTGCCCGAGAATCATCGGGCCCCAGGAGCCGATGTAGTCGATGAACTGCTTGCCTTCAGCGTCCCACATATAGGCGCCCTTGGCCTTACGGATAAAGCGGGGAGCGCCGCCCACGCTTCTGAAAGCACGCACCGGGGAATTCACGCCGCCCGGAATCGTTTTCTGAGCGCGTTCAAACAGTTCTTCATTAATGCCCATTTTTGTTGCCTTTTTGTTCTGTACAGGATCGGCAGACTGTCCTTGCGGCAGGCTGCCTGCGCCAAAGCCTTGTCAAGAAGCCTTCGGCAGGAAAATGTTTGCTTTCGGACTGACTTTTCGGGGTCGCTCCGGCAGGCGGCAACAGTCTAGCAATCTGAGGGCGGGTTTTGCCTTAAGGAAAACGGTGCGGAAAGAGGATGTAAGGCTTTTTGTGTCCAGGCGATAATAGCGCTCCCGTAGGGCGCGAAAGGAATCACCGTGGCACACCGTACACCCAAAATAAACGACACCGTAAAAATTACCGACCAGCAGCAGGCAATTCTGAACGATGCCGTAGAGCAACTGATGGAAGCCGGCGGCTTAACGGCCTTAACGCAGGCTCATTTCAACGAAGCGATGAAGATCGTAGCTCAACGCTGAATTCCGTCCGACTGACGCTGCCCTCAGTATTGCCGGGTGCCAGAGAGTTGGAAGCGCTTTTCAAGGTATCGATACTCTGATGCCTGAGCGTCCCCGACTCACAGAGCGTGCCATGGGGGCATTGCACCCAAAATCGAACCCCGCGTGAATTTCGGCCATGCTGCCCCCCCCAAAAAAAATTTTCTCGATTTTTTGCCTCGAATTAGCCTGCCTTTCTGAAAAATCAGACTGGTGCTAAATTCAGGTTAGAACGCAAAGCCCGCGCCGAGGTAAAACTGAACGGGTGACGGACGGAAGGTGTTGTCATTGGCCGGCGCCACATCATGAAAGCGCGGGAAGTGCACGTTGATGCCGCCCAAAATACGGGTGTTCTGGGTCGGTGCCCAGGTAATGCCGCTCTGAATCGTCGGGTACACAGAGTCCGAAGACTGGTCCGTATCCTTGTTTTCGAGCTCCGAGTAACCGATACCAAGACCCGCATGCAGGCGGATGCTTTCAGCCATCCGGAAGTGGTACTGGAGGCTTGCGGTGTAGTTTGTCTGCTTCCAGGAGCCGGTCTTTACGCCGCTTTGCTTGGTGTCGTGATCCGCACGGCTTGCTTCAAAGTCAACGGCCCAGCGTTCCGACACAAAGTGGCGGATACCGACAAGGCCGCCCGCGTCCGAGGTAACCGTAAAGCCCTTTTCCGAGGCAGAGTCAGTCTTTTCCCAGAGACCCGCGCCGTAAATTTCGGTGCGTGCCGCAAAGCGGTCGCTGCTTGTGAGCGGGAAGAGACTCATTTCCTTATCGTCCGTGCTGATGCGGGAGAAGAAGAAAAAGACGTTCGTAAAGGGGATGTACGTCATGTAGACGTCAACGGGACCGGCACCCGCGCCGATCAAAGGCAGAGGCGCCGGAACCGGCAGCCACTTGTAGTCGTCGCGGAAGGTGAGACCCAGAAGGTAACCCGCACCCACATGAAAACTTTCCGTGAGGTTCCAGCGCGAGAGCCACGCATACCCCATGAAGGGTTCAAGCTTGTAGTGCGAATCTGAAAACGCGAGGAAATAGGTCATGCGCTCGTTGCCGCGCTCGTCAATGACGGAGCGCACCACGCCGCCCCCGTAGGGAAAAGCGTTTTCTTCATGGAGGTTATCGTAGTCCCAGGCCGGGTGAATCGTGTAAAGCGGCAGGATCAGGCCCGTGTTGCCTTCGCTCATGACGTTTTTAAAGCCCTCGACCTGCTTTTGGAAAAAGCCCTGTTCTTCGGAGGTGTTGTAGCCGCCCGGAAGGGTATCAACGGCAGCAGACCAAAAGCCCGCGTGAGCAGGCAAAGCGAGGGCCGCAGCGCACAAGGCAGCCGCAGCGGAAATACGGTGAAAAGCCACTTTTCGCAAAATTCTGAATAGATAAAGTCGGCCAAGAAGGGGCGGGCCGGCATTGTTATTGTTTTTGAGACCGCAAATATACCAGTCGAAACAAAGACCTGCCCATAAACGGGCGTAAAAAATCCGGCGATTGACAGGGATATAGGTCAAAGAAGCAGCCGGAGTATGCAAAACTGGGAGCCCAACCGGTCGCTGCGGTACAATGCCGGGCGCTGCAGCCGGACAGCTGATCGCGGGCAAGATTGTTTTGCATGAGGAAAGTCCGGACTCCGCAGGGCACCGTAGCAGGTAACGCCTGCCCGCCGCAAGGTGAGGATCAGAGCAACAGAGACGAGCCGGTTCAGTCCGGGTGAAACGGGCAATCTCTACGGGGAGCAACATCAAGTAAGCAGTCGTTTGATTTCGGCCCGAAAGAAGACTGCGGGTAGATGGCTTGAGGCGCCGCGTGAGCGGCGTCCTAGATGAATGATCGGCAACGCGCTTCCTTCGGGATCTGCGTCACTGAATCCGGCTTACAGTCCGGCTGCGGCTTTTCTCTTCCAAACTCAACCATATCCTTTGAGAATGCATCAGGCACAATGCGTGCTGCTGCAGGATTGAACCTGCGCGGAGTGTGCTGTGTATCTCAAACGAAAAATTGACGGGTGCCTTGAGGATTGAAGCGGTCCGCGACAGTGTCCGGTGTTTTCCGGCGGGCGCAGAGCAAAGGCGGTCTCTTGCCGTGATTGACGAAGTGCCGCGGCAACTTCAGAACCGCAACAAACAGTTTGCCGTGTCGGGAATCGGCCCGCACGCAAGGCGAAGGGATTACATGGGAGTCGTTGAACGGCTTACTGACGCCGGGACGCTGCTTATGGCAATGCCGCTACTCACACCGGAACTGCCGATCCGCGGCAACCGAGATCCCGAGCGGATGAATCTTTATTTCCACGATACCGGTCTTTTGGCGGCAGCAATGAAAGAGCACGCCCGAGAATCTTGTGCCGGCGGAGATTGCGGCAGGGGCTTCGCCTCACACGAAGATGCTGAAAACGCTGATTGAAAGCCCGGACTATCCCGACATCACCTGGGGACTGCGCTTGGCGGAGGCCAATATCAGCCGCAGCGGCAAGATCCTCTCATTTCCGCTTTTCTGCGTCTTTCTGATGCGAGGCATCCTCAGAGAACTCGATTTTCCCGCAATCGGATAGGAGGCGGGGCTAGGCCCCGCCGTCCTTCCACACCACCGCCCGTACCGATCTGGTAGGCACTGCTCACGCAGTGTTTTACGGCGGTTTTCATAGTTTTACCTTCCCATACCGTTAACTCGGTGCATACCGAGCCAACACCACCCATTCTTCTTCAGAATGGGTTTCGGTATAGATACCCGTTTCACGGGAGAAGGGCGGTATTTACCCGTCAGAATCGCACTCCTAAGCTCGCCCGGATGCGCAAAGATATACGCTCGAATTTCTTCAGTCGTCATCCCGTCGACACCGGGAGCACCTCTGTTGCTCTCGACGCGTTTGAGCGCCGTGAGCAGGTTTTCAGTGCTCAGTATCGCTTCAAGTGTGATCCCCGTGAAAGCAGGCGGGGTATGTGCGGTGTTTTCCATGTCCATCACGGCCGTTGCGCCCTCCTGAGTTCCTCTTCCCATTCCGTGGGTACCAAAACTCAGACAGGTTTCTTATGTTTTCTGCGCCATGCGACTTTGTGTCTACGGCACCGTACTCCTATAAATTTGGTCCTTCGTCAGGTACTGCCCTGCTTACTATGACCGTTGCTGACTACTCACGGCAAGCTTTACTCCGACAATGCTGTTGCATTGAAGTCCGTGAGTCCTCCTCGGGTAAGAACGCGTTCTTTCCCACCATGTACCTGCTGCATTTACACCTCGGATTCCGTGTAGCTTCGGGCTTCATCTTGTTTGGCAGACTTACCCATCTTCGAATGCCTTATGCAGTTTCTGTACGTCAGGTCAGTGGTTTGCCTCCAGCTTCCTTCAGATCCCGCCTCGCGGCGGACACCCTTGCTCTTGGCTATGTGCTTGGTGCTACCCCCTGCACTCGGGACTTTCACCCGTTAGAACGCGCTCATGCCGAGCGCACTAACGAAAAACCCGCCGGCCGGTGAGCCCGCGGGTTTCTCAAGCATTTCAAAGCGGCAGTGGGTTACGCCAGACGAATACGTCCGTCCACGGCAATCGCTTCACCGTTCTTTTCACTGATCATCAGCGGATTGATGTCAAGTTCTTCAATCGCCGGGAAGTCGGTGACAAGCTGCGAAATCCGCTGAAGGGTTTCTTCGACCTTGGCGATATTGGCGGGTGTTGTGCCGCGGGCGCCTTCAAGTAACTTATAGGCCTTAACGGAGCGCACCAGGTCGTGCGCGTCGATGTCGGTGAGGGGCGCGAGCGAAAAAGACACGTCCTTTAACACCTCAACAAAGACGCCGCCCAAGCCAAACATGATCATGGGCCCGTACTGGGGGTCTTTGGCTACGCCGCAGACCATCTCGCGGTTACCCTTGACCATCTCCTGGATGATGACGCCTTCAAGCCCTTCGAGAATGCCCTTGGTCTTCAGTTTCGCGATGAGGTCCTGATACTGGGCTTTAAGTTCTTCCACGGACTGGATGTTCACACGCACGCCGCCCACATCGGTCTTGTGCGAAGTGGTTTTGGAGGTCATCTTCATGACAACGGGAAAGCCCACAGCTTGAGCGGCCTTGCAGGCCTCTTCTTCGGTGCGCGCAAACTGTGCGCGGCAGACGCGGATACCGTAGGCGTCGAGCACATCAATACTTTCGCGCGTGGTGAGTTCACTGCGCCCGTCGGCTTTGGCCGCGGCAAAAATGCCTTCGGCGCGAGACTTGTCGACCGTAAAGGTCTTGACGGCCCCGGCAGGGCGCGCAATCCAGCGCCGCTGCTGATCGAGCCGAGCCAATGCGTCCACGGCCTGTTCGGCGTACATGAAGAAGGGCACCGTCACGTCCATGTCGGAAAGTTCCGTAAAGAACCGGTTTTCCGTCATGAAGACGCCCACGATCGGCTTTTCAGGGTGATCAGCGCGGATGCGCATCAGTTCCTTCGCAACGTCAATGTCTTTAAGACCCAGGAACGGCAGATAGATGACGATCACCATATCGACGTTCGGATCTTTGAGAATCGTTTCGGTTGTGCGGCGGTAGTGTTCAAGGGGCGCGGAAGCGATCATGTCGACCGGGTTTTTCACGGAAGCCGCCGCGGGCAGGAACGTTCTGAGTTCTTCTTTTGTGGCGTCCGTGATCGGCGCCATCACCATGCCGTGCTCACAGATGGCGTCCGTGGCCATGATCCCGGGACCGCCGGAATTCGTGATGATCGCCACACGGTTACCCTTGGGGATCGGGCAGTTGGCAAAAACCTTCGCAGTCGCAAAGAGTTTTTCCAGAGAAAATTCACGGATCACGCCGCTCTGACGCAAAAGGGCGTCGGCGGCACGGTCTGACCCCGCAAGGCTTCCCGTGTGAGAGCTCGCGGCGCTTGCGCCCGCGGCGGAGCGCCCGGATTTAAGCGCCAGAATGGGTTTCTTTTTGGAAACGCGTGCGGCGAGGTTGCGGAAATTCGCCGGGTTCTGGATCGATTCCATGTAAAGGAGAATCTGCCGGACGTCGTCCACGTTTTCCCAGTATTCAATCGCGGTCTCGGCGTTCACATCGGCCTGGTTGCCGATGGAGATGAACTGCGAAAAGCCGATGTTGAGATCCTTAAGGATATTGAGAATGCCGCCCCCTAAGGCCCCCGACTGCGACACAAAGCCGATGTCGCCGCGCTGGGGGAGGCTTTCTGCGAAACAGCCGTCCATGCGCACGGCCGGGTCGGTATTGACAACACCCAGGCAGTTCGGGCCCACACAGCGCATGCCGTAAGCCTTCACCTTGGCAGCAAGTTCTTTTTCCAGAGCCGCACCCGCTTCATCGGTTTCCTTAAAGCCCGCGCTGATCACCACAAGCCCCGTGATGCCTTTTTCATGACACTGATCAATCGTGGAAAGCACAAAGGTGTTTTTCACAACGATGATCGCGAGATCCACGTCACCCGGGATATCAAGAACCGACGGGTAGGCCGTAAGCCCCTCAATGACGCCGCCCTTGGGGTTGACCGGGTAAATCTTTCCGGTAAAGCCGTACTCAATGAGGCGCTTTAAAAGGTCTGAGCCGATCGTGTTGGGCTTGGTGGAAGCGCCCACCACAGCAATCGAGCGCGGCTTCATGATGGAGTCAAGACTGGCCATGATGCGTTAGTCTCCGGTAGAAAATCAATTCGGGTGTGAGTGCGCAGCCTGTGAAACATCGGGGCACGCAGAAGGTGCCGGCAGGCGGGGCAGCTCAAAGGCAAAAAATAATCTTTCGAGCATATCACAGCCCGAAGCTCATGGAAATCGTCCTGACAGACGAAAAAAGCCGCCCGAAGGCGGCTTTTGGTAAATGCCGGCAACCCGGTTACGGACGTTTGGCCGAGAGTTTGACGTTTAAGTCTTCCGTGGGCAGCGCCCCCTGAACGATGGTGCCGTCGGCAAAAATGATGGAGGGGGTGGACGTAAACCCGAACTTTTCCCCTAAGGCGAGGTTGCGGTCAAGAACCGAGGCATCGCACTTATCAGCCGCTTTTGCCGGTTCCGTGCCGTCCAGCATATGCGCCTGCCAAGCGGAAGCGGGGTTTTTCGAGCAGACGATGTCGCGGGCCATTTCCTTGGAATTGAGGATCGAATAGATGAAGTTGTAGACGGTGACGTTACCCGCGGCCTGAAGGTTACGCTCAAGCATCGAGCAGTATGTGCAGCGGGCGTCCGTGAACACCACAACCTTGCGCTCGCCGTTACCGTAGGTGACTTTGATCGCGTCGTTTAAGGGCAGGGTCTTCCAGTCCACACGGGAGAGTTCCTTCATGCGCTCGGCGGTGAGGTCGGTTTCCGTCTTCGTATCAAAGATCCGGCCGACAATGAGGTACTTCGCGGACTTATCCACGTAAAAGACGCGGCGGTTCATGAAGACTTCCCAGAGGCCTTCAATCGGAGCGGGCGTCACTTTGTCGACCTTCATGCCGGTCGTGGAGAAAATCCGGGCGGCAATTTCCTTTTCCTGAGCCCCGGTATCGGCGGCATTCACGGCGGCGGTGGTGAGAAGTCCTGCGGCAACAACAGCGGCCGCGGCGGCAAAAGTACGAATACGCATGAGTGAGCTACTCCGTCAGAGACGGCCGCAAGTTTAGCGGGTTTCAATCAAAAGCCTGAAAGTCAATTGCAAACAGATTTAAAGCGCCCGATAACGAAAGCCGCCCGACTTGGGGGCGGCTTTTATCGTGCATCAGATCGTGGGTTTTGAGTGATCGTCTCTGTTTTTCATTTCGACAATCAGGTCCCGCGCCCGCTTTTCCGCAAAGAGCATGTCGGGCACGAGATTTGCGCCCAAGGTCTGCGCAATCCCCGTGCGGTTAAGCTGGCGCAGGGGGTGGCCCGCAGCGCCAGCGATGATGAGCTCGTGCCCCCTGCGATGCAGGGCTCTCAGGTATACCTGGAGAATGTCCATCGCGGAGTTGTCGATATTGAGAAGATCTGTGAAGTCCAGAATCACGACCTTGGCGGCGTTCGCAGCCGTGATGCGCTTGGGATCGGTGACGCCTTCCAGTTTGCTTACAGAACCGAAAAAGAGGGCGCCCGTCACCTTCCAGGCTTCAACGCTCGCGGGCATGTCAAAGGGCAGCGTTGTCTGTACCACGCGCGTGAGCGTGTTCATGCGGTAGATGAAGAACACACAGGAAATCACAAGCCCCACTTCCACGGCAACCGTGAGGTCAAAGATGACGGTGAGAAGGAACGTTGCCACAAGCGTCACCTTGTAGCTCATGGTCATCGCTCTTAAGCGCGAGAATTCCTTCCAGTTACCCATGTTCCAGGCCACAAACATGAGAATGGCCGCCAGGGCCGCAAGCGGAATGTCGCTTGCCAGGGGCGCCGCCGCGAGAATCACCACCAAAAGCGTAATTGCGTGCACGACGCCCGCCACGGGACTGGCTGCACCGCTTTTGATGTTGGTGACCGTACGGGCAATGGTGCCGGTTGCGGGAATGCCGCCGAAAAAGGGCACCACAAAGTTGGCAATGCCCTGGCCCATCAGTTCCTGGTTGGGGTCGTGGCGGTCATCGGTCATCGCGTCGGAAACACGGGCGCACAAAAGGCTTTCGATGGCGCCCAAAAGCGCAATCGTGAGCATCGGGCCGATCAGCCCGCGCAAGGCTTCGAGACTGAAGTCAGGAAGCTGCAGATCGGGTAACTTCTGCGGGATTCCCCCAAACTTCGTGCCGATGGTTTCGACCGGCAGATTAAAGACGGAGACCACAACGGTGGAAAGCACCAGCACAATGACGGTTCCCGGCAGGTGCGCGATCCACCGCTTCCACGCGGGGCCTCCCATGGCGTAGCCCTTGGGCCAGAACTTCACCACCAGAAAACTCACCAGTGCCACCGCAAAAGCCCAGGGGTTAAAGGTCGCAATGTGAGAGGCAAGTGCTTCAATCTGACCGAAAAAGCCCGCGGGCATCTTGTCGATCGTAAGGCCCAGAAAGTCCTTGACCTGGCTTAACCCGATCAGAACCGCAATACCGTTGGTAAAGCCGATGACGATGGAGACCGGAATAAAGCGGATGAAACTTCCGAGCTTAAAAAGCCCCATGAGGAAAAGCAGAATTCCTGAACCCACGGTCGCAAGGAGGAGGTTTCCGAGTCCGTACTGCGCAATGATGCCGTAGATGATGACGATAAAGGCGCCGGCGGGACCGCCGATCTGCACGCGGCAGCCGCCGAAAACGGAAATGAGAAACCCCGCAATGATCGCGGTGTAGATGCCCGCTTCTGGCGGCACGCCGCTGGCGATACCGAAAGCCATGGCTAACGGGAGCGCCACCATCCCGACCGTCAAACCGGCGCTGATGTCACGCGTGAGCATGCGCGTGTTGTAGTTTTTGAGCGTATCAAGGCTTACCGGGTGAAAGGGCGCCATCGGCAGGTGACTTAACGCCCCTTTGATCGAAGCAAACAGAGACATGGTGGTCTTCGGGCAACAGTCGTCTCACGACGAGGTTTTTATGTACGAGTGTCCCCGCGAAAGAGAGCGGACTCTTTCGAACAAACAGACTGACGGGGAGAAAGCGTGATTGTAAAGGATTGCAACAGAAATTTCGCCTGTGGTTTCCGTCGCGGCGGACATGAAAAAGGGCGGAGATTTTTTCCGCCCTTGGGTTGCTTAAGGCTGTTTCTCAGTGAGGATAACGGCAGCCGAGGATGCGGGGGCCCGCGGCGTTGGTGACATCGGGGAGGTTGCCGGCATCACGGTTGATGTAGGCCCAGGCAAGCCAGGCAAAGGCCATGGCTTCCACATGCATGGGCGAAACACCGAGCGTTTCGGTGCTTCGCACAAGGATATCGTCGCCTGCGGCGTGCCGCAGGGCCTTCATGAGCGCCCCGTTTAAGGCGCCTCCGCCGCAGACATAGATTTCCCGGGTGCGACCCGCAAACTTTCTGACGGCGTCCACAATCGTGCGGGCCGTGAGTTCGGTAAGCGTTGCCTGGACGTCCGCGGGTTCTTCGCCCGAGAGCTTTCCTTCAAGCCACGCAAGATTAAAGTACTCGCGCCCCGTGCTCTTCGGGGGTTCCTTCGTGAAGTAGGGGTCTGCGAGAAGCTTTTCCAAAAGTTCCGGGCGCACGGTGCCCGTGTCGGCCCAGGCACCGTTGGCGTCAAAGGCGCGGCCGAGGTTTTTCTGGCACCAGGCGTCAAGCAGAATGTTGCCCGGGCCGCAGTCAAAGCCCGTCACCTTGCCGTAGCTCTTTTTCGGGGGCAGGAACGTGATGTTGGCGATGCCGCCGATATTGACGATGCTTCTTGCGGTGTCGCTTGTGAAGACCTGGCTGTGAAAAGCCGGCACCAGGGGCGCACCCTGGCCGCCCGCGGCCACATCGCGGCTTCTGAAGTCGGCGATCACGTCAACGCCCGCAAGTTCCGCGATCCACGCGGGGTTATTAAGCTGCAGCGTCCAGCCTTCTTCGGGGCGGTGGCGGATTGTCTGGCCGTGAACGCCCGCCGCCGCCACTTCCATGCGCGGAATGTCGGCTTCGTTCAAAAGTTCATGAATGGCCTGCGCGTAGAGTTTCGCAAGCGTCACGGACATGCGGCCCGCGCGGTCAATTTCGTTGTCGCCCGGAGAGCACAGGCTTAAGAGCTCGGCGCGGACTTCCTTCGGGAAGGCCTGGTAGTGGTGTCCGAGAAAAACGGGCGACGTACCCGCAAAATCAACGGCGACGGCATCAACGCCGTCAAGACTCGTGCCGGACATCAGTCCGAGGGTAATGGTTTTTTTCATAATGAAAGCGGTTTCGGGCGGACAAATCAGAGAGGGCGCCATCGGGCACCCCGATCGACCTCATTTTAGTGCCCTGCCGCTTTTTCGTCTGAGGACTTCTGAGCAGATGCTTTGGCGGAAGCCGCCTGCACGCCTTCGAGCATGGCGAGTTTTTTCTGCAATGGGATCGAACGCACTTCCATCTGTGCGATCTGATAGGGGGTTAACACCGGCTGGTCGGGGAGGTTCGCGGTCATGGGGTTGATCTGCACGCCGTCCACCTTGAGTTCGTAGTGAAGGTGCGGGCCTGTGGCAAGCCCCGTCTGTCCTACTTTGCCGATGATTTCACCGTACTTCACGGTGTCGCCCTTTCGTAAACCCTTTGTGATGGAGGAAAGGTGCGCGTACACGGTCTGGTATTCCGGTCCGTGCTGCAGACGGATGTAGTTGCCGTAACCGGTGCCCACACCCGCGAACACCACAACGCCGTCGGCGGCGGCTCTCACGGTTGCACCCCAGGGTGCACGAAAGTCCGTTCCCTGGTGCGGGCGCACGACGCCTGTGATCGGATGGCGCCGCAACGGCGCAAATTCCGAGCTTACGCTCTTGATGTCAAGCGGTACGCGCATAAAAACGCGCTTGGCGATATGGCCCCGGGCGTCATAGTAGTGTCCGCCCTTACCGTCGTTACCAAACCAGAAAAGTTCAGTGGTTTTGCCTTTGTTATCAAGCGCCATCGCAAGGAGCTTGCCGTAGCGCACGAAATTGCCTTGTGCGTACTTCGTTTCGTAGATGAGGCGCCAGGTGTCGCCGGGCACGAGTTCCGAGACAATGTCGCGGTCAAAGTCAAACGCATCGTGCATCTGACTGACAATATTTTTGGGAATGCCGGCGCGGGTGAGGCTCGCCTGGGGATTATCCTCGACGCGGCCGCTTGCGAGGTTTTGCTGCACTTCGTAGCGGAAAGGCTTGATTTCGGCCGTGAGTTTGCCGGCCGGATTGCGCGCAATATTTAAAACGCGGCCCGCTGTCTCATCGCTGCCGTCGGTGTAAAGGTCAAGCGTTTCAAGCCGGCCGTCGGCGCGGATGGAGGCCATCACGAAGTTGCCTTCAGCCGGGCTCACCAGGCCCCGGGCATCGGGATTGGTTTCAATAAAGCGGAAGGCCTCAGTATCGCGGATACCGAGGCGGGCCATGAGTGAGGTAAGCGTATCGGCGTGCTGCGTAAAGCCGCTTCGCACAACGGGTTCATCGGCAATGGTGATTGAGGCAACCTGATGCCTCAGGTCGGGCATGCGGATCGGGATATAGGCCGTTCTCTGATAGCTTTCCAGGGGCGCTGAGTCCTGCGGCACCGTTTTCCAGAGCGCCCAGGCTCCGGCTGCAGGAAGAAGCACAATGACCGCACCGGCCGCAAGGCGCGAGCGCAGCATGCGCCGCGTCTGCGGCGTGTTGCGTGCATAGTCCGACGCCGTTTTTAAAACGGCGCGGCCCAGGCTGCGCAGGGCGGAACCCATGAGTCTCGGAGAGGTCATTGCAATGAGAAACAGTGGAAAAACCGTGTCGGGCTCCATTATAGATGGGCGGTATCTGCGGGCCCTGCGGCGTTACAATCTCCCATTTACGGTTTACATGCCGCTTCCTTTACATTCCCAGACGGTGCATCATGGCTGAAAACAAGCGTCCGGACACGGGTTCGGAAACCACGGAAACGAAAAAATACGAAGTAACGCCCGACATTGTTGAGGCGATGAATACCATCCGCCGCGGCACGGATACGCTTTTAATCGAAAGCGAACTCGAGCAGAAACTCGCCCGCAGCAAAGTGACCGGTGAGCCGCTGCGCTGTAAGCTGGGTCTTGACCCCACGGCCCCCGACATTCACGTGGGGCACACGGTGGTTTTAAATAAACTGCGGCAGCTGCAGGACCTCGGGCACACCGTGATCTTTCTGATCGGTGACTTTACGGCCGCCATCGGCGACCCCTCGGGCCGCAACGTGACGCGTCCGCCGCTTTCTCCCGAGCAGATCAAGATTAATGCGGAGACGTACCTTAATCAGGCAGGGCTTGTGCTGGATCTCACGAAGACCGAAGTGCGCTACAACAGCGAGTGGAATAACGCTTTGGGCGCAACGGGGCTCATCCGCCTCGCGTCGCGCTATACGCTTGCGCGTCTTCTGGAGCGCGATGATTTCGCAAAGCGCTTTGCCGCGGAACTCCCCATTGCCATGCATGAGCTCATCTATCCCCTCATGCAGGGTTATGACTCGGTGGCGTTAAAAAGCGACATTGAATTGGGCGGGTCGGATCAGCGCTTTAACCTTCTTGTCGGCCGTGAACTGCAGCGCCAGTACGATCAGGAACCGCAGTGCATTCTGACGATGCCGCTTCTGGTGGGCTTAGACGGCGTCGAGAAGATGAGTAAGAGTAAGCACAACTACATCGGCATCACCGATACCCCGAACGATATGTTCGGCAAGGTGATGAGTATTTCGGATACGCTGATGTGGAACTGGTACGACCTCTTAAGCCTCAGGCCCAACGCCGAGATTGCAAAATTGAAGGAAGAATGCGCCGCGGGACGTAATCCCCGTGACGCGAAGGTCCTGCTTGCCAAGGAAATCATCGCGCGCTTTCATTCCGCCAAAGAGGCTGACGCCGCGGAAGCCGAATTTAATGCGCGCTTCAGAGGGGGCGCTGCGCCCTCGGACATGCCCGAAGTCACGGTGCAGGCCGAAACCGCGGACGGCATCGGCATTTTGCAGATGATTAAGGAAGCGGGGCTCGCGCCGAGCAACACTGAAGCCGGCCGCAACGTTTCGCAGGGCGGCGTGCATTTGAACGGCGACAAGGTCTCGGACAAGGGCCTGCGGCTGAAGGCCGGTACCTACACGCTTCAGGTCGGTAAGCGTAAGTGGGCCAAGGTCACGGTGGTCGTGAAATGATCTGCATTCTGCAGCGCGTGCGTGAAGCGCAGGTGACGGTCGATGACGCCGTTGTCGGCAAAATAGGCCGGGGTCTCATGGTTCTCGTCTGCGCCGAGCGCGAAGACACCGAAGAAAAAGCGGTGAAACTCGCGCAAAAGCTTTTGCGCTACCGCGTTTTTTCGGACGATGCGGGGAAGATGAATAAGTCCGTGGAGAACATCGCAGGCGACGTGCTTGTCATCTCGCAGTTCACGCTTGCCGCCGACACCAATTCCGGCAACCGCCCGAGCTTTACGCCGGCAGCCGCGCCTGATGTCGGACGTCACCTCTACGAAGTATTTTTGAAGGAAGTGCAAGCCTCGGGCTTAAAGACCGAACACGGGATTTTCGGTGCGCACATGATGGTGTCGCTTACCAACGACGGCCCCGTCACCTTTACGCTCAGAAATTAAAAAGGCCTTCGGCCCGAGCTGAAACAATCGGGCCGGGAAGCCTTATCAGCGGGAGAAAGCTTTAAAAGCAGCCTTCTCCCGTTTTTACTGCCTGCGTCAGTCCTCTTCGTCCTTACGCTGATAGTGCGACGCAAGTTCCTGCGCCTTCTGCGCGGGCACCGTGTGGTAGTCCGCGAGATCCATCGTAAAGGCTCCGGCGCCCTGCGTGAGGGCATGAAGCCTTGCGGCGTAGCCGGTGAGTTCGGAAAGCGGGACCAGAGCCTTGATTTCCATTACGCCGGGCGCGAGGTTGTCGGTGCCCTGCACCTGACCGCGGCGGGCGGCAATGTCGCCCGTGATCGCACCCATGGTGCTTTCCGGAGCCGATACCGCAATCTCAACAATGGGTTCGAGAATCTGCGGCTGGGCTTTGGCAAGCGCATCGAGCATGGCTTTGCGGCCGGCGGCCACAAAGGCCACTTCCTTACTGTCCACGGGATGGGACTTGCCGTCATAGACCGTCACACGGATATCGGTGATGGGGTAACCGGCCATATAGCCCGTGGCAAGCACTTCCCTCACGCCTTTTTCCACGGCCGGAATGAGGTTAAAGGGAATGACGCCGCCCTTAACCCTATCCACAAACTCAAAGCCGGCGCCGCGCGGCAGGGGTTCCACCTTAAGAAACACTTCCCCGAACTGGCCGGCGCCGCCCGTCTGCTTCTTGTGGCGGGCGTGGCCTTCGGCGGCTGCCCCGATCGTTTCACGGTAGGGAACAGAAGGCGCGCTTGTCGTCACTTCAAGCTTGAACTGATCCTTCATGCGCTCAAGCACCGTGCGTACGTGCATTTCGGTAAGTCCCCGCAGCACCGTTTCGTTTAATTGCACGTCATGATCCACCGCAAGCGTGGGGTCTTCGGCAAGCATCTTCTGCAGAACCTCGCCCATGCGGCTTTCGTCCCCGCGGCGTGCGGGTTCAATCGCAAGGCCGAACATCGGACGGGGATAGGGCGGGCGCGGCAGCACAATGCCGGCGTCGGCCGGGTCTGAATGCAGCACACAGCCGTAGTAGAGGTCGTCCACCTTACTTAAGGCGCCGATGTCGCCCGCGTGCAGTTCATCGGTGTCCGCTGTGTTTTTGCCCTGCAGTAAGAGGGGATGCACAACCTTAAAGGGTTTCTTGGCGTCTCCGGCGTAGAGCTCGGTCCCTGCCTTAATGCGGCCGCGGTGCACGCGGAAAACGCCGATCTTGCCGACAAACGGGTCGCTCACCACCTTAAAGACACGGGCAATCACGGGCTGGTCCGGATCGGGTGCAATATGCACGGGGTTACCCTGTGCGTCCACAAAGGGCGCGGCATTGGCTTCCACAGGTGCGGGCATATGGCGGATGATGACCTTGATGAGGTCGCGGATACCGATCAGGTTTTTGGCGCTTGTGAAGCACACCGGGATGATGTGGCCTTCGCGGAGGGCCTTGGTGATCGGGGCGTGCAGCGTACTCGGATCGGCGTCGCCTTCTTCGAGGTACTTTTCCATCGTGGCGTCGTCGACTTCCACCACGCGCTCAATAAAGGCGCGGTGCACGTCCGAGACCGTCATGATGTCGCTTTCGCCTGTGTCGCGGTCAAAGCAGTCGATGACGCGGGTCATGCCCTTGGCGGGAAGGTTAATGGGAAGCACGCCGTCACCGAACGCTTCTTTGAGTTCGCTAAGAAGCTTCGGCAGATCCACACCCTCGGCATCAATCTTATTGATCACAATCATGCGGCAGTGGCCGCCGCGGCCCGCCCACTTCATCATGCGGCGGGTCATGAGTTCAATGCCCTTGGCGGCATCAATCACCACGACGACGTTTTTAACGGCATCAAGCGCTGACAAAGCCTGACCCACATAGTCCGGGTACCCCGGGGTGTCGATCACGTGCACGCGCACGGGCGTCAGGTCAGGCATCGCGGTGTCAAGATGCACCACGGCTGTTCTCAGAGAATGACCGACCGCTTTTTCCTGCGGGTCGTTGTCGCAGACCGTTGTCCCTTTTTCGATGCTGCCGCACTCGGCGATCGCGCCCGTGCGCATGAGCATGGCTTCAATCAGACTCGTTTTGCCGGCCCCGCCGTGGCCGACCAGCGCTACGGTACGAAGGTTCTCAGTGGAGTAATTGGACATAGGTCTTTCTCCTTATCTGTCGATTGGTTCCTCCATTGTGCGCTGTGTCGACTCAAAAAGAAAGGAAAACGGCAAAGTTTTTTCGCACCGGTAAAGAATTTCGGAATATCAGGCCTTCGGACAGCAAAAAAGCCCGACCTTGCGGACGGGCTTTCAGCGGAAATTGCTCCTTAGGTCAGAGCAATTCAGACCGATTAGATCTTACCGACGAGATCGGCACCGGGTTTCAGCGTCTTGGCACCCGGGGTCCAGCGGGCCGGGCAGACCTCACCCGGATGCGCGGCAACGTACTGAGCAGCTTCGAGCTTACGCAGAAGTTCCTTGGCATCGCGGCCGATGTTGCCGTTATGAAGTTCGATCACAACGATCTGGCCTTCGGGGTTGATGAGGAACGTGCCGCGTTCGGCCATGCCGTCGGCTTCGATCAGAACACCGAAGTTACGGGAGATGGTGAGCGTCGGGTCACCGATCATCGGGAACTTCACCTTACCCACGGCCGGGCTCGAAGAATGCCAGGCCATGTGCGTGAAGTGGCTGTCGGTGGAAACCGCGTAGATTTCGCAGCCGAGCTTTTTGAAGGTGTCGTAGTTGTCAGCGAGGTCTTCGAGTTCGGTCGGGCAGATGAAGGTGAAGTCGGCCGGGTAGAAGAACACCACGGACCACTTGCCTTTGAGTTCCTTGTCGGTGACCTGAACGAAGTCGTTGTTGAGGTAGGCCTGTGCCTTAAAAGGCAGCACGGTCGTACGAAGAAGAGACATTGTTAACTCCAGTATTTAATCATTGGTGTGAAGGACAAAACAAAGGAAAGTGACGCCCGAAGGCGATCGCTTTTTCCTTCACGGACGGCCGTGACGATAGCATGAGGCTTAGCCCTCAAACCTTACGTTTTTTTCTGCGCAAGCTGAGCAAATGTTTCAAAACGCGATTTCGCTTTAAATTCAGTGCGCAAAAAAATCTGCCGATTCGCGGAGCTTAAAACAGCCAATAGCCAAAAGCAAAAATCGAATTCCGCCACCTCCGGAAGTGTCTTGTAAACAATCCCCCGTCTGAAGACGGGGGATTTATTGGTGCGCTCGGCATGAGCGCGTTCTAACGGGTGAAAGTCCCGAGTGCAGGGGGTAGCACCAAGCACATAGCCAAGAGCAAGGGTGTCCGCCGCGAGGCGGGATCTGAAGGAAGCTGGAGGCAAACCACTGACCTGACGTACAGAAACTGCATAAGGCATTCGAAGATGGGTAAGTCTGCCAAACAAGATGAAGCCCGAAGCTACACGGAATCCGAGGTGTAAATGCAGCAGGCACATGGTGGGAAAGAACGCGTTCTTACCCGAGGAGGACTCACGGACTTCAATGCAACAGCATTGTCGGAGTAAAGCTTGCCGTGAGTAGTCAGCAACGGTCATAGTAAGCAGGGCAGTACCTGACGAAGGGCCAAATTTATAGGAGTACGGTGCCGTAGACACAAAGTCGCATGGCGCAGAAAACATAAGAAACCTGTCTGAGTTTTGGTACCCACGGAATGGGAAGAGGAACTCAGGAGGGCGCAACGGCCGTGATGGACATGGAAAACACCGCACATACCCCGCCTGCTTTCACGGGGATCACACTTGAAGCGATACTGAGCACTGAAAACCTGCTCACGGCGCTCAAACGCGTCGAGAGCAACAGAGGTGCTCCCGGTGTCGACGGGATGACGACTGAAGAAATTCGAGCGTATATCTTTGCGCATCCTGGCGAGCTTAGGAGTGCGATTCTGACGGGTAAATACCGCCCTTCTCCCGTGAAACGGGTATCTATACCGAAACCTGAAAGAGGTAAATACAGAGATCTTGGAATTCCGACGGTCATTGACCGTCTTGTTCAACAAGCAGTTGCACAGATACTCTCGTACGCTTACGACAATACCTTCTCAGTGACCAGCTACGGTTTTAGACCGATGCTGGGAGCTCAGGATGCAATTTTGAAGGTAGTGGCTACGGCAGATCAGGAGTACGAGTGGGCAGTGGATATGGACCTCGAAAAGTTCTTCGATACGGTCAACCACAGTCGGTTGATCCGAAAACTTTCGGCGAGGATCAAAGACGGAAGAGTCTTGTCCCTGATCACACGTATGCTGAAATCGGGAGTATTAATCGACGGGAAGGTAGTCAAGACCGAGGTAGGTCTTATGCAGGGCGGACCGCTGTCGCCGCTGTTGGCCAACATCTACTTGGACGAATTGGACAAGGAGCTGGAGGCCAGGGGGCACCGCTTTGCGAGATATGCCGACGATTTGATTATCCTCTGCCGCTCCAAACGTGCGGCCCTGAGAACTTTGGACAGCGTCACTCGATTCGTCGAGGGGCGTATGAAACTCAAGGTGAACAGGGACAAAACGTCTGTGTGCCATCTGACGAGAGGGGTGAAATTCCTCGGTCATAGTTTTTATAAGTCCAAGGACGGTTTCTACCCAACCGTGCATCAAAAGGCCAAGGATCGCCTTAAAGACTCGCTGAGAATGATCCTTTCGAGGAATCGGAAGATGAGTCTTGACGAGGTTAAGGAGAAACTGAGGCATAAGATCCGGGGATGGTGCGCTTACTTCAAGTATGCGCACTACACGGCATGGCAACAGGACACGGATATGTGGATTCGTCGACGGATACGGCAACTTTTGTGGACGACGTGGAAGAAGGTAAGGACGAGAAGGAGGGCGTTACTCCAGCTTGGGTGCGATGAAGAGACGGCTCATAAATGGGCCAATACCCGAAAAGGCGCCTGGCGGGTTGCACACAGCCAGATTCTCTCGACCAAGCTGACCAATGGTATTCTGAAGAAGAATGGGTGGTGTTGGCTCGGTATGCACCGAGTTAACGGTATGGGAAGGTAAAACTATGAAAACCGCCGTAAAACACTGCGTGAGCAGTGCCTACCAGATCGGTACGGGCGGTGGTGTGGAAGGACGGCGGGGCCTAGCCCCGCCTCCTATCCGATTAACCGCATCACACGGCCCAACATAAGGCTGGTTTACATCAGCCCCTGTGCTGACAGTTGTCGGCACAGACCCTGCAGGTTGCGGCTCGCATTCAAGTCGCTGTGCGCAAGGTGACCACATTGGCTGCATCGGAACCCGTGCTTATGGCGTTTGCCCGGTGCCCCGCACTGTGAGCATGTCTGGCTTGTATAGCGCGGATCCAGGAAAACACACCGGATTCCAGCGGCTGCCNATCATTTTTGAGTTCCGGATGCCGCATCAGCAGCATCCTTGCTCTGGCACCCTTCAATACTCTCACCGCGTCGGCAATGCTGACGGACGGCGGAAAACTGACAAACAGGTGCAGGTGATCCGGCTGAATCTCCAAAGAAAGTATCTCATACTTTCTTTCAGCGCATATGCTTTCAAGCAACTCACGCAGAGACTGCGCAACCCCCCCCCCCCTGAGAACGGATTTCCTGTACTGGTGGCACCATACCATATGGTAAGCTGTCTGATAGACGCAGTTTCTGCTGTAAACGATGTTTAGCATAGTGCGTATGGTACCAATTTTTTATAATAAAAACAGCCGCGATTCCTCCCGCGTCTGAAGACGCGGGTTTCCTCGCGGAATTTCTATGAAAAGACTCAAAAACAGCCGGAGGCTTATCTTGGCACGCACGACTTACACCGCTCCGATTTCCGCGGAAGAAAAAGCGGAATTTGTTCCTTTTCTGAACCGCCTCATTGACACGGCGTTTGATGAGATCGTGCCGCGGTTTCTCACGGGTATTGCCGTTGAGGACAAAACGAACGGGACGCCCGTGACGCAGGCCGATAAGACCGCGGAAGAAAAGATGCGGCTTCTCATTGAAAAGACGTACCCCGAGCACGGTATTTTCGGTGAGGAGTGGGGCGAAAAAGAGGTAAGCCACAACAGTGAGGGTGTCCGTTACCGCTGGATTCTGGATCCCGTGGACGGCACAAAAAGCTTCATCACGAACTCTTTCCTTTTCGGCACATTGATTGCTCTTGAGCGCGATGACGGCACGGGCTTCAGGCCGATTCTCTCGTCCATCAGCCACGCGGCGGCCAACGTCCGGACAATCGGGACGCTGGACGGCACGCACATGCACCTGGAAAACCGCGGCACGGTTGTGGACCGCGATCTGCATGTGCGGCACTGCAGGCGGCTTGAAGACGCCACGCTTCTGGCGACAAGTCACTGGACCACGCCCGAGCAGCACGGCTCAGCGAACATCCAGAAACTCATTGACCGCGTCAGGATGTACCGCACGATGGGAGACTGCTTCGGCTACTTTGCGGTGGCAAGTGCCGGGGCCGACATCATGATCGACCCGGAACTCTGCTACTGGGATGTGGCCGCACTTCTTCCTGTGGTGGAAGGCGCGGGCGGTGTCATCACGTCGATGACGGGCGGCAACCCCTTAAAGGAAATCAACGCGGTCTGCACGGCAGGCGACATTCACGGTGAAGTCATTGCCCTTCTTAACGCCTGATACTTAAGCGGCCGGTACCGTGAGCGTCATGATGAGGCCGTGGGGCTTGCGGTTGACGGCCGTAAGGCTCCCGCCGTGGCGCTCTGCGGCGCGCTTGGCAATCGCAAGACCCAGCCCAAAGCCCGACCCTGTGGCTTCATTTTTACCGCGCACAAAGGGCTGAAAGATTTTGGCAAGGTCCTCGGGGTCCATCCCGGGACCTTCGTCAGAGACGCGGATCACAAAGTTGTCGGCTTCTTTTTTCGCGGTCACCGTAACCGTGCCGCCCTCAGGCGAATACCTCAGCGCATTGCGGATGATGTTTTCCGCAGCGCGCCCGAAGCTGTCCACATGAAGTTTCAGTGTCTGCGCGGCAGGTGCGTCAAGCGTCACCGCCACGTGCCGCGGCGTTCCCTCAAAGCGCGCGTTTTCAACGATGTCTTCAAGCAGCGGCACAACATCGGTTTCCACAAAATCCATCGGGGCGTTGTCGTCAAGCCGCGCGTAGGTGAGAAGTTCATCAACGAGGGCGTCTAAGGCCTGCACGTCTTTTTCAATGCGTGTTAAAAGTTCCCCGCGGCGCTCGGGATTTTTTTCGGCAATTGCAACCGCAATTTCAATGCGCGCCAAGGGGCTTCTCAATTCGTGGCTTACGTCATGAAAGAGGCGCTTTTGCCGGGCAATGAGGCCGTTAATCTTTTCAGTGGTTGCGTCAAAGCGTTGCGCCAGAGCCCCGATTTCGTCGTAGCTGTGCCCGACTTCAGGCGCCACACGGACGGTCAGGTCGCCTTCGGAAGTCCGCCGCATCGCCCAGTCGAGTTTTTTGATGGGGCGCGCAAAGCGCCAGGCAAGAAGCCCTGCGGCAATGCTTGTCGCCAAAAGCGCAAAAAGGATGTGCACCCAAAGGGGGGTGTGCCAGAAAGCCAAAAAGAGGTTTCTCGGCGGCAGGTCCGTGCGTACGGCAAAGAAGTTAAGGTTGAGGCAGTCGATGTTGTTGCTCCTCATATGATGCCGCCCCATCATCATGCCGCGGCCCATGCCCATTCCCGGGCCCATCCCGGGCACCATGCGGCAGGGCTGCAGAATGTACTGTTCAGCGGTGGGGTGCCTGAGGCTTTCGGCGGCTTTTTCCGGCACCTTGCGGCCGCTGATTTCATTGCCGTCGGCGTCGGTGACAAAGACTTCCGGGCGGTTGTTGCTCGTTTTGTCGGTAAGCCAGCTCACAAGCACCTCGCGGCCGCCCCAGTGGTAGATACCGATTGCGTTATTCACGGCGCGCTGTGCGGCCCGTCCGCTTTCAATGTCGCCGAAATTGCGCGGCACCTGCTGGTAGTTTTCACTGGCAACCCAGACAAGAAACCCGAGAATGAAAAGCGCTACCCAAAGCCCGGCGAAAAGCTGCAGAAAAATGCCGCCGGACCGCAAAAACCGAGTCGGTTTGAGACGCATGGGTTGTCCTTGTCGGGGCCGCGGGCCGCCCTCTTTTACGCCGCGCCCTCAGGCGTTGCGTGCACAACGAGCTGATAGCCCACGCCTCGGATGCTTTCAATGGAAACCGCCGTCGGCGAAATGTCCGCGAGTTTATGGCGGATGGAACTGATGTGTACGTCGATTGCGCGGTCATAGCGCCCCATGGGGCGGCCTAAAACGCGCGGATAGATTTCCGTCTTGGCAACCGGTTTTCCGGCCTGACGCGCAAGCATTTCCAGCAGCAATAATTCAGTCCCGGTGAGCGTCACGGACTTTCCGTTAAGGCTTGCCGTTCTCTGCGCCATATCGATTGACAGGGGCCCCGCGGTTAAGGGACCGCGGCCGAATTCACTGTTTTTGCTGCGGCGCAGAATGGCGCGCATGCGGGCAACAAGCTCCCGGGGCGGGCAGGGCTTAGGAACGTAGTCGTCCGCGCCGAGCTCAAGTCCCAAAATCCTGTCCACGGGATCGCCCTTGGCGGTGAGCATCAGCACCGGTGTCTGACTGGTCTCGCGGATCTTTGCGAGCACTTCGGTCCCGGACATCCCCGGCATCATGACGTCGAGAATAATGAGGTCAAACGTGTCTTTGGCAAGTGCCGCCAGGCCCGAGGGTCCTGAGTGCGAGGGAGTGGTCGCAAAACCCTCGAGCGTGAGGTAATCCACAAGCAGTGTGACAAGCTCAACGTCATCATCGATAATCAGAATTTTCGGCGGACGGGAGAACATGGTCGGCTCAGATCCTTTGAGTGCTGGCAGGCGGCATGCCTGCGGGTTTGTGGTGGGCCAATGGGAATTGTTGCCGGGAATCGTACACAACTTTGACGCGCCGCGCCTCATGCGCCTGTGTTTGGTTTCGCCTCTTTGCAGTTCCTTTGCAGTTCCTTTGCAGTTCTTTACCCGGGCTTAAGCAACTTTAACGGGTCAATCCGCAACAATTCAGGGAACAAAAAGGACTGTTTGCCGCAAAAGGATAAGAAAAAGTGGGAACGCAGACACGAAAAACCAATACCGTCAGGCGCAGGCTTCTTGCCGCGGCCGCAGGCTCCGCGCTTCTGGCGCTCACAGGCTGCGCCTCGCAGGCCGTGATGACGCAGACCGATCAGGCGGCCGTCGGGGAGAGCTGGACCTGGCAGCAGGCGCTGCCTGAAGGCGTGCGGATGGTTCCGACGGCTGAAGTCAACCGCAACTGGTGGCGCGAGTGGCAGAACCCGGAACTCACGGGCCTCATTGATGCGGCTTTGGCCAAAAACACCGATATCAAATCGGCGCTTGCGAATCTGAGAAGCGCCGCAGCGTCGGCCGATGACGCCACCGCGTCGCTTTTTCCGACGCTTGATCTTTCGGGGTCGGGGTCCGCGAGCCGCGTGATGGGAGAGGCTTCGACGACACGCTGGGGCGCGCAAGGGGAGGGCGCCTGGTCGATGTCGCTTGCGGGCGGCAACATCGCCGCGCGCAGGGCGGCGGTTTACGAGGCAGCGGCTTCGCTTTTAAGTCTTGAAGACGTGCGCATTACCGTGGCGGGCGAAGTGGCCCAAAACTACATCGGACACGCGCTTGCGTGCGTGAAGTACGCCGTTGCCGCACAGATGCTCAAAAATTACTCGGAGGCCGCTCAGATTGCGCAGTGGCGCTTTAACGCGGGGCTGGCGGATCAGGCAGAGCTTGATCAGGCGATGAGTAACCGTGAGGCTTCAAGCGCGTCGCTTGCGATGATGCGGCAGAGCATCACGCAGTACAAAAATGCGCTCGCGCGGCTCACGGTCACCAATGTCATGCAGTTAAAACTCACCGAACCCGATGCAGTGCCTTCGGCGCCCGCCGCGTTTGCCGTGGCCGTGCCCGCGCAGACTCTCTCGCAGCGACCCGATATGCGTGCCGCGGAACTGACGGTCGCGGCGGCAAGCGACCGCGTCTACGAGGCGCGTTCCCAGTGGTTCCCGGCTCTCACGATCTCCGGAAATCTCGGCACGCAGGCTGCAACGATCGCAACGCTCGGTGCTTCCGGCACCGGTATTGCGGCGCTTGCCGGAGCGCTTTCCATGCCGCTATTGAATTGGGGTAAGCAGGTGACGGCCTCTGAGCAGGCTTTGGCGCAGCTTGATCAGGCGCGCGCCTCCTATACGGCGACACTTGTGACGGCACTGGAAGAAACCGAAAACGCGCTCACGATGATTTCCACGGCCGAGACCCGTAAAAAGCCCCTGCAGCGCGCGTTAAGTTATGCGGAATCAGCCGCTGATCTCACCATGCAGCAGTACAAGGCGGGGCTTGTGGATTACCAGAATGTGCTCACGACGCAGAGAACGCTTCTTTCTGCGCTTGAAAGCACGGCCACAAACGATGCGGATCTCGCCACGGGTCTGGTGATGCTCTACCGCGCTTTAGGGGGCGGCTGGGAACCCGCCGACGAGGTGAGAGCAATGCTCACTGACATGCCGCTGCCGACAAACGGATTCAGGAAAAAGCGGGGATTAACAAATGAGTAAAGCTATGGACAAACAGACGCTTCTGGGTGAAAACCCCGCGAAAAAAAGCCGCCGCCGGATTTTGGCGGCCGCTGTGGTGATTGCGGCCGCGGCGGGCGGTGCGGCCTGGTGGCATTTCGGTTCGGGTGCCGCCAAACCGAGTTATGCAACGCAGGCGCTCACCACCGGCAACATCACGGTTACGGTGACCGCAACCGGGACACTCAATCCGGTGCGAAGCGTCAGTATCGGCAGTGAACTTTCCGGCATCGTCGCCAAAGTCAACGTCGATGTGAACAGCACCGTCAAGGCCGGGGACGTTTTGATTGAACTTGATACGGCAAAACTTGAAAGTGCCGTCAATCAGGCCCGCGCCGCGCTCTCCAGCGCCAAGGCGCAGCTCGGGGAAGCCAACGCCACCGTTGTTGAGGCCAAAGCCAAGATGGCGCGTCTTGAGGAATTAAACCGCACGTCGGGCGGAAAACTCCCCTCGCGCACGGAGCTTGACGAGCAGCGGGCCACTGTTTTAAAGGCTGAGGCTTCGGTCGCTTCAGCCAAAGCTTCCATTGAAGACGCCTCCGCCACGCTTGAGACGCAGCTCACAAACCTCTCCAAGGCCTCAATTAAGTCGCCCGTTGACGGCGTAGTGCTCACGCGCTCGGTGGAACCGGGCTACGCGGTAGCGGCAAGCCTTCAGGCAGTCGAACTTCTTACGGTCGCAACGGACTTAAGGGAACTCGAACTTAAAGCCGACATCGATGAAGCCGACGTCGGACAGGTGGCCCCGGGTCAGGGGTCCGACTTTACGGTCGCAGCCTTCCCGGACCGTAAGTTTGAGGCGCGGCTCTCGAAAGTCGCCTACGGCGCCACTACCAACGAAACCACGAAGGTTGTCACCTACACCGGGTACTTCAACGTTCCCAACAAGGAACTGCTTCTGAGGCCCGGGATGACGGCAACGGCAACGATTGAAACCGCACGGTGCGACAATGTGCTGCTCGTACCCAATACGGCATTCCGTTTTCGTCCGAAGACTGCGGCCGCCGCAAGTTCCGTCTCCTTCATGATGCCGCCGCCGAGAACGCGCGTAAAGCAGGTAAAGGAACGCATCCAGCAGGCCGAGCGCGAACGCACGGTCTACGTGCTCAGAGACGGTGCCGCGCAGGCGGTTACGATCCGCACGGGGCTTACCGACGGCAAGATGACCGAAGTTCTCTCGGGTGACATCAAGGCCGGTGACAAAGTCATTACGCAGCAGTTAAAAAGCGCTGCGGGCGCATAAAGCGGGGTAGTGCCAATGTCCGAAACGCCGCTTATTGAACTTAAAAACATCACGAAGCGCTACGGCGTCGGAGCCGCTGCGTTTGATGCCTTAAAGGGTGTTTCCTTTGCCGTGCATCAGGGGGAATTTCTTGCGGTGATGGGCCCTTCGGGGTCAGGTAAGTCCACCACGATGAATATCATCGGGGCCCTCGACAGCCCCACCTCCGGGGAGTACCTCTTTGAAGGCGTGCATGTGGAAACGCTCACCAAAGATGAGCGCGCTCTTTTGCGGCGCCGCTGCATGGGGTTTGTGTTTCAGGGGTTTAATCTCCTTGCGCGCACCACGGCGCTGGAAAACGTGGAACTGCCTTTGCTTTACCGCGGGGTCCCCGCCAAAGAGCGCCATGAAGCGGCAAGAAAGGCCCTGGATCGTGTGGGGTTGCTCGAGTGGGAACACCATACGCCCGCGGAACTCTCCGGCGGCCAGCAGCAGCGTGTGGCCATTGCCCGCGCAATCGTCACGCACCCGCTCCTTTTACTTGCCGACGAACCCACGGGGAGCCTTGACAGCCGCCGAAGCGTCGAAATCATGGAGCTTCTCACGGATCTCAACAAAAGCGAAAACATCACCGTGCTTTTGGTGACGCATGAGCAGGAGATGGCGGCGTACGCACGGCGCTGC
Source organism: Duodenibacillus massiliensis (assembly GCF_900128485.1). Lineage (GTDB taxonomy): Bacteria > Pseudomonadota > Gammaproteobacteria > Burkholderiales > Burkholderiaceae_F > Duodenibacillus > Duodenibacillus massiliensis. The sequence goes on from NZ_LT635861.1 coordinate 286,665, forward strand.
ATTCACTTTTTGGACGGCATGGTCGCAGGCGACAACCTGCAGCCCGGGAGGTAGGCGATGCTTGGTAATGCATTTCTTCTGGCATTCCGGCAGATCCGCCGCAATCCGATGCGGTCCCTTCTGACGGTTTTGGGCATCGTCATCGGTGTGGCGGCCGTGATCACCATGGTGACGATCGGTAACGGTGCCACGCAGGCCGTGCGCGCCGAAATCGAAAGTTTCGGCAGCAATCAGCTCATGCTCCGGCCGGGGCAGCGTATGGGCCCGGGGGGCGCAGCCGGAGCCCCCTCATTTAAGCTTGCCGACATTGAGGCGATTGAAAGTCAGGTCGCAGGCGTCGTCTCCGCCGCCCCTCAGACTTCGCGCTCGACGACGGTTGTGGCGCAGGGTAAGAACTGGTCCACAAGCGTGATCGGCACCACCAACGATTACTTCACGACGGATAACCGCACGTTAACCCAGGGGCGCTTTTTTGAGCTCGCGGAAGAGCGTGCGGGGTCAAGTGTCTGTGTGATCGGCAACACCGTGCGTAAGGAGCTCTGGGGCGCGGGCGATCCGGTGGGCGAGATGCTCAGAGTCGGTAACTTCAGCTGCCGCGTCGTGGGCCTGTTGACGGAAAAAGGGTCGGCCGCGATGGGGGGAGACCAGGACGACCTCGTGGTGATTCCCTTTAATACGGCCGCACGGCGCCTGGTGGGCAGTACCCGCGTGAGCACGATTTTGATCAGCATCAGCCCGGACAGTGACCGCGAGGCGCTCAAATCCTCTTTAAAGGATCTGATGCGGGAGCGCCGGTCGCTCTCGGCCGGGGATATCGACAATTTCTCGATTCTGGATACCGCTGAAATTGCCGAAAAGGTCGCTTCCACGACGCAGATCATGACGATGCTTCTGGGTGCGGTCGCAGCGGTAAGCCTTCTTGTGGGCGGCATCGGCATCATGAACATCATGCTTGTCTCCGTGACCGAGCGCACCCGCGAAATCGGTGTGCGTCTTGCGATCGGCGCAACCGCAGACGAAGTGCTGATGCAGTTTCTGATTGAAGCAGTGGTGCTTGCCTGTCTCGGAGGCGTGCTCGGGGTGATTCTGGCCTTCGGGGCTTCGGCTGTTCTCACGACCGTGATGGATCTGCCCTACGTCTTTGACCTAACGATCAATATCGTGTCCTTCGGTTTTGCCGCATTAACGGGCATTATCTTCGGGTACTTCCCGGCAAGAAACGCCGCAAGGCTCGATCCCATTGAAGCCGTGCGCCACGAATAACGCATTTAAACCGCATGAAAAAGCCGCCGGGCAGTCTGTGCCGGCGGCTTTTGACGTATCAGGATGAGATGCCTGAGGCTTTAGAACGGTACGTCGTCTTCAGCGATTTCATCGGCGCTGCGGGCCGGGGCAGCGGGTGCAGCGGCCGGTGCGGCGGGACGTGCA
>NZ_LT635861.1:288447-553619 GCF_900128485.1 Duodenibacillus massiliensis
GCCGCCCGGCTGGGACTGGCCGCCTGCGGCGGTGTTGCGGCTGCCTAAAAGCTGCATGGATTCGGCGATGATGCCCGTGCTCCAGCGCTCGATACCGTCCTTGTCGGTGTAGCGGTTCGTGCGGATGCGACCTTCGATGTAGACGGGGTTGCCCTTTTTGAGGTACTGCTGGGCCACTTCAGCCTGGCGCCCGAAAAGCGTCACGCGGTGCCATTCGGTTTCTTCCTGCAGTGCGCCCTGGCTGTCCTTGTAGCGGCGCGTGGTGGCAAGCGCCAGAGAGCAGATGGGACGGCCGTCGGCGGTCATGCGGGTTTCGGGGTCGCGCCCCAGGTTACCGATCAGAATTACTTTATTAACAGAAGCCATAGCGGCAAAAATCTCGAAAAATCAAAAATCAAATGTTCGTTGCGACGACGATGAGAATCATCAGCGGAGCAAGGATACCCATAAAGAAGCGAATTGTACCGAGCTCAAAAGGCGTTAACGTTCTTACGGTCTAAAGCTGTCTGACGGTGTGCTTTTTCCAGGCAACCCACGCGGCGGCAATCAGAAAGCCCATGGCCGACAAGGGCATCCCGACGTTACTCGTGAGCGCCGCAAACACAAGGCACAGATAGAAGGCAACGGCAAAGAACTGGCCCGCCGGGAGCTGCGCAAAAATTGCGGTCATCGTGACGAAGGTAAGGCCCGAACCGGCGTTGGGGTCAAGGCCGAAGGCAAAGACCGTGGGCATCACCATGAGGCCGCCCAGGAGTGCTGAGAAGATCGCGAGCACCGCAACCCACGCGGTGGATGTGACGAGGTTTGATTTTTCCGAGAGGTAGCCCGCATAGGTCACCATGACGCCGGCGCTGAGCGAGAGCAAACCCATGGCGTTACTGACGACCGCAGAAAAACCTAACGGAAGACGTCTTTCTGCGGTCCGGTGTGGTTTCAGCTGCCTCAGATGTTTGTCGCAACCACGATCACGATCATGAGCGGAGCGAGAATGCCCATGAAGAAGCGGATCGTGTTGAGCTGCAGGGCGCTTAAGGGCTTAACGGTCTGCAGCTGATGCGCGGTGTAGTTTTTCCACGCAACCCAGGCGGCAGCGATCAAAAAGCCCAAGGCCGACAAGGGCATTCCCACGTTACTCGTGAGGTAATCGAGCAGATCAAAGACGGTCTTGCCGAAGATCTTGAAGTCAGCGAGGGCGCCGAAACTTAAGTCGCAGAAAAGGCCCACAATCATTGCAACGATCGTGCCGCCCACCACAATGCTGCGGCGGGTAAAGTGCAGTTCGTTGCTCACGGTGCCCACAACGGCCTCAAGCATCGAAACGGAGCTTGTGAGAGCCGCAAACACCAGGCACAGATAGAAGGCAATGGCAAAGAACTGACCCGCCGGAAGCTGCGCAAAAATTGCGGGCATCGTGACGAAGGTGAGACCGGGGCCCGCGTTGGGGTCAAGCCCGAACGCAAAGACCGTGGGCATTACCATGAGGCCGCCCAAGAGTGCTGAGAAGATCGCGAGCACCGCGACCCACGCGGTGGAAGTCACAAGGTTGGATTTTTCCGAGAGGTAGCAGGCGTAGGTCACCATGGTGCCCGCGCCAAGTGACAGCGAAAAGAACGCAAACCCCATGGCGTTAAAGGCCGAGGACGACGTGAACTGATCCCAGCGCGGCAAAAAGAGATATTCAAGCCCCTTGACGGCACCGGGAAGCGTGAGTCCCCTCACGATGAGAATGAGCATCAGGATAAAAAGCAGCGGCATCAGGACCTTGGAGAGTCGCTCAAGCCCGGTGTTGACGCCGCCCAAAACAACGACAGCGTTTAAAATCAGAAAGACCGCCTGGTAGGCAAAACTCACCGGGCCGTTACTCACAAAGGCACCGAAATGGGAATTTAAAAGTGCGGCATCCTTAATGAGGCCGTTACCGAGCACGGCGTCCACAAGATACTTAAGGCACCAGCCGCCCACGGCCGAGTAAAAGCAGAGGATTGTAAAGCCCGTGAGCATCCCGATAAAGCCGAAAATACCCCACCAGCGGCCCGCGACCTTCTTTAAGGACCCGACGGCGCCTGCGCGTCCCGCGCGGCCCACGGCGTATTCGGCCAGAAGCATCGCCACGCCGATAGTGAGCGTAAAGAGAATGTACGGAATCATGAAGGCGGCGCCGCCGTTACTGCCCGACATATACGGGAACTTCCAGATGGCCCCGAGGCCCACGGCGGAGCCGGCGCTGGCGAGAATAAATCCGAGGCGAGACCCCCAGGATGCTGTTGCTGACATAAAAAACCTCTGTTTTCTTCTTGTCTTTGGTACAGGATTAAAGAACCGGACAAAGCTCAGATGAGGGGAGAGCCGTCCGGTCGGTTTTTGCGATTAAAACGGCACGTCGTCTTCAGAGAGCGATTGCGCCGAAGCCGCGGGCTGAGCGCTTTGCGCGGCAGGTGCGGCGTGCGGCTGAGATGCCGTATGCGACGGAGGCGTTGCGGCATTTCTTGCGCCTAAAAACTGCAGGGATTCGGCAACGATTTCGGTGCTGAAGCGCTCCACACCCTGCTTGTCGGTGTATTTGCGGGTTCTCAGACGCCCTTCAATGTAGACGGGATTACCCTTTTTAAGGTAGGTTTGGGCGACTTCGGCCTGGCGCCCGAAAAGAACGACGCGGTGCCATTCGGTTTCTTCCTGCAGGGCACCCTGGGCATCTTTGTAGCGGCGGGATGTGGCGACTGTGATCGAGCAGATCGCAAGTCCCCCTTCGGCGGTGTAGCGGGTCTCGGGATCACGCCCGAGGTTGCCGATCAGAATGACTTTGTTGACTGATGCCATGGTAAATCGTTCCTAAAAAATATCGTCAGATTTTGATTTCCTCACCGGGTTCGCGGGCCTTCGCCGCAGGGGGCGTCATACCTCGGGCGATGAAAAACCAGACAAGCGTCATCACCAGACAAAACGCATAAACACCCGTGCGGCCGAATGTCTGCGACAGCCATCCGCCCAAGGCGCCTCCGACAAAAAGACCGATGCTCTGCGTGGTGTTGTAAACGCCCAGGGCCAGGCCCTTGGCAGACGCATCAGCGGTTCTTGACACAAAGGAGGGCAGTGTTGCCTCCAGAATGTTAAAGCCGCAGAAAAACGCAAACAACAGCACGCCGATGGCGGCAAGACTATCGTCGGCAGCGGCAAAACCCGCGAAAACACACGCGAGCAGCAAAACGGCTGCGAGAAAAAGCGTTTTCATTTTACCTGCCCGCTCAGCCCTTGAGATAGACGGCATCAACACGCCAAAGCTCAGGATCACGGCGGGCAGATACACCTTCCAGTGCTCAGACACCGGAAGGTCCAGGCGGCTCATCTCCACCGGAATCACGACAAAGACGGCCATCATCGCCATGTGAAGGATAAAAATTCCGGCATTTAACCGCAGCAGATCCGGGTTAAAGACGGTAGCTTTCCAGTCAGAGCCAGTGCCGGCTTCTTTTCTTACGAGAGGCGCATCGGGTACCACGCGGTACGTGACCCAGACGGCGGCAAGCGACAAGACGGCCGTAAGCCAGAAAAGGCCGCTCACGCCGATGTAGTGCGCAAGAACCGGAGAGGCTACAAGCGAAAATGCAAAGGTAAGGCCGATCGAAGAGCCCACAATGGCCATGGCCTTGGTGAGCACCCGGTCACGGACCGAGTCGGAAATCATGGCGGTGACGGCGGCTGAGACCGCTCCCATCCCCTGCAGCGCCCGGCCGGCCATCACGGTCCAGATGTCGCTGCCCAGGGCGGCAAGGATGCTACCTGCGGCAAAAATCAGAAGCCCCGCGGCGATCACGGGTTTTCGCCCCCAGCGGTCGCTTGCCGCCCCGAAGGGAATCTGCAGAATCCCCTGAGTGAGCCCGTAAATACCGAGCGTGAGTCCCACGGCAAAGGCGCTTTCCCCGCCGGGCAGGTGCCGTGCATAAACGGCAAAGACCGGAAGAATCAGGAAAAGCCCGAGCATTCTCAGGGCAAAAATTGAGCCCAGCGACAGGGCGGAACGGCGTTCAACGGGGGTAAAGCGACGGGGATCAGCGGGCAAGGTCATCTTAAGACGGTCCTTCTGGCACGTCTGTCTGAATGGCTGACGTGTGTTTTTTCGTTGTGCGGGCTATATTAGTAGGTTCTTTCTTTCTGAGCCTTAAGAGAAAGCTTCTGACCGCTTTTTTCGTTCCGGCACTGTGAAACGCTATGGCAAACGACTGGATCCGTATCCGCGGCGCACGCACGCACAACCTGAAAAATGTGAACGTCGATATTCCCCGCAACAAGCTCACGGTAATCACGGGGCTTTCGGGGTCCGGCAAAAGTTCGCTTGCCTTCGATACCCTTTACGCCGAAGGCCAGAGGCGCTACGCCGAAAGTGTGAGCTCCTACGCACGGCGCTTTATGGACGTTCTGGATAAGCCCGACGTTGATAGCATCGAGGGGCTCTCCCCTTCGATTTCCATTGAACAGCACACGGGAACGCTCGGTTCACGCTCCACGGTCGCAACCGTTACGGAAGCAGCCGACTATCTGAGGCTTTTGTTTGCCCGCGCAGGGCGCCCGTACTGCCCCGAGCACCATGTGCCGTTGTCGCGCTGCGGCATTCATGATATGGTGGACGCCGCGTTAAAGCTTCCCGAAGGGACGAAAGTCATGATTCTGGCGCCCGTTTCCCGCGACACGCGCCTAGTGGTGGGGCAGGCGGCAGCGGAAATGAGCCGCCGGGGCTTTGTGCGCGTAAGGCTTGACGGAGTAGTGACCGCGACCGAAGAGCTTTTAGGCGACAAAACCGACGGCGTTCACACGCTTGAAGCCGTCGTCGACCGCCTCAAAATCAGCGATCAGTCACGCTCGCGCCTTGCCGAAAGCTTTGAGGCGGCGGTGCGGTTAAGTGACGGCCAAGCCCTTCTTGCGCCGATGGAAGGCAACTTCCCGGAGCAAAGCTTTTCCACCCGCTACGGCTGCCCGGTGTGCGGCTACAGTGCCGCAGAACCCACGCCCCCGATGTTTTCCTTTAATAACGCGCTCGGGGCCTGCCCCAAGTGTGAGGGCACCGGGCGCGTGGATCAGTTTGATCCGCACCTTGTGGTCCGCGATCCGGAGCTCTCCTTGGGCGAAGGCGCCGTGTGCGGATGGTCTCCGAAAAGCCGCGCCAACTGGCAGATTCTGGAGCGCCTTGCCGACAAAATGGGCTTTAACCTCGCGGCGCCCTGGAAAAAACTCTCGCCCGAGGTGCAGCACTTCATTTTGTACGGTGACGGCAGGGAAGGCGGTTTTACGGGCGTGATCGGCGCGTTGGACCACGACTGGGAGCGTAAAAGAAGTGAAGCTGCCCGCGTGGGGCTGAAACAAATGCGCACCGTGTCGGTGTGCCCGGAGTGCGGGGGAGCCCGCTACAGGAAAGAAGTGCTGGACGTTTATCTCGGTGAAGGTGACACGCGCGTCAATATTGCCGAACTCACGGCCATGAGTCTAACGGACGCACGCGACACACTCAGAGAGCTCACCTTTTCGCCCGAGCGCAAGGCCGTCGCAGAGGGGCCCGTTGCCGAACTTTTAAAGCGCCTCGCGTTTCTCTGTGACGTGGGCCTGGGGTATCTGACGTTAAACCGTGAGGCTTCCACCCTTTCAGGGGGCGAAATGCAGCGTATCCGTCTTGCCGGTCAGATCGGTTCGGGCCTCACAGGCGTTACGTATGTGCTGGATGAACCCACGATCGGGCTGCATCAGAGAGACAACGAAAAACTGATTGCCATGATGAAGCGGCTCTCTGAAGCCGGCAACACCGTGGTAGCGGTTGAACACGACATCGATGTAATCCGCGCCGCCGACTACATCGTGGATATCGGGCCGGGCGCCGGCGAACACGGCGGCGAAGTGATCGCGCAGGGGACGCCCGCAGAGGTGGCTCAAAACCCCGCCTCCAAAACCGGCGCCTACCTCTCGGGGCGCGCCCGCGTGGAAGACGACGGCAAGGGGCGTCCGAAAGAAATGACTCAGTTTCTGACACTGGAAGGCGCGCGTGGGCACAACCTCAAAAACCTCACCTGTCACTTCCCGGTGGGGGCGGTGACGGTGGTGACCGGGGTGTCGGGCTCAGGGAAGTCAACGCTTGTGAACGACACGCTGGGCGCCGCGCTCAGACGGCACTTTAACCACACGAAAGAGCGGCCGCTTGAATACGACCGCATCGACGGGCTGGATCTCATTGACAAGGTGATCGACGTGGATCAGAGCCCGATCGGAAAGACGCCGCGCTCCAACCCCGCAACCTACACGGGGCTTTTCACGAGTATCCGCGATATCTTTGCGCAGACGCCTGCGGCGATTGAACGCGGCTACGACTCAGGGCGTTTTTCCTTTAATACGCCGGGCGGGCGCTGCGAAGCCTGTGAGGGCGACGGCGTCATCAAAATTGAGATGGGATTTCTGCCGCCCGTTTACGTCACCTGCAGCACCTGTCAGGGACGGCGCTACAACCGCGAAACGCTGGAAGTAAAGTACAAGGGGAAAAACATCTGTGACGTGCTCAATATGACGGCTTCGGAGGCGGCGGACTTTTTCTCGGCCTTTCCGGCGGTTTCAAGAAAATTGAGAACGCTTGAAGAAGTGGGCCTCGGCTACATCCGCCTGGGGCAAAGCGCGGTGACTTTCTCAGGCGGTGAAGCCCAGCGCATCAAGATTGCCGAAGAACTTTCAAGGCGCGATACGGGAAGCACGCTCTACATTTTGGACGAACCCACCACGGGGCTGCACTTTGATGACGTGGCGGCCTTAATGAAGGTGCTTCGCAAACTCACGGCGCTCGGCAACACGGTGATTGTCATTGAACACAATCTGGACGTGATCCGCCTTGCCGACTGGATCGTGGATATCGGCCCGGACGGAGGCGCCAGGGGAGGGGAACTCGTTGTCGAAGGCCCGGCAGACGTGATTGCCGCGTGCCCTGCAAGCCTTACCGGAAAGTATCTGAGGGAAGAACTTGCACGCACCGGTGTAAAGCCCGCCAAAAAGAGTGCGTCCCGCAAAAAGGCGGCGGCATGACGGTCCTGGTCTTGGGCGCGGGAGGCCAGATCGGAAAAAGCCTCATGCAGCGTGTGCCGCCGGGCGTGAAGGCCGTGGGTCTCACGCACGCGGCGCTTGATCTTACGGACGAAAGCGCTCTTTGGTCGGCACTTGAGTCGTACAGTCCTGAAGCAGTCATTAACGCCGCGGCATACACGGCGGTGGATCGGGCGGAAACAGAATCCGCGGCCGCCTTTGCCGTCAATGCCCGGGCGCCGGAGCTCATCGCGCACTGGTGCCGCATGCGGGTCGTGCCCTTCATTCATTTCGGCACCGACTACGTTTTTGATGGCACAAAAAACGGGGCCTATACGGAAGCCGATCCCGTTTCGCCCGTTAACGTCTACGGCCGCAGTAAAGCCGAAGGCGAAGCGGCCGTCATCCGTGAAGGCGGCGCCGTACTGCGCGTGGGCTGGGTGCACGCAAGTACCGTGAGGGGCTTTGTCCCCTGGGTTGTGAAAGGCCTTTTGGCCGGAGGTGACCTGCGTGTCGCCGGTGATCAGAAGGGGGCTCCCACCGCAGCCCGCACGGCAGCGGAAATTGCCTGGCAGGTGCTTTCCGCCGTCGGGCAGAACCGGGCGGCAGGCGGCCTTTATCACGCAGCGTCCTCAGGCGTTACAACGCGCTTTGAGGCAGCCTGCTTTATCCGGGACTGCCTCACGCAGGAAGGCTTGGCCGTGCGGGGAAAACTGACTGAGGTAAAAACAAAGGACATTGCCTTTGCGGCCGCCAGGCCCTTAAATTGTGTCCTCGCAACAGATCGCCTTCACCGCGTCTTCGGCATTGAGGCAGGGCCCTGGCAGACAGGGCTCTCGCAGACCGTGAGAAGAATCCTCTCAGAAATCTCCGTGCGGTAAAAAACGGCCGAACGTAAAGTCCGGCCGTTTGCTCAGGTGCGTGTTTTAGAGCGGTGCCTGGAGGCTACTCAGAATCCCCGGCGCAATGAGGATGCAAAGCAGCGGAATCAGGATGATTGCGACGATGTTAAGCCAGATACCCGCGCGGATCATTTCGCCGATCCGGATTTTGCCTGTGCCGAAGACCATGGCGTTCGGAGGCGTACCCACCGGCATCATGAACGCGCAGGAGGCGCCGAACGTGGTGCAGAGAAGCAGCGTCTCAGGATTGATCTTTAGCGACTCAGAAATCGCGGCCACAAGCGGCATCATCGTGGCGGCGAGCGCCGTGTTGGAGGTAAATTCCGAAGCCATGACGGCAATGGCTGTCACGCCCGTCGTGATCCCCCAGTCCGGAAGGCCCGAAAGCCCCATGGCGGCAGAGCCTACGACCTGTGCGGCACCGGTACTCTGAATGGCTGCAGCCATCGAGAGACCGCCCCCGAAGAGAAGCAGCACGTCCCAGCTGATCGCTTCCGAAGCGCTTGACCAGTCAAGCGCGTGGATGCCTTTTTTGTAGTCAACAGGAATAATGAAGAGGATGATGCCCGCGCCCATGGCAATCACGGCGTCGCTCATGGGCTTAAGAGGCTTCATGCCGCCGATTTCAAGGGCTCTCAGGTAGGGCCCGAACACCCAGAGAAGCGCCGCGCAGACAAAGACCGTGAGGACGATCTTTTCGCCGCGGGAGAGTTTGCCGAGCGAAGCAAGTTCCGCCGACACCCATTGGCGCCCACCTTCGATCGCATCAATCTGCTGACGGAAGAGAAACTTCGTCATGATGATGTACGTGGCGGCCAGAAGCCCGATGCCCACGGGCAGCGAAATCTTGAGCCACTCAAGAAAGCTCACCTGTTCGTTGTAGGTCTGTTCCACAAACCGCACGAAGATGCCGTTCGGAGGCGTACCGATCAGGGTGATCATACCGCCGAGGCTGGCGCCGTAAGCAATGGACAGCAAAAGGCAGACATTAAAGTTGTGTTCCCGCACATCGGGCGCATCGAGCTTACTTTTGCGGCGCACCACACCCATGATGGCAATGGCAATCGGCAGCATCATGGCGGCGGTGGCGGTGTTGCTCACCCAAGCCGACAGAAACGCCGTTGCCAGCATCACGCCTAGAATGATCTGCTGCGGGCGCGTGCCCACGATGCGGATCGTGAGAAGCGCAATGCGGCGGTCAAGACCCCAGCGGGCAATACCTGCGGCAATCAGAAAGCCGCCCATAAAGAGGTAGATCGTGCTGTTGGCGTAGTTCTTCAGCGCTTCAGCGGGCGTGGTGATCCCGAAAAGCGGAAAGATCACGATGGGCAGAAGCGCTGTGACGGCAATCGGCACGGCTTCGGTAAACCACCAGATGCCCATCCAGAGCACGACGGAAGCACAGGCGCGGCCCGCATGGGAAAACTGTGCGGTCTCGCCCGCGGGCGTCGTGTACGTTTCCGGCAGGATGAAGTAAAAGGCGAGCGCCAGTAGCGGGCCCAGAATGAGGGGTATGAGCTTGGTCTTGTTGCTTAACGCACCAATCTCAATGCTCGATTCGTGTTGGGACATTTTATTTGTCTCCCCGTGGTGGAGCAGGCGACGCAAGGGTTTGCCTGCTGCGGTTATCGGTTCAGCCCCGTCCGGTTTTTATTTTTGTAAACGAGACCTCTCACTTTTGATACTAGTCAAGCTTTTAGGGTGAGACAACCCCGGGATATCCGTAGATACCCTTAAAAATAAACCGCCGCTTTTCGTTTGAGAGTCAATCTCAATGAAGTAGCGGCGGATTTCCCGTAGGCAAAACGGGAGGGATCAGACGTCGGGAGCGTCGGCAACGGCCGCCAAAACCGCAAGAAGCACAAAGATGGCGGCAGCGATCCGGCGCATCCACTTCATGGAGAGTTTCTCGGAGAGTTTGCTGCCGATAAAGACCGCGGGGACGTCCGCAAGCAGCATGCCGAGCGTGGTGCCGGTAACGACGGAAATCACGCTCGTGGCGTAGCTTGCACCCAGGGCCACTGTGGCAATCTGCGTTTTATCCCCCATTTCCGCAAGGAAAAAGAGTACGCACGTCGTACCGAACACGCCGAAGCGGTTGTGTGCAAAGACGCAGGAATCTTCTTCCATTTTGTCGGGAATGAGAATCCAGACGGCCATTGCGAGAAAGGCCGCCACCAGGATCCAGTGCAGAACCTCCGGATCGATGAAGGAGGCAACGGAGGCGCCTAAAAGTCCGGCTATGGCATGGTTGGCGACGGTAGCGGCGAGTATGCCCAGACAGATGGGCATCGGCGCACGAAAGCGCGCCGCAAGGAAAAACGCAAGCAGCTGCGTTTTATCCCCGATTTCAGCGGCCGTGACGACAGCCGTGGAGATGCCGATAAGCTGAAGTGATTCAAACATGGGTTCAGGCGAAGTTGACGGGACAAAACACGTACGAAGGACGGACCGGATGTCAACTTCTTCGGGTTAGAGAAGCCGGGCAGTCTTTCGCAGGTCTTGCTGTCGGACGGAGTTTTGTTTCGGGACTCTCCTGTCGTAGTCTGCACCACAAAGGCCGGGCTTTTGTTCGTCCGGTCTCTGAGTCTGTTGATGCAGACGCTGTTTGCTTCGGAACCGCGCCGCAAAACGCGTTCCCGGAAGTTTTCAGCCAACTACTCCCCTGAAAAGGAGGCGGCATCTTATCAAAGGCAGATACAAAAAAGGCGCCGGACTTAACCGACGCCTTTGGGTAACCTTAAGCTGATAGTTTCAGCAAAGGATTACTTGGCAAACCAGTTGTTCTGGGGCACGTAGCGGACAGCGGCCTGGTCGCTTTCAACGAGCTGCTTGCCGTTCATGTAGAAGGTCGTGGCAGTGAAGGCACCGCAGACGATCATGAGAAGGGCAACCACGAGCATCGTCGTACGGAAGCCGTGAGCGCGGCCCTTGATGACGTCCCACTTAACACCGAGACGGTACAGACCGATCATGCCGTGCAGTTCCGTGGCAACGAGGAAGATGAACGTCCAAATGAGACCCATGTGATAGGTGTGAACGGAGGAGAGGTTGGGGTCGATTTCAGACGGAGCCGTGAGCATGCCCATCACGTGCGGGAAGACCGTGGCGGTGAGGATGATGGCGGTCACGAACTGGATGACCCACAGACGCGTATCCGTGTGATGCACAAACTTGTTGTGTGCGAAGATGTCGCGCAGCTGCTTATAAGAGGTCGGGAAGCGGCGCAGGGCGCACAGAGCGTGGATGATGACGAGCACCGTGATCACAGCCACGAAGATGAAGTGAGCCCAAACCTGTTCATGCCCGAAGATCGGGGTAAGGCCGGAGCACTGGATGAGGTTCCAGAAGAGGTCCTTGCCGAATTGAATGGAGCTCGTAAAGGCCATGTGGCAGAAGAGGAACAGACCGAGCAGCAGGCCCGTAACGGACTGAGCCACGTCAAAGTAGGCCGTCCACTTGCTTGCGCGCTTGGCGTCCTTGAGCGTAACACCGGCGATCACTTCGTCCGAAGTCGGCGTATGAGCGAACTTGATTTGTTCAGGAGTCGTCATGACTGATTTCCTTTGTTTGAGATTGGGGTCCCGGACGCACTGAAAACTCACCGCGCACCGGTCGTCTTTCTTGTTGAGCGAATCATGCTCCCTTAAGGAAATTTAAGGATTGATTTTTGTCAATATTCGTTACTGAAAACGAAAGGAAATCGAAGAATTTTTCGAATAAATTACGTGTTAACCCTGAATAACGAATGAAGTATCACTCTTAAATAAAGGGTTAACCCGTAATTTTTGAAAAAATTAACCGTGGCGGAATTCACGTTCGCCGACGGTGTGCATCACATCAATGAGACTTTGGGCGGCTTTGCTGAGATAGGTGTCCTTGCGCCGGGCCGCGACGACCTGACGCGGGGGAACGAGCGGCGCAATTTCAAAAAAGCGCACGGGCTGAGCGGTGGGGCAGCGCCGGGCGAGTGTTTCGGTGACAAAGGTGGCACCGAGTCCGGCGCTTGCGAGCATCAGCGCCGCAATCGGGGATTCACTCTCAAGCACAATGCGCGGGGAAACCGAGCAGCGCGAGGAGAGGTTCCAGAAAAGCCGGTGAAATTTCTGGCCGCGCCGCAAGGTGATGAAGGGTTCCGCATCAAGCCGCGAGAAATCGAGCTTGTCAAATTCGGCCTTGGTTTCAGGGACGGACTTTGCCAGAGCACTGTCCGCTGCCGTGGCGATGAGGATTTTCTCGTCGTAAAGCGCTGTGTAGGTGAGTTCGTTGTTGAGAACCGGCGCAAGCACAATGGAGACGTCGGTTGTGCCGTCGGCGGCACAGGTCTCGAGTGCGTCGTTGGTGGCTTCCACCAGCGTAATGTCAATGGCGGGGAAAAGGCTTCTGAACCGAGGCAGCACCAGCGGCAGAAAGTAGCTTGAGCGGTACTGGGAGACTCCGAGCCTCACGTGCCCGCGGATGCCGGCGCCGATATCGGCGATCTCTTTGGTTCTGAGGTCCCGGAGCTGCTCAATGCGCCGCTCGGTCTGCAGAAAACAGTCCCCGGCGGCCGTAAGCCTTAAAGGGCGGCTCGTGCGGTCAATGAGTTCGGTGCCGGCTTCGGCTTCCAGGCGCTGAATGAACTGTGACAGCGACGGCTGCGAAATATCGAGGTAGCGCGCAGCCTGCGAAAAACTCCCCTGTGACACCAGGGCTGAGAGGTAGCGGTAGGTATGGTCTGCCATCGTCCGGATTCTCAGCGTTGCTGTTCTTGTGCCGGCTCTTTTTCAGCTGTTCCGGTGTTGCCCGGCAACTCTTTTACCGGTGTCTTTTCAACGGCCATGATGGGTTTGGCCGGTTCCTTTTCGCGGTGACCGAGAAAACCGAAGAAGCCGCCCTTAGCCTTTTTCTCAGTGGGAGCCGCGGGTTTAAATTCCACGCCGTTTTTCTCGGCGACCGCGTCGATTTTGACGTCAAGCGCGGCAAGCGTTGACTGCAGCGCTGCAATCTGCGTGAGAAGCTTTTCGCGGAAGGCGTCCCGGTCCTTTATTTTCTGCGCTTCAGTGTCCGCAAACTTCTGTTCCAGTGCGGCAAGTTCTTCGTGAAAGGCTTTCTTACTTTCTTCAAAGCGGGACTTTTCGGCGCTGTCGGCAAGCCCGCGGCTTGAATCGGCTTCTTTGTAGGCCTTGCGGATTTCAAGCAGGGTGGCTGCCTGCTGCAGCAGCGCCCAGATGATGCCCGCAATCCAAAGCACGCCCAAAACCAGCAGGAGAATGAGGCCGAGCGGCGCTTCCGTGTCGGTGTACAGGAGATTCACCGGGACCGGCGCCGTGATGCCCGGCCAGTTGAGAATCAGAAAGACCGCGGCAACAATGCAGAGAAAAACAAGAACAACGGTTCGAATCGGCATGACGGCAAACCTCCGCGCCAGTAAGGTTGGTTTGCCTTTCATTATAGGTGGCGGGCTATGGAAAAATGTCTTGCCGCAGGAAATCGTTACAGACTCCGGCAGTTTTCCGGAGTCTGTGCCTCTTAACCTTCAGTGGTCATGGAGTTCGAGGTTTTCTTCACGATCCAGAGCGCTGCGACGAGAATCAGAATCGCCAGGGCTGTAAAGAGCATGTATTCGGGCGAAATGTGCTTATAGTCCACCACGAGGTAGCGCGACACCGCAACGATTGCCAGAGCAATCGGCGTGTGAATCGGAATTTCGCGGGTGCCGAAGCAGGCCCCTTTAACCATCGAAATCACGGCGATGTAAAGAAAGAGCATCAAGAGGTCGCCCAGACTGATGTTGCGCGAGAGACTCATCTCCCAGATGGACTGCGCGATGCCGGCGACGGCCGCAAGTGCGATCGCAACAAGCGCCACAGCCTGCGCATAGGTGAGCCACTTATTGAAAATGATGCCCGGACCCTCAAGAAAGTGAGGCGAGTTGGGGTTTTCGGGCGTTTTGTCGGATTCAGACATGTTTGAATAAAACCGTGGGACTTAACGGAAAAAGTCGTGCGATCTTAGGGGAAAACGGCGTGAAACACATGTCTTTTTTGCAAGCGGTTGCAAGATTTCATGAGGCTTAAGAATTTGCCTGACACGAGTATCATTACCAGCAGTCTGCAACCGATCTTGGGAATAAATTTATATGAAAACCGACGCCCGTTTCCCGCGACTTCATATCGTTGATCATCCGCTGATTCAGCACAAACTCACCATCATGCGTCAGAAAGAGACGAGTACCAACGTGTTTCGTCAGCTGCTGCATGAAATCACCGTGCTGATGGGCTACGAACTCACGCGTGATCTGCCGCTTTCGCACCGTCATATTGAAACCCCGATCGGACCGATGCAGGCGCCGACTCTTGCCGGCAAAAAGCAGGTGATCGTGCCGGTGCTGCGTGCCGGGCTCGGAATGAGTGACGGCCTTCTGCAGCTCATGCCTTCGGCGCGTGTGGGGCATATCGGCATGTACCGCGATGAAAACCACCGGCCGGTGGAGTACCTCGTGCGGCTTCCTGACGTCACCGACCGCCTCTTTATCATCTGTGATCCGATGATGGCGACCGGCTACTCGGCCGTGCATGCCGCAGATGTTCTGAAAAAACGCGGTGTGGCGGGAAATTCCATCCGCTTCCTTGCGCTTGTGGCAGCTCCCGAAGGCGTTGAGGTGTTCCAGAAGAACCACCCCGATATTGATGTGTATGTCGCTTCGCTTGATGAAAAACTCAATGAAAAGGCCTACATCGTGCCGGGCCTGGGCGACGCCGGTGACCGGCTCTTCGGCACCAAATAAACGGTAATGACGCCAAAACGGGCTGCCTTTTTGAAGCAGCCCGTCTTTTTTAATCCTTGGGGTAAACCGTTACTCAGCCAGCCAGTTTCTGAGTTTCTCTTTGCCGGCCTTGTAGCCTTCCTTCGTTTTTTCCTTGGCGGCGGCCCACCCTTCGGCAGACAACTCTTTGGTTTTATCCCAGCTGTCGGAAGTGATGTCCTTGGCCTTGTCCCAGCCTTCAGACGCGGACTTTTTTGCGTCAGACCACGCGTCAGAGGCTTTGTCAGCGGACTTCTCCCGTGTTTCAGCGGTGGCGTCCTTGGCCTTTTCCCAGGTGTCTGCAGCCGCTTCTTTGGTGGCCTGCCAGCTCTTTTTCAGATCATCGGTAAACGACGACTGGGCGCTCACGGAGCTGACGGCCAAAAGGGCCGTTACGGCGGTAAGAACGGCTGCAGTTTTTTTCATGAGAAGATGCCTTAATTTTTGTGGTAGGACGTGACGAGTTCCACCTCGTTTTTCGCTCCGAGAAATACTGCCACACGCTGGTGTAATTTTTCCGGGGCAATTGAAAGAATGCGTTGCCGTCCGTCAGTCGAGGCGCCGCCCGACTGCTCAATGAGCCAGCTCATGGGATTGGCTTCGTACATAAGGCGCAGTTTCCCGGGCTTGGCCGGATCGCGGTCGTCCCTCGGATACATAAAGATACCGCCGCGGGAAAGAATGCGGTGCACTTCGGCGACCATCGCCGCCACCCAGCGCATGTTGAAGTCCTTGCCGCGCACGCCCGTTGTGCCCTGCAGCAGTTCAGCGACATAGCGCTTCACCGGTTCCTGCCAGTGGCGCATGTTGGACATGTTGATGGCAAATTCCTTGGTGTCGGCAGCGAGCGTCACAACCGGGGTCGTGAGGATAAAGTCGCCGCTGTCGGGATCAAGCGTAAACATCGCCACGCCCCGGCCAACGGTAAAGACAAGCTGCGTCTGCGGGCCGTAGATCACGTAGCCGGCGGCCAGCTGATTGTCGCCTGACTGCAGAAAATCATCATCGGTGATGTCGCGGGAAGCGCCCTTCGGACTCGGCAGCACCGAGAAAATCGTGCCGATCGAGACATTGATGTCGATGTTGCTTGAGCCGTCCAGGGGGTCAAAGCAGATGAGGTAGGGACCAACGGGCTTATCGGCCGGAACCAAGAGGGCGTGATCCATTTCTTCGCTAGCCATGGCGCTCACGGCTCCCGTGGCAATGCAGCCTTCCACCATCAGGCGGTTACTGATGACGTCAAGCTTTTTCTGATCCTCACCCTGAATGTTTTCGGTACCGGCCATGCCGAGAACGCCGGCAAGCGCGCCGCGGCTTACTTCGTAACTGATTTCCTTACTCGTTTCAGCCACTCCGGTGATAAGGTCGGCAAGTTTCTGCGGCAGGCCGTTTTTTGTGACTTCCGCTTCAAGGTAATGCTTCAGTGTTGTGTGCGTCATAACTAAAAATTCCTGATAAACGGTTAACGGCAGTTCAACGCCTTGTCGACGACTTCACGCACGCCCGAAGAAAGCGTGGTGTTTTGGGCGACCTCAGTAAGCGCCGCATGCATGAGTTTGGCGCGTGCCGGGTCAAACCGGCGCCAGTTGTCAAGAGCTCTTGCAAGGCGCGCGGCCACATGGGTATTAATTTTGTCCACGGCCTGCACGGTCTCCGCCCAGAAGCGGTAGCCCGAGCCGTCGGCACGGTGAAATTCGCCCGGATTGCGGGTAAAGAAGGCGTTTACAAGGGCGTAGACGTTGTTCGGATTTTTAATGGAAAAGACCTTGCTTGCCATCAGAGCCCGCACGCGGTCCACGACCGGGCATTCGTTGGCGCGCGCAACGGCCGTTGCCTGCACCGTAAACCACTTGTTCATCAGCAGCGGTTCGCTTACCCAGAGGCGTGCGGCGGCATCGAGCACGTCGACCTTTGCGGGGCTTTGGCTGTTGACAACCATCTGCAGCGCTGCGAGCCGGTCGGTGAGGTTGTCGCTGTTGTCAAACTGATCGCGTGCGGTTAAAAGCGCCTTGGCGCTGCCGCCCGCAAGCCAATAGTCAAGCGCCGTGTTTTTAAGTGCCCGCTTTCCGGCCTCAACCGCGTCGGGCGAATAGTCCGCCGCGGAGAAGTTCTTCAAAACGGTGGAAGAGAAGTCCTGGCTTAAGTGGCGTCCGAAAAAGGCCTGCGCGGAAAGCCAGGCCGTGCGCACGGCGTCCGGGTTAATCATGGCGCGCGTCATCGCAACCGTCATTTCGTCGGGCAGCTGCAGTGCTGCTGCCCTGAAGGCGGGCGAGAGACCATCGTCGTTAAGCACTGAGCGGAAGGTCGTTGACCAGGCGTCGTTCACTTCAGGCTCTTCGCCTGCCTCCACCATGTCGATCATGGTGTTTAAGCCGTCAACAGCCAGGCGCTGCATCGCTTCATAGCGGTTGAAGGGATCGCTGTCGTGGCAGGCCAGAAACGCGAGTTCTTCGCGGCTGTAGGGGTAGTCAAAGATCACAGGCGCGGAAAAGCCGCGGCCCAGAGAAAGCACGGGATTACATTCCACGTTTTTAAAGACCCACTCGTCGCTTTCGTCTTCAAGTATCAGGGTGCGCGTGGTCTGCGGTACGGCTGCTTCGTTGTCATCGGCGAGCTTCAGCGTCATGTCGCGGCCTTCGGTGTCGAGCAGCCCCACGGAAATCGGAATGACGAGCGGCGCCTTTTCCTTCTGGTCTGCCGTCGCCGGCGTTGCCTGCGAGGCTCTGAGCGTTAAGGTCTGATGAACTTCGTCGTAGCTTGTTTCCACCGACACGCGGGGGGTGCCTGACTGCGACCACCAGAGCGCAAAGTGTCCGAGATCGCGGTTGTTGGCTTCCGCCATCGCGGCAATGAAGTCATCGCACGTCACGGCGTTGCCGTCATGCAGCATGATGTAGCGGTCAAGCCCCTTGCGGAAACCGTCTTTACCGAGCATGGTCTGCAGCATGCGGATTACTTCCGCGCCCTTTTCATACACGGTCATCGTGTAGAAATTGTTGATCTCGCGGTAGCTGTCCGGACGGATCGGATGCGACATGGGGCCCGCGTCTTCCGGGAACTGCGCGGTTCTTAAGGCCTTCACGTCTTTGATGCGCTTGATGGCACGGGACGTGCTGTCCGGGGCCATGTCCATCGAGAACTCCTGGTCACGGAATACCGTGAGGCCTTCCTTTAAGGTGAGCTGGAACCAGTCTCTGAGCGTGACGCGGTCACCGGTCCAGTTATGGAAATACTCGTGCCCCACCACGGACTCAACGGCGGCGTAGTCGGCGTCCGTTGCAATGTCGGGCGTTGCCATCACGTAGCGGGAATTAAAGATGTTGAGGCCCTTATTTTCCATGGCGCCGAAGTTAAAGTCATCGGTTGCCACGATCATGAAGCGGTCAAGATCAAGTTCCAGACCCCAGCGCTCCTCATCCCAGAAAATGGCCTTTTTCAGACACTGCAGCGCCCAGGCGCTCTTGTCGAAATTCTTCTCTTCGGTCCAGACCTGCAGCAGGCACTCGTGCCCGTTTTTAAGCGTGATTTTGTCGCCGCGCACGGAAAAGCGGCCGGCCACCAGGGCAAAGAGGTAGCAGGGCTTTTTAAAGGGATCTTCCCAGCGCGCCCAGTGGCGCCCTTCGCTTTCATCGCCGCTAGCCACAAGGTTGCCGTTGGAAAGAAGCACCGGGTAGGCGGACTTGTCCGCGTGCATTGTCACCGTAAAGCGGCTCATCACGTCGGGGCGGTCGGGCCAGTAGGTGATCGCCCGGAACCCCTCGGCCTCGCACTGGCTCATAAAGGACCCCGCCGACATGTAGATGCCCGAGAGATCCGTGTTTTCGGCCGGGCTGAAGCGGGTTACGATCGTGATGTCGGTCTGGTGGCTTACGCCGTAGACCGTGAGCGAGTCTTCGGTGAGGCTGTATTCGTTGTCCTTGGCCTCACGGTCATTGATTCTGAGGCTTTCAAACGTGAGGTTGTGCCCGTTTAAGACGAGGTCATCGGTTTCGGCATCGCGCTTGGGTGTGACCTTCATGCGGCTTGTGACAAGCGTGCTCTGCGGGTCGAGAACAAAGTCAAGCTCCACCGAGTCAATCGAGTGGGTGTAGGGCTTGTAGTCCTTTCGGAAAATGGTACGGGGGGAATCAGTCACTTTGAAAAATTCCGAAGCTCAAAGTCTGAGCGTTAAAAAACAAAGGTTGCCGGGCATTCTAGCGCCGGCATCGGGGTTTTCGGCGCAGTGTGCGGACACAATTTTCAGACAAAGAAAAAGCCCGGGAAATTCTCTCCGGGCTTTATGCCTGATCAGCTGATTACAGACCGATTAATTGGCGCTTTCCTTGGCGGCAGCTGCGGGTTTGGCCTCAGCCTTGTCGATCGCCTCGTAGTCGTGGCCGGCGGTCTTGTGGCATTCGATGCAGTCGGCTTCCGGCGTATCGGCCATCATCTTGTGCATCGGAGCAACCATGGGCTTGGCGGGGTTGACCTTAAAGTTATTGAGGTCATGGCAGCCGCGGCAGTTCTGGAAGCCCGTGGAGCGGGCCCACTTCAGATACTTCTCGGAAAGTTCATTCTGCATGGCCTTCTGCTTTTCCGGCGTGCTCATCGTGCCGCGGATTTCACCCCAAAGGGAAGAAGAACCGCTCATTGCCTTGTGCCAGAGCAGACCAACGACCTGAGCCTGAGAGATGGACTTTTCGGATTCATACTTCAGATGGCAGTCAACGCAACCCACTTCAACGCCGACGTTGGTCTTGCCGTGCAGACCGTGCTGGTAAGCGGCATAGACGCGGTCCATGGAGTGGCAGAACGTGCCGCAGAACTGCGTGGAACCGGACCAGTGAACAACAGCCGTACCGGCGGAAACAAGGGCAACGCCCACAACGATACCGACCAGGACGAGGCCGCTGGCGAACCATTTGCTGTTTTTGTTAAAGCTCATTTTTCAACTCCTGAGCCATCCGCGGTACAAGACCGGAGGGGCTTATTTTTGTTTTTTCAGTGTGTGCGGCACGCCGTCTCTGAGGGGCGGGACGCAAAATTTTACGCGGCGCTGGTTCCGAGGACTGCGCCCGAATTTGTCTGCGGTGCACCCGGGCATCCACGGGGCAAATATTAAGTGGATCTGAAAATGAAGGGCCGTTCAGGGTTTTGACATTGATCAACGGCTTGAATCTTTGTATCCGAAGTTTACAGATCTGATAGAAGCGCCTTAAGTGAAAAGCCCGATCACAACACTCTGCGGTGAGATATAGGCCTCAGCGGTATCCCCGACACGTAAGCCGTGACGGGGGCGAGAAAACCCCACAAGGGCCATACCGCCCGCAAGTCTCAGGGTCACTTCGCCGCCTCGGTCGGCGCGCGACGTTCTCACAACAGTCCCCCTGAGAATGTTGCCGTAATCCTGCTGCACGGCCTGCTGCGCGATTTCAACGGCCGTGGCTTTCGTCAGAGCGAGCACTTTTGTGCCGACGTCAAGCCCCATTAACTGGGCGCTTTCCTGCGTAAGCGTTGCCTTGAGGCTGTTTTCCTCGTCAATTTTCAGATGCACGCGCACCTGCGCGGCCCCGCGCGAAATCCGGGTGATGACGGCGGGAAGGTGGTTGCGCATCGAGGTGCGCAGCGTGGAAGCCGAGAGGTTGGCAAGTTCCGGGACAAACTCGGACTCAAACTGCGCAAGCACCGCGGCGCGTGCTTCCGCAAGGCGCGAGGCGAGTTTGAGAACCTGTTCTCCGACGGGGGTGAGCCGTGTGCCGCCGCCTTTGCTGCCGCCCACCACTTTTTCCACAAGCGGGCTGCCCGCGAGGTTTGAGAGCGTTTCAATGGCCTGCCAGGCGGCTTTATAGGAGACCCCGGCCGTGCGGGCGGCCTCTGAAATTGAGCCCGTCTCCCCGATGCGTCTGAGGATGTCGTAGCGCTTATCGACCATGCTGCTTAACTGGCGCGTGAGCGCAATGGGGTCGGCAAGCCGCGTCTTGAGCGGAGTCTGAGCCGCGCTTTCCTGAACCGTTTTTTCCTCAGCCATGAATCGCCCCGGGTAAAAGTGTCTGCCGAATGTCCGGCAAGTATTGCACGGGATAAAACGTTTTGCGACATCAGAAGAGGTATTCGTGATTCATTTTATGAATAACGTGCTATTCTCCCGAAACCGGCGGACGCGGCGCCTTGTTTTTGTGCCGGAGGCGGCCCGAGAACAGATTTTTTTCCAAGGGGAATAAAAAAATGACGAACCGTTTTGTGAAGGCAGCCGTTGCCGCTGTCTTTTGTGCCGCAGCTGCGGCGTCTTTTGCCGATGAAATTCACGTGGCGGTGGCCGCCAACTTCACGGCGCCGGCCAAAGAACTCGCGCCTGTTTTTGAAGCGAAGACCGGCCACAAGGTCATTCTGAGTTTTGGTTCGACCGGCATGTTCTACGGCCAGATCAAAAACGGTGCGACCTATGACGTTTTGCTGGCTGCTGACGCCAAGACGCCGAAAAAGGCCGTGACCGAAGGCTACGGTGTCGCAAGTTCCGTCTTTACCTACGCCGTGGGTAAGCTCGTCTTTTGGTCTTCGGACGCGGGCAAAATCAAGGACGGTGCGAAGCTTTTGGAAACGGCTGACTTCAATAAGTGTGCCGTGGCCCACCCAAAGCTCGCTCCGTACGGCCTCGCTGCTTATGAGACTTTGAAGCACATGAAGGTTTTTGAGAAGGTGCAGCCTAAGTTTGTCGAGGGCGACAACATCGGCAAGACCTTCCAGTTTGTGAAGACCGGCAACGCCGATGTGGGCTTTGTGGCCTTAAGTCAGGTCTATAAGAACGGCAAGATGACTTCCGGCTCGGGCTGGGTGATTCCGGCTGACTACTACGGTAAGATCCGCCAGGATGCGGTGCTTCTTAAAAACGGCAAGTCTCTGAAGGCTGCGGCAGAGTTTCTGCAGTTCTTAAAGGGCGGGGAAGCCGCCAAGGTGAAGACTGCCTACGGTTACGGCACAAACTGATTCATTAATGGCGGTGAGCAACAGACAGGAGACGGGAAGTGCCGGACGATATCTCTCTGGAACCTGTGTGGTTAAGCCTTGAGCTTGCCGCCGTCACGACTGTTGTCCTTCTGATCCTCGCTGCGCCCCTGGCGTGGTGGCTGGCACGCACCAAAAGCGCGTGGCGGGCGCCGGTGGGGGCGGTGGTCACGCTTCCGCTGGTGCTGCCGCCTTCGGTGCTCGGGTTTTATATCCTGGTGGCGCTTGGCCCGCACGGCCCCCTGGGGCAGCTTACGCAGTCAATGGGGCTGGGGCTTCTTACCTTTACCTTTCCGGGCCTGGTGATCGGGTCACTCATTTACTCGCTGCCTTTTGCGGTGCAGCCCCTGCAGGCAGCGTTTGAAGCGCTCGGTGAGCGCCCCGCGGAAGTGGCCGCAACGCTTGGAGCCAAACCGATTGACGCCTTTTTTTCCGTGGTGCTTCCGCTGGTGCGCCCCGGCATATTCACGGCTCTGGTGCTCACCTTTGCCCATACGATCGGTGAGTTCGGTGTGGTGCTCATGATCGGCGGCAATATCCCCGGCAAAACCCAGGTTGTTTCCACCGAGATCTACACCTTTGTCGAAGCGATGGAATACGATAAGGCCCACTGGCTTGCGGGCGGCATGCTCGTCTTTTCCTTTGCGGTGCTTCTGGCACTTTCATTTCTTAACCGGCGTGCCAAGGCGGTGAGCGTATGACGGGACACGCGCAACTGAAACTCACCCGCACGGCCGGGTTTTCGCTTGACGTTGCCTTTGACATTCCGGAGGACGGCGTCACCGCCCTTTTCGGACCCTCGGGCTGCGGCAAGACGACGGTGCTGCGCTGCATCGCGGGCCTTGAGAAAGCCCGGGGGCGCGTCGTTGTGGCAGGCCGCGTCTGGCAGGACGATGCGGCCGGTATTTTTGTGCCGACCTATGCGCGGCGGCTCGGGTACGTCTTTCAGGAAGCCAGCCTTTTTGATCACTTAAACGTCCGGCAGAACCTTGAGTACGGGATGAAGCGCATCCGTGATGCGGACGCGGCCGAGCGCCTGGCGCATGCCGTGGAGCTTTTGGGAATCGGACATCTGCTTGAGCGCCGGACCAACGAACTTTCGGGCGGCGAGCGTCAGCGCTGCGCCATTGCCCGAAGTCTTGCCGTCAAACCCACGATTCTTCTGATGGATGAGCCTCTGGCGAGTCTTGACAACGCCAGGCGCCGCGAAATTCTCCCGTGGCTTGAAAAGCTCAGAAAGGAGCTCAGCATTCCGATTCTTTACGTGACGCACTCCGAAGAGGAGGTTGAGCGTCTGGCCGACCGTGTGGTGATGCTGAGTCAGGGCAGAAAAACGACCGAAGGACCGGTAAAGGACGTCTTTGCCTCGCGCCGTACCGTCGGAACGCTTTCGGCCGTTGTCGTTGAAGTTGATCCGGATTCTTCACGCATGAAGATAAGGCTTCCTGAAATGGGTGAGAAGGAGATCTGGATAGCGGCCACCGGAGCAAAACCGGGCGACGTGCTGAGTCTGGATCTCTCCGCCGCCGGAGGTTAGGACCACAGTCTTTTCCTCAGGCCGGCCCGCGCATTAAAATCAACAGGATTATCTGAGTTTTTTCACCTCGGAAAAAACGCGCCGGCACCGGCCTTACGGCCGGGCGCCGACGTCAGAAATTTTTTAAACGACAGCAGCCATGACGATCCGACACTTTCTCAAGCTTTCCGACTTTACCGCTGACGAACTCAACCACATGCTTGACCGCGCGCTTGCGATCAAGGCACTGCAGAAAGCGGGCATCCCCTACGAACCTTTCCGCGGCAAAGTGCTCGCGATGATCTTTGAAAAGGCAAGCACCCGCACGCGTGTTTCCTTTGAAGCGGGTTTTTATCAGTTCGGCGGCAACGTCATCAATCTGACGTCTCAGGGCTCGCAGCTCGGGCGCTCGGAATCCATCGAAGACACGGCGCGCGTCATCAGCCGCATGGTCGATCTGGTGATGATCCGCACCTTCGGGCAGGACCGCCTGGAAGCGTTTGCAAAAAACAGCAAGGTGCCGGTGATTAACGGCCTTACCAATGAATATCACCCTGTGCAGATCATGACCGACATCATGACCTTCATGGAGCACCGCGGTTCGATTCAGGGTAAAAAGGTTGCCTGGATCGGGGACGCGAACAACATGAGCTACTCCTGGCTTGAAGCGGCAAAAATCCTGGGATTTCATATGACGCTTGCGATCCCCGAGGGCTATCCGATTGACACCAAACTCATCCCCGCGGGGACCGATTACTACACGGTGACGCGTGATCCGGTTGAAGCCGCCAAGGGCGCCGATCTTGTCACCACGGACGTCTGGACCTCGATGGGCTTTGAAGAAGAAAACGCCAAGCGCCGCAAGGACTTTGCTGACTTCCAGGTCAACGACCGTGTGATGAAGGCCGCCAACCCCGGCGCGCTTTTCATGCACTGCCTGCCCGCGCACCGCGGTGAAGAAGTCACGGCTGACGTGATCGACGGACCCCAGTCCGTGGTGTGGGATGAGGCCGAAAACCGTCTGCACGCGCAAAAAGGCATCATGGAATACTGCCTTCTGGGCCGCGTCGGCTAAACAGCTGTGGCAGAACGCAGTTTTCCCAAGACAAGCCGCAGGCCGCGGCCGGTGAACCGGGGCTTCGTGAAAAGCCACGGTAAGCCCGCTTTCGGAGGAGCGCCCTTTGCCGGGCGCCGCCCCGAAAAGGCGCCGACAGCGGCCGCGCCGGCTGATCCCGACGCACCGCAGCGGCTCAGTAAGCGCATGAGTGAACTCGGCCTTTCAAGCCGTCGGGAGGCCGATGCCTGGATTGCCGCGGGCTGGGTGAAGGTTAACGGCGTTACCGCTGAGCTCGGTCAAAAGGTGACGCGTGAGGACGTGATCACCATTGACCGCCGGGCAAGTGCCGAGCAGGGTGAGCGCGTCACGATTCTCATCAATAAACCCGTGGGATACGTGAGCGGCCAGGCTGAAGACGGCTATGAGCCCGCAAAAGTTCTCGTGACGCCGGAAAATCACTGGGCCAAAGACACGAGTCCGAGGCGCTGGTCGCGCGCGCAGCTCGCGCATCTGGTGCCAGCAGGGCGCCTCGATATCGACTCCATGGGGCTGTTGGTCCTCACGCAGGACGGGCGCGTTGCCAAAACCATCATCGGTGAAACGAGTGACGTCGACAAAGAGTACATCGTGCGTGTGGGTAACGCCGACGGCACGGTGCCGCTGCGGCTTTCGGACAAAAACCTTGCGCTTTTAAATCACGGCCTGTCGCTTGACGGCGTGGCGCTTTTGCCCGCAAAGGTGACGCGGCTTAACGCCGATGAGCTGCAGTTTGTGCTCCGTGAAGGCAAAAAGCGTCAGATTCGCCGTATGTGTGAGGCTGTGGGGCTTAAAGTGCTGCGGCTTAAACGCGTGCGTATCGGCCGCGTGCGGTTGGGAGACCTTCCTTTGGGTGCGTGGCGCTACTTAGGCGAAAACGAGGCCTTTTAGGCGGCCGCTGCCGGCTTAAAATCCTCCGGCTTTTCGGGCGGGCAATTGAGTGCCGCCCGTTGTGGAACATGAGCTATGACTGAGCAGACAATGCAGAGCGCGCAGGACGGCGACGAAGAGGAAGTAAAGCTTCCCGGGCTGCCTGCAAACACCAAAAACTACATGACGCCCGCCTGCTACCGCAGGCTTTTGGACGAGCGTGAACACCTTGTGAACGTCGAACGTCCTCAGGTTGTGAGCGTTGTGAGCTGGGCCGCCAGTAACGGTGACCGCAGTGAAAACGGCGACTATCAGTACGGTAAGCGCCGTCTGCGCGAAATTGACCGCCGCATCCGCTTTTTAAATAAGCGCGTGGAGTCTGCTGAAGTCGTGGCTCCGGAAACGCGTCCCGCGACCGATCAGGTCTTTTTCGGTGCTACGGTCACGTATGAAAACCTCACGACCGGAGAAGAGCACACGATCCGCATTGTGGGGATTGATGAAGCTGATCCCGATCACGGGGACGTGAGCTGGATCAGTCCGATTGCCCGCGTGTTTCTCAAAAAGCGTGAGGGTGATGAAGTGCGGCTTCCGACGCCTGCGACAATCGATCATCCGGCGCGTGTTGAAGAGCTTGAGATCGTTGAGGTGCGCTATACGGCCGAGCAGCCGTACTGATTCACGCAATACGCTTCAAAAAAGAGGCCGGTTTCTTTGCGGAGACCGGCCTTTTTAATTGGGTTTTGCGTCAGATGCGGATCACCTTGTCGCCGTCGAGGCACCGGGCCGCAGACGTGACGGTGGGCAGCTGCCGCACCATCCTGAGCACATGCAGCAGGTGCACGCGGTCCTTAACCTGAATCATGAGTCTGAGCTCGTTGTCCGTTTTGCCGTTGTCGTTCATGTTGACGCCCACAATGGCGGAGCCCGCTTTGGCAAGTTCGGCGGCCACACCCGCAAGCGCGGAGCGCTCGTCGGTGACTTCCAGTTCAACGGGCACCGGAAAGCGCGCATCAGAGGCAATGTCTTCCTTCCAGTCCGCGGCCATCCAGCGCTCAGAGTCAACCTTGCGGCCGCGGACGGTGTGCTCACAGTCGGCGCGGTGTACAGAGAGACCGTGGCCTTTGCGCATAAAGCCCCAGATCGTGTCGCCCGGAATCGGGTGGCAGCACGTTGCAAGCTGCACGGCCATGCCTTCGGTGCCGCGGATACTGACGGCGGCGGTGGACTGCGCAGTCTTTTCGCGCGCCCGCATGAAGTTCACGAGGCGCGTCACGACGGCTGCGGCAAAGAGTTTGCCCTGTCCCACATCGGCAAAAAGCGCCGTGCGGTTTTTGGTTTCGTTTTCGGTCACAACCGTCTTCCAGGCTTCTTCCGGAATCATCTCAAAGTTGATGCCGGCTTCAGCAGCGGCCTTACGCAGGAAGGTTTCCCCGAGGGCCACGCTGTCCTTGAAGTCGCGGGTTCTCAGGTACTGACGGATTTCGGCGCGGGCACGGCCCGAGCGGACGTAATTGAGCCAGTTCGGATCGGGCTGTGCTTTGTCCGCGGTGAGAATTTCCACCATGTCGCCGTTTTTGAGTTCCGTGGTGAGCGGTTTTTCCTCGCCGTTAATGCGGCAGCCGCTCGTTTTGTTGCCGATATCGGTGTGGATCTGATAGGCAAAGTCCACCGGGCAGGAGCCCCGCGGAAGACTGATGATCTTGGATTTCGGCGTAAAGACGTAGACGCGGTCCGGAAAGAGGTCGATCTTGATGTTTTCGATGAATTCGGAGCTGTCGGCGCTGGTGCGCTGAATCTCAAGAAGGCTCTGAAGCCACGCAGCCACCATCTTCTGCAGTTCGCTCGTATCGAGCCCGT
The DNA here is from genome assembly GCF_900128485.1 of Duodenibacillus massiliensis. Classification (GTDB taxonomy): domain Bacteria; phylum Pseudomonadota; class Gammaproteobacteria; order Burkholderiales; family Burkholderiaceae_F; genus Duodenibacillus; species Duodenibacillus massiliensis. The sequence continues at coordinate 315,501 of NZ_LT635861.1, forward strand.
CGTTATAGAGCCAGTGCGAGAGAATGCCCATCTCGTCGATGCGGTGCATCTGCTCGGTGCGGATCTGGTACTCAATGGGCGTGCCGCTCGGACCGATCACGGTGGTGTGCAGGCTCTGGTAGCCGTTGGCTTTGGGAATGGCGATGAAGTCCTTGAAGCGCCGGTGCACGGGTTTGTAGAGTTCATGCAGGGCGCAGAGCGCGAGGTAGCACTCCTCCCGGGTACGCACGATCACGCGAAAGCCGTAGATGTCCAAAACGTCCGAAAACGACGCATGCGTGTCACGCATGCGGTTGTAGATACCGTAGATTGTTTTGTCGCGTCCCTGAACCTGCGCAACGATATGGTGCTTGGGAAGCACTTCGCGCGTTTCCCGCAGAATCCGCTCAAGCACCGCACGGCGTTTGCCGCGGGAGGCGATGAGGTTTTTTCTGAGTACTTCGTAGCGCAACGGATGCTGGTTGAAAAAGGAGAGCTCCTGCAGTTCACGGAAAACCGTGTTTAAACCTAGACGGTGCGCGATGGGAACGTAGATTTCCAAGGTTTCCGTGGCGATGCGGCGCCGCTTTTCCGGGCGCATCACGCCGAGCGTTCTGAGGTTATGCAGCCGGTCGGCAAGCTTGACGAGAATCACGCGCACGTCGCGGCTCATCGCCAGAAGCATCTTTCGAAAGCTTTCGGCCTGGGCAATTTCGTTGGAGGAAAAACGGAGTTTATCGAGTTTGCTCACTCCGTCGACGATTTCCGTCACTTCGATGCCGAACTGCTCGGCCATCTCGATTTTGGCCACGCCCGTGTCTTCGAGCACGTCGTGCATGAGGCCCGCGCAGATTGTGGCGGCATCCAGATGCCACTCCGCGAGAATCGTTGCAACCGCCAAAGGGTGCGTGATGTAAGGTTCGCCCGACTTTCTGAATTGCCCGAGGTGCGCATCATCGGCGTAGCGGAAGGCCGCCTGAATGCGGCTCACATCGCTTTCAGAGAGGTACTGACGGCAGCGCGCCAGAAGCTGTGCGCTCGTTGCAATCGCTGTGGCTTTGCCCACCGGGGTGTAAAGCGGCAGGTCCGCATCATCGGAGACGATCTCATCGGCCCGGCGGTCCAGATACGCTTCGTCGTAATCACCCTCATGGCGCACGTTTTGCGTCGGAATCTCCGGCCGGGGAGGTACCTGCCGCAAAATGGCGTCGGATTGTCTGGCGGCTGTCTGGGGCATCACGTTCTTCCCTGAAAAACAAAGCCGCGCAGTCCCGAGGTTTATGGGGTTGCGCGGCGAGGTATTTTTTCTTCGTTACGGTGCTTTTCTTTTTTCTGTTGAGCACCGTCTGACTGTCAGCAGGAAAGACTAGACGACGCGCTCGAGCATTTCATCGCGGCCGACGTCGCCGTTGGCGATTTCGCGCAGCGCGACCACGGCGGGCTTATCCTTGGCGTCCACATGGGGCTGATGGCCTTGGGCAATCAGGCGGGCACGGTAAGCAGCCGCGAGCACGAGCTCAAAGCGGTTCGGAATCTTTTTCAGGCAGTCTTCAACAGTAATACGGGCCATGGAAGTATCGGTTCAAAAGTAACGGTAATTTCGGGTTTCCGGCGTTTTTCAGACGGGTACGCCCAGAGACACAAACTGATCGCGGTGACGCACGGCCTGGTGCCGGTAGGTCAGACGCGACGCAGTCACAATGGCTTTAAGCTGACTTAAAGCCGTTTCAAAGCTGTCGTTGATTATAACGAACTCAAACTCCGGAGCATGCGCAATTTCCGCGCCCGCGCCCATCAGACGGCGTGTGATGACGGCTTCGCTGTCGGTGCCGCGCTTGTGCAGACGGGCGTTTAAAGATTCAATGGAAGGCGGCAGAATGAAGATGCCGACTATATCGGCGATTTTTTCTCTCACCTGGCGTGCGCCCTGCCAGTCGATTTCAAGGAGCACGTCGCGCCCCGCGGCCATCTGTTCTTCAATCCAGACGCGGCTTGTGCCGTAGTAGTTGCCGTGCACAAGGGCCGACTCAAGAAATTCACCGTGTGCCTTACGCTCTTCAAATTCGGCGACTGACACAAAGTGGTATTCGCGCCCGTTGACTTCCCCCGGACGCGGATCACGCGTCGTGAGGGAAATGGAAAGCATGATGGCGGGGTCGGCCGCTAAAAGCGCGTTAACAAGCGAACTTTTTCCCGCGCCCGAGGGGGCGGTCACCATAAAAAGGCGTCCGGCGTGCTGCGTTTTGTGTTTTTCGTCAGTCATCTCAAGCCTGAAAAAGAAGAAGTCAATCTGTTAATTTTAAAAGGAAGTGCGGTCCTTAAGGCGTCTCAGCCGTCACAAGTTTCAGACCGAAAATCAGAAAAATGCCGCCCGCAACGCGGTTAAGCCACTGCTGGAAACGCAGGGACTGAAAAATCGCGCGGATACGCCCGAGAATGACCGCTAGAAGCGAAAACCACACGAGGCTGATTCCCATGAGAATGAGCCCCAGGATAATGAACTGGGGCGTGAGCAGCGCATGCGGATCCATGAACTGCGGCAGAAAGGTGAGGAAAAAGATCACGGCCTTCGGGTTTAAGACATTACAGAAAAACCCCTGAAACCAGCTTTTCGCGAGTCCCCGGCCGCGTGCGGGCTCGAGATCAAGGTTTTCACAGGCAAGCGCGTTTTTTCCGGAAAAAGACGCGCGGATTGCCTGAATGCCGAGCCAGAAAAGATAGGCGGCGCCTACCCACTTAAGCACTGTAAAAAGCGTCACGGAATGTGCAACGACCGCAGAAATCCCGAGCGCGGCAAGCGTTGTGTGGACGAGCAACCCGCAGGCAACACCTGCCGAGCAGATGACGCCCGCGGTGCGGCCGCGCACCAGGGCCGTTTTTGTAATCACGGCAAAATCCGGGCCGGGCATCAGCACAATGAGAACGGCAGCCGGAATGTAAAGAAGCACGTTTTCGAGCGTCATGAGAAAATTACGCAACGGGCAGAGAAGGGGGCGAGGATTTTAGTCGCCCTGCAGACCCCCGTCTAAGTACAATTGCGTGCTTTCCCGTGTGTGCCGGTCATCAGGGATTGACCGGGGCCGTGCGCACGCCGTTTCCGTTTCTTGCCCAAGAAAGAGGTAACCCATGCAATACCACTTTCCCGTTGTCATCATCGATGAGGACTATCACTCTGAAAACGTCTCGGGGCTCGGTATCCGGGACCTCGCGCAGGCGATTGAAGCGCAGGGGATTGAAGTGAGAGCCGTCACGGCTTTTTCCGACCTCACGGGTCTTGCCAAGCAGGCAAGCCGCACCTCAGCCTTTCTCGTGAGTCTCGATGACGATGACTTTTCCGAGACGGGTGAAGAAAACGAAGCGATTCACGAACTGCGTGAATTTGTGCGCCAGATCCGCCGCTCCAACCCGGATGTGCCGATTTTCCTTTACGGGGAAAATAAGACCGCCACATCAATTCCCAACGATGTGCTGCGGGAACTGCACGGCTTTATTCACATGTTTGAAGATACCCCGGACTTTGTGGCGCGCTACATCGCGCGTGAGGCCCGTGAGTATTTAAAGAGTCTGCCGCCCCCGTTTTTTAAGGCTCTGACGCACTACGCCGCGGATTCTTCCTACTCCTGGCACTGCCCGGGGCACTCCGGCGGCGTTGCCTTCCTAAAGAGCCCCGTGGGACAGATGTTTCACCAGTTTTTCGGTGAAAACATGCTCCGCGCCGACGTCTGCAACGCCGTGGAAGAGCTCGGACAGTTACTGGACCATACCGGGCCGGTGGCAAAGTCAGAGCAAAACGCCGCGCGCATCTTCGGCTGTGACAATCTCTTTTTCGTCACCAACGGCACGTCAACCTCCAACAAGATCGTCTGGAACTACACCGTGGCTCCGGGCGACATCGTGATCGTGGACCGCAACTGTCATAAGTCGATCCTGCACGCCATTACGCTCACCGGTGCGATCCCCGTCTTTCTGATGCCCACGCGCAACCATTACGGCATCATCGGACCGATTCCGCTTTCCGAATTTGACTGGGAGTCGATTGAAAAGAAGATTGCGGCCAATCCCCTTATCAAGGACAAGAAGGCCAAGCCCCGGATCATGACGATCACGCAGTCGACCTATGACGGCATTGTCTATAACGACGAAGTGATCAAGGCGAAGCTCGACGGCAAGGTCGACATTCTGCACTTTGATGAAGCATGGCTGCCGCATGCGGCTTTTCACAGCTTCTACGACAATATGCACGCGATTGACCGCAATAAACCGCGCACGAAAAAGAGCATGGTTTTTGCGACGCACTCAACGCATAAGCTGCTTGCGGGTATTTCGCAGGCAAGCCAGATCTGTATCCAGGACTCTGAAACCGAGAAGCTTGACCGCGCCGGATTTAATGAATCCTTCATGATGCACACGTCCACTTCGCCGCAGTACGCGATCATCGCAAGCTGCGACGTCGCTGCGGCCATGATGGAAGGACGGGCCGGTACGGCGCTCGTGGAGGAATCCATTCAGGAAGCCGTGGATTTCAGGCGTGCCATGCGCGAAGTCGGTACGAGCTACTCCGACTGGTGGTTTACGGTCTGGGGGCCGGAGAAACTGCCGCAGGCCGGACGCGGCACGCAGGCCGACTGGATGCTTAACGCCAATGATGCCTGGCACGGCTTCGGGGATGTGGCACCGGGCTTTAACATGCTTGACCCCATCAAGGGGACGGTGGTGACGCCGGGGTTGTCGCTTACTGGTGAATTTGCCGAAACCGGGATCCCTGCGGCCGTCGTCACGAAGTATCTTTCTGAGCACGGCATCATCGTTGAGAAAACGGGCCTTTACTCCTTCTTCATCATGTTTACGATCGGCATCACCAAGGGCCGCTGGAACACGATGGTGACCGAACTGCAGCAGTTTAAGGATGCCTACGACGCCAACGCCGAACTCTGGCGCGTGATGCCCAAATTCATTGCGGCGTTTCCGGCCTATGAAAATCTGGGGCTCAAAGACCTCTGCCAGAGCATTCACAGTGTGTACCGGGAGTATGACGTTGCACGTCTTACCACTCAGATGTACATCTCGGAGATGGTGCCCGCGATGCGTCCGACGGATGCCTACGCAAAGTTCGTGCACAGCGAAGTCGACCGCGTTCCGATTGATGAGCTTGAGGGCCGGGTCTCCGCGGTGCTTCTCACGCCGTACCCGCCGGGAATTCCGCTTTTGGTGCCCGGGGAACGCGTCAACAGCAAGATCGTCGAGTACCTGCGGTTTGCCCGTGATTTCACGAAGCGCTTCCCGGGGTTTGAAAGCGATGTGCACGGTTTGGTGAAGGTAAAACAGCCTGACGGCACTGTGAAGTACATGCTCGACTGCGTGCGTGAGTAAGAATTTTTTCGAAAAAAGAAGAAACGAAATGGCTTTGAATTTAGTGCTTTTTCAACCGCAGCCCGTGACGGTTCTCACCGTTAAGAAGGCGCCGAAGTTTCTGGCGCGCCTTACGGCAAGCGACTTATCCAAACTCGCCGTCGGAAGCCTTGAGCGGACGGTGATGTTAAACGCCTCAGGCGGCATCATCGGAACGGTGATCGCGGTGCGCACGGAAACGGACACCTATGAGCTTTTCCTTTACGGAGATAAGGCCGACGTACGTGAGGCGTGGATCCGTCAGGTAAGCGCCGCCTTTGACGCGGAGATTGAAGGGCGGCACCTCTGCGGATTTCTTTACGCGGGCGAGATGCCCGTGGATGCGGCTAAAACCACGCCCAACACGGCTAAGGAAGAAAGCGAGATTTCGTTTCTGAACCTGCGCTGGATTCAGCTTGTCACGGGACCGGAAGCGAACATTAAGGCGCTGCACGAAAACCTCACCGCAGCGGGCGCGCAGGCCGGAGCGCAGGAGGGGCTTGATGCCCTGAGAATTCTTGCTAAGGAACCGGCCGAGGGGCTCGAGTTTGACGAAAACACGAGTCCCCTGGAGTGCGGTTTTGAGGATGTGCTCGACTTTTCCGATCCGGAACGCATCTTTATCGGGCGGGCACTGACGGAAGCGCGTTTTAAGGCGGGCGGTTACGACCGTATGCATCTCGTGGCTTTTGAAACGGCTTTTGATCCGGCGCTTCTGGTGGACGTGCCGATGATTGTGATGGGAGACACGGGTTATCAGCTCACATCCATTGCGCGCATCCCGGAAATTCCTCTGACGGCAGGGCTTGTGCGTCTGCCCTATACCGTCAATGTCGGTGAGCACGTTGCCGCGGATGTGAAAACCGATCCGCGAAGCTACTGCGAAAAGGCCCTTGTGGTTGACGCGCAGGTCTGAGTTTTTTTGAAAAAAGGCAGAGCATGCCCATCAGTATTTTTGAAATGTTTCGGGTCGGTATCGGCCCGAGTTCAAGTCATACCGTGGGTCCGATGCGGGCGGCAGCCCTGTTTGTGAAGGAAGCGGCAGATGAAGGTGTGCTCTCCAAAACCGAACACCTCACCGCAGATCTGATGGGCAGCCTCGGCGCCACCGGAAAGGGCCACGCCACGGACACGGCCGTGATGCTGGGGCTGATGGGGTTATCTCCCGAGACAGTGGACACGTCCGCCGTCGCAGAGATGATGGCCTCGGTGAGAGACTCCAGGCGCCTTCCGTTGGCGGGCGGCCACACGATTGTGTTTGATCCGGCCCTTGACATCACGTTTTCGCCCGACAAGGCGGCGGCCTTTCACACCAACGGGCTGCAGATTGCGGGGTTTGACGCCTCAGGCAAAAAGATCATTGAGCGGCGTTATTACTCCGTGGGTGGGGGCTTTGTGGTGCCGGCGGACAACACGGACTTTGATAAGCCCCGCACGCAAAGCCGGGACGCTTTTCCGGGCCGTGCGGAAGTCACGGTGCCCTTTAATTACACCAATGCCTCGGAGCTTGTGGCGATGGCGCGCGCAAGCGGCAAAACGATTGCTGAAGTCGTCCGCGACAATGAACGCACCCGCCGCAGCGACGCAGAAATCGATGCGGCGCTTGACCATGTCTGGGACGTGATGTGTGAGTGCATTCAAAGGGGCCTTAAAACGGAAGGGGTGCTTCCGGGGCCCTTACGCGTAAAGCGCCGTGCACCGCAGCTGCTTGCGCGGCTTAAAGCCTCTGACGGAAACGATCCTTTGGCTGCCATTGACTGGGTGAACGCCTGGGGCTTTGCCACGGGCGAAGAAAATGCCGCGGGCGGCCGCATTGTCACCTGTCCCACAAACGGCGCGGCAGGCGTTTTGCCTGCGGTGCTTCAGTACTACGTGAAGTTTGTGCCGGGCGCGGATCAGACGGGCGTGAGAAACTTTCTGCTCACCGCGGGGGCCGTGGGCATGCTCTACAAGGAAAACGCGTCGATTTCGGGCGCTGAAGTGGGCTGCCAGGGCGAAGTGGGGGTGGCAACTTCGATGGCCGCGGCGGGCCTTGCCGCTGCCAAGGGCGCAACGCTCGATCAGGTGGAAAACGCCGCGGAAATCGGCATGGAGCACCAGTTGGGGCTCACCTGTGATCCGGTGGCGGGGCAGGTGCAGATTCCCTGCATTGAACGTAATGCCGTGGGCGCCGTAAAAGCCATTGAGGCGGTCCGCATTTCGATGGCAGGCGACGGGCGTCATGTTGTGAGCCTTGACAAGGTCATGCGCACCATGTTTGAAACGGGTCGGGACATGAAGGCCAAATACAAGGAAACGAGCCGCGGGGGGCTTGCCGTGACCATCGTTGAGTGCTGAGGCTTATGGCCTGACCCGAAAAAAATTTCCCGGCGTGTGCCGGGAAATTTTTTTCGACGGAAAACGTTACTCCTTGGGCGGCTCTTCGCCGAACCACTTCTTGTACATCCTGCCGTAGCTGCCGTCGGCGCGCATCGCCTTCATGGCGGCATTCATCTCCTCGACCAGTGCTTTGTTGCTCTTTTTGGCGGCAATGCCGAAAAGCTCTGTGTTAAGCATCACGGGCATGTGGTAGAAGTCTTTTGCGGTCTGCGGGCGGCTCATCAGAAAGTAGCTGTTTACCGGCCGGTCGCCGATCACGGCATCACACCCCTTGTTGCTTAATTCAAGGAAGGTTTCCGAGACGTTGTTAAAAGCCTTCACTTTGGCGCCGGGAACCTGCTGGGCACGCATGTGGCCGGAGGTGCCGATCTGAGCACAGATCGTGCGGTTGTTGAGATCCTCAACTTTGGTAATGGTTGCTTTGTCCGCGGCACGGATCAGAACCGAGAGGCCTGAGACATAGTAGGGATCGGTAAAGGCGAGGCGCTTTTGGCGTTCCGGCGTAATGGTGATCGCTGCCATGCCGACATCGGCCGTGTTTGTGAGAAGCGCCGGAATGATGGCGTCAAACCCCATTGGCACGATTTCGAGTTTGCGGCCGATGCGTTCGGCAATGCCCCGCAGGAGGTCAATTTCAAAGCCCACGGTTTCGCCCGTCTTGGTTTCCACAAATTCAAAGGGCGGGTAGGAGCTTTCGGTGGCCATGCGCAGGACCTTCTGGTCCGCGGCCTGAGCACTGATAAACGCGGCGGCGGCCAAAGCGCCGACGAGAAGTTTCTTCGCAAACATGTGTGTGCGTCTCCGCAAAGAAAGAAAAGTAGAGAGGGGCGTCAGCCTCGTCACTTGCAGCGGGCGGCATTTCTGTGCCGCTTCTCTTTGCAAACAGCGCGTGTAAGACTGACCGTCACTGCCTGAGTCAAAGCCCAAACGGAATGCAATATAGTCGCCTGTCTTCGGAATTTCTAAGAATTGCCGGTCAGGAAAACCTGCAGGAGATTTTGCTTAGACGTCCGGTTTTTTAAGGCGCCGGGCCGGTAATACCTTAACCGAACCGCAGAAAAGACACCTCTGATGACGGACTTGGAGCCGGTTTTGCGTATAGTGCCTTCACCCGGGGACGCGCTGTCCCTTCAGAACACAAAGAACACCGGAGTATTGCAAATGACAGTCAGAACCTTTTTTGCCGCAGCCGCGGCGGTGATCGTCGGTTTGAGTGCCGCAGCCGCGGGCGCTGAAGAACTTCGCGTGGCGGCAACCCCGGTGCCTCACGCCGATATTCTGAAGCTCATCGAGCCTGATCTGAAAAAGGACGGCTACGACCTCAAAATTGTTGAGTTTTCCGACTACGTGAGCCCGAACCTCGCGCTTGATGCAGGCGAAGTGGACGCCAACTACTACCAGCACAAGCCCTTTTTGGATGCCGCTGTCGAGCACCGCCGTCTGAAAATCGCTTCCGTCGCGCCGATTCACATTCTTCCGATGGCGGCCTACTCCAAGAAGGTGAAGAAAATCACGGATCTTGCCGACGGCGCTTCCGTGACGATTCCCAATGACCCCGCCAACGGCGGTCGTGCGCTGCTTCTGCTCGAAGATGCAGGGCTTTTAAAGTTAAAGCCCGGGATCGGCGTCAAAGCCACGGTGCTTGATATCGTCAGTAACCCCAAACACCTCAGAATCCGTGAGGTGGAAGCCGCGCAGGTGCCGCGTACTTTGGACGATGTCGATCTCGCGGTCGTTAACTCCAACTACGCTATCGGCGTGGGTTTAAACCCTGTGACGGACTCGATCTATCTTGAGAGTAAGACGAGCCCCTATGCCGTGGTGGTGGCCGCCCGTCAGGGACATGAAAAGGACGCGAAGGTTCAGGCGCTTGTGAAGGCTCTGACGACCGAAAAGGTCCGCAAGTTCATGACGGATAAATATAAGGGCGGCGTGGTCCCGGTGTTCTGATCCGGTCCCGACTTCTGAATCTGACAAAAGGACGGCGTGTTGCCGTCCTTTTTTCGCTGGAGGCTCAAAGCAACGCGCAGACAAAGAAGCTGAAGCAGCTGATCCGGGGCCTGTAAAAAAGCGGCTGAACAGACGTGTTCAGCCGCTTCAGAAGCACTTCCCGGTGAGCCGGAAATCAGGCGCGGCGCGCGAGTTCGACGGCCTTACCGATGTAGGTCGCGGGCGTGAGCTTCTGCAGACGTTCCTTTGCGTCGGCAGGCAGCTCAAGTGTCTCGATAAACTCGTGGATTACCTCGGGCGTCATATGGCCCTTGCCGCGGGTGAGCGCCTTGAGCTTTTCATAGGGCTTGGGAATGCCGTAACGACGCATGACGGTCTGGATGGCTTCAGCAAGCACTTCCCAGGCGGCATCGAGGTCTTCAGCAACGCGTGCGGCGTTAAGTTCAAGTTTTCCGAGGCCTCGGCCGAGCGCCGCATAGCCCACGAAGCAGTAGCCGAAGGCCACGCCGAGGTTGCGGAGCACCGTGGAGTCGGTGAGGTCACGCTGCCAGCGCGAGATCGGGAGTTTCCCAGCGAGGTGGTTTAAAAGCGCGTTGGCAACCCCGAGGTTGCCTTCGGAGTTTTCGAAGTCAATGGGATTCACTTTATGCGGCATCGTGGAGGAGCCGACTTCGCCTTCCTTGAGTTTCTGCTTGAAGAACCCGAGGGAGATGTAGCCCCAGACGTCACGGTCAAAGTCAATGAGAACCGTGTTGGCGCGCGCAATTTCGTGAAAGAGCTCGGCCATGTAGTCATGCGGCTCGATCTGAATGGTGTGCGTGTTGAAGGTAAGTCCCAGGCGCTCCTCAACGACGCGCTTACTGTGCGCTTCCCAGTCGTAGTCGGGGTAGGCGATGAGGTGCGCGTTGAAGTTGCCGACGGCGCCGTTCATTTTGGCGTAGAACTTCACGGCGCTGATCGCTTCAATGATGCGTCCGAGGCGCACGGCAACGTTGGCCATTTCCTTGCCGACCGTTGTGGGAGACGCGGTCTGACCGTGTGTGCGGCTTAACATCGGAACATCGGCCCACTGATGCGCATACTTCGCAATCGTTTCGCGGATCTCGGTAAGACGCGCAATCAGCGCCTTGCGGCCGGCGGTGAGCATCAGCGCGTGGCTCGTGTTGTTGATGTCTTCGCTTGTGCAGGCAAAGTGAACGAATTCGCTTGCCTTGGCGAGTTCCGCATCATGCGCGACCTGGCCCTTGATCCAGTATTCCACGGCCTTGACGTCGTGGTTGGTGGTGGCTTCAATCGCTTTGATCTCCGCGCAGTTTTCAACCGTAAAGTTCTCCGCCAGACCGCGCAGGAAGGCTTTGCCGTGCTCGCTGATGGGCTTGAGCTCTTCAAAGCCCGCCTCGGAAAGAGCGATGAGCCATTCCACTTCCACGCGCACGCGGGCGTTCATGAAGGCCGATTCAGAGAAGATGTCGCGCAGTTCATTGCACTGACGGGCATAACGGCCGTCCAGGGGACTTAAAGCCGTCAAAACAGAAAGTTCCTGCATGGGGAGATTTTCCGATGGTTAATATTTGAAAAGACAGGTGCCGCAATTGTAATGCACACGAACCTTGCTCAAAGCCGTTGTGCCGGCGGGCGGAGCCGATTTTGCGGGTGTTGGACTTTTGTTTGTTACATTTTGAAATACGTCCTTCCCGGCCCTTTACCGAGTGGTTTTCAGAAGGCTTTAACCTGCGCTTCATCAGTCAGGGGAAAAAGAAATTCCCGCCGGTAACGCCCGAAACCGTATGACACAGTCAGCACCGGGGCGCGGACCGTTTTCATAAGGAGTCAAAAATGATGAAACGCTGGATTATCGCTGCCGCTCTTGCCGCCACCGCCGCGGGCGCTTATGCCTGGTGCGGAGACGGCGCCGGTTACGGCCCGCGCGGTCACTGGACGGGTCCCGATGTGCAGCAGTCTCTGGCAAACCGCAATGCCGCACTTGAGTCGATTCTCACGCTCAGGGACAATCAGAAGCAGGCTTTTAAAGACTACACGGCTGCCCAGGAAAAGGCTTATGCCGCGATGCGCGACTTCCGCGCCAAAAACCGCGGTCAGGCCTATGACCGGCAAAGTCGCCTCGAACTGAGTGCCGAACGCGAAAAGCTCCTCGGTCAGGTGCACTCCGATGTGGCCGCCAAGCGCGCCGCACTCTGGAAACTGCTTGACCCCCAGCAGAAGATGGCGCTTGAAGACTATGAAAGCCGCGCTTTTGCCGGTCACGGGCGCTTTCACCAGGGGCCGCGTCACGGCTGGAACTGCCCGGGTAACGCCGGCACACCCTGCCCGATGGCGGAGCAGTCTCCCCGTCAGTGTCCGGGCTACAACGGAGCTCCCGCACCGCGCGGGCCGGCTGCCGGGATGCATCATCCGGAAATGCCGCATCGCTATTAATTTCGGCTAAAGTAGAAGGCAGAGTTCGTTTTGAGGCTCTGCCTTTTTTGTATGCGCGACACCCGAACAGAAGCACTCTTTGATGATGAACCGCCGGTGAACGCTCCGATCGCGCCGATGGCCCCCGAACGGGACCTGAGGCTTTTGGGCGAGCGGCTTCCTGCCGGCATTTATCTCGGAAGTTCAAGCTGGAACTTTCCGGGCTGGCGGGGTGTTGTCTGGTCGCAGATGAGTTCGGTGAAGGGACTCGCGGAAAAGGGGCTGACCGCCTACAGCGCCTATCCCGTTTTCCGTACCGCAGGGATTGACCGCTCCTACTATAAGCCGCTCACCGAGGAGACCTACCGGCATTTCGCTGAGCAGGTGCCGGAAAATTTCCGGTTTCTTGTGAAGGCCCCTCAGGCTGTTACCGACAGCCTTGTGCGCGACGTCAGAGGCCGTGGGGCCGGCGTCAACACACATTACCTTGATGTGAATGAAACCCTTGAAACCTTTATCGACCCGGTTGTTAAGGGACTCGGACGAAAGCTCGGAGTGCTTGTCTTTGAACTTGCGGCGCTTCCCCGTGAGCGGATTCTGAACCTGAGAAATGCGCATGCCGCGATTGATGAAATCGTCTCGTTCTTTGCAAGGCTTCCCCGGGAAACGGACGGCATGCCCTTGAGTTACGGCGTGGAGATGCGCACGGCGCAGCTTCTGACGCGCCGCTATATCCGTCTGTTGCGGCCGACGCACGCCAGGCCCGTTGTCGGCATTCATCCGTCACTGCCTCCGGTGATGCGGCAGATCAACGCATTGAGATACCTTGATGACCCGGAGAATAATTCCGGCAACTGGCGGCTTAAAGGCGATACGGTTGTCCGTTGGTCGGTGGCGCAGGGCGGCACCTATGCGGAACTTAAGCGCGAGTGGGCGCCCTTTGACCGGATTCAGAGTCCCGATATCGTGACGCGGGAAGCCGTGGCCGGGCTCATGCAGCGCGCGCACGCAAGCGGCGTAAGGGGCTTTACGGTCGCCAACAACAAGGCCGAAGGCTGTGCGCCGCTTACGATGCGGGCCGTGGCCGAAAGTATCTGTGCGATGGAAAAAACGGCGCGGGACGCAGCGATTGAAGCCGCATCCGTGCGCCGTCTCACAGGACAAGGCCCCAAAAATTAAGAAGCCGCCGGAGTCCACACCGTAAAGGGAGCTTCTCGGGTTTCCGCGTCCTGGGGTTTGGCTTCAGGGGTGGGTGTGCCGCAGATCACCCAGGCAATGAGTTTTTCGCCGGCCTTGCGGCGGAAAAAGGCCTGCACGCCGTCGTCAGCGAGAACCGAACCCGAAAGCACGATGCCGCCGAAACCGAGCGCATTTAAGGCGAGCATGAACTGATCAAGAGCGGCGCCTGCGGTGAGAAACTGCTCATCAAGTGAAATGCCGCATTCGGTATCAGGGGAAAACACAAAACCCACGAGCGAGGGACCTTTGAGAGCCTTGGAGCGGGAGCGTGCCTGTTTGTCCGCGTCAGCTCCCTGACGTTTGGCGGCTGCTTCGAAAACATCGGCAAGACGTCCGCGGTCTTCGCTTTCCACCCGCACAAAACGGTAGGGAACGAGCGAGCCGTGATCGGGTGCACGCATCGCCGCCTGTGCGGCACGCGCAAACTGCTCGTCCGTCGGCGAGGGTTCAGTAAGAAGCTTGGGTTTGAGGCTGCGCCTTGAGGCAATGAATTCAAAAACAGCGGTATTTTCGGACATGGTTTTTAAACAGTAAGTTCTGTGACGGTTTCACTTGCCGCCTGCGGCCACAGTTTATTGAGAACGCCGGCCACGGAATTTACATCATTGATAAAAAATATGTCGCTTCCGGCCTCACCGGTATCGGCATTTTTAAGGAGTTCCCGTTCGGTAAGTCTCGTACGGGCGACGGCCGCAACCGCCGGACCGGGCTCAATGATTTTCACGGCCTCACCGACAATAGTCCGGATAGCAGCGGTTAAAAACGGGTAGTGCGTGCAGCCCAAAACGAGGATGTCGGCATTCGCCTCGGTGATCGGGGTGAGGTATTTGGTGAGAAGCGCTCTCGTGCGCGGCGTGTCGAATTCACCTTTTTCCACGCATTCCATAAGGCCCGGCGCAGGCGTACTGATGACGCGGGCGCCCGCGGAAAAACGCGACAGAAGCCGCGAATAGCGTTCACTGCGGATGGTGCCCGCAGTCGCAAGCACGCCCACCACATGCGTGCGGCTCATTTTCACCGCCGGTTTCACCGCCGGTTCAATGCCCACGACCGGTACGGGAGCCCATTCTCTTAAATGATCGGCTGCGGCGGCCGTGGCGGGGGTGCAGGCAAGAACCCGCAACTTGGCGGGGAGCACGTCAAGGAAACAGGGGGCAAACGGGGCGCACCGGGTTNAGAAACCAGTGTGCAATCGTGTCGCACCGGTTTCTCACCCACTGACCGGTTTTATCGCCCCAGGGGGCGTTGCCGCTGTCGGCGCAGTAGATGAAGTTTTCGGCCGGGAGTTCCTGGCGCAGGGCTCTCAGCACCGAAAGGCCTCCGAGCCCGGAATCAAGAACCCCGACCGGACACTGCGCGGAAAGCATTAAGCGTCCTTGGCGGCTGCGGCGCGCCCGAGCCGGTCGTTGACGGCGGCCCATTCAGGCGTCTGCGGAGGCTGTTCAATCAAAAGTCTGGCGGCGCCGGATTTGTCGAGCCTGTGAAGGTTCTCGTACAGACTGTGCTGCCAGTCGGCTTCTTCACGGCTCATCACGAGTTCGAGCACAATGCGGTTGCCGAAGGCCTTTTTGCAGGCATCAAGAACGTCTGCGGTTGCCATGACGGCGACCTTATCGTTGCCTGCGGCAAGCGCGGCAATGTCCTTTGCGCTGAAAAGTGTGACGGGCGTGCCGGGCGCATAGTGGCTCTTTAGGCGCCCCGAGGCCCGCGGTGCATCACTTCCGGCATCAGGTACCGGGCGGCCGAGGACGGCTTCGAGCATGGCGCGCGTCACCGCACCGTGCCGCAGAATTTCAGGGCGCTCGCCCGAGAGATTGATGATCGTGGACTCAACGCCCACTTCGCAGCGCCCGCCGTCCAGAATCATGTCAAGCGATCCCTCGGGTTTGACGCCGAGGTCTTCGGCAACGTGTGCGGCGCAGGTCGGGGAGATTTTCCCGAAGGTGTTTGCGCTCGGCGCCGTCAGGCCCTTGAAGGTTGACCCCGCAAAGCGCTTTAAAAGCGCCTGAATCCAGGGGTGAGAGGGGCAGCGCAGGGCGACACTCGCCTGCCCGCCCGTGACAAAACCGCCGCAGCGCTCACTCTTGGGAAGAACCATCGTAAGGGGCCCGGGCCAAAAGGCCTTGGCAAGCAGCCTGGCTTCCTCGGGTACGACGCACGCCCAGGCAGAAAGGGCTTCAGGGCCCGCTATATGCACAATGAGCGGATGGTTGGTGGGGCGGCCTTTGACGGCAAAGGTTTTAAGCACTGCGTCACGGTTATCGGCGTCAGCGGCAAGCCCGTAAACCGTTTCCGTCGGAATCGCAACGAGGCCGCCCTCGGAAAGAATCCGGGCGGCACGTTCGACGGCGGCTGTATTAATCGGGGGATACATGGATTTTGTCCGTCAGACGGGGGCGGGCAGGCCCAGAATCGCGGCTACACGCTTGGCACAGACAAGAGCCTCATCAAGCGTTTTTCCGACGCACGTGACGTGCCCCATCTTGCGGGCGTGACGGGCGTCTTTTTTACCGTAAAGATGCAGTTTGGCGCCGGGCACGGCAAGCACGCTCTTCCAGTCGGGTTCGCGCTTTTTATCGTCGGCATCAAACCAGACGTCGCCGAGAATATTGAGCATGACGGCGGGTTGCACAAGATCGGTGGGACCTAAGGGCATCCCGGTCATCGCGCGCACCTGTTCCTCAAACTGGCTGGTCACACACGCTTCAATCGTGGCGTGGCCGGAATTGTGCGGACGCGGTGCCATTTCGTTGGCAACAAGCGTGTCGTCGGCGAGCACAAAAAATTCAATGCAGAGGACACCGCGGTATTCCAGGGCGTGTGCGATTTTTTCAGCATACGCACGGGCCTTGTCGGCAACGGCCTGCGGCACGCGTGCCGGCACGACGGTTTCGGCCAAAATGCCGTTTTTATGATGGTTTTCAAAAACGGGGAAGGTGACCGCGGAGCCGTCAAGACCGCGGGCCACAATAACGGAAACCTCGGTCTTTAAAGGCAGACGCTTTTCCAGAATGCAGAATTTGCCGCCCATTTCGGCAAACGCGCGTTTGACGTCGTCACGGTTAAAGACCGTGCGCTGGCCCTTGCCGTCGTAACCCAGACGGGTGGTTTTAAGAATCCCCGGAAAAAGCGATTCATCAAGGAGATCGGCGTCTTCTGCGGAGAGAACCGGGGCGTGCGGTGCCACGGGGACACCGGCCACCATCTCAAGAAACGTCTTTTCATCCAGCCGGTCCTGGGCAACCGAGACGGCCTGCGCCGAAGGCGCGGTCACGCAGCCGTCAGGACCGTCGGCCAGGGCCGAAAGAGCTTCGGCCGGCACGTTTTCAAATTCGGTTGTCACCGCAGCCGTTGTGCGGCGCATGGCGTCCAAAGCCCCCGGATCGGTGTAGGGCGCGTCAATATGGCAGGCGCACACTTCACTTGCCGGGCAACTGCCCTTTTCGAGCACTTCGACTTCGTAGCCCAGCGTTGCCGCGGCCTGCGCAAACATGCGGCCCAACTGACCGCCGCCCATAAGCCCGAGCGTCGTACCGGGATTGAGAGGAAAAGAAGCTTTCATGAGTTGACTATTCTTTAAAGAGACGGCAGTTCCATGGCGCGGGCCTTGGCATTTTGTTCCTTGCGGAAGTCCTGCAGCTTGGCGTAAAGCGCCTTATCGGTAACGGCGAGAATGGTGACGGCGTAAAGCGCCGCGTTGGCGGCACCGGCTTCTCCGATGGCGAAGGTGGCAACCGGAACGCCCTTGGGCATCTGTACGATCGAGTAGAGGCTGTCTTCGCCGCGGAGGTACTTTGACGGCACGGGAACCCCCAAAACCGGCACCACGCATTTGGCGGCGAGCATACCGGGCAGGTGTGCGGCGCCGCCCGCACCCGCGATGATGCAGGCAAGACCCCGGTCACGCGCGGTGGCGGCGTACTCAAACATCTCATCGGGCATACGGTGCGCGCTTACCACACGGGCTTCGTAGGGCACGCCGAAGGCCTTGAGAATTTCGGCGGCTTTCTGCATCACGGGCCAGTCGGAATTTGAACCCATCACAATGCCGACAACGGGCTTCTGTTCGCACTGAGTCATAGTTTTTTCTCTTAATAAAGCAAAGGCGCGCCGCGGCTCATTCTGACAAACGGATGAGACCGGACGGCGCGCGCTGCCGGGAGTCGCTCCCGGCATATCTCGGGCGGCAGAGACTTACTGCACGTCTTTACCTGTGAGTTTAACAAGTGCCTCGCGGTACTTCATCGAGGTTTTCTCGATGATGTCCTCGGGCGGCACCGGAGCGGGCGGCACCTTGTTCCAGCCCGTGGATTCGAGCCAGTCACGCAGAAACTGCTTGTCGTAGCTCGGGGGCGAAATGCCGAGGGTGTACTGGTCAGCCGGCCAAAAGCGCGAGCTGTCGGGCGTGAGCATTTCATCCATGATGCAGACGTTGCCGTTTTCATCAAGGCCGAACTCAAACTTCGTGTCGGCGATGATGATGCCGCGGGTGGCCGCGTATTCGGCGGCACGGGTGTACAGGTCGAGCGTGTAGTCGCGGATTTTCTGCGCAACGTCGCTGCCGTACATTTCCACGACCTTTTCAAAGGAAATGTTTTCGTCGTGGGTGCCGATTTCGGCTTTGGCTGCGGGCGTAAAGATCGGTTCCGGAAGCTTCTGGGCCATTTTGAGCCCCTCGGGGAGCTTAATGCCGCAGACACTGCCCGTGGCCTGGTAGTCCTTCCAGCCGCCGCCGATGATGTAGCCGCGGGCAACGCACTCAATCAGAATCGGGGTGAGGCGCTTGACAACCATGGCGCGGCCCGTGACCTGGTCGACTTCGTCGGGCGCAACAACCGTTGCGGGATCAATGCCCGTTAACTGATTGGGCATGCCCTGCGTGAGCTTGTCGAACCAGAACTGGGTGATCTGCGTGAGAACCTTGCCCTTATTGGGAATCGGAACGCTCAGAATGCTGTCAAACGCACTGATGCGGTCGCTCGCGATCATCAGAAGCTTGTCCTGACCGACGGCGTAGCACTCACGGACCTTGCCGCGGTAAACGAGCGGCAGGCTCTTGAGATTTGTCTGCATTAAACCGGACATTGGATTGTCTCTCCCCGTAACAGAGAATTGTTGATGCTTGGAATTCTAAACGCACTGCCACTAGGCATTTCAACCAAAGATAATTGTAAAAAGTACAACAAGCCACACAATCAGCGCAAAGATCAGTGCAAAAAGTACGGCGGCGCTGCCGCAGTCTTTGGCAAAACCGGAAAGGGGATGAAGTTCCGGACCGATTCTGTCGACGACGGCTTCAATACCGGAATTGAGTAATTCCGTCACCAAAAGGAAGATCAGCGAAAAGATGCACCAGAGTTTCAGAGACCAGGCCGCCGGCAGAAAGAAGGCAACCGGAATCAAAATGACGGCAAGGATGAGCTCCTGCCGGAAGGCTTCTTCCTTACCGAAAGCCGTACGGATGCCCTGCCAGGAGTAGCGCGTTGCGTTGATGAGCCGGCGGATGCCGGTTTTGCCTTTGAGGTCGGCTGCGGTTTTTTCAGTCATAACACGGAAAAAATCAAAAAAGCCTGCCGCGGCGCTCGGTGCTCTCGGCAGGCTTTGTCTGTGTCTTGTGCTGCTTTCTTAACGGACGTTTTGAGCGAGCGTGCCGTCAGCGTAGCGCGAGGCCATCACGGAAAGGGGCGTAGCGTGAATCTTGCTGCCCTGACCTTCGCAGCCGAAGGCGATGTAGCGGCTCTTACAGAGTTCGTAGGCAGCCTGGCGGGCCTTCTTGAGGTAGGCGCGCGGATCAAAGCCGTCGGGATTTTCAACGAGATAGCGGCGGATTGCAGCGGTCATCGCAAGACGGATATCCGTGTCGATGTTCACCTTACGCACACCGTGCTTGATCGCTTCCTGAATTTCCTCGACCGGCACGCCGTAGGTTTCGCGCATCTGTCCGCCGAACTCGCGGATTTCAGCGAGGTACTCCTGCGGCACGGAGCTCGAACCGTGCATCACGAGGTGAGTGTTCGGCAGGCGCGCGTGAATTTCCTTGACGCGCTCAATGGAAAGAATGTCGCCGGAGGGTTTGCGGGTGAACTTGTAGGCGCCGTGGCTCGTGCCGATTGCGATCGCAAGGGCATCAAGCTGCGTTTCGCGGACAAATTCGGCGGCCTGATCCGGGTCGGTGAGAAGCTGATCGCGCGTCATCGTGGCGTCGGTGCCGTGGCCGTCTTCCTTGTCGCCCTTCATGGTTTCCAGGGAGCCGAGGCAGCCGAGTTCGCCTTCAACGGAAACGCCGATGCAGTGGGCGTTTTCCACCACGCGCTTGGTGACGGCGAGGTTGTAGTCATAGGGGGCGATCGTTTTGCCGTCGCTCATCAGCGACCCGTCCATCATGACCGAGGTAAAGCCCATGCGCATGGCGATCTGGCAGACCGCCGGGCTCTGACCGTGGTCCTGGTGCATACAGACCGGCACATCGGGCCAGGTTTCGACCGCGGCTTCGATCATGTTTTTGAGGAAGGCTTCACCGGCGTACTTACGGGCGCCCGCAGAAGCCTGCATGATGACCGGGGCGTCGACTTCTGCGGCGGCGGTCATGATGGCCTGAACCTGCTCAATGTTGTTGACGTTGAAGGCCGGTACGCCGTAACCGTTTTCGGCTGCATGATCCAGCAGCTCACGCATGCTCACAAGTGCCATTTGCGCAATGCTCCAATAGTGATGAAGGAGAATGCTCCCTGAAACCTCCGCTGCTTGAGATTTAGGCGCGGAAGCGGGCGCTGCGCAACACGCGGAAGACAACGCGCAAACGCCCCCTCTTCAGAGACTCTCCGAAAAAAATGATGCCGCTATTTTAGCGGCACAGGGCCCGGCTGCGCGGCAACTTTTGCACGCAGCAACAGTCGGGCGGAAAAAGGCGGGGCGGGCTTATTCCGAAGGTGCCACCAAGTCATCAATGCCTCTTGCGGTCTTGTGAGTCTTCATGTCGTTTTTGACTTGGGCACTGTGGTTGTCAAAGAACGTCTGGCCGCTTACGATCGCGCGAAGTCCATCAAAGTCGAGAATCTGCACGTGCTTTTGGTTGACGATGATGAGGTTGTCGTGCGAAAAGCGTGAGAGCACGCGGCTCACGGTCTCAAGTTTCAGCCCCAGGTAAGAGCCGATTTCGGCGCGCGTCATGCGGAGCACAAATTCGCTGCGGGAGTAGCCGCGCTGTTCAAAGCGCTGGGAAAGATTGAGAATGAAGGCGGCAAGCCGCTCTTCGGCGTGCATGGAACCCAAAAGCAGCATCACGCCGTTCTGACGCACGATTTCGCGCGCCAAAAGCCTTTGAAAGTGCGAGCTCCAAGTGGGCATTTCTTCGGAAAGTTCTTCAAGCCGCGCAAAGGGCAGAATGCAGACTTCCGTGTCTTCCAGGGCGATGAGGTCACTGGAGTAGACCATGCTTGCCAGGCCGTCAAGGCCCACGATGTCGCCCGACATATGAAAGCTTGTGACCTGCTCACGACCGTCACTGGACATCACCGCGCTTTTAAGAAAGCCCAGGCGGATTGCGTAAAGCGCTTCAAACTTGTCGCCTGCACGGTAAAGCGCATCGCCGCGCTTGACGCGGCGTCGGGTGCTCACAATTTCTTCGAGCTGCTCGATTTCCTTGAGGTTCAACCCGACGGGCAGGCACAGTTCGCGCAGATTGCAGTTGGAACAGGCGACTCTGAGCGTGGCCATGTTGATGTTGGGGTTGTTGAGCATCTTTTTTCAGTGAGTCCGCTGGTTATCGGGCCGGCCGCAGATGAATTGCATCACAGTGACGCAAAAAACGGCGCCGGGTAATAAAAAAATAATCTGTTGCGCCTAGACTTAGCGACATTCCCGTCGGGAGAATGTCTGCATACAATGCGCAGTTCCGGATTGTTGCGGTCCGGAAGTGCCCGCAGAAAGCGCTTTTGCCTTACACCACAGAAAGTACCAATACTATTAACAGTGTTGACGTCTGTCAATGAAGGCATGAATAGCGCGCTGTCTTCGGCGAACTTTTGTTTTTGGTCATACTTTTTGAGGTGCCCCGATGTCTGACCCTGTAATGCGCGGTGTGGAACTGCCTGATTCCGAACTGCTGAAGAAATTTGATGTGCCGGCGCCGCGCTACACATCGTATCCGACCGCTGACCGTTTCAACGACGGGTTCACCGCAAAAGACTATGAAGCCGAACTCGCGGGCCGCAAGGACGCGAAAAAGCCCGCGGGACTTTCGCTC
Organism: Duodenibacillus massiliensis; assembly: GCF_900128485.1. GTDB lineage: Bacteria > Pseudomonadota > Gammaproteobacteria > Burkholderiales > Burkholderiaceae_F > Duodenibacillus > Duodenibacillus massiliensis. The sequence goes on from NZ_LT635861.1 coordinate 337,096, forward strand.
TACGCCCATATTCCCTTCTGCCACGACGTCTGCTTTTACTGCGGCTGCAACAAGATCGTGACGCGCGACCACAGCCGCGCCAAGGACTATCTTGAGGTGCTTCTCAAGGAAGCTGATCTTGTGAAGGGCTTTATCACGGGTTCAACGGAACTTGAGCAGCTCCATTGGGGCGGCGGCACGCCGACCTTTCTCGATAACGACGAGATCGAGTACCTGATGAGCGAAATCGCCAAGCGCTTTCCTTTCGCAAAGGACGGCGAGTTTTCGATCGAAGTGGATCCGAGAACGTGCCCGGCCGATAAGGTACAGGCGTTAAAGCGTGCGGGCTTTAACCGCATGAGTCTCGGTGTTCAGGACTTTAATCCGGACGTGCAGAAGGCGGTTAACCGCATCCAGCCCTTTGAGATGACGCGCGATCTGATGCAGGAGGCCCGCGCCAACGGCTTTCACTCGATCAACATGGATCTTATCTACGGGTTGCCCAAGCAGACCCGGGAGACCTTTAAAAAGACGATTGATCAGGTGATTGAACTCTCGCCCGACCGTATCGCGCTTTACCACTATGCGCACCTGCCCAATCACTTTAAGGCGCAGCGCCGGATTCTGCCCGCGGACCTGCCCTCCACGGTGGAAAAGGTCAACATCATGTTTGATGCGATCCGCCGCCTGACCGCCAACGGCTACCGCTACATCGGGATGGATCACTTCGCCAAGGAAACCGATGAGCTTTCCATTGCCCAGATTAACGGCACCATTCAGCGTAACTTCCAAGGCTATTCCACTCGAGCCGAATGCGATATGGTCGCTTTGGGCGCAAGCTCCATTTCCTTTGTGGGCGGCGGCTACGCCTGCAATCCCCGCGACGTGGAGCCGTACGCTGAGGCAATCCGCGCCGGACGTCTTGCGACCTGCCGCGGCTTTAGGCTCTCGGAAGAAGACAAGCTGCGCCGTGCGGTCATCATGACGGTGATGTGCCGTTTTGAAATCGACAAGCGCGCGATTGAGGCTGAATTCGGCATCAACTTCGATGAAACCTTCGCGTATGAATTAAAGAAGCTGCAGGCCTACGCCAAGCACGAACTCGTGGTTCTTACGCCGGAAAAGATCATCGTGAGCCCCAAGGGCAAGATCTTCGTGCGCGCCGTTGCGATGCAGTTTGACCGCTATCTGCGTGAATCCGACCGCGCGGGCGGCTACTCCAAGATCGCTTAAGCGGGCACACTGCCCAGCATTAGAAAACCTGCAGGCCGGGCGCCCGTCACAAGCGCCTGCTGCAGGTTTTTTGTTTCCGCCGCGGCAAGCCAAACGCCGGGCGGCGTGCTAGAGTCAAAAGATCAAGCCTTTAATTTAGAAAGTTCAACCTATGCCGGAACTCCCTGAAACAGAAAAAGCCGTCGGGCCCACGATTTACTGGCATGACTATGAAACCTTCGGCCTGGACAGAAAACTCGACAGGCCGGCACAGTTTGCCGGTATCCGTACCGACATGAACTTTAACCGTCTGGGTGAGCCCGACATCTGGTACTGCAAACCTTCGCAGGACTATCTGCCGGAGCCCACGGCATGCCTGGTGACCGGAATCACGCCGCAGCTCACCGAAGCGAAGGGGTGCTGCGAACACGACTTTGCGGAAAAAATCCGGGCTGCGATGATCGAGCCCGAGACACTCTCCGTGGGCTACAACTCCATGCGCTTTGACGATGAGGTGACCCGAAACCTCTTCTGGCGCAACCTTTACGATGCCTATGAGCGGGAGTGGGCGAACGGCTGCTCGCGCTGGGATCTCTTTCCCTTTGTTCTTGCGGTGTGGGCCCTCAGGCCCGAAGGCATTGAATGGCCTCTGACGGGGGGCGTTGATCCGGCCCGCGCAGACCTCGTGACCTTCCGGCTTGAAAAACTCACTCAGGCCAACGGCATCTCCCACACCCACGCACACGACGCCGCAAGCGACGTTGAAGCAACGATTGATCTTGCAAAGTTAATTGCCGGCAAGCAGCCCAAGCTCTGGCAGTGGGCTCTTGCCAACCGCAGCAAGAAATCGGTTGTGGCGGCTTTGGAAAGCGGAAAACCCTGTGTGTGGGTGGATCCGAGAGCGGGGCAGAAGCGCGGCTACATCCGTGTGGTGCTGCCGATTACGATTGCGCCCGTCAACAAAAACGAATACCTCGTCTGGGACTGCCGCGAGGATCCGCGGGTTTTGGTTGGTATGCCCCCGGAAGAAATCCGCCGCCGCGCCTTCGGTACGCGCGAGGAACTTAACGGCGAAGAGCGCCTCTCGCTTGCCTCCCTCAAGGTCAATCAGTCGCCTTTTGTTTGTAATGACCTGCGGGTTCTGACGGATGCTGTCTGTGCGCGTTTCGGTATTGATAAAGCGCGCTGCCTGGAAAACATGCAGCATCTTGCGGAAATTCAGAAGGAACTTGTGAGCCCAGTCTATTCAAGCCGGATGCCGGAAGAAAAGCCCGAAGAGGCGGCGCAGCCCGATCTGGATGCCGCGCTTTACGGCGGACTTATATCCACCAATGACCGCACGCTCATGATCCGGGCCCAGAGCTATTCGCCCGCTGATCTCACGCAGGCCGTGGCTGAAGGCAGGCTTTCGTTTGAAGATCCGCGCCTTAAGGAAATGCTCTGGCGCATGCGGCTTCGCAACTGGCCTGAGACACTCACTCCGGAAGAAAAGAAAGCGCGCCGCGCGTTTTGTGCCCAAAGACTTTCCGGTGAAATTCCGGGGGTGCGCGGCTTTGAAGACTACTTTAACGAAATCGACCGTCAGGCCGAGATTAACGATACGCTCGTTGCGGAAGGCACGATCGATGAAGCCAAGTACGAGGCGCGTCAGGCGGTTTTAGATGCGCTTTACGCCTGGGGTGAAGCCCTGGGAGAGTACTGTGAAGGCGGCGATGAGACCGAAGACACACCTCAGTGAGGACGCAGATCATGTTTGAAAAGAAAGCAGCTTATCCGGTGACCGAACCCAGGCGTGTTGCCTTTATCGGTCTGGGTGTTATGGGTTATCCGATGGCAGGCCACCTTCTCGCAGCCGGTCACAGCGTGACCGTTTATAACCGGACCACGGCCAAGGCTGACAAGTGGGTGAAGGAATTCGGGGGCAGCCGTGCCCTCACGCCCAAGGAGGCAGCCTCCGGTGCTGACGTTGTTTTTGCCTGTGTCGGAAACGACGATGATTTAAGAAGCGTGATTCTCGGCGAAAACGGGGCGCTTGCCGGAATGAAGGCGGGCGCCGTTTTCGTGGACAACACGACGGATTCGGCCGGTGTTGCCCGCGAGGCGGCTACGCTTTTCAAGTCAAACGGCCGGCACTTTATCGATGCGCCCGTCTCCGGAGGTCAGGCCGGTGCCGAAAAAGGGATTCTCACCGTGATGTGCGGGGCCGACACGTCGGATTTTGAGCGCGTTAAGGACGTGATTGCCGCCTACGCCTGCGCCGTCACGCGTATCGGGGAGGCAGGCAGCGGACAGCTTGCAAAGATGTGCAATCAGATCTGTATCGCAGGGCTTGTTCAGGCGCTTTCCGAAGCCATCCGGTTCGGCGAAAACGCGGGGCTTGACATGAAGACGGTGCTCAAGGTCATTGAAAAGGGAGCGGCAGGCTCCTGGCAGATGTCTGCGCGCGGCACAACCATGCTTGAAGACCGCTTTGATTTCGGTTTTGCCGTTGACTGGATGAGAAAAGATCTGGGTATTGCGCTTGCCGAAGCCCGCCGCAACGGTTCAAGCCTTCCGGTTACGGCCTTGGTTGACAGTTTCTATGGAGATGTCCAGGCGCTGGGCGGTAACCGTTTTGACACGTCTTCACTCATTAAGCGCCTGCCGAAGAAAAAATAACCTTGTAATTTGCAGGCTATTAGTTGCAAACAACCAATAGCTGCTGAAAAAACGCCACAGATCCCGGCACAGCCCGTGCTTACTGGTCCGGGGCGTTTTTTTTATGGTTTTCGGAAAGTATGAACAGTTGTAAAAATTTGCAAATGAGAATAACTCTCATTAGTATCCCGTTTTGTGAAGGTCGGCCCGTATTTAAGGCTGGCTTTAAGTAGTTGTTTTATGGAAGGCAGTAAACAAAATGTCAGTCAGTGGTGTGTCGCAGCTCAAAAAATTATCTGAACTGCCGCAGGGAGTTGAAGCAGTGGTCGTGAAGATGAAGCTTGAGCAGGGGGAGGCTGACCGTCTCTCTGACCTCGGCATGCGCCACGGGAGCACTGTCCGCATCTTGTGCGGCGGCGAAAATCAGACCATTTTGGTCGCTGTCGGTGACGGCCGTATCGGCGTTAACTACGCCACGGCAGAAAAGATTTACGTTCACTAAGGAAGAATCATGTTGCTGAAAGATCTCAAGCCCGGTGACAAGGGCCGTATCGTCAGTTACAGCAAGGACGCAGTGGAATACCGCCGTCGTCTGCTGATGCTCGGCGCCACGCCCGGTACCTCTTTTGAGGTTGTGCGTATCGCCCCCCTGGGCGATCCGATTGAAATTCGGGTAAGAGGTAGCTTCATCAGCGTCCGTAAGGACGAGGCCGCCATCATGGAGGTTGCCCTCTCATAAAGAGGGTTTTCCGGCAAAGAACATTCCAACTGAGGAATCACACAACATGTCCAAGCAGACAATCTGCGTTGTCGGTAACCCGAACTGCGGCAAGACAACGCTTTTTAACGCCCTCACCGGTGCGCATCAGGAAGTCGGCAACTGGCCGGGCGTCACCGTTGAAAAGAAGGTCGGTCACTACAGCTACAACGGCGAAGACATCGAAATCGTCGACCTTCCCGGCATTTATTCCATTACGCCTGCGAGCACAGCCGGTGAAGACGAACGCGTCGCGCGCGACTACATTCTCACGAATGAATCGTCCTGCGTCGTGAACATCGTTGACGCATCCAACCTCGAGCGTAACCTCTACCTCACCTCGCAGTTAATCGAAATGCGTGTTCCGATGATTGTCGTTGTGAACATGCTCGATATTGCCGAAGCCCACCACCTTAAGATCAATCTGGAAGCGCTTCAGGAGTTTCTGAAGTGCCCGGTGATCGGTATGGTCGCCGCCCGCAATAGGGGTGTTGAGGAACTCAAGGGCGCCATCAGCGACTTCCTGAAGAAGCCCTTCGTGCCGCCGATGACCGTTAAGTTTGACGAAAAGATTACCCACTGCGCTCACGCCGTTGAAGATCAGCTTGCCAAGCTCGGTGTTGAACGCCCCAACTGGTTTGCCGTGCAGCTCATGGAAAACGCCCCCGGGATTGCCGATAAGCTCCCTTCGGGCGCTGTGGATGCCGTCAAGCCCATCGTCGAACCTCTGAACAAGGAATTTGACGGTGACCTTGATATCGCCATTGCCGATGCCCGTTACCAGTTTGTGGCCGGCATCGCTGAAAAGGCGATTAAGCGCGAAGGCGAAGTTTCCGCAACCGTCACCGATAAGATCGACCGCGTGGTTCTGAACCGCTGGCTCGGTCTGCCGATCTTCCTGCTCGTGATGTACGTGATGTTCCTCTTCACGCAGAATTTCGGCGCAGCCTTCATTGACTTCTTCGATATCTTCGTGGGCGGCGTAGCCGTTGACGGGTTCGGTCAGCTGCTTGAAAGCATCGGCTGCCCCGAATGGCTCAAGGTGATCCTCGCTGACGGTATCGGCGGCGGTATTCAGACCGTCTCCACCTTCATCCCGGTGATCTTTTTCCTGTACTTCTTCCTGGCCATCCTCGAAGACTCCGGCTACATGGCCCGTGCGGCCTTCGTGATGGACCGCCTGATGCGCGGTCTGGGTCTGCCCGGCAAGGCCTTCGTGCCCCTCATTGTCGGTTTCGGCTGCAACGTTCCCGCCATTATGGCAACGCGCACCATTGACCGTCCGGCTGACCGTATCACCACGATCATGATGGCTCCGTTTATGAGCTGCGGCGCCCGTCTGCCGGTGTACGTTCTGTTTGCAACAGCCTTTTTCCCCACCAACGGCCAGAACCTCGTGTTCGCTCTTTACCTCATCGGTATTGTGGCTGCCGTCTTTACGGGCTTTATCCTCAAAAAGTTCGTTCTCACGGGTGAAACTTCTGCCTTTGTGATGGAAATTCCGCCGTACCATATGCCGACCTTCAAGGGCGTCATGATCCGTACGTGGGACCGCCTCAAGGGCTTTGTGATGCGTGCCGGTAAGGTGATCGTTGTGATCGTTGCCTGCCTGCAGTTCTTAAACAGCTGGGGTGTCGACGGTTCCTTCGGTAACGCCGATAGCGATAAGTCCGTTCTCTCCAAGATCGGTCAGACGATTGTTCCTGTCTTCCAGCCGATGGGCGTTCAGGAAGAAAACTGGCCGGCTGCCGTGGGTATCTTCACCGGTATTCTCGCAAAGGAAGCCGTCGTCGGTACGATGAACTCCCTCTATGAAACGATGGCGGCTGAAGCCAACAAGAAGGCGGCTGCCGCCGACGGTGCTGCTCCGGCTGAAGAAGCTGAAGAAGACGCGGGCTGGAGCCTTGTCGACATCACTAAGGAAGCCGTGGGCGTGGTGGGTGAAAACCTCGCGGGCCTGGGCGGCGCACTGCTCGATCCGCTCGGTATCGAAGTCGGTGACTTAAGCGATACGGCAGCTGCGGCTGAAGAGCAGGAAGTCTCGGTTGACTCCGTGAGCATCATGCATCAGCTCTTCGGTACCGGTTTTGCCGCCTTCTGCTACCTCCTGATGGTTCTGCTTTACATGCCCTGCGGCGCGGCGGTGGCTGCGGTCTTCCGTGAAGCCGGCGCAGTCTGGACGGTGTTCCTCGCCTGCTGGACCACGATCATGGGCTTTTCGACTTCCACGATCGTCTACCGTCTGGGGACCTTCAGTCAGGATCCGATGTACGCCATTCTCTCCATCGTGATCGCTGCGGTGCTTCTCGTCGGTATGGTCTTCTGGATGAGAAGTTATGTAAAGCGCGCCCGTCTGAATGCCCCCAAGGTGATTCCGATCGCTGCGCAGTAATATGTCAGACATTGCTTAAATCAAGCGTCTGAGTGAGAACATACCCGGCTGTGCAATCAATACACTGCCGGGTATGTTCGTTTTGATACCCGACAAAGGACAAAACGGATATGGTTTCTACGGCTGAACTCAAGGCTTTTATTAAGGAACAGGGAACAATCGGTGAAGAGCAGATTGCGCGGCGTTTTCTGACAACGGCTCCCGTTATCGCCATGATGTGCGAGCGGCTTGCCGCCAAGGGTGACGTGCGCCTGATCGCTACGGGCGAACACTGCTGCGGCAAGGATCAGTGCACGGGCTGCACCGACGTGATGCCTGCGCAGCGCGCCTGGCGCTGGATCCGTAAGGACTGATGCGTCTTTTTCCGGTTGTCTGCCCGCCCTGGTCCGAAACCTCGGCGGGATTTTTTTTCAGGAAGACAGAGTGGCATTTGAAGAAGTAAAAGCGTTTATGACGGCGCGCGGCTTTGCTGACCGCCTGCGGATTTTGGACGGCTCAAGCGCAACGGTGGAGCTGGCGGCAAAAACCCTGGGCTGCGCGCCTGAGCGCATTGCCAAGACGGTTTCTCTGCGGCTTAAGACCGGTCCGATAGTGATTGTTACCGCCGGCGACGCCAAGATTGACAACCGTACCTACAAGCACCGTTTCGGTGAGAAGGCGCATCTCATTGCCTTTGATGAGGTGGAGGCACTCACCGGGCACGCGCCGGGCGGCGTCTGCCCCTTTGCCTTAAAGCCGGGCGTTCGGGTGTTTTTGGATGAGTCACTGAAGCGTTTTGACTCGGTGTGGCCTGCGGCCGGAGCCGACCATACGGCGGTCTTTCTTAAACTTAGTAAACAATCCCCCGTCTGAAGACGGGGGATTTATTGTAACCGCATCACACGGCCCAACATAAGGCTGGTTTACATCAGCCCCTGTGCTGACAGCTGTCGGCACAGACCCTGCAGGTTGCGGCTCGCATTCAAGTCGCTGTGCGCAAGGTGACCACATTGGCTGCATCGGAACCCGTGCTTATGGCGTTTGCCCGGTGCCCCGCACTGTGAGCATGTCTGGCTTGTATAGCGCGGATCCAGGAAAACACACCGGATTCCAGCGGCTGCCGCTTTGTAAACAATCATCTCCTGCAACTCACGGAAAGACCAGCGGTGCAGTCGGCTTCTGATGCGTTTCCCGGCCTTGATGTGATCCCGGATATGCGTCAGGTCTTCCAGGGCGATTAACTTGATACCCCGCTTTGCGGCTTCCTGCACAATCTCTTTGCTTACAACGTTATTGACATGCGTCACATGGCGTCTTTCTCGGCCTGAGGCTTTTTTCAGGTGCTGTCTGGCACTCTGAGAGCCGTTGCGCTGAAGACGCTTTCTCTGACTCATATATCGGTCTCTTTTATCCTTTAATGCTCCTGCTTTCCAAATACGGCCCGTGCTGACGGCCGCAATATTGTTCTCGCCGACATCAATACCCATGATCTCGTCGGCTTTCAGATTCTTTAAATGCTCTTCGCCCGAACAACCTTGGGACTCCACTGCGATGTGAAGCTCCCAAAACGCTTCTTTCCGGCCTCTCCGGGGATGCAGAACAAGGTTGCACTCCTTACGCTTTCCAGAAGCCAGCAACTCTTTTTGAAAAGGGCCGGGGCACAGACGTGCCCGAATCCGACCGCTGATGGTTGAAATTGAAACAGTGCCGTCAGGGAAAAATGTCAGCGTGTTCTTGTCGACGTGAACCGAGGGGTGCCTGAACACCAGCGTCTTGAGCTTCTTGTCCTCACTTTTGAGCTGTGCCGGATGCTTGGCAAGCTCCGTCTTGTAGGCTGCCGACACCGAGCGGATGACGTTACAGGCATACTGGCTGCCGAGATCCGGAAATTTTGCCTTGATCTTGTCATAAACTGCGTGATGCAGCGTGAAACGCTGCCAGAGCCTCTTCGTGCGGTCCGCCGCTACTGTCGGAACTACAAAGTTACACACCTGCGCATAGAGTCTCTGCGTCGCTGCGAGCTTTTCGTGTGCTGCCGGATCGAGTAGTTCCAGCCGAACGCAGGCTGTGCGGACACACTTGCCGCTCCCTTCAACGCGCCTAACGCCGTCCGCGGATGTGTTCAGTCCTTTCGATGTAGCTTTTGATCGTTTCTGCACTGACACTGCCTGCTGTTCCGACGTAGTAAGAAGGCGACCAAAGATGGCCTGCCCAAAGTTCATTTTTGAGTTCCGGATGCCGCATCAGCAGCATCCTTGCACTGGCACCCTTCAATACTCTCACCGCGTCGGCAATGCTGACGGACGGCGGAAAACTGACAAACAGGTGCAGGTGATCCGGCTGAATTTCCAAAGAAAGTATCTCATACTTTCTTTCAGCGCATATACTTTCAAGCAACTCACGCAGAGACTGCGCAACACCACCCCTGAGAACGGATTTCCTGTACTGGGGGCACCATACCATATGGTAAGCTGTCTGATAGACGCAGTTTCTGCTGTAAACGATGCTTAGCATAGTGCGTATGGTACCAATTTTTTAAAATAAAAACAGCCGCGATTCCTCCCGCGTCTGAAGACGCGGGTTTCCTCGCGGAATTTCTATGAACTGGAAGCGCTTGCTCAGCCTGAAAGCTGGGGCGACGTCTGTAAAGGCTGTCGAGAAGAAGAAACGGCGCTTGCCGCATAAAAAGAAAAAGGCCGGAATGCTGTTGGAACATCCAGGCCTTTTTTTAGGGAAACCCTGCTTTAGGCTTTGGGCAGACGTGCAAGCTGCGCCTTCACCTTTTCAAGGGTGGCGGCGAAGTCAGCCTGACGCTTCTTTTCCTGGTCAACAACCGCCGCGGGCGCGCGCTCCACGAAGGAGGCGTTGGAAAGTTTGGCCTCACACTTCTTGAGCTCATTTTCAAGGCGTGCGACTTCCTTGGTGAGACGTTCGCGTTCGGCGTCAATGTCGATTTCAACCTTGAGCATGAGCTTAAAGTCGCCGACGATCGCGACCGGCGCAACGGCACCTTCGTTAATCGCATTGATGTCTGCGACATGTTCAACGCCTGCAAGGCGTGCAAGCGCCGAAAGGTACCCGGCAAAAGCCTTCACCGTGGCGTCGCACCCTTCAACGGCAAGCGGAACCCGCACGGAGGGAGACAGCTGCATTTCGCCTCTGAGGTTACGCACAGCATCGATCATCTGCTTCATCAGGCCCATTTTTTCATCGGCCGAAGCGTCGAGCGCCTTTTCATCGAACTCGGGGTAGCGGGCAATCATGATGCTCGTTTCTTCGTCCGGGCGGCGTGTTGCGGCCGCAAGGCTCACCTTCTGCCAGAGCTCTTCGGTGATGAAGGGGATGATGGGGTGCGCCAGGCGCAGTGTTGCTTCAAGCACCGTAGCAAGCGTGTGGCGCGTGGCGCGCTGCACGGCTTCATCGGCGTCAGAAAGCTGCACTTTCGCAAGTTCCAGGTACCAGTCGCAGAACTCGTTCCAGACAAAGCTGTAGATGGCGTTGGCGGCATTGTCGAGACGGTAGTCGGCAAAGGCGTCCTTCACGGCCTTCACGGTGCGCTCAAATTCGGAGATGATCCACTTGTCAACGAAGGAGAAGCTCATGGGCTTGCCGGCGTTTTCACCGGTGCCGCAGTCCTTGCCTTCGATATTCATGAGCGTAAAGCGTGTGGCGTTCCAGAGCTTGTTGCAGAAGTTGCGGTAGCCCTCGCAGCGCTTGATGTCAAAGTTCACGTTGCGGCCGAGCGTGGCGTAGGCAGCCATCGTAAAGCGCAGGGCATCGGCGCCGAACGAGGGAATGCCGTCCGGGTAGCGCTTTCTGAGGCGCTTTTCAACCTGCGGGGCTTTTTCGGGCTGACGCAGACCGCGGGTGTTCTTCTTTACGAGCGACTCAAGGTCAATGCCGGAAATAAGATCGAGCGGATCGAGCGTGTTGCCTTCGCTCTTACTCATCTTCTTGCCTTCGGCATCACGCACGAGACCGTGGATGTAGACGTTCTTAAAGGGAGCGCGGCCCGTGAAGTGTTTGGTCATCATGACCATGCGCGCAACCCAGAAGAAGATGATGTCGTAACCGGTAACGAGAACCGTCGAGGGGAGGTAGAGGTCGTAAGCGGCCTTGTCTTCGCCCCGGGGTTCAGGCCAGCCCAATGTGGAGAAGGGCACCATGGCGGAACTGAACCACGTGTCAAGGACGTCCTCGTCACGGGTGAGCTTGACGCCTTCTCCGGCCTGAGCCTGAGCTTCTTCTTCGTTTTCAGCAACGTAGACGTTGCCCTTTTCGTCGTACCAGGCCGGAATCTGATGGCCCCACCAGAGCTGACGGCTGATGCACCAGTCCTGAATGTTTTCGAGCCACTGGCGGTAAACGCCCTGCCATTCCTTCGGGAAGATGTTCACTTCCCCCGAGGTGACGGCTTCAAGGCCCACTTCTCCGATGGACTTGCCCGGGAAGAGACTGCCTTCGGGGGCGGGTTTGCTCATCGCCATGTACCACTGCTCGGAGAGCATGGGTTCGACCACCTCACCGGTACGCGTCACACGCGGCACCATGTGCTTGATGTCCTTGATGCCCACCAGCAGGCCCTGCGCCTTTAAGTCTTCGACGCAGGCCTTACGGCAGGCGTAACGGTCCATGCCGCGGTACTTTTCCGGGCAGTTGTCGTTCATCGTCGCCGTCTTGGTGAGGATGTTGAGCATCTCAAGGTTGTGGCGCTTGCCGACTTCAAAGTCGTTGAAGTCGTGCGCAGGCGTGATCTTCACGCAGCCGGAACCGAATTCACGGTCGACGTATTCGTCGGCAATCACCGGAATCAGGCGGTCGGTGAGCGGAAGCTTGAGCATCTTTCCGACAAGGTGCTTGTAGCGCTCGTCTTCGGGGTGAACGGCAACGGCCTGGTCACCGAAAAGCGTTTCAGGACGGGTCGTTGCAACGATGACGCCTTCTCCGCCGTCAGCGGCCGGATAGCGGATCTCCCAAAGGTGGCCCGGAGCTTCCTCGCTTTCGACTTCAAGGTCGCTCACCGCACTCTGCAGCTTCGGATCCCAGTTCACGAGGCGCTTGCCGCGGTAGATGAGACCTTCACGGTAAAGCTGAACGAAGGTCTTTTTGACGACTTTGCTTAACTTGTCGTCCATCGTGAAGTAAAGGCGCGACCAGTCAAGGCTGTCGCCTAAGCGCCGCATCTGATTGAGAATCGTGCCGCCGGAATACTTCTGCCACTCCCAGATTTTGCTGATAAAGGCTTCGCGGCCGATCGCGCGGCGGTCAGTGCCTTCTTCCTGCAGCTGGCGTTCCACCACGATCTGCGTGGCGATGCCGGCGTGGTCTGTGCCGGGCAGCCAAAGCGTGTTGTAGCCCTGCATGCGGTAGTAACGCGTCAGAGAATCCATCACGGTCTGGTTGAAGGCATGGCCCATGTGCAGGATGCCCGTAATGTTGGGCGGGGGCAGCTGAATGGCAAACCCGGGCTTGGCGGGGTCGCTGCCGGCCTTGAAGTAGCCGCGGCTTTCCCAGACGGGGTACCAGCGCGCTTCAATGTCGGCCGGCTCAAAGCTTTTGGCGAGTTCGTTGGAGGTGGTCTGACTCATGATGAACTTTCAAAAAACAATAGGTACGGGCGGGACAAAAACGCGTTCCGTCCGGCTGAAAATCTGTAGGACCTGTAATTTTCGCACGATTTAACGGATGCGAGAAGAGCAGCGCTTGCCGGAAAAAGTCGTTGTTTGCTTGGAGCCAGGTTATGAGCTTTTCAGAAAAAAAATTTGATTTTTTCTTTCGACTTAGGCAGAATGCACCGCCTACGAAGAGACATTGGTCTTTCTCGTGAGAAAAATTTGGGGGTGTAGCTCAGCTGGGAGAGCGCTGCGTTCGCAATGCAGAGGTCAGGAGTTCGATCCTCCTCATCTCCACCACTTGCCTATTCCATAGGAAGTTCAATGCAGTTTGAAACCGCGTAAATACTGCGCCAATGCATTGAATTGAGCGTCACAAGGTGCCGTACAGAAATCCGGCTTCGTTCGACATTGTTCGTTCGAAGCCGTTTTTTTTTGGGTATAACTTTGGGTATAACTGTGGTACTGTTTCGCCATATCCCTTAAAAACAGTTATACCCACGATGCCCAAAGCCGCAAAAACACTGACTTCCCGTGAAGTCAATGCCATCACAAAGGGCGGTCTGACCGCTCTTGGCGGTGCCGACGGCCTTTACCTCAGTGTCAAAGATTCCGTAACAAGATCGTACGTGGATCGTTACCGCGTCCGCAATACCGGCCGCCGCACCATGATCGGCCTCGGATCTGTCGCTGACATCAGTCTCAAAGACGCCCGGGCGAAGGCCATGGAGCTCAGAAAGATCGTTGATCACTCAATCTGTCTTTCAAACTTTCCGATTTTGTCTCCCGCCTCAGCAAACGTATCGTTAAACGTTCCTGCCAGCTTGCCCGATACGGTGAAGGCAATCGCGTAGTCCTTAAGTCCCATATTTTCTCCGGGCAAAATAAAGGCCCGCAAATGCGAGCCCGGAAACCAGCATAATGGAAAACTCCATCAGCAGAACAACAGCAGGTAGCAGAAATAGAGCAGAAAATAGAAAAACACGCCTGCCATCGCCAATTGCAAAAGCAATACGATGAAATTCATCACTGCCGTAAGCAGATTAAACAACGCCCCGACAAGATCAAAAAAAGCAACCATGGTCGGCCCCTTAAGACGCCTAACACTTCCAGTAGAAGTATAGTGCGAAAGGTTGCTCTATTTACCTTTTCCTGCTCTTGTTTCAGCCTTCAGACAGGCATTTAAAGCTCGTTCCCAATCAACTACTTCGACCAGAGGTATCCGTTCCCACTCCATCGGCCCGCTGTATGTGCAGCGAGCCAGGGAAAGGTAAACGATCTTCAGTGTCAAGCGACATAAGAATTGACCCTCAAAACGACATAAAAATTGACCCACCTCCAAAAGGGACAAAAGAAAGGCATTTGACGTGCCGACCCGGAACGGCCGGCAGGCTGTGGAGGGGGAAGGCGTGTCAAATGGTGCTCCAGTTCCCCTTGCAGGGCGGCGTTGATGAAGCGTTGGGCTACGATCTTCATCGCTTCGTTGAAATGAGCCTGCGTTAAGGCCGCTAAGCCGCCGGCTTCCATCAGTTGCTCTACGGCATCGTTCAGAATGGCCTGCTGCTGGTCGGTAAATTTTACGGTGTCGTTTATTTTGGGTGTACGGGGTGCCACGGTGATTCCTTTCGCGCCCTACGGGAGCGCTATTATCGCCTGGACACAAAAAACCTTACATCCTCGGGAGTTTCGACAAAAAAGCAGGCACTTTCTCTTTTGAAGGTGCCTGCTTTCATTTCAGCTTAACCGGGTGACGTTATTCGTAGCCCTGCTTGGCCACAACCGCTGCGCGCTTACGTTTGAACATCAGCTCGTAGAGGATGAGACCGGTATTTGTCAAGACAAATACCGCAACCGAGGGATTGCGGCCAAAACGTCCGCTCATTGTAGGACGGGAAAAGACAAAGCAGGAAGCGGCAGTCGGCAATTGCGCCGATAGATGCCGGAGCAACGCCGGGCGCGGATAACAAAAAACCGTGAGGCATTGCTGCTTCACGGTTTTTAATGAATTTCTGGTGCGCCGGGTAGGATTCGAACCCGCGACCCCCTGGTTCGTAGCCAGGTACTCTATCCAACTGAGCTACCGGCGCACACTTTTTTCTGCCCTCTCAAGCAGAGACCGGCATTTTACAGAAACACTTTTAAAAGTGCAACTGCCGTGCCGGTGAGCAGAAATTCAGGTCTTACGCTGCCATCGCCAGACCGCTGTCGATGCGGGCAAGCACTTCGTCTTTGCCGAAAAGTTCCAGGGTCTTGTCAATCTGCGGCGTACGGTCAACGTTGCAGACCAAAACTCTGAGCGGTGTGGCAATCGGGCCCATCTTGATGTTGAGCTTTTCCATGACGGCCTTGATGGCACCGTAAATGGAGGGCGCATCAAACGTTGCAAGCTTGGCAGCTTCTTCACGGAAGGCAAGGAGCGCTTCCTTGTTGCCGTCAGCCAAAGCGGCCTTTACCGCTTCCGGATCACGCTCGAGGGGCTTATAGAAGAAGAGGGCGGCATCGGCAAGCGCTTCAAGCGTGGCGGCGCGGGTCTTTAAAAGGCCGCAGACGCCCGCAAGCGACGGGCCGCCTTCAACCTTGCCGCCGCGCTTTTCAATGCGCGCACGGGTGAGGTCTGCAAGACGCTTGTCATCGGCTTCCTTCATGTACTGGGCATTGAGCCACTCGAACTTCTTAAAGTCGATGCGGGCTGCGGCACGCGAGCAGTCGGAAAGGTCAAAGACCTTGGCCAGCTCTTCGCGCGAGAACTTTTCCATGTTGCCGTGGCCCCAGCCGAGGCGGGCGAGGTAATTGAAGACGGCTTCGGGCAGAAACCCGCGGGCTTCGTATTCCATCACCGACACCGAACCGTGGCGCTTGGAAAGCTTCTGTCCGTCAGGCCCGTTGATAAGCGGCAGGTGCGCAAAAATCGGAATCTCGGCGCCGAGGGCCTTATACAGATTAATCTGACGCGGCGTGTTGTTGATGTGGTCGGCACCGCGGATCACGTGGCTGACCTTCATGTCCCAGTCATCCACCACCACGGCAAAGTTGTAGGTGGGAATGCCGTCACGCATGATGATGAGGTCATCGAGTTCCTTGTTGGAAATCGTGATCGGGCCGTAAACGGCATCATCCCAGGACACGTCGCCGTCATCGGGATTGCGGAAACGGATCACGGGCTTGACGCCTTCGGGAATCGGGCGGCCGACGCAGTTTTCAGGACGCCAGCGGCCGTCGTAGCGGGGCTTAAGCCCCTTGGCACGCTGCTCTTCGCGCATTTGATCGAGCTCTTCGGGGGTGGCGTAGCACTTGTAGGCGCGACCGTCGGCGAGCATCTGATCAACGATTTCGCGGTAGCGGTCCAGACGATCCATCTGATAGATGGGGCCCTCGTCGTAGTCGAGGTTGAGCCACTTCATCGAATCGAGAATGACCTGCGTTGCCTCATCGGTGGAGCGCTTCTGATCAGTGTCTTCGATGCGCAGCAGGAACTTGCCGCCCAGGTGCCGGGCCACAGCCCAGCAGTAAATGGCGGTACGGGCAGTCCCCAGGTGCATCATGCCGGTGGGCGAGGGAGCAATACGGGTACGGATTTCTTTCATCACAATTCTCTAAGTAATCCTGAACGCAGGTGAGGCGCCTTTATTTTTTCGATCGGTGCCGTCAGACTGAGATTTCAACAGAATTCAGCATTTTAGCGCTTACGGGTAAAATATCGGCCTTCAAAAAATTTTCCGCCGACGGATGTAAACCGTGACCGCAAAAAAACTCTATCTGCGCAGCTTCGGCTGCCAAATGAATGACTATGACTCCGCCCGTATCGTCGACCTGATGGCCAAAAACGGGTACGAGCGGGTGGCAGCGCCCGAAGAAGCCGATCTCGTTGTGATCGTGACCTGTTCGATTCGTGAAAAGGCTCAGGAAAAGACCTTCTCGGATCTCGGACGCATCCGCGAAATCAAGAAAAAGAATCCGGAGCTTCTCATCGCTGTGGGCGGCTGTGTGGCAAGCCAGGAAGGTGAAAATATCCTGAAGCGCTCCCCCTGGGTGGACGTTGTGTTCGGGCCGCAGACACTGCACCGGCTGCCGAAAATGATTGAAGAGCGCCTGAAAACCGGGCGCCCGCAAGTGGACATCACGTTTCCTGAAATTGAAAAGTTTGATTGTCTGCCTGCGCCCAAGAGCAACGGGCCCGCGGCCTTTGTTTCCATCATGGAAGGCTGCAGTAAGTACTGCTCTTACTGCGTGGTGCCTTATACGCGCGGCGAAGAAATCAGCCGTCCTCTGATGGACGTGCTTGTGGAATGCACGCTTCTTGCCGCACAGGGCGTGAAGGAAATCACGCTTCTCGGGCAAAATGTGAACGCGTACCGCGGGCGCGGCGCCGACGGCTCGGTTGTGGACTTTGCGCTGCTTCTGGAATATGTGAGCGAAATCGACGGAATTGAACGCATCCGCTACACCACGAGCCACCCGACGGAATTTTCCGACCGTCTGATTGAAGCCTACGGGCGGCTGCCCAAACTCGCCAACCACGTGCATCTGCCGGTTCAGAGCGGCTCAGACCGGATTCTGGAAGCCATGAAGCGCGGCTATACGCACGACTGGTATCTCAACCGCATTGCCAAACTCATGGCCGTGCGTCCGGGAATTTCCATTGCCACGGACTTCATTGTGGGATTCCCCGGCGAAACCGAGGAAGACTTCAACGAAACGATGCGCCTGATTGATGAGGTGGGCTTTGACGCGAGTTTCTCCTTTGTGTATTCCAAGCGTCCGGGAACGCCCGCGGCAGATCTGCCCGATGACACCCCTTACGAGGTGAAGTTAAAGCGTCTGCAGCATCTGCAGGCCGTCAACGACGCCCGCGCCACGGAAATTTCCAAGGCCATGCTCGGCAACATTGAGCGCTGCCTGGTAACGGGCCCGGCGAAAAAGGGTGAGGGGATGCTTTCGGCGAGAACCGACAACAACCGCGTCGTCACCTTCGAGGGCGGCCCGAGGCTTATCGGCCAGATGGTCAACATTGAAATCACGGATGTCTTCCCGCATACGCTGGGCGGACGTCTTGTCAAGTAAAGAGGCGTCATGCAGGAACTTCAGGAACAGGTTTTTTCTGCGGAACTCACTGCGGCTGAGCTCTCGCGCCTTGTGGGGCCGTTGGACGAGAATCTGCGGCAGATTGAAAACGCCTTCGGCGTGCAGGTGCTGCGCCGCGGGCACAACTTCCGGTTTGCGGGAGTGCAGGCCGCAGGTGCCGCGCAGGTCTTAAGACGCGCCGCGGCGTGCATTCAGGCCGGTGAAGATCTGACGGTTAACGACGTTCAGATGATGATCATCGCCGAGCAGCGGGGCGGAGAAACCGAAGACGATGAGGGCTTTACGCTCAGAACGCGCCGCTCGGGTTTGAGACCGAGAACTCCCAATCAAAAGGCCTATCTCAAAGCATTACTCGAAAGTGATGTGACCTTCGGTATCGGCCCGGCCGGAACCGGTAAGACGTACTTGGCGGTTGCGGCTGCCGTGGACGCGTTTGAGCGCGATGCCGTGGAGCGCATTGTTCTGACGCGCCCTGCGATTGAAGCCGGTGAGCGCCTCGGGTTTCTCCCGGGAGACCTCACGCAGAAGGTTGATCCCTATTTAAGACCGCTTTACGACGCGCTTTTTGATCTCTTCGGATTTGAAAAGACGCAGCGCCTCATTGAAAAACAGGTGATTGAAATTGCGCCTTTGGCGTATATGCGCGGCAGAACGCTCAATAACGCGTTTGTGATTCTTGATGAAGCCCAGAACACGACCGTCGAGCAGATGAAGATGTTTTTGACGCGTATCGGTTTTGGTACGCGTGCCGTCATCACCGGGGACGTCACGCAGGTGGACCTGCCGCGCGGCGTGAGAAGCGGGCTTGCGCATGCCTCGCGGGTTCTTGAGAATGTCCGCGGCATTGCCATGGTGCATTTTTCGGCGGCTGACGTTGTGCGCCATCCTCTCGTGGGCGCGATTGTGCGCGCCTATGACGCCTACGAAGCCCGTGAAAAGGAAGAGGAAAAGGTGCGGCGCGCTCAGTTAAAAGCGGAGGCGGAAAACTGATGGCAAGAGCAAAAAAGGCCGGAAAGGCCGTGGACGTTACTTTTGAGCGCACGGACGGCGCCAAAAAGCGCCTTCCGACACGCGCCGAGATGCGCGGCTGGATGCAGGCCGCAAGCTTCGTGCCTTTTGCCGGGTCGGTGCGCTTTGTGGGGCCCGAAGAAGGGCGGCTTCTCAATAAAACCTACCGCGGCAAGGACTACACCACAAACGTACTGACCTTTGACTATGCGCACAGCCCGACGGCCGAAGCCGATATTGTGATCGCCACGGACGTCATTGAACGGGAAGCGCGCGAGCAGAAAAAAAGTTTCCGCGAGCACCTGGCGCACATGCTCATTCACTCCGTGCTTCACGCACAGGGCTGGGATCATGAAACCGATGAAGAGGCCGAGGCGATGGAAGCGCTTGAAACCAAGATTCTGTCAGGCCTCGGGTTTGCCGATCCCTACAGTGATCCGGCCCGCGGCCACTAAAAGCGGACGCTCTTTGCTATGCTCAACATATGACGGCATAAAAACGCCGTGAAATCAGTTATTACCATCAAGAAAAAGTTGTATGCCCGACGAGCAACCACAAAAACAGACGAAAAAAAGCAACCGCGGATTTTTCAAACTGTTCCGCAGCCGTTTCAAGGACGAACCGCAGACGCGCGAGGAAATCGTGGCGCTTTTGCGCAGCTCTCTGAGAAAAGGACTTCTTGACGCCGATGCACTTGCGATGATGGAGGGGGCACTGCACGTTTCCGAACTCAGAGCCTCCGACCTGATGGTGCAGCGCGCTCAGATTGAGGCCGTTGATCTATCCGAGAAGAAGGAAAACTGGCTGCCCAAACTCATTGCCCGCGGACACTCACGCTTTCCGGTTGTCGACGGTGACCTCGACACCGTCAAAGGCATCATGCATGCCAAGGACCTTTTAAGGCTCCTACTGGATCCGGACTACGACCTCGCGAGCCATCTGCGTCCGGCCCGCTTTATTCCGGAGACGCTTCCCATCAATATTTTGCTCAGGGATTTCCGCGACAGCCGCAATCACCTGGCTCTGGTGATCGATGAGTTCGGTTCCGTCTCAGGGCTGATCACGATTGAAGACGTGATCGAGCAAGTCGTGGGGCAGATTAACGATGAATTTGACTCCGTGAGTTCCGACGTCGACAACATCGCGGTTGTGGATGCCGAGCACTGGCGCATTAAGGCGGGGACCCATCTGGAACAGTTCAACGCTTATTTCCAGTGCAACCTGCAGGATGACTACTGTGAGACGGTGGGCGGGCTTATCACCGACCGCTTTGAGCATGTGCCTCACAGAGGGGAAGTGATCGAAATTGAAGGGTTCCGCTTCCGTGTCTTAAAGGGCGATGAGCGTCAGGCCGCACTCTTTCTTGCGGAAAAAGTGGTGGCCGCGGAGAAGGCTGAAGCCAAGAGCCGGGAAGGTAACAGCTGATGGAGGCTTTAAAAGCCGGCGGGAAATTTTCTGCGGCAGCGCCGTTTGTGCGTGCCGCAGCCTGCGCTTTGTCGGGCGCTGTTGCGGTTTTGGGGTTTGCCCCCTTTAACTGGTGGCTTCCGACGCTGGTTGCCTTTGCGGCGCTTTTTTTCTGTATTGAAAAATCGGCCGGTGTTAAAGAGGCTTTTCTGGACGGCTGGTTCTGGGGGCTTGCATTTTTCACGCTGGGGTTAAGCTGGACGCACCGTTCGATGGCCGTTTTCGGCGGATTCGGCGATGTTTTGGCCGCGGCAGGCGTCTTTCTGATGGCCGCGGTTCTCGCGCTTACGGCTGCCGTTCCTTGTGCGGCAGCCAGGTTTTTCAAGGCACCGCAGGGGTTACGAAGTCTTTTGTATCTGCCGGTCTGTTGGGTGCTGTCTGAAATTATCCGTACGAATGTCTTCGGATTCGGGTGGCTTACGGCGGGCTATGCGTTTTTACCCACGCCGCTTGCGGGCTGGGCTCCGGCGGGCGGCGTGTTTCTCACGGCGCTGGCGGCACTTTTTGCCGCGGGCCTTGTTGCGGCAGCCACGCTCGGCATGAAGGGGGTTGCCGTCAAAACGGCGGGGGCGCTTTTGGCGGGCGTTGCCGTCGCGGGCGGTTTCGGACTTGAGGGCATCAGTTGGTTCACGCCGGGAAAAACGCTTGATGTGCGGCTTGTGCAGCCCGATCTTCCGATTGTGATGCGGGTAACGGCTTCCGAGCAGACTTCCCGTCTGGAGCGCGTCAAGGCCATGAGTCTTGCAAGTCCCTTAGGCGGCAAACTTGATCTTATTTTGTGGCCTGAGAGCGTTTATGCCGCGCTGTTAAATCGGCTTAAGACCGAAGAAGCGCTTCTGCCGGCTCGCGTTGCCCGTGCGCAGAAAACCACGGTTTTATTCAATGCGTTTGAAGAGCCCGCCCGCGGCGTTTATTTCAACAGCCTCTGGGCGGCAGATGAGGCAGGAAGCGAGGCGCCGGTTTACGCTAAACGCCATTTGGTGCCTTTCGGTGAATATGTGCCCTTCGGATTTCGCTGGTTCGTGGATGCGATGGGCATCCCCATGGCCGATCAGCGGCACGGTCTTGTGCCGGAAGAGGCGCTCAAGGCCTCAGGCATTGTCTACGCGCCGGCGGTTTGCTACGAAAATAACTTCGGCGGTGAACTGCGGGCTTTCTGGCAGAAGCGCGAAGTGCCTCAGCTTATTGTCGTCACGGCAAATCTGGGGTGGTTCGGTGATTGGGCGGCTGCGCAGTTCACGCAGATTTCTGCGATGCGGGCAAGGGAATTCGCCACGCCCCTTCTGCAGGTCGTCAATAACGGCAGCTCTGCGGTGATTGATTTCCGGGGAAGGCTTGAACGCTGGGCGGGGCCGGGCGCACAGAGTCTGGATGCACTGGTGACGGTTTCGCGCGGGAGCGTCACGCCTTATGCCCGGTTCGGGGATCTGCCGCTTGCAGTCCTTCTGACGCTTATCCTCGCGGTCATTGCTTTCTGTCATCTGCGCAGGAAGCGCCGGGAAAGCGCTCTCCGTTAGGTGCTTTCTGCGGGCACGGCGGGCAGGCAGAGCCCTTAATCTTGATGGGGTAAAATTCCTCACTTTCCGCCGTCGGTTTTCGTTAATTGCGGCTCACGGTTGTGTTTTGCGCTGCAACTGAGGCGGGTTGTATTCAGGTTCTAGATAGAAAAAATGATTACCTTTCAGGAAGTAATTCTGCGTCTGCAGCAGTATTGGAACAAGCAGGGCTGCGCTCTGCTTCAGCCGATCGACATCGAAGTCGGTGCCGGTACCTCTCATACAGCGACATTTCTGAGAGCGCTCGGACCTGAACCCTGGCGTGCCGCGTATGTGCAGCCGTCGCGCCGTCCCAAGGACGCCCGTTACGGCGAAAACCCCAACCGTCTGCACCAGCACCATCAGTATCAGGTGGTGTTAAAGCCCGCTCCCGTCAATATCGTTGATCTCTATCTGGATTCCCTCAGAGCGCTCGGCATCGATACGGAGGTCAACGACATCCGTTTCGTGGAAGACAACTGGGAAAACCCGACGCTCGGCGCCTGGGGCCTTGGCTGGGAAGTGTGGATGAACGGTATGGAAGTCACGCAGTTTACGTACTTCCAGCAGGTGGGCGGCCTTGAGTGTAAGCCCATCACCGGTGAAATCACCTACGGGCTTGAACGCCTGACGATGTATCTGCAGAACTGCGACAACGTCTTTGACCTGGTCTACACGAACTGGACCGACGGACTGGGCGAAGAGCACACGCTCACCTACGGCGACGTCTTCCATCAGAACGAAGTCGAGCAGAGTCACTACAACTTTGAAGCCAGTGACCCGGAAAAGCTCTTCAAGCAGTTTGATTACTTTGAAGGCGAAGCCAAGCGCCTGATGGAACTCAGGCTCGCGCTGCCGGCCTACGAAATGGTTCTTAAGGCCGGCCACACCTTCAACCTTCTTGACGCCCGCGGTGCCATCAGCGTCACCGAACGAGCCGCCTACATTTCGCGCATCCGCAAATTCAGCCGTGAAGTGGCGCAGAGCTACTACGAATCGCGTGAACGCCTGGGATTCCCCATGCTTAAGAACGCACATCACGCCTAAGGCGAAGACCGGATTAAACACAATTTGCGGATAAAGAATTCAAAATGACCAGTTTGTTAGTTGAACTTCAGACCGAAGAACTGCCCCCGAAGGCTTTAAAGAAACTTTCCGACGCGTTTGCCGAAGGTATTGCCAAGAGCCTCAGGGCCGCGCATTTTCTGACGGACGATTCCGTTGTGCACGCCTACGGTGCCCCGCGCCGCATGGCCGTTCACATCACCAACGTTCTTGAAAAGAGCCCGGACGAGGCCTTCCGTCAGAAGCTTGTGCCGGTGAAGGTCGGTATCGGTGCCGACGGTGAAGCCGCACCGGCCCTGGTGAAGAAAATGGCTGCGCTCGGCATTTCCTGCCCGGTTTCGGAGCTTAAGCGCGTGAGCGACGGCAAGACCGAACAGCTCTACTACGAAGGTGTGCGCGCCGGTCAGAGCCTTACGCACGGCCTGCAGCAGGCCCTCGAAGACAGCGTCAAGGCGCTGCCGATTCCGAAGGTCATGAATTATCAGTTGGCCGATGGTGTGACCACAGTGCAGTTCGTGCGCCCGGTGAAGCATCTCACGGCTCTTTACGGCAGCGACGTTGTCAACGTCACGATGTTCGGCCTTAAGGCAGGCCGCGTCACGATGGGGCACCGCTTTCATACGCATGCGCCGATTGAAATCACGTCGGCCGACAGTTACGCCGCTGAGCTTCTTGAAAGGGGCAAGGTTATTGCCGACTATGCCGAACGCCGTGCGCGCCTTGTGGAAGAACTCGGTAAGGCCGCCAAGCGCGAAGGCGGCACGCTCATTGCCCCTGAGGACCTTATCGATGAGACGAATTCGCTCACCGAGTGGCCTGTGATTTACGTCTCTGAATTTGAAGAGAAGTTTTTGGCCGTGCCCGAAGAATGCCTCATTCTGACGATGCAGACCAACCAGAAGTACTTCCCGATGCGCAGTGCCGACGGCAAACTCATGAATAAGTTCGCCCTGGTGTCGCACATTGAAGCCAAGGACGGCGGCAAAGCCATTGTTTCCGGTAACGCCCGTGTGGTGCGTGCACGTCTGGCTGACGCCGAGTTCTTCTACAACCAGGACTGCAAGGAAACGCTCGAAAGCCGCCTGCCCGGTCTGCAGCATGTTGTTTACCACAATAAGCTCGGCTCTCAGGCCGAACGGATGCTGCGCGTGAAGGCGCTTGCCGGCATGATTGCCAAGACAATCGGAGCCGATGTCACGCACGCAGAGCGCGCCGCCATGCTTGCCAAGGCGGATCTGCGCACCCTTATGGTGGGCGAATTCCCCGAGCTTCAGGGCATCATGGGTGAATACTATGCGCGCCACGACGGAGAGCCCGAAGACGTGGCTGTTGCCGTGCGTGAGCACTACGAACCGCGCTTTGCCGGCGACAAACTGCCCGAGAGCAAGGTGGCGCTTGCCGTTGCCCTGGCCGACAAGATGGAAACGCTTTGCGGCATGTTCGGTATCGGCCAGATGCCCACGGGTGAAAAGGATCCTTTCGCGCTGCGCCGTCATGCGCTCGGTGTGCTCAGGATGCTCATTGAAAAAGAACTCACCGTGAGCCTCACGACCCTTGTGAAGTACGGGTTTGAAGTCGAAACCGGTGTGGCAGGCGTTAAGGACGCGTCCGCAGAGCTTCTGAACTTCTTCCACGACCGTCTGCGCGTGATGATGCGCGATGCCGGTTACAGCGCTCAGGAAGTCGATTCTGTGCTGTGCGGCCGCCCGGCCGATCTTGCCGATATTCCGCAGCGTCTTGCCGCCGTGCGCCGCTTCCTGGAACTGCCTGAAGCCGAAAGCCTCACTGCAGCCAATAAGCGTATCGGCAACATTCTCAAAAAGATTGAGGGCGATGTTCCGACCGAAGTGGATCCGGCACTTTTTGCAGAACCGGCTGAAAAGGCGCTTTATGAAGCACTCTGCGATCATGAGCCGGTTGCGCAGGCGCTTTATGAAAAGGGCGAGTTCAGCGCGATGCTTGCCTCGCTTACGCCCTTGAAGACTCCGGTTGATGCGTTCTTTACCGATGTGATGGTCAACGCCGAGGATCCTGCGGTGCGCCGTAACCGTCAGGCGCTTTTAAACCGTCTGTCGACCCTGATGAACCGCGTGGCCGAACTCTCGCGCCTCGCACTCTGACGGAAGTTACGCCATGCGCGCCTTAAGGGGCTGGTGCTTTTACGTCGCTTTTTCGGTGACGCTCGTCCCAATCGCACTGGCCTGCGTCCTTTTGTGGCCGTTTGCAGGCGCGGCATGGCGCTATCAGAGAATCGTCAGACCCTGGTTGGGCCTGGTGATGGGGATGCTGAAGTTTTTCTGCGGCGTCACCTACGAAGTCCGGGGAGCGGAAAACATTCCGCTCACTTCCGGCCGTCCCGTTGTCGTTCTGAGCAAGCATTCTTCGGCTTGGGAAACGCTTTTTCTGCCGTACTACATTGACCACCGCATGGGCTTTGTCTACAAGGAGTCGCTGCACTGGATTCCTTTTCTGGGCTGGGCCTTAAAGTCAATGAACATGATTGCGATCAACCGCAGTAACGGCGCGGGCGCTTATGTGTCTTTCCTTAAAAAGGGCCTTCGGTTTGTGAAAAACGGCTGGTGGGTGACGCTTTTCCCGGAAGGAACGCGCGTCGCCTGGGGTGCCCGCGCGCGCTACAAGACGGGCGGCGCCCGTTTTGCCGTTGCCGCCAAAGCCCTGGTCCTGCCGGTGGCGCACGACGCCGGGCGCCTCTGGCCGCGAAACAGCATCGGTAAGACAAGCGGCACGATTCATGTGACCTTCGGACCGGTCATTGATGCGGGAGCGGCCGATTTTGAGACCGTCAACCGTGAGCTTGAAGACTGGATTGAGGGTGAGATCGCCCGTATGTCCGGGCCTGACGCCGGTGCCGCACCGGTCAGGAATCAATCCGTATGACAGCCGAAAACCGGCAGATACGGCTGCCGGAAACGAAAAAGGAACCGGCCTTTACGGTTTCCTACACCCTCATGCGGGAAGCCCGCCGCACACTGGCAGCGAAGCTCACCGAAGAAGGACTTGTCGTCAAAAGCCCGCTCAGAATGGCGCTTGCGGACATCGAAGCGTTTCTCATCAAAAACACCCGCTGGATACGTAAGCATCTTGCCGCGCAGAAAGCCCGGCAGGACGTGGCCTCTCTTGCACAGTTGCGGCACGGCGGGCGCTTTTTCTACCGAGGCCGCATGACCGGACTCATGCTCGGCGCAGAGAGGACCGTACTCATTGAACGCTGCGGGCAGCAGATTCTTTGTTTGTCAGCGGCCCGCGATGCAAGTCCCGCGGCAATCCGCGGGCATCTGCGGGGGTGGCTTGCCGCACAGGCAGCGCGCCTTTTTTCGGGGCGCGTGATGAGCAAAGCCGAAGCGTTCGGGCGAATTCCGTCTGCCGTGAGGCTTTCTGACGCCAAAACCAGCTGGGGAAGCTGTAAAAGCGACGGGACGATCCGGCTTTCCTGGCGGCTCATTGTTTTCCCTGATCCCGTCATTGACTACGTGATCTGTCATGAGCTTGCGCATCTGGCGCAGATGAATCATTCGGCGCGTTTTTGGACTGTGGTGGAGAGCTTAGACCCCGACTACAGGGCGCATGAGGCCTTTCTCAAGCAGTTCAACATCAGAATGTTTCCGCTATAGAGTGTCAGCAATAACGGCTCATTCGGGTTTTAACCGTAGGTGTGCTTTTGGTGTTGTGCTAAAGTGCGCGGTGTGAAAAGGTGGGAAAAAGTGGGTCGCCGATCCGGAAACGGCCGCCCGCGGGATTGTTTTTCTCTGCCTGACACTGCCGCAGGCCGCGGCATGGCCAACTTTGTGCATCAGGGGCACAGACGTGTTTCAGGGAACTTCTTTATTAACGCTCGACGCCAAGGGACGGATGACGATGCCGACACGGTACCGTACGACCCTGGTGGATTCCTGCGGCCCTGACGTCACCTTAACGCGCCACCCTGACGGTTGCGTTCTGATTTACCCCCGTGCCGTCTGGCTTGAAAAAAAGAAAGCACTCGCAGCGCTTCCCTCAAGCGCGCGGATGCTGCAGCGCTTTGTTCTCGGAAGCGCGGTTGACCTCAGTATCGACAGTGCCGGGCGCCTTCTGATTCCGTCGGAATTAAGGGTGCTTTGTTCGCTGGATAAAGACGTGGCGCTCGTCGGTCTCGGGGAACATTTCGAAGTCTGGAATGCCCCCAAGCTCACCGAGCTTGAAGCTGCGGCATCTCAGGAACTTGCTGCCGCCGTGGCGGATTTTCACTTCTGACGGAGGCGCTTGTGACAGATACAGCCGCTTCACTTCAGAAAGAAAAAGCCTTTGTGCATCTGTCGGTCTTGGCCGAAGCCGCGCCGCAGGCACTTCTGACCGATCCCGATGGCATCTACGTGGATGCGACCTTCGGCCGCGGCGGGCATTCCCGCCGGATTCTTGCGGCTTTAAGCCCGAAGGGCAGGCTCATCGCCTTTGACCGTGATCCTGAAGCGGTGAGGGCTGCTGCTTCAATCACTGATCCCCGTTTTACGATCATTCCGGCGCCGTTTTCAAGGATGCAGGCTGAGCTCAGTGCGCGAGATGTTACCTCGGTAACCGGCGTTCTTATGGACATCGGCGTGAGCAGTCCCCAGATTGATGATGCCGAGCGCGGCTTTTCCTTCCGTTTTGACGGGCCGCTTGACATGCGCATGGACACCGAGCACGGGATCACTGCGGCTCAGTGGCTTGCAAAAGCTCCGGCTGAGGATATCGAAAAGGTTTTGAAAATCTACGGCGAAGAGCGCATGGCAGGCCGTATTGCCCGCACGATCTGCGAAGTGAGAAAAACGGAGATCATCGACCGGACGGCGCAGCTTGCCCGCATTATTGCTTCGGCTGTGCCCCGCTCACGGCAGGACCCGCAGCAGCATCCGGCCACCCGGAGCTTTCAGGCGATCCGTATTTTTATTAACGGTGAACTCGATGAGCTTACGGCGGCGCTCGAAGAGGCAGGCGGACTGTTAAAGCCCGACGGAAAACTCTGCGTGATCAGTTTTCATTCGCTTGAAGACCGTATCGTGAAGCGCTTTTTTGAGGCAGGTGCCCATCCTGAACGTGCCGTGGACAGCCGCATCGCGCTCACAAGCGACATGCTGCCCGCGCCCCTGTGGCGCGATGTCACGCGGATTAAGCCTGATGCCGGCGAGTGTGAGGCCAACCCCAGAGCCCGCAGCGCCGTGATGCGCACGGGCGTACGTACCGCGGCGCCTTGGGTGCCCGGCGGCAAGGGGAGGCTCTGATGCGCTTTAACGTCGGCCGTCTTTCCGAGCCTTTCCTCTTTTTGGTGGCACTCGTTTCGGTGGTGGTTCTCTGGTCGAGTGCCTGTGCGCTCGTTTGGACACAGTACCGGGTGAGGCTGCTGTTCACGGAAATTGAACGCGCCAACGATATGGCGCGGCGTTTGTCGGATGACTCAAGCCAGCTCGCGCTTGACCTTTCCAAAGCCGCGCTGCCCGCGGCTGTGAGTGAAAAAGCCCGTCAGATGGGCTTTGCCCCCGCCGATCTTGCGGCGACGGTGCTTCTTGAGGTTTCTCCCGAAGAGCTCGCCCAGAGACACCTGGAGGTGCGCAAATGAGAATGCCCGTCTTTCTCATCGGCCTCTGGCAGGGGCTCTGCCGCAAGGTGCAGCTCATCTGGAAGGAAGACAATTCGCCCAAAAAGCAGCACCCCAACGGCGGTGAAGAGGCGATGCTTCTGGTGCCGATTTCGCCGGGACGAAGCAAACTGCTGTTTTTCCTCTTTTTCTGCGGTCTCACCGCTGTTGTCTGCAAGGCCTTCTGGCTGCAGTGCGGCATTGACACGGAGTTTTTGCAGAAGCAGGGTGAGGCGCGTTACGCCCGCACGCTTTCAGTGCCCGCGCAGCGCGGTCAGATTGTGGACCGTAACGGCGTGGTGCTTGCTTCCACGATTCCGGCAAGAAGCATCTGGGCCGTACCGGAAGAAGCCGCTGAAGCAAGCCGCACGCAGATCGGAAAACTCGCTGAACTCGTGGGGGAGGATGAAAAAGCCGTCTGGCAGAGAATCCACGAGCGCCGTAACCGCAGTTTCGTCTACATCAAGCGTCAGCTTGACGTGGAAACTGCGCAGGCGGTACGGGATCTGCAGATTCCGGGGATTTACATCAGTAACGAAATGCGCCGCAACTACCCGGACGGCGAAATCTCCGCGCATGTGGTGGGCTTTACCGATTCCGATAATAACGGCCGTGAAGGGGTGGAACTTGCCGACAACGATCAGCTTGCGGGCAAACCCGGTTCGCGCCGCGTGATCCGTGACCGCCTCGGGCGCATTGTTGAAGACGTCTGGGTGAAGGAAGCCAAGGCCGGAGCCGACGTGGTTCTTTCCATCGATTCCCGTCTGCAGTTTATTGCGCATAACGCACTTAAAAAAGCAATTGCCAAGCATGAGGCAAAGGCCGGTGCGGTGGTTGTGGTGGACGTGCACACGGGCGAAATTCTCGCAATGAGCAACTGGCCCACCTATGACCCCAACGTGCGCCGCACGCTTCGATTTGAAAACGTCCGCAACCGGGTGCTCACCGACACGTTTGAACCGGGATCGACGATGAAGCCGTTTGCGGTGGCCAAAGCGCTTGACCTCGGGATAGTGAGGCCCGATACGCTGGTGCAGACTGCGCCCGGAAAGCTCACGATCGGCGACAGAACGATCGGCGACACACATAACTACGGCATGATCACCGTGAGTCAGGTGGTCTCAAAGTCAAGCAACATCGGCACGAGCAAAATCGCGCTTGAAATGACGCCGCAGACGTTGTGGCAGACCTATGAGGAGCTCGGGTTCGGGCGCTCTCCGAGAATCGGTTTTCCCGGCGCCGTCTCAGGGCGTCTGAGGCCCGCGGCCTCGTGGCGTCCGATTGAGCAGGCCACCATTTCCTACGGACACGGTATTTCGGTGTCGCTGATGCAGCTTGTGCGCGCCTATACGGCGCTCGCCCGAAACGGCGACGTGATCGATCTCACGTTCCGGCGCACCAACCGTGAAGCCCAGGGCATTCAGGTGTTTCGCCCGGAAGTGGCCCGCCAGATGCGCTCCATGATGATGGGAACGGTCACTGCGGGCGGCACGGCCCGGCGCGTGAGCGTGGAAGGGTATACGGTCGCGGGTAAAACCGGAACCGCCAATAAGATTGAAAACGGTGAGTACGTCAGTAAATACGTGGCCAGTTTTGTGGGCATGGCGCCCGCAGGGCAGCCCCGTATTATCGTGGCCGTCATGATTGACGAGCCCACCAAGGGCAGCTACTTCGGCGGCACGGTCGCCGGTCCCGTCTTTAACGACGTGGCCGCGGGCGCGCTGCGGCTGATCGGCGTACACCCCGATGATCCGACCGCGGTGAGCGGTTCCGGAATTTTTGTGAAAGGATTGCGAAATGACTGAGCAGGCAGACCGGACCCGCGATGCCGTTCTGACCTGGCTTAAGGCCAGAACAAAACCGGGCGCGCATCTTTGCATCGATTCCCGCAATATCCGGCCCGGGGACGTTTTTGTGGCGCTGAAGGGTGAACACACCGACGGCCTTTCATGGGCGCCGGTGGCGGTTGCCCGCGGGGCCGCTGCCGTTCTCACGGAAGAACGGGAAGGGGAAAAACGGCCGGTGCTGCAGGTGCCGGTTCTGGCGGTGCGTGAGCTTAAAAAACGGCTGGGAGAAATCGCCTCGGACTTTTTCGGCAGGCCGTCTGAGCACATGATGGGTACCGCCGTCACGGGTACCAACGGTAAGACAAGCATCAGTCACTGGACGGCGCGGCTTTTATCAGCGCTGCATCACCCCTGCGCAGCCGTGGGCACGATGGGGTGCTTTTATATGGGTGAGAAAATCCCGTCGCCGGCGCTCACGACGCCGGACGCAGCCAGTACCCAGGATCTCTTCAGTAACCTTTACGGCAGGGGCTGTCAGGCGTTTTGTATTGAAGCGAGTTCCATCGGCCTTGTGCAGGGCCGTCTTGACGGAACGGCTTTTCATACGGCGGCCTTCACCAACCTCACGCGGGATCATCTCGATTATCACGGCTCGATGCAGGCCTATGAAGAAGCCAAGGCTCTGCTTTTTGACTGGCCGGGCCTGAAATGCGCGGTCATCAATGCCGACGATGCCGCAGGGCGCCGGTTGATTGAAAAGACGCTCGCGCGCGGCGTGCGCACGATTGCCTGCACGCTTGATGCGGCACTTCAGATTGAAGGCTGCGAAATGTTGGCGGCCGGAAACATCCGTGCGGCGCATGCCGGTACCGCTTTTGACGCTCTCTGGCGGGGTGAACGCTTTGAAATTGAAGCAGCCGTGCTCGGGCGCTTTAATGTCTCGAACCTTCTTGAGACGGCGGGTATTGTTCTGAGCCTCGGCATTCCTGCCCGGGCCGTTTTCGGAAAACTTACGGAACTCACACCCCCTGCGGGACGCCTTCAGACTGTGACAAGCGAAGGCGCGCCGCTTGCGGTGGTTGACTACGCTCATACGCCGGATGCCCTCGAAAAGGTTCTCACGGCTTTGCGTGAAACGGCCGAGCACAGAGGCGGCAGGCTTTGGTGTGTTTTCGGCGCGGGCGGCGACCGTGATCCGGGCAAGCGCCCGATCATGGGGCGCGTTGCGGCGGAGCTTGCCGACGTCGCGGTGGTCACAAGCGACAATCCGAGAACCGAAGAGCCTGCCGTGATTGCGCAGGCTGTGGCCGAGGGCGCAGCGCCTGCCCGGGACCGCCGGGTCGTGCTTGACCGGCGCGAAGCGATAGTCTCGGCTGTTACTGAGGCGGCTGCGGCCGACGTGGTGCTCATTGCCGGCAAGGGCCATGAGGATTATCAGGAAATTCAGGGCGTCAAACACCATTTCAGCGATGTTGAGGTGGTGCGGGAAGCATTTAACGAACGCCGTACGCGCGTCGGGGGAAAATCAGCATGAAACAGGCGCAGACGGGGTGGACTTTTCACGCGTTGTTAAACGCACTGGGGCCGCTTGTAAAGGATGTGGACGGACAGACGGGGGCTGAACTCGGTGAGATCAGCACCGACAGCCGCACCATCACATCGGGCTCGGTTTTTGTCGCCCTCAAGGGCCCCAATTTTGACGGACACGACTACGCCGTTGCCGCCAAAGACCGCGGTGCCGGCGTGCTCATCGTCGAGCGTAACGTCGGTACCGGCGCGTCCTGCCCGCAGATCATTGTGACCGACACCGTGGAAGCCTACGGTGCACTGGCGCGGGCCTGGCGCGCGCAGTTTTCGATTCCGCTCATCTGTGTCGTGGGGTCCAACGGTAAGACCACCACCACGCAGATGATTGCCTCCATTCTGAGGCAGGCCTGCGGCGAAGAGGCGATGCTTGCCACGGAAGGCAACTTCAATAACGCCGTGGGCGTACCCCGCATGCTTTTGAAACTCACACCGCGCACGAAGGCGGCGGTGATTGAGGCCGGTATCAGCCACCCGGGTGAAATGGCGCAGTTAATCAGCTGGATTCGTCCGACAGTGGTGGTGATCACAAACGCCCAGCGCGAACACCAGGAATTTTTAAAGGGCGTTGAAGCGAGTGCCCGTGAAAACGCGATGGCGCTGGTGAGCCTCTCTGCCAAGGGGACGGCAGTGCTTCCGGCCGACGATGCCTGTCTGCCCGTGTGGCTTGAGTTTGCCCGTGCCCGCGGCTGCAAGGTTGCGACCTATGCCGCCGGCGACACCGATTTTGCCGTGGATCTCAGAGCCACGGAAGCAATGGGCACGGTCACGATGGCGTTTGGCTCGGAAACCCTCAGACTCGAACTCAAAATGGCCGGACGCCATGCTGTGCATGATGCGGCTGCGGCCGCTGCGGCTGCGGTGGCCGTGGGCGTCAATTCCCGCGCGGTGGAGGCGGGCTTAAGAAGTTTTGAGCCCGTGGAAGGCCGCGGGCGGCGCCACGTGCTCAGAAACGGCACGGTCATCATCGATGACGCGTATAACGCCAATCCCGACAGTATGCGCGCCGCCGTTGATATGCTGAGCCGCCTCTCCGGGCCCCGCATCTTTGTGGCGGGGGATATGGCCGAGACCGGCGGCGAAAACGTCGAAAGCTATCACCGTGAAATCGGGCAGTATGCCCGTGAGCACGGCGTGGACCGGTTCCTCGCCGTGGGTGAGGCAATGAAAAGCGCCGTTGAGGCTTTCGGCGCCGGTGCGCGGCACTTTGCAAGCCGCGATGAGCTGACGGCAGCGGCCATGGAAACGGCCAAGACGCCCTGCACGATGCTTTTGAAGGCTTCCAACAGTATGGGTCTGCAGCACGTGGTGCGCGACATCGTCTCCGAACTCGGCATTACGGATAAATAAACAAGAAGAAAAACAATGCTTCTTTATCTTTTTCAAAGGCTTGCGGAAGATATTCCGGCCTTCAGCGTCTTTAACTATCTTTCCTTAAGAGCAGTGCTTGCCGCGCTCACGGCTCTGGCAATCGGTTTTGCGGCCGGGCCCTGGGTGATCCGTGAACTCAAAAAACTCAAGATCGGTCAGGCCGTGAGAAACTGCGGGCCCAAAACGCATCTGGTGAAGGACGGAACGCCCACGATGGGGGGCTCTCTCATTTTGGTGGCAATCGGGCTTTCGACACTTTTGTGGATGGACCTCTCCAACCGTTTTGTCTGGGCCGTTCTTTTTGTGACGCTCGGATACGGCGCAATCGGCTGGGTCGATGACTACAGAAAGGTTGTGCATCACAACCCGCAGGGGATGAGTGCCCGCGAAAAGTTCAGCTGGCAGAGTCTCATCGGTATTGTGACGGCGGTCTACCTTGCTTTTGCCGTTTCCATGCCCACCGACACGCATGTCTGGGCAACGGTGATGCACTGGGTGGAAAACGGGTTTGCGCTCTCGGAACCGGGTAAGCTCGAACTCACCATTCCCTTCTTTAAGCAGGTGAGTTTTCCCTTCGGTGTCTGGGGCTTTCTGCTTCTCACCTACATCGTGATTGTGGGTACTTCCAACGCCGTCAATCTCACCGACGGCCTCGACGGCCTGGCGATTCTCCCGTGCGTGATGGTGGGCTCGGCCCTCGGAATCTTTGCCTACGTTGTGGGCCGCCCTGACTACGCGTCCTACCTTTATTTTTCCTATATTCCCGGGGCCGGAGAGCTTGTGGTCGTGTGCGCCGCGATGGCGGGCGCGGGCCTTGCTTTCCTTTGGTTTAACGCCTACCCTGCGCAGGTCTTTATGGGTGACGTCGGGGCGCTGGCTCTCGGCGGCGCCTTAGGCACCATCGCCGTTATTGTGCGGCAGGAAATCGTGCTCGCCATCATGGGCGGGATTTTTGTGGTGGAAACGCTCTCGGTGATGATTCAGACGGTCTACTTCCGGCTCTCTCACGGTAAGCGCGTTTTCCTGATGGCGCCGATTCACCATCACTTTGAACTCAAGGGCTGGAAGGAGACGCAGGTAGTGGTGCGCTTCTGGATCATCACCTTCATTCTGGTGCTGATCGGTCTTGCAACACTGAAGATCCGTTGAGTCGGGCTTTCCTGGGAGCAGAGGACATGTCAAATCAGTCGGTGCGTCTGGCAACAGGTAAAAGAGCGCTGGTTTTGGGGTGCGGTGCTTCGGGTGCAGCCTGCGCGCGGTTTCTTTATTCCCGCGGTTGGGATGTAACGGTGGCTGACAGCCGCACCAATCCGGCGGCTGCCGATGCGCTTGCCGCAGAACTGCCTCATATTGAATTTTCGTTCGGGGGCTTTAATCCCGATCTTGTGCGGGGTGCTTCGCTTCTGGTGATAAGTCCGGGGCTCTCGCCCTCACATTCTGCGGCAGCCGCAACCGTCAACCTCGCACACGAACTCGGCATTGAGGTTGTGGGCGAAATTGAACTCTTTGCCCGGGAGATGAAGCGTCTGAAGGCCTTCTGCGGCTACTCGCCCGTGGTGGTGGGAATCACCGGCACCAACGGCAAAACCACCACAACAACGATTACGGGTCTGATGGCCAAGGCTTCGGGTAAAACCGTGTGCGTGGCCGGTAACATCGGTCCCAATGCGCTCACCGAGCTCACCAAAGCGCTCGCAGCCGGAAAACTGCCTGAAGTCTGGGTGCTTGAGCTTTCAAGCTTTCAGCTTGAGACGACGTCATCGCTCGAACTTACCGCTGCCGCGTACTTAAACCTCACCGAAGACCATATCGACTGGCACGGGTCGCAGGAAAACTACGCGCAGGCCAAGGGCCGGATTTTCCTTCATGCTCGCTCGAGGATTTTGAACCGCGCCGATCCCGTGAGCATGCGCTGGGCTGAAAATACGGCAGGCGCCGCTGTGCGCACCTTTGCGCTCACCAAACCCGAAAAGCTGGGTGAGTGGGGCGTGACCGAGGACGCGGGTGTGGAGTGGATGAGTTTTATCGCACCGCAGACAACGCCCGCGGCAAGCAGCAAAAAAGCGCAGCTTTCGGCCTGGGACGCTCCGGAAATGAGTCTTCTGATGCCTTCGGCCGCGCTCAAAATCCGCGGCCGGCACAATGTGCAGAATGCTCTGGCGGCACTTGCGCTTGCCGACGCCGCAGGTTTTTCGCTTGCTGCGGCCCTGGAGGTGCTTGCAGGTTACACCGGAGAAGCCCACCGCGTGCAGCACGTTCTCACGGTTAACGGTATTGAATTTATCGATGACAGCAAAGGCACCAACGTCGGCGCTGTGGCCGCTGCGCTTGAGGGCCTGGCGGTCGGGGGACGAAAGTGTGCGCTCATCATGGGCGGCGACGGCAAGGGCCAGGACTTCGCGCCGCTCTCTTCATACGTGCAGCAGTTTGCGCGCTCGGTGGTTTTGATCGGGCGCGATGCCGTCCGGATTCAGGAGGCACTGAAAAACACGGGCGTGCCCCTTGAAAATGCGGGTACCGACTTTGAGGGTGCGGTGGACAAAGCCTACGCCTCGGCTCAGAGCGGAGACGCCGTGCTTTTAAGTCCCGCGTGCGCAAGCTGGGATATGTTTGCCAATTACGCCGAACGCTCGGCCCGCTTTATTGCGCGCGCCCAAGAGATTGCCGCGCGCACTGAGGAAGGAAACCGCTGACGATGGCCTGGTTTTTCCCCGGACGGGCTCCGGCCCGGCAGATTGAGGATGATTTAAGCGGCTCCACGGTGTTGCAGACAGGGGGCCGTGCCAAGCGTATCCGTGCCGAGGGTATCGACTGGAGCATCCTTTTTATCACGGGGTTTTTGCTTGCTTTCGGTTCCCTGATGGTGTATTCGGCCTCGATTTCGCTCGCCGACAGTCCGAAGTTTGACACGAGCTACACGCACTTTTTCGTGCGGCATCTGATTTCTATTGCGGTTGCCGCGGTCGCAGGCAGCATCGTCTACCGTATCCCCATGCGCTTTTGGGAGCGTGTTTCGGGGATTCTCGTCATCATCGCCGTATTGCTTCTGATCGCCGTTCTTATTCCGGGAGTCGGTCACAGCGTAAACGGCGCCCGGCGCTGGATCGGCTTCGGTTCTCTGACGATTCAGGTCACGGAAATTGCAAAGTTTGCGGCCTTGATCGGCGCAGCCGGCTTTACTGTGCACCGGCAGGAATTCATGCATTCCTTTACGAAGGGCTTTGCCCCGATGGCGCTGGTGATGGCAGTCGTCGCCTTTCTCATCAACATGCAGCCTGACCTAGGGGCCACCTTCGTCATTGTCTGCATCGCGCTCGGAGTGCTTTTCCTCGGGGGACTTAATCTCAGAATCTTCATGGTGGTTCTGGTTGCCGTGATTTTCGCTGCCGTCATGGCCGTTTATATGTCGCCCTGGCGCGTGGGCCGCGTGATGGCTTACCTTGATCCCTGGAGCAGCGACTATGCGCTCGACAAAGCCTATCAATTAAGCCACTCGCTTATTGCCTTCGGGCGCGGCGAATGGCTCGGCGTCGGGCTCGGGGCGTCGGTGGAAAAACTCAACTATCTGCCTGAAGCGCACACCGACTTTATTTTGGCGGTGGTGGGTGAAGAGCTCGGGTTCGTGGGAGTGATCTGTGTCTTTATTGCCTATTACTTCCTGGTGCGCCGCGCGTTTTCGATCGGACGGCAGGCCATCAAGCTTGACAGGGTGTTTTCCGGACTCGTTGCCGAAGGCGTGGGGCTTTGGATCGGCGTGCAGGTGGTGATTAACGGTGGCGTGGCCACGGGGCTATTCCCGACCAAGGGTCTGACGCTCCCGCTGATGAGCTACGGCGGCTCAAGCCTGCTCGCTACAATTGCGGCTGTCGCTGTTTTACTGAGAATTGACGCGGAAAACCGCATCCTGATGCGGGGCGGAAGGGTTTAGTCATGTCTGAAGAAAATAAAAAGCATCTGGTGGTAGCTGCCGCAGGAACGGGCGGTCACGTGTTTCCGGCGCTTGCGGTGGCGCGTGAGCTCAGAAACCGCGGCTGGAAGATTTCCTGGATCGGAACGCAGACCGGGATGGAGTCCAAACTCATTGCCAAAGACGCTATTGATTTCACGGGCCTGGACTTTAACGGCGTCAGAGGCAAGGGTTTTTTTGGCATGATCTCCGGCGGCATCAAGCTTTTAAAAGCCATGTCGCGCTGCAAAAGCCTCATGCGCGAACTCAAACCCGATGTGATGTTTACCACCGGCGGCTACGTGGCCGTGCCGGTTGCTTCCGGATGCCGCAAAAACGGCGTGCGTGTGGCGGTGATGAACTGCGATGCCGACCTTCTGATGTCCACTGAGATGATTCTCAAGGACGCCTGGGGCGTGGCCTGCGGTTTTGCCGGTTCGGCGCGCTCGCGGGCAGCCAGTAAGGGCCGCATCACCGGTAACCCGGTGCGCGCGGAAATCGAGGCGGTTGAGGCGCCTGAAACGCGCCTTGCAGGCCGCACGGGCCCTCTGAAGCTCCTTGTTTTCGGCGGCAGCCTCGGCGCACGTGTCTTAAATGAGACGGTGCCTAAGGCGCTTGCGCTTTTTGACCCGGAAAACCGTCCTCAGGTACTGCATCAGTGCGGTGCGGGCTCGGTGGAAGAAGCCAAAAAATGCTATGCCGATGCCGGGGTTGAAGCTGAGATTGTTCCCTTTATCGAGGATATGGCCAAGGCCTATACGGAAAGCGACCTTGTGATCTGCCGGGCGGGCGCGACGACCGTGGCGGAACTCTGTGCGGCGGGCGCTGCTTCCGTTCTGGTACCTTTCGTGGCAAAGACCACCAAACATCAGCTCGGTAACGCCCGCTATATGGCGATGAACAACGCCGGTCTGTGTGTTCCGCAGGAAAGCCTCACGCCTGAACACCTCTTCGGAATTCTCGCGAGCATGAAGCGCGAAAAGATTCTGCAGACTGCGGTAAACGCCCGTGCGCTTTGCCGCCTGAAGGCAGCCGCAGCCGTTGCCGACATGATTGAAGACATCGCGGCAATGAAGACCAAGCCCGTCTGACGGGGCACTCAAGGTCGGTAAAGCTGCTTTGGACTGCGGTTTCTGAAAAAAGGTTGATTTGAGTTATGAAGTTCGTTGTCAAGCATCTGCATTTTGTCGGTATCGGCGGCACCGGGATGTGCGGCATCGCCGAGGTGCTCCTGAACCTCGGTTACACCGTAAGCGGCTCGGATCTGGCTGAAAATGCCGCCACCCGCAGGCTCAAAAGCCTCGGCGCCGTGATTTACCGCGGGCATGACGCAAAAAACATTGAAGGCGCCGACGCCATCGTGATTTCCAGCGCCGTACATGCCGACAATCCGGAAGTTGTGGCCGCCAAGGCGGCCCATATTCCGGTGGTGCCGCGCGCGGTGATGCTCGCAGAACTCATGCGTCTGCGCCGCGGTATTGCGATTGCCGGGGCGCACGGCAAGACCACGACGACCTCGCTTACGACCGCGCTTTTGGCCGCCGGGGGGCTTGATCCCACCTATGTGATCGGCGGCAGACTCAACAGTTCCGGCACCAACGCCCGGCTCGGTGCCGGCGAATACATCGTCGCCGAAGCCGATGAGTCCGATGCCTCGTTTTTGAATCTCACGCCGGTGCTTGCGGCCGTCACCAACATCGATCAGGACCACATGGACACCTACGGGCACGACTTTGAGCGGCTCAAGCAGGCTTTTGTGGATTTTCTGACGCGGCTTCCCTTTTACGGGGTGGCGGTTCTGTGCAGTGATGATGAAAACGTGCGCTCGATCATCCCGCGCGTGCCGCGCCGCGTGGTGGAATACGGTTTAAACGACAAGGCCGAAGTCCGGGCCATTGACGTGAGAACCGACGGCACACGGATGCGCTTTACGATTTTAAGGCCCGAGTATCAGCCGCTGCCCGTGGTACTGAATCTGCCGGGGCTGCACAACGTGCGTAACGCCCTGGCGGCGGTGGCAATCGCCACGCTCGTGGGCGTCACGGACGAAGCGATTGTGAAGGGGCTGGCCGAATTTACGGGCGTAGGCCGGCGCTTTGCCCAGTACGGGGATCTTCCAGTCACAGACGCTGAGGGTAAGACCATCGGCAGCTTTAAGCTCGTTGATGATTACGGACACCACCCGCACGAGATGGCGGCAACGATTGCCGCGGTGCGCGGCGCATGGCCCGACAGGCGTCTTGTGGTTGTGTTTCAGCCGCACCGCTACACGCGCACCCGTGACTGCTTTGAAGACTTTGTGAAGGTTCTCTCGCAGGCTGACGTGGTGGTGCTCGCGGACGTTTACCCCGCAGGGGAAACGCCGATTGCGGGCGCAGACGGCCGGGCTCTGGCGCGTGCCGTACGTCTTGTCGGTAAGGGTGATCTTATTTTCTGCGACAGCGTTGATGAGGTGCCGCAGGCCGTGATGCAGGTGGTGCGTGACGGCGATGTCGTGGTGACGATGGGGGCGGGTTCCATCGGGCGCGTCGCGCCGATTCTTGCGCACCATGAGCTCTGAAGAAACGGAAAAAATAAGGAAAAGGAATAAATGCAGGCAGCAGTTGATGTGAAGGCCCTGGGACATGTGGCCGTTCTCATGGGGGGCTTCAGCTCCGAGCGCGAAGTTTCGCTTTCAAGCGGTGAGGGCGTTTTAAAGGCGCTCTTATCCAAGGGCGTCAATGCCGAAGGCTTTGACCCGGCGCGCCGCAGCATCACGGAGCTTGCCGCGGGCGGCTTTGACCGTGTGTTTATCGCCCTTCACGGGCGCTTTGGTGAAGACGGCACGGTGCAGGGGGTGCTCGAGTATCTCGGCATTCCCTATACGGGACCGGGCGTGAAGGCAAGTGCCGTTGCGATGGATAAGAGTGCAACGCGTCTTGTTTGGGATGACGCAGGACTGCCCCTGGCGCGCGGCATGACGGTCACATCAGCCGATCAGGCGCAGGCTGTGTTTGAACGGTTGGGCGGCAGCGTCGTCGTAAAGCCTGACTGCGAGGGCTCTTCGATCGGCGTGACGAAACTCAAGGACGCAACGGTTGACGCGATTCGTGATGCTCTTCAGAAGGCCCTGAAGCTTGATCGCGAGGTTCTCGTGGAAGAGCGCATCTTCGGGCGTGAGCTTACGGTCGGAATTCTCGGAGGCAAGGCCCTGCCCGTGATTGAAATCAAGGCGCCTGCGGGCGACTACGACTATCAGAACAAGTATTTCGGCAACGCCGTCAAATACGACTGCCCGGCAGAACTGCCTCAGGCCGTTACTGAGGCCGTGCAGGCGGCGTGCGAAAAAGCCTTTGCAGTTTTGGGCGCCCGCGGCTGGGGCCGCATTGACCTGATGATGAGGCCCGACGGCAGTTTTGTGCTGCTCGAACTCAATACGAGTCCCGGCATGACGCCGCATTCGCTTGTGCCGATGGCAGCGCGTGCCGTGGGACTTTCCTATGAGGATCTTGTGGTGAAGGTTCTTGCCTCGGCTGCGCTGGATCATGTGCGCCCCAAGGTGCAGTAACGGACGTGACGGACAATGCAGAAGAAGAGGGTTTG
This sequence comes from Duodenibacillus massiliensis, assembly GCF_900128485.1. Classification (GTDB taxonomy): domain Bacteria; phylum Pseudomonadota; class Gammaproteobacteria; order Burkholderiales; family Burkholderiaceae_F; genus Duodenibacillus; species Duodenibacillus massiliensis. The sequence continues at coordinate 377,699 of NZ_LT635861.1, forward strand.
GCGCTGTGTTTTTGTTGCCGCGGCTCTTTTGGCCGCCGCGGGCGGCGCTTACCGTTTTCTCACGTCTGAGGCCAACACCGTCCGTGAGCTTTACATTGTCGGGGATGTGAAGGGACCTTCGGTGAATGAAATGCAGCAGGTCGTGCAGCGCACGGTGCAGGGCACGCTTTTCACCGTAAACCTTAAGGCCGTGAAAGAGGCGGTGCAGGAATTAAGCTGGGTTCAGAGTGCTTCCGTTGAGCGCGTCTGGCCTGACGGCCTGAAAGTGACCGTGATCAAACACAATCCGGTTGCGATTTGGGAAGACGGCCGGCTTGTGTCTTCCGAGGGTATTCTCTTCACCGGAAACGATGAGTCCATCGAAAAGCTTGCCGACATGCCCATGTTTTCCGGCGATGCAGCCTATTCTGTGCAGGCCGTGCAGTATCTGCCGGCTTTTATGAAGGCCGCCAAAGCGCTCGGCGGGCGTCTGAAGGGGGTGCATGCGTCATACCGCGGCAGCTGGAGCGTGACGGTGGAACTCAAAACAACGCCGGTGGTGACCATAGAACTCGGACGGGCACTGACGGAAAACAGTCCCGTGGAGCGGCTTGAGCGTGTGGTAAAACACTATCCGGATCTGTGCCGCATCATGCAGGGTTATCCTTTGAAAATTGATGCCCGTTACCGCGATGCGTTTGCTGCACAGCTTCCGAACGCCGAGTCGGCCAGACTTTGGCGTCTGGAGCACCCCGCGGTACAGAAAAAAGGTGAAGGTTGATGGATTCAGCAGTAAAGTCCTCGCAGATTGCAGCGCTTGATATCGGTACCGCCAAAATTTCCGTGGTGGTGGCCGACGTTGACGACACGGGCGAGATCCGTGTGGTCGGCATCGGCAAGGTGGAAGCCTTGGGGATTTATGACGGCAGCATTCAGGACGTGGAGCTCGCCGTTGACTCAATCCGCAAGGCTGTTGCCGAAGCCGAAGCAATGAGCGGGCGCAAGATTACGACCGTGTCGGCGGCATTGACCGGAAAGTATCTGCATTCCGTGAACCGCAAAGGGCGTCTTGTGCTGCGTGAAAATGAAGTGACGGCGCAGGATGTGCAGCGCGTCACGCGCCTGGCGATGGCTTTTGACCCGAAAAACGACAGCAGGGGCCGGGGTGACGATGACCGCGTGGTCTCGCACCTGGTGAAGGGATATACGCTTGATAACGACACGGCAACGCTTATTGCCGATCCGGTCGGCATGTCCGGTAACGTCATTCACGCGCATGTGCATCTCGCGGTCGGTTCGGAATCGATCGTGGCAAATCTCATCCGTTGCATCCGCCGCGCGGGGCTTGACGTGGAGGCGCTTATTCTTCAGCCCTGGGCGAGTGCAGCGAGCTGCCTGACGCCCACGGATAAAGAGCTCGGCGTCATCATGATGGATTTCGGCGCGGGCTCGGTGGACCTGGCTTGCTACGAGCGCAGCCGGATAGAAAAAACAGAAGTGATACCCGTGGGTGGCAATCTTTTTACCCGCGATATTGCCGGGGTTCTGGGCTGCTCCCTGGATGATGCCGATGACCTTAAGCCCGCGTATGCGCATATCGGTATGAGGCCCGGTGATGACTATGAAACAATCCGTTATGTCTGTGAAGCCACGCGGGAAGAAAAGGTTGTCCCCTGCCGTAAGCTCGTGGAAGTCGTGACCTGCCGCGCCGAAGAAATTCTCAAAGTGATCCGCGACCGGTTTCTTGCACCGGAAAACTGGCTGCAGAGAGCGGCCGGGGGCATTGTGATCACAGGAGGCTGTACGCGGATGCCGGGTTTTGCCGAGCTTGTCGCGAAGGTGATGCAGCTGCCGGTCCGCTTAGCCTCTCCGGGACACAAGGAAGGTAACGGCAGCGAAGATCTCATCGGGGTTGAGGATTCAACCGCGATCGGCGTGATTATTGAGACCGTGCGGCGCCGCCGCTTAAGCGGCAAGGCCCGTGCGGCGGACGGACATCTCGGCGGCTTTATGGCCGGTTTCAAGCGGATGATCTTCGGCGACTTTTCCGGCTAGCGGAAAAAAATAAACCCGAGTCGGCAACCGACTCGGGTCAGGAATTATGGGGTGAGATGCACCCCGCACACTCAATGTGTGCGCACCTATTTCGATGATTCCTCCTGTCTGAGGTCTTTTCGAGGTGCTTTTGTGATGAGCGCTATGCGCTTTTTGGTTCGGTCGTTGTCTGCTGACCGGCGGCTTCCGTCAGGTAGCCGAGTCCGTCCACATACTTGCGGATGTCTTCCCGTTTCCAGTTGAGCTTAGCGGAAAATCCTTCAACCGGTTTCGGGAAGCGGGTCTTGTCCGAGTACCGGCGGCGCTTGAACGTCGTGACGGAAATTCCCATGAAGGCGGTTGCGGCCGCTTGGTCCATCAGAAGTGTTGTGTTATCCATGGCGGTGGCTCCAGTCAATGTTGTCGTTTTGCTGTTGAACTGCTCGTTTCAGTTGTTCGTCCGTGTAGGCGTATCGCCCGTCCTTTCCCCTTGTCAGATGCCGCATCGCATAGAACTCCATGACAATTCGTGACGGCGCTGAGGCTATGTACGAATTCATGGGCCGCACGGGCGCTATGCGGTTTGATCGTATTGCCGGCATCGCCTCCGTTGCTCGCAAGCCGACGGCTCAGCAGTTGGCCATACTCGGGCGTAGCTCGAAGGGCGGGTATTTGGCCCTGTCACTCAATACGCCGGAAGGGCGCATTGTTGATGACACAGAGTTTGATTCCGCTTCGCCGCGGCTGATTGAAGACTTCTTTGCGCAGGCGCAGGAAAAGGCTGATCGTGGCGTGGCAGGTGCGTGGGCGCCCCGTGGCAAGGCGAAGGCCGGTAGCCGCACGTCTGAAGTGACGGAAACGCTTTCCACGGATCCGCAGATCGGTGCATCTTTCCGCACGTTGACAGACGCGGGCGCGGTGAACGTCGTGGACACTGTAGACGATTTGCCCACCGAGATTCGCAGTCAAATCGATGACACGGAACAAAGTCGGTCTCCGATGAAGTCGCCTCGCGCCGATATTAAGCGCGGCCTCAATGCGATGGCTCGACTCATTGCGGATCACAAGACGCCGTACCGTGCAATGTTCCGACAGGGGCTTGGGTGGGTTGATTTTGAGTACGGCTCTGAAGGTTCGGAACGTATTAAGGGCAACGGCTCTCGCAAGGGCGCACAGGGCATTATCCACATAATGGAGGCACGTTACCGTAAAGACGGCTACAACGAAAAACAGATCGGTGACTTGCTGGATGATGCGGTCTACGCCATTGCCGAAGGCCACGAAACCTCCCGTCTCAATAAGAGTGGGGGTCACTTAAACGTTACGATTGAGAACTTCCGGAACGGAAAGACAACGCGCGTTGCGCTCACGAAGACGCCAAGTAGCGACGCTTGGGTGGTGACAGGATTCCATGTTGATGGGCTTGTTGCGACAGGTGCCACTAGAAAGGGTGATGGCAATGCTAGCGCTACGCATCAACGGCCTACACTCAGTCGTCCGCAGAAGGGAGCTGTCGCAACAGACTCGGTTCTTATTTTAGGGAATCGTGTGCTTACGATCAAGCATTCCGACAACGGCGACATCCAGGGGGTGTGTATGACCCGGCTTCCGGAAAGTCCTATCTCATCGCCTCGAACCTCTCGAAGGACACGGCAAAAGGTGTGTTCCTCCATGAGGTCGGCGTGCATATGGCGGCCGACGGTTCCGGCCGCGCAGCTATGGAGCCGCTGATTGCCCGGGCCGCTCAGATCGTGATTAACGGAGCGTCCAACGGTGACGCCACTGCCAAGGCTGTTTTACAGCGTATGGAAGACGCGGGGCTTATTGAAACAGTCGGCGGCCGCAAGAACATCAAGAAAGCCCAGGAAGAAGAGGCCCGGTAGATGTCATTGTCGACGTCTACAGCCGCATGGTTGTGAGCGCCAGGGTATTCGAGGCTGATAATGCCGACTTCGCCGCGCGCTTTCTCGGGGATGCCTTCAGGCGATACGGAATCAAGCCCGGACAGCTTGTCGTGCACTCAGACAATGGTGCGAGCATGAAGGCCGCTCCCACTTTGGCTTTGCTTGAGAAAAACGGAATTACCTTCTCGCACAGTTGTCCGCGAATCAGCAACGACAATCCGTATTCGGAGTCCTTCTTCCGTGCGCTCAAGTACAGCGGCGATTAACTGTACCACCGTGACGGCTTCGACAATGCTGAGGAAGCTGAGCAATGGGTGCAGGGCTTTGTAGACCACTACAACGAGCACCACAGACGCCGCGGCATCCGCATGGTAACGCCGGGGCAGCGCTATCGCGGCGAGGACGCGGAGGTGCTGCGCCGACGCAGGGAGACGATGCTGGAGGCTCGCAGACGCCATCTGGAGCGCTGGATCACCGGGAGAGTGCTGAACTGTACGCCGATCAAAGAGGTGTGGCTTAACCCCGAAAATGGGCAGTTGGAGGAAAAGCATGCCAAGGCAGCTTGAACAAACGCCCCGCTGTTGCTGCAACAGGGCGTTCAACGGTTTCCCGCGGGCCTCAGGCTCGGACTCCTCCTGCTGAGATTTCTTAACCGCGTGAACGGTGTTCTCAAACTCGTGAACACCCCCGTTTCTTACTTTCGTGAACGGTGCAGCACAGCTGCATCAAAGGTTTTTCTACGGGCTAAAAAACTCTAGGTGAATCCGCCGGAGGCGGAGGGGGCAGAGCCCCTCAGAACTCACACATATAAAAATTTGTAAATTAGAGGAAAGAAGACTTGACATCTACCGGGTCTCTCGGGAATTGTCGCGGCGCTCGCAGCCCGGGAGCGCGGTGCGCAGGTTCTTCTGATTGATAAAGCCCGCAAAGATATGCGCGGCGGTAATTCTCGCGTCTGCCGTGGGTCTTTTCTGATGCCAAAGGACAAAAGCCCCGAAGCGCGGACTGCCTTTATTGAAGATGTCGTCAAAAAGTCAATGGGCGGCGGACGTACGGATCTCTACGAAGTGCTCGCCGATCAGATTCTCGATGCCGTGGCCTAGGCTGAAAAGCACGGCGCCCGGTTTGAGCCCTGGCTGCAGCAGTCTCCCTGGCGGCTCGGAGTGCGGATTGCCTCGCCGGGCCAGTACCGCTGGATGCCCAAACTGCTCGAGACACTGCACACGGCTTATGAAAAGGCGGGGGAAAAAGCACTGTATCAGACAAAAGCAGTGCGGCTGCTTGTCAACAGTAAGGGCGCAGTCTGCGGCTGCCGTGTAAAGACCCGAAAGGGTCTGGTCGATATTGAGGCGAAGGGCGTGGTGCTTGCCACCGGCGGCTACTCCGCCAACCGTGCGTTACTGGAAGCGGCACATCCGGGCGGCGCTTTGTGGATGAATCGATCGGTTACGCTGCCTTCGGCAAAGCGACCCTGAAGCAGCCTCAGCAGCAGGTGGCGCTCATTTTTGACGAAAAGACGCGTCAGGCGGAAAAGCGTATCGGTATGTCGATGACGCTCTTTGAAAAGGCGGGCGGCGGTCTTATTACCGCGGACGGAATCGACGATCTGGCTGTTAAGCTCGGCGTCCCGGCGGGGGTTTAAAGGAGACGGTGCAATCCTTTAACGCCAAGGTGAGGGCAGACGGTACGGCGCCTGAAGCCGTGCCTCCGAAATCCCATCTGGCGGCCAAACTCGACATGAAGGGCAGGCTCTACGCTTTTTATCCGCTGACTCCTTCCATCACCATGGTTTACGGGGGACTTACCATCGACACGAAGGCCCGCGTCACCGCGCAGGACGGTGATGTGATGCGCGGACTGTATGCGGCGGGTGAAACCGTGAACCTCTACTATATGGACTATCACGGCGGCGGCATTTTGTCGCAGTGCCTGGCTTTCGGTCGCGTGGCCGGAGAGGGTGCGGCAAAGCTTGCCGGGCACGGAGGGCGAGTGTTTTAAATATCGGTGATGTAACACGTAGCAGCGGGCGTAAAGCACGTCACTCTGACATCTGTTTATCGAAGACGGCGCGGGTAAAACCGCGCCGTTTCCGTTCTTAGAAAACTTTATTTCATTTTTGACGAAAAACCGATCACATTTCCGGGTGACAATCCGGCCGAAAAACTCAAAACGTTGTAAAAGAACAACAAAAAATAAATTCTTTTAGCAAAAAACGCCGAAAAGTATAAGGGAATACCCCCCCCCCTGTAGACAAATGCAGAAATTCTTATTCTGCGAATGTACCGCCTCGATAGGCGGGGGTGCATGCGTCCGAAAGATGCGTGCAGAAAAACGAAAATTTTCGGAGTTTTGTAAATGAACAAATCTTTTAAGGTCGTCTTCTCCAAGGCGCGTTCCGCGCTGATGGTCGTCAATGAAGCGACTTCTTCCGTTCAGGCCAAGGGCACAAAGACGGTGATCGCAGCAGCCGCTGCCGCGATGCTCGCCGGCGGTGCTGTGGCCGCCGAACCGACAGGCACCGATGCAATTATCGGCAAAGATGCCTCGCTGACAGTGGGTTGGGTCGTCGACAGCACTAATGCACAAAATAGTGCCATTAAGACGACGCACACCGGCCTCGTTGATGAACACAAGTCCGGCTATACGGCTGATGCGGCTCTCACGGGTAAGAATGTGAAGCTCATGGGCGGCAAGCTCGTTGTGACGGCCACTGGAAACAGTGGCGCATCGACTGGTTACTCTCAGACTGTGACCGCCATCGGCAGCGGTACGATCGAACTGACGGCCAACAACGGCGCAGACACGAAGAAGCAGGACGCAACGGTCACCTACAACAGTGCTGATGCCGTCGGCGTTGTGACTGATCAGACTAAGAAGACCTACGGTGATGTCACGGTCAGCTTCAAGAAGAATACCGGCACCGCAGCAGAGACTGGTGAAAAAGCTGTTTCTCAGTTGGTTCAGGATGCAAGCCAGACGGGTCATTTTGTCCTCGGCCATAAGGCTGACTCCACCGTGCGCGGTGACGGTTCGGCTGTCGTGACGCTGGACGTTGAAGCCGGTGCCAATGCGCAGGTTGCTGCTGCATCGAACAAGAACATCGACCTCGAAAATGTTGTCTTCACCAATAACGGTGAACTGACTCTCTCCGGTACCGCAGTTAACTTCAAGTCCGATTACGCCGCTCAGAAGGGTACGCTGAAGGTTACCGGTGCTGCCACCTTCACGGATGCAAGTCTGAACGGTACGAATGTTTTGGTCGGTACAAAGCCGGCCGACGATAAGCTCACCTACACAGAAACCTTCGCTGATGCCCTGACGGTTACCGGTGTGGGCGAAACCCTGACGGCAGACGTTTTGACGGTTAACGGCATGGCAGCGAAGGTATCCGGCCAGGCTGTTGCCACCGTCGGTACGGTTAATCTGCTTGGAAATCAAGCTCTGACGTTCGGCGCGCTGACAGATGCGACAGCTGTTTCACACACGATTACCGCTCTTAACCTCACGGGCGCTTCCGGCGGCTTGGTCGTCAACGCTCACAACACAGTGACCGGTGATACGGTCGTTGCCGCTAAGACCGGCAACAAAATCACCAACAACGGCTCTGTGAACTACAAGACAGTGACTGTTACGGCCGGTGATACGGTTGACAGCGTTGGCCTGTCGGTCGAAGGCAGCGGTAGTCACACCTTCGGTGCCGTGACGGTGGCGGGCTCTGCCAAGGCTGGCGCCACAATGACGGTTGCGGGCGGTCAGGCTGCCATTGACACGCTCACGATTTCTGGTATTTCCCTGGGTAAGGAAGGTTCGTTTGAGATCAATGACACCGCCTACACTGCTCACACTCCCGTGAAGTACACGGTTGACGCGAAGACGGTTGATGTTCAGAGCTTCGGTCAGCTCAATCTTACCAAGGGTTCACTGAAGGCCGGCACGATGACCGTAGCCAAGGATGGTAAGGTTGAAACTGCCGCCGCTCAGGTTGCTCAGATCGGCTCTCTCACCAATGCAGGCACTGTCACGCTGAACGGTTCTACCACGGTCGGAGACCTGACAAATACCAATGCGCTGAACGCAAGCGGCGCTCTGACGATTGAGGGTACGGCTTCCAACTCCGGCGCCATTATTGGTACCAATATCAGTGTGAATGGCGATCTCACCAACACTGGCCGGATCAACATCGATACTGATGGTGCTCCGACCAGTGGCGATACAGCGCTCACCGTTGCCAAGGGCGGCAAGCTCACTACCAAGATCACCAAGTCTTATGGCGTCGGAACTACGACCATTCAGGGTACGTTCAATCTGACGGAACTCAACTCCCACGTTGATCCGACGACCGCTGATACGGCTCCGGCTGATCAGCTGCTGCTCACCGGCAATATGACGCTTGACGGCGGCCTCGTGACCTTGAGAGATCAGGAATTCACGGGCAATGTCCAGCTGGGTTTTAAACCGGGAGCGACGATTCTTCCTGCTACCCTGACGGTTAAGGGGGATCGTAATTATGCTTCTCAGCAGATTACCTTCTATCCGGATGGGACTGGTGCGAGCGGTTCTGAGCTGACCCTTGATACGACTTATACCGGAACCTACACGGTTGGTAAGCTTGATGCTAAGGGTGCTAAGAGTGTTGCCGTTGACGGCGGCACGCTTGCCGTGACCGATAAGCTCACCACCGGTGCCACTCCTGCTGTCACGGTCGGTGCCGGCGGCACGCTCACTGTGACAAATACCGCCATCGGCCTTTCTGTGAAGGACGGTGCCGCTGTATGGGATAAGGAAGGTGAGACGGGCCATGAAGCCGTGTGGTTTAACGGTCTTGGTACAAATGCCGGTAAGGTGGTTGTTACCGGTCTGACGGGTGAGATTACACAGACTGCCCTGACGGACGCTTCCTCCGGCCTGGCCGCCAAGCTTGGTACTTCAGTCGGCAGAAGCAACTCCGCCGGTGCTCTTCTTGACCTGGGTGCTCTGAAGATCAAGAATCTTTTCGGAACCGATGGAACCATCACAGCTGCCACGGCTGCCAGTTTGGCTGGCGTTGTGACGGATGATACGAAGGGTGGCGTGGTTTCCGGTGTCACCAATGAGTCGCTGATCGGCGAATACAAGGCCTTGAAGCTCAGTGACAATACGGATACGTACGACGTTAAGGGCAAGCTGGTGCTCAACAACACCGGAAAGGTCATCACCTACGATACGACCGGTGCTTCCGCAACCAAGGATAATTTGGCAAAGGTTACGCTCGCTGCTGCCGGCGACCTCACCGTTACGGGTGACGGTGCTGTTCTCGGTGAAGTGGCCTCGGGTGCCGCAAACAGCAAGCTCACGGTTGCTTCTGCCAACGCCACGATTGAAGGTAACGTGAATACGTCCGGCTCTGTGACATCCCAGGCTGGTTCCAATGTGACGATTAACGGTGACGTCAACACTGATACGTTCCAGGTTGACGGCACTGTCACGATGGGTACCGCAACGGTCAACGGTCAGCAGCTTCCTGCTCAGGCCTCGATCGGCAAGCTCAACGTTGGGGATACCGGCGTGTTCAATAACGCAGATCTCACGACTTTGAGCCAGGCTGGTTCCGTCGTTTATGGTACCGCTAACCTTGGAAAGCTCATTGCTACCCAGGGTCTGACAGTGAATGGTCAGGCGGTTGTGGGTGAACTGAAGGAAGGCTCTGTCACAGTTGTTGCAGAACCCGCTGACCATACCCAGACGGAGCTCTTCAACAAGGCTAACGGCTACATGATCAACGTGGCCGACGCCGCACTGGCTTCTGTCGGTACGGTTGCAAGCGATGCTAATGTGACTGTGGATGCTGGCGCTATCGTTGCTTTCGGTCAGACCTCTACTGTGGCTGATGCCCAGAAGGCTTTTGCTGAAACCGGATATGGCCTGGGTTCGAAGCCTTTGGATACCGATGGTGTGACGGTTATTAACAAGGATAAGAAACTTGTTACGTCCGTGATCTATGTCGGTAACCAGGTTGCCGCGACCACGAAGGCTGCCGCTGCTCCGACGTATGTGTCTGTGAACGGTATCGGCGCTACTGCTGGCGAAGTGAACGTCGGTGCCAACCAGATGCTCATCATTGATGCTGATAAGGTTGATGTGACGGGTACGACGGCTGTGTTCGGTGGTCCTGTTACGTTTGATTCGAATGCTGTGGCTTCGATTGCCAACTTCTCTGTCCACGACAAGATCAAGATCGGTGCTTTCAAACAGGGCGCTGATTCGGCCGCTAACTTCGGTGATGCGCTGCATGACATGACTTGGGCGGGTGATCTCCTGACGGAAGTTGAGTTCACGACGACGGGTACAACGACGACAGATACAACGACGACCGAAGGCACGGTTGAACTCCGTATGATCAATGAGAAGGACGACGGCTACGCTGATATCGCCGCTACTGCAGGCTTCGGTGTTGCCTACGCCATGTTCGATCAGAACATGGACAACGGCACCTCGTCTTCCGCGAAGTTCAACAAGTGGTTGTACTCCACCACGAGCTGGACTGATGCCAACGGCAATATGTCTCTCACGCAGATGCAGACGGCCGCTAAGGACGTCGCAAGCCTCGGCGCCATCACAGGCGTTCAGACGATGACGATGGACGCCGTGAACCAGATGGGTGAAACGGTTGCTGACCGTGTGTCGCTCCTCACCCAGCGTGCTGCCGGTGTGAACGTCTGGGCTGCCGCCAACGGCGGTATGTTCGAAGCCAAGTCGCTCTTTGACGGCGCGGGCTACGAAAGCGACATCTACTCCGGTGTCCTCGGCGTTGACTACCAGTTCGCCTGCAACGCTGTTTTGGGCGCCGCTCTGACGATCGGGACGGCCGACACGGACAACAAGAACTCCACGGTTAAGGCGAGCACCGACTCTGACCTCGTGGGCTTCTCCGTCTACGCCAGCAAGACCTTTGCTGACGTTCTCGGTGTGTCCGCTGACATCGGTTACCTCACGGCTTCCAACGACGTGACCGCCAACGGTTACGGCCAGGCTTGGAAGTTCAGCCAGGATACCGATGCCTTCACGATCGGCCTGCGCACCGAAGTCCTCGCGGAAGTCGGCGCTGTGAAGCTCGTGCCCCATATCGGCATCCGCTACACGGCTCTGTCGACCGACGGCTTTGAAGCCGGTTACAAGACCGAAATCGACGATCAGAACGTCTTCCAGATGCCGGTTGGTGTCACCGTCTCCGGTGACTTCCAGACGGGCGACTGGACGGTTGCTCCGAAGTTCGATCTCTCGGTTGTCCCGACCTTCGGCGACAAGGATGCTGATCTCAAACTCGGCATCACCGGTGTGAAGGCCACTGACGACCTCGCGGTCCGTGTGATTGACTCCAACCCGGTTCAGGCTACGTTGGGCGTCAATGCCACCAACGGCGCCTGGGGCTTTGGTCTCAACTACAAGCTCGGCGTGGGCAGCGACGACCGTATGAACAACACGTTCAACGTCAACGTCCGCTACGCGTTCTAATCGAACGGGTATGAAAAAAACTCAGTCCGGGTAACCGGACTGAGGCCCGAGCCGCCTAAAGCGGATAACGCCACGGCGGCAAGGGCAAGCGCTTTACCGCTTTCTCTGAGGGGTTCACACGAACGCTTCAGAGGGAGCTCCCGGTTTTGCTTGAGCCGGTTACCTGTCGTTTCTCCTTTAAAAGACGGGAGAAAACGGCATCAAAACTCCATGTCAGGCAACTTTCAAGCCCCGTTCCCTCAATGAGGAAGCGGGGTCTTTTTTACCAGTAGCGTTTTCGGCGAAACAAATGAACATGACACTCAGTGATGGTGCAGGGCAAAGCGTGCCGGTTCGTCAGAAGCCCGCGTTTTATGCCTCAGAAAAGAAGCGCCGCTGGGCCCGTGACCTTTTTGAGCACGGCTACGGCTACACCAAAGTGGCGTCAATTCTGGAACTTTCGGAAAACACTGTCCGGGACTGGCAGCGTGAGTACCGCAAGGGGCGCTTCAGGGTTCAGATTGCAGACAACCAGCTGCGTTATTCCGATGAGTTGCGGGAGAAGGTTCTGAAAATGCGCGCAGAGGGGGTCTCATGGCGCAAGATCAGCGAATTAACCCGTGTTCCTGTTTCCACTGTCCGAAAGTGGTGTGCAAAGGCAGTAACCAGTGAAAAGTGCGCTGCGGCACCGTAATTAAAGCAGGGATAAAGCAAGGAAAAAAGAGCCAATCCGGCGGGAGACGTTTTTTGGGACCTTTTTGGGTGCTTTTGAATTATGGGATAGAAAGAAACGGGAGAGACTCAGAGAGACGCGGAGAGAGACGGCGCGGAACACCGCGAAGCCAATAACGGCGCGGGTTTGGTGGTACGGAAAGATACGAAAAAGCCCTGCTGAGAACCAGCAGGGCTTTAGTGACCTGGGGTGGGAGATGGGACTCGAACCCACGACAACCGGAATCACAATCCGGGACTCTACCAACTGAGCTACACCCACCGTTAATTTTTTGTCTCGCCGTCATGTTGTGGCCTGCCCGGCAGGATTCGAACCAGCGACCCTCGGCTTAGAAGGCCGATGCTCTATCCAACTGAGCTACGGGCAGTCATACAACCAGTAACGTGGTCGGGGTGAAGAGATTCGAACTCCCGACATCCTGCTCCCAAAGCAGGCGCGCTACCGGGCTGCGCTACACCCCGCGAGAGACCGAAATTATACGGATGATTTTATTTCCTGCAAATCGGTGCGGGGGAAAAGAGTCAGTGCATTGAAAAGAAACAGAAAATATCATGCCGCACGGGCTTGCGGCATTCGGACGTGCCGGTTGTGTACTTTTGGTTTCGAAAGTGTGTTGGCGGTGAGTGTGAATCGGCCTCATAATCCCGCACAGAAAACAAGAAATGCCGCAGGGAGCAGACAATGGCTGATTATCTGGACCGGATACTTGAAACAAAGCGCGCGGAAGTCGCTCAGCTGAAAGCCCGCAAGACAATGAATGAGCTCAGGGCAGCGGCTGAGAAAGCCGATCCCCCGCGGGGCTTTGTGCGCGCTCTGCAGACAAAAATCAGTGCGGGGCTGCCCGCCGTCATCGCCGAAGTGAAAAAGGCAAGTCCGAGTAAGGGCCTTATCTGTCCGGACTTCAATCCTGCGCGCACGGCGCAGCAATATGAAGCCGCGGGTGCTGCCTGCCTCTCTGTCTTAACCGACAGCGTCTACTTTCAGGGCTCTGAAGCCGCGTTTCGTGCGGCGCGCGCTGCCGTCGGTATTCCGGCGCTGCGAAAAGACTTCATGATTGATGAAGCGCAGATTTACGAGTCCCGTGCGATGGGGGCGGACGCGGTACTGCTGATCATGCGGGCGCTCACCGACGGGCTTGCGCTCAAACTCGCGCAGACGGCTCTCAGTCTTGGAATGGACGTACTCACCGAAAGTCACGATGAGGGGGAACTCAAGCGCGCTCTCGCGCTTCCGGTGACGTTAATCGGCATCAATAACCGCAATCTCCGCACTTTTGTGACGAGCATCGACACGACGCTTGCGTTGCACGATCTGGTGCCCGGAGACCGCATCATTGTCTCGGAAAGCGGCATTGCGACGCCGCAGGACGTGGCGGCGCTGAAAAGCGCTCGTGTCGGAGCCTATCTTGTGGGCGAAAGCCTGATGCGTCAGGGGAACCCCGGTGCGGCGCTTACCCAACTTTTCTTTTCGGAATAATCATGCGTGACTTTGCGCGGGAACGGCATCTTTGGGACGGGGCCGGCAACTGGCAGCCTCTCTGTACGGAATTTCTTCAGAGTCCGGCCGGAGAAAGTCTTCTGGCACGGCTTGACGCGCGGCTTGAAGCCGGTGCCGTGATTTATCCGCCGTATCCCTTTAAGGCGCTCGAGATGACGCCCGCGGAAAAAGTGAAGGTGGTGATTCTCGGACAGGATCCCTACCACGGACCGGGGCAGGCGGTGGGAATGAGTTTTTCGGTTCCGCCCGAATTACGAAAGCTCCCGCCGAGTCTGAAAAACATTTTCCGCGAAATTGCGCTTGAGTACGATACGGGCATTCACACCAACGGTGACCTTTCCGGGTGGGCTGAGCAGGGCGTGCTTCTTTTAAACGCTGTGCTCACCGTAGAAGAGGGTGAAGCCGCTTCGCACGGCCGCTGGGGCTGGGAAAAACTCACCGACGCGGTGCTTGCAAAAGCCGCTTCTGCCGCAACTCCCTGCGTTTATATGCTCTGGGGAAACTGGGCGCAGGCCAAGGCCGACGGGATCCGTCACAATGCCAAGGGGCCCATACTGATTCTCACAAGCAACCACCCATCGCCTTTATCGGCCCTGCGCGGTCCCGCGCCCTTTATCGGCTGCGGGCACTTCCGCAAGGCCAATGAATGGCTTCAGTCTCAGGGAGCCGAGCCCGTTCGCTGGCTTGAGTTCGCTGCGGGTGCAGAGTCTGCGCAAGGCTTTAGACTTACGTGAGGCGCAATCGGGAGCATGCTGTGCCGCCACAGGCTCTCCTTTGTTTCTGATTTCGGACTTCGGGAGCGCTCAGAGTGGCCTGGCAGCATCTTCTTTTCGGAACAGCCGTCTGTCTGACGGCTTGTACGGCAGCCGCCGGGTCGGTTGCCGTCACCGGTGTCGATGCAGCCGCAGCCAAAAATATTGTGCTGATGCTCGAACCGACGGGAGAGGCTGAGCCCTGGCGGCTTGATAATTCCTCAATCCGAGAGACGGCCGCGCGGGCTCTGCGCCCCTACGGGTACTACAGTCCCTCAATTGACGTCACGCGCGACGGGAAAAAGCTCAGTCTCAGGGTTGATCCCGGAGAGCGCACCGTGCTCACCGATTCCGCGGTTGAAATCACCGGTGCAGCCAAGAATGATCCGGACTTTGTAAAGCTTCTGGCCGCGGTCCCCAAGGCCGGGACGCCGCTTTCGCACGCCGCGTATGAAAACTTTAAGAAGTCACTCAATACCCTGACGCTGCAGAAAGGCTACTTTGACGCGCGTTTTGCCGTATCACGTCTGGAAGTTGAGCAGAAAAGGGCTAAAGCCCGCTGGGTGATCCGTTTTGAAAGCGGAGAGCGCTACAGGGTGGGTGAAACCGTGTTTGCGGGCAGCCAGATTGATCCGGAGCGGCTCGCCACGCTGGCACCCTATAAGGCAGGAGACTACTTCAGCGCGACGGCGGTTGCCGAATTAAGCCGAAGGCTTTCACAAACCGGGTGGTTTGAATTGGTGTCGGCGGCACCGGACTTTGAAAAGGGAACGCCTGATGCGCTGCCGGTTGTCGTAAGTCTCGTGCCCCGCAAGAAAAACGTTGTTGAGACCGGGCTCGGCGTGAGTTCGGACACCGGTGTGACGGGGACGGTTTCCTGGACCCGCCCCTGGATCAACCGCCGCGGCTACAGCCTCACGGCAGAGACGAGTGTTTCAACGGCCGAACAAAGTTTTGAAGCGAGCCTAAAAATCCCCGTAAAGGAAAATCCGCTTGAGCAGTACTACCTTGTTTCGGCGGGCTACAAACACACCGATCTCAACGACACGGCGTCTTCGGCCTTTACGTTAAGTCTGTCGCGCTATTGGCAGACGGCTTCGGGCTGGCAGCGCGTTGCATCGGTGAAAGCCTCGCAGGATCACTTCACGCAGGGCGGCGTTACGCAGACAACGCAGCTCATTTATCCGGGATTAAGCCTCACGCGTATCCGTCAGAGAGGAGACACGAGTCCTTCGTGGGGTGACTCCCAGAAGTACAGCATTGATGTTTCGTCCGGCGCCTGGGCTTCTGATGTGGACTTTGTGATTCTGCGGCTTGACAACACATGGCTCAGAACGTTTAAAGTGCGCCACCGTGTGATCGGCCGGATTTCGCTCGGCGCCGTTTTTGCCGATGATATTGACGCGGTGCCGCCGGATCTGCGCTTTTTTGTGGGCGGCGACAAAAGTATCCGCGGCTTTGACTATAAGGGCGTCTCGCCCGAAGACGGCAGGGGGCGGCTTATCGGCGGCTCCAAGCTTGCGACAGCCTCGCTTGAGTACCAGTACAACGTGACGGGACGCTGGTGGGGTGCTGCCTTTTTTGATGCCGGTGATGCGGTGCGCAGTATGGATGATTTCACGGTGCACAAAGGCGCAGGGGTCGGTATTCGCTGGGATTCGCCCGTGGGGCCGGTGAAATTTGACCTTGCCTGGCCCATTAATGACGCGTCCGAACGCGGCCTGCACTTTTACATCGGTCTGGGGGCGCAATGGTGATGCGGCGCTGGCTTAAATATTCAGTTGCGGGCGCGGCCGTGCTTTCCGCTGCCGCCACCGGTGCCGTTGCCTTTCTGGCTGCGACCGAAACGGGCCTTCACTTTGTACTCAAAGAGGCAAGCGACCATGTGCCGGGTTTTTCTTTCGAATCGGCGCAAGGGACACTTCTTTCTCCTGAAATCACGGGGTTAAGCTACGCCGCTGAGGGCGTTGCGGTGCGCGTCGGAAAGGCCGCTTATGCCTTTGACCTCATGGCTTTTTTGCAGGGAAACCGCATCGTTTTGCACAACGTGAGGCTTGAGCAGGCCTCAGTCAATGTTGCTGAGTCCGGTGAAAGTGCGCCGGAAGTGGCGCCGGCAGAGCAGACAACGCACTTTGAGGGACTACCGGTTGATGTTGAAGTCACCGGTATTGCATTAAGGGATATTGCTTTTCACTCGGGCAGTCTTGATCTGGAGCTTCAGAAAGCCGATTTGGCCGTGAGTGCTTCGGATAAAACCATCCGGATCGCTGAGACGGCACTCTCGGGGCTTGCGGTGACGCTGCCTGCGCAGCAAAAAGCGCCGGAGGCCACCGACTGGGCAGCACTTGAAAACACGATCCGCGCAAGCGGTGCGGCTTCCTGGCTGGCGGTTCCTGAGAAACTCGTGCTTCCGGTTGACGTCACCCTGCAGAACTTCACGGCTCAGGGCGTGACGGTGCGGCAGGGAAAGGAAACGCTTTTGGCACCGTCCCGATTTGCCGCGGATCTGTCGCTCACGCAGACAGAACTTTCCGTGAGGCAGCTGACGGCAGACATTCCTCAGATGCAGCTGACGGTGAGCGGGAACGCGCAGACGGCGGGGGCCTGGCCCGTGGATCTGCAGGCTTCGGCGGTGCTCTCGGCTGACGGACGCGAACAAAAGACCGATGTCAGAGTGACGGGAGCCCTCCGGGAAAAACTCACGGCACGGATATCGACGGCAGGAATGGTTCACGCCCGGGCCGAGGCTTCCGGTTTTCTCATGAAGCCCGAACTGCCTTTTGAAGCCGAAGTTTTTTTGACCGCGCCTTTTGAGCAAAAGATCAGTGACAAAGACGCTGTCAAAGTGACCGCTTTTACGGTTAAGGCGCAGGGGACGGTTCTTAATGCCGGCATTAAGGCTTCTGTGATGGGGAAAGCGTTAGCGGGTTCCGCAGCTCTTTCAGACGTTCCCTTTTCCGGAGAAACCACACTTGATACCAAGGGGCTTCGCGCGATCACGGTCAGGCTTCTTGATGCGGCGGCAGGTGAAAAAGGTCAGCACGCCCGGATTAAGGCCCGGGCGCAGATAAATGCTTCAAACGGCCTTCGTGTGAGCGGCTCATTGACGGCAGTAAACCTTCAGGCCGCAAAACCGCTCCTGCCCACAGAACTGCGCCTTGAGGGAGCGACGGATTTTTCCGTGTTTTACCGTGACGGGCACTGGGACGCAGCACTCAAATCCATGAATTTCACGGGGCTTGTCTCCGGTCGGGCCCTTGAGGCCGCGGGCGGACTCCGTGCTGCCTCTGGCGGCACGGTTTCGGCCCGAAACGTCACTTTGCGGGCGGGACGCAACACGATGACCGCGGACGGCAGCGTTGCCGTGGCCGGCAAAGGCGCATTAAACCTCAAAGCCCGGATTGCGGCGCCGGATCTTTCCGAAGTTTTGCCGCAGTTAAAGGGTGAGGCAAGAGGCACGGTGGCGGTTTCGGGGTCTCTTGGTGAGCCCAGGCTTTCAGCCGATCTCACGGCCTCCGGTATGCGCTTTAATGATCTAGCTATTGACCGGGCGCGTCTGGCCGGGCGTTTCGGATCCGGGGGTGCGGCAGACGCCGTGACGCTTACGGTAAACGGCCTGCGGCAGGGAGACTACGCGGTCCCTGAAGCCCGGCTGGTTCTTGCGGGCACGCCGGAAAAACACACGCTGCGGTTTTCGGCGCGTGAAAAGACGCACGGGCTCGCGCTTGACGGGCGTTTGACAGGAAGCTGGAAGACTGAGGCGGCTCTCTGGAGCGGCGCGGCACAAAGCCTTTCGGTTAAAACGCCGTTGGGTGCCTGGGCGCTCACCAAGGCTGCGCCTTTAACTGTCTCCGCAGCAAGCCAACAGCTGAAAAACGCCTGTTTTGCGGGCGGCGCGTCAGCACGCACAGGGTTCTGTCTTACTGAACTTACAGCCGACAAGACAGCCCTTACCGTGAAGGCCGACGGCATCCGTATTGAACCCTCTGACTTCGCGGCGCTTTTCGAGCAAAAGCCGCAGATTACGGGCACCCTTTCAGGAAGGGCTTCCCTGCGGCAGATGTTCGGCGAAAACGGAGAACAGACGGCCGAAGCGCTTTTTGAGGCGCCGCGGATCACCGCACGGCTGCAGCAGAAAACGTCCGGCAAAGCCCGAAACGAGGGGCTCACACTGACGGATACGCGCCTGGTACTTAAGGCAGACGCCTCCGCCTTCACCGTCAGTGCGCAGACGCACACGGCGGGCAGTTCCCGTCCTGTGACGCTAGCCGTAACCGCTGACCGGCGCCGCAATGACACACTCTCAGGAAGACTCTCCGTTCAGGGGCTGGAACTGAAAGATCTCAGAGCGCTTTTGCCCGCTGAAACCGAAGTCACGGGGCTATTGACGGCAGACGTGGGTGTGTCGGGCAGCATCCGTCGGCCGGAGCTCACGGGGGAGGCGGCCGTCACGGACCTTTCAGTCGTGTCGCCTCAGATGCCTTTTCAGATGCAGCCGAGCCGCCTGACGCTCAGCTTTGCGGGGACGCAGTCTGACGCAGCGCTTGAGCTCATGACAAATCAGGGAAAGGCCTCGGCTGCCGCGCACCTTGACTGGAGCGACATGGACAGTCCCGCGGCTGATCTCACGATGACAAGCGAGCGGCTTCGGCTTGACGTGAGTCCGGATATTTCGGTGGATGTGGCGCCTGACTTACGCGTCAGAGCCCGCGGTGAAACATTGGCCGTTACCGGAAGAGTTGCTGTCCCCCGGGCCCGTATTGCGGTCAACAGCCTGCCGGAGGGCGCGGAAGGCACGTCATCCGACGAGGTTGTGATTGACCGGGATGAAGCAGAAGAAAAATCAGATCTCGCATCGCGAGTTTCCGCTGACATTGCCCTTCATTTCGGAGAACACGTCCGCATCAACGTCTTTGAACTCAAGGCCGGTTTAAAAGGGGACCTTCATGCCCGGCAGAACCAAGGGATATTTTCTCTGGACGGCCGCGTGAGCCTTGATGAGGGGACATTTCACGCCTACGGTCAGGATTTGAGAATCACCAAGGGGCTTCTCATTTTTGCCGGGCCGGCAGACAACCCGACACTTGAAATTGAGGCCGTGAGAAACAGTGAAACCACGGAGGATGACGTCACGGCGGGGGTTCAGGTGACAGGAACAGCATCGGCTCCCAAGGTGGAACTTTTTTCCGATCCGGAGATGAGTGATGAAAACAAACTTTCCTACCTTCTCACCGGGCACGGGCTTGATAATGAAAATGATGCAGCCGGCAGCAACGCTATGACCTCGGCCTTAATCGGACTCGGCGCAAGTCAGGCCGGACGCGTTGTGGGCAAAATCGGGGAGGCTGCCGGTATTGAAGGTCTTACCGTGGACACCGCCGGCCGCGGCACGGACTCTCAGGTGGTGCTCTCAGGTTACGTCCTGCCCGGCCTTCAGGTGAAGTACGGCATGGGAATCTTTGATTCCTTAACGACTCTGACGCTGCGCTACAGGCTGCTGCCCAAACTTTATCTTCAGGCTGTTTCCGGCACCGGTCAGTCCTTTGACGTGCTCTGGCGCTTTGAATTCTGACGCAGTCGTCCGGAAAGATTGCAAATTTCTGCTACGGGAGCCTGAGCACCCTTTCGGAGAGCGGGAAAAAGGCTCTACAATAATGCGCACGAATTTTGACTGCCGCCTGCATGCGTGATTTTTTAGCGCAATGGGCGGCAGACTACCGGTAGTCAAATATTTGGGCGGGACGAGATATCGGCCCGCCGGTAAAAAGGATAGCCATGTCGTTTGAGGCCATTACGGAACAGCCCAATCATTTCGATGCCTGCATCAAAGTCATCGGTGTCGGCGGTGGCGGCGGCAATGCCGTTGAGCACATGATCGACAATCAGGCTCAGGGAATTACGTTTATTGCTGCCAACACGGATAAGCAGGCGCTGAGCCGCTCCCGGGCCAACATCGTGATTCCGCTCGGTAAGACCGGGCTCGGTGCGGGCGCCAAACCCGAAGTGGGTGCCATGGCCGCACAGGAAGCCGCCGACAAGATCCGTGAGGCGCTTGAGGGTACGCATCTTCTCTTTATCACGGCCGGCATGGGCGGCGGCACCGGAACCGGTGCGGCTCCCGTGATTGCCGAGATTGCCAAAGAGCTCGGCATTCTCACGGTTGCGGTCGTCACCAAGCCCTTTGAGTTTGAAGGTTCCCGCCGTATGCGCCAGGCGCAGGCCGGCATTGAAAACCTTAAGGACAAGGTCGACAGCCTCATCGTGATTCTCAACGACAAGCTCGAAGACGAAGTGGGCGGTCAGGCCACGATGGTTGACTGCTTTGCCGCCGCAGACGATGTGCTTTACAAGGCCTGTAACGGTATTGCCGAGATCATTCATACGCCCGGCATCATCAATGTTGACTTCGAAGACCTGCGTACCGTGATGAGTGAACGCGGCACGGCTATGATGGGTACGGCAACCGCAAGCGGTCCGGACCGCGCCCGTGAAGCAGCGGAAAAGGCGATTGCCTGCCCGCTTCTGGAAGGAGCAAACCTTCAGGGTGCCCGCGGCCTTCTCGTTTATGTGACGGCTTCGGCTGAAACGATGACCAATCCCGAAATCCGCGAAGTGATGAGCGTCATGAAGAACTTCGTGAGCCGCGACGCCAACCAGATTATCGGCACGGCCTTCGATAACGACATGGGCGATGAGCTGCGTGTGACGGTGGTCGCAACGGGTCTTGACGACGATACGGGACGTCATACGCCCGAAGCCGGTCAGGGCGGTTTGGGTAGCAGCATTTACGGCAGAGGTCCCCAGGTCTTCTCGCAGCCTGCGTTCGGCCAGGCCCCTGCGCAGCAGGCTGTGCCTCAGGCGCCGATTCAGCAGACGTTCGGTTACGGCTACACGCAGCCCGTGCGCGAGCCCCAGAGCGCGCCCGCCGCGCAGCCGCAGTTTGCACCGCAGACAAATGATCCGGCTCTGCAGCAGCCGCAGACCGTGCATCAGCCGGCGCCGCAGCCGCAGCAGCATCTGTCGGACGACTGGGCCCGCACGGCGCCGCAGGATAAGCCGCAGCAAAGTGAGGTTTCCGCCACGCCCTTTGTGAGTGTTCCGACATTTATCCGTCACCGTTAAAAAACATGCTCAAACAATGCACTCTGCGCCGCACGGTCACGGCCGTCGGCATCGGCCTGCATTCGGGGCGTCGTGTCAAACTCGAGATGCGGCCGGCCGCTCCTGACACGGGTATCATCTTCCGCCGCGTGGATCTGACGCCGCCGGTTGAACTGCCTGCGCGCCCCACAAGCGTGAACGACACGCGCATGGCGACGACCTTAAACGAAGGCAAGATCATCATTTCGACGATCGAACACCTGATGAGCGCGTTAAACGGCCTCGGAATCGACAACGTCTACGTGGATGTGGACGCGCCTGAGATTCCTGTGATGGACGGCTCGGGCGCCACCTTCGTTTATCTCATCCGCTCGGCGGGTGTGATTGAACAGAATGCGCCCAAGAAGTTTGTGCGCGTGAAAAAGACGGTTGAAGTGCACGACGGCGACAAGTGGGCCAAACTCGAGCCCCACAACGGCTTTATCCTCGACTTCAGCATCCATTTCGGCCACCCCGCGATTGACAACACCGTGCAGCGTGCGGTGGTGGACTTTTCCAAGGAAACCTACGAGCAGAGCGTGAGCCGTGCGCGTACCTTCGGTTTCGTTTCTGACGTTGAAATGCTCCGCTCAATGGGTCTTGCGCAGGGCGGCACGCTGGAAAACGCGATTGTGATGGATGAGTTCCGGGTGCTCAACGTCGGCGGACTGCGCTCTCCCGACGAATTTGTAAAGCACAAGATTCTCGATGCGATGGGCGACCTTTATGTGCTCGGCCATCAGCTGCTTGCAAAGTACAGTGCCTATAAGTCCGGCCACGCCATCAACAACAGGCTGTTGCGGGAGCTTTTAGCTGACAGCGAAGCCTGGGAATTTGTGACGGTGCCAGAGAAAGACCGCCCCTTTATGGTGGCGACTTCCGCGTTTGAGCCTGCCGCGACAGCGGTGTAGACCGTTATGCAGCTGGGCCGGCCTGCTTTTTACGCATGGCCCGGGCAAGCGACAGTAAGGCGTCTTTTAAGGCCGACTCGTTCATCGAGCCGGCCTTTTCTTCAACTGCTGAAAGCGCCGTCTCCGACATGGTGCGGGGATTCGTCTCAACGGTGCGGGTTCTTAAGCGGATGTGGTCTGTGACCGGACGGATTTTGATGTCCACGGGGGCAATAAAGCCCGCGCGCCCGAGAGCAGCCGTAATGCGGGGCAGCAGTTGCCGCAGGCGGTTTTGCTGGATCGCGGTTTTCACAAGCAGTGTGATTTTTTCGGGCGTCACGCGGATGTTGGCGATGTCGGAAAAGTCCAGGCCGAGCCGCATTTTGGCGGTTTCGCCTGCCACGGCGCGGGCGGCTTTGCGGGCGTCTTTTAACTGTTCGGCCACGCTTTGCTCTTCACCGGCGGCAAAAGTGATCTGTGCAAAAGTTCTGAATTTGCCGCGGCGCGGTGCTTTTTTGTAATACATGGCGGGGATAAGGCGCTCGTGAGCCCTTTTCCGTGAAGGAAACGGGCACATTTTTGTCCGAAAATAAGGGGTTTGCTGTGCGATAATAGCCGTTATTTCTTTTGGGCGGAGGGCTTTGTGCCGTCCGCATTTTTAAGGAACCGGCGCTTCCCAAAAAAAACACCGCCGGGTTCTTTGACTGGATAACTATGTTTGATTCGATTCTCACCAAGATTTTCGGCAGCCGCAACGACCGGTTGATCCGGCAGTACCGCAAGAAGTGCGCTGCCATCAATAAGCTCGGGCCGGAGATGGAAAAGCTCACGGACGATGAGCTCAAGCACAAGACCGTTGAATTCCGCGAACGCTTGGCTAAGGGTGAGGATCTGCAGGCACTGTTGCCTGAAGCCTTTGCCGTGGTGCGTGAAGCAAGTACCCGTGTGCTCGGAATGCGCCACTTTGACGTGCAGTTGATCGGCGCCATGGTGTTAAACGACGGCAAGATTGCCGAAATGCGCACCGGTGAAGGGAAGACTCTCACCGCAACGCTTGCGGTGTACCTCAACGCCCTGCCGGGGCTGGGCGTTCACGTCGTGACCGTGAACGACTACCTCGCAAGCCGCGACGCCGCCTGGATGGGACGCCTTTACAACTTCCTCGGCATGAGCGTCGGAACGATTCTCTCGCAGCAGGATACGGAACACAAAAAGGCCGCCTACGCCGCCGACATCACCTACGGCACCAACAACGAGTTCGGCTTTGACTACCTGCGCGACAACATGGAGTATGACGTCGCCAACCGCCGTCAGAGAGGGCTCAATTACGCGATCGTCGACGAAGTCGACTCGATTCTCATTGATGAGGCCCGTACGCCCCTCATCATTTCGGGTGCAGCTGACGACAACACGGATCTCTATCGTCAGATCAACGAAATCCCGCCGCTTTTAAAGCGTCAGGCCGATGAAAAGGCTGAAGGGGACTATTGGGTGGATGAAAAGGCCCATCAGGTTTATCTCTCTGAAGCCGGCCACGCGCACCTTGAAAAGATCCTTACCGAAAAGGGACTCATCAAGGACGGCACGAGCCTTTATTCGCCCCAGAACATTATTCTGCTGCACCACCTCAATGCGTCGCTCAGAGCCCATACGCTTTTCCAGCGTGATCAGCAGTACGTAGTGCAAAACGGCGAAGTCATCATCGTCGACGAATTCACCGGCCGCTTAATGCCCGGCCGCCGCTGGTCCGACGGTCTGCATCAGGCCGTGGAAGCCAAGGAAGGCGTCAAGATCCAGCAGGAAAACCAGACGATGGCTTCCATCACGTTCCAGAACTACTTCCGCATGTACAAGAAACTTGCGGGTATGACGGGTACGGCCGATACGGAAGCCTACGAATTCCAGGATATTTACGGTCTGGAAACCGTGGTGGTGCCCACGCACCGCAAGATGATCCGTCAGGATGCGCAGGACAAGGTTTTCCGCACCACCGAAGAGAAGTACCAGGCCATCGTTGACGACGTCAAGGACTGCGTCAAGCGCGGTCAGCCGGTCCTGGTCGGTACGACTTCCATTGAAATTTCGGAACTCTTAAGCAACCGCCTCACCAAAGAGGGTATTGCGCACAATGTGTTAAACGCCAAGCAGCACGAACGTGAAGCACAGGTTGTGCTTGAAGCCGGACGTCCCGGCGCCGTGACGATTGCCACCAACATGGCAGGGCGCGGTACCGATATCGTTCTGGGCGGCGGCATCAACAAGCACATCGATGAAATCCGTGCCGACGAAACGCTCTCGCCTGAAGAAAAGGAAAAGCGCATCGAGGCCCTTAAGGCCGACTGGCAGAAACTTCATGACGCTGTGGTGGCGGCCGGGGGGCTGCGCATCATCGGCAGCGAACGCCATGAATCCCGCCGTATCGACAACCAGCTGCGCGGCCGTTCGGGCCGTCAGGGTGACCCGGGCAGCTCTGTCTTCTATCTTTCGATGGAAGATCAGTTGCTCAGAATCTTCGGCGGCGACCGCATGAAGGCAATCGCGGACCGCTTAAAGCTCGAGCACGGCGTGGCGATTGAATCCAAGATGCTCTCGCGCATGATTGAAAGCGCGCAGCGTAAGGTTGAAGGCCGCAACTACGATATCCGCAAGCAGCTGCTCGAATTTGACGACGTCCAGAACGATCAGCGCAAGGAGATCTACCGCCTGCGAAACGAAATCCTTGAGAGTAAGGACGTCAGCGACATGATCAACAGCCTGCGGGAAGGCTACTTCACGGATCTCTTCAGAAGCTTTGTGCCCGCGGATACCGTTGAAGAGCAGTGGGACCTCAAGGGACTCACCTCTCAGCTTAAAACCAACTGGGGCATTGACATCCCGATGCAGGAGATGCTGGAAAAAGACAACAGCGTCACCGATGAAGACCTTCTGAAGAAACTCCTTGAGACGGCCGATGCCATTGAAAAGGGTAAGGAAGAGCTGGTCGGCCACGAAGCCTGGGCCGGTTTTGCCCGCAACGTGCTTCTGCAGGTTCTGGACGCCACCTGGCGTCAGCACATCACGGCGCTCGATGCCCTGCGACAGGGGATTTACCTGCGCGGTTACGCCCAGAAGCAGCCCAAGCAGGAATACAAGCGCGAAGCCTTCTCGATGTTTGAGTCGCTTCTGGATAACGTGCGCGAGCAGCTCTGCCGCGTGCTCATGAACGTGCAGATTCAGATGCCTGAGGAAGCACAGGCTGCGACCGAACGCAGTGAAGAGATGGGTGCGCAGCGCGCGCAAGCCGCCACGGCCAAACACGAAGAAGCGATCGACTTCTCGCACGTGGGCCGCAACGATCCGTGCCCCTGCGGCTCGGGCAAGAAGTACAAGGACTGCCACGGGCGGCTTAAGTAATCCAAAAACTTCGGCTGCGGTAGTCTGCGGCGCCGAAAAACACCGTGCATCGGGTTATGATGACCCTTTGCGCAACGGTGTTTTCGGCGCCGTTATTTTTGCCAGTTAAAAAAGAATCGGAGAGACAGTCATGGCAGTTAATTTAAAGAGCCCGGACCCCCGGATGATTTTCCCTGTGGAAGGGGTGGAACTCGGTACCGCCCGCGCCGGCATCCGTAAGCCCGGCCGCCGGGATCTGCTGCTTGTGCGTCTTGCTGAAGGTTCGACCGTCGCAGGAGTCTTTACCCGGAACCGTTTTGCGGCAGCCCCGGTGCAGGTTTGCCGCGCGCATCTGGCGAAAACCAATGCCGTGCGCGCCATTGTCGTCAATACCGGCATCGCCAACGCCGGTACCGGTGAGACGGGCCTTATGAACGCTGAAAAGACCTGTGAGAAGGCCGCGGAACTTGTGGGCTGCGGCACAGACGCAGTGCTTCCCTTCAGCACGGGCGTCATCATGGAGCAGCTTCCCGTGGAGCGCCTCATCAAGGGGTTACCCGAGGCGTATGCGGATCTTGCACCGGACAACTGGCTTGAGGCCGCGGAAGCCATCATGACCACGGATACCGTCTGCAAGGCTTTTTCCACCAAAGCGTTCCTCGAATTTGCCCGCATCACGGTAACCGGCATCAGTAAAGGCGCAGGCATGATTGAGCCGCGTATGGCCACAATGCTCGGCTTCATTGCCACCGACGCCGCAATCAGCGCGGAGGTTCTTCCCCTGATCGTCAAGCGCGTCGCCGACAAGAGCTACAACCGCATCACGGTGGACGGCGACACTTCCACCAACGACAGCTTTGTGGTGATTGCCACCGGCAAAGCCAAGATGGAACCGATCACGAGTGCCGATGATCCCCGGATTGACGCCGTTACCGAAGCGCTCTGCGTGGTGGCGCGGCATCTTGCTCAGTCCATGATCCGTGACGGTGAAGGGGCCACGAAATTTATTACGGTGCAGGTGCAGGGTGCTAAAAGCGAAGCCGAAGCCCTCCAGGTCTGCTACGCCGTGGCGCATTCGCCGCTGGTGAAGACCGCGTTTTTTGCCTCGGACCCCAACCTCGGACGTATTCTTGCTGCTGTGGGCAACAGCCGTGTCGAGGACCTTGACAGCTCCAAAGTGACGCTTTGGCTCGATGACGTGCTCGTTGCCGAGCATGGGGGCCGTGCTGCAGGCTACCGTGAAGAAGACGGTGTGCGCGTGATGGCGCAGCCTGAAATCACGGTGCGCATTGATTTGGGCAGAGGCGTGGCTTCGGAAACCGTCTGGACCACGGACCTCTCCCACGAGTACGTGACGATCAACGCCGATTACCGCAGTTAAGCATGACGCCAGAAAACGAAAAACTCTTCGGCGAGGTGCTCACGCGCCTTAAGGCGGTGCTCCCTGCGGCTGAAGATGAAACCGACTGGACACGACCGGCTTTCCGCTGGGTGCGCCGCACGTGCCTGGGCACCACGGTGGGGCGGCTTGAACCCGTGGAGAAATTCGCCCGCGTCGAGCTCGATGATCTGCTTTATATCGAGGGACAGAAGGCGGAACTTTTGGCCAACACCGAGCAGTTTGTAAAGGGGCTTCCCGCCAACAACGTGCTACTTACAGGCGCACGCGGTACGGGGAAAAGTTCGCTGATCCGCGGGTGCCTGACGCGTTTTTACGATGAGGGGCTGCGGCTCATTGAAATCGATAAGGATGATCTCAGAGATCTTGCCGATATCGTGCGGATCACGGCGCGCCGCCCCGAGCGCTTTATTCTCTTTTGCGATGATCTCTCCTTTGAACTCGGTGAGGGAGGCTACAAGGCGCTTAAAGCCGCATTGGACGGCTCGGTTGCCGCGGGCGGCGACAATCTCATCGTTTACGCCACGAGTAATCGCCGGCATCTGCTGCCCGAACCCGTGTCAGACAACGCACAGGCGGTTTTAGACGATGAAGGGGAGCTGCATCCCGGGGAAGTGCTTGAAGAAAAGCTCTCGCTTGCCGAGCGCTTCGGCCTGTGGCTCAGTTTCTATCCCTTCAGCCAGGACAAGTACCTTGCTGCCGTTTTTGCCGCTCTGCGCCGTTTCGGCGTTGAAGAGGCGGTCGTCACAAGCGAAGCTGTGCGTCTTGAAGCCCTGCAGTTTGCCCTGCAGCGCGGCGGCCGAAGCGGCCGCGTGGCGCTGCAGTACGCCCGTAACCGTGCGGGCAGTGAAAAACTCAAAGCCATGAGGAAGTGAAAGTGCCCGATCGTCCTGTCACCGAAGTTGCTGTTGCCGTTGTGATTGATCCTCAGAGCGGGAAGTTTTTGCTCGGATCACGTCCGGAAGGGAAACCCTACGCGGGTTACTGGGAATTTCCGGGCGGAAAACTCGAAAAGGGGGAGTCCGTGCACGAGGCGCTCGTGCGTGAACTCCGGGAGGAGCTGGATCTGACGATTACGGATTCGGTCCCCTGGTTTGTCATGGAGCACGACTATCCCCACGCCTATGTGAGGCTTCACTTCCGGCGTTCCTGGGCCTTCAGCGGAACGCCCAAGGCGCTGGAAAATCAGACGTTTTGCTGGTGTACGGCAGAGGACACCGGGACACTTGCCGCAATGAAGCTGCTGCCGATGGACGCGCTTGTGATCAGCCGGATTGCGCTGCCCGCGGTGCTGGCGGTGCCGGAAAGCTCCGCGGGGCTTACAAAGGCCGCGGACTTTGTCCGGCATACCAAGGGCGCAGCCTTTTTGGCTGAGGACGACACGGCCCTTCAATTTGCCGCTGAAAAGGGGCTTCCCGTGGTTGATCTGCGTGAGACGGGCTGCTGGGCGGCAACCGCCGCCGAAGCCGATGAAGCGGCCGCCGACGGCGTTACCTATGCTCTCTGCGTCAATCCCGGCACGGACCTTGTGAGCCACCACCGCAACCGGCTGCCACTTTACGTGGAAGGGTCGCCCGAAACCCTGACGGAGTCCCTCAGGGCCGGTGCTCACGGCGTGTACTGCCGGTTTTAATCTTTGTCTTTTTTCTCTTCGGCGGCCTGACGCATCACTTCGGCCGCAAGGGCTTCGGGGTCAGCGGTTCCCGGAGCCCCTTCAATGCGGTATTCACCCGCGGCCCACTTGCCGAGGTCAATTAATTTGCAGCGCTCGCTGCAAAAAGGCCTCCAGGGGCTTTTAACGTCATACTCGTGCATCTTTTTGCACGTGGGACATTTCACAAGCATCGGTTTTTTTTTCCGGATAAAAACGGGCCGGCCTTTTTCCTAAAAAGACCGGCTCAGGACATGGGAAACCCGACAGTTTAGGCTTTTTTGGCACGGGCCATCGCGAGGTACTTGGCGTCAAGCTCGGCAACGGCCTCGGTGAGGTCGTCGATCGTGCCCACGTTGCTGATTACGTCATCGGCAGCGGCAAGGCGTTCCTTGCGGCTTGCCTGCGACTCAATGATGGCGCGTGCTTCTTCTTCGCTCATATGGCGGTTAAAGCGCAGGCGGCTGATCTGTTCGTCTTCGGGGACGTCGACCACCACGACGCGGGCGACGGCGTCCTTCCAGCGGCCGCTTTCCACCAAAAGCGGAATGCTCAGAATCACATAGTCTGCGCCGCTGACCTTTTTCAGTTCCTCGAAGATTTCCTTTTTGATCATCGGGTGCAGAATCGCTTCAAGCTTTTCTTTTTTCTTCGGGTCGCTGAAGACGATCTCGCGCATGAGTTCACGCTTAAGGCCGTTGGTGCCGATCACGTCCGCGCCGAATTCAAGCGCAATTTCCGGAAGGGCTTTACCCTGAGCGGCAGTGAGGACATGCGAAATTTCATCGGCGTCAATGACAGGGACGCCGAGCGCACGAAAGGCATCCGTGGCTGTGGTTTTGCCGCTGGCGATACCGCCGGTCAATCCGATAATAAGCGTCATACGTTTGCCTCTTTTGCAGTAGTGAAACGGAGACGAACCCGTGCGGGTCCTTTTCTTTTATTCTATCCGCAAATATGAGTATTTCTGCTTATTTTCGAAGAAGTTTTTCCGCAACGTTGCTTTCGGGTATCAGCCAAGCGCTTTGCGCCAGCCGTAAACGGGTTCCGGCCGTATCTGGAGTTCGTTTTTCATGGCGTCAAGGGCGGCAAAGAAATCGTCCGGCGTCCTGGCTTTAAAGAGGCGCTTGATGTGCTTTTCCGGGTTTTCAAAGAGAAACTGCTGGAAAAACCAATATTCCTTTAACCGCATCACGGCGTTTTTGAGGCTTGAGAACGCCGCCGTGTAGTCCTTCAAGAGGGCATCGGTAAAGGCAAAGATCTCATCGTGCGTTGCCGCTTCGCCGCCGCGGGCTTTTCTGAAAAGCGCGGGATCGGCCATCAGGGAGCGCCCGACCATGAGTTCGACGGAACGGGGAAAGGCGGCAAGACGGGCTTTGAGGTCGGCGACCGTCACGATGTCGCCGTTTACGCCCAGGGGCATCGCAAGAAGGGGCAGAGCGTCCTGTAAGACGTTAAGCCTCACATCGCCCTTATACAGATCGGTTTTAAGCCGCGCATGCACAATCAGCCGTTTAATCGGGTGATGCGAATAAATCCGTGCAAGATCGGCAAACTCATACTCTTCGCTCCAGCCGAGTCGTGTTTTGACCGTGACGGGAATATCGTCTCCGAGCGTGTCAAAAACCGTACCGAAGAATGTGTCAAGTTCCGCAGGAGTTCGCAGAAATCCCGAACCCTTCCCTTTGGCAACGACGGTACCGGCGGGACAGCCCAGGTTGAGGTTCACTTCATCGTAGCCCATGTCAAGCAGCGCCCTCACGGCCCAGACAAAGTCCTCCGGGCGGCGCGTCAGAAGCTGAGGGACGCAATGAATTCCCCTGTTGACTGAAGGCGCAAGGTCCTTTAACTGCCGCTCGGTAAAGCGCGGCTCCTGTGTGGGTGTGACAAAGGGAATGTAGTAGGCATCCGCGCCGCCGAAAAAAGATTGGTGGACGGTGCGGAACACATAACCGGTGAGGCCTTCCATCGGAGCAACGGTAAGGCGCACGCCGTTAAAAGAATCGGAACTCACGGGGAGACGGAAATCAAGGTTTTTCGGGCCACCAGATTTTACCTGCCGCCGCGGGATCAGCAAGCGCAATGCGTGAGCCGATCAGAGGCGTGGTGATCGGAATCCGCACAGAGCGGGCATTGTCAAGCGCTGCAGTGAGGGGTTCGGTCCATACGTGCCGGCTTAAGGCGTATTTGGCGTTATGGCAGGGCATGACAACGGCGGGCGCGATATCCGTGAGAGCCAGTTTCCAATCCGCGGGCATCAGATGGATGTCAGACCACTCCTTGTTGTACTGGCCGTCTTCGAGTACGGCAAAGTCAATGCGCCCGAACATGTCTCTGACGGCCTTAAAGTGCGGGCCGTAACCGCCATCGCCGGAGAGGTAGAGCTTGTAGCCCGCGATATCGAACATGAAGCCCGCCCAAAGCGTCGTGTTCATCGTCATCGTGCGGCCGGAGAAGTGCTGCGAGGGCAGGCAGGTGAGTTCAAGGTTGGGTGCAAGACGCACGGACTCATACCAGACGGTTTCCGTGATCCGCTCGGGATCGTAGCCCCAGGCTTCAAAGTGCGCCCCCACCCCCAGCGGACAGACCACACGCTTAACGCGTGATCTGATCGCCGCAATCGTCGGGTAGTCGAGGTGGTCGTAATGGTCGTGCGTGATGAGAAGGACGTCCAAGGGCGGAATGTCTTCGGCCCGGTAGACGTCTGCTCCCTTAAAGGGCTCAAAAAAGCCGGGAATCGGGCAGGCGGCCGCAAGGGCCGGATCCACGGCAATCGAAAGCCCTTCGGCTCTGAGGTAAAACGCCGAGTGTCCGAGCCAGAGCATTTCGCCGTTACGGACGCTGCTGAGGTCGGTTTTCTGGTGCGCAACCGGCGCCGAAGGCTTGACGCCCTCGGGTTTTTCGGCAAAGGCCTTGGTGATCTTTTTCCAGCGGGATTCAGCGACAGCCGGACCTCGGGTGCCGCCGGGGAGGTTGTGAAACGCACCGTCCCGGTAGTTTTTCTCCGCCATCATGCGCGCAAGGCGCTCGCCCTGAAAGCTGCCGCCGAGCTCAAGCGAGACATGATGCACACCTGTTGCTGCCGCAACAGCCGTGCCCGAGCCGGCAATGGCAGCGGCAAAGGGGAGTTTCAGCAGGCGGCGTCGGGTGAAGTCAACAAGTCCGGACATGGTGCGGAAAATTTCTCACGAAAAATCGGTCAGACAAACTCAGCTTAACGATAACGCAGCGTTTTGAAGCAGTGCGTTTCAAATTCTGGTAAAGCGTAACAGAGGTTTCTCAAAAAACAGACCGGATGAGCAACGATTGCGGATATCTGCCTTAATACGGGCAGTTTTGGATAATCTGTAAAACAAAACCGCCCGCAGTATGGTTATCGCGGGCGGCTTTTGAACTCAATATTGAGAGACGGCTCAGAGCTGTTCAGCGGGCGTCTTTTCAATGAGCATGGATTCAAGCGGCGTGCCCGCATCCACGAGTTCACGCATCTTCACGGGCATCTTGCCGCGGCCCGTCCAGGTACAGGCGCCGTCAGGGGTCACATACTTCGGCTTAATGGTGCGCTTGGGCTTGTCGGCAACAGCGGTCTTTGTCTTGCGGCCGCGCGTACCCTTGAGAATCTTCGGGGTATAGGTGCCTTCGAAATCGAGGTCAGAGGGCTTAAAGCCGAACATGGCGATAAGACAGTTAATGGTATCGATGGCGTCCTTACGGAACGATTCCTTCTTGGCACGGACCTGATCTTCCTGCAGCTGCAGCTTGCGCAGTTCCTGAATATCAACGGACATTTGAATAACCCTGTGTTTGTTTGGTGAATATCCGCATTGTAATTAATACGGACGCAGATAATCACGGAGAAACACTTTTTTAATTTCTTTTTTGCGAAACGAAATTACTCTTTCGTTTTTTCCGGATATTCACACAAATCAAAAATCGGACAGGCGCCGCACTCGGGTTTTCTTGCCTTGCAGCAGTAGCGGCCGTGCAGCAAAAGCCAGTGGTGCGCATTGGTGAGAAACTCTTTTGGCGTGGTTTTCAGCAGTTTTTCCATCACGTCCTGCGGCGTTTTTCCCGGAGCAATACCGGTACGGTTTGCGACGCGGAAAATATGCGTGTCAACGGCAATCGTGGGTTTACCGAAAGCGACATTTAAAACTACATTGGCGGTTTTAGTGCCGACACCGGGCAGTTTCGTGAGCGCATCAAAATTGGCAGGGACTTCGCCGTTAAAGTCTTTTTCCAGAATCGTGCAGGTGTCAATAATGTGTTTTGCTTTGGCGCGCCACAGACCGATCGTGCGGATATAGGGCTCAAGGCCTTCGACGCCCAAGGCGGCAATCGCATGCGCAGTATTGGCCGCCGGAAAGAGTTTGGCGGTGGCGATATTGACACTCTTGTCGGTTGCCTGCGCTGAAAGCATCACGGCAATCAGTAATTCAAAGGGCGTCGTGTAATTGAGTTCGCTTTTGGGGTCGGGCCGCTCGGCGGAGAGAATTTCAAATATCCGGCGGCGTTTTTCTTTATTCATTTTTTTTATTTTTGCTGAAGCAGTGCGGCGCGTTTTAAAACATCTGCCATCAGGGATTTTTTATTGACGGCAAGGCGCTCAGCTGTTTCCGTGAGTTTTTTCAGTTTTCGCTCGGCCCTGGCTTTTTTGGCTTCATAACGGCCTTTGGCGGCCCGGGCGTCGTCTTTGCTCCAGACTTTGCCGCACTCAACGAGTGTTATGCAGTCCATGGGGCAGGCCGTGAGGCAAAGCGCACAGCCCGTGCATTCGCTTTCAATGACGGCGTAGAGGTGCTTGGGAGCGCCCGCAATACAGTCAACGGGGCAGATTTTGGCGCAGAGCCGGCACCCGATGCAGCGACCGGCATCGATGCGCGCAAACGCAAAGGGGGCTTCGTGCCCGTATTCGGGATTGAGTTTTGTTTCAGCGCGGTGTAATGCGGCAGCCAGGATTTTGACGCCGGCATCGCCGCCCGGAGGGCAACGGTCGGGGGCCGTGCCCGTAAGCATCGCCTCGGCGTATTCGCGGCAACCAGCAAATCCGCACTGTCGGCACTGCGTCTGCGGCAGAAGACTTTCGAGCTCTGCCGCAGAGGGTTGGTTATGACTTAAAGCCAAAAGTTTTCCGCGAGAAGCTGGCCGGGTTTGCCGCCTCTCGGGCTCACAATGCCGCGGGCCTTCATGGCTTCGCGCACACTCTTGACCATGCCCGGATTGCCGCAGAGCATGACGCGGGAGTGTTCTTTTTCGATGGTGATGCCGGCAAGCTTTTCAAGCGAGCCGTCAGCCAAAGCGTCGGGAATACGTTCGTTTACCGCCGCCCCTTTTTCGCGCGTCACGCAGGCAACAACGGTAAGTTTGGGACTGCGCTTAACCAAGCGCGAAACGTAGCCCGTTTCATTCCAGGTGCGCACGCCGTGTACGAGAATCAGGCGTTCAAAGCGCGATGTGATCGATTCATCGGAGAGAACGGCGAGAAACGGCGAAACACCGGTACCGGAAGCAAACATCCAGAGGTCTTTGCCGCCCGCTTCCAGGCGGTCCGCAAGAAGCATGCCGCCCACTTCCGTGTCGATTAAAACGGAGTCGCCGGTTTTAATCTGATTGAGTTTCGGCGAGAGAATACCGCCCGTGACGTTCGCAATATAAAAGTCCACGGTTTCGCTTGCCGGAGCCGAGCCGATCGAATAAGCGCGGAAAACCTCATCGCCTTCGATTTTCAGGCCCACCCGGGCAAATTCACCGGTCTTCCAGGTAAAGCCTTCGGGTTTCACCAGACGCAGTTGGATGACGTTGTCGGCAACATGCTCTGCCGATGCAACACGGGTAGTCATTACAGCCATTTCTAAAGCCTCTGCCAAAGAAAAAGTGCCGGGATGCGCGTAAGGGGCAACGCCGGTTAACGCTTCAGATACTGAAGCTTGTTTTTCACTCCGCGCCACTGATCGGCATCGTCCGGATAGGGCTTCTTGTGCGTGATGGAAGGCCACTGGCGGGCGAGTTCACGGTTGAGCTCAATGAATTCCTGCTGATCTGCGGGAACATCCTCTTCGGCATAGATCGCGGCTTCCGGACATTCCGGAACGCACACGGCGCAGTCGATGCATTCGTCGGGATCGATCACCAGAAAGTTGGGACCTTCCCGGAAGCAGTCAACCGGGCAGACATCAACGCAGTCGGTGCGTTTGCAGCCGATGCAGGCTTCACAGACAACGTGGGCCATGGTGCTGAGTTACTCCTCAATAGTGAGACAGAAAAAGAACGTAACCGCTTATTTTATCAGCGCCGAGCGCCTCTGAATTCGCACGGGCGGCCTCGTCTTTTCGGATGCTGTCTTGGATTGCCTGGCATCTTACGCGCTGAAAAACCTTATGTTCTGCGGGCTTATGCTCAGTCTGATGGTGGAAATAGACGCACTCTAAAAATCGAAAAACAGCCCGAAGGCCGTCTTGTTTTTTCCTTGGTTAAGCAAGGTTCAGATAGAGCGCCGCGGCACGCAGGGCTTCCGCGGGATCGCGGTAGAGCCTTGCAAGATCGGCCGCAGATGAGACCGCACTGCCGGCATTTTTGCGCCGGCTGTTGTCGTTGCGGGTGACGGCTGCGGCAAGCTTTTCAACCGCTTCACCGTTTAATACCGCTGCGGCGTTTGTACCCCGTACAACTTCGGAGAGGAAAAAGACCGAAGCGGTTGTATCGGGAGCCGGTGTCCGGCTGACAAGTGCCTTGAGGCGCAAAAGTGTCGTTGCCGTCGGGGGCAGCGACGTTAAAAAGAAGACGGCGTTATTGGAATCGGCTTCCGGCACGAGCCGAATGAGACTGCCTTCTGAGAGCCCCGGCCAGGCTTTTTGCAGCGTTTTGGTGAAAAGCCTTCCGGGCACGAGATCGGCACTGTAGTGCTCCTCTCCGGCAGCAATTGTCTGCGCGATCCGGGCGTTTTGCGGCGTTTTTTCAAACGCGCGGGAAAGCGTCTTTTGCTTGGCGCCATCCGTGACGGAAACAACCCAGTCGGCGCCTTCGGTGAGGGCCGCAGAGGCTTCCTTTTTGCTGCAGCAGACGTGCGGTGCAAGAAGCGTACCGGTCAGAGACACGCCCGAGGCGAAAAGTCCGCCCAAAGAAAGCGTTGTCTCAAGTATCGCCTCACGGGCGTGCCAGGTGAGGGGGGCGGCTGTGCTGCCGTCAGCCGGGCGGATGCAGTCCATCAGGCCTTTAAGCAATGTCTGCTGAAAGGCCGCCGGCTTAAAGAGCATCAGGACTTCGCGGATGGTTTCAGCCGTTGCGGCCGATTCGCTTGTTGTCTGCGTGAGTTTGCTGAGAAACGCCGACTGCTCGGACAAAAACCGGGCGGCGTCTTCGCAGCCGGGTTTGCCGGCCATGGCGGTAAGCCACAGTGCGGCCAAAACGGGACGCAGGTCAAGCAGGCTGTTTTCAGTTGTCCGTGCGGGCGCACTGACGGCGGGTTTTACCGCCGCCATGGGCTCAGAAAAGAGGTCGTACATGTCAATGCCGACCGAATCCTCAGGGGTATTGTCAACCCGGGCCAGGTCCTTGATGCGGCCGCTGATTTCAGCCTGTGCGGCATGGGCCTTCCAGGAAGAGGCAAACGTAAAGACCCCCTGCCGGATTTCCCCCACGTCCAGGCGCTTGACGGTGCCGTCGGTCTGTTTTTCATCAAAAAAGACGTACAGCACATCCGGGTCCGCTGTGGACTGACTGTACGAGCCCTGCGGAATCTCGGGAAATCTGGCGAAATCGATCTGCATGAAACAAAAACTCTGTCGTTGGAAAAACCGGCAGGCGCATTATCCCGCGCCGCCGGTTTTGGTGCATGCCTTTTGCGGTTTTAGTTTTTAAGGCTGTGAATCGGTGCGGGGATGCGGCCGCCCAAGTTTGCAAAAGTTGAGCTGTCGCCGCCCGGGACGCGGATGATGCTTGCTTCACCCAAGAGTCCCCCGAAGACCGCCACGTCGCCAACTTTCTTGCCGGGGACCGGAATCACGCGCACGGCCGTCGTTTTGTTGTTGATCATGCCGATTGCGGCTTCGTCGGCAATCATGGCGGCGATGGTGTCGGCCGGCGTGTCGCCCGGAATGGCGATCATGTCCAGGCCCACGGAGCACACGCACGTCATCGCTTCGAGTTTTTCCATCGTGAGGGCGCCTGAGCGGGCAGCGGCTTCAATCGCGCTGTCTTCGCTTACCGGAATAAAGGCGCCGGAGAGGCCGCCCACGTTGCCGGAAGCAAAGACGCCGCCCTTTTTCACGGCGTCATTGAGCATTGCAAGAATCGCGGTTGAACCCGGAGCTCCGATCGAAGACAGCCCCAGCGTCTGAAAGATTTCGCCCACGCTGTCGCCCACGGCCGGCGTGGGTGCAAGCGAGAGATCCGCCACACCGAACGGCAGATTCATTTCGCGGGCCACGTTGCGGCCGATCAATTCACCCACACGCGTTACCTTGTAGGCGGTGTGCTTGATGACTTCAGCGATTTCAGAAAGCGTCAGACGCCGGCCGGTTTCTTCAATGGCGCGCTGCAGGGCTTTGTTGACAACGCCGGGGCCTGAGACCCCGACGTCAATCACCACATCGGGTTCACCGACGCCGAGATAGGCGCCCGCCATGAAGGGGACGTCCTGCGGAATGTTGCAGAACACGACGAGCTTGGCGGCGCCGAGGCCGTCGCGCTCTGCAGTGGCTTCGGCAACGGCCTTCACGGTTTTACCCATGAGAGCCACGGCATCCATGTTGATGCCGGCCTTGGTGCTGCCCACGTTAATCGACGAGCAGATGCGCTCGGTTGTGGCAAGCGCCTCAGGAAGCGCTTCAATGAGGTTTTTCTCGCCCGGGGTCATGCCCTTTTCAACGAGAGCGCCGAAACCGCCGAGAAAGTTGACGCCAACGTCGGCCGCGGCATCGTCTAAAACCTTACAGGCACGGACCATCTGATCGCGGGTGAAGCCCGCGCCCACGGTCCCGATGGGGCTCACGGCAATGCGCTTGTTGACAACGGGGATGCCGTAGCGGTCGCCGATCATGTCGCAGGTTTCCACAAGGCGCCGGGCGTACTTGCGGATCTTGCTTCTGACTTTGACTTCAAAGACGTCAAAGTCGTGGCTGGCGCAGTCAAAAAGGTTGATGCCGAGCGTGACGGTGCGTACATCAAGGTGTTCGCTCCGCAGCATATTGATGGTGGATAAAACCTCGCGTTCACTAAGCATGGTGTTCTTTTTCCGGTAAAAGGCTCGTTAATGGGGTCAGATGGCTTCAATGCGGTGCACGGCTTCAAAGATCGCACGGTGCTGCATCGTGAGGTTGAGATTCATCGCTTTGGCTCTTTCAAGCATCACGCGGTGAAGGCTGCGGGTGTCAATGTCATCGGGAATGCTCACTTCAAAAACCTGCATGGAGGAGCCGTCCCCTAACGGGAAAGCGCGCAGTGCCTCAATATTGATGCCCTGCTCGCCGAAGATGTGCGCAAAAGTCCCCACGATGTCGTTGCGGTCCTTGCCGTAAACGCTGATCACAAAAGGCTGTGAGGCAGGGGCCTCGTGCTCGGGTTTTTCCATGTCGCGCGTGATGATGGAAAGCTTCATCTTCTTCTTTGCGGTCTCTTTTTCGAGGGCCTCTTGCAGAGCATTGTTGGAAAGGTCCGCGGGTTTGTCCACGACGTAGATGCCGGCAAACTGATTGTGCAGCGCCGTCTGCGTCATGTGTTCAATGTTGCAGTTAAGCCGCGTCATCACTGATGAAACGCAGGCCACAACCCCGGGCTGATCCAGGCCGATGACGGCAACGATCACGTTGTTTGTCTGCATGTGTAATGCCTCCGAAGACAGGTTTCCGCAGGAAATACGGAAATTTTGAGAATGTATCTCTCCATCATAGCCCAAGCCCGCTGACGCGCCCTCTGTTAAGCGCCTTAGAGCCGGAAAATATTTCGGATGCTTCAGGCTGCCATGCGGGAAAAGACGGCCAGGGCACTCTCCCGGGCAAGACGGGCCAGATTTTCCGGGCTCACGCCGCGGATACGGGCGGCTTCTTCGCAGTAAAGGGCAATGTCGGCGGGATGCGTGCGGCTGTCCGCGTCGGCGCGCCGCCCGGGCGAGGGCATGTCGGGTGCGTCGGTTTCGAGCACAAAGTCCGTGTCGCCGATTTCAGCAAAAATGCGGCGGATGCGCTTGGAACCGGTGTACATGAGTGCGCCGCCGAAACCGAGCTTAAAGCCGAGATCAATGAGGCGCTTAGCCTGCTCAGATGACCCGTTAAACGCGTGAATGACGCCGCGTCTGACACCGCTTTTGCGGATTGCGGCGCTCACGGCATCCACGGCGTGGCGGGCATGTATGGAAACAGGCAGATCAAACTCGGCGGCAAGCTTAAGCTGAGCGGCAAAAATGGGGAGCTGCTCAGCCACTGTCGGTGTCTCGATATAGCCGTCCAGTCCGATTTCGCCCACGGCGGCAAGACGGGGGTCGTCCGCGTGCGCACTCAGAAAGTCTTTAAGGGCCGTGAGTGCCGCTTCAGTTTCCTCTTCTTCAGGGAGAAAAAGGGGATGAATTCCCGCGGCGTAGTGCAGGCCGTAGGTGTGCGCGGCGGAGCGCGCCGCCTCAAAGCCCGCAGGAAACCCGGCGCACACAAGAATGTCGGTGACACCGGCGGTGCGGGCTTCATGAACGAGCTCGGCCCGGTCTTTATCAAAGGCCGGACAGTCGAGGTGACTGTGCGTGTCAATAAGGCCTGCGGGCATCGGCG
The DNA here is from genome assembly GCF_900128485.1 of Duodenibacillus massiliensis. Taxonomy (GTDB): domain Bacteria; phylum Pseudomonadota; class Gammaproteobacteria; order Burkholderiales; family Burkholderiaceae_F; genus Duodenibacillus; species Duodenibacillus massiliensis. The sequence goes on from NZ_LT635861.1 coordinate 417,274, forward strand.
GTCATTCCTCCCGGATCGTGCCGTCTACAAGGCGCAGGACGCGGTCGCAGCGTGCTGCAATCGTGTTGTCGTGCGTGACGATTACGGCCGCAGCCCCGCAGTCGCGGGCGCTTTCGGCAAGAATGTCAAAAACGGCGACGGCGGTTTCGGCGTCAAGGTTCCCGGTCGGCTCATCGGCGAGGATGCAGACGGGATCAGCAGCCAGGGCGCGGGCCACCGCCGTTCGCTGACGCTCGCCCCCCGAGAGTTCCGACGGAAGGTGCTCGAGCCTTTCGCCCAAGCCCACTTTTTCCAAAAGTGCTTTGGCCTTGGCAAACGCCTTTTCCCGCGGCACGCGGGCAATCAGAAGCGGCATCGCCGCATTTTCCAGGGCCGTAAATTCCGGCAGCAGATGGTGAAACTGATAGATAAAGCCGAGCTTTCGGTTTCTGAGGGTGTCAAGCGCAGCGCCGTTTAGTCCGGCCAGTTCCTCGCCGTCTAAGCGGATGGAGCCCGCGTCAAACCCGTCAAGGCCGCCCGCAGCATGAAGCAGCGTACTTTTCCCGGAACCCGAGGCTCCGATTACCGCGATGGTTTCGCCGCGCTCCACGGAAAAGGTGACGTCTTTGAGAACCGGCACCACGCGGCCGTTTTCGGCGTAGCTTTTACGGACATGCTCTAAAACCAGGACGGGACTATTCATAGCGCAGGGCCTCGGCCGGATGGGTGCGTGACGCGCGCCACGAGGGGTAAAGCGTCGCCGCAAGACTCAGAATAAAGCTCAGCACGGCAATGGGCACGATGTCTGAGGCTCTCGGATCAGAGGGCATCTGACTGATGAAGTAGATTTCCCTGGGCAGAAACTGCGTGCCCAAAAGCGATTCAATCGCCGGAACGATCACATCAAGGTTCATGGCTATCGCAAGGCCGGAAGCTACGCCCGCAGCGACACCCACGGCCGCAACCATGGCACCCTCGATGATGAAGATCATCATGATCGAGCGCTTTGAGGCGCCGAGCGTGCGCAGCACCGCAATGTCGGTCTGCTTTTCCGTCACGGTCATCACAAGGGCGGAGACAAGACCGAAAGCGCCCACAAGCACAATAAGGAAAAGAATCACGGCCATCATGCGCTTTTCAACCTGCACGGCGGCAAACCAGGTGCGGTTTTGCTGCGTCCAGTCTGTGGCGTACTGGCCGCGGGGGAGTTTGGCCGACACAGCGCGGGCAATTGCCGGGGCGTTCTGCATGTCGTCCGTGCGGATGCGAAGGCCTGCAGGGCCCCCGGTACGGTACAAAACGGCGGCGTCATCGATATGCATGAGGCTCATTGTGCTGTCGTACTCATAGTGCCCGGAGGAAAAAAGGGCACTGACCTTCATCTGCTTCATGCGCGGCACAAAGCCCGCAGGCGAAACATTGCCCTTGGGGACGATGAGCGTGACGGTATCTCCGACCGTCACGCCGAGAAGACGCGCGAGGTCTTTGCCGAGAACGATGTTAAAGCTGCCTTTGGTAAGCGTGGCAAGCCCTTCTTTTCCGACGGTCTGCGCGAGTTCACTCACCTTGGGTTCTTCCGCGGGATCAATGCCGCGCACAAGTGACGCTCTGACCGTGCGGCCGCCTGAGAAAAGCCCCTGGCCGGAAACAAAGGGTGCGGCGGCGGCAACCCCGTCAACTTCGGTAAGTTCCGCCGCTTCCGCCTTCCAGTCGGGTAGGGCCCCGGTGAGGCTAACCACCTCCACGTGCGAGAGCACCGAGAGCATGCGGTCACGGACTTCCTTCTGAAAGCCGTTCATGACGGAAAGCACAATGATGAGTGCCATCACGCCCACGGCGATGGAAGCGGTCGACATCCCGGAGATAAAACTCATAAAGCCGTCTTTGCGGCGCCCTCTGCGGCCCGCGCGCATGTAGCGCAGGCCGATCATGAGCTCAAACGGCAGGCTCATAGAAATGCCGCGAGGAAACCCGCGTCTTCAGACGCGGGAGGAATCGCGGCCCTCCTTTCTCAGTTCAGTTAAAAACATCTTTCGCTTCTCAAGAAGCGAAAGTTTCTTGTAGGAAATGCCGGCAGAAATCTTTGTACCGTTCAGACGGCGCACATCGAATGCACCCGAGGAGCGTCTGCCAAAAATAAAGCCGACTTCCCCTTTGCACAGCACCTTGTCAAAGAGCCTGAAGCCGTGCACTAGGTATGGAGCCTGATGGCGCTTGCGCACACCGCCTTTGAGAATCGTCAGCTTGTGGATCTGGCGATTGTGGCGGCGCGTCTGTTTCTGAAACAGGTATTCGCCCCGACGTTTTGCGTCGAGGACGCCAGCAATGCAGAAAGCGTCCGCGCAATGCGTCTTCGGCAAGCCCGCGACGATGCGCTTGTGTTTGGTCAGATACCCGTAGGTATTCGTGACAGGCAATTCGGGATGGCGCTCGCGCAGGCGGTTGAGCACCGTCCAACGCATGATGCCCATGAAAGTCTCTGCCCTGAAAGAAGCGCCGCGCCGGGGACTGAACTGCTTCAACTTGCCTGCGTGATACGCCTTGTGGCACGCCTCACAGAGCGTGATGAGGTTGCCCAGCGCGTCGCCTCCCGTTTTCCGACTCTCAATGTGATGCACGTTGAGAATCAGATCTTTCGATCTGCCTTTGCAGGCTTGGCAAACGTGACCGTCGCGGAAAAGAACGTACTCGCGCACGTTCCAGAATCCGAGCTGGTCGCCCTGCTGATAGTCCGTGCCTTCGACTTCGGGATTCTTGATCTTCTGAATGTCGAAGGATGCGGTTTCAATCACGATTTTGGTGATCGGAAGCACTCGGCAAACCGCTTCAATGCGCGATATGTGCGCCTGAATGCGGTTCTCCACGGACGGCGCAAGCCAACCCTTGTGCTTTGATCGAACGCGATTATCAAAACGCGGCGCACGGCAGCGGGTCTTGCGGTTGCGTCGGGCGCGGCGAAGTGCCAAGCGATTCGAGAGCAAGCCCGTCACGTCCTGCCGCAGTTCGACCTCGGAAGCCAACAACTCTTCCTTGGCGGTCGTTGCGCTCAGGCCGACGTGCTTGTAGCCCGCATCCACACCCAAGGTGATCGGCTGCTTGGTTTCGCCCGTCGGCACCGTCAGTTGAATCACAAAGGGCGTTCGGCGCACAGGCACGGCCTTCCCGGCCCGAAGGAGCTTACGCGCCTTGGGCGGGGAGCACGGCATGAGCGGTTGCCCGCGCATATTCAACACAAAAACTTTCAAAGTGTTCTCCATTGACGGATACCTCACGGGCTCCGTCTGCTCGACCTTGCGGTCGGTGGTGATCCTTCGCCAATGTTGGAAAGGGTTTGTTGTCTGAAGCACCGCTCCTACCTCTCAGAGCTTTTAACCGCAGACCGCAGAGCGCGGGACTAGGATCGACATCCCGCGGTGCCTGTTTGCGTCCCGTCTTGCGACGGAACGGATTCCCAACCAACGGAGTCCGTCCGAAAACGGACTGAGGCTAGTCAACCAAGACTTGTTGCCAAGCCTCTGACTTCAGTCAGGGGTAGTTGACTATTTATGTCCCTCTTCGATGGCCACATGCACGGGCACGGCCTTTAAGGCGTCAACCAAAACGCGCCCTGCTATTTTCACAAGAAAACCGCGCCGACCGCCGTTGATGTAAATCTCGGGCATGTCAACGATGGTGGATTCCACATACACGGGCATCACCTTGCGCGTACCGAAGGGACTAGTGCCTCCGACCATATAGCCGGAATTGCGCTGCGCCTGCTCGGGTTTGCAGGGCGCAATGCTTTTGCGGCCCGTCTGACGCGCGAGGTTTTTGGTGGAGACTTCACAGTCACCGTGCATCAGAATCACGAGGGGCTTGGCGTGCTCATCCTCCATGATGAGGGTTTTCACAACCTGGTGGTGGTCAACGCCCAGCTGGCGGCTGGCTTCCGCGGTGCCGCCGTGCTCCACATAGTTGTAGCTCATTTCAACAAAATCCACATTGTGTTTTTTGAGCCACTCGGTGGCGGGCGATGCGCTTTCGTGTTTGGATTTACTCATGATCAGTGTGCTGCGGCAGTGTTCTCTCCTGCCGCAGAAAAACGGTTTTCCGCGATTATGCCGCGAAGGCGAGTTCGTGCAGTCTGAGCCAGGCGGCGATTTGTGAGAATTCTTGTTGTCCGAGCCAGGTTTTGGGGGCAAAAGTTGCGGGGTCGGTCACATCAAACCGTTTGATGTCGCCGGCAGCGGCCGCACGGTGGCAGGGAATCAAAAGCGGAAAGGGGTTTGAGGCCAATATCCGGCTCACCGCGGCCACGGCGCCCGGTCTGCCGCATTTGGCGGCAATTTCGGCATAGGAAAGAACGGTGCCCGGGGCGGTTTCACACAGCGTACGCAGCACCGAGCGGGAAAATTCCGGGAGGTTTGTGAGTCTGGGGAGCTCAAAAAGCCGGGCGACATCGTGCGCCGCGGCCGGTGCGGGTGCCGTGAGATAGCCCTCCAGCACGGCAAAAGCCCGGGCGATGACCTCGGGCGCTGCGTCCGGTGTTTCGCAGGGCGTGAAGTCAGGCTCAATCTGCCAGAGCGTGCCGAAGCATTCGGTGAGGATAAGGCTGCCCCAGGGGGCGGGCATGCGCCAGAGACTCCTTTCCGGGTCTTCGCCGTAAAGCGCAGTAAAAGACATGTGTGTTCCTTAATCCTTAGTTCCCGCCCAAAAGTTGTTACTACACATTTGGGCGGTTTTTAATTGGGTATTCCTTTGCAGGCTTGATCCCGAGAAGCTTGTAGATGTCGTTGTGTTCTTTGACCATCTCGGCTGGAATAACAGTCTGATCAAAGACTTTGGCCTTCTGAGTTCGCATGCGCGCGAGAATGCGGTCGAGGCTAAACAACCCGCGCTTGAAAGCGCGGGGTTTCCTGACACGGTGCAGGCTTTCCCGTAACAGGCAAGGTTTTTGAGGCCTTGTCTGCCCGGGCGTCCCCTGCACCACAGGAACATTTAAAACGCAACCGCTCTACGGGGACGGGCTTCATCAGCTCGATCCGTCGGTTCCGGCGAAGGACTGCTTCGTCTTGCCGATTCGCTGGTTTGTACTGCACTATCGATCCGGCGTTCCCTGAGACTTGTTTGTGCCTCGCAAGCGCTGATTGCTCAGCCTTCAGATCGTAGCTGTCAGTGGCGGGATCCGCAAAATACAGGTTCATGGCGGCCGCAAGGTCGCGGTCCATGTACCAGCCCGTATCTCCCAACTGATGACTTCTCTCCCAAAGAGCTTTCTTCCGGTACGTTCCCGTTTCGGGATCGTGCTGACTCAGGCGCAGTTTCCGGGGACTGACTTTCACCACACAACAGCCGGCGCTTTCAGCCTTACTTGTCATCCGGGTTATCAATCCTGCAATACCGCTTTTGCCCAAACTCTTGCCGTATCCGGATCTCTGAAATGCTTTGTATGAGTTCTTCTCCACAATGACGGTGCCGGCCCGGCCGAACACCTGGTTAATCACTTCGCCGTGCAGGCAACGGCGGGTTTGCGCCTGGCGGCGGTACAGATCCGCAAGTTTTGCCCTTGTTGCCTTATAGGTCTTGGATTCCTTCCAGACAATCTTTTTTCCGGCGGCTTTAACGGTGCCGTCCGCGTTGTAGCACTCCCGATTCGTGTCTCTGCGGGAGCGGTCCATGGCACGTAAAAGACGCGCAATCTCCTTTTCCTGAGAGACAGTGCCCGCGCTCACCAAAATCTNTGTTGACTGCCTGATCTTGTTCTGCAGCATTTGCAAGACGACTGTTGCGATAAATGTGGGTGTGTGTAGATTTTTGTGTCTAGCGCGGGTTTACGGTTGAACTTGTTGGCTCGCTAACAGGGGTATTTAACCCCAGGTACTTCGGGGCTGTCAAGCTCCATTTTTTCTATCAGAGGTAATGCGATGATTCAGGGTACGACGGCGGCTATGCAGCGGCGCGCCGCTACCGGAAAAATCGCAGTTTCGTCTCATTAAGTTGTAAATGCGCTGAAGTGCCAAGTAAATCAGCTTCTTGGCGGATTCTTCATGCGGAAACATGATTCGAGTTTTGATTACCTTCCGAACGCCACGGTTGAGAGCCTCAATACTGTTGGTCGTATACAACTACTTCCGAATCGACCGGGGAAAGTTGAAGAAGGGTATCACCTGTGCCCAGGCAGAGCGCCAACTCTGCGCTACATACGGGTAACGTTTGCCCATAGGGCTATTTTCAAAGGCCACCAAGGCCGCCAACGCTTCTTCGGGGGTATTGGCCTGGTAAATGGGCTTTAAGCCGGCCATTACAGCCTTTCGATCCTTGTGGCTGACGAAGGCTGTAGAGGCACGGATGAGATGGACAATGCAGGTTTGATGTTGCGCCTGGGGAAATACGGCTTCAATGGCTTGCGTCATNCGCGCCGAGCTGTCAGGTTCTAGAAAGTCTTTGGTCCTTTCAACGCAGCGACCTACGGTTTTCCAGTCGATGCGCATGAACTTACATACGATGCTGCGGGGCAGACTGCGGGCCAGCCAGGCCACCGTCAGATCAAAGTCTTTGGTGAAGCGCGAGCCATGGAAGGCCCACGGCACGGCGGCGGTTACGACGCCGTGTTTGGGGCAGCAATACGGTAGCTCTCAGCCTGCAGATAGACACGAATGCCGTTTAAATCACCAGCGCGCCAAAGGCGAACCTGATCGTTTCGAGCAGAGTCGTACCTGGGGCTCTTCCTGTTGCAGTGCGGGCACCGGCAACGGTATCCCCGGGTGGCGTGAACCTGGACCACTGCAGATTTTGTACCGTCAGTTTCGTGAAAGAATTCAATGTCCTCGATGACGGTGCCTTTGACATTGAGAAGATGCTTGAATAAAGTGGTGTCCCGAGCCATTCCGGTCCTTATTTTGTGAGTGTCGACAGCCACAACTTTAAAGACTGTGAATGGCTTTTTTGTTAATGAAATCTGAAGAAAGGCCGGCAGTCGTGCTGCTCGCCCTGCCTATTCGGCGGCCGTTACGGAGAGAGCCCCCGGTACTCGCTACGCTGCATACCTGCGCGCGGCCTGCGGCCGTGCTCGGTATTTCGCTACGCGATTACCGGGGTCTCTCTCCGTATTTGTTAACAGGCTCTCGTTGACCAAAATCGGGGGACGAACTACCCACACATATGCCCGAAGAATCCATCGAGTCATTGAAATGCCGTGAGTGCTTGGGTACCAGGCGGGGAACATAAGTCCCCTTGCGATCGCGGGGAACCTGGATTTCTAAATCGCCTTTATTGCCGTGAAGCGTTTTCTTGCTGTACCCATTGCGTTTGTTTTCAACGCTCTCAGCCGACGATTCCTCTTCGTTGAGATTTTCGTCTTACTGTGTCAAATGGTGCTTCAGTTCCCCTTACAGGACGGCGTTGATGAAGCGTTGGGCTACGATCTTCATCGCTTCGTTGAAATGAGCCTGCGTTAAGGCCGTTAAGCCGCCGGCTTCCATCAGTTGCTCTGCGGCATCGTTCAGAATGGCCTGTGGCTTGTCGGTAAATTTTACGGTGTCGTTTATTTTGGGTGTGCGGTGTGCCACGGTGATTCCTTTCGCGCCCTACGGGAGCGCTATTATCGCTTGGACACAAAAAACCTTACATCCCCCCCCCATTGCTGGTGCTCAAGTTGGCCCGGCACTATCTCTTTGGTGTTGTGAAGGAAAGCGCGAAAAAAACTGTACGCGTTTCCATTGCCCGGCTCAGGGCCAATGTCATCCTGGTGACTTCTAAATGGAGCTTAACACTGAATTCCGTCCGACTGACGCTGCCCTCAGTATTGCCGGGAGCCAGAGAGTTGGAAGCGCTTTTCAAGGTATCGATACTCTGACGCCTGAGCGTCCCCGGCTCACAGAGCGTGCCATCGGGGGTTGGGGGCATTGCACCCAAAATCGAGCCCCGCGTGAATTTTTGCCATGATGCCCCCAGAATTATCTCGATTTTTGATCTTGCACCAGCCTGCCTTTCTGAAAAATCAAGCTGGTGCAAAATTCAGGTTAAAGAACGCAAGAGGCTGAACATTATGAATATGAATGACAAAAGAATCCTCGCGGCCGCCGCCGTCTTAGCAATGGGCGGCATCTCGCAGGCTGCGGAGCCCGTCTGCACGATGACGCTCACGGCCGGTCCGCATGCCGGGGAGAACGGAAGGCCCGTCACAGTCTTTTACGTGACCGACGGCGCAAGGCTGGGCCCTGCGGTTTCCGGTATCTGCAACCTGCTTTCGGGCACGAAGGGCGCCGCATCGACCTGTGCCGTTGCGGCCGTCGACGTGCCCGATCGCACCGCCTTCCTGACGCCCACGCGCTCGAGCATCGGCCGCAATGGTCGAGACACCGGAAAGCCCGCTCAGGGCGGGCGCGCCTCGGAACTCGTGGAATGCCTTGAGAAGACCGTGAAGCCCGAAGTTACCAAACGCTTTGAAGGAGAAGCCTTGAGGCACGTCCTCATGGGCCACTCGTTCGGCGGACTCTTTGCGCTCCACACCATGGCGGAGCGCCCCGAGCTGTTTGATGCCTGGGTGGCGGCCGATCCGTCCCTCTGGTGGGACGGCGGCGTGCTCGTGAGAAGCCTGGAGGCAAAGCCCGGCTCGGGACGCCCCGGCGCATTCGTTTATGCGGGCTTCGGCACGGCTTTGAGAAAGGCGAGCGGCACGACGGCAAGCCACAACCTTGCGTCCGAAAAGCGCTTTGAAGAGGCTTTAAGGTCCTTTTCGGGAACCGAAAGCGCGGTTCTCGTCGACGACTATCCGCGCGAAACACACGGGACGATTGCCGTGCCTGTCTTCCATGAGGCGATGAAGCATCTGATTTTGAGGCCGAAGAACGACGCAGGGACGAAACCGGCAAAGTGACGCTTGTCTCTCTGTAAATAAAAAAACGCCGCAGGGATTATCGTTCCCGTGCGGCGTTTCTATTTGTGCGCTCGGCATGAGCGCGTTCTAATGGGTGAAAGTCCCGAGTGCAGGGGGTAGCACCAAGCACATAGCGAAAGAGCAAGGGTGTCCGCCGCGAAGCGGGATCTGAAGGAAGCTGGAGGCAAACCACTGACCTGACGTACAGAAACTGCATAAGGCATTCGAAGATGGGTAAGTCTGCAAAACAAGATGAAGCCCGAAGCTACACGGAATCCGAGGTGTAGATGCAGCAGGTACATGGTGGGAAAGAACGCGTTCTTTCCCGAGGAGGGCTCACGGACTTCAATGCAACAGCATTGTCGGAGTAAAGCTTGCCGTGAGTAGTCAGCAACGGTCATAGTAAGCAGGGCAGTACCTGACGAAGGACCATATTTATAGGAGTACGGTGCCGTAGACACAAAGTCGCATGGCGCAGAAAACATAAGAAACCTGTCTGAGTTTTGGTACCCACGGAATGGGAAGAGAAACTCAGGAGGGCGCAACGGCCGTGATGGACATGGAAAACACCGCACATACCCCGCCTGCTTTCACGGGGATCACACTTGAAGCGATACTGAGCACTGAAAACCTTACATCCCCATTAAAAACCGCCCAAATGTGTAGTAACAACATTTAGGCGGGAACTAAGGTTAATTCTTTTGTGAGCGCGCTTCATCAAGGTCGCTCTGCCACAGGCCCTTGGGCATGGGAAAGGCGACGTTTTCGTCCGCGGCCGCCGCAAGCGTTGTGACGCTTTGGGCACCGAACTCTTTCTGAATCATTTCCACAACCCCCTGAACCAGGGCTTCGGGCGCGGAGGCTCCGGCGGTGATGCCGACTTTTTCAACGCCGGTAAGCCAGGCGCGGTCAATGTGTTCGGCACTGTCAACGAGGTAGGCCTTCACGCCGCACCGTTCACTCACCTCACGCAGGCGTGTGGAGTTCGAACTCGTGGTCGATCCGATCACAAGCACAAGGTCCACGCGGGCGGCAAGCGCCTTTACCGCATCCTGACGGTTTTGCGTGGCGTAGCAGACATCGGCTTTTTTGGGTTCTGCGATGCCGGGGAACTTTTGCTTGAGCGCATCAATCACATCGCGGGCGTCATCCACAGAAATCGTGGTCTGCGTGACATAAGAAAGGGTGGAGGGGTCAAGTGTTGCCGGAAGGTTTTTCACTTCCGCCGGGCTTTGCACGAGCGTGATGCCGTCCTTGACCTGCCCCATCGTGCCCTCGACTTCCGGGTGCCCGGCGTGACCGATCATGATGATGCGGCGGTTTTGCTGCCTCATGCGGATCACTTCGCGGTGAACCTTCGTGACAAGGGGGCAGGTGGCGTCAAAAATCCGGAAGCCCCGTTTTTCCGCTTCCTGCTGCACCGCAACCGGTACGCCGTGCGCGGAAAAAATAAGGGTGGCGCCGTCAGGCACATCACTTAAATCTTCCACAAAGACCGCACCCTGTTCCCGGAGCCGCTCCACCACGGTTTTGTTGTGAACGATCTCGTGACGCACGTAAATGGGAGGGCCGTAGACGGCAAGCGCACGTTCGACAATCGCAATCGCGCGGGTGACGCCCGCACAAAAACCGCGGGGCTGGGCAAGAATGATCTGCATGGCAGTGGTTGCTCTGTAAATTTGAGTGTTGGCGAAAGTGTAGAAGAAAAACGCCGGCGGCTCACAAACGCACAGGCGCGCGACAGTGTAGAATGCGCCCTTCGCGGTGAGGGCGCACTATGCAAATGGAGCGCCCGCGGCGGGCTTCTCTTCTGCCTGAGAAATCAGAGGTTTGGCAGAGGAGGATTTTTGTCGTATAATCATCGTCTTTCAGTTTTCGCGCTCACGCCCGGATATCGGCGAGGCGTGAAGCGTTTTTAATCAACTTTTTACGGGAGTTAGCGATGGCACGAGTGTGTCAAGTCACCGGCAAGGCGCCGATGGTCGGCCATCAAGTCTCGCACGCGAACAACAAGACCAAGCGTCGTTTCATGCCGAACCTGCAGTATCGTCGTTTCTGGGTCGAAAGTGAAAACCGTTGGGTCCGCCTGCGTTTGACGACGGCTGGTCTTCGCACTGTCGACAAGATCGGTATTGATGCGGTTCTCGCGGATCTGCGCGCCCGCGGCGAAATCTAACCTGACAGGAGATTGAACCATGGCAAAGGGTGCACGCGAAAAAATTAAGATGGAATCGTCCGCAGGGACGGGTTACTTCGTCACTACGACGAAGAACAAGAAGACCTCCACGGGTAAGCTCGAACGCAACATGTTCGATCCGGTTGCCCGCAAGCACGTCCTCTTCAAGGAAACGAAGCTTCGTTAATCCTTGCTGTATCCCAGCGCTGTGCGAGCGCTGACGATCCCGAAAACCGGCTGCTGAGTGATGCCTCAGCAGTCGGTTTTTTCGTTGTCGGGAAAAAACGGCGGCCCAAAGGCCGTATCAGTCGGATTATTTTCTGCGGGGAAGACCGAAGTAGCCCTTAAACGGCCAGAGACGCCGCCAGCGGTTGATGCGGGTGAGTTCGGCTTCGCGTTTTTCACCCATCGCATCGGGCTGAAAAATCTTCCACTTTTTGTAGGCTCCGCTCATGTCAAGTGCTTCGAGCGATTTTTTGAGCCATACGGGCATGCCGGCAGTGGCAAGCGCTGACTGAAAGTCAATGACGGCAGGGGTTTTATCAGGCCGCATCAGCACGTTGCCGTTACTGCGGATGTCCAGATGCACGATTCCGGCGCGGTGCATGCTTTTGATGAGTTCTTCCAGGCAGATCAGAAAGGCCGGGGTGACTTCCTCACGGGGAAGTTCGGCAAGGGTTTTGCCAGGAATAAAGGTAAGCGCCACGGCGTTTTCATCGAGTCTGAAGGCTTCTGCAGAAAAGCCGTCGATGTCGGCCACATAATGCGCGGCCTTGAGTTCGCGTGCCAAAAGAAAGCGCCCGAAGGGACGCACGAAGAAGGGGCGCGTTGAAAAGTCTTTGACCGTCCAGGTACGCCCGGCGAGGGTAACCCGCGTGACGACGGCGTTAAAAAGCCGTCCGTCACGCAGCAGAACTTTTTCGGCTTTTTCAAAGTCAGCCCGGGTAAAGGGCTGACCGGGAAAAGCGTCGTTTATCGTCACAGCCGAAAAGTCTCATAAGGAAAATATCAGGGCATCTGAATGCCGCCCGTGCCGGCGGCCGGCGGGACGCCGAAGCCGGGGGTGCCGGGGGTGACGATCTTGCTTGCCGCCTCACGGCGAAGCTGCTGCATCTTTTCAATCGTCTCCTGCACACCCTTTTTGGCGGCTTCCCCGTAAAGCTTCACGGCTTCTTCAAGGTTTGCAGCCTTGATTTCAAAAGAAATCGGCAGCGGTCCCATCTGCGTCATGATCTGCACTTCACCGGTGAAAATGCAGGCGCGGGCCGTGTCCTTCTCTCCCTGAGCCGTCACCGGCGTCAACACATGAATGACGCCCATCTTGCGGTCCGTGATCATTTCCTCACGGTAAAGATTGGCTGCGTCCATTTCGACTTTCAGATCATCACCGAATGCCATTTTTGTGAATTCCTGTCGTTAAAAAATGCGGGTAAACAAAACGCCGCGCGAAAAGAGAGTTCCTTCCGCCGGCGCTTTTTTAAGTGCGTATGCGATTGTCGCAGAAAACCGCGGTTAACGGTAGACCATCACAGGGACTTTCGAATGCGTGAGCACCTTCTGGGTTTCACTACCGAGAAGGACTGCGGCAATGCCCTTGCGGCCGTGGCTGGCCATAAACACGCAGTCGCAGCCCTTTTCGGAACACGCGTCCATAATGGCTTCCGCCGGCGAAAAAGACTTCACCGAAAGCGTCTGCACTTTGATGCCTTTTTCTTCAAGAATGGCGCGGGCTTCGGCAAGGCGCTCTTCAGCGACCGTGCGCACGCGTTCATCGTAGTCATCGATCGATTCCGGGCGGTATTCGCTCAGAGACGTGTAGCTGTAGGGTTCGATCACGGTGATGAGCACCACTTCAGAGTGCATGGCCTCTGCAAAGGAAGCCGCACCGCGGACCGCATCAAGAGAAAGTTCCGAGCCGTCGGTCGGCACCAGGAGACGCTTGTACATAAAAACTGTTCCCTGTTTTTTGTAATTTCAAGACGCAATGATTCTATGCCAAAAATGCGGTGCGCGAAACAAGTACGGAAACACTCTATGCCCGCGTCTTAGTCTGCGCCTTGGCGGTTTACAAAAAAGGCGGCACGGGTTTGTCCGTGCCGCCGGGATCATGGTCCGTGGCCTCAGAAAAGCGGTTTCTTCGGCTCGTTTTCCATGTGCGAGACCGTTTCAGGAGCCTTCTTACGCTTGACAAACCAGGTGAAAAAGACCGGCACGAAGATAGTCGCGATAAAGGTCGCGGCAATCATGCCGCCGAAAACACCCGTCCCCATGGAGTGACGGGCCCCGGCACCTGCGCCCGTGGCAAATACAAGCGGGACGATACCCATCACAAACGCGAGCGACGTCATCAGAATCGGCCGCAGTCTCAAGCCCGCCGCTTCAATTGCGGCATCAAAGGGGCTTAACCCCTCGTGCATTTTCTGTGCGGCAAATTCCACGATCAAAATGGCGTTTTTTGCTGAAAGTCCGATCAACACCAGCAGCCCGATCTGAAAGTAGATGTCGTTGGAAAAACCGCGGATCCACAGCGAAACGAGGGCCCCGAGCACGGCAAAGGGAACCGCAAGCACCACGGCAATCGGCAGCGACCAGCGCTCGTAGAGAGCCGCCAGAATCAGAAACACGATGATCATGCCGAAGATAAACGCGGTCGTGGAAGACGCGCCGATCCGTTTTTCCTGCCAGGCCTGGCCCGTCCACTCAACGGCGTAGCCCTCGGGAAGGTATTCCTGCGCGGTTTCTTCAACGATCCGGATGGCTTCGCCGGAACTCACCCCCTGAACGGCCGAGCCCACAAACTGCGCTGCGAGATACCCGTTCATACGCGCAAGGCTCTCGGGGCCCGAGGTGCGCTTAACCGTGAGAACGGCAGACAGGGGCACCATTTCACCGGTGGTGTCGGAGCGCACCCAAACCTTGCCGAGATCTTCGGGGGTGAGGCGGTAGCGGTCTTCGCCCTGCATGATCACGCGGTAGATGCGGCCGTTACGGGTGTAATTGTTGATGTAGGAACCGGCAAAAAACGCCGTGAGCGTCGAATAGACGTTGTCTGAGGTAATCCCGAGCTGCGAGGCCTTCACGTCATCAAGATCGACCTGAATAAGGGGCGACTCTGCGCGCACGAAGTGCCTGAGGCCGGTGAGTTCCGGGCGTTCCGCAAGACGCGCGAGGAAATCCTCGGTGACGCGCTGCAGCATCAGAGCGTCGTCGCTTCCGCGGGACTGGATGTAGCCTGAAAAGCCGCTTGAGGAACCCAAGCCCCGGATCGGCGCGGGAAGCGAGGCCACCGTCACCGATTCTTTGCTTGTGGCACCGATTATTCTGAGTTTGGCGAGTACTTCGTCGGCCGATATCGTACGGTCGTTCCAGTTTTTGAGCTTAATGATGAAGGTGGCTGCGTTAGGGCGGATGTCGCCGCCCTGCGTGTCAAAGCCGGTCATCACAAGCACTGTGTCAAGGCCGGGGAGCTCTGCCTGAATCTTTTGCCGCATGGCGTCACTTTCGGCACGTGTGCGGGCAAAGGATGCACCTTCCGGAAGCGTCATCGTCATGCGCAGAATCCCTTGGTCTTCGCTCGGGACAAAGCTCGTGGGCGTGCGTTCGATCATCTGCCAGCAGGCAACGGTCACCGCTATTAAAACGACGGCCGCGATGCTTCGCCAGTGAAGAGCCCACTTCACGCACTGCAGGTAGCCGAAAGTGAGCTTGGAGAGGCCCTTATTAAAAGCCGTGAAAAAGCGTCCCTTTTTCGGTTCTTCTTTTTTGAGAATGACGGCGCAAAGCGCGGGGGTAAGGGTGAGCGCCACAAAGCCTGAAATCGCGACCGACACCGCAACCGTCACGGCAAACTGCTTGTAGAGTTCCCCCGCCATGCCGCCCAAAAAGGCGACCGGCACAAAGACCGCGCACAGTACGAGCACAATGGCAACAAGAGCAGAGGCCACTTCCCGCATGGCTTTCTGTGCGGCTTCAAAGGGGCCGAGTCCTTCCTGCGTCATCAGGCGCTCAACGTTTTCCAGCACCACAATGGCGTCATCGACCACAATGCCGATGGAAAGCGTCATGGCAAAAAGCGTGAGCGTATTCAGAGAAAACCCGAAAAGCCAGAGACCTGCCATGGTGCCGATCAGAGACACCGGAACCGCAAGCATGGGAATAAGGGTGGCACGCCAGTTCTGCAGGAAGAGAAAGACCACAAGCAGCACGAGAATACCGGCTTCAATGAGGGTCTTAAAGACTTCGGTGAGCGAAGCCTGCACAAAGACCGTCGTGTCATCGGTGATCTGGTGCTCGACTTTACCGGCCGGATACTGTTTTTCCAGACGCGCAAGTTCCGCCTTCACTTCCTTGGCCGCTGCCATGGCGTTGGCGCCGGACTGCAGGTAAACGCCCACGGTGATGGAGGGCTTACCCTGAAAGACGTTTAAGAATTCGTAGCTTCTTTTGCCGACCTCGGTCACCGCCACATCGCGCAGACGCACGATATGGCCGTTTTCGTCCGCCCTTAAGACAATGCCCCCGAACTGCTCAGGCGTTAAAAGCTGACCGTGGGTGCGGGTGGTGTAAAAGAGTTTCTGGTCGGCGGGCGTGGGCGCCGTACCGATGCGGCCTGCGCCGCGTTCCTGGTTTTTGTCGGTGACGGCTTTGTCAATATCCTCCGGCGTCACCTTCATCTTGGCCATTCTTAAGGGGTCCATCCAGATACGCATGGCGCTTTGGGTGTTGCCGAAGACGGAGACGTCACCGATCCCGGGCAGACGCTTAAGGTAATCCACCACGTTTAAAAGCGCGTAGTCAGCCAATTGCGTCGGGGTCATGGAACCGTCGGGCGAGGTAAAGACCACCGTCATCAGCGACTCGTTGGAGCGCTTTCTGACGTTTACGCCGTTTTGTCGGACGGCGTCCGGAAGACTGCGTTCGGCACTTCGCACGCGGTTGTTGATTTCGAGCATCGCGTCATTGGGGTCGGTGCCCACGTCAAAGACGCACTGAATGCGCACGTCGCCGTTGGCGCGGATCGAGGTCGTGTAGTAGATGAGGCCTTCGATGCCGGAGAGCTGATTTTCGATGGGTGCCGCAACCGTTCGGGCGAGGGCCTGGGCGTTGGCGCCTTCGTAGGAAGTTGAAACCATCACCGAGGGCGGCGTGATGTTGGGGTACTGCGACACGGGCAGCACCTGCAGGGACACGAGCCCGGCAAGCACGATGAGGATGGATAAAACCGCGGCAAAAATCGGGCGGCGGATGCAGAACTGACTCAGCATTGCGTCACTCCTTCATCAGAGCTTATCGATGTCGGAATGGTTGATCCGGATGCCGTAAGGAATCTTCGCTTCGGTCCTTACGGGTTGGGTGACGGTCGCTTTGACGGGACTGCCTTCCTTGATGCGCTGCAGGTTGTCAAGAATCACTTCGTCTCCGGCTTTGAGTCCCGTGAGGACAATCCAGTCGGTTTCCTTCCAGGTGCCCACCGTGACGTCACGGGAAAGGGCTTTGCCGTTGACGTTCACGTAGACGCGGTAGGTGCCGTCGGGGCGCTGCAGCACGGCCTGCTGCGGAATCCGAAAAACGTTTTTGAGTTTCTCGCGCTCAAGCTGCACATGTACGTACTGACCGGGCAGTACATCGGTTTTGGAAAGAATCCTCGCGCGCAGCGTGCGGGTTGCCGTCTCAGGATTGATTTCGCGGCTCACGTAGTCAAGTTTTCCTTCGATTTCTTTTCCGTAGGGATCAAAAAGACGCACGGGGTTATTAAGCGTAATGCGGCTTTGCTCGATGTCGCGCTCTGAAAGCGTAAAGGTGACCCTGAGTCTTTCGGGCTGCGAAAGGGTCGCAAGCTGCGTGGTGCCCGACGTGACAAGCGCGCCGAGGTTGACGAGCGAGCGGCCTGCCGTGCCGTCTGAAGGTGCCGTCACCGTGGTGTAGGCAAGATTAATCTCGGCGTCTTTCTGCGCGGCTTTGGCCTGTCTCAACGACGCACGGGCAATGTCCGCGGCGCTTGCCGCATCATCGTACTCTTTGCGGCTTACGGCCTTGGCGGCCCAAAGCTGTGCGTACCGCCGGGCTTCACGGTCAGCCTGCTTAAGTTCAGAGCTGCGCTGCCGGACGGTGGCTTTGGCTGACTCCAGGGCTGCGATGTAGGGATCCTGGTCAATCACAAAAAGGACCTGTCCTTTTTTGACGGATTCACCTTCCCTATAGCTGATTTTTTCAAGAGTCCCGGTGACCTGCGCCTGAATACTGATTTCCTCGGCGCCTTCCGCGCGCCCGAGCGACTCAAGCCAGAGCGATTCTTCCGAGGGCTGCGCTGAGAGCACGGTCACCTCAAGCGGCGCCACCGTTTTGACGGCCGGTTTTTTATCCGTGCAACCGGCAAGTAAAAGAAGACCGGCACCAACGGCAACAAGGGTTGAACGCAGGGGCAGAGACACAGTTAACGGCATGGTGTTGTCGGATTTAAGGCGCACGGCATCCTTTGGGTAAGGTTCTCGTGCCCGAAAGGTGTTTCAAAAATTCGCAATAACGAAAGAGTTTAAGGCGTAGGGCGGTTTCCTGCCTTTAACCCGCGGAAAGCTTTACGTTTCTTAACGCGCGTTTGACGGGTGAATCCGGTTCCGAAAATGAGAAAGTCTGAAGCCGGTTAACGAAAAACGCCCGTTGCCGGGCGTCTTGGGTTTCTGAAGCTTTTTCAAATGATGTCGGTTGCCCGCATGAGCCACTTGTGGGCTCTCGCAGAGACGCGGTTTTCCAGAACCTCACGCACACGGCGGTGATAGTCATTCACCCACCAGATCTCGTAGGGCGTCATCATCGCCGTTTTCACGAGCCGGTAGTCAATGGGGCAAAGCGTCAGGGTTTCAAAGTGAAGAAAGGCCTGCATTTCATCGGCTTCGGGGTCGGCGGCCACAGGAGTCACCAGGTTTTCCGTGCGGATCCCCCAGAGTCCCGGACGGTAAAGTCCCGGTTCGTTGGAAAGCACCAGGCCCGGCACCACGCGGGCTTCCGGTGACTGCGGTGCCCGGGGGCTGATGTGAACGGGCCCCTCGTGAACGGAAAGCACAAAACCCACGCCGTGACCGGTGCCGTGACCGTAATCCGCGCCGATTTCCCAGATCGGGGCCCGCGCGAGCGTGTCGAGCTGGCTGCCGTAGGCGCCCAGCGGAAAGCGGGCCGTTGCCAGCGCAATATGGCCTCTTAAGACCGCGGTAAAGTCGCGCTTCATCGCGTCGGTGGGCCTGCCCCAGATGACGGTACGGGTGACGTCGGTGGTGCCGCCTTCAAACTGTCCGCCGCTGTCGACTAAAAGCAGCGACTCTCCGGTGAGTTTTGCCGCAGAGCCTGCCTTCGGGGTGTAGTGCGGCTGCGCGGCGTTGGCGCCGTAAGCGGCAATCGTCGTAAAGCTCTCATCGAAAAAGCCCGGGATCTTCGCACGCGCTTCGTGCAGAAAGTCGCTTACATCTGTTTCCGTGATGTCCTTGTGCGTTTCATCGCACTCGGCCACCCACGCAAAGAGTTCGCACAGCGCCACGCCGTCGGCGGTCATTGTTTCTCTGAGCGAAGTGAGTTCCGCTTGCGTCTTGCGGCTTTTCATGACCGTGGTGGGCTGCATGCGGTCAAGCACAACGACGTCGTCAGCGGTTGTCAGCAGCGCCGCGGCTCTGGCGTTGGTGCGCTTTAAATCGCAGAGAACGGTGCCCCTGAGCGCCTTTAATGCCGCGTCGGCCGTTTCGTAGGGCTTTACGGTGATGCCCGCGGCTTTGATCAGCTCGGCGCTTTCCTTTGTCACCTTGCAGGTATCAATAAAGAGTTCGGCTCTGTCAGCCGTCAAAAGGAAATAGGCGATGAAAACCGGGGTGTGAAGGACGTCACTGCCTCTGAGATTGGTGATCCAGGCGATATCGTCAAGCGTGGAAAGAAAGAGCGCATCGGCCTTACGCTCAGAAAGCTCCGTGCGCACGTCCGCGATTTTTTCGGCAGCCGGTTTCTGAGCTGTTGTAAACGGCCGAACGGGAGCTTCAGAACGCCCGGGGCGCTCCGTCCAGAGCTTATCGATAAGATTGCCCGTATCAACGACGCCGATGCCGCGGTGAGAGACCGTGTTTTCAAGAAGCCTGAGGCGTTCCGCCGATACCGTGCTGCAGTCAAGTCCGACAGAGGCATTCTCCGGCAGGTTTTCTGCCAGCCACACGCGCACGTCCGGCACATCAGCCGCACCGCTTTTCATCACGGTGATGCCGGTCGCTTCGGTTTCTTTGGCGGCCTGCTCCCAGTAGCGGCTGTCGGTCCACAGAAGCGCTTTTTCTGCGGTGACAACCAGCGTTCCGGCTGAGCCCGTAAAGCCGGTGAGCCAGCGGCGGAAAGCCCAGTTTTCCGGAAGGTACTCGCTCATGTGCGGGTCCCCCGTGGGGACAAGCAGCGCTTCAAGCCGTGCTTTTTTCAGTACTTTACGCACGGCACTGATGCGTTTTTCAATCGTTGTGGTCATAGAAATTTGTCTTTTGTCTTAAACAGGATGCCGCGCGCACGCACCGTGCATCAGAAAATCTTGCGGATCGTGATCGTGAGCGGCATTGCCTTTACGCCGTCAGTGCCGGCGCTGTCTTCGCCCACATCCACGGCCTCAATGCGCCAGCCGGCGTCGTACATCTCAATGACATTGGCTTTGACTGCAAGCTGCGGGCAGTCAAAGCGAATTGCTTCAAAGGTATTGTGCACCGAAAGCGGCGCCTCGGAGACGCAGCTCGCGCGTAATTTTTCGGGCGCTTCGTAGAGTTTGGAGAGATCGGGACGCACGCCTGCGGCGGCATCGGCGGCGTCTTCCGCGGGCGTTTGCGGTGTTGAGCAGCCGGCGGCGGTTAAAAGTGCCGCAAGGGCCGCGGCACCGGCCGCTTTTTTGAGACTCGAAAATACGGGCATGAACATCATCCTTATGGCTACGCCGGGAGAAGCGCCCCGGACAGGGCGGCTTCTTCCGGTTTTGTCCCGATTGTATCGGGCGCTTAACGGCGGCGGAACTTGAGAACCATCCCCGGGGGAAGGTTCGAGCTCACCGACTCGTAGCGCGAATCATTGCGGCGGGCTGAGGACGCGTTGCCGCGGCGGCGACGGTCATCGTCTTCGCGCATGACGGTGGAAACGATGTCGGGCTTGCGGTAACGGCTCTTGCCGTTGGCGCCTTCCGGTTTGCGGCCCCTGACGTTTCCTTCGCCGTAACGGTTGTCATTTTTGCGGGTGACGCGCCCTGTGCTGCGGACATCCTCTTCGGGCATGCGCTGCGGCAGTGAAAGCGTCTGACGGCGCTGCTCAAAAGGATCGCTCTCCCGGCGGGCGGAGCTGCCCCGGCGGCCGGGCTGCCGGTCTTTGCGGTTGCCGAAATTGTCGTCGTCGCGCTCAGTGCGATCACGCCGGTCATTGCGGGGGCCGCGGCGGTTTGCGTCGGCAGTTCCGGCGCGGGCGTTGCGGGTTGCCTGAGCTTCTTGCCCCTGGTTTTCTTTCACGGCCTGCGCCTTGCGGACCACTTTCTTTACAAAGCGCTCTTCCGGATTTTCCGTCGTTTCGGCATGAGAGGCTTTCTTTAAAAGCGCTTCCGAGGCCCGGGCCTTTTTGCGCGGTGCCTCGCCGTTACGTTCCCGGGTCCTGCGGCGGGATTCGCGCAGACGGGCGAGTTCCTCGGCACGGGCCTTGTCGCGCTCGGCGTTATCCCGGGCGATGTCTTCGGGGACCTCCCCGTCGTAACCTTCTGCCTTTGTAAGATCAATGCGGCGCTTTAAGAGCTTTTCAATGGCTCTTAACAGATCGCGCTCTTCGGGTGCCACAAGGCTTACGGCATGGCCTTCCATGCCGGCGCGCCCCGTGCGGCCGATGCGGTGTACGTAGTCTTCGGCCACTTCGGGAAGTTCAAAATTCACGACGTGGGGAAGCCCCTCGATATCGAGCCCCCGCGCGGCGATGTCGGTCGCAACGAGCACGCGGATCGTGTGGTTTTTAAAGCCCGCAAGCGCTTTGGTGCGCGCCGACTGGCTCTTGTTGCCGTGAATGGCCGCTGCCGTGATGCCATCTTTTTCAAGCTGCTGGGCAAGACGGTTGGCGGTGTGCTTCATGCGGGTGAAGACGAGCACCTGATCCCAGGCGTTGTCGACGATGAGGTCTCTCAAAAGCTCGCGCTTACGCTTTTTGGCAATGGCAAGTGCCTCCTGATGAATGAGGGTGCTCTCCTTGTTGCGCGCGATTTCCACTGTGAGGGGATCGGTGAGGAAGGTGTCGGCAAGCGCCTTGATCTCATCGCTGAAGGTGGCGGAAAACAGAAGCGTCTGGCGCTTAACGGGCAGAAACTTCAGAATCTTGCGGATGTCGTGGATAAAGCCCATGTCAAGCATGCGGTCGGCTTCATCAAGCACAAGAAACCCGACGTTTTCAAGCGTCACGTTTTTCTGCCCGAGGTGGTCGAGAAGTCTCCCCGGCGTGGCGACCAGAAAATCGACGCCCTTGGCAAGCGCCGCCGTCTGCGGCTTAATGTTCACACCCCCGAAAACGAGTGCTGTCTTCAAATCCGTACGGGCCGCATAGGCACGGATGTTTTCGTCAATCTGAGCGGCAAGCTCGCGGGTCGGGGCAAGCACCAGGGCTCTTACGGACTTAGGTGTCCGTTTTTCCGGGCGCGCGAGCATCTGCGCCAGAATCGGCAGCGCAAAGGCGGCGGTCTTGCCGGTGCCGGTCTGAGCGGCCGCGAGCATGTCGCGGCCCTTTAAGAGTTCCGGAATCGACTGAGTCTGAATCGGAGTCGGTGTTTCGTAGCCCATGTCGGCTACGGCAGCAGTCAGTGCTTCGGGCAGACCCAAAGCGGCAAATGTATTCGTCACTTAGAAAACCTGAAAAAGACAGAACTGCGTGACTGCACGGGGCGTTGGCGCAACCGGTCTGAAAACAACTCAGAGGCCGTGCGTTTGAAGTACGCCGTCCGACCGGCAGACGCAGGCTGAGGCAAGAAAAGCCGTCAGACTCCCGCTTGTTTGTTAGTCGGCGGCAGACTTCAAGGGCTGCCGCAAAGATGCGCGGGACTGCATGAAAGAAAGCGGCAGGAACAGAATGTGCCTTTCGGTCGGAAGAAAGTGCACCGACGCCGCAGTGAATTCGGGCGCATTCTATAGGAAAGAGGACTGCGGGGAAGTCCTAAAACGCCGAATTTTTGAAACCGATACAAAGTGAGCTCGGTAGAGGATCCCGGCACAAGGAAGGTAACGGCGAATGCCGGCTGTGTTGAGACAGCCGGCAGAGGCGGGCACGCGGCAGCTCGGGAGGTTTTACCGGAGCGCTCCGACGGTTGCGGCCTTCATGGTACGCACGTAGTCGGTGAGCGCAGCAAGCATCGCTTCGGTTCTATCGAGATGTTCGTTAATGATGCGGACAATCGCCGAACCCACGATGACGCCTGCGACACCCGCGGCCATCGCACGGGTGACGTCAGACGGTTTGGAAATGCCAAAGCCCAAAAGCAGCGGTGCCGCGTGATTTTCTTTCAGCACACGAACGACCTCTTCAACGGGGGTGCCAGCAGCATGGTCGGTGCCTGTGATCCCGACGCGCGAGAGAAGATACGTGTAGCCGTCGCTTGCCTCAGCGGCTTCCTCTAAAAAGGCGGCGTCGGCCTTCGGGGGCACGAGGTTGACGAGTTTTACGCCGTGGCGCGCCGCTTCTTGGGCAAACACCGGGTCGGCCTTGCGCATCACAAGCGGAAGGTCCGGAATCAGTACTGCGTCAACGCCCGCCTTGACGGCACGCTCAAAAAAGGCCGCCACGCCCGGCGCAAAAACGAGGTTTGCGTAAAGCATGACGCTCACCGGTGTTGTTTTGTTTTCGGCGCGGAAGGCTTCAATCACTTTCAGGCACTTTTCCGTGGTGGCGCCGTTGCGGATCGCGCGGTCGGCGCTTGCGACAATCACCGGGCCGTCGGCACTCGGATCCGAAAAGGGAATGCCGAGCTCAAGCGCATCTGCGCCTGCGGCCACCAGTGTTTTCAGAATCCGAAGGCTCGTTGCTTCATCGGGATCGCAGAGATTGACAAAGGGGACAAAAGCGCCGTTTCTTTCCTGAGAAAGACGGGCAAAGGTATCGGCAAAACGGTCAGTCATATTTTTGTATCCTTTTTGTATCTCTGAAGTATTACTTTGCCGCCGCAATACGGGTTCTCAGTGCTTCAAGCATCCCCGGAACGATGCGGCCCTCCTTCATGAAGCCCGCTTTTTCAAGGTAGGCGGAGACCTGGAAGATATCCTTGTCGCCGCGCCCGGAGAGGTTTACGAGAAGCGTCTGTTCTTTTTCGGGGTTTTCGCGCACAAGCTTTAAGGCGTAGGCCAGGGCGTGTGAGCTTTCCAGAGCCGGAATAATGCCTTCTTCCATTGAAAGCGTCATGAAGGCTTCAAGCGCCTCAAGGTCGGTTGCGGCCACATAACTGACACGCCCGATATCCTTGAGGTAGGCGTGTTCCGGGCCCACCGACGGGAAGTCCAGGCCCGCGGAAATCGAGTAGGACTCGTTGATCTGGCCTTCATCGGTTTGCATGTTGAAGGTGCGGGCGCCGAAAAAGATCCCGACCTTGCCGTTTTCAAGCTTCATGCCGTTTTCCGGGGTGTCGGCGCCGAGTCCTGCGGGTTCCACGCCGTAAAGCTTCACATCCTTTTCGCCGATAAAGTCGGTGAACATGCCGATCGCGTTGCTGCCGCCGCCGATACAGGCAAGAACGGCATCCGGGAGCTTGTGCTCAAAGGCAAGAATCTGCTTTTTGGCTTCCTCTCCGATGATTTTCTGAAACTCACGCACGATTGTGGGGAAGGGGTGGGGACCGGCGGCGGTGCCGAGCATGTAGTGCGTCGTTTCAAAACTTTCGGACCAGTCTCTGAGAGCTTCATTGCAGGCTTCTTTAAGCGTCCCTCTGCCGTGGCGCACGGGGACGACTTCCGCGCCCATGAGTTCCATACGGAAAACATTGGGCTTTTGGCGCTCCACGTCCTTGGCTCCCATGTAGACGCGGCATTTCAGCCCCAAAAGGGCGCACACGAGCGCTGTTGCCACACCGTGCTGGCCGGCACCGGTTTCAGCGATGATGCGGGTTTTGCCCATGCGTTTGGCCAAAAGCGCCTGTCCCAATACCTGATTGGTTTTGTGCGCGCCTCCGTGCACGAGGTCTTCGCGCTTTAGGTAAATCTTTGCCTTGGTGCCGCGGGTGAGATTGCGGCAGAGTGTGAGGGGTGTGGGGCGCCCCGCGTAATTGACGAGGAGGTCTGTGAGCTCCTTCTGAAACGCGGGATCCTTCTGTGCGTCGACAAAAGCCGCTTCCAGCTGGTTTAAAGCGGGGATCAGAAGTTCGGCCACGTACTGGCCGCCGTAATTGCCGAAATAGGGGTTAAGCAGCATGATGAGTCTCTTTGGCGGTAAAACGGTTGTTGGTGGCGGGAGCGGCTTTGTGCCGGGCAAAAGCGCGGTGCTCGGCAATGACTTCAAGGCCCTTGCCGGAATCGAGAACGGCGTACGCAAGTTCCATTGCTTCGGGAAGGGTTTCGGCCTTGCCGCCCGCAATCAGAAGCAGCGCAAGGTTGGCGGCCACGACGGCGCGGTGGGCGGGTTTGCCCTTGCCGCCCAGAATATCGAGGACGCTCTGCGCGTTTTCTTCGGGGCTGCCGCCCTTAATGTCGTCCAGGCTGTAGGGCGTTTCAACACCGAAGTCTGCCGGCGTAAAGGTGCCGCGGCGGATCGTGCCGTCAGCGCAGAGTTCCGCGTACTCGGTTTCGCCGTGTACGGCCGCTTCATCGGCTCCGGCGCCGTGCACCACAAAGGCGCGGCGCATACCCTGCAGTTTCAGAACGTTTGCAACGGTCTCAAGAAGTGCCGGACTGTAGACGCCGATCACGGCGTAGTCGGGATGCGCGGGGTTCGTGAGCGGCCCGAGAATATTGAAAATTGTCCGAGTTTTGAGTTCCGCCCTCACGGGGCCGGCAAAGCGCATCGCCGGGTGATAGAGCTTGGCGTAGCAGAAGGCAAAGCCCGTGTCCTTCAAAAGCTTTGCGCTTTCTTCAGGCGTTGCCTTGATGTCAAAGCCAAGGGACGTGAGAACGTCTGAAGCCCCGGAACGCGAGGAAACGCCGCTGTTGCCGTGCTTGGCGATAAAAAGACCCGCGGCCGCGGCGGCAATGGCTGCCGTCGTGGAAATGTTGATGCTCTGAGTGCCGTCCCCGCCGGTACCGACGATTTCGCCGATCGTGAGGCCCTCGGGACGCGGGAAGGGAAGCGCGGCACCCCGCATCGCTGCCGCGGCACCCGCGATTTCTTCGGATTTTTCGCCCCGCATTTTGAGCGCGGTGAGAATGCCTGCGAGCGCAACGGGGGCAACCTTGCCTTCAAAAATTGCTTCAAAGAGCGTGCGGCCTTCGCCTTCGGTGAGAGTTTTGCCTTCGTAAATGCTTTTGATGATGGAGTCCATGATGGTGTCCTTGGCTGTAAATGATGAAACGTGCGTTTGTCAATCAGTCACAGGGACGCCATCGAAAGAAAGGCCGGGCTGTCTTTCGCGGGAGGATTCTGGTGTTTGTCATCGTTTCTGCCTTTAAAAAAACCTTTCGCTTTCGGCAGTTTTCGTGACGTACTGATGAAAAACCCGCCGGACCTAAGTTCTCAGCGGGTTTCGTTGTCTGCTTTTTTATGCGTACGACATTGCGGCCCCGCCCTATGGGAGGTGCCAGCGCCAATATGCAGAAAAAAGACGGTTTGTCATGGAAGCAGACCTTTTTTAGTGGTTCCGTAAAAAAGCACGGGGCTTCTTTTTTTCAGTGACGTGTATCGTAACCGAGGAGAAAAAGTCCTGTCAATAAGGTGCTTTGCCTAACACAAAGAGCTCAGAAGGAGGCCGCCCGAGCGGGCGCAGAAAGCACCGAGCCGCTAAAATGCCCGCTCTTATGCCGCAAAAGCGGCCGCATAACAGGAAAAAATATGTCAGAACTCAAAATTGTCGATACGGTTGCCGGAGTAGGTGAGGCCGTCAAGGCCGGAGATCAGGTGCGCGTGCACTACACGGGGCGCCTTACCGACGGCACGGTGTTTGATTCAAGCCACAACCGCAATGAACCGTTTGAGTTCAAAGTCGGTGCCGGTCAGGTGATCCGTGGCTGGGACGAAGGCCTCATCGGCATGAAAAAGGGCGGCAAGCGCACGCTCACCGTTCCTCCTGAGATGGGCTATGGCGAACGCGGCATCGGCCCGATTCCTCCGAACGCCACGCTCGTTTTTGACATTGAACTGCTCGAGATCGTGGAAGTGCCGCCCGAAGGGGAACTTGAAATCGAAGAAGTCGCCGAAGGTTCGGGCGCAGCGGCAGAATTCGGCAAGACCGTGCGCGTGCACTACATCGGCAAACTCACCGACGGCACGATTTTTGATGAAAGCTACAGCCGCGGTGAGCCTATTGAATTTCCGCTCGGCGCCGGCATGGTGATTCAGGGCTGGGAGCAGGGCCTTGTGGGCCTGAAGGCGGGCGGCAAGCGTAAGCTCACCATTCCCTATAACCTCGCTTACGGCGCGCAGGGCTATCCCGGTGTGATTCCTCCCTACGCCACGCTCATTTTTGACGTCGAACTCGTAGAAGTGAAGTAACGGCGGGAATTTTCCCAAAAACAAAAAAGGCACGGCAACCGCTTTGGGTCCGTGCCTTTGTTTTTAGGCTTTGCCCGCGTCAGAAAGCGGTGAGTCCCAGAGGCCGCAGAAGCGCTCCGGTTTCAAAAACCGGGAGCCCCATGATGCCGCTGTAGCTGCCGGTGATCTCGCGGATAAAAAGGCCCGCAAGTCCCTGAATGCCGTAGCCGCCTGCCTTGTCGTAAGGCTCCTCGGTGGCGATGTAGGCTTCAATGATTTCATCCGTGAGCGGCGCAAAGTTCACTTTGGAAACGCTTACCGCGGAGCGGATCAGCCCGGAGGGCATTGCCAGACAAACGGCGGTCCGCACTTCATGCGTGCGGCCCGAGAGAATGCGCATAAATTCACGGGCTTCATCGCGGCCGTCTGGTTTTCCGAGAATCGTGTCGCCCGCAATCACCACGGTGTCGGCGGAAAGCACGGGGGCGGGCGCTTTGCCGGCGTTTTTGATGACGGCAAGACAGGCTTCGGCCTTTTCCTTTGCCGTTCTCACCACGTAGTCGGCGGGGCGCTCGTCGGGGAGCTGCTCTTCGTCACCCGCACAGTACGTGAGAACCTCAGCCTTCCCCACAGGAAGAATTTCGAAGTCTTTAACCCCCATCGTCGTAAGAATTTCGCGGCGGCGGGGGCTTTTGCTCGCAAGATAAAGACTGGGCATGGTTATGCGCGGTGATAGGGGTGGTTGTTCAGAATGGACCAGACGCGGTAGATCTGCTCAACGAGCATCACACGCGCAAAGGCGTGCGGCAGCGTCATGGAAGAAAGCCTTAACATCATGCGGGCGCTTTTTTTGAGTTCGGCATCAAGTCCGTCGGCGCCGCCGATTAAAAAGGTCACGCCGCAGCCTTCGTTTTTCCAGCCTTCAAACTTTTTGGCAAAGTCCATGGTGGTGAAGTCACGGCCGTGCTCATCCATGGCAACGACAATGTCGCCCGAAGGTATTGCTTTTCTGATGCGTTCAGCCTCAAGTTCCATAAGGCGTTTGGCGGGCTGTCCGGCGCGGGGCTCGGCTTTGACTTCCTTAACCGACACCGAAAAGTCTTTGGGAAAACGGCCGAGATAGTCTTTGACGGCGGCATCGGCCCACTCAGGCTGCCTTAAGCCCACGGCAACAACAGTGATGTGCATGGCGGTTTAGGCGGGTTCGGCGGGACGCTTCATGGGAGTGGGGCCCCAGAGTTCCGCAAGGTTGTAATAGTCCCGGACCGCAGGCTGCATGCAGTGCACAATGACGCTGCCGCAGTCCACGAGCACCCATTCGCCCGTTTCCAGACCCTCGATCCCGTGAACGGGAAGGCCCGCCGTTTTCACGGCGCGCGCAGCCGAAATTGCAAGCGCCCGGGTCTGACGGTTACTCGTGCCCGAGACCACGATGACGCGCTCAAAGGCGCTTGTTTTGTCAGTGGTGTCGTAGACGCGGATGTCCTGACCCTTGACGTCGTCAAGCGCATCGACAATGAGTTGAACTAAAGCGTTGTTATCCATGAGAAGAGAGTAAAGGCCGCCCTCACCGGGCGGCATCAGTAGATTTTCTTTTGCGCAATCGTAACGGCAACAGGGGCGGGAAGCCAATGCTGCAGGCGCTTTAAGGCTTCGGTGCGGGGAAAACGGGCAAAGGTCGCGCGGATAGCGGAGGAGTTGGCCAGATGCGGCACCATCGAAAAGCGGGTGATTTTTCCGCAGGCGTAATTGCGGATAAGTTCCGGGGCAACCTCTTTATGTTCGGCCCAGCGTAAGACTTCCGCAACAGCCTCCGCGTTTTCGCCGCCTCTGCGGCACACGGCAACAGAGCAGTAGTCAGTGAAGTCGCGCCAGTGCTTCCAGGTATGAAAGTTCGCCCACTGATCGCACCCGATGATCAGCACGAGGGGCTCAGAGGGGCCGAGCTCATCTCTGAGCACCTTGAGCGTGTCGATCGTGTAGGTGGCGCCGTCCCTTAAAACCTCGGTGAGGTTGACGCGCATATGGGCTTCGTGCGCCAGGGCGTCTTCGGCCATCCGTACCCTCAGATCCACGGGCGTGAGCACATTTTTCTGCCAGGGCGCTGAGGCCACAAGCAGCTCAATGCGCTGCAGCCTTAATGTGCGCAGTGCCTCACGGGCCAGTGCCAGATGCCCGTTGTGGATCGGATCAAAGGTACCGCCCAAAAGGCCGATACCGCGCGGATAGGTGACTGACATAACCGGTGTATGCCGCGGGAGTATTTCGGTTAAACACTCCCGCGTGGGTTTTCTTACTTGCCGAGCGCCCGGAAGCCGATGTCACTGCGCATCTGCATGCCGTCAAAGCGCACTTCCCGCGCAGCTTCGTAGGCGGCGTCATGCGCTTTATGAAGCGTGTCGCCCAAGCCCACGGCGCACAGAACGCGGCCGCCCGCGACGACAAGTTCACCCTTGGCGTTTTTCGCCGTACCGGCATGAAAGAGGTGATGATCGGCGTCGTTACAGGGAAGGTCCGTGATCACGGCGCCTTTTTCCGGATGTTCCGGATAGCCGCGGGCGGCAATCACCACCCCCAGGGCACTGCGGTTGTCCCAGGTGAGTTCGGCTTCGTTTAACTTCCCGTCGCAGGCGGCCTTGAGAACCTTGGCAAAGTCCCCGGTGATGCGGCTCATGATAGGCTGCGTTTCGGGGTCACCCATGCGGCAGTTAAATTCCAGGGTCTTCACGGTGGGCGTACCGTCAGCAGCCTTACTGATCATGAGACCGGCATAAAGAAACCCTGTAAAGGGAATGCCGTCGGCGGCCATGCCGCGGATTGTGGGTTCGATGATTTCCCGCATCACCTTGGCGTGAATTTCAGGGGTGACGACGGGAGCCGGGCTGTAGGCGCCCATGCCGCCCGTGTTGGGGCCTTGGTCTGCGTCCAAAAGGCGCTTGTGGTCCTGGCTTGTGGCAAGCGGCAGAACGTGCACGCCGTCACTCATCACGATGAAGCTGGCTTCTTCACCGGCCAAGTAGTCTTCAATCACGACGCGCGCGCCCGCGGCACCAAACTTGTGGCCTTCGAGCATGTCGTCAACGGCAGCGTGCGCGGTTTCTTCGTCCATCGCGACCACAACGCCCTTGCCGGCCGCCAGGCCGTCGGCCTTGATCACAATCGGAGCGCCCTTGCGGCGGATGTAGTCGTGGGCCGCGGCCGGGTCGGAAAACGTTTCGTAGTCGGCCGTGGGAATGCCGTGGCGCTTCATGAAGGCCTTGGCAAAGTCCTTGCTGCTTTCAAGCTGTGCGGCTTCCTTGGTGGGGCCGAAAACGGCAAGACCTTCGGCGCGGAAAACGTTCACGAGGCCCTTGGCGAGCGGCGCTTCCGGGCCCACGACCGTGAGGTCAATCCCTTCTTTTTTGGCAAAGGCCGCAAGTTCCGCGATGTCGGTCACCGCCACATTGGTGATGCCTTTTTCAGCGGCCGTGCCGGGATTGCCGGGCGCGGCAAAAACGGCATCCACACTGTCAGCCAGAGAAAGACGCCAGGCGAGGGCGTGTTCGCGGCCGCCGCTGCCGACAACGAGAACTTTCATGGGTTATCTCCGATAGGGAAAAAAGAAACTCAATAAGTGATGATACAAAAAAGGCGGCGCTCCGTAGTTTTGAGGCGTCGCCTTTTTCAGCAAAACAAACCGGTTATTCGGCCGGTTCGTCTTCAAAAACGGCGCTCGTGTAGACGTGGCTCACGTCGTCGAGATCTTCGAGTGCGTCAATGAGGCGGCGCATCTTCTCGGCGTCTTCGCCCTTTAATTCCACTTCGTTTAAGGGCTTCATCGTGACGTCGGAGGCAACCGGGGTGAGTCCGGCCGTTTCAAAGGCTTTGGCAACCGCATCAAAAGCCGCGGGGTCGCAGACCACTTCAATCGAGCCGTCTTCGGCGGTCATCACGTCGTCGGCACCGGCTTCCAGAGCCGTTTCCATAACCTTGTCTTCGTCCGTGCCCGGGGCAAAGAGGAATTCGCCGCAGTGCTTGAACTGGAAGGAAACGGAGCCTTCGGTGCCGAGGTTTCCGCCGTGCTTGGAAAGGATGTGACGGACGTCAGCCACCGTACGGGTGCGGTTGTCGGTCGTGCAGTCGATGATAAGGCTCGCGCCGCCGATGCCGTAGCCTTCGTAGCGGACTTCTTCGTAGCTCACGCCTTCAAGCTGACCCGTGCCCTTCAGAATGGCATTGTTGATCGTGTCCTTGGGCACATTGCCTTCACGGGCCTTTAAGACCGCAAGGCGCAGGCGGGAATTCATGTCGGGGTCTCCGCCGCCGCCCACACGGGCTGCAACAATGATTTCACGGACCAGTTTGGTCCAGAGATTGGAGCGCTTGGCGTCCTGACGGCCTTTACGATGCTGAATATTGGCCCATTTGGAATGACCGGACATGAGTTCGACCCTTTTGTAATTAACCTGAAACGCCTGCCGTAAGCCCGGCTCTTTGTAGTGGTCCGTGAGGACTTTGTTGTCTGAAACAGAAGCTTCGGCAGAAAGAAAACGGGATTTTAGCGCGGGAGCGGGAAGTGGAAAAGTGTTTTTTTGCGGGGGAGGTTCTCGGTTAAGCGCCTGATGACAGTGAGAAAAGGTCGTCCGGGTCTTTTTCCTGAAAGGCTCTTTTTCTCAGCCGGTGCAGGAAATTGTGCACAAAGTTCGAAAAAGGTCTGAAAATCGGACATAGTCGTTTCCGGCCGGTCGTGTCCGGCGGAATCGGCAACATCAAAGGAGAAGAAAAAATGCAGAGACGTATGTTTGCGCAGTGCCTCGCTGTACCTTAAGCGAAAACTATGTGCATGGTTTGGCTGCGTTTGGGCCAAGATTAAAAAAATTTCGAAAGCCCGCATTCCTCCCGGGGCTCAAGTCCCGGGCTTCCTGCGGGAAATTCTGTGAATCAGGAAGCGCTGTCTGCGGCCGTTGTGTCTGTGGGCGGCGCTTTTTTAGACCGGCCGCAAAAGCCTCATATCAGGCTGATGCTGTATTGTTGCGCCCGCATCTGATATTTCACCGCTTTTTGCCGACACCATGCTTATTCATCCGCAGTTTGATCCCGTGGCCGTTCAGTTGGGTCCCGTGGCCGTGCACTGGTACGGCATCATGTATTTGGTGGGATTTGCGCTTTTTCTCATTCTCGGGCGCAGAAGGGCAGAGGACGCCTGGCGCGGCATGACAAAGGCTGACCTTGAGGATCTTCTCTTTTACGGGGTGCTCGGCGTGGTGCTGGGCGGGCGCCTGGGGTTTTGCCTCTTTTATCAGCCGGCCTGGTTTACTTCGCATCCCCTGGACGTCTTTAAGGTCTGGCAGGGCGGCATGAGCGCGCACGGCGGCATGATCGGCTGCATCATCGCGATGCTTGTGTTTGCCCGCACGCGCGGCAAAAGTTTCTGGACCGTGTCGGACTTTACGGCGCCCCTGGTGCCGCTCGGACTTTTTGCGGGCCGTATCGGTAACTTTATTAACGGAGAACTCTGGGGGAGAGCGGCTTTGCCGGATCTGCCCTGGGCCATGCTCTTTCCGCAGACCGGGGACAATATCCCGCGCCATCCTTCGCAGCTTTACGAAGCGGGGCTTGAGGGGCTCTGTCTTTTTGCGCTGCTTTGGTGGGCGTCGGCCAAAAACCGCGGCCGCGGGTTTGTTTCGGCGCTTTTTTGCATCGGCTACGGTGTTGCCCGCTTTTTTGTCGAGTACTTCCGGGAACCGGACAGCTATCTCGGTTTGGGGTTACTCGGACTTTCGCGCGGCCAGTGGCTGTCACTGCCGCTCATTTTGACCGGCATCGCCGTTTTGATTTGGGTTTGGCGTCCCTCGCACCGTGAGCGGGCTGTCTGATGCAGTTTTCGGACTTAAGACAAATCGAAGAAAAGGCGCTGCCCCTTTTTGAGCGGCTCGGCAAAAAGGCCGTGCTTGCAGCCGCTGCGGCGCTCCTTTTGCTCTCCGTCGGGCTTTTTCTCCTGATGAGAGGCATTGAACTTCTTTTGATGCCGGCACCTGTCACGACCCAAAAAACAGAAGTTTCGGCGGCAGAGCGCCTTGTTGAGCCGCCATCGCGGTTTCTCACGACAGAGGAGCGCATCAACATTATCAGCATCCGCTTGACCGAGAGCATTGCCGGGCTGTGGCATAAGTCCAAACTCGAAGCCCGCACGATTGTGGACGAAGCCGTGCGGCTTGGTAAACAGTTTGACCTTGATCCGGTGCTCATCCTTTCGGTTATTTCGGTCGAATCCGGCTTTAACGAGCGCGCGGTGAGTAAAGCCGGTGCCGTAGGCCTCATGCAGGTGCACGTTCCCGCGCACGGCAAAAAGTTTGAGGACTACGGCGGAAAAGAGGCCCTGTTTGACGTGCGGGCCAATATGACCGTGGGAGCGGAAATTTTGGCAAACTACCTCACAAAGCAGGGCACCGTGAAAAAAGCGCTCAAGTACTACGTCGGAGCGGCAAACCTTCGCGGCGACGGCAGCTATTCGCGTCGCGTCTTTGTGGCACAGAGCCGGTTGCTTCTGGCCGCACAGGGAGAGGTTGAGCGGGCGAAGGTTCTGACGCTCAGAAAGCAAGCCGGCCCGAGCTACCGGATTCTTGCCGGAAAACCGGGTACCTGGAGTGATTTCCTCGCACTTGTCCGAAAGGTTAAGACGCGCTGATGCGGTAGTCCCCGAAAAGGGTATTGACGGCGCAGGCGGCAGCCAAGGCCGCGGTTTCCGTACGTAAGACGCGGGGGCCCAGAACAGCGCACTGCCAGCCCGCTTCCTGAGCCGCTTTGATTTCTTCCGGCGAAAAGCCGCCTTCAGGGCCCACGGCAAAGGCAAAGCTGCGGCAGTCCTTCTTGACCGTCAGTGCGTCTGATTCCCCGGGATGCATAAACCAGCGGCAGCCCGCCTTAACGTCCGTGAGCGCCGTATTAAGCGAGGGAAGGGCCTCAATCACGGGCACCACGTTGCGGCCGCACTGCTCACAGGCAGCGACTGCAATGTCATTCCAGCGGGTAAGGCGTTTTTCAAGGCGCTCGCCCGCGAGTTTGGTGACGCTTCGCGCCGCAGGCACAAGGATGATGCGCGAAATGCCGGCTTCAACGGCCTTTTCGACAATAAAGTCGATTTTTTCGTTGCTTACCATCGCCTGGATAAGCGTCATGTGTGCGGGGCTTTCTGTCTGCGGTCTTTCAATGCTATGAACCGTAATCCAGGCATCCTTGCCTTCAAAGGCAATGGGACCGGCGGCAACTTCTCCCGAACCGTCAAAAAGCGCCACGGTGTCACCGGCAACCGCGCGGATGACGCGTCCTGCGTGGTGGCGCGCTTTTTCGCTTAAAAGCGCACGCTCTCCGACGGCAAAAGGTTTTTCCTGAGGTGAATAAAAACGAGCGACAACGGCCATAAAACGACGTCCGGAAAAAGTCACGGGCCGCACGTAAAAAGTCCCTGCCCGGAAGCGGGCGCGCGGCCATCCTTTGTTACAATACCAAAGATAGGCAGGTGCCGCGCAGACTGAGACTTTCTGCTTAGAAGCGGAAGGCTTCTTGCGCGCGGAATCTGTTGAGGATGCAGTTTTCTCAAATTTTCCAGAATTATCCGACCTTTATGTCCGATTCCGTCTCCGCGCAGATGATGGCCAACGCCGTCCGTGCTCTCTCCATTGATGCTGTTCAAAAGGCCAAAAGCGGCCACCCCGGCATGCCCATGGGTATGGCCGATATCGCTGTAGCTCTCTGGACGCGGCATCTGCGTCACAACCCGGCCGACCCGCACTGGATCGGCCGCGATCGTTTCATCCTTTCCAACGGCCACGGCTCGATGCTGCAGTATTCGCTGCTGCATCTCACCGGTTACGACCTCTCGATGGATGACATCAAAAACTTCCGTCAGATGGGAAGTAAAACGCCGGGCCACCCCGAAGTGGGCGTGACCCCGGGCGTTGAAACGACGACGGGCCCCCTCGGACAGGGTATCGCCAACGCCGTGGGTATGGCGCTTGCGGAAAAAATGCTTGCCGCGGAATTTAACCGTGAAGGGTTCCCGGTGATTGACAACCGCACCTATGTGTTTTTGGGTGACGGCTGCATGATGGAAGGCATCAGCCACGAAGTCTGTTCTCTGGCGGGTGTCTGGGGGCTTAACAAACTCATCGCCATTTACGACGACAACGGTATTTCCATTGACGGCAATGTGAAGGGGTGGTTCGCCGACGACACCCGTAAGCGCTTTGAAGCCTACGGCTGGAACGTGATCGGCCCGGTGGACGGCCACGACATCGATGCCATGGATAAGGCGATTGCCGAAGCCAAGGCTGAAGAACACCGTCCCACGCTGATTATCGCCAAGACCGTGATCGGCTTCGGGTCCCCGAACCGCGCCGGTACCGCAAAGGCCCACGGTGAAGCCCTGGGTGACGAAGAAATTGCGGCCACCAAGGCCAAACTCGGCTGGAAGTACGGTCCCTTTGAAGTGCCTGAGGCGGTTTACGCCGCAATGGACGCGCGTCCGGCGGGTAAGGCGATGGAAGACGCCTGGAACAAGATGTTTGCCGATTACGCCAAGGCATATCCGGAACTGGCCTCTGAACTTAAGCGACGTCTGGCGGGCGACCTTCCTGCCGGGTTTGATGACGTTGTTTTTGAAGCGCTTTGCAATGCTCAGGCCGCCGCGGAAAGCGTTGCCACCCGTAAGGCAAGCCAGAAGGCACTCAACGCCCTGGCGCCGTCGCTGCCGGAACTCCTCGGCGGCTCCGCCGACCTCACGGGCTCGAACCTCACCAACTGGACGGGGGTGGAGCGCCTCACGCACGACAACATGCTCGGCCGCCACATCAGCTACGGTGTGCGCGAGTTCGGCATGGCCGGTATTCAGAACGGCATTGCTCTTTACGGCGGCTTTATCCCGTTCAGCGCAACGTTCCTGACGTTCTCGGACTACGCCAGAAACGCTCTGAGAATGGCGTCTCTCATGAAGCTGCGTTCGATCTTTGTCTTTACGCACGACTCGATCGGCCTCGGTGAAGACGGTCCCACGCATCAGTCGATCGAACACGTGGCGAGCTTAAGACTCATCCCCGGCTTTGACGTGTGGCGTCCGGCCGATACCGTTGAATCGATTGTGGCCTGGGACGCGGCGCTTGAACGCCGTGACGGCCCGAGCGCGCTCATTTTCTCGCGCCAGACCGTGGCCTTCTGCGAAGAGCGTGACGAGGTGGACGCGGACGCGATTGCCCGCGGCGCCTATGTGGCGGCTGAAGCTCCGGCAGGCGCGGGTAAGGCCGAAGTCATCATTGCAGCGACGGGCTCTGAACTTCCGTTTGCCGTCGAAGCGCGCAAGCTTCTCACGGCTCAGAACATTCAGGTGCGCGTGGTGTCGGTGCCCTGCGCCGACGTCTTTGACCGTCAGGACGCGGCCTACCGCGAAAGCATTTTCCCGGCCGGCACTCCGCTTCTTGCAATCGAAGCCGGTGTGACGGGCCTTTGGTACAAGTACATGCACGGTAACGGCGACGTGATCGGCATCGACACGTTCGGCGAGTCGGCTCCGGCAAAGGTGCTTTGGCCGCACTTCGGCTTTACGGTTGAAAACGCCGTTAAGAAGGCCCGTGCGCTCGCCGGCCGCAAGGAATAACCCATTTCACCCCAACACTTAAGGACTAAGACAAATGACGATTCGTGTAGCGATCAACGGTTTCGGACGTATCGGCCGCAATGTGCTGCGTGCTCACTACGAGGACGGAAAGAGCCGTGACCTTGAGATTGTGGCGGTGAATACCCCGGGTGACGATGAAATCAATGCGCACCTGTTGCGCTACGACACGGTGCACGGGCGCTTTGCCGCGGAAGTAAAGACCGAAGGCCCGGACTGGATGACCGTCAACGGCGACCGTATCCGTATGTTCTCTACCCGTGATCCGAAGGAAATTCCGTGGGGCGAACTTGACGTGGACGTGGTGCTTGAATGCACGGGGGCCTTTACGCACAAAGACAAGGCCATGATGCACATCGAACAGGGCGCCAAGAAAGTGCTCATCTCCGCACCGGGTAAGGAAGTGGACGCCACGGTTGTGTACGGTGTGAACGACAGCATCCTCACCTCTGCCATGCAGGTTGTCTCCAACGCAAGCTGCACTACCAACTGCCTTGCGCCCCTGGCAAAGGCGTTAAACGACACGGTGGGAATCGAGCGCGGTCTGATGACCACGATTCACTCCTACACGAACGATCAGAACGTCACCGACGTCTACCACAAGGACATGCGCCGTGCCCGCGCGGCCGCCATGTCGATGATTCCCACCAAGACCGGGGCTGCGAAGGCCGTGGGTCTTGTGCTGCCGGAATTAAACGGCCTTTTGGACGGCTACGCGGTGCGCGTGCCCACGATCAATGTGAGTTTTGTAGACCTCACCTTTATCGCCAAGACCGAAACGAGCGTGGAAGCCGTCAATCAGATCATGCGTGATGCCGCGGTGAACCCGAAATTTAAGGGTGTTTTGGGCTTTAACGAGCTTCCCCTTGTCTCCACCGACTTTAATCACGACCCGCATTCTTCCGTCTTTGATTCGACGCTTACGAAGGTCTCGGGCGGACGCCTCGTGAAGGTCTCGAGCTGGTACGACAACGAATGGGCTTTCTCCTGCCGTATGCTCGATAACGCCGTTGCCATGATGGCAGCCAAGTAACCGCCGCAGTCACACTATGAAGAATCCGCATTGACCGAGACAACCGGCAGTGCGGATTCTCTTTGTCAACGCATTTCAATATCCGTTTTTTAGCTTATTTCGGGAGCATCCTCCATGCATGTGAAGACTTTGGAAAACCTCGCCAAGGCCGGCGCCTTAAACGGCAAACGTGTTCTGATCCGCAGTGACCTTAATGTGCCGAGAGACGATGAAGGCCGTATTACCAACGAAGCGCGCCTTGTGGCGAGCGTCCCGGCAATCCGCCTTGCGCTTGACGCCGGCGCCGCCGTGCTCGTCATGAGCCACCTCGGGCGTCCCACCGAAGGGGAACTCAAGCCCGAAGACAGCTTGGCCGGCGTGGCTGTGCGTATGAGTGAGCTCGTGGGGCAGCCCATCCGCCTTGTGAAAAACTATCTTGACGGCGTTGGTGTGAAGCCGGGCGAAGTGGTGATGCTTGAAAACTGCCGCTCTAACAAGGGTGAAAAGAAAAACGATCCGGAACTCGCGAAAAAGTATGCGGCGCTCTGTGATGTGTTTGTGAACGACGCCTTCGGTACCGCGCACCGCGCCCAGGCCTCCACAGCGGGCGTTGCTGAACTCGCGGCCGTTGCCTGCGCCGGTCCCCTGATGGCCGCTGAAATCGATGCGCTCACAAAAGCCGTGGCTGAC
Source organism: Duodenibacillus massiliensis (assembly GCF_900128485.1). Lineage (GTDB taxonomy): Bacteria > Pseudomonadota > Gammaproteobacteria > Burkholderiales > Burkholderiaceae_F > Duodenibacillus > Duodenibacillus massiliensis. The sequence continues at coordinate 455,252 of NZ_LT635861.1, forward strand.
GCCAAGCACCCGCTGGCGGCCGTTGTTGGGGGCTCCAAGGTTTCCACGAAACTCACCATTCTCAATAACCTCGCGCAGAAGGTGGATCGCCTCATTGTGGGCGGGGGTATTGCCAATACGTTCCTTCTTGCGGCCGGAAAACCCATCGGCAAGTCCTTGGCTGAACCCGAGCTCGTCGATGAATGCAAAAAGGTGCTCTCAACGCTCGCGGAAAAAGGCGCGGTGCTGCCGCTTCCCACGGACGTCGTGGTGGCAAAGGCTTTCAGCGAGGATGCGCCGAGAAGAACCTGCCGCGTCGAAGACGTTGCTGAAGATGAAATGATCCTGGACGTCGGTCCTGAGTCGGCTCAGGCGATTGCCAAGCTCATCGCTGATGCCGGTACCGTGGTCTGGAACGGCCCTGTGGGGGTCTTTGAAATGGAACCTTTTGCCCACGGCACGGAGGAACTTGCCAAAGCCGTCGCGGCGGCTACCGCCAAGGGCGCTTTTTCAATTGCCGGGGGCGGTGATACGGTCGCTGCCGTTGAAAAGTACAAGATGGCCGATAAGCTTTCTTACATTTCCACCGGCGGCGGCGCCTTCCTCGAATTTCTGGAAGGCAAGGTCCTTCCGGCCGTGGCCGTTCTTGAAAAGCGGGCGTAAGTTCTGAATATTTTGAGCCCTGCATAAACAAAAAAGCCGTCCGGTGCACAATCGGGCGGCTTTTTTACACGCGTTTTTCCAGACAACAGAAAAAGGCGGAGCATTTAAAAAACATAAAAGGTGTTGTAAAAATTATCCTGAGCTAACATTTAGTTACATATTTAAGAAACGGTACTTTCCGCACCCAAAAGGGGCGGCCTGAAAGGGTTGTTGAGAATGTTTCTCATTCATCTGTCTTACACCAGGCTTAATTCTTTCGGATAATGAAAAACATATGAAAGGGTATCGGGTTAATACGTATATATAGAGTCGAGAGACTTTAATTTTTTGACAAAAGTCAAATGCGAATGGGTGAAAAGCAGTGGTTGTATTAAGGCAACATTAAGACAAAGAGTTTTTCCGGGGATTTCAGCTTCACGTAATCTTTGCTGTGGGAGTGCGGCCCGTAAGGGTATTCGTGCGACCAATTTTTGGCACGTACACCACAAGTGAACTGTCGAAAACCTCAAGGAGAAACATAATGCAAACAACAACCGTCAGAACAGCGCTCAGCGCTCTGTTTTGCACAGCTGCTTTAGCTGCTGTCGGTACAGTGCAGGCTGCACCGGCCCCGGGCGACGGCAATCCGCATGTCAATGCGACCACTCAGAAGATCTGGGACAACCCTGATCTCACCGAGCCCACCAAGGGTGTGCGTACGCTGCAGGACTACATCGTCCAGGAAAAAGAACTTTTTGACTACCTCTTTAAGCATCACCCCCTCTTTAAGTACGCTGAAGAGGGCCGTGTGATCGGTATGTACAAGGTCTCCACCCGCGGTTCCGAATACCTCGGTGAAGGCAACGCCAAGAAGTACTCGGCTCTGCAGCCCGGCGCCCGTCCGTCGGCCTCGCAGTACCGTCTGCCTCAGACCTCGATTCTTGACTTCCCCAATAAGTTCGTGGGTCCTGAAAAGTGCGGCTCCTGCCACGCGGTTCAGTACGAAAAGTGGAAGAGAAGCCGTCATGCTCAGACGATCCGCTTCCCGGGCGAACACCCCGAAGTCAACAACGACCTCAAAAAGAAGCTCTACGGTTCTGACGCTTCGATTCTTGCCGACGGCATCACGCCTGACGTGATCTACGCCACGGTCGGTACGCCGCGCACGAAGTACGGCTACATCGACGCCTGGCTTGCCCGCGGCTCCTACCACGTCCGCGGCGGGCTGCTCCGTGACGGCACGGGTACGATCGTTGCCGGCGGCAACCAGTTCTCCCGCGGCTGGGCTTCCTGGTTAAGCCCCGAACGCGCCAAGGAAATCAAGAAGGTGATTCCTGACTTCCCGACCACGATGAAGGAAATGGGCGGCTCGGCCTCTCACCAGTGGGGTATGACCTCCTACGGTGCTTCTTTCGAGAAGCAGTTCCTCTTCCAGCCGGCAACCTCCTACTGCGAAGTCTGCCACTCCTTCAAGTTCGACTTTAAGAACAAGGAAGAGTTCTTCAAGGCTCTCGGCAATCCGAAGGAACTTCAGAAGCACACGATTTCCAAGGGTATTGCCTGCGAAGAATGCCACGGTGCGGGCGGCCACCTTGTGGGCGCTGCCAGTAACGGCTTTGAAACGAACTGCGAACGCTGCCACCAGCGCTCCAACTTCATTGAAGAAGACGTTGTCACCACCAAGGAAGGCGTGAAGAAGATCGAAACGGGCTTTAACATCAAGACAAAGAGCTCCTGCCCCTCCTGCGGTACGGAAGGCTCTCAGCTCATGATGTCCAAGCACTACGAAAAGGGCATGCGCTGCGTGACCTGCCACGATCCGCATGAAATCACGTCCAACGACTGGAAGTCCTACTACACCAAGCCTGCCATCCGCAAGACCTGCCAGGACTGCCACAAGGATCAGGCTGACGTGGTTGCGATGACCGACACCCACAAGAAGATCGACTGCATCGGCTGCCATATGCCGTTTACGATGAGCTGCGAAAACTTCACGGCCATCCAGCGTCCTGACTTCGCGGGCTTTGACGCCGTGCGTCGTTCTCACGTCTGGAACATTAAGGTTGATCCGACCGCCAAGATGATGAACCCGGCTGCCGGTCAGTCCCGTGCTTCGAACTCCAAGGGCTGGAGAATGGCTAAGGACGAAGAAGGCCACGGCTACCTCGACCTGATGTGGAGCTGCGCGCGTACCGCCAACGCTGAAGTTCAGGTTGTCGAAGGCAAGGGCTGCCACTCCGTGTTCATGTCTGAACTCGAGAAGGGCCTGCAGTACTCCGACCAGAAGGTCATCTACGGTGAAGTCATGAAGTGGCAGAACCCGGTTAAGGACGGCTACAAGGTTGTGACGCAGTCCCTCGACCGTGTGAACAAGCTTCTTGAAATCACGAAGCTCACCCCCGAAGCCAAGACCGAAGTGCTCATGCTCATCGACAAGGCTGAAGAAATCGCCCGGCAGATCAAGAAGGACGGTTCCTGGGGTGTTCACGCTCCTCACTACCTCGCCAAGCGCGTGGAAACGGCCAAGGCCTATGTCAACCAGGCTCAGGCAATCCTCGACAAGGGTGAGTTTGTGAAGACGAAGACGACTGCTTCGAAGTAACTTGCGAAGAAATCCCTGAGGTTGCTGCCGCCGGGACACCCCCGGCGGCAGCTTAGGGCGAAACTGAAAAGAATCACAACATCATGAAGAAAACGTTTGTCTGTCTCGGATTTGCCGCAGGAATGCTCCTTGCCGGAGCAGCGCTTGCCGGCGGTGACGGTCCCATGGTTGAGGCCCCTGTTTATAAGGAAGACCTCATCCAGATCTCGATCCCCGAGGCGGAAGTTCTCAAAAGCAAAGGCTGGAAGTTCTACGACGTCAACACGCTGGAAATCTGGGCCGACGGGTTTATCCCGGGGGCAACGTTTTTCAACGTGCAGGACTGGAAGAAACTGCTGCCCGCCGACAAGAACACCCCGATGGTTTTTTACTGCGCCAACCGCCTGTGCGAAAGCAGCGAGAACGCAGCCCGTCAGGTGATCAGACTCGGCTACACGCAGGTCCGCCAAATGCCCGACGGCATCTACGGGTGGAAACTTTCGGGCCGCGCCACGGAACGTCCGTAAGACACGCGTGATTTTTCTTGATAACCGGAACAAAAAGACTGTCCGAAACGAATGTCTCGTGAGGACGGCACCGTAACCACAGGAACACTCTGAATTATGCTGACCCTTAAGAAAACCCTGCCTGCACTCGCCGTGATTCTCGCGTTTGCGGCTCACTCCGTTACGGCGGCTGAGCTCAAAACGAGTGAAGAGCGTGAGTCTTACAGTATGGGGGCTTCTGTCGCCAACTACATCGCCGCGCAGATCATGAAGCAGGAAGCGCTCGGTGTAAAGACTGATAAAAAGCTCGTTCTGCAGGGCTTTAACGATGCGCTGCAGAATAAGTCGAAGCTTTCAGTCGACGACATCATCAAGGAACTCAACAAGCGCCAGGATGTTTTAAACAAGCTTGAAGAGAAGGCCGTTGAAAAGGCGCGCGCGAAAAACGCGGCTGACGGCAAGGCCTACCTTGAAAAAAACGCCAAGAAAAAGGGCGTCGTGACCACTGAGTCCGGTCTTCAGTATGAAGTGCTCAAGCAGGGTAAGGGTGCGCTTCCCACAACGGCTGACGTTGTGACGGTCAATTACGAAGGCAGGCTCATTGACGGGACGGTCTTTGACTCGACCGCCCAGAGAGGCCCGCAGCGCTTTGTCGTGATGAGCGTGGTCCCCGGTTTTGAAGAGGGATTAAAGCTCATGAAGGAAGGCAGCAAGTACCGTTTTGTCATGCCGGCAAAACTTGCGTACGGCTCCGACGGTATTGCGCAGATTCCTCCGGAATCCACACTGATTTTTGAAGTTGAGCTGCTCAAGGTTGAAAAAGTCAAAGGACATCAGGGCATGATGAAAGGCATGGGAATGAGTGGCATGTAATGCCTCTCGGATTTTTTCCCTCGCTTTGCATCACCCCGACGGAAAAACGTTGGGTGCGTACATAAAAGACGCACCGGGTAAGCAAAAAGGAACCGAATCAATGACAACACTGGCGTGGGGGCTTGCTTTGGCGGCTTTGGTGCCGGCGGGGCTGTGCACTGCCTACGGCGTACGGTTTTCACATACGCCCGGGGCGGCCCGCGCAAAAGTTCTGACGGTACTTGCGGTGGTTTCCATCCTTGTGCTTTCAGCCGCAGGCTACGGGTTTCTGGGCCGTTTTTCGGACTGGGACACCCGTGAAGTCGACGAGTTTACGGACTGGCAGCTTGCTGCCCGCATCACCGAAGCCCGCCGCGCCGTGAAGGCTGATCCGGAAAATGAGGCCGCGCAGATGAAACTTGCGCAGTCTTATTACGCGGCAGGACTTTATAAGGATGCGGTTGACACACTGGATGCCGCCGTCACCCTCTGCGGCGAAACGCAGGAACTCTTGTCATTGAAGGCGCAGGCGCTTTACTACAGGGACGGACGCAGGTTCGGCCCGGAAGTCAGAGTCCTCACCGAAAGGCTGCTTCGCGCCAACCCCTACAACGTGGAAATCCGGCTTTTGATTGCCAACGATGCGTTTCTTACCGGGAACTATCAGAAGGCAATCGATGAGTGGGAGTTTCTGATCCGTTCGGGAGCGGCGGCAGGCCAGCGCGCGGCACTTGAAAACGCCGTCGCCAACGCCCGCAGCCGGATGACCCGATAAGACGAAACGAATCAGCGGGAGACGTATTTTTCAGACGTTTCTTTCTGGTTACAGGTGAAAGAACAACTGAAGAAAAATACATACCCCTTGGAGAATATCGTGAGCGAAAAGATTGACAGGAGAAAGCTTCTCGCCGGAGCCGGATTAGGCGGCGCACTGCTCCTGCTTCAGACAGGCGGGTGCAGCAGCAACGGTTCGGGCGCAGCAGCCAAAGGTAAGCCCAAGTACGTGATGGTCTTTGACCAGAACAAGTGCGTGGGCTGCGGCGACTGCAAGGACGCCTGCACCAAAGTAAATGAATTACCGAAAGGCCAGTCGCGCCTGGCGCTGCAGTTTACCTGCGGCACCGACGGCACGGCACAGTGCCCGAAGGAAGACGCACCGCGCGGCTACGCCTACGACCGCCGTTACGTGCGTGTGTCCTGCCAGCAGTGTCAGGATGCACCGTGCGTGAAGGTTTGTCCGACGGGCGCAGCGCACCGCGATCCCGAAACCGGCATCGTGACGATGAATCCGGACAAGTGCATCGGCTGCAAGTACTGTATCGTGGCCTGCCCGTACAACGTCCGCTTCATCAATGAAAAGACCAAGGCAGCCGACAACTGCAACTTCTGCCTCGACAGCCGTCTGAAGAAGAATCAGACCCCGGGCTGCGTGGAAAGCTGCAAGTACGATGCCCTGATTTTCGGCGACGCAAGCGACGAGAAATCGTACGTGAGTCGCCTGTTGAAGGTGAAGGACAGCGTGCGCATCAAGCCTGAACTGGGCACTGATCCGGTCCTGCGCTACATCCCGATCGTAAAACTGGGAGTGTAAGAAATGGAAGCGAGCTTGAACTTTACCATCGGCTTAAGCCACGGCATTCAATGGCCCTGGCCCATTGCCGTGTATCTCTTCCTGGCAGGTATCTCGGGCGGTGCAATGGCAATTGCGCTGCTGGTGAACCTGTTTAAGGGTAACTATGAAAATACGCCGCTTCTGAAGTCCGCCTCGATGGTGGCCTTCGTGACGATCGCGCTCGGCATGGTCTGCCTTGTGGCTGACCTTACCAAGCCTCTCGCCTTCTGGCGCATTCTCATCAACTACAACCTGACTTCAGTGATGAGTCTGGGCGTGATTGCGCTCATTGCATACATTCCGCTCACCTTCATCCTGATGCTCATGGCGTTCGGGCCGAAGTGCTGCCCGGCGTTGTCGGGCCTCATCGCTGCCATTGACGGCGTGAGAAAGCCCCTGTACTGGATCGTTCTGATCCTGGCGCTTACGATCTGCGCCTACACGGGTTTCCTCATTTCCGCACTGGTGCGCTTCCCGCTCATGAACACCGCCGTGCTGCCGGGGCTTTTTGTGGCTTCCGGGCTTTCTGCCGGTGCTGCTGCGGCGCGTTTGTTTGCCGTGGTGTGCTTCGGTGAAAAGCATGAAGGCTGCGATATGCACGTGCTGCACCGCGCCGAATATCCGATCATGGCCGCAGAACTTTTCTGCATCTTCATGATCGCGATGGCGATGGTGCTCGGCAACGAAGGTCAGCAGCTTGCGGCTGCGGCCTTCACGACCGGAACGTGGGCCACGCTTTTCTGGTGCGGCGTGATCGGTGTGGGCTTTGTCCTGCCCTTGATCGCGAGCTTCGGAAAATCGGCCGGTGCCTTCTGTCTGGGCGCTCTGGCGAGCATCTGCGGCATGATGTGCCTGCGTGTGTTCATCCTCTACGCCGGTCAGACATTCGTGCTCTAGAGCATCGTGTCAGAACTGTTTTTGCCGTACACTCGGAAACTTCCGGTGTACGGCGGAAACGCGGGTAAGGCGCCGGTTGTGCAGTGTGTTTGTGCAAAGGCGCCTTTTTTGTACCTTTTTCAAATCATTTTTCGGGTGCGGCAGTGGTCTTTCCGGCAAAACTCAAACGGGCGGCGGCATCGGCGGTGTTACTCATGCTGCCGGTCTTGGCGTCCGCTCAAAGTGCGCCGGCAATTACCGCCGCAGACGGCACGGTCTGCACCGTCATAACACCGGAAACAGCGCTTTCCCGGGCGCTTTCCTCTGTCCCCCGCGGGGGGTGCCTCTACCTTAGTAAGGGCGTTTACAAAGGCCCCTGGGTGATAGCCAAAAGCGTCGATATCCGCGCGGAAACGGGCGCTGAAATCCGAGGACGCGGCACCGGGAGCACCATTAAGATTCTTGCCTCTGACGTGAAGCTCACGGGGCTTACGGTCACCGGGTTCGGGCGCGAAATCCTCTCGCAGGACGCGGGTATTCATATCCGTAAGTTTGCTCACGACATCACGATTACGGGCGTTACGGTCACAGGCCCCGGGTTCGGCGTGTATGCCGAAGGGGTCTCACGCCTTACGGTTCAGAATTCAGTGATCACGGGCGAAAAGAGCGAACACGTCCTTGACCGCGGCGACGGGGTGTACGTAAAAAGCACCGGGGGCGCCGTGATCCGCGGCAACACCATGCGCTACACGCGTGACGGCGTTTACCTGGAAAGCACCGACGGCTGCACGGTCAATGACAATGACTTTGCGGGCCTGCAGTACGGTGTGCATTTTATGTACACCAAAAACGACAGGGCGCAGGGAAACAAAAGCGAAGCCGTGATCGGGGGCGTTGCGGTGATGAGTTCCAGAAATTCCGTTGTTACCGGCAACGTCACGGACCGTGCCGTGGAGTTCGGGATTCTTTTAAATGAAAGCAACGGGTGCCTCGTTGAAAACAACACCGTGACACGCACGCACAACCCGCGGGCCAAAAGTGCCCTCAATACGGAAGGTAAGGGCCTTTTTATCTACGGCGCGGGCGTCAACCGGATTCTCAGCAACCGCTTTGAGACAAGCGACATCGGTATTGACATTGCCCTGGGGGGCGAGGGGAGCACCGTGCTCGGAAACGTCATCGACGACAACCGCACACAGGTGCGCTATATCGGGAAGAGACCCCTTACCTGGAGCGATAACGGGCGCGGCAACTACTGGGGTGCGGGCAGCGTCTGGGATCTGGACGGGGACGGTGTGGCCGATGCCCCGTACCAGCCCAATGATTCCCTGGACCGCCTCTTTTGGCTCTATCCGGAAGCGCGCTTTTTGATGGACAGCCCCGTGGTGTTTCTGCTCAGAAGAATCGCCGCAGGCCTGGCAATTGACAGCGGCAAGGGGATTACCGACTACGCGGCGCTGGCCGTCAGGCCTGAGGCCGGGGCGCGCAAGGAGCCTGAGAAATGACGTGTGTTAAGGCCGCAGAAGGACTTTTCGGGCACAATGAAGACTCGTTTTGCGCGCAGGCCGTAAGCCTTGCCGCAGCAGGAGAAACACGGTGATTCCTGAGCTTGGTCTCTTTTTTCTGACGGCGGCGGCAGCGGCAGCGCTTGTCACGGCCGTCTTTTGTTTTTACGGTGTTGCCAAAGGCAATGTCTTTGCCCGTGACTTCTGGCGGGCAGGGCTCACCTCGGCCGTGATCTCTTTTTTTGCGGCAAGCATCTGCCTGACGGTGAGCTTTCTCACCGATGATTTTTCGGTTGCCTACGTTGCGCAGAATTCCAACAGTGCGCTTGCTCCTGTCTATAAGTTTGCCGCCTTCTGGGGCAGTCACGAAGGGTCGTTTCTGCTGTGGATTGACATGATTGCGGCGGCTGCGGCAACGGCACTTTTTTGCGCGCCCAAAGACGCCCTTTTGAAAGCCGCAACCGCGGCGGTGAGCTCTGCTGTGCTCGCGGCTTTTTCTCTTTTTTCGCTGTTTACTTCAAACCCTTTTGCGCGGCTTCTGCCGCTCGTTCCCAAAGAAGGCAGAGACCTCAATCCCATTTTGCAGGACGTCGGGATGATCGTGCATCCGCCGCTTCTGTTTGCAGGATACGCGGGCCTTACGATTGTGTTTGCCGTGGTGGCGGCGCTTCTGATGACGGGCTCGGCTGATGCGGCAAGACGCCGTTTCCTCAGAGGGCTTGTCTTTGTGACCTGGGCGTTTCTCACCGCAGGCAACGCTTTGGGCAGCTGGTGGGCCTACACCGAACTCGGCTGGGGCGGCTGGTGGTTCTGGGATCCCGTGGAAAATGCGTCCTTTATTCCGTGGCTTGTGACCACGGCGATGCTGCACGCCTTTGTTCTTCAGAAAACCGGGACATTCCGGCTTACGGTTTTTCTCGCGCTCATTTCCTTTGCGCTCTGTCTTTTCGGCTCCTTTATGGTCCGTTCCGGCATCGTTCAGTCGGTGCATGCCTTTGCCGCTGATCCCGCGCGCGGTGCGGCACTACTGATTCTGAGCGTGGTGCTTCTGGTGCCGGCTTTTGTGCTGTACGCCGCACGGATTGAAGGGTTCACGAAACATGAGGCAGAGGCTCAAGGCAGCCCGGGCGGCGTCTTTTACTTTACGGTGACCGCCGGGATTTATCTTACGATTGCGGCAGCCGCAAGCGTCTTGATCGGCACGCTTTATCCCCTGATTTATGACCTCTTCGCGCTCGGAAAAATATCCGTGGGGGCGCCTTACTTCAACGCCTTTTTTGCCCCGATGACGATTGCCGCGGCCGTTTTGATCGGCGTGGTGCAGGCGGCAAAACTTCCGCGCCTGTTCTCTGTCTGTGCGGCTGTTCTTTCACTGGCGGCAGCTGCAGCAATCGCCGCCCTTTTTAAGCCCTCAGACCTGGTTCTTACGGTGCTCGGGTTTGCAGGGGCCTTCTGGGTGGCATCTACCGCCCTAGGGGCCGCAGCAAAACGCAGCATCAGCGCTGCTGCCGTTATTGCGCATCTAGGGCTTGCGGTGAGCATGGCGGGGGCCACCGGGACCTCAAACTACGAAACGGAAAACCTTCTGAGAATGGGGCCGGGGCTCGGAAAACCCATTGCCGACCTTATCTTTGTCTACGATGAAACAAAGGACGTCGTCACCCGCAACTACCGCGCAAAAGAAGCGCAGATACTTGTGATGAATGAGAAAGAAGAGGTGCAGTTTACCTTGCGGCCCCAGCGTCAGACCTTCACGACTAACGGCATGGAAATGACGGCGGCAGGGATCCGGCACGGCCTCTGGCGCGACATTTATGTGTCGCTCGGTAACGAACTCGGTAACGGCGAATACCTGGTGAGAATCAGCATCAAGCCCCTGGTGAGCTGGCTTTGGGCGGGGGCGCTTCTGATGCTTCTCTCGCTGCCCCTGGCGTATATCGGACGGCGCCGTAAGGAGACTCAAAAGTGAAACGACGGACAGTGCTTGCGGCTGGAATTTTCGCGTGCATGACGGCACGGGCCGAAGACCCCGGCAGACAAAGGCGAAACCTTGCCATTGCGATTTCCAAGGAACTCAGAGATCCGGCAAGCGCCAACTACACGCTTTTTGAAAGCGAAAGCTCGATTGCCGGGGAACTGAAGGCCGAAATCTATAAGCAGCTTGCCGAAGGCAAAACCCGGGAAGAAATCCTCGCGTTTTTCACGGCTCGCTACGGTGAACAGATCCGCTACGACCCGGCTTTAACGGGCGGCACGGCTCTTTTGTGGGCGGCACCCTGGGTGCTTTTTGCCGCCGCGGGCGCTGCTGCCTTCTGGCGCTTTAAAAGGCGTCGTCAGACGAATGAATAACAAACAAAGACCCTGAGGAACACTATGAAGAAACTTTGGATTGCACTGGCAGGTGTTTTGGCAATCGGTGCGGCACAGGCTTCTATCTTTGATGCGCCGGTCTATTCCACCGGTAATCAGCTCAAAAACCGGCCGCTTGCGTTTACCGACTTTAAGGAACTGGCGGGAGCGCACCCGGCGGAAAACCTGTCATTTGAAGGCATGGACGGTAAAAAGCACGCAATCAGTGACTACAAGGGGAAACTCTTGATTCTCGATATGTGGGCGAGCTGGTGCGATCCGTGCCTGCGCTCGATTCCTTTGATTACCGAACTGCAGAAAAAGTTTAATCACGACCCCAAGAGCAAGGTGCGCTTTTATTCGGTGAGTATCGATGAACCGGGGACCGACGTGAAGGATTTCCTCGAAGAAAATAAGTTCCGTGGTTTTGAGACGTGGCTTGATCCGGAAAAGTCTATTTTCCGCATCATTCCGAGTGATGTGGTCCCGACGGCTTATTTCTTTGACGGCAAGGGTAACCTCGTGGGCTTTTTGCGGGGTTACGCCGACTGGATGGGCGAGGGCGTTGAAAACTTTCTGATCCGTATGGGTGAAAAGTACGCCGATCCCACGAAAATCAAGCCGAAGGTGAAGCCCCCGGTGCTGCCGCAGGTAACGCGTTAAGTGCGGGTAAGGCCGGTCTTTGCAGAAAGTCCGGCTTTTTTGTGCCCGGTCAGAAGAGCTCTGGCTGCGGCGAGACATCCTTTTTCGTCTTTTTGGAGCGCTCGGGCTTAGCGGGTTTGGCAAGATCGGCTCTGATCCAGGCGATGATGAGTTCGATTACAAAAGCTTTTTCAGCATCTGTGAGCGCGTGTCCGGGCGTAATGCCGTGCCACTTCATCAGACAGGTGCGGCAGCAGCAGGCCGTGGCGTGCTGGGCGGTAAAGACGGGATGCCCCTTCATCGGCGTCTGATGTCCGTCGTTGGCGATTTGGGCGGGGGCAAGGCGCTTTGTAATGATCTCAAGCGCGTGCTGCCGCAAAAGGGCGTCGCCTTTTGTCTGCGCCGTTTCCCGGTCTTTGGCGTTTAAGCGGAAGCGGGCGCGGAAGTCTGACTGCGCGAGGTGCGCGAGTTCCCGGGCCATATTGGCGTCCGAGAGGTCTGTGATGAGGCTTTGAAAGCCGCGCCATGTTGCCGGCTGCTCTAAGTGTTGACTAGACATAAAATAACCGATACGCGTCGAAAAAAGGACGGTACGCAAGATGGTTAAGCATAACGCGAAGAAAATAAGCCGCAGTCTCACGGATTCCGAGGCGCTCATCGAAGCCGTGGAACACTTCCGGTTTCTGCCTTTTTTCAAAAATCCGGTGGCAGGCTGGTCCGTTGAGGACATGACGCCCTCAGAGCTTTGGTTTACCGATATTCCGGGACCCTGGGAGTGGAAGGGACCCGTGATCCGCACCGGCGAATGTCTGTACGGAAAGTTTTTCGACAAAAAAGCGGGCTTTGTATTCCGGGATGAATTCCCGAAGTTCGCGGCTTTAAGGCGCGCGCTGATTCCGGAGACAGCAAACCCCAAGGCAGCCGCCCGGGAAGCCTGGGTGCTTGAGCAGCTCTCCCCGGGTGACCCGGTCTTAAGTCTTGAACTCAAAGAACTTTATGCGGAGGAATTCGGATCGGTTTCCGGGCTTGAGACAACGCTGACGCGCCTTCAGATGCACTGCCGGGTTGTGATTGCCGACTTTGAGTACAAACATACCAAAAGCGGGAAACCTTACGGCTGGGGGCTCGCGCGCTTTACGCTCCCGGAATTCATCGCGGGCGAAGCGGCGATTGAAGCGGCGCGGGAAATTGACCTCGGGACCGCTGAAGAAGAGTTCGTCGGTTTGCTGTGCGCAGACTGGCCACATGCGCAAGAGGCTGTTGTCCGTGCCGTGGTGACTGGTCGGGCGATTGCGCAGAAATTCCGTTAATCTGCAGTGCTTTTGCCGTGAGACTTGTCGGCTAAGCACTATTTACAGTCTGTGTTCAACCCAGAGAGTACGATGGTGTCATCCGCAGAATAACTTCTTAAGGGAGAGTCCGATCGTCAACTACCCCTGACTGAAGTCAGAGGCTTGGCAACAAGTCTTGGTTGACTAGCCTCAGTCCGTTTTCGGACGGACTCCGTTGGTTGGGAATCCGTTCCGTCGCAAGACGGGACGCAAACAGGCACCGCGGGATGTCGATCCTAGTCCCGCGCTCTGCGGTCTGCGGTTAAAAGCTCTGAGAGGTAGGAGCAGTGCTTCAGACAACAAACCCCTTCCAACATTGGCGAAGGATCACCACCGACCGCAAGGTCGAGCAGACGGAGCCCGCGAGGTATCCGTCAATGGAGAACACTTTGAAAGTTTTTGTGTTGAATATGCGCGGGCAACCGCTCATGCCGTGCTCCCCGCCCAAGGCGCGTAAGCTCCTTCGGGCCGGGAAGGCCGTGCCTGTGCGCCGAACGCCCTTTGTGATTCAACTGACGGTGCCGACGGGCGAAACCAAGCAGCCGATCACCTTGGGTGTGGATGCGGGCTACAAGCACGTCGGCCTGAGCGCAACGACCGCCAAGGAAGAGTTGTTGGCTTCCGAGGTCGAACTGCGGCAGGACGTGACGGGCTTGCTCTCGGATCGCTTGGCACTTCGCCGCGCCCGACGCAATCGCAAGACCCGCTACCGCGCACCACGCTTCGACAACCGCGTTCGATCAAAGCACAAGGGCTGGCTTGCGCCGTCCGTGGAGAACCGCATTCAGGCGCACATATCGCGCATTGAAGCGGTTTGCCGAGTGCTTCCGATCACCAAAATCGTGATTGAAACCGCATCCTTCGACATTCAGAAGATCAAGAATCCCGAAGTCGAAGGCACGGACTATCAGCAGGGCGAGCAGCTTGGCTTTTGGAACGTGCGCGAATATGTGCTGTTCCGCGACGGTCACGTTTGCCAAGCCTGCAAAGGCAGATCGAAAGATCTGATTCTCAACGTGCATCACATTGAGAGTCGGAAAACGGGAGGCGACGCGCCGGGCAACCTCATCACGCTGTGCGAGGCGTGCCACAAGGCGTATCACGCAGGCAAGTTGAAGCAGTTCAGTCCCCGGCGCGGCGCTTCTTTCAGGGCAGAGACTTTCATGGGCATCATGCGTTGGACGGTGCTCAACCGCCTGCGCGAGCGCCATCCCGAATTGCCTGTCACGAATACCTACGGGTATCTGACCAAACACAAGCGCATTGTCGAGGGCTTGCCGAAGACGCATTGCGCGGACGCTTTCTGCATTGCTGGCGTCCTCGACGCAAAACGTCGGGGCGAATACCTGTTTCAGAAACAGACGCGCCGCCACAATCGCCAGATCCACAAGCTGACGATTCTCAAAGGCGGTGTGCGCAAGCGCCATCAGGCTCCGTACCTAGTGCACGGCTTCAGGCTCTTTGACAAGGTGCTGTGCAAAGGGGAAGTCGGCTTTATTTTTGGCAGACGCTCCTCGGGTGCATTCGATGTGCGCCGTCTGGACGGTACAAAGATTTCTGCCGGTATTTCCTACAAGAAACTTTCGCTTCTTGAGANCCGCTACCGCGCACCACGCTTCGACAACCGCGTTCGATCAAAGCACAAGGGCTGGCTTGCGCCGTCCGTGGAGAACCGCATTCAGGCGCACATATCGCGCATTGAAGCGGTTTGCCGAGTGCTTCCGATCACCAAAATCGTGATTGAAACCGCATCCTTCGACATTCAGAAGATCAAGAATCCCGAAGTCGAAGGCACGGACTATCAGCAGGGCGAGCAGCTTGGCTTTTGGAACGTGCGCGAATATGTGCTGTTCCGCGACGGTCACGTTTGCCAAGCCTGCAAAGGCAGATCGAAAGATCTGATTCTCAACGTGCATCACATTGAGAGTCGGAAAACGGGAGGCGACGCGCCGGGCAACCTCATCACGCTGTGCGAGGCGTGCCACAAGGCGTATCACGCAGGCAAGTTGAAGCAGTTCAGTCCCCGGCGCGGCGCTTCTTTCAGGGCAGAGACTTTCATGGGCATCATGCGTTGGACGGTGCTCAACCGCCTGCGCGAGCGCCATCCCGAATTGCCTGTCACGAATACCTACGGGTATCTGACCAAACACAAGCGCATCGTCGCGGGCTTGCCGAAGA
Source organism: Duodenibacillus massiliensis (assembly GCF_900128485.1). Taxonomy (GTDB): domain Bacteria; phylum Pseudomonadota; class Gammaproteobacteria; order Burkholderiales; family Burkholderiaceae_F; genus Duodenibacillus; species Duodenibacillus massiliensis. Next base: position 470,305 of record NZ_LT635861.1, read on the forward strand.
CGCATTGCGCGGACGCTTTCTGCATTGCTGGCGTCCTCGACGCAAAACGTCGGGGCGAATACCTGTTTCAGAAACAGACGCGCCGCCACAATCGCCAGATCCACAAGCTGACGATTCTCAAAGGCGGTGTGCGCAAGCGCCATCAGGCTCCGTACCTAGTGCACGGCTTCAGGCTCTTTGACAAGGTGCTGTGCAAAGGGGAAGTCGGCTTTATTTTTGGCAGACGCTCCTCGGGTGCATTCGATGTGCGCCGTCTGGACGGTACAAAGATTTCTGCCGGTATTTCCTACAAGAAACTTTCGCTTCTTGAGAAGCGAAAGATGTTTTTAACTGAACTGAGAAAGGAGGGCCGCGATTCCTCCCGCGTCTGAAGACGCGGGTTTCCTCGCGGAATTTCTATGATGCACGGAGTGCAGTGGATTAAGGAACTCATGGCGATGGTGGAGCGCGATAAGGCGGAAAACTCCCCTAAAAGCCTCATTATTCACGACCGCATTAAACCGCTTCTCGGTGAAGAGCTCACCGACAGCCGCAATCTCGGCATGCAGCGCATTAAGGAACTGCTCAGCGGCGGCTGGCCCGGAATTCTGTCGGTGGAACACACCGAAGATATGGCAAAGTTTCTGGAAGAAAATCCGGAAGCATTGAAAAAGCTGCAGAAGGAAGTCTACGGCTAGTTGTTCAGAATCGGCCGTTAAGAAAAAGTCCCGCCCAAGGCACTGAGCCCGGCGGGATTTTTTTCCCTCTGAGCATTATGGAAAAAAGCGGGACCGGTTTTGAGGCCGGTCCCGAAACGGTTGGATCCGCCTTATTACAGGCATCACCACCCAGAGGAAAAGATTAATTCAGGTTCTCAGATGTAGCCGTAGACCATACCCAGACAGTAACCGGTGATCACAGCCGAGATCACACCGATAAGCCCCGGCGCAATGAATGAGTGGTTGATCACGAACTTACCGATGTGGGTTGTACCCGAACGGTCAAACGTGATGGCAGCCAGATCTGACGGATATGTCGGCAGAATGTAGTAGCCGTAGCAGGCGGAAATCATCGCCACGATGATGCCCGGAGGCGTGCCGATGGCAATTGCGGTGGGCACCAGGGTCACGATGGCGGCAGCCTGCGAATTTACCAGTTTGGAAACAAGAAGCAGGGCGATGCCGAAGGTCCAGGGGTGCTCTTGAATGAGGCCGGTGAGACTGCCTTTGAGCTCATTGAGGTGAGCACCGAACATTGTTTCGGCCATCCAGGCCACGCCGTAGACGGAGACAATGGCCACCATGCCTGCATTAAAGACATTGGTTTTGTTGATCTGACGGGCATTGCAGAACAGAACCATCAGGATGCCGGCCAAAAGCATGAACATCTGAATCACGAGCGTCATCGAGAGGCGCTTCTTGCCGACCATGGGCCGCAGTTCGGGAACCGAGCCTAAAACCGCCACAAGAGCAACGATCGCGATGAAGATAAAGAGGCTTGCCCACTGCTGCTTGGTGAATTTTTTGCCGATCAGCGTGGTCGATTCGCCGTAGACGTACTTCTTCTGTTCCGGATCAGCAATCAGTTTCTGGAACTTTTCATCTTTGTCGAGATCCTTGCCGCGGAAAAGCGAGAAGGTGCCGATGAGGAAAATGCCGACGATGGCGGCAGGAATCACGATGGCAAAAAGCTGCGGGAAGCCGAAGAGCTCACCGCCCACCGTGCGGCCTTCAAGCAAGGCAATGATCGTGACGGAGGCAACGGCCGCCGGGCTGCAGATGATGCCCATCTGAGCGGCAATCGTTGAGGCTGCCATCGGGCGTTCAGGACGAATGTTGTTCTTAATGGCAACGTCATAAATAATCGGAAGCATCGTGTAGACAACGTGCCCTGTTCCGCACAGCACCGTCAGGAACCAGCAGATGTAGGGAGCAACGTAGCAGATCGATTTCGGATGACGGCGCAGAAGTTTTTCGGCAATCTGCAGCAGGCAGTCAAGACCGCCCGCAGCCTGCAGGGCGCTGCCCGCGCACACCACGGCCATAATCGTGAGAATGACGTCAACCGGGGGTTTTCCGGGCGTTAATCCGAAGCCGAAGACAAAGACCACCAGGCCGATGCCGCCCATCATGCCGAGCGTCATACCGCCGCGCGGCGCGGCAAAAAACAAACAGGCAAGCAGCACAGCCAGCTGCAGCCAGAAATCAATACCAACTCCCATGATTCTCCTACCGGTTCTTTTTGGTTTTTGAAATGTGTTGAGGCGATTTTGTCCGCTTTTTCTTTCGGCTTAATCGTCCTGCGAAGCGGAAAATTACCATAGGATTACGAAAATAATCTTTTATTTAAAAATAGTATTTAAGTTATAAGACTCCTTTAATCTCCGTCAGCCGGAACCGCTGGCTGACGTCAAGCCGAAAATGTTTTTTTCCTGCCGGTATTGAAAAAACGAGAGGTGTCAGGACAAAGAAAAAGGGCTTTGCCCTTTTTGAGCAAAGCCCTTTGCGTTTAAAGCGGATCGGATATCAGGCCGTCTTGATTTCCTGGCCTTCCATCGGGTCGAGCTTATCGGCATGCATCTGGTGTTCCCAGTTCGTGACGATCAGTGCCGAACCCACGTCGCCCACCACGTTAATGGACGTACGGATCATATCGAGAATACGGTCAATACCGGCGATAAGGGCCACGGCTTCGAGCGGAATGCCGACCTGCGTGAAGACAACCGTCGTCATGATGAGGCCAGCCCCCGGCACACCGGCCGTACCGACAGCGGCAAGAACGCCCATCAGCACGATGGTGACCTGGTCGGTCATCGAGAGGTCAATACCAAAGACCTGCGCGGCAAAGATCGAGCACACGCCCATGTAAACGGCGGTACCGGCCATGTTGATCGTATTGCCCAGAGGAATCGAGAAGTACGAAATGGCTTTTGTCGTGCCCAGGCGGCGGGCCGCAACGATGTTTGCGGGCAGTGCTGCCGCAGACGAGCAGGTCGTAAAGGCGATGAGCCAGGGTTCCGCAATACCCTTGAGGAACGGGATGACCTTGACGCCGGCGAAGATTCTCACGCAGGGAATCAGGATCACGAAGACGAACACAACCGTTGCAAGGAACGAGGCGAGGATGAGCTTTCCGAGCGGAAGCAGCACCGCAAGCCCGTGACGCGAGACCGTAAAGGCGATCAAACCGAACACACCAATCGGGGCGTAGGTCATCACCATGTTGGTCACACGAATCATCGTCTGGCCGATGAGGTCAAAGACCGTGATGAGCGGCCGGCCGTTTTCGCCCAAGGCGGCAAGACCGAAGCCGAACATGATCGCAAAGAAGATGATCTGCAGCATGGCGCCCTTACTGAAGGCTTCCATGGGGTTGATCGGGACGATGTTCAAAAGCGTTTCAACAAGCGGAGGCGCCGTCACGGCCTTGGCCTTGAGACCTTCGGTCGTCAGACTCAGACCGACACCCGGGTCAATCCACTGTGCAAACAGAAGACCGCACATCACTGCGACGGCGGTAAAGCCCGCGTAGCAGATCAGGATCTTCACGGCAACACGGCCGAGTTTGCTGACGTCAGAAATGTTGGCGGCACCGGCGATCAGCGTTGCGATTACCAAGGGCACAACCACCATGCGGATCAGACGGATGAACAACGTACCCAAGGGTTGCAGATACGTCTGGGCGAACTGTGTGTCGACCAAAGCGCCGACGATCACACCTAGAATCAGGCCGATAAACATCTGCCATGCCAGGCCGATTTTCTTTTTGGAAGCCATAAAGAGCTCCTTTGTTTTTAACTGTCAAACTGGAATCGGACAGGCCCGAGCGACGTAGCTGCAAGACCGACGGGCTGTGTCGGATTTGTAAGCAGAACTTTCAGGCCCCGCTTGCAATTGATTGTATTGACTCAGCCCCCGATGGCCTGAAAAAAAGCCCAAGAATTGAAAAATATTTGTCTCAAGTTTGGTTTAAGACAAAAGTCTCGGGGTTTTGTTGCCGAAAACGGACATTTTTCGCATTGAAGGTGTAGACGAATCGGTACAGGTTGTCTCTCTTAAGCAAAATGCTTATGCCTGTTTTTCGGGCTTTTGTGTGCGGCATTTTTTCGCGGAGAGCCAGAGACCTGCGCAGCCCATCAGAGCCGCCATTGAGGCAAAGATGGAAAACACACCCACGGCGGCTGAGAGCACGCCGAAGGCAGGCGGCAGAAACACGTGACAGCCCATCAAAATCGTGACGCGAACGCCGAGGGCCTCCCCCACACGGCCCTTGGGGACAACGCTGTGGAGCAGACTCATCACATTGGGCTGACTCGCTCCGAGCCCGAGCCCCAGCACAAAGGCCACGACAAAAAGCGGAGTGAGCGTTTCAAAGAAGGGAAAGGCAAAGTAGGCAGCGCCCCCCAAAAGCATTGTGCCCGTTAAAAACTGCCACTCCGAGACGTGTTTGGCAATAAAGGCGATGAAAAAGCGCACGATGAAGGTGGCGGCGTAAAAGACTCCGATCAGCCACCCGATTTCGGCTGCCGACAGGCCGATTGCATGCCCGTAGAAGGGGAACATGAAGTTCTGCAGGTCGTAGGCCATCGAAACGAGTGCGTTGATGATGAGAATGACTCGTACGTCGGAAATTGCGAGCAACTCACTGACCTTCTTCTGAACGGGATTGGCTGTTTTTTTCGGGGCATTCGCTTCCCAGTGCCGCGGCAGTTTTCTGAGCGTGAAAAGCACGATACCGATACCGGCCACGGCAAGCGCAAGGCTCGTTATGTAGGAGTAGTGCGCTCCGAGCCGGTCGATGACTTCTCCGGAAACGACCGGAGCCATGAGGCCTGAGGCTGAATAGACCATCGCAAGCCAGGAAAACGCAACGGCACGCTGTTTGGGAGAGGCCGTGTAGCCGGTCAATTCCTGGCCCACAAGCTGCACGGACATGGATCCGAGGCCGCTCACCAGCGCACAGCAGTAAAGGGGAATGAGACCGAAAGTGTCGGCTGCGGCCAGAGACGGAATGAGCGCCGCACAGAAAATACAGAGCGCGCCGAAACAGACCGGTTTTCTCGGACCCACGGCATCGACCCAGCGGCCGTATTTGAGTGCCGCAAGCATCGGGCAAAGCGAGATGAGCCCGATGAGGATGCCGACCTCGGTGCCGCCGGCACCGTGATTAAGCGCATCAAGGCTCAGCGTCAGACGCATCATCGAAAAACTCAGATGCAGGGACAGTGTGTAGAGAAAAACACAGGCAAGCATGCGGCAAATCCGGCAAAAAGAAAACCGACCGCACCGGGCTAAGGGAGGGGCCCGCAATGCAGTCGGTTGCGTTAATTTCAGGCGGGCGTGAGGGAAGACGCCTGCCTGTTAAGGTGAGATCAGTGACGGATCAGCAGGATCGGCACATCACCCTGAGCGGCCACACGCGTGGCGGTGGAGCCCATCACGGCGGACTTGAAGCGCCCGTATCCGTGGCTGCCCATCACGACAACGTCGAGCTTGCGTTTCTTTGCAAACGCCGCAATTTCGTCACCGGGGTTACCCACAAGGCAGATTTCCTTCGGGGCAACGCCGGCTTTGGCTAAAAGCGGACGCACGGGTTCAATGCTTTCGTCAAATTCCTTCTTCTGCAGTTCAATGACTTCAGATTCGGAAAGCGCGGGCAGAGCCATACCGGCCATATCCGGCATCACGGCACCGGCGTAGTCGCTGGTGACGTTGATGAGGTAGAAGGAAGCGCCCTTACCGAAGAGTTCCTTGTGACGCAGCGCGTATTTGACGGCCGCGGTACCGAATTTGGAGCCGTCCACGCAGATACCCACACGCATGGCGTCGGCTTCCGGAGCGGGTTTGTTGCGAAGAATCAGCAGAGGATTCTTGGTGCGGGCAAGAACGCCGTTGGTGACGGAGCCCAGGAAGAGGCCCGCAAGCGCCGTGCGGCCGCGCGAACCCATGATGATGAGGTCAGCCGGAAGGCGCGAGGCTTCCTCGGCGATCTTTTCCGCGGGATCACCCACGATAAAGGCTTCGGTGACTTCGATACCCTGGGCCTTCAGATATTTGCGGGCGGGCTTAAAGATCTTTTCGGCTTCGTCTTCGTAGTAGCGCATCAGGGAGTCCTTGCTCACCAGACGCGCGGCGCGGGCGGGCAGGGGATCCAAAACGACCAGAAGTTCGATTTCAGTCGCGGTACCCAAGAGTGTCGCACGGGAAGCGACAAACGCGAGCGAGTTCTCACTGTAGGAACTGCCGTCAATGGGAACGAGGATTTTCATAGGCTTGTATCCTTTACAAGAATCATCTTCAGCCTCAGGTTCTCGGCCTTTGTAAGCGTTGCCTGATAGTAAGCCGATAAGCCGGGCAACAGGGAGAAAGCTCCCCACTTGATGAAGTTATACCTGACTCAGGGCCAAACGGAAATAAAAAAGCGGGTTCGTTTGGATTTTATTGCGCCGAGTGTTGTGTTGACACAAACAATCATGCAAAAAAGTCTTTGAAATCCGTCGCCGCAGGTGCTGTTGCGGCTCAGTGCCGGCGCCTGAAAAATTTAAGCGCCCCCTGCACCAGGATGATCCCGGCAAGAACGCACACCGACCCCGTGACAAAGGGCCATCCGACTTCTTCCCCGAGAATAAGGACGCCGAACAAAACCCCGAAAAGCGGTGTTGCAAAAACAAGGACGCCCAAGCGTGCCGCAAGGTAGGTTCTCAGTAGCCGGCACCAGACGAGGTAACTCGCAAATGAGACGATGAAGGTCTGAAAGAGAAAGCTCGACCAGCCGGTGAGTGCCGGAGAAAAGGTCGTCTGTCCGGTGCAAAGCGCCGTGGTGAGGAGAAAAACAAACGCCGCAAGAAGCTGCCAGAAAAGCATCTGTGAGGGCGCGGCCGTGTTCATCGTCGTGGTGCGCATGAAGTAGGTGGTCAGTCCCCAGGAAATGCCGGAACCCAACCCCAGAAGGTCTCCGAGCCACCAAAGATCACCGGAAGAGCGCGGTTGGTCACCGGTAAGTGCCGGCACCAGAAACGCGACGGCAATGCCGGTAAACGCAATGAGTACGCCCAGCCACTGCAACGGGCTTAACCGCTCTCCCGGCAGTTTCAGCGAAAGACCCACGGCAGCAAAAAGGGGCGCCGTATACAGAAGCACAGACATGTGGGCGGCACTCGTAAAGCGCAGGCCCTCGGAGACAAAGAAAAATTCGAGCGTAAAGCCGATCCCGACCTTAAGGCAGTCGGCAAAGCGCACTGCCGGGTTCCAGGGATCCTTAATGACGAAACGCACCGCAAGAAGCACCAAAAGCGCCGCAATGCCGGATCTCAGCGCCACCTGAAGCATGGGGCTGATTTCGCCGGCAGCGGCCTTGATCGCCGTCTGCTGCAGCCCCCAGAGGGCACACAAAACAACGGTAGTAAGGATTGCGGAGGAGTCAATGGGCTTGCGTTCGCCGGGGACTGCCATGGGAAGACACACAAAGGAAAAGACAGAACGAAGCCGCGAATCTTAGCGGTTTGCACGCGCTTTGGCGCTTGTGCGCGCGTGCCTGGTGCAAATCAGAATTTTCGGGCGTTTTTTGAGTGTTTCTTGTTTTAAAACAATAATTTGCAGGATAAAAATGCAAATTGGGACAATACACGCGCGCCGCGAGTAATAATCATAGAAATTCCGCGAGGAAACCCGCGTCTTCAGACGCGGGAGGAATCGCGGCCCTCCTTTCTCGGTTCAGTTAAAACCATCTTTCGCTTCTCAAGAAGCGAAAGTTTCTTGTAGGAAATACCGGCAGAAATCTTTGTACCGTTCAGACGGCGCACATCGAATGCACCCGAGGAGCGTCTGCCAAAAATAAAGCCGACTTCCCCTTTGCACAGCACCTTGTCAAAGAGCCTGAAGCCGTGCACTAGGTACGGAGCCTGATGGCGCTTGCGCACACCGCCTTTGAGAATCGTCAGCTTGTGGATCTGGCGATTGTGGCGGCGCGTCTGTTTCTGAAACAGGTATTCGCCCCGACGTTTTGCGTCGAGGACGTCAGCAATGCAGAAAGCGTCCGCGCAATGCGTCTTTGGCAAGCCCGCGACGATGCGCTTGTGTTTGGTCAGATACCCGTAGGTATTCGTGACAGGCAATTCGGGATGGCGCTCGCGCAGGCGGTTGAGCACCGTCCAACGCATGATGCCCATGAAAGTCTCTGCCCTGAAAGAAGCGCCGCGCCGGGGACTGAACTGCTTCAACTTGCCTGCGTGATACGCCTTGTGGCACGCCTCGCACAGNGCCTGAATGCGGTTCTCCACGGACGGCGCAAGCCAGCCCTTGTGCTTCGATCGAACGTGGTTGTCGAAGCGTGGTGCGCGGTGGCGCGTCTTGCGGTTGCGTCGGGCGCGGCGAAGTGCCAAGCGATTCGAGAGCAAGCCCGTCACAGAATTTCCCGCAGGAAGCCCGGGGCTTGAGCCCCGGGAGGAATGCGGGCTTTCGATTTTTTTAATCTTGGCTCAAACGCAGCCAAACCATGCACATAGTTTTCGCTTAAGGCATATTCAGCCGCTATGAAATCGTGTACACCGTCCTTTGTCATCGAGCTGGGCCTGAAAATCGGAGAGGATCAGGAAAGTGCACTGGAGACCTACTTCTCCGATGCACGCCAGCTCTTCAATGCTGTTCTTGGAACAGCAAAGAAACGCGTGCGCGCCATGAAAAGCACTGAAGCATGAAAGCTCACGGCCGCGATGCCCAAGGGCAAAGACCGTAACAACCGGTTTAAGGAAATTCAGAAAGTCCGCCCACCTTTCCGAGTATGTCCTGCATGATGTCGTGAAAGAGCACCGTACCAAGGGCGGCTTTACAAAGCGCATCGGCATCAACGAAGCGCAGAAAATTGCCACACGTGTCTGGCAGGGCATTGAGCGCCGGCTGCTTCATCAGGGCGGTCAGCCGCGGTTTAAGAGTGCTAAACGGGGCTTGCACAGCGTTGAGGGAAAATCAAACAAAACAGGGTTGCGTTGGAAGGCTAAGACGTGGACGCTCGAGGTTCTGGATCTGGTGATAAAGGCTGAAGCGCCGGATGCCTGGCAGAAAGAAGCTCTTCTTTCAGCAACAGATCCGTCCGGCTTTAAGCGTGTCAAATACTGCCGTCTTGTCCGGCGGATGATCCGCGGCCGTATGCGCTACTTTGTTCAGCTCATTGTCGAAGGCGTACCGCCCGTCAAGCACGTTTATGCTCCCAAGGATCTCAAGGTGGCTGTTGACCCGGGCCCGAGGACCATGACTTTTTACAGCCCCGAGTGGCAGCAAAAGATTTTGGTGAGCGCGGGCACTGTCTCTCAGGAAAAGGAGATTGCGCGTCTTTTACGTGCCATGGACCGCTCCCGCAGAGACACGAATCGGGAGTGCTGCAACGCGGACGGCACCGTTAAAGCCGCCGGAAAAACGATTGTCTGGAAGGAATCCAAGACCTATAAGGCAACAAAGGCCAAACTTGCGGATCTGTACCGCCGCCAGGCGGAAACCCGCCGTTGCCTGCACGGCGAAGTGATTAACCAGGTGTTCGGCAGGGCCGGCACCGTCATTGTGGAGAAGAACTCATACAAAGCATTTCAGAGAGCCGGATACGGCAAGAGTTTGGGCAAAAGCGGTATTGCAGGATTGATAACCCGGATGACAAGTAAGGCTGAAAGCGCCGGCTGTTGTGTGGTGAAAGTCAGTCCCCGCAAAACTGCGCCCGAGTCAGCACGATCCCGAAACGGGAACGTACCGTAAGAAGGCTCTTTGGGAGAGAAGTCATCAGTTGGGAGACACGGACTGGTACATGGACCGCGACCTTGCGGCCGCCATGAGCCTGTATTTTGCGGATCCCGCCACTGACAGCTACGATCTGAAGGCTAAGCAATCAGCGCTTGCGAGGCTCAAACAAGTCTCAGGGAACGCCGGATCAGTAGTGCAGTACAAACCAGCGAATCGGCAAGATGAAGCAGTCCTTCGCCGGAACCGACGGATCGAGCTGATGAAGCCCGTACCCGTAGAGCGGTTGCGTTTTAAATGTTCCTGTGGCGCAGGGGACGCCCGGGCAGACAAGGCCTCAAAAACCTTGGCTGTTTGCGGGAAAGCCTGCACCGTGTCAGGAAACCCCGCGCTTTCAAGCGCGGGTTGGTTAGAGCGCCATTGCCGAAGGGACCGTGCGTCCCAAAGAGCAGCTGCCGCCCTTAAGAAGCCTTGCCGGCATTCTGAAGGTGGGTTTATCTACCTTAAAGCGCAGCGTGGATGAGCTTACGAGCGAAAACTTTCTTGAAAGCCGTCCGCGTGAAGGCGTCTTTGTCGCAAGCATCAACTTGCACGGTTTGGTGAACCGCTTTGATCGCTTCCAGGACCGTGACAGTAACTTTTATGCGTTTGATCATGAGGTGTTTGCGGTTGTCAGAGTGCCCGCAGAGCCTGAAATTGCCGAAGTGCTCGAGCTCGCTCCTGACACTGATCATGTCTGGAAGATTAAGCGGCTTCTTAAAAGCAACGGTGAACTCATCATTCTCGACGAGATGTTTTTGAATCCCCGCTGCTTCGGTGAGGAGGTCCGCGAAAAGATTGAAAGACTTGATCCCGGGCAGTCGATGTACGCTTACTTCGAATCGGAGTTCTGTCAGAAGATTGCCTCCTGCAGTGACGTGCTGCGCGCCTCGTTTGCCCAAGGAGACCTCGTGGGTTACGGTTTTCTTGAAGGCAGCTGCGTCGTTATTCTTGAGCGTGTAGCACCTAACCCCAAGGGTGAGGTGCTTGAATTTCGCCGCATGACGGCGGTGGCTTCAAAGGTTCAGTTTGCTGTTGAGGATTAATTGTGGCGAAGTGGTGCATCGTAACGGGAGCGACATCAGGTATCGGCCGGGAGCTTGCGCTTCTGGCCGCAGCGGACGGATTTTCTCTGATTGTCGCTTCCCGCAGCGGCGAACGCTTAAGGTCGGCTGCCGATGAATTCAGGCGGGCAGGAAGCCCGGAGGTTCTGTTTTTCCCCATGGATTTGAGTAGCGCAAAAGCTGCTCAAATGCTTTGGGCATATGCGCAGGAGAAAGGCATCACGCCTGAGATTTTGGTTAACAACGCAGGCTTTGGCGTCTACACCGATGCGGCTGACGCGGATAACCTTGAGCGGGTCACCCGTATGATGGGACTTAACGTGGAAGCGCTTACCGTGCTTTCAATGCTGGCCGCGCACGCGATGCGTGAGGCCGGCAACGGCCGGATTCTCAATGTGGCTTCGGTTGCAGCCTTTGCGGCGTGCCCGAAACTAGCGGCCTATGCGGCCACAAAGTCCTATGTGCTTTCCTTTTCCCGGGCGCTTGCCGAAGAACTCAAGAGTACGGGCGTCACTGTGACGGCGCTTTGCCCGGGCTATACGCTCACGCACTTTGCCGATGCCGCGGGTGTGGCGCCCTCAGCGGGCTCAGACATCATCGCGCGTTCAGCCCGCGAGGCGGCTTTAACCGGCTGGAAAGCTTTGCGTTCCGGAAAACCCGTTGTGATTGACGGTGCCCTCAACCGCCTTTGTGTCGGGCTCATCAGGCTTCTTCCCGCGGGATTTGTGACCCGGATTGCGGGCAGGCTTCTCACGCGTTTTGCCCGCGCCGCCTAAAGCGCTTTTTTCAGTGTGAGCGTTACCGTGAGGCCGGTCTTTTTCACCGCATCGGTCCAGTCAAGACTGATTTCGGTGCCGGTTTTCTGAGCGATGGTCTTCACGATGGAAAGCCCGAGGCCGGTGCCCGTTTCTTTGCTGCCCAAAATCCGGTAGAAAGGATCGAAAATCCGCCCGCGCTCTTCGGGCGCAATCCCCGGGCCGCTGTCGGCCACGCAGATGCGGATACAGTCGGCAGCATCTGTGACGCTTACTTTGACCGTGCCGTTTTCAGGCGTGTACTTGACGGCGTTCTGAACGAGGTTGCGCACCATCGTAAAGAGGTCGCTCTCCCCGACGGCCGCTGTGAGTTTGTCCGCGCCCGGTGTGTCAAGGCCTTCGGCCTCAAAGTCAATTGACTTTTCATCGGCTGCCCAGTAAAGCTCCTCCATCACCGAGGCAATCACCGTAAGGCACCCGGCACGCGCGGGTGCAGCGGACTGGGTGCCGTCTGCAGCCTGAGCGCGTTTCAGGGCCAGAAGCTGCGTAATGAGGTCGGTTGCGCGGCTAATGCCGTTTTGCAGCGATGTGACGCGGTCTCTGACGTCTTTACTCATTTTGCAGGCGGCAAGGCGCTCGGCCTGCAGTGAGAGCGCCGTCATCGGACTTCTTAATTCGTGCGCGGCGTCCGCGGTAAAGCGCGCTTCGCGTTCCCGGAGCGCCTGCACGCGGGCTAGAAGCCGGTTCATGGCTTCAACCGAGGGTTTTATCTCCTGCGGAATGCCTTCCGTCCTGATTTCAGAGAGGTCTTCGGGCTTGCGGGCGTTGATTTCCTGTGCAAAGGTTTTTAAGGGTCTCAGGCTCTTCCAGAGCACAAAACCCAGTATGAGAAGCATCACGGGCGCAAGCATCAGAAGGGGCGCCGTGGAGACAAGGGCTGTGAAAAGCACCATTTCGTTACGCTCTTCAAGATTTTGCGCGGCGGCAACGTGCGTGCCATCGGAAAGCGTTCTGAAGTAGATGCGGTAGGGCTGACCGAAAAGTTCAGCGGTGTGCGCGCCGTCTTCATAGGTTCGGGTAAAGGTGGTCGTTAAGGCGCGGCCCCTGCCGTGTAGAAGCCGCACCGTTACGGGTTGCCCGGCCACAAGCACGGCGTTACCGTTGTCGTCATCGGCTTCATAGCGGTCTTCAAAGTCATCGTCATCCATCGTGAGTGCGGCAATGGAGGGCTTTGACGGGTCGTAGCCCGGGGCGCCCGGGCCGTAAAAGCCGCCGACGGGTTCGGGCGGAAGGACTTCCCCCATATCCATGCGGCCTGCAACGACGTCGCGGGAAATGAGCCCCACAACCTGTTTGAGGGTGTGGTCCTGTTCGTCTTCGGCACGCTCCCAGGCGGCAAAAAAACTCACCGTGCAGGCAACGACGAGAAAGACCGCGAGCGTGGCGCTGCACCACAAAAGAGAGCGCCGGATGAGCGAATTTTTTTCAAAAAGCGTGCTTTTCATGCGGCTTTCTCTTTCTGCACCATCCAGCCAAGGCCCCGGATGTTGCGGATGACGCCTGCGCCGAGCTTTTTTCTCAGGCCGTAGAGAATAAATTCCAGGGCGTTGCTTTCGGGTGTTTCGTCCGGGTAGAGGCGCTCTTCAAGAGCCTGGCGCGAGAGAATGGTCCCCGGGCGCGTCAAAAGCGCTTCCAGAAGCTCAAACTCTTTTTTGGAAAGAGCGGTTTCTTCTTTTCCGGCCGGGCCCGTGACGGTCGCGGTTTTGGTGTCAAGCCGCAGGGTCACGATGCCGTTGGTAAGTTCTGCGGCAGCCTGTGTATCCGCGGGCGCCGGGGCTTTGCGGCGCAGCACCGCCCGCATGCGCGCAAGAAGCTCACTCATGTGAAAGGGTTTTAAAACGTAGTCGTCGGCGCCCGCGTCAAGCCCGGCTAACCGGTCTTCAAGCGCGTCGCGGGCGGTCATCACCAAAACCGGCGTTGCCGTATCCTTGGTCCGCAGGTCCCGCAAAAGCGCCATCCCGTCGCGGCCGGGCAGCCCCAGATCAAGAAACACAACGTCAAAGGTTCCCGCCGCAAGCATGCCGCCCGCTTCCCAGCCGCTTTTGGCCCAGAGAACATCGTAACCCTCGTCCGTGAGGGCTTCGCGGACGGCTTCACCGATCATCGGATCGTCTTCAACAAGAAGTATGTGCATGGCGGACTCAGAAGGTTGGGTGGCTGCAAAATACGGACAAAGCCGAAGTATTCGCGACCGGAATACTTCGGCAGGATTTTAAGAAGCGTATCCGGTTAGCGGATCACGGTGAGGCGGTGGGCTTCGACTTCGTTGGGTTTCATGATTTCCGCGTCGATTTCGCCTTCAACGCGCACCTTTGTGTTGCTGTCGACGCGCTGGCCGGCAAAGATGCGGTCATCAATTTCCACGACGATCGTGCCGGTTGCATCACGCAGCGTGTACTTGTCGTTGCGGACCTGGTTGATGAGGTTGCCTTCAAGCACCACCATCTGGTCGTCGCGGCCGTTGTCCAAAACCTGTTTGACGGTCGTCACGGGCTGGCTCTGGCCCACAAACTGAGCCTGGGCGGCGCCGATCGAGAAAACGGAGAGAGCAGCGGCAGCGAAAGCAAGGGGCTTCATGTTGGTCATTTTTGTGTTTCCTTATTAAGGGTTGGTTTTTTCGGTTTCGTTTCAAGACTCAGCGGTGCTGTGTCTTTCTTTGTGCTTCGCAGTTTATGGAGCCGGAATTAGCCGACACCTAGATGCGGCCTAAGTCTTCACTAAGTGAAGGTAACGAATTGTTTCTGCTAGGCGCTTTTCCACCCGAAACGCATTCTTAAAGGTGCTCTGCGTATACCTTTGTATCGTCCGCCGGTGCCTTATTTTCTCTATTTAAATCAGTTAATTAAATAAACTGATGGTCTGTTGCAGATGACGGGGAGAGAGAAGTTTTCTCCGTCACAGAATTTCCCGCAGGAAGCCCGGGGCTTGAGCCCCGGGAGGAATGCGGGCTTTCGAAATTTTTTTAATCTTGGCCCAAACGCAGCCAAACCATGCACATAGTTTTCGCTTAAGGTATATTCAGCCGCTATGAAATCGCGCACCCCGTCCTTTGTCATCGAGCTGGGCCTGAAAACTGGAGAGGATCAGGAAAGTGCACTGGAGACCTACTTCTCCGATGCACGCCAGCTCTTCAATGCTGTTCTCGGAACGGCAAAGAAACGCGTGCGCGCCATGAAAAGCACTGAAGCATGGAAGCTGACGGCCGCGATGCCCAAGGGCAAAGACCGCAACAAGCGGTTTAAGGAAATTCAGAAGGCCGCCCGCCTTTCCGAGTATGCCCTGCATGATGTCGTGAAAGAGCACCGTGCCAAGGGCGGCTTTACAAAGCGCATTGGCATCAACGAAGCGCAGAAAATTGCCACACGTGTCTGGCAGGGCATTGAGCGCTGGCTGCTTCATCAGGGCGGTCAGCCGCGGTTTAAGAGTGCTAAACGGGGCTTGCACAGCGTTGAGGGAAAATCAAACAAAACAGGGTTGCGTTGGAAGGCTAAGACGTGGACGCTCGAGGTTCTGGATCTGGTGATAAAGGCTGAAGCGCCGGATGCCTGGCAGAAAGAAGCTCTTCTTTCAGCAACAGATCAGTCCGGCTTTAAGCGTGTCAAATACTGCCGTCTTCTCTGGCGGATGATCCGCGGCCGTATGCGCTACTTTGTTCAGCTCATTGTCGAAGGCGTACCGCCCGTCAAGCACGTTTATGCTCCCAAGGATCTCAAGGTGGCTGTTGACCCGGGCCTGAGGACCATGACTTTTTACAGCCCCGAGTGGCAGCAGAAGATTTTGGTGAGCGCGGGCACTGTCTCTCAGGAAAAGGAGATTGCGCGTCTTTTACGTGCCATGGACCGCTCCCGCAGAGACACGAATCGGGAGTGCTACAACGCGGACGGCACCGTTAAAGCCGCTGGAAAAAAGATTGTCTGGAAGGAATCCAAGACCTATAAGGCAACAAAGGCAAAACTTGCGGATCTGTACCGCCGCCAGGCGGAAACCCGCCGTTGCCTGCACGGCGAAGTGATTAACCAGGTGTTCGGCAGGGCCGGCACCGTCATTGTGGAGAAGAACTCATACAAAGCATTTCAGAGAGCCGGATACGGCAAGAGTTTGGGCAAAAGCGGTATTGCAGGATTGATAACCCGGATGACAAGTAAGGCTGAAAGCGCCGGCTGTTGTGTGGTGAAAGTCAGTCCCCGGAAACTGCGCCCGAGTCAGCACGATCCCGAAACGGGAACGTACCGTAAGAAAGCTCTTTGGGAGAGAAGTCATCCGTTGGGAGATACGGACTGGTACATGGACCACGACCTTGCGGCCGCCATGAACCTGTATTTTGCGGATCCCGCCACTGACAGTTACGATCTGAAGGCTGAGCAATCAGCGCTTGCGAGGCTCAAACAAGTCTCAGGGAACGCCGGATCGATAGTGCAGTACAAACCAGCGAATCGGCAAGACGAAGCAGTCCTTCGCTGGAACCGACGGATCGAGCTGATGAAGCCCGTACCCGTAGAGCGGTTGCGTTTTAAAAGTTCCTGTGGTGCAGGGGACGCCCGGGCAGACAAGGCCTCAAAAACCTTGCCTGTTGCGGGAAAGCCTGCACTGTGTCAGGAAACCCCGCGCTTTCAAGCGCGTGGGTTGTTTAGGGTGCGTTTTTCTTAATTTGCGCTAAGCTCCTGCCGTGTATTCGCGGCAGGCAGTATGCAGACTTCTTCTCGACTTGTTGGTTTTACCGGAGCACTGACGGCGTATCTGTGCTGGGGATTTATGCCCGTGTATTGGCGGCTTCTTTCAGAGGCCGCAAGCTGGGAAGTGATTGCCCACCGCCTCATTTGGTCGCCGCTGGTGATCCTTGCATTACTCCTTCTGCGCGGAAAATTTTCCGGCATCGCGGCATCCGTGCGGCTCCTGGCACGGGAGCACCGGCAGCTCTTCTTTCTTTTTTGCGCGGCAGGTTTTGCGGCACTCAATTGGTGGATTAACGTCGTGGCGGTGCAGCAGGCCCGTGTTGTCGAACTCGGGATCGGGATGTTTCTGACGCCTCTGATGTCAATCTGTTTCGGTGTGGTGCTTTTTCGGGAAACACTGGGAAAACTCAAGGCCTGGGGCGTTGCGGCAGCAGGTATCGGCATTGCGGTGCTCATCGCCGGCTACGGCACGTTCCCGTGGATAGCTTTGGGCGTGTCTTCAACCTGGGCCGTCTACGGAGTTTTTAAGCGTGTGCTCACCTTGGATCCCTGGATCAGCAACATGCTCGAAGCCTGCCTTCTGGTGCCTGCGGCGGTGATTTATGTCCTTTGGCTGAACCAAACCGGCGCCGGCCACTTTCTGGCGGGAAATGAGGTTCTCGCGCTTGCCTTAATCGGTACGGGTTTTGTGACGTCGGTCCCGATGATTGCCTTTGCTTACGCCGTGCAGAATCTTCCGATGACGGTCTTCGGGTTTTGCCAGTACTTAAACCCGATCCTGACAATGACCGTGGGGCTGGTGATTTTCGGTGAGCCCTTTAACGACGCATTTGCCGTGCCGCTTGCGCTGGTCCTCGCGGCCGTTGCGTGCTTTGCAGTGTCGGAAATCCGGGCGGCAAAAAGCTCGAAATGACAGGCAACAAAAAAGCCGCTCATGCGCGGCAATTATTGCCTGAAATGGCGTCCCCATGGGGATTCGAACCCCAGTTCTAACCGTGAGAGGGTCATGTCCTAGGCCTCTAGACGATGGGGACATCGAGGCGTTTGAAGGGCGCAATTCTATCAATCCGGGCTGACTCCTGCAAGTCGCGAAAAAAGCCCGGAGCGGTCGGATCCGGGCTTTTCAAAGCTGACAGAGGCTTCAGGCCTTGCGGTAACTGCCGGCGACGAGATCAAACCGGAAGAAGCGGCATTCCAAGGGGCCGTTATAAAGCGGCACTTTCCGGGATTCGGAAAGCCGCATCTGACGCGGCAGCTGCCTGTCGCTGGTTAAAAGCCACGCAGTCCACCCGGCAAAGTTGTGCTTTAAGTTGTCCGAGACGTCCTTCATCATGGCGGCAACCGATGCGCTCTTGGGGTTGGACTGTTCGCCGTACGGAGGATTGGCAATCACCAGACCGTGATCCGCGCACGGAGTCACGGCGCGGGCATCGCACTGCGTAAAGGTAAGCCGCCCGTCTTCGAGCATGGCGGCAAGGCCCGCGCGCTCTGCGTTTTCACGGGCCTTTCCGACCACAATCGTTGAAATGTCGCTGGCGGCAATTTTGACAGTCGCGTGACGGTTGACGGCCGCCTTGGCGTCGTCCTTGAGTTCCTGCCAGGCGTCCTTATCAAAGTTCACCCAGTTTTCAAAAAGGAAACGGCGGTTCAGACCTGGGGCCGTGTTGGTTGCCGTGAGAGCGGCTTCAATCGCAACAGTGCCCGAGCCGCAGAAGGGATCGGTTAACGGCATCTCAGGCGTCCAGCCCGCGATTTTCAGCAGCCCCGCAGCCATGTTTTCCTTTAAGGGGGCTTCGCCCTTATCACGCCGCCAGCCGCGCTTAAAGAGCGCCTCGCCGCACAAATCGAGATAAAAGATGCAGTAGCGCTCGCTCACGTAGGCAAAGACGCGGATGTCGGGCGTGACGCGTTCCACGTCGGGTCTGCGGTTAAAGAAGTGCACAAACCGGTCGCAGATGCCGTCCTTGATGCGTAAAAGCGTGAAGTCGAGCGACGTGAGGGGACTGCGGCGGGCGTTCACATCCACGCGGAAGGTCTGATCCGCCGTAAACCAGTTTTCCCACTTGGTGCGGCACGCGAAGTTGTAGATGTCTTCTTCGTCGCGGTAGTCGGAAACACCGAGACGCATCAGAATGCGGCTTGCGATGCGGGACGTGAGGCAGGCGCGCATCGCGCAGACCATATCAGCCTCAAAGACAATGCCGCCGCGCTCGAGTTTGAGGTTTGTGCCGCCGGCATCTTTGAGTTCTTCTGCAAGATACTCTTCAAGCCCCAGGGGACAGACGGCGTAAAAAGACAGTGGTTTTGCCATAACAATACCTTTCGTTTAACGGCGGCACTCGCCGTGCCCGTAAACAACATATTTAAGACTTGTAAGGCCCTCAAGCCCCACGGGGCCGCGGGCATGAAGTTTTCCGGTGCTGATTCCGATTTCGGCGCCAAGCCCGTAAACGTAGCCGTCCGCAAGGCGCGTGGAGCAGTTCACCATGACGCTGCCGGAATCGACTTCCCGCAGAAAACGTTCTGCGGTCATGTGGTTTGTGGTGATGATCGCATCGGTGTGGTGTGAGCCGTGCGTTTCGATGTGGCTCACGGCTGCTTCGAAAGAAGGCACGACCGCAATTGAAATAATCGGGGCGTTGTATTCGGTGTCCCAGTCGTCTTCAGTTGCTTTTTTAACGGTAAAACCGGCCTGGGTGAGAATTTCATAAGACGGATTGTCGCAGCGCATCTCAACGTCCTTTTCCTGCCAGATGCGGGCAATGCGCGGCAGAAACACCGCTGCCTGCTTTTCATGCACTAAAAGCGTTTCCATGGCGTTACAGGGCGAGTAGCGCTGCGTCTTGGCGTTGTCGCACACCGTGAGCGCCAAGTCAGTATCGGCTTCTGCGTCCACATAGGTGTGGCAGATGCCGTCCAGGTGCCGGATCATCGGCACACGGGCTTCGGCTTCAAGTCGGGCAATGAGAGACTTACCGCCCCTCGGAATAATGACGTCAACGTACTTCACCGCCTTGATGAGTTCACCCACAAAGGCACGGTCCGTGGTGGGCGCAACCTGCACGCTGTCGGGATTGAGTTTCACGGCGGAAAGCGCCTCAGCAATAAGTCCGGCAAGGACTTTGTTGGTTTCAAAGGCTTCCGAGCCCCCGCGCAAAATGACGGCGTTGCCGGCCTTTAAGGCAAGGGCCGCTGCGTCCACCGTCACGTTGGGGCGCGCTTCATAAATGATTCCCACAACACCCAAAGGAACGCGCATGCGGCCCACGCCGATGCCGCTTTCCTGAGGCTTCACGCTTTCGATGGTGCCTGCTGGATCGGCAAGGGAGGCAATCTGCCGGCAGCCGTCCGCCATCGTCTCAAGCACTTTCTCCGTGATCGTGAGACGGTCAACAAAGGGCGCGGGAAGGCCGGCAGCCCCGGCGCGTTTCACATCAAGGGCGTTTGCGGCAAAAATGCGGTCTTTGTGTTCCGTGAGCGCCAGAGCAAGAAGCTTCAGAGCTTCGTTTTTCTGCGCCGTGGCGGCACGCGCCATGTCGCGCGAGGCGGCCCTCGCCTTGCGGCCGATCGTTTCCATCAGTTCACGGGGATCAAGTTCGCTCATGGCAGATCCTCAAAAAAATTAATGTGCAAGAAAGGCGGCAAGTGACGCGAGTTCGAGCCACACATCGCTGTCGCGGTCTTTGACTTTAAGGCCCTTGCCAAGCCGGTCAAGATCCGCGCAAAGCGTGAGCGCGGCTTCAAGACGCCGGGCATTGTTGCGGTTGACGACACTTTGAATACGCGCGGTTTTGTCAAATCCCCTGACACCTGCGTGCATCATGGCGTCACGGACATTTTCGCCCTGATCCATGTAGGTGCGGGTTAAAAGCGCTGCGCGGGTTTCATCCGTAAACTGCCAGACAATGGCGGGCATGGCCTCTCCCTCGGCCTTGAGGTTTTCGACGATTCTCAAGGCCTTGGCGGCGTCACCCGTGAAGGTCGCGGAAATCAGATTTTCAATGTCAAAACGCGCCACGTCGCCCACCGCACGTTCAATCATTTCGGCGGTAATACGCGTGCCCTTGGGGTATTGGTACGCGAGTTTGAGAACTTCCTGCGCCGCCGCAAGAAGGTTTCCTTCACAGCGCTCGGTCAGAAGGTTCACGGCGTCGCCGTCGGCACTTAATTCGTGCCGCGCAAGGCGCTCACGAAACCACAGGGGCAACTCTTTCACGGTCACCGCAGCGCAGTCCACAACCTGTGCGGCCGCTGAGAGCTTTTTGTACCAGGCGAGTTTTTTCACCGTCCAGTCCGAGGGCATCGAGACGATGACGATGGTGTCTTCAAGGGGGGCGGACGCAAGGACCGTGAGCGCTTCAGCGCCTTTTGTACCCACCCGGAAGGAGGCAAGCCTCAGCTCCACAATGCGCTTTTCGGCAAAAAGGCTCATCGAGGTGCAGGCTTCGCGCACCTGAGACCAGTCCCAGTTGGCCTGGCCGTTCAAAATCTGCCGCTCGCCGTAGCCCGCTTTTATGGCGGCCGCGCGGATCACGTCCGCGGCCTCGATCATCAAAAGCGGCTCTTCTCCGGTGACAAGCCACAGTTTTGCGGGCTCCCCCGTGAGTTTTCCGGCCAGTTCCTTAAAGCGCATGGTGTTTATGAGGCCTCGGGAGCGGCCGCAGGTTTGGCGGCTTCAATGCGCCGCAGAATGAGGCTTACGAGATCGGACTGCATCTCGGCAAATAAGAGCGCTTCTTCGTTCTGGCGGCTTAAGTATTCGCGCTCACTGTAGGTGACGGTCCGGGAGGTCGTCAGCGTAGTTTCCGGCACAAAGTCGCGTCCGTCGGGCGTGGTGATCCTAAAGGTCATCGTGAGCGTGAGCTCATTTTCGGCAACGTCACCCCGAAAGTTAAGCGAGAGAATGTCGCGGGACTGTGTTTTATTGACAAGCGTAAAGACGGCATCGGCTCCTTGGGCTGAGTCCGTCAGGGTTACGCAGCTCCCCGCCTTAAGCTGTCGGGCGAGTTCCGCGTAAAGCGGCGTGTTGCGTTCAAGCGCAATGTAAAGCGTGTCAAAGGGCGCATCAAAGCGCCCCTTCATCCGGAATCCGCAGCCCGCGGCAGGAAGGGCAATCAAGGTTGCTAAAAGAGTACGGCGGGAAACGGTCATAACGCGAGTCAGGGCCCATCAACGGACGGGCCCGGTGAAGTGGTATCCGGATCCTTTATTATAGGGGGAGGCACCGCGCCTCTGCGGTAAACTGTTGCGGCTATCGGGTGTTTTCGGACGGGTTTTCGGACGGCATGAAAAGAGGACCGCCGCAGCACACTCCAACCTCCATGAGGAACCACACTATGTTTGCCGTAGGATTTATCGGACAGTCAGGAACCGGCAAGACCACACTGATGGAAAAAGTGGTGGCGCGGCTCGTAAGCCGCGGGCGCCGCGTCTCCGCCGTTAAAAGCACGCATCACGACACCGACATTGACCAGCCGGGCAAAGACAGCTGGCGCTTTCGCAAGGCCGGTGCGAACGAAGTAATTCTCGCAGGCAAAGACCGCTGGGCTCTGATGAAGGAGACCCCCGAGGCTGAGGTGCCGCTTTCAGAACTGTTAAAGCGCCTTGAGCCCGCCGACATCGTGATGGTGGAGGGGTTTAAGGCGGACGCTTCGATCCCGCGGATTCTTGTCTGGCGCAATCGCCCGGAGGCTGAGCCTTTTGCGCTCGAAGAAGGGGTGGTCGCGGTCGCAACCGACGACGAAACGCTGGTGCTCCCCGAAGGCATCACGCGGCTTGACATCAACAGCCCCGGCGCTGTTGCCAACTTCATCATTACCTTAAAGGCCGACAGTGATCACGTATAAGGAAGCGCTGCAGGAATTTATTGCGGCTGCAAAACCCAAAAAAGAGACTGAGACCATTCCGACGCTCTACGGTGAAGGCAGGATTCTCGCAGAAGACGTTGTGAGCACCATCTGCGTGCCGCCCTGGGATAACTCCCAGATGGACGGTTATGCGCTGCGTGCCGCCGACATTGCAGCTGCGTCAGAAGGTGCTCCCGTGCGTCTTTCCGTCTCCCAGCGCATCGCCGCGGGCACGACCGGCACGGAACTCGCGCCCGGAACCTGCGCACGGATTTTCACCGGGGCTCCGATGCCCGCGGGCGCAGACTGTGTGGTGCCGCAGGAAGACGTCACGGCTGAGTCCGGGATCGTCGTCTTTACGCGCCCCGCGCCGGCAGGCGCGTGGGTCCGCAAAAAAGCCGGTGACGTGGATCAGGGGCAGACAGTGGCTCACGCGGGCGAGAAATTAACACCCGGCATTCTGGGGTTGATTGCCAGCGTGGGCGCGGCCTTCGTGACCGTGTATAAACCCCTTAAAGTCGCGGTCTTTTTCTCCGGCAGCGAACTTACGATGCCCGGTGAAGCGCTTCCTCCCGGCGGCATTTATAACTCCAACCGCTACACGTTAAGGGCGCTCTTAAAGGGCCTTAACTGCGAGGTTTACGACCTTGCGGGCGTCACTGATTCCTTTGAAAAAACCAAGGAAGCCTTAAGTAAGGCCGCTGACACCGCCGATATCATCATCACCTCGGGCGGGATGAGCGTCGGCGAAGAAGACCACATCAAACCGGCCGTGAAGGCGCTCGGACGCATTGACATGTGGCGAGTGTCCTTAAAGCCGGGTAAGCCCGTGGCGCTCGGTGAAGTAAAGGGCGTGCCTTTTATCGGTTTGCCGGGCAACCCCGTTTCGGTCTTCGTGACGTTTCTGATGCTTGCGCGTCCCTTTATCCTGCGCTGTCAGGGTATGAAGCACGTCGAGGCGCAGCCCCTTTCGGTGCGGGCTGACTTTGCCTGGACAAAGAAAGGCGACCGGCAGGAATTTGTGCGCGTGCGCCGTAACGCCAAGGGGGGGCTTGACCTTTACCCCACGCAGAATTCGCAGATTCTCACGAGTTGCGCCTGGGCTGACGGACTGGCCGATATTCCGGCTGGCACGAGCGTCGCCGAAGGGGACTTTGTGTCCTACTATCCGTTCCGCGATCTGTTTATTTAAGAGAGAAAACCGTGCAGATTAAAGTGAAGTATTTCGCGCTTTTGCGTGAAGCATTAAACCGTGACGAAGAAACCGTTGAAGTTCCTGCAGATGTGAAAACGGCAGGGGAGCTGCGTGCCTGGCTTGCGGCCAACGATTCTGAACACAACGAGGCTTTTGCCACGGTTAAGCGCATCCGCGCGGCCGTAAACGGCACCATGGCCGGAGACGATGCTGCGGTGGCCGAGGGCGATGAAGTTGCGTTTTTCCCGCCTGTGACCGGAGGTTAGGTTGACAGTCAAAGTCGAAGTCCGCACGGAAGACTTTTCGGCGGAAAAAGAAAGTGAGGCCGTGAAGGCCGCTTCGCCCGGGGCCGGGGCGCTCGTGAGTTTCATCGGCATTGTGCGCGGAGCGGGGATCCGCTCCATGGAACTCGAGCATTACCCGGCGATGACCGAAAATGCCGTCAGAGGCATTGTTCATGATGCCCGAAGCCGGTGGCCGGCGGTTGAGGCGGTCACCGTGATTCACCGCGTGGGAAAACTTTTGCCCGGCGACAACATTGTCCTTGTGATCGTGAGTTCGGCTCACCGCCGTGAAGCTTTTGAGGCGGCGGAATTCATCATGGACTGGCTCAAGACCGAGGCACCTTTTTGGAAGAAAGAAACACTCACCGACGGAACGGCCCGTTGGGTGGATGCGCGTGAAAGCGACGATGCGGCCCGCGACCGCTGGAAGAAATAAAAAATGTTTGAAACCCGTGACGGTAATCTGTTTTTGGTACTTGCGGCGGTGGCTTCGGGCGCTGCTGTGGGCGCAAGCCTCAGATGGGCTCTTTCCTATGGGTTTAACAAGGTCTGGGACGTGATGCCCGCGGGGACACTCATCTGTAACCTCGCCGGAGCCTTTGTGATCGGGCTTCTCACGGCCTTTTTTGTGCAGCACCCGGGGGTGCATCCGGCCGTGCGGCTTTTTGTCGTGACGGGACTTTTGGGCGGACTCACCACGTTTTCCACGTTTTCGATGGAAAACGTTTCGATGCTGATGGCGGGTGACTGGATGCGGGCATTTCTTCACGCCGGAACCCACCTTTTCGGGTCTCTTCTCATGACCGGAGCCGGCTTTTTTGTGTACAAGGCATTTTTTGCGGAGGTTTGACCCAATGCGCAGCCTTTTAACAGGTGTGATGCTCATCGCGCTCGCTGCAGGCGCTTTTGCCGCGGATCCCGATGATCCGGTGGCGGCCTGCTACAGTAAGGCGGGCACCCAGGTTGCTTACGGCGAGTGCCTCAGAGAAGAACTCGCGTCTGTTACGAAGCAGTACACGGCGGTTGTCGACAAGGTGATGGGCGTTGCCCGCAGCGTTGACCGCGCCGAAAAGAAAAAGGCGGCAGCCAAAGCCTTTGACGTCGCCAACAAAGCGTTTAACGCCTACTTAAAGGCTGAATGCGATTGGACGTCCGCTTCTTACGGGTCGGGGGCCGGTGCCGGACACGCTGAAACCGCCTGCCGCATCAATCTCATGCGCCTGCGGATGGGCAGGCTGCAGGCGGAGTACCTTCAGAATCAGTAATCCTTTCTTGGAAAGGTCAACTACCCCTGACTGAAGTCCGAGGCTTGGCAACAAGTCTTGGTTGACTAGTATAACGTTTGCTAAATAAGGCTATTAATTAACTCATGGACCTCGTCAAGCTTCCATCGCCAACGGAAAGGTACGGGGTCTACGTTGGTTTCATCGATCCATTTCGCAATGTGATCTCTCAGCTCCTCCTTCGAATTGACACGAAGACCGCGCAAGCTTTGGCGTGCCATCTTACTGAAGAAAGCCTCGATGAGATTGAGCCACGATGCATGCTTCGGTGTGAAGATGAACTGAAAGCGGCCTTTCCTCGTGTCAAGGTAAGCGCGCGTCTCTTTCGACGTGTGGATCGAATGATTATCCAACACAATGAAGATCTTGCATTCTTTGGCATACGTTTCATCAATCATTTTGAGGAAGTCGACAAAGTCTGAGCTCTTGTGACGTTCGCGGATCAGACTGTGTACTTTGCCTGTAATCAGATCGATGCCGGCAAGCAGAGAAAGCGTTCCGTGGCGGCGATATTCGTAGTCACGACGCGTGAAGCCCTTCCCGGGTTGCGGCGACCGATCAGGATGAATATTCCCAATAGCTTGAATTCCCGGCTTCTCGTCATAAGAAATATAGACGGAGCCGTTCGGTTGCGATGCCCCCTCGAGCGTATCGATGAAGCGAAGGTCAATCTCTACTCGCTTGTAGAGAAGAAGGACTTCCTGCGCTTTAGCTTCAAAATCAGGGTCCTTTTTCTCCAGGTAATAGCGGATACGGTGCGGCTTGATCTCGCCTTCTTCGAGAATTGTCCAGATCGTAGACTTGGAGGCTTTCCCAAGAGAGTCCCCAAAGTGGTGTTCCTCCGCATGCTTGCGTACGTAGACCGCAAGAGTTTCCATTGACCAAAGCGCTTGCGTCGGCCCATCCGGCAAATCCTTCGGCGGCGTGCAGGCCAGAGAACGTACCCAAGTACGCGCATCATCACTGATCGTTGCAGGGCGTCCGCTGCGCTTGAGATCCTCCAGAGCCATCATTGAACCGATCTGTAATGCCTTCCGCAGAAAACGGGCGACCGCGCTCACTGAAAGCTTGGCTTCCTCTGCAAGCTCCTTTTGTGGCTTTCCGCTGGCCGCGCCTAGCAGAACTCGGGCGCGTTGCACTTGGCGATGCTCTGCCGTGCGTGAATTGGCGATCTGAGTCAATGAGGTAACTTGTTCTGGAGTGAGAGTTAGAGGGGTAACGATGGGGCGGCCGCGAGGCATGAGGAGGCTCCAGTAGATGAGGAGCCTCCAGTTATACCAGAACCAGCTATTTAATGGCTTTATTTGCAGAACGTTATGCTAGCCTCAGTCCGTTTTCGGACGGACTCCGTTGGTTGGGAATCCGTTCCGTCGCAAGACGGGACGCAAACAGGCACCGCGGGATGTCGATCCTAGTCCCGCGCTCTGCGGTCTGCGGTTAAAAGCTCTGAGAGGTAGGAGCGGTGCTTCAGACAACAAACCCCTTCCAACATTGGCGAAGGATCACCACCGACCGCAAGGTCGAGCAGACGGAGCCCGTGAGGTATCCGTCAATGGAGAACACATTGAAAGTTTTTGTGTTGAATATGCGCGGGCAACCGCTCATGCCGTGCTCCCCGCCCAAGGCGCGTAAGCTCCTTCGGGCTGGGAAGGCCGTGCCTGTGCGCCGAACGCCCTTTGTGATTCAACTGACGGTGCCGACGGGCGAAACCAAGCAGCCGATCACCTTGGGTGTGGATGCGGGCTACAAGCACGTCGGCCTGAGCGCAACGACCGCCAAGGAAGAGTTGTTGGCTTCCGAGGTCGAACTGCGGCAGGACGTGACGGGCTTGCTCTCGAATCGCTTGGCACTTCGCCGCGCCCGACGCAACCGCAAGACCCGCTGCCGTGCGCCGCGTTTTGATAATCGCGTTCGATCGAAGCACAAGGGTTGGCTTGCGCCGTCCGTGGAGAACCGCATTCAGGCGCACATATCGCGCATTGAAGCGGTTTGCCGAGTGCTTCCGATCACCAAAATCGTGATTGAAACCGCATCCTTCGACATTCAGAAGATCAAGAATCCCGAAGTCGAAGGTACGGACTATCAGCAGGGCGACCAGCTCAGATTCTGGAACGTGCGCGAGTACGTTCTTTTCCGCGACGGTCACGTTTGCCAAGCCTGCAAAGGCAGATCGAAAGATCTGATTCTCAACGTGCATCACATTGAGAGTCGGAAAACGGGAGGCGACGCGCCGCTTCTTTCAGGGCAGAGACTTTCATGGGCCTCATGCGTTGGACGGTGCTCAACCGCCTGCGCGAGCGCCATCCCGAATTGCCTGTCACGAATACCTACGGGTATCTGACCAAACACAAGCGCATCGTCGCGGGCTTGCCGAAGACGCATTGCGCGGACGCTTTCTGCATTGCCGGCGTCCTCGACGCAAAACGTCGGGGCGAATACCTGTTTCAGAAACAGACGCGCCGCCACAATCGCCAGATCCACAAGCTGACGATTCTCAAAGGCGGTGTGCGCAAGCGCCATCAGGCTCCGTACCTAGTGCACGGCTTCCGGCTCTTTGACAAGGTGCTGTGCAAAGGGGAAGTCGGCTTTATTTTTGGCAGACGCTCCTCGGGTGCATTCGATGTGCGCCGTCTGAACGGTACAAAGATTTCTGCCGGTATTTCCTACAAGAAACTTTCGCTTCTTGAGAAGCGAAAGATGTTTTTAACTGAACTGAGAAAGGAGGGCCGCGATTCCTCCCGCGTCTGAAGACGCGGGTTTCCTCGCGGAATTTCTATGAATACTCTGATCCCGGTTTTGGTACAGCCATGGCCGGGATTTTCTTTAGTCTAGAACGAGTTTCCCGGCAAACAGAAGAAAGAGGCCGCCGATGGCGGTGTTGCCGAGCTTGGCCATGGCCGGAAACCGGGCAACCGCTCTTAAGGCATCCGCACCGAGCGTCGTGAGAAAAAGAAGCCACGAGATGCTGAAAAACTGCAGCACGGCCGCAAGAATCAGGTAGGGGATCCACTTGGCCTCAAACGCCGGATCAATGAACTGCACGAAAAACGCGACAAAAAAGAGAATGGCCTTGGGGTTGGTGAGACTCAGGATGAGCGCCGTGCGGAAGGCCTTGAAGGCGCCGGCACTGCGTTTTTCCGCACTGTTTCTGACAGTTTCCCGGTCTTCTCCGGCTGCCGTCTTCTTTTTTCCGTAGACACTGTAGAGAATCTTGAAGCCGAGCCAGGCAAGGTAGAGTCCGCCCGCCGTTCTCACCCACATAAAGAGGTCAGGGTGCGCCGCAAGCATGGCCGCCACACCCACAAAGGAACAGGTGATGAGGACGGAATCTCCCACGAGAACTGCGAGCGCGCCGGCAAGCGCCGGGCGGCGTCCTTCGGTGACGGCAGTTTTAAGGACAAAGAGCGAATTGGGGCCGGGCGCGATGATGACGGCAAATGCGCCCAGCACATAAACCCAAAAGTTAAGGATTCCGAACTCGAGCATGGCTGACAATTCCGGTTGGCGGAGAAATTTTTCGAACTATAAACACCGCTGAAACGCACGGCTACGCGTTGTGTGACGGTTGCGTTAATACGGCAACTGTGCCGGCAGCGGGCCTGAAAAAGCAAAACGGCCCGAAGGCCGTTTTGCTCACCGGTAAAAGTCCGGGTTATTTCGCGACGACGTTGACGAGCTTACCCGGCACCACAATCACCTTGCGTACCGTGGCTTCACCCACGAAGCGTTTGACGTCGGGGTTGGCAAGTGCCGCGGCTTCAATCGCGGCGCGGTCGGCGTCAGCCGGAACCAGAATCTGGCCGCGCAGTTTCCCGTTCACCTGCACCACGAGTTTTAACTCATCAGCCACAAGCGCCTTTTCGTCGATGACGGGCCACGGAGCGTCGATCAGTTCGCACTCAAAGGCCTTGTCAAATCCGAGTTCCGTCCACATCGCGGTGGTGATGTGGGGCGCAAGCGGATAAAGAACACGCAGCAGAAGCGACGCGCATTCCTCAAGCGCGGCCTTGCCGAGCTCGTCCTCGGGCTTAAAGGCGTCAATGCTGTTGAGCATCTTCATCGCGGCAGAAACAACGGTGTTGTACTGCATGCGGTCAAAGTCGCTCTCAGCCTGCTTGAGCGTCGTGTAGACATCACGGCGGAAGTCTTTGACGGACTTGGCGGCAGCCGAGTAGTCGGGAGCAGCCTTCCTGCCGATCAGGTCGGCGCGGTGCGCGTAACCCCAGTTCCAGAGACGCCGCAGGAAGCGGTACGTGCCTTCGGCACCGGAATTGGACCACGCGGCGGACTGATCGGGGGGACCGGCAAACATCACGAAGGTGCGGGCCGTATCGGCGCCGAACTGCTTGATGATGTCGCGCGGTTCCACGACGTTGTTCTTACTCTTACTCATCTTCTCGATGCCGCCGGAGACAACGGGCAGGCCGTCGTCTTTGGCCGTCACCTTGCTCGGACGCCCCTTTTCGTCGTATTCGACGTTGATTTCATAGGGGTAGTACCAGCGCTTGTGACCGTCGGGAAGCTCACGGTAGAAGCATTCGGCGGTAAGCATGCCCTGGGTAAAGAGGCGCTTAAAGGGTTCGTCATACTTAACGAGCCCCAGATCGCGCATCACCTTGGTCCAGAAGCGCGCGTACAACAGGTGCAGCACCGCGTGCTCAATGCCGCCGATGTACTGATCCATCGGAGACCAGTAGTCGTTGCGTTCATCGACCATGGCCTTGTCGGCGTCCGGAGAGCAGTAGCGCATGTAGTACCAGGAGCTGTCGACGAACGTATCCATCGTGTCGGTTTCACGCTTGGCATCCGCGCCGCACTTCGGGCACTTGACGTTGAGAAACGCTTCGCACTTATTCAAAGGATTGCCCGAGCCGTCCGGAATCAGGTTTTCCGGCAGAATCACCGGCAGATCCTTTTCAGGCACCGGAACCGGGCCGCAGTGCGGGCAGTTGATGATGGGAATGGGCGTACCCCAGTAGCGCTGACGGGAAATACCCCAGTCGCGCAGACGGAACTGTGTCTGCTTGTCGCCGAGCCCCATCGCTTTCAAATCCGCGGCAATCGCGTCGATCGCTTCATGAATGTGAAGTCCGTCGTACTTGCCGGAGTTGATGCAGTAAGGGTTAAGCGTCTTGTCGCCGTACCAGTCCTGCCAAGCATCCGTCGAGAATTCCTTACCTTCAACGGCGCAGACCTGAATGATCGGAATGCCGAACTTCTTTGCGAACGCAAAGTCGCGTTCGTCGTGTGCGGGCACGCCCATGACGGCGCCCTCGCCGTAGCTCATGAGAACGTAGTTGCCGATCCAGACTTCAACCTTGCGGCCGTTTAAGGGGTGCGTGACGTAAAAGCCCGTGGGGACACCCTTCTTTTCCATAGTGGCCATGTCGGCTTCAGAGACCGAGCCCTTGGCGCATTCAGCGATGAAGGCCTCAAGCTCAGGCTTACCCTGCGCAAGGCGCTTCGCGAGGGGATGCTCAGCGGCGATCGCCACAAAGGTCACACCCATCACCGTGTCGGCACGGGTCGTGTACACTCGAAGTTCCTTCTTTTCCCCGTCGATTTCGTAGGGGAAGGCAAAGTTCACGCCGATACTCTTGCCGATCCAGTGCTCCTGCATGCGGCGCACCTGTTCGGGCCAGCCGTCAAGCTGCTTGAGATCATCCAGAAGTTCCTGGGCGTATTGGGTGATGCCCAAGTAGTAACCCGGGATTTCACGTTTTTCAACCTTTGCGCCCGAGCGCCAGCCGCAGCCGTCGATTACCTGTTCGTTGGCGAGAACCGTCTTATCCACCGGATCCCAGTTCACAATCTGGGTCTTGCGGTAGGCAATGCCCTTTTCGAGCATCTTGAGAAACATCCACTGGTTCCAGCGGTAGTACTCAGGACGGCAGGTCGTCACTTCGCGCGACCAGTCAAACGCAAGCCCCAGGGGCCGCATCTGTTCCTTCATGTCGGCGATGTTGCGGTAGGTCCACTCCGCGGGCGCGACCTTTTTGCTCAAAGCGGCGTTTTCTGCCGGCAGCCCGAACGAGTCCCAGCCCATGGGGGTCATCACGTTAAAGCCCTTCATGCGGCGGTAACGGTAGAGGACGTCGTTTAAGGTGTAGTTGCGCACGTGGCCCATGTGCAGCTTCCCTGAAGGATAGGGCAGCATGGAGCAGACGTAGTACTTGGGTTTTTCCTTGCCGTTTTTGTCTTTGGCGTGCTCTTTTGCACGGTAGACGTCGTCCTTGACCCAGCGTGCCTGGACTTCGGCTTCAATTTCCTGAGGAGAATAGGTGTCGCGCATGGGCGCCTTGCCTTTTCGTGAAAATGTGCGGAATTTCCGCGGGAATAAACGAATTGAAAAGTATACCGCGTTAAGCCTTGGTGCCCAAAAGCCGGATGCGGTCAAAAAGCCTTACAAAAGGTCCTTTTTACGGAAATAAAGGAGCTCTCCGATGATGATGGCGGCGGCAGTAAGGCAAATCGCCGGATAAGCCCAGGGCCAGTGCAGTTCCGGCATAAATTCAAAGTTCATGCCGTACCATCCGACAAGCAGCGTCAGGGGCAGAAAGATGACGGAGACGACCGCAAGGATCCGCATGGCGGCGGCTTGTTTGAGCTGAATCTGCAGCTGATACATTTCGCGGATCTGCATAACGTATTCCCTCAGGGCTTCAACATGACGGTGTACGCGCTCGGCACGGTCAGAAAACCCCGCAAAGAGCTGACACTCGTCGTCGGTCAACATCTGATTGGAATTGGCGCGGATGGCAGCCGCCGTGGTCGTTAACTGATAAAAGAATGCGTGAAGCTGCAAAAGGTCCTTTCGCGCGAGGATAAGACGGCGGTAGGGCAGCTGCGAGCGCGCTTTATTGGTGAGAAATTCGTCTTCAACGGCGATGAGGTCCTGCTCGATTTTCTGCACCGCGGCGATGCTTTCTTCAATCCAGTTATTGAGAAGCGTCGAAAAAATGGCAGCTGGTGTCGGCGTCTGCGCAAACTGATTTTCCTTGAGCCTTGAGACCAGCGTTTGCAGTTTCTCGCCGTTACCCACGAGAATCAGTGTTTCGGGCGTGAGGTAAAAGCCGATCCGCTCAAAACGTGTGAGCCGCGGCTCAAAGACGGGAAGGGCTGCAAGCCCCAGAATGCAGGCGCCGTACATTTCCGCACGCACGTTTTCCCAGAGACCGAAGTCTTTGAGAAGCTGTCTCTGATGCGGAAGGTCCTTTAAGTGCGTCCGGAATTCCTCTACTGAACAGACCCGGACGGTTTTCATTGCTTCCGTTGTTTCGCCCTCGGCGGCGTCCCGCAAAACATCGCTTAATACGTAATCTTTCATCGCGCCGTCGCCCCCGGTATTGATAGAACTTCTCCGCCGCAAACTTCCGCATTAATGCGGGAGTCAAGGCGGAGTCAGAAGTAAAAATTTGAACGCAAAGCATACACACAGAGTTGTTTTGCTGTAGTGTGCCGCCATGCCGAAGAAAACAGCAACACCGACGTTTACTCTTGAACTGCCGCTCATTGCTGGCAGTAAGGAGCGTTTGCGTCTGGAGAAGGCGTTTGAGCTCGGTAGAAAAATCTACAACGCAACGCTGGCTACCGCCTTAGCTGGACTCAAACGGATGCGGGAAGATCCGGCTTGGAAAAAGCGGTTGCAATGCCCAAAGGCAAAGAGCGCAACAATGAATTTTCCCGGTTGCAGAAGAAGTTCGGTCTGACTCTTAACGGTCTGAGAACCATTGCCAACAATCACCGCATCGGCTCCAAGACGCCCCTGATCTGAGCGCATGAAGCCCAGGAAATCGGGAAAACGGTCTGGCAGGCTCTGGAGGGCTACATTTTCCGCAAAGGCGGAAAGCCGCGGTTCAAGTCCTGGAAGCGTGGGCTCAACGGTATTTCCGGAACAGATAATCGGGAACTCATCTGGAAGCCCGAAGAATCGGCTTTGTACTGGCGTAAAAAGCCTTACCGGGTCAAGATCGACGACTCTCAGCAGCAGGTAGCGCTCATATTTGATGAAAAGACGCGGCAGGCGGAAAAGCGTATCGGTATGTCGATGACGCTCTTTGAAAAGGCGGGCGGAGGTCTTGTTGCCGCAGATGGAATCGACGGTCTGGCTGTTAAGCTCGGAGTCCCTGCGGGGGTTTTAAAGGAGACGGTGGAATCCTTTAATGCCAAGGTGAGGGCAGACGGTACGGCGCCTGAAGCCGTGCCTCCGAAAGCCCATCTGGCGGCCAAGCTCGACATGAAGGGCAGGCTCTACGCTTTTTACCCGCTGACACCTTCCATCACCATGGTTTACGGGGGGGGGCTTACCATCGACACCAAGGTCCGCGTCACCGCGAAGGACGGTGATGTGATCCGCGGATTGTAGCGGCGGGCGAAACCGTGAACCTCTACTATATGGACTATCACGGCGGAGGCATTTTGTCGCAGTGCCTGGCTTTCGGTCGCATGGCCGGAGAGGGTGCGACAAAGCTTGCCGGGCACTGAGGTCGAGTGTTTTAAATATCGGTGAGGTAACACGTGGCAGCGGGCGTAAAGCACGTCACTCTGACATCTGTTTATCGAAGACGGCGCGAGTAAAACCGCGCCGTTTCCGTTCTTAGAAAAGGCTCTTCGTGCATAGTTGTGGGTAAAAAAATCAAGCAACTACACTGGAAGGCTGTTGTTTAGCGGGCTTTCCGGAGACAGCATGGTTTGGCAAAGGGATCACCAAATTTGAGCAGCATAAAAGCACCATTGCCTTGAGATTTTCAACATTACGAAACCCGTAGGCTTTCCGAATAATCAGCTTGATATTGTTGTTGACGGCTTCGACGCGTGCATTGCTCATTTTTAGCGTGATGCTGTTGAGTATGTTTTGTTCGTGGCGGCGTATCTTGGCGGCCAAATTTTTAAGCTCATCAATACGGCTGTGCCTTGCCCTGTAATACCAACTTTTGAGCTCCTGGGAAGCCTGTTGCGGATCAGTCATTTTCAGGATTAAACGCAGGGCCTCCTTGCTGGTGTAACAGCGGAACAGTACTTTGCTTGTCCGTGCAATCAGCTCCACTTTATGCCTCTGGTTTTCCGTCAGGTTCTCAGGGGCCTTGCCGAGGGCATACAGTGCAGATTTGATTTCATCTGCGGTCTGTTTGGCCTGATTGAACTCTTCCCTTGTTTTATCGTCAGCCTTCGGCCTGCCGCGTTTCTTTTTGAGTTGCTTGCTGATTTGCCTGACCTCCTTGGCTGCCTCGCGCCACTCCTTTTTGCGGACAGTATCGACAGCTTCGTTAGCCCACTGAACGACATGGAAATGATCCACGCAACGCTGGCAATGAGGGACAAACTCCCGGATGCAATCATCGATCCAGCGGGCACCATCGCCGGTGATAATTTTGATGCCGGCGCGTTGCTCCGGGGTCAGCAACTTAAAGAACTCTGAGAGGACTGCTTTGCCGTGACCTTTGGACACCCAGACAACGGTATTGGTGTCGTGATTGACGATAACGGTGATGTAGCTGTGTCCCTTACGGTAGCTGGTTTCATCAATGCCGATGGCTCTCAGATTATCGAAGCGCGCCGAGCTGTCAGGTTCTAGAAAGTCTTTGGTCCTTTCAACGCAGCGACCTACTGTTTTCCAGTCGATGCGCATGAACTTACATACGATGCTGCGGGGCAGACTGCGGGCCAGCCAGGCCACCGTCAGATCAAAGTCTTTGGTGAAGCGCGAGCCATGGAAGGCCCACGGCACGGCGGCGGTTACGACGCCGTGTTTGGGGCAGCAAATACGGTAGCTCTCAGCCTGCAGATAGACACGAATGCCGTTTAAATCACCAGCGCGCCAAAGGCGAACCTGATCGTTTCGAGCAGAGTCGTACCTGGGGCTCTTCCTGTTGCAGTGCGGGCACCGGCAACGGTATCCCCGGGTGGCGTGAACCTGGACCACTGCAGATTTTGTACCGTCAGTTTCGTGAAAGAATTCAATGTCCTCGATGACGGTGCCTTTGACATTGAGAAGATGCTTGAATAAAGTGGTGTCCCGAGCCATTCCGGTCCTTATTTTGTGAGTGTCGACAGCCACAACTTTAAAGACTGTGAATGGCTTTTTTGTTAATGAAATCTGAAGAAAGGCCGGCAGTCGTGCTGCTCGCCCTGCCTATTCGGCGGCCGTTACGGAGAGAGCCCCCGGTACTCGCTACGCTGCATACCTGCGCGCGGCCTGCGGCCGTGCTCGGTATTTCGCTACGCGATTACCGGGGGCTCTCTCCGTATTTGTTAACAGGCTCTCGTTGACCAAAATCGGGGGACGAACTACCCACACATATGCCCGAAGAATCTTTCTCAGAGGGGTTTAGACGAACGCTTCAGAGGGAGCTCCCGGTTTTGCTTGAGCCGGTTACCTGTCGTTTCTCCTTTAAAAGACGGGAGAAAACGGCATCAAAACTCCATGTCAGGCAACTTTCAAGCCCCGTTCCCTCAAAGAGGAAGCGGGGTCTTTTTTACCAGTAGCGTTTTCGGCGAAACAAATGAACATGACACTCAGTGATGGTGCAGGGCAAAGCGTGCCGGCTCGTCAGAAGCCCGCGTTTTATGCCTCAGAAAAGAAGCGCCGCTGGGCCCGTGACCTTTTTGAGCACGGCTACGGCTACACCAAGGTGGCGTCGATTCTGGAACTTTCGGAAAACACTGTCCGGGACTGGCAGCGTGAGTACTGCAAGGGGCGCTTCAGGGTTCAGATTGCAGACAACCAGCTGCGTTATTCCGACGAGCTGCGTGAGAAGGTTCTGAAAATGCGCGCAGAGGGGGTCTCCTGGCGCAAGATCAGCGAATTAACCCGTGTTCCTGTTTCCACTGTCCGGAAGTGGTGTGCAAAGGCAGTAGCCAGTGAAAAGTGCGCTGCGGCACCGTAATTAAAGCAGGGACAATGCGAGGAGAAGAAAGTTTTCCGGATGCTCAAAAACCGCCGCAGCCAGCGACTGTAGCGGCTCTTGATCCCAAAGGAGAGGATTACTGTTTTACGGCCTTAACGGCTTCCGTACCGGCAATCCGCCCGAACGTGATGGTTTCGGAGATGGAGTTGCCGCCCAAACGGTTCTTGCCGTGCACGCCGCCCGTCACTTCACCGGCGGCAAAGAGTCCTTTGATCGGCTGCCCCTTCGTGTTGATGACGCGGGTTTTGCCGTCAATCGTTAAACCGCCCATGTAATAGTGGATCGCCGGCGTGATTTCAATGGCGTAGTACTTGGGCTTGTCCACTTTCGGGAAGCCGTCCGGACGATGAAATTCCGGATCTTTGCCGTTTTCAGCATAACGGTTGTAGTCGGTCATTGTTTTTTCGAGGTTGTCCGGATCAATACCGGCTGCCGCGGCAAGTTCGCGGATCGTGTTGCCTTCCTTGGCAAGACCGAGCTCAAAGGCCGCGCCCGTCTGCTTGACCTTGTCTCTGACTTTCTGATCGAAAATCTCATAGGCAACGCCGCCCGTCTGTTTGCTCACCGCAGCACTTGTGACGTCGCGCGTCGTGAGTTCGCTGATAAAGCGCTTGCCTTCCTTATTGACGAACACGGCGCGAGCGCCGCGCACTGTTTCGGAGACAATCACGGGAGAGCCCACCAGCAGCGTCGGGTTAAGCTGGATTTCCTTGGCATCGGTCACCGAAGCGCCGATTTTCTGCGCAAGCACCATGCCGTCACCCTGACTGCCGGGCTGTTTTGATGTTTTCACGTCGGCACTGATGTCGGGGCGCAGACTCTGTACGCGTTTGGCATTAGCGCCGATGCCGCCCGTTGCGAGCACAACGGCCTTGGCATTGATCTGATAAAGCCCTGAGTGTTTGCCTTTGACGAGTACGCCGGTCACGGCACGGGTTTTGTCTGTGATGAGCTTCACAGAATTTCCCGCATTCCTCCCGGGGCTCAAGCCCCGGGTTTCCTGCGGGAAATTCTGTGAAAGCCGTCAGGCTCAACTCCACGGACAAGCACTGCACCGCGAATCTTTTGCGCCTGGGATTATGCCCGAGCGGGGTGGCAACACCCCCATCGGGGGCGTCTCAGGGCTAGCAAAAGAACCTTCCGGATCCGGGAGTGCTTGAGCATAGCCCAACCGAAACTTCCGGACTTAGGACTAAGCGGGTAGGGCGCTGCGTAACCCGTTAGAATGCCCGACTCAAAAATTCATCTTCTTTGCCGGCTTTTTTCCTACGACCATGCAGAATCTTCTTGACCTCGTCAACAGCCTCAATCCCATGCAGCGCTCCGCGGTGGAACTGCCTGCTGAGCACGCGCTCATTCTGGCGGGGGCGGGGTCCGGAAAAACGCGGGTTCTCACAACGCGCATGGCCTGGATTATCGCCAAAGGGATGGCGCGCCCAGCGCAGATTCTCGCGGTCACGTTTACCAATAAAGCCGCGCGCGAAATGCGCGACCGTCTGGAAGGGATGGTCAACGCCGACATGCGCAGCATGTGGGTGGGGACCTTTCACGGGATTGCGCACAAGCTTCTGCGGCTTCACTGCGAAGACGCGGGGCTGCCCTCAACCTTTCAGATCATTGATTCCTCGGATCAGTTGTCGCTTGTGAAGCGCCTCATGAAGGAGCAGGGCGTTGATACGGAAACAAACGATGCCAAGAGCTGGCAGGCCCGCATCAACCGCTTTAAGGAAGCGGGGCTGCGTGCCAAGGACGTTGCCGCCGAAGAAGAACCCTTGGGAGGTCAGGGCTTTTACCGCCTCTACGAGAACCGCTGCCAGAAAGAGGGGCTTGTGGATTTTGCCGAACTTCTTTTAAGAAGTACGGAGCTTCTGGAGTGCAACGCCGTTTTGCGCGAGCACTACGCCGACCGCTTCCGCTTTGTGCTCGTCGATGAGTTTCAGGACACCAATGCCCTGCAGTTTCGCTGGATTAAGGCGATTGTGTCGCCCGCGAGCACCACAAATTCGCTTTTTTGCGTGGGCGACGATGATCAGTCGATTTACGCCTTCCGCGGTGCGCGCGTGGGCAATATGGCCGACTTTGTAAACGACTACCACGTTAAGCACCTTGTGAAGCTCGAGCAGAACTACCGCTCGACCTCGCACATTCTCGATGCCGCCAACGCCGTCATTGCCAACAACGCCCAGCGCATGGGCAAAAACCTCTGGACTGAGGCCGGCAAAGGGGAACTGATCGGCATTTACGGCGCTGACGATGACCGTGAGGAAGCCAGAAGCCTCACGCAGGACATTCTCACGCTGCACCGCTCGGGCACTCCCTGGCGTGACTGCGCGGTCCTTTACCGCAACAACGCCCAGTCCCGCATCATCGAACAGTATTTCACCGCCAACTCCATTCCCTACCGCATCTACGGGGGCCTGCGCTTTTTTGACCGTCAGGAAGTCAAGGACGTCACCGCTTACCTGCGGCTTTTAAGTAACCCCGAAGACACGTCCGTTCTGCGTGTCATCAATCAGCCGCCGCGCGGGATCGGTGCAACGACGATTGAGCGCATTACGGCGCACGCCAACGAGCGCGGCGTCACGCTTTGGGAAGCAATGCACGACTGGCAGCCGAAGGACACGGCGACCGTGAAGCGTGCCGCAGGCTTTATGAAGCTTGTTGCCGATATGAAGGAAGCCTGCGAGGGGCTGCCCTTACCGGAAGTGATCGCGAGAGTCATGGAAATGTCGGGCCTTAAGACCTATTACGAATCAAAGCCCGACCACGATATCCGGCTTGAGAACATGGGCGAAATGGTGAACGCTGCCACCGGTTTTTGCCGCGAAAACGGCATTGACGAGGAGCAGCCTGCCTTTGAAGCGGGGATTGACAACGGCATGACGCCCCTGGACGGATTTTTGGCGCAGGCAGCGCTGGAAGCCGATGATAAAAACGAAGAGGGTGTGAGCGACTCCGTTCAGATGATGACGGTGCATGCATCCAAAGGCCTGGAGTTTCCGAACGTCTGGCTCTGCGGCCTTGAGGACGGCCTTTTCCCGCACCACGCCAGGGACGAAGCCGAAGAAGACAAGGCAATCAGCGAGGAGCGGCGGCTGATGTACGTCGCGATGACCCGTGCGCAGAAGCGCTTGAGGATCAGCTGGTGCGCGCAGCGCATGCTCTACGGCGACATCAAGTATCAGGACCGCTCGCAGTTTATTGATGAGATTCCCGAAGAACACGTCCGGGAACTCAAAGCCCCGAAAAAGGACGATGACGCGGGGGACTATCGCGGAGGCTACGGCGGCAGCCGTTACGGCAGTTACGGTAACGGCGGCTACAGCCGCGGCTACGGCAACAACGGCTATTCCCGCAGCGGTTACGCAGGCCGCGACAACAGTTACGGCGCCCGCTCTTCGGGTTACGGTCAGAAGACGGAGCGAAGCTCGGGCTGGCAGGGCGGAAAACTCGGCCGCGCGAGCGACTACCTCGCGGCAAGCCGCGCCTCGGGCGCCGGGTTCTCTTCGGACGCCTCAATTGCCGCCCGCAAGGAAAGCACTTCCAACGAGTGGGGCCTCTCCGTGGGAGACAAGGTGCATCACACCAAGTTCGGTGACGGTGTGATCGTTTCGATGGCCAACGTCGCCAAACGCGATCAGACCCGTGCGCAGATTAAGTTCACCAATCCCGCCTACGGCACGAAGGAACTGCTGCTTGCGTTTGCCAATCTCACGAAACTCTGAGAAAAACAAAGCGCAGCAAAAAGCCCTGCACGAGCTGTTTTCTTCAGAAGAAAGCACTTCGTGCAGGGCTTTTTTGATGCCTGAAGCCTCAAGGCCTCAGGCATGGGAATGCCGTTACGCCGGATTACTTGATGCGGCTGCGGTATTCGCCCGTGCGGGTATCGATTTCGATCTTGTCGCCGGTGTTCACGAACGCCGGAACATCGAGCACATAACCCGTGGCGAGCTTGGCGGGCTTCATGACCTTACCGGAGGTATCACCCTTAACGGCGGGTTCGGTGTAAACCACTTCACGCACAACCATCGTCGGGAGTTCGATACCGATCACGCGGCCTTCGTAGAACACGGCTTCAGCGGTGAGACCGTCTTCGAGGTACTTCTTGGCTTCTTCCATCGTGTCGGCGTCGACTTCGTACTGGTTGTACTCTTCGTCCATCCAGACATAGTGCGGATCAGCAAAGTAGGAGTAGGTGACGGGCTTGCGTTCGAGGATGATGTCTTCGAACTTGTCGTCAGCACGGTAGACGGTTTCCGTCACGGCGCTGTTCAACAGGTTCTTCATCTTCATCTTGACGGTGGAAGCTCCGCGGCCGCCCTTGGAATATTCGGCCTTGAGCACAACCATGGGATCCTTGCCGACCATGAACACATTGCCGGCACGCAGTTCCTGCGCGGTTTTCATTTTGAGTCTTTCCTTGAATTGGACTGGATTGAATCGGCAGTCGGGGCACGTGTAACGGCATCCGCGTGAAGCGGCCCGACCGAGGCAAAAATTTTTCGTTAACTCAGCATTTTATCTGTTTCAGTGCCTTTTGCGCAATATACTCGGGCGCTGTGGTGAGGCATGAAAGGTACGTGCGCCAGGCCTGTGCGGCCTTCTGCATCGCCGGAAAACGGTCCCGGTATGCGCTCCAGGCCGCGGGCGTGAGAATCCTCCCGTTTAAGCCCGCTTCAAGGCCGGACCAGATCCGGGCGTCGTCCTCCGCCATGCCCCGGGTGTAGAGCTTCGTGAAGGCCGCAAGTTTCACAAGGTGCGTGTCTTCTGTCTGCGGGTAGAGCATCCATAAAAGAGGGGTGCCCGCAAGCTGCACACGCACGGTGGAATCTTCGCCTCTTACGAGAGCGCAGTCGCACGCCAAAAGCGGCTTATCAAATTCGCACTGCGGGAGCAAAGGCAGGCGCACAGTGGTCACGTGCGCCGGATTTCCGGCAGCGGCGAGCTTTTCGGACGCAGCCCCCGGCGCAAGAAGTATCTGTAAGGGGCGCTTGTCGGAAGCAAAGGCCCCGGCAAGTGCGTCAACAGCCTCTGTGGGGTAGGTAAAGAAAAAGAGCGTGAAGGGCGCGGCGGGATCGGCTCCGGACGATTCAAGAAACGCCGTCTTGCCGCCTGCGGCCTCAAAAGCCTTTCGGGCCTCACTGATGTCGGCTTCGCGCACGATGCCGCCTGTTTTTTCGGTAAATCCCGGAAAAACAAAGGTCTTCGGATAACCGAAACGGGGGTGGCGGCTCACAAGGCCGTTGGACTCCTCGGCGTAGGTTTCCGCTGTGAGATAGTCCAGGGCAAAGACCGCCGTGGGCTTCATGTCAAAGCGATGCGAAAGCGCTTCTTCCACGCCGTCAGGCAGCCTGCAGCTGAAGGCTTCCACCGTGACGTCGGGGAGGTTCGTGGCCTTCGAAAAGAAGCGTTCCGCAGCCGTATTCCAGCGCATGACGCGGATACCGAGGGCCGTACACGCGTCGCCCGCGGCATCGACCTCGGGTACAAAAGCCGCGAGCGTCTCGGGCTTATCAATAATGAGCGTCACGCACCAGCCGTATTCACGCTTTAAACTGCGCGCAAGCCGCCAGGCTACGCCCGCATCGCCGAAATTGTCGATGACGCGGCACCAGATGCCGGCGGTAACAGGGTTTTGTGTCAGGTTTTCCATGGTTTGGTTGACCAAAGCGGCAGTTGGGATTTTTGGTGCGGGATTATGCAGCAGATCAGCATAAACGACTATAAGGAACAGTTGGCGGGACTGCCGGGGCTGCCCGGCGTCTACCGTTATTTTGATAAGGACGGCAACTGCCTTTATGTCGGCAAGGCCCGCGACTTAAAGCGCCGCGTCTCCTCGTACTTTCAGAAAAATGACCTCAGCCCGCGCATCGCCATCATGGTGCAGCAGATAGCAGCCTTTGAGACAACCGTTGTGCGAAGCGAAGCCGAAGCGTTTCTGCTGGAAAACAACCTCATCAAAACCCTCAATCCCAAGTACAACATTCTCTTTCGGGACGACAAGAGTTATCCGTATCTGAGAATTTCCGCAGACACCTTCCCGCGGGTGAGTTACTACCGCGGGAGCGTGGACCGCAAAAGCCGCTTTTTCGGGCCGTACCCCAATTCCGGCGCCGTGCGGGAAGCAATCGGCGTGCTGCAAAAAGTCTTTCGTCTGAGAGTCTGCGAAAACAATGTCTTTAAAAACCGGTCGCGTCCGTGCCTCATGGGTCAGATGGACCGGTGCTCCTGCCCCTGTACGGGCGAAATCACGCCTGAAGAATACAAAGGTGACGTCGAAAACGCCTGCCGCTTCTTAAAGGGCGAGACCGATGACGTCATGCAGGGACTTCGTGACCGCATGAT
The DNA here is from genome assembly GCF_900128485.1 of Duodenibacillus massiliensis. Classification (GTDB taxonomy): domain Bacteria; phylum Pseudomonadota; class Gammaproteobacteria; order Burkholderiales; family Burkholderiaceae_F; genus Duodenibacillus; species Duodenibacillus massiliensis. The sequence continues at coordinate 512,457 of NZ_LT635861.1, forward strand.
GGCCGCAAGCGATAGGCTGCGCTACGAGGAAGCGGCTGTGATCCGCGACCGCATCGCGGCACTTAACGACGTGATGCATCAGCAGGCTGTGGAAACAACGGGCGCGGACACTGACGCCGACATCATTGCGGTGGCGGTGACGCAAGGCGAAGCCTGCGTAAACCTTGCCATGGTTCGCGGCGGCCGGCATTTGGGGGATCACGCCGTTTACCCCGAGATCTCACGCGGAACAGGTAAGGAATTGGCAGCCCCAGACGTTCTCGAAGCCTTTGTTGCACAGCACTACGCCGGAGGTCAGGTTCCTGAGACCGTGATCAGTTCAGATGCAGTGGACCCGAGGGCGCTGCAGGAGACGCTGACGGAACTTGCAGGCCGGCGCATTCAGTTTGTGCATGAGCCGCAGTCCGTGCGGCGCCGCTGGCTTGAGATGGCGCAGCAAAACGCAAAGATTGCGCTTGAGCGGCACATGGCCGAAGCCGGCGGCGAGAAAAAGAGGGTGGCCGCGATGATTGAGGCACTCGGACTTACGCTTGACGAAGAGCAGCGCGCCAACCTTCAGATTGAGTGCTTTGATATTTCGCACACCGCCGGTGAAGCAACGCAGGCCTCCTGCGTCGTTTTCCGGGGACTTGCGATGGACGGCAGCCGCTACCGGCGCTTTAACATCACCGGGATTACGCCCGGGGACGACTACGCCGCGATGAAGCAGGTGTTAACGCGAAGGTATCTCCCGGCAGCCAGAGGCGAGGCGCCGCTTCCCACTGTGGTGCTTGTTGACGGCGGCCGCGGTCAGGTGCATATGGCCAAGGACGTCTTCACTGAGCTCGGGCTTCCCATTTCCGTGATCGTGGGTGTGGCCAAAGGCGAAGGCCGAAAGACGGGGCTTGAGACGCTCATCTTTGCCGACGGCCGTCCTCCCTTGGTTTTGGGCAGTGAAAGCCCGGCATTGATGCTCATTGCCATGATCCGCGACGAAGCGCACCGCTTTGCCATCACCGGGATGCGCGCCAAGCGCAGCAAAACCCGGCAGACAAGTCGTCTTGAAGACATCGACGGGATCGGCGTGAAGCGCCGGCAGAAAATCCTCACGCACTTTGGGGGCCTTAAAGGTGTACGTAATGCGAGCGTGGAGGATATCGCTAAAATAGACGGCATTTCGCGAGCGCTCGCGCAAAAGATTTACGCACAACTTCACGGTGTTGACGGTGTCAGTTCAACCTAAGCCTTTTAATATTCCGATGGCCCTTACCTGGGCCCGGATTGCTTTCATTCCGCTCATTGTCGGCGTGTTTTATGTCCCCGACGCCCAGGTGAGTCCGCACATGAAAAATGTGCTCGCCTGCATCATGTTCATCATTGCGGCGATCACCGACGCACTGGACGGCTACATTGCCCGCAACTACAACATGGCTACGATGATGGGGGCGTTTCTCGATTCGGTTGCCGATAAGCTCGTGGTGTGTTCCGCGATTGTTGTGCTGCTTGCTTTTGACCGCGTTGACATGATTGTGGCTTTGATCATCGTCGGGCGCGAAATTGCCGTGACGGCCTTAAGAGAATGGATGGCCAAGATCGGCGCGGCCGCGACCGTGAAGGTCAACTGGTTCGGAAAGATCAAGACCATCGCGCAGATGACCGCGATTCCGATGCTCCTTTTCTTTGATCCCTTCTTCGGGATTGATATTTACCTTGTGGGGACGGTGCTTATCTGGGTTGCCGCCGTTCTCACCGTCTACTCGATGTTTGTTTATATGTCGGCTGCGTGGCCGCATATCGAGGGCGGGGACGCGAAGTAAGTTTGTCCCGCGCCTGTTGGTAAAAAACGGCTGGTTCCTTTCGGACTCAGCCGTTTTTTGACGCTTCTGATTAACCGAGGCTCTTTGCTTTTTCCGTGAGTTCGTAGAGTTTGTTCATCGCGTCCCGCGGCGAGAGGCTGTCGATGTCGATTGCCGCGACTTCATCCACAAACGCCGTGACGGCGGGGTCGACGGCGGGCATCTCTTCGGTAAAGTCTTCCTCGGTGTCTGCGCCCTCAGTTGCTGCGGCAAAAAGGTCAAGCTGCGGACCCGTGTCTTCCTTGGCACGTTCTTCAAGTTTTTTAAGAAGCGCTTTGGCGCGCCGGATGACGCGCGCGGGGATGCCCGCAAGCGAGGCGACCGCAATGCCGTAACTCTGGCTTGCCGGGCCGTCTTTAACGTCGTGCAGAAAGACGATCCCTTTTGATGTGTTTTCCGCAGAGACGTGAACGTTGACGGCCTCGCGGCACTTTTGCGCGAGCTGCGTGAGCTCAAAGTAGTGCGTGGCAAAGAGTGTCCAGCTTCTGGTGCCTTCGGCAAGTTCTTCGGCAATCGCGCCCGCAAGACTTAAGCCGTCAAAGGTTGACGTGCCGCGGCCGATTTCATCCATCAGAACGAGGGACTCTTCGGTTGCCTGCATGAGAATCGACGCGGCTTCGGTCATCTCAACCATAAAGGTGGACCGGCCGCGGGCGAGGTCGTCTGAGGCGCCGATTCGGGTGAGGATCTTGTCGACCGGTCCGATCTGGCTGGCGGCTGCGGGCACAAAGCTTCCCGCGTACGCAAGAAGCACAATGAGTGCCACAGAGCGCATGTAGGTGGATTTTCCGCCCATGTTGGGGCCGGTAATGATGAGAAGCCGTCGTCCCGGAACGAGTGAACAGTTGTTCGGGATATAGCCGTCAATCATCTTCTCAACGACCGGGTGGCGCGCTCCGGTGATGTCAATCCCGGGAGCGCTCATCAACTGAGGTCGTGTCCAGCGCATCTCAAACGCATGACGGGCAAACCCCAGAAGAACGTCTAAGGCGGCGGCTGCGTGCGCAGCGGCAAGCAGCACCTCCACCCAGCCGTGCATGTAGGTGACAAGCTCATCCCAAAGCGCGCGCTCAATCTGAGAAGCCCGCTCTTTGGCGGAAATCCGCTGATCCTCGTACTGCTTTAATTCCGGCGTGATGTAGCGCTCGGTGTTTTTAAGCGTCTGACGCCTGCGGAAATCCGCGGGAACATTTTCGCTCTGGCCCTTGGGGACCTCGATGAAGTAGCCGCTTACGCGGTTATAGTCGATGCGAAGCGTCGCGATGCCGGTACGCTCTTTTTCGCGCGCTTCCATCGCCAGAAGCAGGTCTCCGGCATGATCCCTCATACTTCTTAACTGCGTGAGTTCCGGATCGGCTTCCGAGCGGATAACGTCGCCTTCCCTTAAGAATGTTGCCGGCTCATCAAGAAGCATCGCCTTGAGTTTTTCGTAAAGCGCATCGTCGAGCTCAAGCGCCCTGGCAAGTTCGGCAAAAATCGGGGCCTGAAGCGCTGAAACGACGGCTTTGAGGGTTTTCAGGGACGGCAGATAGTCTCTCAGAGCAGCGGCTTCCTTCGGGCGGATGCTTTTAAGCGCAATGCGCCCGGCGGTCCGCTCAATGTCGGGCATTGCGCAGAGCAGGCCCTTCAGAGGCTCGAGCGCATCGAGGTTGACCATGAGTTCGGCTACCGCCTCGTGACGCTTTTTCGCTGTCGTCGTGTCGCGCGAGGGTGTGGTGAGCCAGTTTTTTAACGCACGGCTTCCCATGCTCGAAAAACAGTTGTCCATGACGGAAAAAAGCGTCGGACCGTTGTCATTACGGAGGCTCTCGGTGATTTCGAGATTTCTGCGGCTTGCGGCATCCAAAACGATGAAGTTGGATTCCTTCTGCAGTTCCAGCGGCGCAATGTAGGGCAGGCTCTCGCACTGGGTGTTGGCAACGTAACTTAAAAGGGCGTTGCAGGCTGAGAGTACGGCAGGCTCATTTTCAATGCCCCAGGCTTCGAGGTTATTCAACCCGAACTGCTTCTTTAAAAGTTCCCTGCCGCGCTCGGCGTCAAAGTACCAGGCGGGCATTTCGTTCACGGCCGTCTCTGCTGCCGCACCCTGCACGGTTTCTCTGAGCTCTGCGGGCACAAGAATTTCCGAGGGCGTGATGCGCGCAAGTTCCGTCGCAAGATTCTGCGGCGCAATGCTTGCGGCGCAAAAGCGGCCGTTGGTGAGCGTAAGCCACACAAGTCCGAGGTTAGCCGTCGCCGACCGGCCGATTCTTGCCACCGCAAGCAGTACGGAATCAGACTTTTCGGACAAAAGCGCGTTATCGGTGAGCGTCCCGGGCGTGACAATCCGCACGATCTTGCGGTCCATCGTGGCTTTGCCGGGTTCGTTGGGGTCGCCGATTTGCTCGCAGATTGCCACCGAGACGCCGAGTTTCACGAGGCGCGCGAGGTACTGCTCCAGCGTTGCCGCGGGGATTCCGGCCATCGGAATGGGCTTGCCCTGAAAGGTGCCCCTTTTTGTGAGCGTCAGGCCGATCAAGCGGTTGATTTTCACCGCATCGTCAAAAAACGTTTCGTAGAAGTCACCGATCCGGTAGAGAAGCATCACGCCCGGATGCTTGTCCCTCAGAATCAGATACTGCCGCATGGCGGGGGTGTGCTCGCTGTAGGGCTCTTTGGAATCGGTCTCAGCCTGAGGGCGTGTGGCTTCAGTCATCGGTGTAAACAACTCTTAAGTTCGGCAGAAGGCCCTGAAAGACCGGATCTGCCGCATCGGGACGGAATTCATGCAAAAACGCCGCAGCGTTTTGTGAAAATTGCTGCGGCATTTTCCGGGAAAATTGTTGAATTGGCCTTAACCCTTGGGTGTACCGAAGTCACCTACCTTGGCAATCAAAGGCGCAAAGATCTTGGGCGTTCCGCAGCAGATGCAGCCATCGGCGAGGAAGTTCTCACCGCCCTTAAGGTCCGTGACGAGGCCGCCTGCTTCAAGAACGATGAGGGCTCCGGCGCAGATGTCCCAGCTTTTGAGGTTGGCTTCCCAGTAGGCGTCCAAGCGACCGCTTGCGACCCAGCAGAGATCGAGCGCTGCCGAACCCGCACGGCGCAACCCCGCGGCGTCGCGTGCGACCTTCTCAAACTTTGACATAAAGCCCGTGTAGTCGTCGTTGCGGCGGAAGGGGAACCCCGTGCCGATGAGGCTCTTACTGAATTCACTGCGGCCGGAGACGCGGATGCGGGAGTCGTTCATAAAGGCGCCCTGGCTTTTTTCCGCGTAAAAGAGTTCGTTGCGGGTGGGGTCGTACACGACGCCCACGGCGAGTTTGCCGCGGTAGGTCATGCCGATGGAGACGGCGTACTGCGGAAAACCGTGCAGGAAATTCGTGGTGCCGTCCAAGGGATCGATGTACCAGACAGACTCAGCGTCGGAATGCTGCTTGAAGTCACCTTCCTCGGCGATGATGCCGTCATTGGGGAAGTAATGGCTGATGGTGCGGCAGATTTCTTCCTGGCAGTCGGTGTCCACACGGCTAAAGAAGTCAAACTGTGTCTTTTCGTGCACTTCGAGCGTGTCAACGCGCAGACTTTCCCGGCTGATGATCTTGCCGGCGTTTAAAGCAGCCTTGATGGCTGTCTGAAGCTGAGGAGTGGCCATTTTCTCTCAAAGAATGTCGGAAACGGGGGTGTTGTGTCGCAGGGCTTTTCCGCGTTGATTGGTAAACGGGAAAAGACTGTGCTCAACGTAACAGCAAAATATCTTTTAATTGTAACGGCTTGATGCGCGCGCGTCAGACCTCGTCTGAGAAAAAATTTGCCGCCCGAAGGCGGCAAAGGAAAAAAGGCTTACCAGTGCGGCAAAACGTCGGCCGGTCAGTGATCGGACTTGATCCCGGCGCCGCAGAGCGTAATGACGACGTCGCCCTTGGGGTTAAAGGCCTTCTTGTAGGCGTCCCAGGCAACAAAGTTTGCGGCAGTGGTGTGCTCGATGTAGTAGCCCTTTTTGGCCATCGCGGCACGCGCTTCAAGGATTTTGTCTTCAGGCGCCGTGATCACGTGAATGTTGTGTTTTTTCACCATCGCGAGAATCTCGCGGTCGCGCAGGGGCTGGCCGATCGCGATTCCTTCGGCAATCGTGGGGCTCACGGTTACCGTGGTGTCGGCGTGGCCAAGCCCCTTGTCAACCGCGGATTTCAGGGGCTGACACAGTTCGCTCTGAAGCGCCACGATCTGCGGGAAGGTCTTGATCGCACCTGAGTTATAGAGATGTTCCAGAGCCTTCACTGCTCCGATAAAGAGCGTGCCGTTACCGACGGGAACGACAACGTGGTCGGGAATGCGGCCGAGCTGCTCGAAAATCTCGTAGATGTAGGTTTTCGTACCTTCGTAAAAATAGGGATTGGCGACGTGGTTGGCGTAGTAGACGCCGTCCTCTTTGACGCGAGCGCGGCAGACGTCAGCGCAGTGGTCGCGCGTTCCCGGAATCACGTGGGCCTTGGCGCCGTGCGCTTCAATCATCGTGATCTTTTTGGGGCTTGTGCCTTCGGGAACGTAAATTTCACAGGTGATCCCCGCGCGGGCGCAGTAGGCCGCAACGGAGTTGCCGGCGTTGCCGCTTGAGTCCTGCACGCAGGTTTTGACGCCGATCGCCTTCATATGCGCCACGAGCGCTGCGGCACCGCGGTCCTTAAAGGAGAGCGTGGGCATCATGTAGTCGACCTTGACGTACATCCCGGGCTCAAGTTGAACGGTCGGCGTCATGCCTTCGCCCAATGTCACGTCTCTCCAGCTGTCCCCGTCCACCGCCATAAAGGCGCGGTAACGGAAAATCGACCATTCGGATTTGTCGATTTTGGCCGCGTCCCAGTCGGGCGGCGTGAAGTCGAGTTCAAAAAGGCCTCCGCAGGTGCAAAACGGCGCGTGTGTCGTGGTGTCGGTGAGTGCTCCGCAGTGTATGCAGCGGTAGTTCATGTCCTTTCTCCCTGTGATTTAGGAATGCATTTCAGCCATGGCTTCGATTTCAACGAGGCAGCCGAAGTGAAGGCTTGTGGTGGAAACGACAATGCGTGCGGGCTTGTGTTCTCCGAAAAATTCGGCGTAGACCTCGTTAATTGCGCCCCAGTATTCCGAGGACGGCGTGTAGACGCGGCAGAGCACGACATGGTTGCGGGTGACGCCTGCGGCTTTCAGGACCCGGTCGACGTTATTTAACGCCAGAAGCGCGTGCGCCCTGATGTCTCCGGTGCAGGGTTCTCGGGTGTCGGGATCCAGCGAAAGCTGTCCAGAGACGTAGAGCATGCCGTTGGAGATAACACCTGCGCTGTAGTGACCGGGGTTTTTGCCTTTAAAGTCCGGTGTGACGATCTGCATGGATTTTCCTCTTATGCGGTTTAGTTTCGTTGTTCGGTTTTGCGGCGCTTCAAAGCATCAAGGTCACTGTAGACGGTGACTTTGGAAATGCCGAGTTTGTCGGCGGCGTATTCGAGGGCGCCCTTTACAAGAAAAACGCCTCTGTCCTGCATGAAGTCAATGAGCTGCAGGCGCTCTTCGCGGGTTTTGGCGCCCGCCGCGGTCATGCGGTCAATGAGGCGGCACACCGACGTAAAGACGCTTTCAGCGTTGCCGGAGCCAGTTTCAGCGGTAACGGAAGCGGTGCCCGTAAGGGGGGCGGCCGGGCTTTCTGAGAGCGGATTGATGCCGGCAAGGCCTGGTAAGAGCGACGCCAGACGCTCAAAATCACGCACGGCCCCCGTGACGTCAAGGTTCACGCAGAGCGCTCCCGTGAGTTCCCCCCGGCTGTTGCGGATAAAAAGCGTGGTGCTTCGCACCGGTTTTCCCTCGTGCTCGAAAAACCAGTTGGGGGTGATGTTGGGAGTTTCTCTGGGGGTGCGGATGAGTTCGCTCACCAAGTGCCGGAAGCCCTGGCCGGGTTTGCGGCCCGTGACGTTCTCTCCTGCAACATAGACAACGGAGTGCTGCGGGGTGTCGAGGTCATGCAGGACCACTTCACAGCCTTTTCCCATCAGCTGCACGATCAGATCGGCGACAGCGGTGTAGGGGAGGAGCGGCGCTCGCACGGGAGAATTTTTTTCAGACATCGGTACTTTCATATAAAAATTTCTAGATATAATTCTAAGCGCATTCGCCCCTGTTTTTCCAGTTTTTGCGTGAAATCAGCGAAAAACGGAATTAGGACGGGGTGCAGAAAAATTTCTTGAAAAGGACGAAAAGATGACGGTTATGGAAACGGCGGATCCGGTGGGGCTGACGCTCACGAGCCCGGAACTGATGACACCGGCTTTTGTCATTGATGACGCGAAGCTCTCGGCCAACATTGCGCGAGCCAAAGGGAGGGCCGCAGCGCTCGGCGTCACTTACCGTCCGCACTTAAAAACGCATAAGTCAATCGGTATCGCACGGCGCCAGATGATGACGCCCGAGGGCCCCGCAACCGTCTCAACGCTTGCGGAAGCCCGCTACTTTGCCTCTCACGGCGTCAAAGACATTCTTTATGCGGTGGGTATTGCCCCGCAGAAGCTTTCCGTAGTCAAAGCGATCCGCGACTCGGGGTGTGATCTCAAGATCATTCTCGATAATGTGGCGGCAGCGGTCGCAGTATCAGATTTCTGCCGCAGGGAAAAGACCGAAATTCCGGTGCTTCTTGAAGTCGATGTGGACGGCCACCGCTCCGGGATTAAACCCGAAAGTGATCTGCTTTTAAAGACAGCGGCGGCGCTCACCGACGGCGCAACACTCGCGGGTGTTTTAACGCACGCCGGAGACAGCTATGGATGTAAAACGCTTGCCGCAATTAAAGCGGCTGCAGAAGGCGAACGCACAGGGATTGTGACGGCCGCCGACCGCTTAAGAAATGCGGGGTATGAAGTCAGCATTGTTTCCGTGGGGTCTTCTCCTACGTTGATGTTCAGTGAGAGCGAATCCGGCGTCACGGAAATCCGCGCGGGCGTTTGTGCGCTTTTTGATCTCTTTATGACCAACCTCGGGGTTTGTACGCTTGACGATATCGCAGGGTCTGTTGTCACAACCGTGATCGGGCACCAGGACGAAAAGCACCAGGTGATTTGTGATGCGGGGTTCCTCGCGATGAGCCGCGACCGCGGCACGCAGCGCCAAAAGCACGACTACGGTTACGGCCTGGTGTGTGACATCGCCGGTAAACCTTTGGACGGCGGGCGGATTTTGCTCACGGGCACCAACCAGGAGCACGGCATCATCACGCTGCCGGCGGACACGCTCTTAAAGCCCTCGGATTTTCCGGTCGGCACCCGCCTGCGGATTCTTCCGAACCATGCCTGTCCGACGGTAGCGCCTTACGAAAAGCTCCTTCTGGTTAACGGCGAAGGGCGCATCACTGAGGCGCTTGATCACGTCCGCGGGTGGTAATCGGGCCGTTAAAATAGCGCACGGCGGGCATCGGGACTGTTCCCGGTGCCTTTTTATTCTCAAGCGGGAACATTGCTGTGGATCACGTACCTCAGGCCTCAGAGCGCGTTCGTTTTATTTTGGTGGAACCGAGCCACCCGGGCAACATCGGGTCGGCCGCGCGGGCGGTTAAAACCATGGGCTTTACCGACCTCAGGGTTGTGAACCCCAAGGATCCGGATTTCAGAACGAATCCGGAAGCTGTGGCGTTTGCGACGAGCTCCGTGGACGTCCTTGAAAACGCCCGCACGCATGAAACGCTTCTCGACGCACTGGAAGGCGTCACGCAGGCCTTTGCTTTGTCGGGCTACAGCCGCGAGTTCGGGCCTCCGATTGAAGACTTAAGAACGAGTGCGGCAAGGGCCGCCGCGTGGCTTGAGAGGGACGACAAGCCCTGCATCGCGTTTGTGTTCGGGACGGAGCGAAGCGGCCTTACTAACGAGCAGATGGATCTGTGTCAGACGTGCTCGGCGATTGCCGCAAACCCGGAAAGCCCGAGTCTGAACCTCTCGCAGGCCGTGCAGATTACGGCCTATGAAATGCATCTCGCGCTTTTGTCGGACTCGCACCATGATCATGAGCTCTACACCTGGCAGGAGCGCTTTGAAAAGGAGCCTGCGGCAAGCGTCAAAGCCATTGAAGGGTTTTACGGACACTGGCAGCAGGCGATGACAGCCTGCGGTGCACTGAATCCCGATGAACCCAAAAACCTCATGGCGATGAGCCGCCGGCTTTTCGCGCGCAGCGGTCTCACGCAGCGCGAAGTTGATCTTCTTCGCGGGATCTGTGCGGCCGTCATCCGCTCGAAAAAAGACAGAATCGGCACCAAAGACGCGAAAAAGAGCATGACGGACGCGAAAAAGTAAGGCAGTTCGCTCTACAATCAGACTATTGGCCTCAAAGACTGCACACAAAGGACAGTTTTCCCATGTTTGAACGCATCCGCGAAGATCTGAAAACCATTTTTGAGCGGGACCCCGCCGCGCACAGCAAACTGGAAGTGGCTCTGTGCTACCCCGGGTTTCATGCGCTCATCATGCACCGCTGGGCCTACTGGTGCAATCTGCAGGGCTGGCCCACGTTTGCGCGCTGGGTGAGTCATGCTGCGCGGTTTTTGACGGGGGTTGAAATTCATCCGGCTGCCAAAATCGGGCGCCGCGTCTTTATCGACCACGGTATGGGCGTGGTGATCGGGGAGACCGCGGAGGTGGGCGATGACTGCACGATTTATCACGGCGTGACCCTGGGCGGAACAAGCCTCGGGCGCGGTGAAAAGCGCCATCCCACGATCGGTAACGGCGTCGTGATCGGGGCCGGTGCTCAGATTCTCGGGGGCTTTAAGGTGGGTGACAACGCCCGCATCGGCTCCAACGCCGTTGTGGTGAAACCCGTTGCCGCCAACGAAACCATCGTGGGTGTGCCGGGCCGCAAGGTTGCGGAAGGCGCCGCACAGAAAAAACTCAATCACGAAGGGTTTGCGGCTTATGCAGTAACGCCCGGCGAACGCGATCCCTATGCGGCTGAAATCGCACGGTTAAAGCGTGTGGTTGAGGAGCAGCAGGCGGTGATTGAAGCGATGTCAAAGCAGGTTGGCTTTAAACCGGAAAGCGTGAAACTGGCCGCGCCTGCTGAAGTCAAGGCGGAAGGCAAACCCGCCCGTAAGACCCGCACGGTAAAGACCGCCGCAAAGGCTACGGCCGCGGCAGCAAAGACCGCTGCGAAAACGGCCGCCAAGCCCGCAGCGAAGAAAACCGCTGCCAAAGCCAAAACAACGGCTCGTAAGACGGCAGCAAAGGAAGCGGCTCCCAAAAAGACAGCCGCCAAGAAAGAGACGGTAAAGGCTGAAGAAAAGCAAGCCTGAGTTTTATAAGGCTCAGCAAAAGCCTGTGGCAGGGACCGGTAAAACGGATCCGGCGCAGGCTTTTTTGTTTGATGTCAAAACGCGTCTCCGTACCCGTAGAGCGGTTGCGTTTTAAATGTTCCTGTGGTGCATGGGACGCCCGGGCAGACAAGGCCTCAAAAACCTTGGCTGTTACGGGAAAGCCTGCACCGTGTCAGGAAACCCCGCGCTTTCAAGCGCGGGTTGTTTAGGGTCGAAAAAAGGCGATGGATCGCTCCGCCGCCTTTTCGTTTGAGACAACTGTTGAACTTAAGCGACACCTCAGGCCTAAACCACGGCCCGCAGTGTCTTAAAGCCCCGATCAGGCTTCTTTATAGCCCGTGATGTAACGCCCGGCCATAAAGCCCGAGGTGTGGGCAAAACCGCAGGCGTTGCCGCCGCAGTAAAACGCGCCGTGCACGCCGGCAACCGTTTCACCCGCAGCGTAGAGGCCTCCGACGGGCTTCATATCCCAGCCCAGAACCTCAAAGTGCTCAGTGACACGCACGCCGCCGCAGGAGAGGTTGTTCCACGGGAACATGCGGATCATGTAGTAGGGGCCCTTGCCGATCTTGTACTTCTGATCGGTGCGCCCGAACTGGTTGTCAACCTTCGTGTCAACGGCCTTGTTCCAGACGGCGATCTGATCTTTGAGTCCCGCAAGATTCACGCCGCTTTCTTTGCAGAGTTCTTCAAGCGTATCGCACTTCCAGAGGTTTTCCTGCTTGGCAAACTCGGCAAGCACGCGTTCTTCAGACCAGGATGGCAAACCCACCAGTGCCGAAAGCTTGATCTTCTTTAACGTGCGTTCCCACCCGGCCTGATCCGTCAGAACGTAGTGGCAGCCGTCGGGGTTCGCGGCCAATTTCGGCGTTACGTGGCAGATGCCTTCAAGCTCGGTGACAAAGCGCTTGCCGTTTTTGTTCACGAGAATGCCGCCCTGACCGGTGATAAACCACCAGCGGCAGTAGGGGCCGTTGCGGCCGTTAACAACAATACCGCAGGGGTAAGACGCAATGTACTGCATGTGCGAAAGCGGCACACCCACGTCGCGCACGGCAACCATGAGGGCCTCACCGGTGTTGCTGGGGCCCCCGATCACAACGCCCTTGCCTGCAACGCTCGGCACCCAGCGGTCCAGCGACTCCGCAGAGCCCGTGATGCCGCCCGTAGCCATAATCACGCCCTTTCGCGCACGGCAGGTGACTTTTTTGGCGCCCGTGCCGCATTCAACACCCAACACGCGGTTTGTCTTCGGATCAAAGAAAAAGCGGGTAAGGCCGCAGCCGTGGTGAATCACGAGCTTACGGGCCGCAATTTCCTTGGTGAGCACTTCAATGTAGTCACGTCCCTTAAAGGAATCCTGACGGTGAGCACGCACGTGCGTGTGGCCTGCGTAGGGTTCGAGGTGGTGTTTCGCGAGCCCATGGTCTTCAAGCCAGTCAAAGGCTTCGCCGGAGTGCTTTGCGAAAGCGTAGACGGGTTCTTTGAGGCTCATGTGTTCGCCGTAGGCGATGATGTCATCGGCAAAAGCCTTCCAGCTGTCTTTGATTTTGGGATCGGCCTTCTGCATGCGGGAGCCGTAAGCAGTGAAAAGACCGCCGCAGAGGTTCGTGGCCGTGTGAAACGGGCTCATGCCCTTATCAAAAATCTCAACCTTGGCGCCGCGGTCAAAGGCCTGGCAGGCAGCCATGAGGCCTGCGCCGCCGCAGCCTAAAACGACGACGTCGGTTTCAATGTCCCATTTGGCGGGCGCGGGATTGGCAACGGAAGCAGCCTGAGCAGGAAGCGTAACGGCAGCACCCGCGGCAGCAGCGGCTGCGGTACCGAGGAAACGGCGGCGGGTCAGATCATTGGTGCTCATCATCACTCTCCCTTCATCTTGAGGTTATTAAACGTGTGGCAGTCATTGCATTCCACGCGCGACTTCGTGTGCATCTTGTGGCAGTTGGTGCATTCCTGTTCGCCGCGGTGATTGAAGTGCGGGTTGGGATTGACCTTCTGCGTCTTCTTGGCTACGGCGTCATAGCTCTGGTGGCACTGAAAGCACGTTTCCTTTTTGGGCGCGGTCATCTGACCGTTGGCATGGCACATGCTGCAGGGGACTTTGGCGTGGGGGCCTTTGGCAGCGGAGGGCATGGCCGCGTGAGCGGGAAGGCATGCCGCAAAAGCTGCGGCCAAAGCGATTGCCGTAAGCGTTTGCTTCAGGGACATAGGTGTTCTCCTGGGATGTTGTTCTGACGGCACAGACCGAAACCGGGATCTCGGATCTGCGACTTTTTAAGGGCTCTGATGAGCTTTTCTTAACTGATGCTTATGATATGAATTCGGCCGGCAGACCAACCCATACCTCGGGATAGGCCCATACATCCCGCGGGCGGTAGTAAGGAGTGCGGAAAACTGATAAACACAAAAAAACGCCGTGCGGAAAGTCCGGACGGCGTTTTTGAAAACCTTTCGTCAGAAATCAAAAGGTGCTGTGATCGTAGACGGCTTTTAATTGCGTGAATTCCTTTAAGCCCTCGATGCCGCCCTCGCGCCCGATGCCGCTTTGTTTGTAGCCGCCGAAGGGCGCCGTCACGTCGCGCCCGGCGTCGTTGATGTAGACGTTGCCGGACTTAATGCGGCGGGCAACGGCAAAGGCTTCGTCCTTCTTACCGAATACGGCGGCGTTCAGACCATAGATCGTGTCGTTGGCGATCTCCACCGCTTCATCGACCGTTTCATAGGTGATGATGCAGAGAACCGGCCCGAAGATTTCCTCGCGGGCAATGCGCATCGTGTTTTTGACGTCGTAAAAGACGGTCGGGGCAATGTAGTAGCCGTGCTTGGGCTCTTCGGGGACGCCGCCCGTGAGAAGCTTTGCGCCTTCCTTGAGTCCCAGACGGATGTACTCACTGATCTTTTCAAACTGCTGCTTTGTGGCAACAGGCCCGATTTTCACCGACGGATCTTCGGGGTTGCCGACCGTGAGTTCGCCGATATGTTCAAGGATCAGGCGCTTTACCTTTTCGAGGTCCTTTGCGGGAACGAGAAGCCGGGAGAGCGCCGTGCAGGTTTGTCCGCTGTTAAGAAAGATGGAACTGAAAAGTTTCGCAAGCGCCTTACTGTAGTCCTCACTCGGCAACCAAATGTAGGGGGACTTTCCGCCCAATTCCAGACTGATGCGCTTCACGCTCGTGAGCGCCTTTTGCGCAAGGGCAATCCCGACCGGGGTGGAACCGGTAAAGCTCACCATATCCACAAGCGGGTGCGTTCCGAGTGTGTCGCCCAACTTGGAGCCACGGCCGCTCACAAGGTTCACGACGCCCGCAGGGAAGCCTGCGCGCTCAAAGGCTTCGGTCATGAGAACCGCAGTCAAGGGCGTATGCTGGCTCGGCTTCATCACCACGGTGTTTCCGGCCAAAAGCGCCGGAATCACCTTCTGCACAATCTGCCCGAGCGGATAGTTCCATGGCGTGATGCAGGCAACGACACCCACGGGTTCACGCAGTACGGTGCTTTTGGCAAACTGCGTCTGGAATTTCAGCGTTTCCGCTGCGGCAATGTAGGACTCAATGCGGGTGAACTGATACTCGCAGTGTGAGATTTTCCCGAAACTTACCGGAGCACCGAGCTCCCGGGCTTCAAGAAGAATAATTTCATCGCGGAACTTCTTAAATTCCGCGAGCATCTTTTTCATAAGCGCAATGCGAAGCGACAGGGGCGTTGCCGACCAGTCGGGCAGTGCCGCGTGCGCGGCACGAACCGCGGCATCGGCGTCTTCGGTACTGCTGTCGGGAACCCGCGCAAAGTGTTCGAGCGTGGCCGGATTGATGACGTCAAGCCAGGCGTTGCTTGCCGGCCGGCACCATTTACCATTAATGAAATTCTGCTCAAACGGGTGCTGCATCTTTGAAACTCCGCAAAACGAACGTGCAGACAAAAAATAACGGACTGCAGTCGAAGGATACGCGCGCCGCAGTCCGTCTGAGAACAATGAGTGGAAAAAACTTGTTTCCGGGCTTCTTTTAAGCGAGTTCTTTCTTGATGAGGTCGGCAAAGATGCGCACGCCCTCACGGATTTTTTCCGGAGGTACCGTCACAAAGGAAAGCCGCGCCTTGTTCTTCTGGGGTTTGAGAGCATAAAAGGCCTCTCCGGGCACAAAGGCTACGTTGTGTGCGACCGCAGTCTTCATGAATTCTGTGGTGTCGATTGTGTCGGGGAGATTGACCCAGATAAACATGCCGCCCAAAGGATGCGTCCAGGATATGTCCCCGCGCGCGGGCATAAATTCCTTGAGTGCCTCAAGCATCACAGAGCACTGGTTCTTGTAGATCGCGCGCACCTTGGGAAGGTGTTCGGTCAAAAGGCCGCTAGTGAGCACCTCAGCCGCAATCTGCTGCGTGAGTGTGGACGTATGAAGGTCCAGGGACTGCTTAAGGCGCGTGAAGTTATCGAGCACGTCGCGCCGTCCGCAGACGTATCCGAGGCGCAGGCCCGGGGCAAGAATTTTGGAGAAGGTCCCGAGTCTGAGGGTCCTTTCCGGAGCCCAGGCTCTCAGGGACTTCGGCGGCGCCTTGTCGTACCAGAGTTCGCCGTAGGGATCGTCCTCCACAAGCCAGAAGTCGTATTCACGGGCTTTGTCAGCCAAAAGCGCACGGCGCTCTTCGGTCATCGTAAGGCCCGTGGGATTCGCAAACGTAGGCATCACGTAGGCAAAGCGAGCACCCGCGACCGAAGCGTTAATTGCGGCGGGGTTAAGGCCCGCGGCGTCCGCGGGCAGCGTTTCAAACGCGGGCATTGCGAGGCGAAACGCCTGCAGGGCTCCGAGGTACGTGGGGTTTTCAACCAAAACGCGGCTTCCTTCATCAAGGAAAACGCGCGCGGCAAGGTCCAGAGCCTGCTGCGAGCCCGAAACAATCTGCACTTCTTCCGGCTTTGTCGGCACGCCCTGCGCGGTTTCGCGTGCGGCGATGAATTCTCTGAGACGCGGCTCGCCTTCGGTGAAGGAGTACTGCAATGCGTGCGCCGCATTTTCCGCGAGCACCTTGTGTGCGGCCTCTTCGAGTTCCTTCACCGGAAACCCGAGGGGCGTGGGCAGGCCCCCTGCAAAGGAAATGACTTCAGGGCGGCTTGCAAGTTTCAAAAGCTCACGGATGAGGCTTGCCTTGGCGCCCGCCGCGGGGCGGCTTAAATGCGGCTTGGGGAGATTGGTCTGCGTCATATTTTTCTTCTTTTCGTTTTGTATCAGCGTTCGACCGCCACTTCGGCGATCACGCGGTCAAAATTCTTTTTGGTTTCTTCGTCGGGCTTTTCGGACATCAGGCTCGCAACCACAATCGCAATGAGGCCGAAGGCAAAGCCCGGAATCATTTCATAGAGCCCGAACCAGCCGCCCGCGTGCCAGACGATGACGGTGACGGCGCCGGTGATCATGCCGGCAACCGCTCCGTTACGGTTCATGCGTTTCCACCAGAGGCTCAACAGAATCACGGGGCCGAAGGAAGCGCCGAACCCGGCCCAGGCGTAGCTCACCAGCGAAAGGACAAGGCTCTGGGGGTCGGTCGCGATGAGAATTGCCACAAGCGACACCGAAATCACCATCACGCGCCCGAACCAGATGAGTTCACGGTTACTGGCCTTGGGGCGGATAAAGGCGCGGTAGAAGTCTTCGGTGAGGGTGGAAGAGCACACCAGGAGCTGGCAGGAAAGCGTTGACATCACGGCCGCGAGAATCGCCGCCATCAGAATGCCGCCGATCCAGGGGTTAAAGAGAATCTGCGAGAGCGCAATAAAGATGCGTTCGTGGTTTTCGGTGACAAGTTGCGCTTTATCGGCGTGCTCAGCAAAGTAGGCCGCGCCGAAAAAGCCCACGCACACGGCGCCGCCCAAGCAAAAGAGCATCCAGAGAATGGAGACGCGGCAGGCGCCCGGAATGACCTTAATGGATTTTGTGGCCATAAAGCGCACGAGAATGTGCGGCTGCCCGAAGTAACCCAGGCCCCACGCGAGAAGACTCACAATCCCGATAAAGGACTGGTTCGTCATCATGTTGAGCATGTTGGGGTTTATGGACTCAACGCGCGCCACCGTTGCAGAGAGCCCCCCTAAATCCATCACAACGGCAATCGGGGTGACGATCAGCGCAATGCACATCAGCGTTGCCTGAATCGCGTCCGTCCAGCTTACCGCCAAAAAACCGCCGATAAAGACGTAGAGGATGGTCGCTGCCGCACCGATCCAAAGGGCCGTCGAGTAGTCGAGGCTGAAGGTGTTTTCAAAAAGGCGGGCACCGGCGACCATGCCGCTGGCGCAGTAAATCGTAAAGAAAATCAGAATGACGGCGGCCGCAGCAATTCTCAGAATCCGGCTTGTGTCCTTAAAGCGGTGCGTAAAGAAGTCAGGAAGCGTCAGAGAATTGTGCTCAATCTCGGTGTAGACGCGAAGGCGCGCGGCAACGAGCTTCCAGTTAAAAAACGTCCCGATGATGAGGCCGATCGCGAGCCAGCTCTCGCTGATGCCGGCTAAAAATACGGCGCCCGGCAGCCCCATTAAAAGCCAGCCGCTCATGTCGCTTGCTCCGACCGATAAGGCCGTGACAAGGCCGCCTAAGCTTCTTCCGCCGAGGATGTAGTCATTAAACGTACGTGTGTAGTGCCAGGCAACAAACCCGAGCAGAATCATCAGCAGCATGTAGCCGCAGAAGGTGATGGCGGTAGGAGTCATCTCTGGAAATTCCCTGAAACAGTGGGCCCGTCTTGAAGAAGGCGGCTTCTGCTGCCTTTTTAACAGCGAGCGTTACATTCTAAACGCGAAAAAATGAGGACTTTTGCCTAATTTCCGGTCTTTGTGCGCGCAGCGAGGCTTCCTTCAAAGAAGGCTTTTTCGCTTTCCGGCATGGCGATAAGGATTTCGCCTGCGGCGTTAAGCCCCGTGAGCACCCCTTCAATAGCGGTACCGCGGATTGTGAGCGTCACCGGTTCGTTAAGCCACAAAAGCTCATGCACCCAAAGGTCCGGTGCCGGTTTTCCGGGGAAACGCCTGCGAAAGGCAAGAAAGACGCGCAGAAAGTTTTCCCAAAAGGAAAGGGGATCGGGAACTGAGGAGGCCGGCAGTATCTCCGCGAGACTTGCGGCCGGTAAAGCTGCGCCTTCGCGCATGGCGGCTGCAGTGGGGCTTGTCACCAGATTAAGACCAATGCCCGCCGTGAGGAGTTCCCCTTTACGCTCCAGGAGAATCCCTGCGGCCTTACACCAGCCTTTCCCGGGAACGTTGATCACGAGATCGTTGGGCCACTTAAGTTTCGCCTCAACTCCGAGGTCTTTCACGACGCGCAAAAGACAGGCGGAAACCAATTGCGGCGCCAAAAGTCCTGCCTGCATGAGCCCCGCATCAAGCCTGAGTGCCGCGTAGAGGTTGCCTTCGGTGCTCACCCACGTGCGGCCGTGCGTGCCGCGGCCCGCGCTCTGTGTACGGCTGATGACCGACGCATTTACCGGAAAGTTACCGGCTTCAAAGCGCCGGCGCGCCTCGTTCATGACGGTGTCGCAGGAGGAGAGTACGGCAATTGAAGTAGAGGAAAAGAGGGACATGGAAAGCGTGTTTTTTCGCAGAAAAAGACAATCGGAATTGAAATGTCCGGCACTACAATCGCAATCATCGTTTTGAGGAGCGAATTGTGTCAGCAGAAAATTTTGTGCCCGTTGCGGCCGACAAAGCCTATCGCCTCTTTAACCTCGGTGCAACTGCGCTGGTGTCCGCCGCGTACAAGGGCGATGAAGACGTGATGCCCGCAACCTGGGTGTGCCCGCTGGATTTAGTGCCCTTTAAGACAACGGCTGTGATTGAGCCTACCCATTACACGCGGCCTCTGATTGAAAAAAGCGGGCGCTTTGCGCTGCAGCTGCCGACCGTGGCAATCGTTGAAGAAACCTTAAAGCTCGGATTTGTGAGTAAAAACGACGATCCGGAAAAGCTCACGAAGAGCGGGGCTCAGTTTTTCAGAGCCCCTGGCTTTGACCAGCCTTTGGTGAAGGGCTGCGCCTGCTGGGCGGTATTTGACGTCATCAGGGAACCTCACAACGAGTCCGCCTATGACCTCTTTATCGGCACGTGCGTGGGCGCCTGGGCCGACCCCAGAGTCTTTGCCGGCGGTCACTGGAACCTTGAAGGGACGCCCAGAGAGCTGAGGCCTCTGCATTACGTTGCGGGCGGCCATTTCTACGCCACGGGTGACACGGTGGTTGTGCCCGGGTACGCTGAATAATTGACGAAGCGTCCTTTCCGGGTGCTAAAGTCCCGTCAGTTTTTTGGGCGGGACTTTTTTCTACTCATGCAATCCTTACGTTTCTTCGTTTTGGCAGCAGTTGCCGCAGCGGCACAGCCCGCGGCGGCGCTTGATCTCACGATTCTTCCCCAAGGGGCGGCAGTCGAGTGCGACGATATTCTCGAAATCGAAGTCTTTGAGCAGTACTTAAAGCGCTTTCCCGCCATCCGTAAACCCGAGACCGGGCGGATTCTCTGGCATTGACCGGTCAAAGAAAAAAAGCCCTGCCGGCTTGGTACCGACAGGGCGTGAAAGCACTTAAAGCGCTTATTCCCATTCAATGGTGGCAGGGGGTTTGCCGGAGACGTCATAGACGACGCGGTTGATGCCCTTGACTTCATTGATGATGCGGTTGGAGACGCGGCCCAAAAGCTCATAGGGAAGTTCCGACCACTTCGCGGTCATGAAGTCGCTTGTCTGCACCGAGCGCAGGCTCACCACCCATTCATAGGTGCGGCCGTCGCCCATGACGCCCACGCTTTTAACCGGCAGGAACACCACGAAGGCCTGGCTCACCTTGTCGTACCAGCCGCTTGCGCGCAGCTCATCGATAAAGATCGCATCGGCTTCACGCAGAATGTCGGCGTATTCGCGCTTGACTTCCCCGAGGATTCGCACACCGAGGCCCGGCCCCGGGAAGGGATGACGGTAAACCATCTCGGCAGGCAACCCGAGCTTGACGCCGAGCTCACGCACTTCGTCCTTAAAAAGCGAACGCAGCGGTTCAAGAAGTTTGAGGTGCAGCGTATCGGGCAGGCCCCCCACATTGTGGTGGCTCTTAATGGTCTTCGCTTTCTTCGTTTTCGCGGCGGCGCTTTCAATCACATCGGGGTAGATCGTCCCCTGAGCCAGCCACTTCGCGGCAGTGAGCTTGGCGGCTTCATCCTGAAAGACGTTTACAAACTCGCGGCCGATGATCTTGCGTTTGGCTTCGGGATCGGTGACACCCGCAAGAGCATTCATGAAGCGGTCAACAGCGTCCACGACGATGAGTTTTAACCCCATGTTCTTTTCGAAGGTTTCGCGGACCTGTTCGCGCTCGTTTTTGCGCAGCAGGCCGTTATCAACGAACACACAGGTGAGCTGTTTGCCGATGGCGCGGTGAATCAGCGCTGCGGCAACCGAGCTGTCGACGCCCCCGGAAAGGCCCAGAATCACTTCGTCGGTGCCCACTTCACGGCGGATCGTTTCAACGGCTTCGGTGATGTAGTCTTCCATGACCCAGTCGGGTTTGCAGCCGCAGATGTTTAAAACAAAGCGGTTCAGAATTTCGCGGCCCTTGACGGTGTGCGTCACTTCCGGGTGAAACTGCACGGCGTAAAAACCGCGGGCTTCATCGGCCATGCCGGCAATGGGGCACGAGGGCGTCGAGCACATCACCTTAAAGCCTTCGGGCATCTGAGCGACCTTGTCGCCGTGGCTCATCCAGACCTTGAGCATCCCTTCGCCGTTGGCGCCCTTAAAGTCTTCAATGCCTTCCAGGAGCTTCGTGTGGTTGTGGGCACGCACTTCGGCGTAGCCGAATTCGCGCTTGGTGCCGCCTTCAACGCGGCCCCCCAGCTGCTGCGCCATCGTCTGCATGCCGTAGCAGATACCCAAAACCGGGACGCCGGCCTTAAAGACGGCGTCAGAGACCTGGTCGTTGCTTTCTTCATAGGCGCTCATGTGCGAGCCCGAAAGGATGATGCCCTTCGGTGCAAACTGAGCGATGAATTCGGCGGAAACATCATTGGGGTGGACTTCGCAGTAGACGTGGGCTTCGCGCACGCGGCGTGCGATGAGCTGTGTGACCTGACTGCCGAAGTCGAGAATGAGAATTCGATCGTGCTGCATGTGTGGCGTTCTCGGTGAATTAACAAAAATCTTAACGAAAAGGCGCAGGTGTCAGTGGGTTTGAACGCCTGCGCCGTGGTTCCCGGATGCGGGATCCTCTTAGTTTTCCTGACGGTAGTTCGGGGCTTCCTTCGTGATCTTCACGTCGTGGACGTGGCTTTCACGCCAGCCCGCCGCCGTGATTTCAACGAACTCAGCACGCGCACGCATCTCGTCGATCGTGCGGCAGCCGCAGTAGCCCATCGAGGAGCGCAGGCCGCCCGCCATCTGATAAAGGATCGTGGTGACGGAGCCCTTAAAGGGAACCATGCCTTCGATGCCTTCGGGAACGAGCTTATCGAGGTTGCCAGAGTTGTTGTCCTGGAAGTAGCGGTCGGCAGAGCCCTTAAACATGGCGCCCAAAGAGCCCATGCCGCGGTAGGCCTTGTAAGAGCGCCCCTGGTAGAGAATGACTTCGCCCGGCGCTTCTTCAGTACCGGCAAGCATTCCGCCCATCATGACGCAGTTGGCGCCCGCGGCGATTGCCTTGGCGATGTCGCCGGAGAAGCGGATGCCGCCGTCGGCGATCAGCGGCACGCCCGTGCCTTCGAGGGCTTCGGCGACGTTGCTGATTGCGGTGATCTGGGGGACGCCCACGCCCGCGACAATACGCGTCGTGCAGATGGAGCCCGGGCCGATACCGACCTTGACGGCGTCGGCGCCGTTATCAACGAGCGCACGTGCTGCGGCACCGGTGGCGATGTTGCCGCCGATCACCTGCAGCTTCGGATAATTCTTCTTCACCCAGGCCACGCGGTCCAAAACACCTTTGGAGTGGCCGTGCGCCGTATCAACGACAATCACGTCAACGCCGGCTTCAACGAGAAGCTCGAGGCGCTCTTCGGTGCCGGCACCGACGCCGACGGAAGCGCCCGCAAGGAGCTTGCCGTCCTTATCTTTGGCGGCGTTGGGGTGTTCGGTGGCTTTGATGATGTCCTTGACGGTGATAAGGCCCGAGAGGTTGAAGTCCTTGTCCACGACGAGAACACGTTCGAGACGGTTTTCGTGCATCAGGCGCTTGGCTTCATCAAGCGATGCCCCTTCCTGCACGGTGACCAAACGTTCGCGCGGCGTCATGATTTCACGCACCGGAGCCTGCATGCGGGTTTCAAAGCGAAGGTCGCGGTTGGTGACCATGCCCAAAACGCGGCGGCCTTCCACAACGGGCACACCGCTGATGCGGTGTTCAAGGCACATGCGGATCACGTCGCCGACGAGCATATCCGGGCCCACGGTGATGGGGTCGCTCACAACGCCGGATTCATGGCGCTTAACCTTGGCGACTTCCGCGGCCTGCTGTTTGGCGGAAAGATTCTTGTGAATAATGCCAACACCGCCTTCCTGCGCCATCGCAATGGCGAGATTGGCTTCGGTCACCGTATCCATGGCGGCCGAAATCATCGGGATGTTGATGCTGATTTCACGGGTGAGTTTGGTGGAGAGGAGAACGTCCTTGGGAAGAACTTCCGAGTATGCCGGAACGAGCAGGACGTCATCGAAGGTAAGAGCCTTCTGAAGGAGCCGCATTTTTTTACCTCAAACGCAAAAATGAATTATATCGCGCCGGTCAGGCGCCTTTCAAACCCGCCCAGAAACTGCGGTTAACCCATCATTTTAAGGCTGAGTGTCCGTCTTGACAAGGTGTGCGGGCACGAAAAAAACCGTGCCCGCAGGGGCGATTTCAAAGGCTGCGGGCCTGCGTCAGGCGCCCGCGGATGTAGTCTTCGGCCCACATCAGACCGATGATGGTTTTGACGTCAGAAATTGTGCCGTCGCGGCAGGCCGCAAGAGCCTCTTCAAACGGCACGCGCGTGAGCGTCAGAAATTCGTTTGCATCGAGCCTTTGCTCACCCTGGGTCAGCCCCCGGGCAAGATAAATCTCGATGTGCTCGTCGCTGTAGCCGATTGCGTTGCGGATCGTGCCCAGAAACACCCAGTCGCGCGCCGTGAGCCCTGCTTCTTCCTTCAGTTCGCGGCGTGCCGTGACGGCGTGCTTCTCACCCGGATCAATTTTTCCGGCAGGGATTTCCCAGAAGGCGCCGCCTGCGGGGGTGCGCCACTGACGCTCAAGCACGACGCGGTTTTCGTCATCCAAAACAACGATTGCAGCCGCTCCAGGATGCCGGATCATTTCGCGGGTACTTGTTTTGCCGTTGGGAAGCGTCACCGTCAGCCGGTGCACCTTCAAGAGGCGCCCGGTGAAGACCGTATCGTCAGCGGTAACGGTCTCGGCAAGACGTTTGTCGAGCTTATCAACATCAGCGGAAAACGAAGCCATGACTTAATCCTTGTAATTCTGACGCGGGCGGCCTTTGGTCATATCGTTTTTCATCAGGCGCTCCTGATCGCGCTTCCATTCTTTCTTGCTTTCGTCCTGGCGTTTTTCAAAGTCGCGTTTGCCGCGCGCAAGCGCAAGGCTCAGTTTCACGCGGCCCCGCACAAAGTGAAGGTCCAGGGGAATCAACGCATAGCCCGAGCGTTCGACCTTACCGATCAGACGCATGATTTCCTTGCGGTGCATCAAAAGCTTGCGGGTGCGCGCCATCTCGGTCTTTTCGTGCGTGCAGACCTGATCGGCGGGGGTGAAGTGGGCGTTACAGAGAAAGAGTTCCCCTTCCCGCGCATAGACGTGCGCAAGATTGATGGTGGCGCGTCCGGCACGCACACTTTTGACTTCCCAGCCTCTGAGGACGAGCCCCGCCTCAAAGCGCTCTTCAATGAAATAGTCAAAGGTGGCGCGTTTGTTCTTAATTACTCCGGCCAATTTGTTTTGTATCCTTCTGAGAGCAAAATCTTTTTTGTGCGGGCATTCTAAAGGACGCACCTTGAGTCCGTACGCTCAAAAGGAAGTGAGATTGTGAGAATTTCCATCGCTCATGTTGATGCGTCGGGGCACGTGACCCTGACGGAAACCGAGGTCGCGCAAGGGGCGACTGCGGCTGACGTGCTTGCTCGCCGCGGCATTGATGCGGGCGCAGGGATCGCCCTTTTCGGAGAAAGAATAACGCCTGAGACCGAACTGCATGAGGGTGACCGCCTTGATGTGGCGGCGCCGCTTACGATTGACCCTATGGAAGCGCGGCGCCTGAGGGCGCAGAAAAAAGCCGCACTCCGTGACGTGAGCCGCGGCCGCCACGGCGGACGCCACCGGCTTGCGGTTTCGGATGTCTGACGGTTTATGGTGTGCTTAAAAATTAAGCACACCATAAAAATCAACGCTTAGCAAAAATTGCTGCGTGAGTTTTTCACCCTTTTCCACAAAACCTGCGGAAAAAGGTGAATAACCCGGCCTGACATCAGGTTATCAGCCGTCAGGCCTTGTTACTGCGCGGCATTGTTTCTTTTCCTGTTCGTGTAAGACCACATGAGCTTGAAGGCGGCCGGAATCAGAAACATTGAAAGAAGCGGTGCCGTGATCATGCCGCCCACCATGGGCGCGGCAATGCGGCTCATGATTTCGCTGCCAGCGCCGGTTCCGATGAGAATCGGCACAAGCCCCACCACAATCACCGAAACCGTCATCGCCTTGGGGCGGACTCTTAAAGCCGCACCGTGGTAAATCGCCGCGTCAAGCTGCGCTTCCGTCCACGGTCCCGTACCGTTTAAAACGGGATCGGCTTTAACGGCGTGATGCAGGTAAATGAGCATCACAACGCCGAACTCGGCCGCAAGGCCCGCAAGGGCAATAAAGCCCGTGCCCGTTGCGACCGACAGATGAAAGCCCGCCAGGTACACAAACCAGATGCCGCCGATCAGAGCAAAGGGCAGGGTCGCGAGAATCAGAAGCGACTCACCGATTTTGCGGAAGGCGCAGTAAAGGAGCGTGAAGATGATCACAAGCGTCATCGGCACCATGAGCGCCAGGCGCTTGTCGGCTCTTTCCATCATCTCGTACTGACCAGAATAGGTGATGCTCACGCCCGCGGGGACTCTCACATCACGCCCGACGGCTTTTTTGATGTCGGAGACAACGCCTGCCAAGTCGCGATCCCTTGCATCGATATAAACCCAGCCGGTCAGCCGCGCGTTTTCCGTCTTAATCATCGGAGCGCCCGTTGTCACCCGAATCTCGGCGACGTCAGACAAGGTGATGCTTTGCTTTAAGGGCGTGAGAACCGGAAGGTTTCTCACCGCCTCCAGATTGTCGCGCAAGTCCGCGGGGTATCTGAGCGCAATGGGGTAACGCGCCACACCTTCGACCGTCTCGCCGACTTTGGCGCCTCCGAGCGCAGACGACACAAAAAGCTGGACGTCGGCGACATTCATCCCGTAACGCGCCGCTTTTTCGCGGTTGATTTTCACTTTGGGAATTACCCCATGGGTGAAGGTGACCGTTAAAAAACAAAGGAACACCGATTCCCGCGGACAAGATCGCGCACGTCTTTGAGCGGTTTTTCAGGGCTGATCCCGCACGAAGCCGTACCGACGGCGGCACCGGTATCAGACTTGCAATGGTTGAGTCCATTGCCCGTGTGCACGGCGGGCGCGTTTGGGTGAGGTCTGACGCCGAGGCAACCGTTTTTGCCTTTGAGAGGCCGCAGAATGCCGCCGGCCGTACGGCAGCTTCTATAGGAGAGTAAGGATTCCCCGAAGGTTGTAGGTAAAAGAGCTTAATAAATCCTTCTCAGCGCAAAACGGCGGGGTAACTTTAACCTTTTAACAGCAGACGAAATACCAAAAGGGGAGTATGTTTACGGGTGCTAAGACTCCAACCGTAATAGGTATAAAAAATGGCACAAGCACCTGAATTCAAATACGCGCCGATGTTCCAGCTCGGTAAGGACGATACGGAGTACTACCTCCTCACAAAGGAGTACGTCTCCGTCGGTGATTTCGAAGGTCATCCGATCCTGAAAGTCGAGGCCGAAGGTCTCACCCAGATGATCAACACCGCTTTCCGCGATGTGTCCTTCCATCTGCGCCGCGCGCACAACCTGCAGCTTGCGAAGATTCTGAAGGATCCGGAAGCAAGCGAGAACGACAAGTTTGTTGCGCTCACGTTCCTTCGTAACGCTGAAGTGGCCGCCAAGGGACAGCTCCCCTACTGCCAGGACACCGGTACCGCCATCGTTCACGGCGAAAAGGGCCAGAGCGTCTGGACCGGTTTCTGCGATGAAGAAGCGATTTCCAAGGGCGTCTACAAGACCTATACGGAAGAAAACCTGCGTTATTCGCAGAACGCCCCGCTCACGATGTACGACGAAGTGAACACGAAGTGCAACCTTCCTGCTCAGATCGACATCGAAGCCACCGAAGGCATGGAATACAAGTTCCTGTGCGTCTGCAAGGGCGGCGGCTCTGCCAACAAGACCTACCTCTATCAGGAAACGAAGGCTGTTTTGAATCCGGCCAAGCTCGTTCCCTTCCTCGTTGAAAAGATGAAGACCCTCGGCACGGCTGCCTGCCCGCCGTACCACATCGCCTTCGTCGTGGGCGGTACCTCCGCTGAGAAGAACCTTCTCACCGTGAAGCTTGCTTCCACCCACTACTACGACAACCTCCCGACGACCGGTGACGAAACGGGCCGCGCCTTCCGCGACGTGGAACTCGAAAAGAAGCTTCTCGAAGAAGCCTGGAACATTGGTCTGGGTGCTCAGTTCGGCGGCAAGTACATGGCCCACGACATCCGCGTGATCCGTCTGCCGCGTCACGGAGCTAGCTGTCCGATCGGCATGGGCGTGAGCTGCTCTGCGGACCGCAACATCAAGTGCAAGATCAACAAGGACGGCTTCTGGATTGAAAAGCTCGACACCAACCCGGGCGAACTCATTCCTGAGGAATACCGCAAGGCCGGCGAAGGCAAGACCGTTAAGATCGACCTCAACCAGCCGATGAAGGCGATCTGCGCTGAACTCTCCAAGTACCCGGTTGCCACGCGCGTCTCGCTCACGGGCACCATCATTGTGGCCCGTGATATTGCGCACGCCCGCCTGAAGGAACGCCTTGACAAGGGTGAGGATCTGCCGCAGTACATGAAGGATTACCCGGTTCTCTACGCAGGCCCGGCCAAGACCCCGAAGGGCATGCCCTGTGGCTCGATGGGCCCGACCACTGCTAACCGTATGGATCCCTATGTTGATCTCTTCCAGAGCCACGGCGGCTCGATGGTGATGATTGCCAAGGGTAACCGTACTCAGGTTGTGACCGATGCCTGCAAGAAGCACGGCGGCTTCTACCTCGGTACGATCGGCGGCGTTGCTGCGGTGCTCTCTCAGTCTTCGATTAAGAGCATTGAATGCATCGAGTTCCCGGAACTCGGCATGGAAGCCGTCTATAAGATCCAGGTTGAAGACTTCCCGGCCTTCATCCTTGTGGACGACAAGGGCAACGACTTCTTCAAGCAGATTAAGCCCCGCTGCGAAATCTGCGCCGCCAAGAAGTAATCGGCCGAAGCAAAAAAGCCTGAGCGCAACAGTCGCTCAGGCTCACCGAACTTAAGTTTTCGGACAGGGTTGTTTCAAGCTCTGTCCGATTTTTTTGCCTAGTCCTTTTGCACCGCTGATTTTCTGCGGAAAGTTCTCCTTGCTACGCCGTTCGGTGGGTATCGGATTACGACTTTTGCGGCGTTGACGGCGTCAGGAATCGGCCTATGCTGAACATCAACGAAACGGCTTTATCGGAAGTCGTTTTTCAATAGCTAACAGTTATTACAAGCAATTGTCCGGAGGTTCCGCAATGACAAAGAATCTGATTGATGCCCGTTACGGTCTTTTCATCAACGGTGAATGGGTGGATGCCGAAGACGGCAAGACCTTTGTGACCACAAACCCCGCTACCGGCGAAAAGCTCGCTGAGTGCGCAGACGCGTCGGCCGCCGACGTCGACCGTGCCGTTAAGGCTGCGCGCGCCGCTTTTGCAACGTGGTCCAAAACGAGCGTGCAGGAGCGAAGCGAAATCCTTCTTAAAATCGCCGACCTCATTGAAGCCAACGCCGAAAAGCTCGCGATGGTGGAAACGCTCGATAACGGTAAGCCCATCCGTGAAACGACGCTTGTGGATGTGCCGCTTGCCGTGGATCACTTCCGCTACTTTGCCGGGTGCCTGAGAGCCGACGAAGGTTCCGCAACAGTCTTTGACGAAAACACGCTCTCCCTTATTATCCGTGAGCCGATCGGCGTGGTGGGGCAGATTGTTCCCTGGAACTTCCCGTTCCTGATGGCTGCCTGGAAGATTGCGCCGGCCCTGGCGGCGGGCGACACGGTCGTGATTAAGTCTTCTTCCACGACGCCCCTCTCATTAAACGAGTTCGGCAAGCTCCTTGCCAAGGTGCTGCCTGCCGGTGTCGTCAACATTATCACGGGCCGCGGTTCCGTGAGCGGTCAGGCAATGCTTGATAACCCGGGCTTTGACAAGCTTGCCTTCACCGGTTCCACGGAAGTGGGCTATACGGTTGCGGAAGCCGCCGCCAAGCGCCTCATTCCCGCTACGCTTGAATTGGGCGGCAAGTCCGCCAACATCATCTTTGATGACGCTCAGCTTGATAAGGCGATTGAAGGCGCTCAGATCGGCATTCTCTTTAACCAGGGCCAGGTCTGCTGCGCGGGTTCCCGCATCTTCGTGCAGGAAGGGATTTATGACAAGTTCGTCGCGGCACTTACCGAAGCCTTTAAGAAGGTGAAGGTGGGCGATCCCACGGATATGTCCACGCAGGTCGGTGCGCAGATTAACGAACGTCACCTTCAGAAGATCATCGACTACGTCAAACTCGGCGAAAAAGAGGGGGCGAAGGTTGTCTGCGGCGGCGAGCGTGCCTGCCCGACCGGCGCCTTTATGAAGCCCACGCTGCTCGCCAACGTCGACAACAAGATGCGTGTTGCGCAGGAAGAAATCTTCGGGCCGGTTGCCTGCGTGATTAAATTTAAGACCGAGGAAGAGGCGGTGCGCCTTGCCAACGAAAGCGAATACGGTCTCGGCGGCGCCGTCTGGACCCGCGACATCAACCGTGCGCTTCGTGTGGCGCGCGGCGTGAGAACGGGCCGTATGTGGGTCAACACCTACAACGAACTGCCCGCGGGCACGCCCTTTGGCGGCTACAAGAAGTCCGGTATCGGCCGCGAAACGCACAA
The DNA here is from genome assembly GCF_900128485.1 of Duodenibacillus massiliensis. Lineage (GTDB taxonomy): Bacteria > Pseudomonadota > Gammaproteobacteria > Burkholderiales > Burkholderiaceae_F > Duodenibacillus > Duodenibacillus massiliensis. The sequence goes on from NZ_LT635861.1 coordinate 541,837, forward strand.
AATGATGCTTTCTCACTACAGCCAGGTGAAGAACATCTACATCTCGATGTCCGAAAAGAAGCGCGGTTTCTTCTGATTGATTGAAAAACTCAAGCTCTGAAAAAACGAAAGGATCCCAAAATCGGGATCCTTTCGCATTACCGGCGGCTTAAAAATATCAGCGGGCGCGGTTTTTGTTCATTTCCATCACGCGGCGCATGTCGGCCTCAAGGTCCGTGAGCCCGAGCTCATGGTAGCTGTCGGCGATGATCTGCATGGCCTCATCCGAGGCGGATGTCTGCTGAAAGTCCGTGAGCACTACCTTAGCGCGGTTAATTGCCGCCACATAGGCCTTGCGGACAAAGTAAAAGCGCGCCGTGGAGAGTTCATGATTGGCCTGGGCGATGACAAGTTCATGCATGCGGCGCCTGGCTTCGGCTGCATAGCGGGAATCCGGGAAGCGCCCTGCAAGTTCCTTAAAGAGGTCAAACGCGTCACGTGCGGCCTGGGCGTCACGCTCGGAGAGATCCTGACGCGTAAAGGAGGAGAGCCACCCGTCGCGTTCGTTAAGCGTGGCAAGCGCCTTTAAGTAAAGCGCGTAGTCGCTGTTGGGGTGGTTCGGGTAGGCGCGCAGGAAACGGTCCAGGGTCTGCACGGCACTTGCCGCATCGTCATCCTTAAAATACACATACGCGAGGTCGATCTGAGCCTGCTGCGCATAGGCGCCGAACGGGTAGCGGGCCTCAAGCTTGGTATAGTAATCCTTCGCCAGGGTCCAGTTGCTGTCAGCCATGGCGGCACGCCCTTCGGTGTAGAGCTGATTGGCGCTCCAGTCGCGGGTGGGATCGATTTCCAGATCCTGCAGCCAGCCGCAGCCGGTCATGGAGACGGCCGCTGTTGCGGCAGCAAAAAGACCGGCCAGACGCAGACGCATCGGATGTTTCAGGTTCATGATGAATAAAACGACAGAAGAAAAGTTTTCCGATTATATCGGGGATGCCGTGCCCGCAGAAGAGGGCGACGATGACGATTTCGCAATTATGCCGCCTTCGGCAGCGAGCCTCCCGGACTGTTACCGTTTCGAACTTGGTTTTGACGAGGGCGAGGAACGCCTCGACAAGATCCTTGCACGCAAAATCCCTGAGGTAAGCCGCGCCCGCATCCAAAGCTGGATTGAGGCCGGGCGCGTCACGGTGTCCGGGGAACCGGCTAAAAGCGTGCGTCAGAAGGCGGCGGCCTGTGATGTGCTCGAAGTGCGGCCGATGCCGCTTCCTGAAGAAAGCGCCTTTGAGCCCCAAGACGGCATCGAATTTGAAACAGTCTATGAAGACCGCGACATCATCGTTATCAATAAACCCGCGGGCCTGGTGGTGCACCCGGCGGCCGGCAACTGGCAGGGTACCCTTTTAAACGGGCTTCTCTTCCGTTATCCGGAACTCAGGAAACTCCCGAGAGCCGGGATCGTGCACCGGCTCGATAAGCTCACCTCAGGCCTCATGGTTGTCGCGCGGAATGAAGCTGCGCAGCTTAACCTCGTGCGGCAGCTGCAGGAACACGCCGTCGCCCGTGAGTACTGGGCGATTGTGGCGGGCATTGCACCCGAGGCGGGTTTTGTCGACCGCGCGATCGGGCGCGATCCGCGTAATCCCCAGAAGTTTGTCTGCCGCGGCGGGGCCGGCAGCCGCCCCGCAAAAACCCACTGTCGGCTCGTGGACACTGCCTACATTGAGGGCCGTGCCGTGAGCTGGGTGGCCTGCCGCCTTGAAACCGGGCGCACGCACCAGATTCGTGTGCATCTTTCGACCGTGGGGCTGCCGTTAATCGGGGACCCCGTTTACCGCACAAGCGCTTCAGTCTTTCCCAAAGAAGCGCAGGTGGTCAACGGCTTTCCCCGTCAGGCCCTTCACGCAAGCCGTCTGCGGCTTACGCATCCCGCGACGGGCGCGGCCTCAGAATGGTTTGCGCCGGCGCCTGAGGATATGGCAGGACTCATGGATGAACTCGGATTCGGACCGACGGACGAGCCGGTCCATGTATTTGACTGATTATTGCGGGCTGCAGACGGTTAAACTGCGGCCGCTTTGTGCTTTTGTGGATTAAAAATGGCAATAGCTTGGAAAACGGAATCGGATGTGATCCGTCCGGATCTTGGTCAACGTGTCGGGGCGCTTTTTACCGAACGTGTAGGGGGCGTCTCATCGGGGCCCTGGGGTGGTCCGGAAGGCATCATGGGGCTTAATGTCGGAGTGCACGTTTCAGATAACGCCTCCTGCGTGCGCATGAACCGCAGCCTTGTTGCGCAGATGACGCCGGGAGAGCCCCGCTGGATGACGCAGGTGCACGGCACGGATGTCGTTGACGCCGAGACTGTGGAAAGGGATGAGGTGAAAGCGGACGCTCAGACGTCGCTCACCCCGGGCGTCGTGTGCGCGGTGCAGGTCGCCGACTGCCTGCCGGTACTCATTGCTGAAAAAGATGGGAAGGCCGTTGCCGCCGTGCATGCGGGCTGGCGAAGTCTTGCGGCCGGGATTGTGGAAAAGACCGTGCGCCGTCTGCGGGAGCGCCTCGGAAATCCGGACGCTCAGTTTAAAGCCTGGCTTGGCCCCCGAATCGGGTTTGACGATTTTGAAACAAGTGAAGAAACCGCACGAACGTTTAAGGCGCACTTCGGGGATGTTAAGGGCGCCGTGAAAGCGGCGGGCGAACCCGGTAAATGTTTTCTGAGTCTGGCGGCCTACGCTTCTGAAGCATTAAAGCGCGAAGGGGTGACGGATGTCGAAGACTGCGGGCTTTCCACCGTTGCAGATCCCGCACACTTTTACAGCTACCGCCGTGACGGGGAAAAAACGGGGCGGCATGCGGCCTTAATCTGGATCGAACCCGAAGACAAGACACTTGAGGAACCTCAGAAATGACCGCTACAACGCAAAAAACAGTGCCGAGCGTGGGTTTTGTGAGCCTCGGCTGCCCCAAGGCGCTTGTTGACACCGAACGGATCGTGACGGAATTGAGAGCGGAAGGGTACCTCATTGCCCGCGACTACCGTCACAGCGACATTGTGATCGTGAACACGTGCGCCTTTATTGACGCGGCGGTCGCCGAAAGTATTGAAGCGATCACGGAAGCAATGCGTGAAAACGGACGCGTCATTGTGACGGGGTGCTTGGGCGGCAAGAAAACACCTGAAGGCGACAACTGGGTGATGCAGCGCATTCCGAAGCTTCTCGGGGTGACCGGTCCCGATTCAACCGCAGAGACCTTAAAACTCGTGCATCAGCATCTGCCGCGGCCGCACGAACCGTTTTCGGACTTAGTCCCCAACGCGGGCCTCAAACTCACGCCCTCGCACTACGCCTACCTTAAGATCAGTGAGGGCTGTTCGCATCACTGCACGTTCTGCATTATTCCGAGCCTAAGAGGTGACCTTGTGAGCCGCCCGATCGGAGACGTTTTGCGGGAAGCCGAAAATCTTGTGGAAGGTGGCGTCAAAGAGCTTCTCGTGATCAGCCAGGATACGGCCGCTTACGGGCTTGACACGGGCTACCGCACGGGGTTTGTGGGCGGCAAGCCCGTCAAAACCCGGCTTTTGGAACTCGCGCGGGCTTTGGGTGATCTTGGCGCCTGGGTGCGGCTGCATTACGTTTATCCGTACCCGTCGGTTGACAACATTATTCCGCTTATGGCCGAAGGAAAGATTCTGCCGTACCTCGATGTTCCGTTTCAGCACGCGCATCCGCGGGTTTTAAAAGCGATGAAGCGGCCGGCAAGCGCTGAAAAGAATCTCGAGCGTATTGCCGCCTGGCGGGCACTGTGCCCCGACATCACGATCCGTTCGACCTTTATTGCGGGATTCCCGGGGGAGACGGAAGAAGAGTTTGAGTACCTTCTGGATTTTCTGCGGGAAGCCCGGCTCGATCGGGTGGGGTGCTTTGCGTACAGCCCTGTGGAAGGCGCTGCCGCAAACGCTTTACCCGGACAGCTGCCCGAGGAAGTGCGCGAAGAGCGCCGCGAGCGCTTCATGCAGGTGCAGGCGGAGATTTCCGCGGAAAACCTCCGTAAAAAGATCGGCACCGTGCAGCGTGTTTTGATTGACGAGAGCGAAGATGAGGACGGCGTTGCCGTGGGCCGCACAACGGCGGACGCCCCCGATATTGACGGCGTGATTTATGTGACCACCGACAGACACCTCAATCCCGGTGACTTTGTCGACGTGAAGGTCACAGACAGCCGTGACTACGATCTGATCGGCCGCGAAGTCCTCTGACGAAACACAAAAGAAGAAGCGGTTTCGGCCCGGTTTCCCGTTGTGGGTGGCCGGGCTTTTTGTTGCTGTGTTGCCTCTGAGTTTTATAAATTTTTGTAGGGATATACCCTTACGCCTTTCGTATCGAAAAGATTTTTTCTGCAGCAAACCCCGCTTTCTTAATCATCGCTTAAGTCAGTCGTGGCGCGCCATTTGGCCCGAACGTAAATCATGATGGGCAGTAACTCACTGAGACGGCTCAATATGTCGGATTCTTAAGACACTCTTCAGATTATCCCGAAATTGTGTGAAAATAAGCTTCATATAAGGAATCCGCGCGGACTTGATGTTGTGGTCTTGCGGCGGGTAAATAAAAGGAGACACAACATGATCAAACACGTGATGCAGGCCTGCCTGGCCGCTGCGGTTGCTTTGGCAATCGCCCCCAATGCGTCAGCTGCTGAGAAGGTCAACACCACGATGTGCGTGGCCTGCCACAGTAATGTCGGAGATTTTCATAAGAGCGGCGCTCATAAGAGCGTTTCCTGCACCTCCTGCCACACGGGTCTTGCAAAGCATCTGAAGGCGCCGGGCAAAGACACCCGCCCTGTGACGAGCATGGATCCGAAGACCTGCGGCAGCTGCCACCCCGCACAATTCAAGTCGATGTATACGGTCAATGATCATCGTACGCCGCGTGCCAGCAAGAAGGCCGCTGAAGGCGTTGCGCCCGATCCGTTCTTTGACCGCGCTTTGGGCGGCCACGGCTTTACGAAGGAACATGCGGAACTCCGCAGCCACACCTTCGCCGTGCTTGATCAGTTCCTCTGCGACCGTGCTTTCGGCGGCCGCTTTGTTCCGAAGGACGGCTGGCTCTATCTCTCCATGGGTAGCGGTGCGATCGATGCCTGGAAGGTCATGAACGACCTGTATCCGAAGGATAACCTGCAGAAACCGCGTCGTCCGGGGACGGCAGCTGCCGCCAACCCCGTATGCATCAGCTGTAAGTCCACCGACCTGATGCTTGACTGGGCCTACATGGGCGACAAGGTTGAAGGCGCCACGTTCTCGCGTGAAAGCAATGTCGTTGACATGGCCCGCAAGACGAGCCACTCGGTTAACTGCAACTTCTGCCACGATCCGCACTCGGCCAAACCCCGTGTCGTGCGTGACGGTCTGATTCAGGCTCTGACCCGTACGGATTTCCCGACGGTCTACTCCGAAGATCCGAACCGCACCAAGATCGAAGTTAAGGATATGGGCGTGCGCGGCTTTACCCGTAAGATCGCCATCCTTGAAAAGGCGGACTCCAAGCTCATGTGCGCTCAGTGCCACGTTGAGTACAACTGCAACCCGGGTATCGATACCAAGACCGGTAAGCCTGTGAAGATGTCCGATCAGCGCACCAACGTCTTCCCGTTCGTCGCTGTTGACCGCATTGATGACTTCTACAAGCACATCAACTTCAAGGACTTCAAGCACAACACCACCGGTGCGCTGCTGACCAAGCTGCAGCACCCCGATGTTGAAACGTACTGGACGAGTAAGCACGGCAAGGCCGGCGTGGACTGCAAGGACTGCCATATGCCCAAGGTTAAGGGCAAGGACGGCAAGACCTACACGAACCACTGGGCCACGAGCTCCAAGTACTACGTGAAGGAAACCTGCCTGCGCTGCCACAAGGACAAGACCGAAGCTCAGATGAAGCGCACGATTTCCGGCATGCACGCTTACTACATGGGTAAGCTCCGTGAAGCTGAAAGCCGTATGACGGATATGTTCAACGCCTTCGATCTTGCCAACGCCATGGGTGTTGATGAGGCCGCTCTCAAGAAGGCCCGCGAACTGCACAGCGTTGCTCACACCAACTGGGAATACTGGACGGCTGTGAACGGTGCCTGGTTCCACAATCCTGAAATGGCTCAGGCCTCGCTTGCGAAGTCTGCCGCCGCAGCTCAGGAAGCCACCAAGGTTCTGCGTGACGCAATGGCCGCCAAGCGCGCCAAGTAAGTCAGACTCGGAAAAGGCGGATCCCGTAAGATTCGCCTGACCGAAACGAGAAGCGGATGATCGAAAATTCGGTTGTCCGCTTTTTTCTTGATCCCAAAGACCATGTCACACGAAATTATTTTCTGGTGCGTTGCAGCCCTTTTGATTCTCATTGCCTGCGCCTTTGTCGTGCCGGCGCTTCTTGGGCACAGCTTCTTCCGTACCAAAGGCGCAAGCGCCGAGGAAACCTCACGCGTCCTTTTGGCGCAGCAGATGGAGAGCCTCAAGGCCGATCTTGATGCGGGGCTTCTCGATAAGGCGGGCTACGAGGCAAGCGTCGAGGACGTCAGGCGCCGTGCGCTGCAGGATATTTCTGAGGCCCGTGGCAGAACGCTCGGAGGCAAAGGCGCTCCCGTTGCGACGGCGCTTACCGTGTGCGTGCTGATGACGGTGTCGGTATTGGGGCTTTATCAGTGGTTCGGAGCCGCAGGATCCATTGATTTGTTTGACTCGGTGCAAAAGGGCGGCATCATGCGTGCCGACGGCACGCTCGGGCTTAACGACCGCGCGCCGGGCGCGGCTGAACTCAAGGCCTTTCTTGAAACGCATCCCAAGGATGAACGTGCCTGGGTGCTCTACGGGCGCGCTCTTGCGCAGAGCTCTGACTGGCAGGGAGCGGCTGATGCGTATGAAAAGGCTGTGAGTCTCGGCCGTTTTGCCGGCAAAGACACGGACGTACTGATGGAGTACGGGGCGGCCACCATGAACCTCAGAACAGAGGCCGCGTACAAAAAGGCTGTTGAGATTCTCACGCAGGCCGCCGTGATTGACGAAAACAACCTCCGGGTGCAGGAGTTTCTCGCGATGGCTGCGTTTCAGGCGCACGACTGGAAAACGGCGCGTATTGCGCTCGAATTTATTCTTACCAAGGCCGATCCCAACGACCCGGCCTATCAGAGCATTGCCGAAGCTGCGAGCCAGGCTGCGCGCATGGAGCGCGAAAGCCGGCAGAAGTAGGCTCTTTTCTTTGATCTCCTGTCTTTTGAAGCGACCGGGCAGCTGACGTTGCACGGCCGCTAACTTAAACAGCCTACTGAGAGTGCCGTTAATCAAGCGCATCAAACTTCTCTGAGTCGTCCCACGGGCATAAGCCCACAATGACGAAAAGCGTCCGTTTCCAAAGGGGGGCGGGTGTTTTTCTTGATTGGCTCGTGGAGTTTGAGCCTGTACAACTTTCTGCTCGCCTTTGTGATCTGCGGAGGCGTCATCATCATCGGTGAGGTGGTTTCCACCTTAACCAAAACCTGGGTTCCTTCGGTCTTTGTGTCAGCCGTCCTGCTGCTGTTGGGGTACTGGACTATTCTGCCGCACGACCTTGTGAAGGACTCGTTTCTGATTCCGTTCGGCGCGACGCTCTGCATTTATCTGCTGATTACCCACTTGGGCACAATCATCAGTCTCAAGCAGCTGATGTAGCAGTGGCGCACCGTCACGGTGTGCCTTGCGGGCCTTTTGGGTATGTGCCCTGCCGCGTACTTTATTGCGCCTTTCTTTATGGACCGGGCACTCGTCATCACGGGTCTTCCGCCGCTCACAGGCGGCATTGTGGCGGCAACGATGATGCAGACCGCGGCCATGAAGCAGGGCCTTACGGTTGCTGCTGTTTTTGCGATTTCCATGTACTGCGTGCAGGGTTTTGCTGGGTATCCGCTTACGTCCTACTGCCTTAAAAAAGAGGGCCTGAGGCTTTTGGCCCTTTACCGCAGCGACGAACTCAAACTTAACCCCGAAGAGCTTGCTGAGGTTAAAACGGTCACGGCGCTAAATTTCTTAAACAACACGAAGTAACCGGATGCATAAGCCCGGACCGGTGTCCGGGCTATGAGCCTTAAAGCCCGGAAGAAGCCTTCTTTTTCCGTTTTTTTTCCATCTGTTTGGTGATGATCGATGCCGCGCAGCCCGCAACGAGAATCAGCGCCATGCCGGTCAACGCCGTTGCCGGAAGCGACTCGCCGAAACAGAACGTGCCGATAAGTTCGGCAATCGGAATCGTTGCAAACTGAAAGCAGGCCGTGAGCATCATGTTGCCGTATGCGTAGGCTCGGGTGAGGCACACCTGCGCGAGAACTGCGGTGATTCCGACGCCGAGAAGCGCACCCCATGTTTCAGGGGAGTGGCCTCCGATACCGCCCTCAATGATGAGGTTGCCGCCGAGCCCCCAGATGGTGCCCACAAGCGAAAAATAAAAGACGATGCGCCAGGCGGGCTCGTGGAGGTTTCCGAGCTGCTTGATCTGGAAAAAGATAATCGGTCCCATGGAAGCGGCAAAAAGCCCGAGAAGCGCCCACTTAAATTGTTCGCCGTTTACCGACGGCTGCAGTACGAGACACACCCCGATAAAACCCGTGACTATGGCAAGCGCCAGAAGCCAGGGCGCCTTTTCCCGGTTTTTGAGTGCAATCACGATCACCGTGAGTGCAATAAAAAGGGGCGCCGTGTAGTTAAGCGTCGTCGAGGTTCCCAAAGGGAGGTGCCCCATCGTCGCAAACCACATCGTGAAGGAAACGGTCCCCAGAATAGAGCGCTTTAAGTGCCCCGTGAGATAGTTCGTGCGCGGAGAACACCCTTTTGCGAGCATAAAGCCCCAGATCACCGCAAAACTGATGAGCGAGCGCCAGAAGACGATCTCAAAGGTACCGGTCTCGGCGGAGGAGAGCTTTACAAACGCGCTCATGACGGCAAAAAAGAAAGCCGCCACCAGCATCCAGAATGACTGCAGCATGGGGACAGAGAAAATCTTGGGTTACACAGACACGGAAAGGCGCGTGGAATTCTAAAGACGTACCGAGGATTCCGAAATACCGCACAATGATTGGCCTGTGCGGATTTTGCTCAGATAGCGCTCATCTTTTTTGCCTATCATGCGTAACAGTGTTTTGATATTTTTGCTTCAGACATGACCGACGACCGTATGCAGCGTCTTGAGAAAGGTGCGCTTAAAGAGGAAGCCGACACGATCGGCTTCATGATCGCCGACTACTGCCACGCGCATCACGGCACGAAAGAGGGGCTGTGCGAAAAGTGTGAAGCGCTTTATGAGTACGCCCGAAAGCGCCTTGCCTGCTGCCCCTTCGGAGAGGAGAAGCCCGTGTGCGCCAAGTGCACAATCCACTGCTATAAGCCCGAGATGCGCGAAGAAACGGCAAAGGTCATGCGCTTCGGCGGACCGCGTATTATGTTTAAGCACCCGATTCTGGGCATTAAACATATTTATAAAAGCATGACGGTGACGCCGCCCGAAAAACCCCGCAATACCCGCGCGGCTGCTGTTACCCCAAAGGACAAGTAAAACCATGTGGCGCCTGTGTTTCCCGATTGTGAGCCTGCTTCTGATGGAGGCGCATTTTCTTTTTAACGGCTACGAGGCTCTGCTGCCGCTGCCTGCGGCGCTTGCGCTTTTTCTTTTGGTGCCTTACCGCTGGGTGAAGTGGCTTGAAGTCGGGTTTCTCGTCTTTTTCGGGGTGGAGTGGGTCCGCACTGCACTGAGGCTTGTCAACGAACGGATGGCCGAAGGCCGCCCCTATACGCTTGCCTGCGTGATTCTTCTTGTGTGTGCGGTCTATACGCTCGCGTCAGCCTGGGCTTTTTTCACGGCCAAAATCAAGGATCATTACAGCCTTTAAAAGAAGCCCGGGCGTACCTTGCGGTGTCCGGGCTTACTCAGGCTCTCTGACGGTTATTTGTCTGCCTTGGCAAAGATGCTGTTTAAGGTTTCCACGGCAAGTGCTTCGAGTGTTCCGCGGCCGATGCCGTTAACCGAGAAGCGGCCGTCGGCGTAGACGAGGTTTTTCACGCGGATATCTTTCTGCACCGTTTGACTCACCTTACCCGCGCGGCGTGCGGTGTTTTCGTGTCCGGTGGCGGCAGCCACGGCTCCGAGAATATCGGCAATCGTGGAAACGGTCTTCGTCACTTTCTGCGCGGGCTGCTCGACGACAAGTTCGCCCACCGTGAGGTTCACCGGTGTCACGGACTTGAGGTCAACACCGTTCGCGGAAGCCTTTTTCCAGGTCATGAGCGTTTTACCCGCGGCATTTTTTGCGGCAAGCGAGACAAGCGAAAAGTCACCTCTCCAGGCAATCTGCGGCGTCTTTGCGTCCTTGTAGGAAAGGTTGCCCGCAAGCTGCGCCGTGCCGGAGGTGAGCTGAGCGCCCGCCAGGGGCTTTACCCAGCCGTTAAACTGCGCGAGATTTAAGGCGGCAATCTTGGTCGTGAGATCGGCTTTTAAGGGCGAAACACCCAAATGACCTGAGGCTGAGACCGTGCCGGAGCCGAGTCTGGCCGAGAGACTCACGGTCCCGGTTTTGTTTTTCTGTGAGGAGAGTCCCTGAGCACTTGCTTTAATCTGCGCGATCCTAAGCTGTGCCGTGGGTTTGACGCTCTGATCAATCACGGTGACGGTGCCCGAGGTGAGCGAGGTTTTGGCAAGCGACCACTGCCAGGCGGAGGAGGTCTCCGGGCTCTTTTCTACGGGAGCGTTCTTCGTGCCGGAATTCTTTGCGGGCGCAAGCCGCAGCGTGATGTCCGGGGAGTGAACTTCGGCGTTTGTGACGCTCACGGATTGCTTTGCGAGATCAAAGTGTCCGACCGTGACGCTTGCCGAAGCGAGTTTCACAAAGTTTCTGCCGGCTTCATCCCTTACGTCAACGCTCTTGGCGGCAACCGTCCCCTTGGCCGTAACTTGAGGGGTGCTGCCCGCCATCTTAAAGGTGATGTCGGTGTCGGCGCTCACGGAGAGTTTGTCGATACGCACGGGGAGCGCAAGGTCAGCGGCTCTCACAAGCTTGGCGGCATCAATATCGGTTGCGGAAATATTTAAGGCGGCGCTCTTAATGTCAGCCGTGCCCGAAGCCTTGACAGGGCGTCCGTCAATTTTCAGTGAAAGCGCGGGCGTTACCGGAGCGAGGGTCCCGGCCGCAAGCGTTGACACAAGCGGTAGCGTGAGGTTGACGTCAGTCACCGCGCAGGAGACGCCTGCTTTGGAATTGGTGAGCGTCACGGCGCTGTCCGTTACACGGATGTCGGCGATACTGAAGGCGGGGAGAGCGAGACCATCAGAGGCTGAGGTCTGCGAGGCTTCCTTTTTGGCGCTTTCCACTTTCTTTGAGCCAGTCGTGATGCTCGCTTTAAGGCCCTCGACGTAAAGCGCCGAAACAACGGGGGCAAGCTTTGTGACCGATTCACCGCTCACATCGGTATAAAAACGCCTTAAGGAAAGAAGGGATTTGTTTTTCGCGGAGAGCGCCGAGACGCCGCGCACTTCCAGTGTCCAGTTCCAGGGATCAAAGGTGACGGACTCCACCGTGACGGACTTTGCGCCGAGTGCGGGCTTCAGATACGTCTCAAGCCCCCAGCGCACGCCCTGCGGCACACCCCAGTAACCTGCGGCGGCATAGGCGCCCGCCACAACAGCAGCGGCAACGGCGGTTTTGAAAAGAAACTTGACGGCCATACGGTTTTCCTCTTTCGGGTTTTTTTTTTTAATCATCCTACCGCAGGTGCGTTGTTTTTT
>NZ_LT635861.1:553791-820857 GCF_900128485.1 Duodenibacillus massiliensis
CCCGCCACAACAGCAGCGGCAACGGCGGTTTTGAAAAGAAACTTGACGGCCATACGGTTTTCCTCTTTCGGATTTTTGTTTGTAATCATCCTACCGCAGGTGCGTTGTTTTGAGTAACTCCGAAACAAGCCCAAACAAAAAGCCGGCTGCAGTCCTGCAGCCGGCTCTGAGCGCCGTATGTGCTTTATGCGGTTTACGGTTTTTTGGCGTGCACAATGAGGCGGGTGCTCTCATCGGTGTATTCGGTAAAGCCCTGGCCGTAGAAGGCAAGAAGCGTAAGGCCCGCGTCCTTGAGCATTTCCTTGTATTCGTCCGTGGTGTAGACGCGGATGCTTGCGACCACCGGACCGCGGTATTCATTGGACGGGAAAACAACCGAGGCGCGGCGGCTTTCTTCGTCCCAGGTTTCAGGCACCGTTTCGCCGGACGCGATAAGGCGCGTGGCCCTGCCGCTCATTACAAGTTTGGGGTTGGCGACTTCGATTAAAAGTTCACCCCCGGACTTGAGGCTTTCGGCAAAGCGCTCGAGCAGATCCTTGTTGCCTTCATCGCTGAAATAACCGAAGGAGCTCGCCCAGTTGATGATGAGATCCTGATTGTGCGGGAACACCGCGTGGCGCATGTCGTCGTTGGTGAAGGTCCCGGGAAGATCGGCGCGGTAGAACTTGTTGCGGGCCGCTGCCACAAAGTGGGGGTTAAAGTCCATGCCGCTCATGATGGCGCCCATGCGCGCCAGGGGAAAACCGATGTCGGCTTTGCCGCAGGGACATTCAAAAATCCGGATGCCGGGCTTAAGACCCAGCTTGTCCCAGATCGCTTGCGCGTCATTTTGGGAAGCGGCAGGATCTCTGAGCCACTTGTCCTCGGGCACGTGACGGAACCATTCGGTCAGAGCGGTGTTTTGAATCATGGGGAACCTCTGAAAAAAAACGAAAAGCGGTATCGACAATTATCGCACGGTGAGTTGCCCGCGGCATCAGTCTTCGTTTTGGGTGGTCAACGGCTGCACGGTCTCAAGGCGCTTGATGCCTTGGGCATTAATGACGAGCCGCTGCATGGCTACGGCACGCTTTTCGCCGATTTTGATTCGCTGGGCCACGTAGATGTGATAGATCTTTTCACCGAAGGCCTGACGGGCTGCGGTTTCCGCGGCGTCCTCTTCAAGCACGGGAAGCTCTTCAAAAAGGGTTTCGGTGTAGCGCAGAAAGTCCCTGATGTTAAGCCGCATGATGTCAAGCACGGAATTACCGGTGTCCTGCGTGAGGGTCCTGAGTTTCTCAAGCGTTACTTCCTTTTTGTAAAGCAGAATGTCCTCAGGGAGTTTGCCGCTTAAAAGTTCAATGGTGTGCGCGGACTCCCGCAGCTTGCGGACGGCTTCGGGGACCTGCTCGGCATTGATGAAGCGAAACGATTCCTCAACCTGACCGGCGTGCCGGTAGGAGCCGCGCTCAAGCTGCAGACGCCTGTCGGGAATCCACTTCTGAAAGCGCTTGTAAAGCCACGCTCTTAAACTCTCTTTGATGCGGTCTTTGAAGATGTAGGCAATCACCATGGCCCAGAAGAGGTTCATCGAGAGTGACCCGTAGGTTCCCTGCCAGGAAAAGGCGATGATGGTGGCAAAGAGCATGGAGACCGCGGCCGCAACGCCGTAAAGGGAATGCAGCAGCATGGGCTGTCCGCCCTGGACTTTGGCTTCAAGAAACAAAAGGCTGCTCACGTACTTCTTAAGTACCGACCAGCGGAAAAGCAGCGTTTCATTGTCTGCGCCAGCGCCCGGGACGCTCAAAGGGTAGTGCTTGAGCCGGTACTGCTTTTCACTTTCCCAGAGCGTAAGCACGATTTCCTGCTTTTCAAAGTCAAGCGCCAGATAGACGTTACGGAGGTAGTAAGCCGTGATGATGCTCATGAATTCATCACAGTAGGCCCAGGCGTGGTTGTTGCCGAGTTCGCGGCCGAGCGTGACAAGATAGGTCTGGCGGCTGCGGTAAGCCGCGAGTATTCCGGTGATTTGTCCGATAATGCGCCGTACATCTTCCGTCGTACAGCTGTCCGGATCCTGAGCAAGGGTTTCCAGAGCCGACTTCACGCTCTGCCGGTAGGTAAGTGCAAAGCGTCTCACGGCGTTTTCATAGTCTTCATCGGCGTTGACGGTTCGCACGTTGATGTCCTTTAACGCACTGTCAAGATCGGCAAAAGGACCGGCGTTATCTTCAAAAGCGGTAAGCGGCAGCTTCGGAGCCCGCAGACGGATGTAGTTTTTCAGAGACCGCAGCAGTGTGGCGCTTGTGAAGTGTTCGGGCGTTACCTGCAGCGCGGGCGGCAGAAAAATATAGGTTTCCGTTTCGTAGCGCACCGAGTCCGCGCTTTCTGGAAAAGCAACGCGCTCCTTGAATTCAATCTGATGGGGCGAATTAACCCGGACACTCTCGCGCACGCGGGTGTCGGTGTCGTTCACGGCCGGATTGTTGTCGGACTGACGCATTGCAGGATGTTTGTTGAAAAAATTGTTGTTGCCGGAATTGTCTCATTACGGACGCGAAACTACCAACTGGAGCGCGGTTTTGGCGGCAGTGCAGGAAAACGATGTCAGAAAAATTTGTGATCAAAGAAGCCTCCGTTACATGGAGCGCAGTGCGAAGCAGCGGCCCGGGCGGACAAAATGTCAACAAGGTCGCTACGGCCGTGCAGCTGAGGTTTTCCCTGTCTGAGAGCGGGCTGCCTGCTAACGCGGTTGAGCGCTTCCGCACGCTTTTTGCCGCAAAACTTGTCGACGGCAACGTGCTTCTCATTAAAGCGCAGACCGAGCGCACCCAGCAGGCCAATCTCCGGGCCGCCCGAAGCCGGCTTGAGGTCATGATTTCGGCGGCTTTGGTTAAGCCCAAACACCGCATTGCCACGCGCCCCGGCAAGGGCGCCCGCGAACGCCGGCTTAAAGCCAAGGCGCGGCACGCCGAAATTAAGGCAGCCCGCCGCGCAAAACCGGGCGATTTCTGAGAGAATCTGCCGTTGTTGCCTTAATCATCTCCAAGGATTCGGTCATGCTCTCCGGTGTGCTCTACGGTCTCGGTGCCTGCGTACTCTGGGGCTTCGTGTACTTGGTTCCGCTGGTGCTCCCGGACTACGATCCTGTGATTATCGCGACGGCCCGCTACATCAGTTTCGGCCTGGTGGCGGTTCCTTTGATGTGGATGCAGCGGCACGAATTTGCGCACTACACCCTTAAAGACTGGGGGACGGCCTGCGCCCTCGGGGTGCTCGGTAACTGCGTCTATTACTGGCTTCTTTTGAACTGCATCAATATGGCGGGAGCGCCTTTTGCCGGCATGTGCATGGCGCTTATCCCTGTGCTTGTTGCGGTGATTGCAAACCTCAGAGATAAAAAGCGCGGACGGTTTGTCCGCTGGCGAAGCCTCATACCGGCTCTGGTTCTTATTTTTGCGGGCCTCGTGCTTGCCAACATCTCCGAATTTAACGCGGTGGTCGCTGCGAGCCAGGGTAACCCCGAGCGCTTCTGGTACGGTGTTTTATTCGGTATTGCCGCCCTGGCGGTCTGGACGTGGTACCCGATCTGTAACGCCGACTGGCTGATTGACCATCCGAAGCGGACGCCGCGCGCGTGGACCACGGCGCAGGGCCTGGCAACGCTGCCTGTTGCCTGCGCGGGTTTTGCCCTCGTGCAGACAACGGTTAACGCGGGCGGTCCCCTTTTGGGGCCGCAGCCCGTTTGGTTTGTCTTTGTGATGATTGCCTCAGGGCTTCTGTGCTCCTGGGTGGGAACCGTGTTTTGGAGCGAGATGAGTCAGCGGCTTCCGACGGCCCTTGCGGGACAGATGATTGTTTTTGAGACGCTTTTTGCGGTTGTCTATGCGCATATTCTGAGGCTGGAGTGGCCTGTCTGGTCGATGACCGCGGGTATGGTGCTTCTTGTTCTCGGGGTGCTTTTGTCACTGCGGATTTTCTATCGGTAGAAAAGAGCCCCGCATCCGTGCGACGTGCCGCGCTTAGACAAAGCGCTTGTCCCGCTATAAACTCAGCAGACAATGTCTGTTTCCGGCAGTGAAGATCTAACATAACAACATTCGTAAGGGAAAGCGCAATGACAGACCGTCTCATTATTTTTGACACGACGCTTCGCGACGGGGAGCAGAGCCCCGGTGCTTCGATGACGCAGGAAGAAAAGCTGCGCATTGCGCTGCAGCTTGAGCGTCTCGGTGTGGACGTGATGGAAGCCGGTTTTGCCGCCAGTTCTCAGGGTGACTTTGATGCGATTCATCAGATTGCCCGTCATGTGAAGGATTCCACCGTCTGCTCTTTGTCCCGTGCTTCAATCAAGGACATTGAACGCGCCGGTGAAGCGATTGCCCCGGCGCCGCGCCGCCGTATTCACACCTTTATTGCCACGTCGCCCCTGCACATGCAGGCAAAACTGCGCATGACGCCTGACGAAGTGTTTGAGCGCGCCGTGGCCGCCGTGCGGGCCTGCGCCAAGTACACCGACGACATTGAATTTTCCGCTGAAGACGGCTACCGCTCGGATCCGGAATTTCTCTACCGCATCTGCGAAGCCGTGATTGACGCCGGTGCCACGACCGTCAATATTCCCGATACGGTGGGTTACGCCGTGCCCGAACTTTACGGTGCCTTTATCGCTGACCTCCGCGAGCACGTTCCCAATTCCGATAAGGCCGTCTGGTCCGTGCACTGCCACAACGACCTCGGTATGGCGGTGGCCAACTCCTTGGCCGGCGTCAAGCAGGGCGGAGCGCGTCAGATCGAATGCACGATTAACGGCCTGGGCGAACGCGCGGGCAACTGCTCGCTTGAAGAAGTCGTGATGGCCGTGAAGACCCGCCGCGACTACTTCGGCCTTGAGACCGGCATTCATACCGAACAGATTGTGGCGGCAAGTAAGCTTGTGAGTTCCATCACCGGTTTCCCGGTGCAGCCCAATAAGGCTGTGGTGGGCGCCAACGCCTTTGCGCACGCTTCCGGTATTCACCAGGACGGCGTGCTTAAGAGCCGTGAAACCTACGAAATCATGCGTGCCGAGGATGTGGGCTGGACGCACAACAAGATCGTTCTTGGAAAACTCTCCGGCCGCAACGCCTTCCGTCAGCGCATCAAGGAGCTCGGCATTCCGGTTGCAACCGAAACGGAACTTAACGCCGCCTTTGTCCGCTTCAAGGATCTTGCCGACCGCAAGAGTGAAATCTTTGACGAAGACATTCAGGCGCTCTTTAAGGAAGCGCCCGCCAAGGCCCATCAGGACCGCTATGAGTTTGTGAGCCTTCTGCAGCAGTCTGAGACCGGTGAAAAACCGAAGGCCACGGTTGTCTGGACGGATAACGGCGTTGAAAAACGTTCGGAAGCCGAAGGTAACGGTCCGGTGGACGCCACCTTCCGCGCGATTGAAGCGGTAGTGAAGTCGGGCGCCGAGCTGCAGCTTTACAGTGTGAACGCCATCACCGGCGGCACGGAAAGCCAGGGCGACGTGACGGTGCGTCTGGCGCGCTCGGGCCGCATTGTGAACGGCGTGGGCGCCGATCCGGACATCATCGCGGCTTCCGCCAAGGCCTATCTCAATGCCTTAAGCCGCCTTGATACGGAACCGAGCTGCAACCCGCAGCATACGGTCTGATACAGGGTGTGACCCGTAAAAAGCGCAGGAGGTTTGTTTTTCCTGCGCTTTTTTTCTAAAATACCGCCTTTCGCAAATCACGGCACGGGCTCAAGACACCCTTGGCCGCTTGTTTGCGTCCTTTTTAACCTACTTTTTACAGGTAAAAATCAATGTCTGCACAGATCAACAAGGCTGACGTCATTGCCAAGTTCCAGCGCGCTGCCGGCGACACGGGTTCTCCCGAAGTCCAGGTGGCTCTTCTCACCGCCCGCATCAACGGTCTGACCGGTCACTTCAAGGAACACATGAAGGATCATCACTCCCGCCGCGGTCTTCTGAAGATGGTGAGCCGCCGCCGTAAGCTCCTTGACTACCTCAAGCGCACCGACGTCGCCGCCTACCGCAAGCTCATCGATACGCTGCAGCTGCGTAAGTAACCGGTTCAAAAACAGCCTGTCTGTCCTTTAGCGGCACACAGGCTGTGCGTTTATCTGGACCTCTTTTTTCTTCCTTTCCTTGTTTAAGAGCCCCTGACGGTTTGTGACGGATCCGCGCGTTGCGACACCGACGCTTTCAGTCGTCAGACTTCTCTTCTGAGAGAGCTTCCGTGCCGCAGCGTGCCGTCGCCTTAAGGAAACCGGCGTGTTTTCGGAAATTCCGCAGGGATCTTCAGACAGGAACTTTTAAGGATCTCATTTCATCATGACGATGTTTAATAAAGTCACGAAGAGCTTTCAGTTCGGCGATCACAATGTGACGCTTACCACGGGGGAAATCGCCCGTCAGGCCACCGGTGCTGTGGTCTGCGCCATGGACGACACCGTGGTGCTTGCCACCGTTGTCGCCAAGAAGGAAGCCAAGCCCGGACAGGACTTCTTCCCGCTCACCGTTGACTACATCGAAAAGACCTACGCCGCCGGTAAGTTCCCCGGCGGGTTCTTCAAGCGTGAAGGCCGCCCGAGCGAAAAGGAAACGCTCACGAGCCGCCTCATTGACCGCCCGATCCGTCCGCTTTTCCCGGACGGCTTCTTTAACGAAGTGCAGGTCATCATTCACGTTTTGTCTGTTGATCCGGAAGTCGATCCCGACATTCCTTCCATGATCGGGGCGTCTGCCGCTTTGGCTGTCTCCGGCATCCCCTTCAAGGGCCCGATCGGCGCCTGCCGCGTGGGCTACATCAACGACCGTTTCGTCTGCAACCCCAAGGTTTCGCAGATGCATGAAAGTAAGCTCGACCTCGTCGTGGCCGGCACCGAACGCGCTGTTCTGATGGTTGAATCCGAAGCCGACCGCCTGCCCGAAGAAACGATGCTTAACGCCGTCATGTACGGTCACCGCGAAATGCAGGTCGCGATCAACGCTATTCATGATCTCGTTGCCGAAGCCGGCAAACCCGCCTGGGATTGGCAGCCTGCTCCCAAGAACGATGCGCTTATTGCCCGCATCCGTGCGCTCGCTGAAGAAGGCCTGCACGCCGCGTATACGCTGCGCAGCAAGCAGGACCGCAACGATAAGCTGCGTGAGGTCTACGAAGCCGTGGAAGCGGCGCTTACCAAGGACGCCGAAGCTGCCGGCACCGAAGTGCCCGACATGAACGAAGTGCACGGCATTCTCTTTGAGATGGAAGCGCAGATCGTCCGCGGCAACATCCTCGCCGGCAAGCCCCGTATCGACGGCCGCGACACCCGCACGGTGCGTCCGATCGAAATCCGTCAGGGCGTGCTTCCGCGCACCCACGGTTCGGCCCTCTTTACCCGCGGCGAAACTCAGGCGCTCGTCATCACGACCCTGGGCACCAAGCAGGACGAACAGATTGTCGATTCGATCATGGGCGAAAGCCGTGACCGCTTCATCATGCACTACAACATGCCGCCGTTTGCCACCGGCGAAACCGGCCGCGTGGGTAGCCCCAAGCGCCGTGAAATCGGCCACGGGCGTCTTGCCAAGCGCGCTCTGAAGGCGGTGCTTCCCTCGGCTGACGACTTCGCTTACTCGATCCGCGTTGTGAGCGAAATCTGCGAATCCAACGGTTCGAGCTCCATGGCAAGCGTCTGCGGCGGGTGCCTGTCGATGCTTGACGCCGGTGTGCCTCTGAAGGACTACGTGGCCGGTGTTGCCATGGGTCTTATCAAGGAAGGCAACAAGTTTGCCGTTCTCACCGACATCCTCGGTGACGAAGACCACCTCGGTGACATGGACTTCAAGGTCGCGGGTACCGAAAACGGTGTCACGGCTCTGCAGATGGACATCAAGATTGAAGGCATCACGGCTGAAATCATGCAGGCAGCTCTCGCCCAGGCGCACGAAGGCCGCATGCACATCCTCGGCAAGATGCACGAAATGGCCGGCGACGGCGCGCACGAGCTTTCCGCTTTTGCCCCGCGTCTGACGACTCTGAAGATTAATCCGGAAAAGATCCGTGACGTGATCGGTAAGGGCGGCGCCACGATCCGTGGTCTCTGCGAAGAAACCGGCTGCCAGATCAACGTCGAAGACGACGGCACGATCACGATCGCTTCGAGCGATCCGGAAAAGGCCGCCATCGCCAAGAAGCGTATTGAAGACATCACGGCTGAAATCGAAGTGGGCCAGATCTACGAAGGCACCGTGCAGCGTCTGCTCGACTTCGGCGCCATCGTGAGCCTGCTGCCCGGCAAAGACGGCCTGCTTCACATCAGCCAGATCGCCAATGAACGCGTCAATCAGGTTTCCGACTACCTCAAGGAAGGCCAGGTTGTCCGCGTGAAGGTGATCGAAGCCGACGAAAAGGGCCGTGTGCGTCTTTCCATGAAGGCTCTTTTAAACGAAGGCAAGGACAACGTCCGCGCTGAATAACTCAGCCGGCCGCGGTTAAATGCAGGGAAGGGGGCCCAGAGCCCCCACCTTGCGGCGCTTTCACGAAAAACCCGGGTATTTCGGTACCCGGGCTTTCCGTTAAAATGCGGCCTCAAATGAGTAAAGACAAGGCAGATAAACATGGCACGAACCAAGTACGCAGCAGCCAACTGGAAATTAAACGGATCAAGAGCAGCAAACGCCGCCTGGGTTCGTGATTTCCTGCGCCTTGCGGCGGGGCTCACCTGTGACGTGACGGTGGCGGCGCCCTTTGTGTATCTGCCGGAACTCGCCGGACTTTTCAAAGACAGCCGCGTGAAAACCGCGGCTGAGGACGTGAGCCGCTTTGACACCGGCGCCTACACGGGCGAAGTCTCTGCGGCTATGGTCGCTGACATCGGTGCGGGTGTGACGCTTGTCGGTCACAGCGAACGCAGAAGCCTTTTCGGCGACACCGATGAGGTGGTAGCCGAAAAAGTGAAAAAAGCGCTTGCGGCCGGGCTTGAAGTGATCCTCTGCGTTGGAGAAACCCTTCACGAGCGCCGCGAGGGAAAGACCGACGCGGTGGTGATTGCGCAGACGGTTAATGCACTTCACGGACTTACAGAGGGTGACCTCCGGAAGGTGACGCTTGCTTACGAACCCGTGTGGGCGATCGGCACCGGTGAGACGGCAACGCCAGAGACAGCGCAGGCGGTGCATGCCGCACTGAGGGCTGAACTGGCCCGGCGCTTTGGCGGGGCAGTTGCCGCAGCAATGCGCATCCTTTACGGCGGCAGCGTGAAACCGGCGAATGCCGCAGAACTTTTTGCCATGCCTGACATTGACGGAGCCCTTGTGGGCGGCGCGTCATTAAAGGCGGAAGATTTTTATGCGATTTGTGCCGCGGCACAGATCTAACCAACAGGAAAAGAAAACATGCAGATGCTTATGAGCGTGGCGGTCATCATTCAGATCATTGCCGCCGTTGCCGTCATTATTCTCGTGCTGCTGCAGCACGGTAAGGGTGCCGATATGGGCGCGGCCTTCGGTGCCGGCGCCTCCGGGTCACTCTTCGGTGCGTCGGGGTCCGCGAACTTCCTGTCGCGTTCCACCGCTGTTGCCGCCACGATCTTTTTCTGTGCCACCATTGCCGTGACACTCGGTTCCGGCGCCTATCAGAAGCAGGCCCGTGCCGACAAGGGCGGTGTTTTGGGGTCGATGACGACCACGGAACAGACGGCTCCGGCAGAAAATTCCGGAAAGGACTTGCAATCTAATCAGATTCCGCGCTAAAATGCTGAGCTTCGCAGTTGAGGATAAAACTTCAGCTGTGAAGACAATCTGAATAAGCCGTATGCGGTCGTGGCGAAATTGGTAGACGCGCAGCCTTGAGGTGGCTGTGCCGAGAGGCATGAGAGTTCGAGTCTCTCCGACCGCACCAAACGTACTGGGGTATCGCCAAGTCCGGTTAAGGCAGCGGATTCTGAATCCGCCATTCGTAGGTTCGAATCCTACTACCCCTGCCAAACGTACCAAGGTGCGGCACTTGTTCAGAGATAAAAATTTGCGGTCGTGGCGAAATTGGTAGACGCGCAGCCTTGAGGTGGCTGTGCCGAGAGGCATGAGAGTTCGAGTCTCTCCGACCGCACCAAACGTACTGGGGTATCGCCAAGTCCGGTTAAGGCAGCGGATTCTGAATCCGCCATTCGTAGGTTCGAATCCTACTACCCCTGCCAAGTACGCCGATGAAAGCCCTGCCTGTGCAGGGTTTTTTGTTGTCCGGCGCCGTAATACCTCAATGCTTTACGCGATTTCTGTTTTCTTCGCTTTTCTTTCCCGTAAGATGCACAGACCTCGGGCCGAGAGGCCCTTCAAAGAACAACATACAGGGAAAGATCAACATGTTTGCACGTCGTCAAATCATCGCTGCCGCTGTGGCTGCTGTTGCCGTTACGTCGGTTTTAACCGGCTGCGGCTCTCAGAAGTCTGAAGAAATCAAGGTGGGCGCAACCGCCGGCCCGCATTCTGCAATTGTCAACGAAGCCGCCAAGGTTGCCGCCAAAAATGGTCTCACCGTTAAGGTGGTGGAATTCACCGACTACATTTCGCCCAACCGGGCTCTGGCGGACAAGTCACTTGACGCCAATGTTTTCCAGCATGAGCCGTTCCTGAATAACTTTAATAAACAGCAAAATGCGAATCTTGTGAAGATTGCCGATGCGGTCGTGCAGCCGATGGGCTTTTATTCCAACAAGATTAAGAGCCTTGATGCCATTAAGGAAGGCACCACAATCAGTATTCCCAACGACCCGACAAACGGCGGACGGGCGCTCCTTCTGATTCAGGCTGCGGGCCTGATTAAACTGAAGGCCGGTGTTACGGGAAACACCGCCACGCCGGCTGACATCGTCGAAAATCCGCGCGGCATTAAGGTTGTTGAGCTTGAGGCAGCGCAGCTGCCGAGGAGCCTTGACGACGTGGAAATCGCCGCGATTCCGATGAATTACGTCATCAGCGCAGGGCTTTCACCCGCCAAGCAGGGCTTTTATTTCGAATCCCGCGAGGCGCCCTTTGCCCTCATGATCATTGCAAGCCGGGCTGATAACGCCAAGGACGAAAAGGTGCAGAAATTCGTGAAGGCCTATCAGTCGCCGGAAGTGAAGGCATTCATTGAAAAGACCTTTAACGGTGCCGTAAAGGCTGCCTGGTAACCGGTTTTCAGGTAACAACAAAAAAGGCCGTCGCTGCAGCGGAGCTGACGGCCTTTTTCGCGTCTATTTGTTGAGCGGCGCTCCGGTTGCGGGAGCTGCGTTTTTCGGACGGAAGAAGTAGAGGACCGCAACCACGGGAATCAGAACGGCGCCCGCAGCGGCAATGGCGACCTGGTTGCCCCACCACGTGGCAAGCGCAGCGCCGAAGATCGGGCCGATGACGCTGCCGAACTGCTGAGCCGAGTATGAGTAACCGAAAACCTTGCCGCGGTCCGCGGGATTCGTGCTTTGGGTCAGCACTGCGTTAATGGCAGGGAAGATCCCGGCAAACGCAAGCCCCCCGATGAAGCGCAACATGGTAAACCAAGTGAGGTCATGGGGAATGGCCTGGACAATACCGAAAACCGCGCTGAAAAGAAGCGAGAGGTAGAGCACCGGACGGTACCCCCAGCTTTGCCCCAGAATGCCCCAGGGAGGCGAAGCGAGGACGCCTGAAATACCGACAATCGAAAAGACGATGCCGGAAATAAGCACGATGCTTTCCATCGAGCCCTGCAGTTCCGCAATGTAAAGGGGAAGCACGGGCTGCGTCATGAGAATCGTGAGCTGCACAACGCCTGCGGCAAAAAGCATGCGCTGAACCACCGCAAGCCGCAGGGGATTGGGGCGGGTTGCTGCGGCGTCCGCCGTCTCTTTGGCAGCCGCGGATTTTTTGCCGGCCGGAGAATCGGTCACACAGAATGCCAACACAAGCGTAATGAGAAAAAGTGCGGCGCCCGAGGCAAGAAACGTCGAGCGCATGCCGATGTATTCGGCCAAAAGCCCGCCGATCAAGGGACCCAAAACGCCGCCTGCGGTAAGACCTGCCTGCATCACACCCATGGAAAAGCCCAGGCGGTTGTGCGGCGCATGGGCACTCATAATTGCAAGCGTTGCAGGCCAGAGGCCTGCTGAAAGTCCCTGAAGCACACGTACCCAGAATAGCTGCCAGGGCCCCTGCACAAGCCCGCCGAGCGTGTAGGTGATGGCAAGACACGCAGCCGCGCGGATAGCCATCAGTTTGCGTGACTTCTTGTCGGCAATCGCGCCCCAGATGGGGGCCATGATGCCTGAAATCAGGAAGGTTACCGAGAAGATTGCGCTGCTCCACCAGTTGACGTCGCCCTGCGCAACCCCGAGTTCCTGAATAAGGTACATCGGCAGAAACGGGATCAGCATGGTGTAGCTTGCCGACATTAAAACCGTGTTGGCGGTGAGAATGGCAAGCGTAATTTTCCAGTTGGCGGTCATACTTACAGCCTGAAAAATCGGGGGTGAGGGGCGTGGGAAAAACTCGTGCGGCAGGGAGCTGCGACACCCTTGACAGTCTACGCCCAAAGCCCGTGTGTCACCTCCGCCGAAAGGAGGTGTATCCGGTTTTTTCCGTGTGTTTCCGTGGGCGTGCAAAGGTCGCCGCCGGCCGCTAAACTGCCGTCATTGTCCGGTTGATTTTAATTTTTTCTTTGCAGAGAAACGCTTTCTATGTGGACCAAGCCCGCCGTCTTCCTCCTCGTGAGCCTCATGAGCCTTTCGGCTGCGGCGTTTACGCCGGACCTCAAAGCCCTGGAAGACATGACGCTTGTGACGCGCTATCCGCAGGGGTCGCTCGTCTCGCGGGAAAGCGCCGAGCACGCGCTTTCTGAAGTCAAAAAAGCGCAGAGCCGCCTGAAGGAACAGGCTGACTTCGCCCACCGCCGCTGCGAAGAGAATTTCTTCGTCAACAGCTGCCGCGATGATGTGCGCGAGGCCCGCATCCGTCAGGAGCGGCGTCTCTTTCAGATTGAAAAGGAAGCGCGCGGCGTGATCCGTTCCTTTAATGCAAAGGAAGAAGCCGCACGGCAGGCTGAGCGCGACAAAAAGGCAAAGGCTAAGGCAGCCCAGCGTCAGAGGTCGGACTCTAAAAAGGCAAAGACCGCTCAAAAGCCCGATGCGAAGCTCGGGACGGCCCTCAGCAAACGCGCTCAGGAGAGCAAAGCGCGTCAGAAAGCTGCTGAGGCCCGTAAGGCAAAGGAAGCCGCCAACCGCGCAAAGTACGAATTAAAGCAAAAGAAAAAGGCTGAACGCATCAAGGCCCGGGAAGAGGCCTTGGCAAAACGCCGGGCTAAGGAAGCTGCGAAGGCTGCTCGCGGGAAATGACAAAGAAAAAGAAAAAGAAAAGTGAGGCGCCGCACGATCCTTTTAATGAAGGGGTAAAAGACGGAGCCGTTGACTTTGAAAAGCGCATACGATCCGCATTTTCCGCGGGCGGACCTTTGGCCGGCGCCACCGAACACTTCATGCACCGCGACGGGCAGTTAAGTTTTGCTCTTGATGTGGCGCGTGCGATTGAGAATCACGGCACTGAAGTCATTGAAGCCGGTACCGGTACCGGCAAAACTTTTGCGTATCTGACGCCTGCCATTCTTGCGGGCTGCAAGGTCATTGTAAGCACGGCGGGTAAGCCCCTGCAGGATCAGCTCTTTGGAAAGGATCTGCCCGCTGTCTGCAAGGCGCTCGGGGTCAATGCCTCCACCGCGCTTTTAAAGGGCCGCTCCAACTACATCTGCCTTTACCGCATGGAAACGGCACAGTCCGAAGCGAGACTGCCGTCACCGGCAGCCGTCCGGGACTTTCAGAAGATCGCTTTTTTTGCCAAAACGGATGAAACCGGGGACAGAGCCCGCTGTCACGGGGTGCCGGACGATTCGCCGGCCTGGCCCTATGTGACGAGCACCGCGGAAAACTGCCTCGGCAGCGACTGCCCGCGCATCAAGGACTGCTTTGTCTACAAGGCCCGCGCCAAAGCCAAGGCAAGCGACATCGTCGTTGTCAATCACCATCTCTATCTTTCGGCGATGGCTTTGCTTGCCGACCCCGAATCAGCCGGGGCCGGAGACGATGCGCGGATGCTGCCGCAGGCTGATCTCACGATTTTTGATGAAGCGCACAAGCTTCCTGACATTGCCTCGGCCTTTTTCGGAACGGAATTTTCGACCTATCAGCTCAAAAACACCGTCAAGGAAATGCGGGCCGGGCTTTTGAGCCGCTTTAAGAGTTACCTCAAGAAGAACAACTGGGATCAGGCTTGCGATGCGGTGATCCACGCCATGATGGACTTTGTCCTGAGGCTCGATGAAATCGGAGTGGGAGAGGGCGTAAGCCGCATGATTTCCGAAACCGCGGATGCGGAGTCGCTGGTTAAGCCCCTGGATAAGACTTTCACGGCGCTTGCCACACTCATTGAGTCCGTGATGCCCGTGTGTGAGGAAGATGCGGAAATCACCAAGTACTGCGAGGTGTTAAACGGCCTGTCGGTTCAGATGAACGAGTGGATTGAGGCACTGAAAACGCCCAAGGAGCCCGCCAAAACTGCTGACGGGCGGCCTGCGGTTCGCTGGATTGAGCGCGGTAAAACGGAGGCGCGGCTTAATACGACGCCGCTATCCTTTGCCGAAGACTTTGCCAAATTAAGGCAGATGCAGGCGCAGTCGGCCTGGGTTTTTACGTCCGCGACGATTGCTTCCGGCCACGGGGACTTTTCTCACTTCGTCAGCGAAATGGGCCTTGCCGGGGTTGAAACCCACGTGTATGCGAGTCCCTTTAACTACGCTGATCAGGCGATGCTTTATGTGCCTGAATCGATGCCGGACCCGAAAACCAGTGAGCGGGAAGACTACATTGAGGCTTTGATCCGCGAGAGCTGGCCCGTGATTGACGTGATCGGCGGCAAGACTTTTATTCTCTGCACGAGTTACCGGGCCATGCGCCACGCGGCGGCACTGCTCAGAGGGCTTACTTCCGCCAATAACCGCGCCTACGAGGTGCTCGTGCAGGGCGAAGACAGCCGCACAAAACTTATTGAGCGCTTTAGAAAAACTCAGGCGGGCGCCATTCTTGTGGGCAGCATGAGCTTTTGGGAAGGAATCGACATTAAAGGCGATGCTTTGTCGCTTGTTGTGATCGATAAGCTCCCGTTTGCCCCGAAGGACGATCCGGTATTGCTGGCAAGAAGCCGCTGGATTGCCGAGCAGGGCGGCAATCCCTTTGTTGAGCACCATGTACCCTTGGCAACCATTGCGTTAAAGCAGGGCACGGGGCGCTTAATCCGCAGCGAACACGACCGAGGCATCCTGATTATCGGGGACCGCCGCGTGCTGCCTTCAATTTCTTCCTACGGCCGGCGGTTTCTCGAGAGCCTGCCGCCATTTTCCAGAACGCTCAAACTCGAGCGGGTACTCGATTTCTGGCAGCATCCGGACACGTGGTCCTGAGAATTTTCCGGGCCGGCTCAAAAAATCCTTCGGTCCGTGGTTTCCTTTGCCTTAAAATACACAAATTGTCCGGCTGGGATTTTGCGAGTGCCGGACACTGAAAAGCTGCGCGGCGGGCGTCTCTCTGAGGGCGTCTGCGGATCCTCCCGCAGCCCGATTTCATGGATTTCAGTGCAGGGGAATTATTTTGGAAACCACAACACATCTGCTGCCGATCTTTTCGCCGCTTCCGGTGTCTTTTGTTAAGGGCGAAGGTCTTTGGCTTACCGATACGGAAGGTAAGCGTTATCTTGACGGCTTTGCCGGTATTGCTGTGAATTCCCTCGGGCACAACCATCCGGTGCTTGTGAAGGCCCTGAAGGACCAGGTTGAGCATCTGATTCACTGCTCCAACTATTTCCGTATTGATCTGCAGGAAACCGTGGCCGCAAAACTTTGTGAAAAAAGCGGTCTGCGCGGCTGTTTCTTCTGCAATTCGGGCCTTGAAGCCAATGAGGCCGCGATCAAACTCGCCCGTAAGTACGGACACATGAAGGGCTTTGCCCAGCCTAAGATCATCGTTTTCCAGCACGCCTTCCACGGCCGCTCGATTGCCTCGTTGTCCGCTACAGGTAACCCCGGTGTGCGCCGCGATTTTGATCCGTATCTGCCTGACTTCATTTTTGTGCCGGATGGTGATGTTGCCGCGATTGAAAAGGTTGCGGCGTCCGAACCCGGTATTGCTGCCGTGATGTTTGAGCCCGTGCAGGGCGAAGGCGGTATCCGCCCGATTCCCTTTGAGACGATGCGCCGCATCCGTGCGCTTTGCGACAAGAACGACTGGCTCATGATTCTTGATGAAGTCCAGAGCGGCATGGGACGCACGGGCAAGTGGTTTGCACATCAGCACGCGGGGATTAACCCCGACGTGATGACGCTTGCGAAAGCTCTCGGTTCCGGCGTTCCCGTCGGTGCTATTGTCTGTAATGAAAAGACCTACGGCGTTTTTGTCCCCGGCAACCACGGTTCCACCTTCGGCGGTAATCCCCTGGCAATGCGCGCTGCGGCAACCACCATTGACGTGATGGAAAAGGATCACCTCATTGAAAATGCGGCGACGATGGGTGAGTACCTGCAGAAGGCTTTCGGCGAAGCCTATAAGGATCTGCCCTGCTTTACGGAAGTGCGCGGTTTGGGTCTCATGATCGGCATCGTGCTTGACCGGCCGGCTCACGATTGCTTAAAGCTCGGTCTCAAGCACGGCGTACTTTTCTCGGTGACCGCCGGCAACGTCATCCGCATCGTGCCGAGTCTCACGATTTCGCGCGCGGAAGCTGATGAATTGGTGCGCCGCGTGGGTGACGTGCTGCGTGAGTTCTGCGCCCGGGGCTGAGTGCCGGGTTGCAAATTCCTATCCGACGGAAGAGAGCGATGGATATTGAAAAACTTAAAGAGATCGGGTTCTGGATTGTGAAGATCGCCGTAGCGGCGCTTCTCATCAAAATCGCGTGGAACGTGATTGTGGTGCAGCACACGTGGCTCAACTCCTGAGCGCGGTGTCTTTCTGATAAAATCCGAGTCCCTTACGGAAGTGTGGCAGAGTGGTTTAATGCACCGGTCTTGAAAACCGGCGACGGTTTATAGCCGTCCGTGAGTTCAAATCTCACCGCTTCCGCCAATTGCTGAAAAAAGGACTTCTTTGCGAAGTCCTTTTTTTATTGGGTTTTCGGCGGTTTAACCCAGTGTTTTCGCGGTGTCCAGTCATTTTGTTGTGTAATAGTTTGTAATTTTTTTAGTCTCGCGTGATCTCACGTTGTCTCACGTTTTTTGGTGACTACCTGGGTGACTCTTCCGGTTGTTTTTCTTGGAATCTGCAGGCTGAGAGTCGATAATGTGGCTCGCGGATACGTTTCTGCCGCGGGAGCCCGACACCTTGGTGTTCGGGCCTGCAGAGTGGCAGAAAACGGAGCAGCCGGGCCGAGTTCACTTGAAGGCCGGGCTTGTGCTGAAAAATCCCGAGGCTTGTCTGCAACAAGCCTCTTTTGTTGTCTGCCGCAGCTCCACGAAGGAACACTGATGCCCGGATTCTTGGACCCTAAAGCCTATATTTTCGACCTTGACGGCACGCTCATTGATTCTCTGGGCGTCTGGGACAAGGTGGACGAAATCCTCGCCTCTGAAATCGCTCGGGTTGATTACAGCGACCTTGATCTTCCCCGGTTTCGTGAGATTTCTCTGGCTCAAAACAGCCAAAAAGCGAGTCCCTACGAGGCCTTCTGCGGAGAGCTCGGAAAGCGTCTCGGCTCAGACCTTTCCGCGGCTGAAGTTCACGCACGGCGTTACGTCATCAGCCGCAGGCTTCTTAAGGAGACGATGCGACTGAAGCCCGGAGCTGCCGACCTTCTGAAACTCTTAAAGTCTGCGGGCAAGCGCCTGGTGCTTGCCACGACCACGCGCCGCGCCAATGTCGACATCTACTGCGACATCAATCCCGTGATCCGTTCTGAAATTTTGCTGCGCGACATCTTTGACTTCATGCTCACGCACGAAGACGTTACGGCGATAAAGCCGGACCCTGAGGTCTACCTCAAGGCGCTCGCAGGATTGGGGCTTGCGGCTAACGACTGCCTCGTGATCGAAGACAGTCTGCCGGGCGTTGAGGCAGCCAAGGCCACGGGACTCACGGTGGTTGCTCTTGAGGAGCCGCATTCGGCGGCTGATGAAGAACTGATCCGGACAAAGGCGGACGGCTTTTACGCCGGTCTTCCGGCACTCACCGCTGACATTCGTCAGGCGCTTGCCGAATAAAAACTCTGGGCAAAAGAAAAACGCATCGCGGAGCAATCGTCGATGCGTTTCTCAGGAACTTTTTTGCCTTATGCACGCCCCCGGCTGAGGGACAGAAGGCGTGCGGCGCCAAAGCTCGACAGGTCAGGCTGATTAAGCCATCGCCTTGATGGAGGCGGACAGGCGGCTCTTATGACGGGCAGCGGCATTGTGGTGCAGAACACCCTTGCCTGCCATCGCGTCAATGACGCACTGAGCCTGCTTGAAGGCTTCAGCAGCGGCGGTCTTGTCGCCGGCGAGAATCAGCTTGCGCACCTTCTTGATGGCGGTGCGGTACTGGCTGCGCTGAGCCGAAAGGTGCTGGTTGCGGGCAACCGCCTGACGGGCGCGCTTGCGAGCTTGTTTGGTATTGGCCATTTATGTTTCCTGAAAAACGTTTGCCTGATGGTGAGGCACACACAGTATTAACCGGTATGCCCTTCGCATCTGTCAGCCGTGGGCTCGGCCGGTTTGGTTAGAATCACTTTTCAATGCGACAATGTCGCACCTGAGTCGGTTGACCCGACCCCTGAAAAGCCCCGCATTCTATCAAAACTCATGCCGTGAGACAAGTTGCAGAAGGCAGCGGGCCCACTCTGTTTTTGCTGCGGAAAAAGAAATCTTATGTCTTTGCTGCGTTCGGCCGCCACGGTCTCTGCGCTCACCCTGCTGTCGCGCGTCACGGGCCTTATCCGCGATATGCTGATTGCCCGCTATTTCGGCGTTTCGGGTGCCACCGACGCGTTTTACGTGGCTTTCAGAATTCCGAATCTTTTAAGACGTCTTTTTGCCGAAGGCGCGTTTTCCCAGGCGTTTCTGCCGATGTTAAGCGATGTGCGGGAAAAAGAAGGGGAAGAGAGGAGCAAAGAATTCATCTCGCACGTTTTCAGCCTTTTGGCGGTTGCGGTTTTTGCCGTGAGCGTGCTGGGTGTTATCTGCGCGCCGCTCATTATCTGGGTGATCGCCACGGGCTTTGCCGAAAATCCGGAAACCTTTGACCTCGCAGCAGCCCTTACGCGCTGTATGTTTCCCTACATCATCTTTATGAGTCTTGTGGCCTTTGCGGCGGCCGTACTCAATACGTGGAAGCATTTTGCCGTGCCCGCTTTTACGCCGGTTCTTTTAAATCTCTCGTTTATCGCCGCGATTCTCTGTCTTGCCCCTTTTATGCAGGCGCCTATCTGGGCCCTGGCGGTTGCGGTGATCGGGGGCGGCATTCTGCAGCTTGCGATGCAGCTGATGGCCTTGAAGCGCCTGGGGCTTCTGCCGCGGTTTTGCTCTCCTTTTCAGTCACTTAAAGACAGTGCGGTGCGTCAGACCCTGCGTCTTATGGTTCCGGCCGTGGTCGGGGTGTCGGTCGCTCCGATTTCCATTCTCATCAACACCAACATTGCTTCGCGCCTCAATCACGGCGCCGTGACGTGGCTTAATTACGCCGACCGTCTGATGGAATTTCCGACGGCGCTTCTCGGGGTCGCCCTGGGAACGGTACTGCTGCCGAGTCTGGCCTCGGCCTTTAACCGGGGGGAGCTTGACCGCTACAACCGCCTTCTGGATCGGGGACTGAGACTCGTAGTGCTTTTTGCCGTGCCTGCTGCCGTCGGGCTCTGGCTCTTGGCCGAGTGCTTCGCTTCGGTCCTTTTTCAGGGGAAAAACTTTACGGCCGCAGACGTCATGCAGACGGCGGTTGCCATTGAAGGCTACGCGGCCGGGTTAATCGGCCTTATCGGAATCAAAATCATTGCGCCCGCGTTTTACGCAAGAAAAGACATCCGCACGCCGGTGAAGGCGGCGGTTGCTTCGGTTGTGTTCGTTCAGGCCTGTAATTTTGTGACGGTTCCGGCATTTTCACACGCGGGGCTTGCGCTTTCGGTGGCACTCGGGGCCTGCTTTAACGCTCTCTGCCTTCTGACGGTGCTTTTAAAGCGCGGCTGGTATAAGCCCGAGGCGGGGTGGCTTCTTTATTTTGTCCGGACGCTTTTGGCGGCGGCGGTGCTTGGTGCGGTACTTTGGGGTATTGAAGCCGGATTTGCCGTCAGTTGGGCGCAGATGCAGTCCGCGTGGATCAGAAGACTAGTTCTTGCGGCGGGGGCAGTCGTTGCCGCAGGTGTGACATACTTTGCAGTATTGGCGGTTTTCGGCTGGCGGGCGCAGGAATTGCGCGGCGCAGTACAGGCCCGCAGGTCCGCAAACCGGTAATTTTTCCCCACAATCGAAAGGCTTTCCATCATGCCTGCTTCAACGCTCAGTCCTGAAGTCAAACGCCGTCTGCACATCGTGCAGGCCGACATCACAACGCTTAAGGTCGATGCCATTGTGAACGCTGCCAACGCTGACTTCAGAGGCGGGGGCGGTGTGGACGGCGCCATTCACCGCGCGGCCGGGCCCGAGCTCAGAAAAGCCTGCCGCGACTTTGTCAATCAGTTCGGGCGCTGTTTTGCCGGAGGCGCCGAGATGACGGAGGCGTTTAATCTGCCGTGCCGCTACATCATTCATGCCGTCGGGCCCGTTTGGTGCGGGGGCGGCGAAGGGGAGTCGGCGCTTTTGGCCCGTGCCTATGCGCGCTCCTTTGAGATTGCACGCGTCAAGGGAATCCGGACGCTTGCCTTTTCCTGTATTTCCACCGGCGTTTACGGCTACCCTAAAAAGGAAGCGGCCGAAACCGCCGTGGTGGTGGCAGGGCAGTTTCTGCTGACCGAGTGTCCCAACACCGAGGTGATCTTCTGCGTCTTTGATGATGAGACCCGGGGTATCTACGAGGGTCTTCTCGGTAAGAGCTCTGAAGACGCCGAAATCTGGCAGTAACAAAAAAGGACGGAAATTAAAACCCGTCCTCTTTTTCTGGTTGCCTGCGGCTTAACAGATACGCGGCAGGGGGTCGGAATTCAACCAGTCCACCAGGCGGTGGCCGCCCAAAAGCGTCTTCATCCGGACCGTTCCGGGATTTTCTTCGGTCACGGTTCCGATGACGGAGGCGTTTTTGCCGTGGGGGCTTCGGCGGATGATTTCAAGGGCTTTTTCTGCCGCACCCCCTTCCACAATCACGATGAGTTTGCCTTCGTTGGCAATGTAGAGGGGATCAAGCCCCAGAAACTCACAGGCTGACTGAACTTCCGGGGAAACGGGCACCGCTTCCTCGTCCATTTCAATGCCGACGGCCGACTGGCTTGCAATCTCGTTTAAGGTGGTGGCAAGGCCTCCACGCGTCGGATCGCGCAGCACGTGAACTTTGCTGCCTAATGCTGCAATGAGGCTTTCGGTGATGTCGTTTAAGGGCGCCGTGTCACTTTTAAGATCAGTGCCGAAACTTAAGCCCTCACGGTGTGAGAGAATCGTGATGCCGTGGTCGCCCATAGTCCCGGTGACGAGCACCGCATCGCCGGGTTTGGCCGCGCGTCCGGAGATGTGTACTCCGGCGTGTGCTTCCCCGAAACCGGTGGTGGCGATGTAAAGGCCGTCGCCGTGCCCTTTTTCCACGACCTTGGTGTCACCCGTGACAATCTGCACACCCGCTTCTTTTGCGGTTGAGGCCATCGAGTCAACGATGGTTTTGAGGGTTGCCAGGGGCAGCCCCTCCTGCATAATGAAGGAAGCCGTGAGATACAGGGGCTTTGCGCCGCAGACCGCAACATCGTTTACGGTCCCTGAAACTGCGAGCCGCCCGATGTCGCCTCCCGGGAAAATGAGGGGATTGACCACGTGGCCGTCGCAACTCATGACGGGCTGCCCCTTGATTGCCGGCAATACTGCGCCGTCGTGGCCCTCATCAAGGTAGGGGTTGGTGAAGGCCGGTGCAAACACTTCGGCAATGAGCTGCGAGGTGGCACGGCCCCCGGCACCGAAGGTCATGTCAACGACCCCGTGACGGATATCAAGCGGCCGGATGTAATTGGGTTTGACAGACATTGCGAATCCTCATTGTTTGGCGGCAAGACTTCGCCGTTCGTAAGAGTAAAACGCCGCACAGGCGCCTTCGCTGCTCACCATGCAAGCTCCGATCGGGTGAATGGGGGTGCAGACCGTGCCGAAGGCCTTGCAGTCTTTGGGCTCTTTTTCACCGCGCAAAATGGCGCCACACTCACAGGCCTTGTTGTCGGGCACAGGCTTTTCAACAAGCCCGAATTTCTTTTCCGCATCAAACCGGGCGTAGGCAGGGGCAATGGCAAGCGCACTCTCGGGGACTTCGCCAAGACCGCGCCAGCCGAAACTCTTGCGCCGTACAAAGACCTCGTCCATGAGGGTAATGGCAACGGTGTTGCCTTCCGGCGTTACAGCCCGGGTAAATTCGTTTTCCACAACGCTGCGCCCGTCGTTTACCTGCCGCACGAGCATGAGGATGCTCAGGAGCATGTCAAGCGGCTCAAACCCGCAGATCACAACCGGCATATGGTGGTGTTCGGCAAACCAGTGATAGGGCTTTTCGCCGATCACGGTTGAAACGTGCGCCGGGCCCACCAGGCCGTCAAGATGCACTTTTCCCAGCAGGATATGTTCCATGGCGGCCGGGGTGAGCACGTGCGAGCAGATCACCGAAAAGTTCGTGAGGTTTTCTTTGTCCGCAACTTTGATTGCGACCGCTGTCGGCGGCGTTGTCGTTTCAAAGCCGATTGCAAAGAAGACAACTTCCTTGTCGGGGTTTTCACGCGCCAGTTTCACCGCGTCCAAGGGGGAATACACCATGCGGATATCCGCGCCCTGCGCCTTCGCTTTAAAAAGGGTCTGGCCTTTTCCCGCCGGCACACGCATCACGTCGGCGTAGGTGCAGAGAATCACGCCGGGCCTTGCGGAAAGCTCAACCGCCATGTCAATGCGGCCTGCGGGCAGCACGCACACGGGGCAACCCGGTCCGTGAATCATTTTGACGTTGGCGGGCAGAAGTTCCGTCAGTCCCCAGCGGGCCAGAACATGCGTGTGTCCGCCGCAAAACTCCATAAAGCGGTAACTTTTGTCGGGTTTTGCCTCGCGCCGGATTTCTTCTGCAATGGCCTGCGCTTTTTCGCGGTCGCGAAACTCAGTGACGTACTGCATCGCCTGCATCCTTTAAAGCGGCCATCTGAGCAAGCGTCTCCTGCGCTTTTTGGGCGTCAATCGTCTGCAGGGCAAACCCTACGTGAACGATCACCCAGTCGCCGTGCCTGACTTCAGGCGTAAGCGACACGTCAATTTCTTTGGTGACTCCCGACATCACGCACAGTGCGGATGTCCCGTTCACCGACTCAATCTGCGCAGGAACTGCCAGACACATGATTCATCTCCCGATATTTCAAAATCTGCGCCGCAACCAGCGCCTCACCGTAACTGACGGCCCCGTCTCCGGGCGGCAGACTCTGCGGCATATAAACAGTCAGTCCGTGTTCACGCAGTCTCCTCGGTACGGATTCGGCTAAAACACGGTTTAAAAAAGATCCCCCCGCAAGGCACACGGTTTCCCCTGCGGGCACGACGCGGCTCACCCAGTCCGAAAGGCCGGCTGCCACGGTCGCTTCAAAGTCCGCGGCGCACTGCCCGGTATTGTCGCCGGCAAGGCGCCTGTCGATAAGTTCAGCAAAAAGCGGCGTAAAGCTTAGTACGTTATCGTCTGAAACCGTCCAGCCATGAGGCTGAACACGCCCTTGGGCGTTGACGGCTTCGCTTTCAAGACGCATGGCGGCATAGGCTTCATCGTGCATTACTTCAACCAGGCCCAGTACGGCAGCCGCGGCATCAAAAAGACGCCCGAGCGAGGTCGTGCGGCCCGAGAGCCGGGGGCTTTTGATAAGTTCACGAATAGGCTGCCCGGTAAAGGCGGGCCACAGTGTTTCAATCGCCTCGCCGCGGCCCGCCTTAAGGCACATCACGGCACCCATGCGCCGGGGTTCCCGTGCGGCTTTGTCAAAACCCGGCAGCGCCATCGTTTCAAGGTGCCCGATGCGGTCAAACGTGCCGTTCGTATGCACATGAAGGAGTTCGCCGCCCCAGGCCGTCCCGTCCGTGCCGTAGCCAACGCCGTCGGCAACGAGCGCCCAGGCGTCATTAGTCACCCCGTGCTCGCCCATGACGGCAGCGGCGTGCGCATGATGGTGCTGCACGGGGATAAGCGGTATGCCGAGCCGCTGCGCATAGTCTTCTGCAAGGTGCGTCGAATAAAAGTCCGGATGCAGGTCGCAGGCAACGGCCCCGGGGGTGACTTCCAAAATGTTGAGAAAGTGCTTTACCGAGCCTGCCAAGGCTCTGCAGGTTGATTCGTTGTCAGTGTCACCGATGTGTTCGGTGACAAAGGCTTCTTTTCCGCGCGTGATGCAGGCGGTGTTTTTCAGAAACGGTCCCGTTGCGAGAATGCTGTCGGCGGCATCAGCCGGAAAGGGGAGCGCAAGCGGCGTGTAGCCGCGGGCACGGCGCACCGTCTGAATGCCGTTTTCTGTATCGCGCACCACGGAGTCGTCACAGCGTACGACGATGTCGCGGTTGTGCAGCAAAAAGACGTCGGCAATGCCCATGAGCCTTCCGTAGGCTTCCTCGTTACCGGTCACCAAAGGTTCACCCCCGGGATTGGCGCTTGTCATCACAAGCGTGAGGTCCACGGTGCGGTTTTCAAACACGAGGTCCGTTTCAGGCTGCCCGAGGTATTCGTGAAAAAGAAGCAGGTGCACCGGCGTATAGGGGAGCATCACGCCCACCTCGCTGAAACCCCCGGCGACACCCGGCGCAAGAAGCCGGTCGGCCGCATCGGTTTTGGGCGCAAGGACAATCGGTCGTGCAACGGAAGTAAGCGCCTTTACGCCTGCCGCAGACAGCCGCACGAGTTCTGAAGCGCTTTCGGTGTTGGCGCACATGACGGCAAGCGGTTTTTCGCTTCGGCCCTTGCGCTCACGCAGCCGTGTGACGGCACGGCTGTTGCGGGCATCGCACACAAGGTGAAAGCCCCCGAGGCCCTTTACGGCGGCAATGCCGCCCGTAAGAATCACTTTAAGTGTTCCGGCAATCGCGTCGCCCGCAATGACGTTACCCTTATTGTCGGTGAGCGTGAGTTTCGGGCCGCAGACCGGACAGGCATTTGGCTGCGCGTGGAAGCGCCGGTCGGCCGGATTTTCGTATTCGGCGCGGCAGACCGGACACATCGGAAAGACCGCCATGGAGGTCTGTGCACGGTCATAGGGAATATGGCGCGTAATCGTGTGGCGCGGACCGCAGTGCGTGCAGTTAGTGAAGGCGTAGCGCCACCGGCGGTTCGTTTTGGTAAAGATCTCTGAAGCGCACTTGGCGCAGGTTGCGGCATCCGGCGTCACGGTTGTTCGGGCAGCGCCCTCGCGGCTTGCGGTGATCTCAAAGTCAGTTGCACCCGTGGGTGCGGAAAACCCGAGTGAGACGAGGGCATCAATCCGCGCAAGCGGTGCGTCACGCGCAATATCGCGGCGCAGTTCCCGGGCAAAGGACGCGACAGATGCCTCTTCGCCCTCAACGTTGACAACGACACCTTCGCTGTCGTTATAAACGTCGCCCGCAAGTTTCAGACGCCGGGCTGTGTTCCAGACGGTGGGCCTGAAACCCACCCCCTGCACAAGGCCCCGGATCCGAAACGATTCACGCACGCGCATTTTGACTGACCGTCCTTTGCCGCCCGGCTTAAAGGGTTGCGAGCGTGTATTGGGCCTTAAGCCACGCAAGCCACTTTTCAAGCCCCTCCCCGGTAGTGGCCGAAACCCGCAGCGACTGAATGCGGGGGTTGACGCGGCGCGCGTTCTCCTCGCATTTATCGAGATCAAATTTCACGTAGGGCGCAAGATCAATCTTATTGATGATCATCAGATCGGCCGCTGCAAACATGTCGGGGTATTTAAGGGGTTTATCTTCGCCTTCGGTAACGGAAATCACCACGACCTTGTGGGCCTCACCGAGGTCAAACTCCGCAGGGCACACGAGGTTGCCGACGTTTTCGATGAAAAGGACGGAGTTGTCCTGCGGAGACAGCGACTTCACGGCAAGCGTCACCTGTTCGGCATCGAGGTGACAGCCTTTGCCGGTATTAATCTGCACGGCTCGGGCTCCCGCTTCACGGATGCGGCTTGCGTCGTTGTCGGTTTGCAGATCCCCTTCGATGACGTTCATCACGGGGTCACCTTCTTTGCGTGCACGGACAGTGGCGGACAAAAGTTCAGTTTTTCCTGATCCCGGAGAGCTCACAAAATTCAATGCGAGGATTTTGTGGCGGCGGAATTCTTCCCGGAGTTTTTCGGCTTCCCGGTTGTTGCGCGCGAGGATGTCTTCCTCCACGGTCACCGTGCGGGAGGCGGCATGACTGTGTTCATGCGCGTGATCGTGGTCATGATGCTCATGCGTGTGATCGTGGTCATGCGGTCCGTGCGTGTGGGTGACGACGTTACCGTGTTCATCCACGTGGGTGTGGGTATGGCTGCCGCCGCAGCCGCAGGTTGTGCACATAACGTTTTTCTCCAAAATCTATTCAGGAACTTCAAAATCCAATACGCGCAGTTCATGCCCCTGCGTTGCCGTGAGATGGTAACCCCCGCATTCGGGGCAGGGTTCGCCGTGCCGGTGCAGGGGAACTTCTTTGCCGCAGTCCAGGCACCAGGCTTGCCCCGGGGGTGTTTCAATCGTAAGGCCCGCGCCCTTTAAAAGGCCCTCGCGCGTTACTGAGAGCCAGGCAAATTTCAGGGCCTCAATATCCACGCCCGCGAGTTCCCCGACGGCAACCCGCACGGAAAGCACGCGGTCAATAGCCTGAGCGGCCGCCGTTTTTTCCACGGCCTCAACAATGCCTTCA
The DNA here is from genome assembly GCF_900128485.1 of Duodenibacillus massiliensis. Taxonomy (GTDB): domain Bacteria; phylum Pseudomonadota; class Gammaproteobacteria; order Burkholderiales; family Burkholderiaceae_F; genus Duodenibacillus; species Duodenibacillus massiliensis. Next base: position 580,795 of record NZ_LT635861.1, read on the forward strand.
GCAATGGAAAGTTCATGCATGAGCGCTCGCCTCATCCGTGGTGCCGTTGGTTTGCGGCATCTCAAAGTGCAGGCGGCACGGTACGCAGGCATCGATCCCCGCGAGCATCCAGGCGGCCTGGCGCCGGTAGTCTTCTTCCGAGAAGAATTCGATTTTAGAGAGCGCCTCCTCAGCTGCGCCGTGCCGGGCAAAGTTCCATTCCGTGGGCGCAGCGATCACGACGGACTCTACGCGGTTTAAGTCGCGGGCAAGTCTGATGCGGTGCGTCAAAAGCCCCCTCGCGGACTGCACCAGTGCCACCCCCGTGTCGGCGGCAACCGCGGCAGCCCGGACAAAATCAAAGGTTTTGGCCCAGTCCGTAAGCACCCGGATGATTTCAATCAGGCGCGCCACAAAAAGCGTTCTCACCGAGCAGCAGTAGAGCTCATCCAGATCGGCAATGAGGGGGTGCGATTTCCAGCGCGTCAGAGCCCCGGTCATGCGGGGTTTGCCTCTGACCGTGGGGTTTTGCGCGGAAAACTGCGGCGTAAACCACGTTTCAGCGTCCGCCGGCGAATGAGGATCCAGTGCGGGTGTCGTGAGAATCCCGCGGGAGGGGACCTGCTCCCAAAGCGCGGAGAAAAGCTGCGCGGCCGGGGTCTGCCCGTGCGTGATCCAGGACTCAAAGTCAGGAATTGAATCAAGCGCATTAAAGCCCGCGGCAGGACCCGTGACGAAGTGTTCGGTTTCAGCGGTCAGTGCCGCGCGGATTTTCGCAAAATCCGGTTTGACTGCGGAAAATTCCTGCGTCATCAGGGTGCGCAGTGTCCCCAGACGCCGCACGTCATGCGCGGGTTTAAGCCCCACGGCTCTCGGCGCGTCAAACGCGAGAAACCGCAAATGTTCGGCAGCCGTTTCGGCGGCAACCCTTTGGGCGTTCTCAGGCATTGCCTTGGCGGCAGCCCGGGCAGAGGCCGCCTCCCAGGCCGCCAGATGGGCCTGAGGGCAGAGCGCGTAGACCGAGGAGAGAAGAAGCTTGGGTGCGGCCGAGGAAACCGACGAACCGGTGAGCGTTTTGGCTACCGTATCGTCGCGCTCGGAAACCGTGCGTACCGCGACGGTGTTGTCCTCGCGGACCGTGACGGTGATATCCACCGCGGCATCAGTGAGACTCATCGGCTCCTCCGTCGGTAAAGTCAGAAAAAAGCGCACGGCGCGTCACCGGATCCGAGAGGCTTTTGGCCGGTTTAACCGGTCTGGCGGGCGTGAGCTTTTCCCCGGGCTCGTCTTCGGGCACGTCCTCTTTCTTTTTGGAAAGCATCAATTGCAGGCACACACCGGCAAAGGCTTCGGCCGCGGCCTGATCGGCAAAATCAGTGACCGGGCTTTTCAGTGAACACATTAAGTACTGCCCGAGCACACTGTCGGCAACGCCTAGAAACGTAAAGGGACCCGAGGGGAGCGGAATATCGATTTCCGCACCGGCCGCGACCGGTTTCCAGCGGGCCTTGTCGCCGCAGGCAAGCACCGCCTGCACCGACCACGGGGTCACCGCCACACCGAACCAGTGCGGACCGATCCGCTTAAAAGGCAGAACCTTCACATTCATGCGGGGATTGAGAATCGGCAGTCCCCGCATTCGCGTGGCGAGAATTTCCCGGAAACCGGCCTCGTAAAAGGGGGCCGGATCCTGCTGAAAGACCCTGAGGCGTCCTTCCTCACGGATAAAGACCGGACGGGGTGTCTGCCCGGTATGTGACCGATCGTAGGCGCGCGCGGCCTCATCCCTGTCAAAGGGCTTGGGCTTGCGGACGAGTTCAACGGGTTTGATTTCCATCGGTTGCCTCGCTGGAGGTGTCTGCCGCACTGTCGGTTTCGTCCTCGGGGACCGGGAGAAAAAGCGCCGCAGGTGTGTCGCAGTGCGGGCAGCTCCACCATTCGGGCAGTTCCGAAAAGGGGGTGCCCGGGGGCGTCTGCGTCTCGGGGCACCCTTCGGCCGGATCATAGATGTACCAGCAGACCTTGCACTGCATGCGTCCGCTTGCGGCAATGCGTTTAGCGCGCTGCGCATCCAGGCGCTTCTGGACCTCTTCAGAACTCACAAATTCCGTCACGGCTTACCTCCTTAACCGATCGCGCCGCGCGCCATGTCGCGGCGGATCCAGTCGGCAAGTTCCCGCAGTTTGGCTTCTGAGGTCGGAATATCTTCGCGGCCCGCGGGGACTTCAGGCGGAATAAGCGCCACCACCAGGCTGTCCATCAGGGTTTTGCCGGCATTGTTGAGAATGCGGCTGCGCCAGATGCCTTTGACGCGGGAAGCCTGAATACGGCTTTTGGCAAAGCCGGAAAGTTCGATGTCGACCTTGCCTTCCCCGAGCGTGGTGAGAATGTAATTCATGTCCGCGGGGTTTAAGGGCTGGCGTGACAGATCAATCTGATGGTCGGGCAACTCCGGAATCTTTGTGAGATCGGCGTCCTTTAAGGCCTGTCTGAGTTCGGAGAGCACGGGGCCCGCGGCAAAAAGGCCGTCGGGCTTTTTTTCCGGTTCCTTAATGTCGGTGTTGCCGGTCTCAAGTAGCGTTGTCACGCAGCGCGGCAGCAGTGCGGCCACAAGACTCGTCTGCTCGCCGATCGTGAGCCGCCAGACCGCGGGGATCTCGGTTTCTTCCGCGACGGCTTCACCCCCGCACAGAGAAATTTTGACTTCCCCCCTGCCGAGCGTCTGCTTTAAGAAGCGGTTGGTGCCGGCGTCAAGCCGCCCCAGATCCGTGATCCAGTGCAGTTCGTTTTTCGTGTCCTCTCCCGCCTTTTTAAAGACGTCCGCCATTTCTTCCAGAACTGCCAGCGTCTTTTGAGCGGCGCGTTTTTCCTCTTCAGGTTTCAGATCGGGACCGGTCCAGGCCGAATCCGTGATGTTGTGCGGCATGCGCTTCCTTTTAATGACTGTTTTAAAAATCGATTTCCCGGAGGGCTTTCGTTCAGGCGTTGCCGATCACAATCTTACGCTTGGGCTGCGCCGTCTCACCGGTCAGAATCTCAACAAGTTTTGCCTCATAGACGTCCCAGTCCTGAAGGCCTTCAATTGCACCCATCATTTCGCCGAAGCGAAAGACCGCAAGCGCCGGCAGCCTGCGGATGCCGAGCGTGTTGGCGATGCGGCGCCCGAAGGCCGGATCGGTAAAGCCCTGCGCCGTGAGAGTGCCGCCGAAAAGATTAAAGAGCTCCGGGCCGATCACGGCCATATCGAGTGTTTCCTTGTACATCACGGGGTCGTCGACAATACAAAGCGCGGAAAGTCCCTGAGCTTTTGTGACGGTTTCAGCGTTTGCGTCCGTGATGCGTGTAATCGTTTTGTCGTCCCAGATGCGCTTAAAAAGCGGGTGCTCATCGACGTTGATGCGCACGAGTTCCGCGGTGGGGGCGTTAAGTTTGACTGCCATGAATGACCCGTTTGTTTCGGATGTAGTGCCAATCATTCTGATGCAGTGAGAAAGGGGTGTAAATACTCCGTTGGTGCCGTTTTTGGTTTCTTCCCTCAGCCATCGGGAGTAAGTGTTCCCGATAAAGGAGACGGTTATTTTGCGGCAGGAAAAAATCACGTCAGAATTTCAGGGAAAATACCTAGATGGCATAACCTGCACAACGGAAACAAGATATTGCTGCGTGCTTAAAAAATAGGCACAACAGAAACCGGCTGAATTTGTGTGAAATTTTTTCAGCTCCTCTGAGATCTCCACACAAACAGTGGAAAATGGTGGAAAACTCAGGGGGCTGATATCGCGGGAAATTTCATTTTCGCCCCGACGGGCTTGACAGTTTTTTCGTGTGCGGCTAAAAGGCAGACAGCATTTTCTTTGTTTTGTGACGGAGTCAGTTTTGTCGTTACCGCCGGAAGAAAAACCGTCGGCACCGCGGGTGGTGCCGCTTTACACCGATGAAGTGCTCGGGATCGTCATGAAACCGGCGGGACTTCTCGTGCACCGCAGCGAGGTGGCACCCGACGCGGAGGACTTTGCGCTGCAGCAGGCTCGGGATCTTTTCGGGCGCCGCGTTTATGCCGCGCACCGCCTGGACAGAGGGACTTCCGGTGTTCTCATTTTTTCCTTTGATCCGGAAACGGCGGCAACCGTTGCCCGTCAGTTTGAGACCGGGGTCGTGAGAAAGCGCTACGCGGTGCTGGTGCGCGGCTGGATCAATGAACCCTGCCGCATTGATTACGCCTTAAAGCCCGTGCGTGATCCGTATCTGAGGACCCAGAAAACCGAAGCGCAGCCAGCGGTAACGGATATTGAGCCCTGGGCGCGCACTGAGGTGCCGGTTGCGTTCGGGGATTTTGCCTCGGTGCGGGTGACGCTTTTGGGGGCCGAACCCGAAACCGGCCGCAGGCATCAGATCCGCCGGCATTTAAAGCATATCGCCCACCCGGTGATCGGCGACTCCACCTACGGTAAAGGCGCCTTAAACCGCACGCTTGCGGCGTATTGGGGAGAGCAGAGGATGTTTCTGCACTGCGCGCGCCTGGCGCTCACGCATCCCGTCACCGGTGAACGCCTGGACATTACGGCGCCCGCCGACACAAAAATGGACCGCATACTGCAGTCTCTCGGGCTTGAGTCTTACTACAATGCCCGCGTGGCGGCGCCTTGGACCGATGCCGCGCCCCAGGCTGATTCTTGAGTAACTGTTATGTCTGATTTTTCCCGAATTCCCGAAAACCTTGCCCGTGTCTGTGAAAGGCTCGAAGCGGCCGCGAATACCTGCGGCAGAAGTGTCGTATTGCTCGCGGTTTCAAAAACGTTTCCCGCTGAAGCCGTGGATGTTGCGCTTGCTGCGGGCCAGAAAGCGTTCGGCGAAAACTATGTGCAGGAAGGTGTGGAAAAGATAGAGTGGTTTAAGGAAAAGAGGCCTGACTCAGGGATTGTCTGGCACTTTATCGGGCCGCTGCAGTCCAACAAAACGCGCCCTGTGGCCGAGCATTTTGACTGGGTGGAAAGTGTTGACCGCTTAAAAATCGCGCAGCGTTTAAATGACCAGAGGCCCGAAAATCTGCCGCCGTTAAATCTGCTCATTGAAGTCAATATTGACGGCGAAGCCAGTAAAAGCGGTGTTGTGCCCGACGATCTTCCCGCTCTGATTGAATCCGTGAGAGCGCTTCCACGGCTCAAACTCAGAGGGCTCATGACGATTCCGGCGCCCGCTGACACCCGGGAAGAAAAGATGAAGCCCCTTATTGCCATGCGTGCGCTTTTTGACGGGCTCAAAGACCGTTACGGCTTTGACACGCTTTCCATGGGAATGAGCGCGGATATGACGGAGGCTGTTGAGGCCGGAAGCACCGAGGTTCGCGTCGGCAGCGCGATTTTCGGCGCCAGACACTATCCGGCCAAAGCCTGACGCAAAAAAAGAGGACGCCCGTAAAGACGTCCTCTTTTTCCAAGAAGCCCTCTGAAATTAACTCAGCACGGCACCCTTGCAGCCCGAACTCACAAGCTTGGCGTAGCGGGCGAGATAGCCCGTGTTCACGCGCGGCGTTCTCGGCTTCCATTCGGCACGGCGCTTCGTCATTTCTTCGTCCGACACATCCACGCTGATCGTGTTGGCGGGAATGTCGATTTCGATCATGTCGCCTTCCTTGATGAGCGCAATGGGGCCGCCCACAGCAGCTTCCGGCGAGACGTGACCGATGGCGGCACCGCGGGTGGCGCCGGAGAAGCGTCCGTCGGTGATGAGAGCCACGCAGTTGCCGAGGCCCGAACCCATAATGGCGGAGGTGGGGTTGAGCATTTCGCGCATGCCGGGGCCGCCCTTGGGGCCTTCGTAGCGGATCACGACGACTTCGCCGGCGTTGATCTTGCCGCCGTAGATGGCGTTAAGCGCATCTTCTTCGCAGTCAAAGACGCGGGCCTTGCCCTTGTGATGCATCATTTCAGGAGCCACGGCCGAGCGCTTCACCACAGACCCTTCGGGAGCGAGGTTGCCCTTCAAAACAGCAATGCCGCCTTCCTTGCTGATGGGGTTATCAACGGTGTGAATGATCTCGGTGTTGAGAATCTGCGCGCCCTTGATGTTTTCGGCAACGGTCTTGCCGGTGACAGTCATCAGATCGGTCTTTAAGAACCCGAGCTTGGCGATTTCAGCCATCACCGCGCGGATGCCGCCCGCTTCATCGAGTTCCTCGATGTAGTGGTTGCCGGCCGGAGCGAGGTGGCAGAGGTTCGGGGTGTGCTTGCTGATTTCGTTTGCGACCGAGAGATCAAGATCAATGCCGCATTCGTGCGCGATGGCGGGCAGGTGCAGCATGGAGTTCGTTGAGCAGCCGAGTGCCATGTCAATGGCAAGCGCGTTCATAAACGCGTCGCGCGTCATGATGTCGCGGGGCTTAAGGTCGTCACGGACGAGATCCATGATCTTCATGCCGCTTTCCTTGGCAAGGCGCAGGCGGGCGGAGTAAACGGCCGGAATCGTGCCGTTGCCGGGCAGCGCCATACCGAGCACTTCCGAGAGGCAGTTCATGGAGTTCGCGGTAAACATGCCCGAGCAGGAACCGCAGGACGGGCAAGCCTTGTTTTCGAGGTCTTCAAACTGAATCGGCGTGATCTTGCCGGTTCGGAACTGACTCACCGCTTCGCTGATGTTGGAGTAGGAGACCTTGTGGCCTTCAAAGTGACCGGCAAGCATTGCGCCGCCGCTGATCACAATTGAAGGAATGTTAAGGCGCGCGGCGGCCATCAGAAGCCCGGGGACGTTTTTGTCGCAGGCAGCGACCATCACCAGGCCGTCAAAGGGGTGAGCCATTGCCATCGATTCGGTGGAGTCGGCAATGAGTTCGCGCGAAACCAGGGAGTACTTCATGCCGACGTGGCCCATCGCAAGGCCGTCGCAGACGGCAATTGCCGGGAACACAATCGGAACGCCGCCCGCCAAAGCCACGCCCTGCTTGACGGCATCGACAATTTTGTCGAGATTCATGTGGCCCGGAACGATGTCGTTCTTGGAGCTCACAACGCCGATCAGAGGCTTGCCGATTTCGGCATCACACAGGCCCAGGGCCTTTAAAAGCGAACGCTGCGGGGCGGCATTGATGCCCTTGGTTAACGGATCACTGCGCATAAACTTATTTTCTCCCATGAATACGCGGGGTTGTATTTGTGGTGTTATTCAGAATTGTCCGAAATAACGGTGTCTGCATATTGTATTGCTCACGCTGAAACAGACCTGACGAAAGGCGCGAAAACAGATACGTTTCTAGACTTAATCGAAACTGCCTGCGGTTTTTGTCTCAAGTGTTTTCTGGTGACGCCGGTAAAGCCACCAGAGCATCAGCGTCGTCACCACCCAGCTTGCGGGGTAGACGGCCATGAGCATGTTGTAGGTAGGGTCGGCGGCAAAAAGTGTTGCAACCCAGAGTACGCGGATCGAGCAGATGCACACCAATGTCACCACTGCCGGAGGCAGTGAATAACCGAAACCGCGCATGGCGTCAGACAAGGTTTCCATGATGACGTTAACCGGTTCGGGCAGCACCACCCAGAAGATGCGGGTAAGCCCCAGCGCAATAACGGACTCATCGGTCGTAAAGCAGGCGAGAAGTTCTCTTGCGAAAATCCAGATAAAGGCTACGAGAACGAAGGTCGCCGCAAAGTTAAGCCCCATGGAAATGAGGGTGGCGCGCCGGCAGCGCGCGAGGTTTCCCGCGCCCCAGTTTTGGCTCACGAACGTGGTGGCCGTGAGGCCAAAGGCATTGATAAAGCAGTAAACGTTGATTTCAATCGTAAAGGCTGCGACGCTTCCTGCCATCGCGTCAGGTCCGAGACTGTTGATTGCCGCCTGAATGATGAGGTTGGAAAGCGAAAAGACCATACTCTGCAGTCCCGCGGGCCACCCGATTCTCACCATGTTTTTCAGTGCCGTGCGGTTGACGGTGAAAAGCCTGGCGGGGATGAGCCTTAATTCATCATCGCGCCGCATGAGGCAGACCACAAGAATGGCGGCGGCCAGAGCGTTGGCAAGCGCCGTCGCAAGCGCCACGCCCCCGGCCTGCATGCCGCAGACCAAAACAAAAAAGAGGTTTCCGGCAATATTAAAAACCGTTGCGGCGCAAAGCGCCCACAAAGGGGTTTTCGTGTCGCCCTTGCTTCTGAAGACGGAAGCAAGGAAGTTATAAACCGCAATAAAAGGGATGCCCGCAAGGTAGACGCGTAGGTAGTCTTCGGCGTGCCCGAGAACGCTCTCAGGGACGTCAAGCACATCCATGATGAAGCCGCAGAAGATTTCCCCCAAAAGGGCAATGGCAACGCCAAAGGCGACCGACAGTGCAAAAGCCGTGTGTACGCTTTCAGAAGCGAGTTTTTTCTGCCGCATTCCGAGGTAGCGGGCCGTCACGACGTTAACGCCGAGCGCAAGTCCCATGCACAGACTCACTATGAGACCGATCACCGGGACGTTGTTTCCCACGGCAGCCATTGCGTCGCTTGAGACGTAGTGTCCGAGGACAGCGACGTCGGCGGCATTAAAGAGCTGCTGCAGCACGCCCGTGAAGGCAAGCGGCAGCGCAATGATGATCATTTTGTCCCAGAGGGAGCCCTCGAGAAGGTTGAGTTCCTTGGCCTGTGACATGGTGCGTGTATCGGGAAAACCGTCGGATGAAGCGCTTTTTTGGCCGATTTTAAGCTTCGGACGGGCGGCAACCGATTCTTAAGGCAGGATTCTTTTTTCAGGCAGGAAAAAAGTACGAATGTGCATATTTATTGGGTCGAAACAGGTTTTACGGTTGACTAATCCTTTATAACTAATAGACAAGCTTAATTTTTCAGCCCGCTTTAAGGTATCGTCCTTTGGCAGGCGTTTCGGGGAAAAGACACAATTCGGCATGAAATCAGCGCTTAAGGCGGTGTCGGAGAGCCCCGCAGGCGCAGTAAACCCCAATAAAAAATCTCTGACAACAAGAAGTACGACTTTCCCATCCGGGAGGAGACACACGTAAACAACCCCCCGTCTGAAGACGGGGGGTTTATTGTAACCGCATCACACGGCCCAACATAAGGCTGGTTTACATCAGCCCCTGTGCTGACAGCTGTCGGCACAGACCCTGCAGGTTGCGGCTCGCATTCAAGTCGCTGTGAGCAAGGTGACCACATTGGCTGCAGCAAAACCCGTGCTTATGGCGTTTGCCCGGTGCCCCGCACTGTGAGCATGTCTGGCTTGTATAGCGCGGATCCAGGAAAACACACCGGATTCCAGCGGCTGCCGCTTTGTAAACAATCATCTCCTGCAACTCACGGAAAGACCAGCGGTGCAGTCGGCTTCTGATGCGTTTCCCGGCCTTGATGTGATCCCGGATATGCGTTAGGTCTTCCAGGGCGATTAACTTGATACCCCGCTTTGCGGCTTCCTGCACAATCTCTTTGCTTACAACGTTATTGACATGCGTCACATGGCGTCTTTCTCGGCCTGAGGCTTTTTTTTAGGTGCTGTCCGGCACTCTGAGAGCCGTTGCGCTGAAGACGCTTTCTCTGACTCATATATCGGTCTCTTTTATCCTTTAATGCTCCTGCTTTCCAAATACGGCCCATGCTGACGGCCGCAATATTGTTCTCGCCGACATCAATACCCATGATCTCGTCGGCTTTCAGATTCTTTAAATGCTCTTCGCCCGAACAACCTTGGGACTCCACAGCGATGTGAAGCTCCCAAAACGCTTCTTTCCGGCCTCTCCGGGGATGCAGAACAAGGTTGCACTCCTTACGCTTTCCCGAAGCCGGCAACTCTTTTTGAAAAGGGCCGGGGCACAGACGTGCCCGAATCCGACCGCTGATGGTTGAAATTGAAACAGTGCCGTCAGGGAAAAAATGTCAGCGTGTTCTTGTCGACGTGAACCGAGGGGCGCCTGAACACCAGCGTCTTGATGATGCGGAAATGCGAAATTCGAAAAACCCGGCCTCGGCCGGGTTTTTTGTAAGATTTGGTTAATCGGTTTTGACTAGACTCAGCGGACTAGTCAGAAAGTCTGCCTTCGGGCGGATATAAGCGTTCAGCAAAGCCCATGCAAAAAGGGGTTGTCTGCCGCTAAAAGAAGGATCCCGGGATTTATGTCAAATTCTGCTGTTGCGCGCAACGGGCTCAGTGTCTGCGGTCTTGAGCTCGAGCGCGGTGAGAGACTGCTTTTCAGGGGGCTCGCGTTTGAAGCGCCTCCGGGCACGCTTGTGCGCCTTGCCGGCGCAAACGGCACCGGTAAAACAAGCCTTCTGAGGCTTTTGACGGGGCTTATGGTTCCCGACGCCGGCGAAATTCTCTATAAGGGCGAGTCCATCACAAAGCTCAGGGAAGACTTTCACCGAGATCTCGTCTATATCGGCCACATGAACGGCGTCAAGGACGATCTGAGCGCCCGGGAAAATGTGCGCATTGCCGCACGGCTCGGAAACCTCATTGTCACCGACAGTCAGATTAACGAGGCGCTCGGCGCCGTCGGACTTACAGACTTCACCGAACATACAACCGGGGAACTAAGCCAGGGGCAGAGGCGGCGCGTGGCGCTTGCGCGCCTTTTTGTGAGCGAAATGAAGCCCGTCTGGATTCTGGATGAACCCTTTACGGCGCTTGACGTTCAGAGCGTGGCGAACCTTTCGGACGCCGTTGCCCGGCATGTCAGGGCGGGCGGCATCGTTATTTACACCACCCACCAGGAGTGTGCCGTGGACGTCCCTGAGGAAAAGAAACTCACGGTGGACGTCTCCGCCTTTGCCCCAAAACGCAAAAAGAAGGCACAGGCGTGCCTCGGGGGAGGTGATCATGTTTAATCTCTTTCTCTCGGTGGTCCGCCGCGACCTGATGCTTGCACTGCGGCAAAAAAGCGACCTTGTTCAAACGATCTTCTTTTTCGCGGTCGTCGTGACGCTGGTGCCGCTCGGGGTCGGAGCCGAACAAAACGTCTTAAGAACGATGGCCCCGGGCGTGGTGTGGGTGGCGGCTCTTTTGGCGGCTCTTTTGTCGCTGCCGCGCATTTTTGCCCTGGACTACGCCGACGGAACGCTTGAGCAGATGCTTATTTCCGCCGAACCCTTAAGCGTCATCGTGGTCGGCAAAGTCGTTGCGCACTGGCTCGTCACCGGGATTCCGATCACGGTTTTTGCGGCCGTTTTCGGTATTTTGTTTGACCTCCCGGTTGATCAGACGGCGGTGCTGATGTTTTCCCTTTTGCTCGGCACACCGGTCTTAAGTCTTGTGGGGGCAATCGGTGCGGCGCTCACCCTGGGACTCAGAGCTGGTTCCGTCTTAACGAGCCTTTTGGTGCTGCCGCTTTACATTCCGGTTTTGATTTTCGGCGCAGGCGCAACCGTGCAGGTCGCCATCAGCGTGAGCCCTGCGGCCTACCTCATGGTCACCGCCGGACTGAGCTTTTTTGCGCTTGCCGCAGCGCCCTTTGCGGTGGCGGCCGCCCTTCGGATTTCACTGCAGTAAAACTACACCCCATCAAGGAGAAGCATGAAGAACGCATTTTTTACCCCGGAAGGTTTTTACCGTACCGCGGGTTATTCGGTGAAGTGGCTCTACGGCCTTGCGGCTGTCTGCGCCGCCGTCGCGTTTTACCTCGGCTTTTTTGTCTGCCCCATTGACGCCACGCAGGGTAACTCCTACCGCATCATCTTTATTCACGTGGCAAGTGCCTGGATGAGCATGCTCATCTATGTTGTGATGGCGGTCTTTTCCGCTGCGGCGCTTGTGACCAACAACAAGATGTGCTCGATTTTCTCGGCCGCGATGGCGCCCACCGGGGCCCTGATGGCGTTTCTTGCGCTTTTTTCGGGATCTTTCTGGGGACGCCCCACATGGGGAACCCACTGGGTGTGGGACGCGCGTCTGACAAGTGAACTCATCCTTCTCTTTCTTTACCTCGGTTTTCTGGCGCTTCAGAGCGCGATTGCCGATCACCGCCGTGCCGACAAGGCCTGTGCCGTGATCGCGATTGTGGGCGTTGTGAACGTCCCGATCATTTATTTCTCGGTGAAGTGGTGGAACACGCTGCATCAGGGCGCTTCGATCACGAGCAAAGGTTCTTCTATCGCTCCGATCATGCTCTACACGCTGCTTTTGATGGTTGTGGCCTTCTGGATCTACAGTTTTGCCTCAACTTTTGTGCGTGCGCGCTCGATGATTCTGGAACGTGAACGCCGGCAGACGTGGGTACAGGCGCTTGTGAAGGAGGGTAAGTAACATGGACTGGACTTCAATTACGCATTTTCTGCACATGGACGGTCACGGCTTTTATGTCTGGAGTGCCTACGGAATGGCCACGTTTCTTGTGATCGCTGAAAGTTTTATGCATGTAAGACGCCGCAAGGCGGCCCTCGATCGCGTGAAAAAAGAAGCGGCGCGCGCCGAGATTGAGGCGTAAGCCCCATTAAAAGAACACAGTTTTTAACCGCTTTATTGACCCCAAGGAGCAGAGAACTATGGAGAATCGAGCTGCCAAACGACTGGCTTTGATTGTCGGCGCGGTTGCCGTTGTGGGCGTCGGGGCCTACCTGATGCTTTCCGCTTTTAACGAAAACCTGGTGTTTTTCTATTCCCCCATGCAGGTGCAGGCGCAGGAAGCCCCCAAGGGCCGTACCTTCCGTATGGGCGGGATGGTGATGCCCGGCTCCGTCAAGCGCCTTGAAGACGGCGTTACGGTGAGTTTCGGCATCACCGATACCGGAGCCGTGATCCCCGCGCAGTTTAAGGGGATTCTCCCCGACCTCTTTAAGGAAGGTAAGGGCGTTGTGGCTCAGGGTAAGTTAAACGATCAGGGCGTTTTCGTCTGCAGCGAAGTGCTTGCTAAACACGACGAAAACTACATGCCGCCTGAGGCGCAGGATGCTGTGGACAAGGCCCATGCCGCCATGCGTACGGCTGACTATAAAAATGCCGAAGAGGGTGTGTCGATGGCGCACTCCAAGCAGTAATTCAATCAACAAACTTCTCGGTTAAGGGAGATATCCCGTGATAGCGGAAATCGGTCATTTTGCACTGATTCTGGCGCTCATCGTGGCCGTGATTCAGGGGGTGCTGCCGCTTGTCGGCGCCGCCCGCGGAATCTCGTCCTGGATGGCGGCCGGACGCATGTGCGCCAGCGCCAACGCGCTTTTTCTGACGGTGGCCTTCGCCTCGCTCGCGTACTGCTTCTATATCAGTGACTTCACTGTGCTCAACGTGGCGAACAACTCCAATTCGCTTTTGCCCTGGTACTACAAGGTGGCGGCAACCTGGGGCAGCCACGAGGGCTCGATTCTGTTCTGGTCAGTGACGCTTTCCTGGTGGGCTTTGGCTGTTTCCTTCGCAAGCCGCCGGCTTTCCGAAGAAATGATGGCGCGTGTTTTAGGCATCATGGGCCTTGTGCTCATGGGCTTTCTGGCGTTCATGCTCTTTACCTCCAACCCCTTCCTGCGCCTTTTCCCGGCTGCTCCCGAAGGGGCTGACTTAAATCCCCTGCTGCAGGACCCGGGGATGGTCTTTCATCCGCCGCTTCTGTATCTGGGCTACGTGGGCTTTTCCGTGCCCTTTGCCTTCGCGCTCGCAGCCCTGATCAGCGGTAAGCTCGATGTGGCCTGGGCGCGCTGGATGCGTCCGTGGACGACGGCGGCGTGGATTCTTCTCACGCTCGGCATCAGTCTGGGTTCCTACTGGGCCTATTACGAACTCGGCTGGGGCGGCTGGTGGTTCTGGGATCCGGTGGAAAACAGCTCCTTTATGCCGTGGTTGACCGGTACTGCGCTGATGCACAGCCTTGCCGTGACGGAAAAGCGCGGGTGCTTCAAGATCTGGACGGTGCTCCTTGCGATCATCACCTTTTCGCTCTCGCTTCTTGGGACCTTCCTCGTGCGCTCGGGGGTTCTCACGTCCGTTCACGCGTTTGCGACTGATCCGGAACGCGGCGTGTTTATTCTCGCCTTCCTCATCATCGTGATCGGCCTGTCGTTCCTTCTGTTTGCCTGGCGTGCTCCCACGGTGGGCCTCGGAGGCAACTTCTCGATGGTAAGTCGCGAGTCGATGCTTCTTGTGAACAACGTGCTTCTTGTTGTCGCGATGGGCGCGGTTCTTCTGGGAACGCTCTATCCCTTGTTCCTTGACGCTTTAAACGCCGGCAAGATCTCGGTCGGGCCCCCGTACTTTGACTCGGTCTTCGGGCCGATCATGCTGCCGATGCTCTTCCTTTTGGGCGTGGCTCCGTTTGCCCGCTGGAAGGAAGCCGATCCGCTTACGCTTACCAAGAAGCTCTGGTGGTGCTTTGCCGCGGCCATTGTGATTGCCGCCGTGGTGCCTTTCCTCATGGGACGCTGGAGCCACTGGGTCTTTATCGGCGTGACGCTTGCGGTTTGGGTTGCCATTACCGTGGTCTACAACATCATCGACCGCGGCCGCAACATGCAGGGCAGTTTCTTTGCGAAACTTTTCCGTCATCCGCGTGCTTTCTGGGGCATGCAGCTCGCGCACCTGGGCGTGGCCGTTTTTGTGATCGGTGTGGCTCTTGTGAAGGGCTACCCGGCCGAACGCGATGTGCGCATGTACGTGGGCGAACAGGTGACGGTTGCCGGTTACAGCTTTGTCTTTAACGGCACGAAGGAAGTGCGCGGTCAGAACTACACGGCTGTGCGCGGTGACTTCACCGTGACGCGTGAAGGCAAGGAAATCACGCGGCTTTATCCTGAAAAGCGCAATTACTTCTCGTCCCGCTCCATGCCCATGACCGAAGCCGCGATCCGCCACTCGATCACCGGCGACATCTATGTAAGTCTCGGTGAGCCGACGCCTGACGGCGGCTGGATTGTGCGCGCTTACTCCAAGCCCTTTGTGACATGGATCTGGTGGGGCACGATCATCATGGCCTTGGGCGGCCTTTTGGCGATGACCGACAGACGCTACCGTCTGCGCCGCCGTGAAGACAAGGGTGCGGACGCCGCAGTGAAGGAGGCTTAAATATGCGTTGGAAGTTTCTGATTCCTCTTGCGATATTTCTGTTTCTTGCCGGGTTCCTCTTAAAGGGCCTTTACATGGATCCGAGAAAGGTTCCGTCTGCTCTGATTGACAAGCCGGCGCCGGAGTTTTCTCTGCCTCAGCTTCATGACCCGCAAAAGACCGTAACCAAGAAGGATCTTCTCGGGAAGGTCTACCTCTTAAACGTCTGGGCGAGCTGGTGTGAGTCCTGCCAGTACGAGCATCCCTTTTACGTGCAGTTAAAGCGTGCCGGTGAAAAGATCTTCATCGTGGGCTACAACTACCGTGACAAGCGCTTTGCCGCACTGCAGTGGCTCGATAACCTCGGAGATCCCTATGACGTGTCCGTGATGGACGCTGACGGCCGCACCGCCATTGACTTCGGTGTCTACGGTGCGCCCGAGACGTTCCTTGTGGACAAAAAAGGTGTGATCCGCCACAAAGTGGTGGGACCGGTGACGCCTGAAATCTGGAAAAACGAACTCAAACCGCTGATTGACAAGCTGGAGGCGCAATGAAAAAGCTCATCTGTGTATTAGCGGGCCTGTGCGCGTTCTCTGCTTCGTACGCGGCGGCTGAAGCGCCGGCCGCGGCCGCCCCGCATGAAGCAGCGCCCACGCAGTTTGATCCGGTGGCGCACAAGCGCGTTCTGGGCATTTCCGAGCAGCTCCGTTGCCTCGTGTGCCAGAACCAGTCGATTGCCGAAAGTAATGCGGAACTTGCGGTGGACCTGAGAAATCAGGTGATTGAGCAGATCAAGGCCGGCCGCAGCGATAAGGAAATCATCGACTACATGGTGGACCGCTACGGCGACTTTGTGCTCTACAAGCCGCCCTTTAAGGCGTCAACGGCTATTTTGTGGCTCGGGCCCGTCGTGCTCTTCATTGCGGCGCTTCTTGGCTTTTACATCAACCTGCGCCGCCGCAAGCAGACGGTTCAGAAGACGGAAACGGCCTTAACGCCCGAAGAGCGTAAAAAGGCTGACGCCCTCTTGCGCGGAGAGTAACCGATGCTCATTACATTCATTATCTGTGCCCTGATTCTGACGGCGGCGGGGCTTGCCCTCATCGTCTGGGGGCTTGTGAAAAAGCACCGCGCGGATGCCGGAAAGGTGAGAGCCGAGCAAAACCTCGCGCTTTTGCGCGCTCAGTACGCCGAGCTTGAAGCCGACTACAAGGCTGGCAAAATTCCCGAGGACGAGTACACCGAGACCAAGACGGAAATCGAACACCGTGTGATCGAGGAGACTGCTGAAGGTGAGGAGAGCGTGCGGCGCGACGGCCGTCAGGGGCTTTACGCCGCCTTCGTGATTGTCGTTGCTGTCCCCGTTCTTGCGTTTGTGGGGTATGAGTACCTGGGGTCTCCGCAGGCACTGGACCCGGTCTTTATGCAGCAACAGCAGCAGAACATGACCGGCATGCAGGGACACTCCGAAGCCGATCTGATGGATTCCATCAAACTGCTGGAAGACCGTCTGAAGGAAAATCCCGACAACGCCGACGGCTGGATGATGCTCGCCAAGACCTACGCGTCCTTTAAAAACTGGAAGGAAAGTTCGCGCGCGTTTGCTGAGGTAAACCGCCTTGTGCCGCACAACCCGGACGTTCTCGCGGACTGGGCGGACGTTCTGGCAGCGACCACAGGTTCCATTGAAGGTAAGCCTCAGGAACTCATTGAGGAGG
Source organism: Duodenibacillus massiliensis (assembly GCF_900128485.1). Lineage (GTDB taxonomy): Bacteria > Pseudomonadota > Gammaproteobacteria > Burkholderiales > Burkholderiaceae_F > Duodenibacillus > Duodenibacillus massiliensis. The sequence goes on from NZ_LT635861.1 coordinate 597,429, forward strand.
CTCTGAAAATCGATCCGATGCACTGGAAGGCACTGGCTCTGATGGGAACGCTCTGCTACGACAAGCGTGACTTTAAGGGTGCCGTGACTTACTGGGAGCGCATGCGTTCGGGCACTGAGCAGGGCAGCGAAGAGTGGCGTCAGATCACGGAAAACATTGAGCAGGCCCGCCGCATGGGGGGACTTCCTGCCGAGACAAGCGCCCTGCAGCCGGCACCTGCCGGGGTCAAAGCGCCCGTGAAGGAAAAGGCCGCGGCGCCCGGTAAGGTCTTTATTACCGGAACGGTGGATGTGGCCCCCGCGATGAAGGGAAAACTCACCGGTAAGGAAACGGTCTTTGTGTTTGCACGCAGTGTGACGGGCAGCAAAATGCCGGTTGCCTTTATCCGCCTGGATGCGGCAAACCTTCCCGCGAGTTTCCGCCTTGACGGCATGAGCCAGATGGGAATGGGCGTGAAGACCCTGGCTGACGTCATGGAAGCCATTGTTGAAGCGCGCGTTTCACGCTCCGGCAACTTTATGCCCGGTCCCGGCGATCTTGAGGGTTCCGCCGGAACCGTTAAGGTCGGGGCTGAAGGCGTGAAGATTGTGATTGACCGTGTGGTACCTTAAGGTTTGCCTTCCGGTATCGCCTTAAGCTAAGCGGAAAAAGCAGCTGGAATCAGATCCCGCTGCTTTTTTCGTTATGTTGTCTGAAGTGCTTTTTGATGGAGATGAGTGATGTCTGAAACCCCGTCTGAGCCGTCGGGCTCTCTGCAGTGCAGCCGCGGTGCTCATGATGCCGGCATCGGCTTTGCCTGCGGTTGCCGGACAAACGACCGCGACCGCGGCAAAAGCCAATCTTACCGTCGTGTTTTTTCCCGGTTTTGAAACAATCGATGCTATGGGACCGGTGGAGATGCTCGGAAATCTTGCAGACTCCATGCGGTTTGTGTCGCTTGACGGCGGCATTGTCAAAAGCGCGCAGGGCGTGCCGGTGATGACGGAAAAGTTCGTGTCTGAGGATCCTGTGAGAATTCTTCTTGTGCCGGGCGCAGTGTCTCAGGTTCTGCCCAAAGAGAAAGCGTTTTTTGAGGCAGGTAAAGCCGCGGCACAAAAAGCAGAATATGTGCTCACGGTTTGTACAGGCTCATTTCTCGTGGCGCAGACAGGACTTCTGAAGGGACGCAAAGCGACGAGCAACAAAAAGGCACTGCCCATGGTGATGAAGTGCGTGCCGGATGTAAATTGGCAGAAGAAAGCCCGCCGGGTAGCAGACGGTAAGTTCTACACGTCCTCGGGTATTACGGCCGGCATGGATATGGCGCTTGGGTTTATTGCTGACCGGTATGGAGAAAACGAAGCTCGCCGTATTGCGGCATTTACCGAGTATCGCCAAAGCGCGGATCCGGCGGACGACCCGTTTGCGGCAGGTTAACGGACTGCGGGTGCAGAAGAACGTCATCGACTGCGTGGCGCCGTAATGTCGTTCTGCTCTTTTGCAGCAAAAACCGCCGTCTCTGTCAGAGAGTCCGGCGGTTTTTTGTAACTTCCCGGGCCGCAGCCGTTACGGAGCGCGAGCCTTTGCAAAGCTCTGTTTCGGGGTGTTGCAGAATGAGTTTTTAAAGGAAAAAGGCGGGCACAATAGGATCTGAGCAGTACTTAACAACAAAAAGGACATAAAAAATGAGAGCAACGCATTCTCTGAAGATTCTGGCTTTTGTAACGCTTGCCGCGGCCGGCTCTGCCGCGCTTGCTCAGCTTCCTGAAGGTGTGCAGACGGGCCGTAACGGTACGGAAGTGATGCTTACCGGTCAGGCAACGCTCACACAGACAAACAACGAAGCCGTCGTGAATCTCTACTGCACGGAAATCGGTGCTGATGCGGCTGACGTTGCGCGCAAGGTGATTGAAGCTACGAACACGGGGCTCACCGAACTCAAAAAACTTGGCCTCGATGCCCGTTATGAAACGACGCAGCTCTCAAGCTGGCCGCACTACAGCGACACCGTAAAGACGGCGCGCACAAAGACTGCTGCCCCGAAGATCACCGGCTGGCAGGTCCGTCAGAACGTGCAGATCACCGTCAAGGACGCGGAAAGCGCCGCCAAGATCGCTCAGGCAGCACAGAAGTACTTTGCCTTTGAAAGTGTGAATTTCTCCCTGAGCCGCGAAGCGCAGGAAGCTATGCAGGGGACGCTCACCCGTATGGCGATTGAAAACGCCGCCAAAAAAGCTGTGGAAGCGGCCAAAGCGCTCGGCAAGACCGCCTCTGACGTGAGGATTGAAAGTCTCTCCTTTAACGGTAGCGGCAACTACTATGCGCCCCGGATGCTCAGGGCCAGTGCCGTGATGGACGCCGCAGCCGGTAAGGCAAGCGCTGCACTCCCGGTTTTTGAAGCCGGTGATACGTCGGTGACGATGACGGTGCAGGCAAAGGCCGTTATCCGTTAATCACTGTTTTTCCACATTCGCGCGGGCGCGGCGACGGGCTGACAAAACGGCCTCGACCTGCGCCTGTTCTTTTTCAAGGCGCCGGGCGTTGAGTGACTGTGCTGTCACCGCTACCACAATGATGACGCCGCCAAAAATTTCAATCCACGTCATGGTGACTCCGAGCAGCATGACCGACAAAACCACGGCTACGAGCGGTTCGGCACTTGTGAGCATCGAGGCAATTGCAGGCGAAATGTAGCGGGTGCTTGCAAGAAACGCCGTAAGCGCAATGACGGTCCCCACGATCACAATAAAGGCAAAGCAAAGCGAGGACTCCCAGGTCCACTGTGCGTGAGAGGTCCAGGGCGGATTGATAAAGCAGGCAATAACGCCGCCGATAAAAATCCCCCAGCTCACAACGGGTGTTGTGCCTCCGACGCGCGCCATGACGCGTTTGGGTTGCAGCGTATAGATGATAAAGGTGATGATCGCGGCAAGCGACCACAGGCACCCGGTGAGGGAGAGATGAACCGAGCTTAAGTCCCCCTTGGTGACAAGAAGCGTTACGCCCACCACGGCGCAGAGCATGCAGCCCATCTCAAAGACCCGCACACGTCTGTGGGCAAAAAGCGCGAGGTAGAGCACCACGAATAAGGGCGTCATCGACTGGAAAATGGTCGCGGTGCCGGCGTTAAGGTAAAAAATCGCGAGGAAAAACGTGAGTTGCGACACTCCGATCATGATGCCGCAAAGCGTGATGTCAAAGGCGTCGCGCTTATTTTGCATGGGAGCAAGAGCAGCTTTTCCGCGCTGCAGAAACAGCAGAATCAGAAGAATGCTTCCGGCACAAAGAAGCCTGAGACTCACAAGGCCCCAGGGTGTAAAAGAAAAGTGCTGCAGGACGTTTTGGCCCGCAACACCCATCGCGCCCCAGGCGCTTGCACCGAGTAACGCCAGCAAAATACCTTTGGTGGAATTGGATAACTGCATTCCTGCACCGTCTGCCTTAACGAAAACGGGCGGATGATATTACGAAGGGCGGCAGCGAAAGTCCGGCGGCGTTGATCTGAGGAAAACGTCCGTCAGATCGGTGACATGTTTTTCATGGCCTTTGCAATCTGCGCGTCTTCGGGCGTCAGATAACGGCTTGTGGTGCCGATTGAGGCGTGGCCCATCGCGTTTTGCACGACGTTGATGTCCATGGTGCGCAAGGCACAGGAGGCAAAGGTGTGACGCAGCCAGTGGGTCGAGGCGGCCCGGAGTTTGGCGGCGTCTGCGGGACTTTTGTCTTCAGCGGCAAGCGCAGCGCCCTCAAAGAAATTTTCCAGTGCCCTGTACAGCCCCGAGCGCGAAATCGCGGTAAGGCTTGCGGGGTCCTTTTTTCGCCCGATCCCGAGACTGGCGACAAGCGCTGTTTTGGGATCGGCTTTTAAAACCGGGGGGAGGTCTCTGAGGCTGAAGTAGAGATTGATGGCGTCAAGCGCTTCGCTGCTTACGGGCAGCCGCCTTACCTTGTCGCCCTTGCCGACGATTTCGATCACGAGAAGATCATCGTCGCCGATTCGCCGCGTCACGAGCCACCCGGCTTGGGCGTGAATGATTTCAGAGGCGCGCATCCCGAGGCCCTTACCGAGACAGAGCACCACGCGGATGCGGGCGGAAGCGAGGTTTTCCGGAAGGCTGTCCAAGTACTCGAGCACGTCTTCCCACTGGGATTCAGACAGCGACCTGTCGGCAAAATCGCGCGGGGCACCTTCGCCCGGAAGAAGCCTCACTTTGCCTGAGACCTGATCAAAGGGGTTGTACTGCAGATAGCCGGTTTTGACGAGAAAACTGAAGAGAAGCCGGATCACGGTCAGGCTTGTTTTGCGGCTTGTGGCGGTTAAGGGGCCGTTATAGGGCCGCCATGCCGGCGACGTTCTTGCGGCATTTTTCGGGCCGATCCAAAGTGCCTGAGGTTCTTTCCAGAGTTGCTGCCAGACGGCCGGATCCGTGCGCCCGAGGCCTTCAAGCCACCGGGGAAAAAGGGCGGCGTCTTTGGCGGTGATGGAACTTAAGGCAAGTCCCCGCTCAAGCGTGCACCAGAGAATAAAGCGCTCGGCTTCCTTGCGGTACTGCGCGCGGGTGTTGGGATTGACGGCGCGTGCCGCGAGCCATTGGTTCACGGCCTCAAGGTCGTTGCCGGCCTCAAGCATCCCGCCGCGACCGACGCGGTTGGTGCCGAGGCGGCCCGAGAGGTCGCCCGCAAGCTGCATTTCTTCCATCGGCCGGACAGCAAGAGCACAGTCTGAAGCCGGTTCCCGGGTTTTAAGCGATTCAGGTGCTTCGCCCGGCGGATAAAAGCGCGCGGTGATTTCTCCGAGGCCCGGAACAGCGCTCTTCATCCAGTCAATGAGTGCCACGGCGTCTTCGCGTGAGAGTCCCTGCAGCTGCCGGTACCAGTTGCCGCCCACGTTGGCGGCACACTCGTAGAGATCTTCCGGGGTGAGCAGCCCGAATTCGGTCAGTGGCGCCGCCACACGATGCGCGAGATCCGCGGGCAACACGTCAGCCAGGGCTGCCGTTTCGATGTCATCGTCCAAAACCTCAATACCGGCCATGATCTGCATGTCTTTGGCCCGCGGACTGATGAAAAATCAAAGCCCGCGCGCGTTAAAATTGAAACCTTTGCATCACGGACCGCAACGGTCCGTATCCAAACAACAAACAAGTCTAATTGTAGGTGGGAGAAGAACGTGTCGCTTGCTGCATTTGATCTGACGCTTGAAGGCGCACTGCATCAGGGTACGACCTCAGAAGACAGTGCCGTCTCCAGAACCATTATCGGCATGGACCGGCTGCTCACCAATGCAACCCGTGCGCTCTACGGCTACCTTGTGGATCCGGAAGTGGATGTGCGCCGCAAGGATAAGGCGGGGGCCTATGAGATCGATCTCGGGTTCAGGAGTAACTTCGGCATGGCCCGCCGTGCGTGGCTCTCCGGTCAGAGCCGGTACGAAAATCCGCAGCCCGCGGCCGTGATGCGGGCTTTGGGGTGGTATCAGAAGGATCTGGCAGAACCCGGTGAAGCCGAAGTGGAAGAGGGTACGCAGACCGGGCTTGTGCCGCTTTTACTGGCCATGGACGGGCGCGAACCCGACCGCATTGACCTCGTGGGTGACAAAGTTGACATTGAAGCGGGCGATCAGCTCTGGCATATCACGAACGACGCCTACCGCCTCTGGCGTCACATTGAAGTGCGCAGGGGCCTTGCCGAGATCGCCAAGGCTCTGGCTTCCGCGGAAGTCTCCCGCATGATCATTACGGACCGCAATGAGAACGCCGAACTCTGCAGGCTTGATGCCCGCGCAGTCTCGGCCCTTGCCATGCCTGAGCCGCGTGACGTGCTTTTGGTCGATGAAACCCGCACGATGGCTCTTGCGCTTGCCGCGCCCGTTTTCTGCAATGACCGCTTCTGGACGTTCGTGGACGGTGCTCAGACAATCAGGGCCCGTATGTGCGACAAGGCCTTCTTAAACATCATCGATAACGGCGTGTTTGCTCTGAAGCCCGGTGAAATTCTGGTCGTCAACATGCATGTCACGACCGTGCAGACTCCCGAGGGCCTTAAGAGTACGTATGACATCGTGCGTGTGGTCGATCACCGCAAGCCCGGCCGTCACCTGCCGATGCCCGGCATCTAGTCTGCTTTAAATCCGGGAAATCACGTGAAAAACCGTATCCGCGTACTGGCTGTCGTTGTTGTTCTGCTTTTTATCGGTGTTTACGGCGCCGTTAAAGCTGACTTTGCCATCAGCCGCAGCACCGCGCCCGCGCAGGCGCCCGACGCCGTGGAAAACATCGCTCCGTTTCTGGATCCGGCGCTCACCAAAAGCATTGAGCGCGCCACCGTCAAAATCGTGTCCGGAGAAAACGGAGACGGTGAGCGCGAAGGTATGCCCACTTATGCCTTTTCCGCACCGATGCGCGTGGGCATCATTACCGAAGCGCAGCTCGTGGACCGCGGCGAAATGGTGCGTTCCACCCTTGAGCAGCTTTATCACACCTTCGGGCGCGACAATGTGGAGGTTCTGAGTTACGGTAAAAAAGATCTGCAGGAAGAACTGCAGTCCGGGCGTCTGGATTTTGTGCTTGCCGATTCCGCGTTTTACAGCGAAATGGAAGCGCTTGCGGGATTAAAGGGCCTGGCAAGTCTCTGGTCCACTGAAACGAGTGATCCCAAGGAAAGTATCGGCGCGGTCTATTTCACCCGCACCGACACCGATATTCTCACCGTGGAACAGATGAAGGGGCGCCCCGTGGCGGCGACATCTCCGGTGAGTTTTGAAGGCACCCTCGTGCCGCGGCGCGATCTGCTGCAAAGAGGCCTTGTGCCCAACGTCCTTTTAAAGGGCGTGGTTTATTACGGCATCAATCCCTTAAACGTGGTGGAAGCGGTGCTTGAGCGCAAGACCGCGGATGTGGGGATACTGCCCGCGTGCGCGCTGGAACATCTGGCCTCCGAGCGCGGCATTCATCCGGACAATCTGCGCTATCTCGGACTGAGAAAAGGCGGGCCCCTGATGTGCGCACGCAGCACCGAGCTTTACCCGAGCTGGTACTTTGCCGTGACGCCCGGAACCGACCCGCAGCTCACCAAGGCCGTGAGCGCGTCGCTTTACGTGATGCCGGGGTTCGGTAAGGGAAGCGACTGGGGCTTTCCCGTTTCCAACCGCGCCGTGCACGATCTCTTTTTCGATCTCAAGATCGGCCCCTACGAGCACCTGGCGCGCTGGAGCTTTGAGCGCTTTGTGCGGGAGCAGACGAGCTTTTTCTTCGCTTTGGTTTTGGGGGTTGTCTTTATTCTCTGCTACGCGTTTCTCGTCTCCGTAATGGTGCGCCTCAGGACGCGCCAGCTCAGGGAAGCGATGGCTGACAGAAGCCGCATCGAAAAGCAGGCCGCGGCCAGCCGCGACCATATCGCCAACCTTGAGCGCACCGGTATCGTCGGGCAGATGTCCACAATGATTGCCCACGAATTGAAGCAACCCCTGGGCGCGATCACGAACTTTGCGAACGGCCTTTTGCGCCGTGCCAAGCGCGGGGCGCTTGATCCGCAGATGCTTACCGAAGTGCTCGAGGAAATCGTGGAACAGGGCACACGTGCAAGCGAAATCGTCAACCGCGTGCGCGCTTACGCCAAGCACCAGAATCCGGAACTCAAGGTTTCGGACATGAGTATCTGCATTGAGCGCGCGATTGAAACGTTCCGCAGAAGTAAACGCACAGACGCCCCGATCCGAAAGGCCGTGCATCCTTATCTCTGGGCTGAGATCGACAACTGGGAAATTGAGCTCGCGCTCTTAAACCTTCTTAAAAACGCAGCTGATGCGCTCGAGGGGCGGCCCGACGCTGAAATCACGGTGCGCGTCTACGCCGAAGACAAGTACTGGCGCATTGAGGTGAAGGATAACGGGGCCTTAATAACGCAGCATGATGTCGATAAGTTCATGCAGCCGCTCGTTACGAGTAAATCAACGGGGCTCGGCCTGGGGCTTTCGATCATCGGCAGCATCGCCGAGCGCCATCACGGGCGCCTTGTTGCCACGCCCAACCCCAAGGGCGGCATGACCTTTGCCCTGGACATTCCGCGCGCGGAGATGCCCGAACATACCGCGATGTAACTGCTAGCGGCCGGCGATATTCCAGAAAACGCCGGCTGCGAGCAGCCAGAAGAGCACGGCGCTTGTGCGGTTCAGAATTATGTAAAAGATCTTTCCCTTCATACGCCGTCCGGCAAAGGCGGCCGTGTAGCTGTAGAGCACATGCACGGCCCAGACGAGCACCACAAACAGTCCGATTAAAAGCGTGATGCGCGGCACATAGTCGTCTTCCGATGCTACCCGTAAGCCCGCAAAATTGCGCAGGAAATTACGCTGTAGCGTAAAAGAGCGGGTATTTTGTGTGAGTAACATCAAAACAAGTTGAAAAGCGGGGTTTTCGCAGGTGCTTCACGCAAGTTGCTGCACGGCTTGAAGCGCACTTTTCTTTTGCCTACGATGCCGCGTTACCGAGCTCTTCTGCGGGCTCAGAAACCTATCCTATTGAAACAGGGAGAAACCATGTCAACAATCCTTACCGCACCGGCAAAGTCCGGTGAGAAGCGCCGCCTTCAGCAGGTTTTGGGCGCCGTCATTGCCTTTGCTTTTCTGACGGCATCTTCACATATCGCCGTGCCCGTGGGGCCGGTGCCGATGACGATGCAGACGCTTGCCGTGACGCTCACGGGCGTCTTTCTGGGGCCGCGTCTCGGGGCCGCTGTGACCGCAGCCTGGGTTGCCTGCGGCTTTTCCGGGCTCCCGCTTTTTGCGATGGGTAACGGCGGGCTTGCAGCCATGGTGGGTCCCACGGCCGGATACCTTTACACCTTCCCGGTCGTAGCTTTTGTGACGGGATTTTTGGCCGGTAAAGGCGGATTTCTCCGTACGCTTGCCGCGATGGTTGCGGGTAATGCCCTGTGCCTCGCGCTGGGTACTGCCTGGCTTGCCGCCGTGCTGGCAATGCCCGTAGCCAAGGCCGTTGCCGTGGGTGCTGCGCCCTTTGTCGTGGGCGGACTCTTAAAGAGTGTGCTCGGAGCGCTTATTGTGAAGGCTGCACGCCGCTGATAGGCTGAGCTCAAAAGGTATCAGTCCCGAAAAGGCTGTCCGTACGCGCGGCGGGCGGCTTTTCGGGACTTTCTTTTGTTCCTGCGCAACCATTTGAGATAAACGCCGTATTGACGGGAGGGCGCAGGATCTATAATTTCATACTGTCAAATTTTGAATTCCCGGGCGAGCGGCAGCGCACGTGCGTCTCACGCTTTTTCCGGGGTGTCTGTTTGCCGGCGATCGTCAGATTCTCGTCGGTTTTTTTAAGAGTGCACACACAATGTCTCAAACGATTCTGCAAAGTGTTCCCGTCGGCGAGAAGGTCGGCATCGCTTTTTCGGGCGGTCTCGATACTTCGGCAGCCCTGCGCTGGATGAAGAACAAGGGCGCGTTCCCGTACGCCTACACGGCGAACCTCGGCCAGCCCGATGAGGACGACTACGAATCGATTCCGCGCCGCGCGCTCGAGTACGGTGCCGAGAAGGCGCGCCTGATCGACTGCCGTCCGCAGCTCGTCGCTGAAGGCATTGCGGCCATTCAGTCCGGGGCTTTCCATATCGCCACGGCCGGGATTCCGTACTTCAACACCACGCCGATCGGCCGTGCCGTCACCGGCACGATGCTGGTTGCCGCCATGCGCGACGACGGCGTGAACATCTGGGGCGACGGCTCGACCTATAAGGGCAACGACATCGAACGCTTCTACCGCTACGGTCTTCTCGTCAACCCGAATCTGAAGATCTACAAGCCCTGGCTTGACGTTCAGTTCATTAAGGAACTCGGCGGCCGCGCCGAAATGTCGGCCTTTTTGAATGCTGAAGGTTTCAACTACCGCATGAAGGCCGAGAAGGCCTATTCCACCGACTGCAATATGCTCGGTGCCACGCACGAAGCCAAGGACCTTGAGCACCTCAACAAGTCCATGAAGATCGTTGAACCCATCATGGGCGTGCGCTTCTGGGATGAGTCCGTGAAGATCGATCCGGAAACAGTGACGGTGCGCTTTGAAGAGGGCATGCCCGTTGCGTTAAACGGCAAGGAATTCAAGAATGCCGTCGAACTCATGATGGAAGCCAACCGTATCGGCGGCCGTCACGGCCTCGGCATGAGCGATCAGATCGAAAACCGCATTATTGAAGCCAAGAGCCGCGGCATCTACGAAGCCCCGGGGATGGCGCTTCTTTACATTGCCTACGAGCGTCTCTTGTCGGGCATTCATAACGAAGACACCATCGAGCAGTACCACATCAACGGCCGCAAGCTCGGGCGTCTCCTGTATCAGGGCCGCTGGTTTGACAGCCAGGCCATCATGCTGCGTGAAAGCGCGATGCGCTGGGTTGCGCGTCCGATTACGGGCGAAGTCGACCTTGAACTGCGCCGCGGCAATGACTTCACGATCCTTGATACGCGTTCTCCGAACCTCACCTATGAACCGTCGCGTCTGACGATGGAAAAGGGTGACTCGATGTTTACGGCCGTGGACCGTATCGGTCAGCTCACGATGCGTAACCTCGACATCACCGATACGCGCGCCAAGCTGCAGACCTACGCCAAGACCGGGCTGCTCACGGGCGGTGAAGGCTCTGTGGTTCCGATGTTGACGGGCCGTAAGGAGAAGTAACGCATGGTAAGGGTGCTGCAGAGCCGCGATCGGGAAGCTCTGCAGTGTCCGGCAGTAAATGTAAACAATTCTCGGTCACCAAAACGCTCCTTCGTTGACGGCGGGTGTTTCTGTTCAGTCAGAACGCTCCGCGTGACGGAGGAGTTTTTTATTGTTTGTTTTAACGGCGGAGGCAACGCTCGAAGGCGCCTTCGTAGGCAATGACTGATATCAAGAATCCGGCCGGGCAGGAGACGCAGGTTTTGACTGCAGCCCCGAATTCCGAATCAACGGGAGATCTGAATCTCAAGGGGAAGGAAACACTTCAGGAATACTCTGGTCACGACACCGGTGACGCAGACTACAACCACGCCTCGCAGGGGGTGCGCTTCAGTGTGCTGGGCCTCGCGGTTGTTTTGACGCTCGGTTTTTCCGTAGTTGAGTTAATCGGTGGCCTCTGGGCGAATTCACTGGCCCTCGTGGGTGACGCAGGGCACATGGTCACCGATTCCGCAAGCCTCTTGTTTGCCCTCGTTGCAAACATCATTTCCCGCAAGGGCGTGGACTACAACCACAGTTTCGGTCACGGGCGCATTGAGGTGCTTGCGGCCTTTGTGAACGGCATCGCGATGCTTGCTGTGGTCGTCTGGATTTTTGTGGAGGCCCTTGACCGCATCCAGAATCCGCCGCCCATTGCCGGTGGTTCGGTCATGATCGTTGCCGTGATCGGTCTGCTGATCAATATTGCGGTGGCCTGGTCTTTGTCGCGCGATCAGAAAAACGTTAATACGCGCGCGGCCTTCGTGCATGTGTTGGGTGACCTTTTGGGGTCTGTGGCGGCAATCACGTCGGGCGCTCTGATTTATTTCGGGGGCGACAGATTTGCACTGGCTGACCCGATTCTCTCCTTTGTCGTTTGTTTCCTCGTGCTGCATGCGACCTGGGGCGTCTTTAAGGACACGACGCGCGTGTTGACGGACGCCGTTCCCGAAGGGGTGAATTATCAGGACGTGGGCGACGCGCTCATGAGCGTTAAGGGTGTCGTGGAAGTGCACGATCTGCACGTCTGGACGATGGCTCCGGAACATTCCGCCGTGATGGCGCATCTGCATCTGGAACCCAACTGTGACTGGCCTTTGGCATTAACCGAAGCCCGGGAGCTCATCCGCGAACGTTTTGCGATTGATCACATCACGCTGCAGCCGGAAAACGCCGATATGGAACGGCAGTGCCGCTGGCGGCCCAAAGACGGCTGCCGCTTCTGCTGCAGCCGGCCGGAAAACAGCGACTGCCCGCATCGGCGCGCTTCGTAGTCATCGGAAAGATATATAAAAACGGACGGCCCGGAAGCGTTTTCCTTTCGGGCCGTCCGTTTTTTAGAACTGAGGTCAGCAGAATTTATCCGCGCAGCCGCCGGGCTTTGCCGGGCAGCCCCGCCATCCAGGGGTAGGCGGCTTCATGTTCACGCCGGAAGGCTTCAATGGCTGCCTTGTCTTTCATCGTCGCTTCGAGCATGTCAAGGCCCTCAAGCAGCATCATCTTGTGGCGTTCCGCAACCGTAAAGGGGACCGTCAGGCCGCCAGCCGCGGAAATGGTCTGCGCGGGCAGATCAATTTTGAGTGAAACCGGCACGGCGTCCGAGAGGACGCTTAAAAGTTGCGCCGCATCCTCAGGCGTTACTTTGGCCGCAAGCAGTCCGTTATTAAAGCAGTTGGAATAGAAGATTTCACCGAATCCGGCGGCCACGACCGCGCGGATTCCGAACTGCATAAGCCCCCAGACCGCATGCTCGCGGCTTGAGCCGCAGCCGAAGTTCGGGCCGGCGACAAGAATTTCCGTTTTTTCAAAGCCCGGCTTATTAAAGACACAATCCGGATTAGGCCGACCGTTGCCGTCAAAGCGCAGGTTATAGAGCAACCCCTGCGCAAGGCCCGATTTGTCGATTCCGTGCAGAAACTGCTTGGGCATGAGCTGATCGGTGTCGATATTGTCGGCGGGAAGCGGTGCGGCTACGGCCGTGAGCGTTGTAAATTTTTCCATGGCGTTAGTCCTCACAGGCGTTTTAACGTTCTCGGATCGGTAAGCACACCGGTCACGGCTGCGGCAGCCGCGGCCGCGGGACTCACAAGGTGCGTGCGGGCGCCCCGCCCCTGGCGGCCCTCAAAGTTCCGGTTGGTGGTGGAGGCGCAGCGCACGCCGGCCTCCAGTATGTCGCCGTTCATCGCAAGGCACAGCGTGCAGCCGCTCTTGCGCCATTCAAAGCCGGCGGCCTTAAAGATGTCGGCTAAACCCTCGCGTTCGGCCTGACGGCGCACGCGCATGGAACCGGGCATCACCTGGGCGCGTACGCCCGGCGCCACGTGACGGCCCCTAAGAACGGCAGCGGCTTCCCGAAGGTCCGAAATGCGGCCGTTGGTGCAGGAGCCGATAAAAACATGCTGCACGGGGGTGCCGGCAGGAGCCTGTCCGGCGGTAAGTCCCTGATAGGCAAGTCCGCGGCGGGCAGCCGCCTGCGCCACGGGATCGGCGAAGCTCTCGGGTGCGGGAATCGCTTCGTCAAAGTGCACGGCCTGATCGGGGCTCGTGCCCCAGGTCACCATGGGAGCAACTTCTGAGGCATCAAGCGTGACTTCTTTATCAAAGTGCGCGCCGGCGTCCGTTGTGAGCGTTGCAGCGTAGTCTGACATGGCTTTGAACTCATCTTCGGTCATGCCGACTGCATGGCCTTTGACCCAGGCCAGCGCTTTCGTGTCCGGTGCAATCAGTGCCCCGCGGGCACCGGCTTCCACCGTGAGGTTACAAAGCGTCATGCGCTCTTCAACGGTGAGCGCGTCAACGGCACTGCCGCAGTATTCAACGACCATCCCCAGGGCGCCGCGCGCGGAGATTTTGCGCAAAACCGTGAGCACGAGATCTTTGGCGGTTGACCCCTCGGGCAGTTTTCCGGTAAGCGTGATGCGCATCGTGCCCGCCGTGCGGTAGACAAGCGTTTGCGTTGCGAGAATATGTTCGATTTCCGACGTTCCGATCCCGAAACCCAGGGCACCTAAGGCACCGTGCGTTGTGGTGTGGCTGTCGCCGCAGATCACGACCATCCCCGGGCGCACGAGTCCCTGCTCATCCATTACGACGTGCTCAACACCCTGATCCGGATCGTCGGGGCCGTAAAAGGCGTCAATACCGAAACGGCGGCAGTTGGCTTGAAGCGTCTCGGCCTGAATGCGGCTTTTCTCATCGTAAATGCGGCGCGGTGACTCATCGATGCTCGGAAGGATGTGGTCGACCACACACAGATGCGCGTCAGGTACCGGGACAGTGAGTCCCCTGTCAACGAGCCCGGCAAAAGCCTGGGGCGACGTGTATTCATTGGCGAAGTGCACATCGCAGTAAAGAAGCACGGTGGCGGCGTCGATACGTTTGACGGTGTGCGCAGCGACGATTTTTTCGTAGAGCGTCTTGGGCACGGGTTGTCTCCTGGAGGTTCATGTTTTTTTGTGAGTATAGGCCCGGGCCATAAGCCAAACCGTTGCCGGGCTATTGGCTATTATGTCGGCCAAGCAAAGACAACCATGCCGGAAGCGCTTTCTATGGAAGACATTCTCATTAACTGCACGCCGCGGGAAAACCGCGTGGCGGTGATCGTCGACGATATCCTTGAAGACGTGCATATTGAGCGCACGCAAAGCCGCGGGCTTGTGGGTAACGTCTATAAGGGGAAAGTGATCCGGGTGCTGCCTGGCATGCAGTCCGCCTTTATCGACATCGGACTTGAGCGCACCGGCTTTCTCCATGTGATGGACATCGAAAGCGCGCACGGCCCCGACGGCATCATGAAGCCCATCGAAAAGATTCTCTGCGAGGGCGTGTGCCTGATGGTGCAGGTCGCTAAGGATCCTATCGGCACCAAGGGTGCGCGGCTTAAGACCACGATTTCGCTTGCAGGCCGCAAGCTCGTTTATCTGCCCCACGACAACCATATCGGCGTGAGCCAGCGCATTGAAGATGAGGCGCTCAGAGAGGAACTCAGAAGCCGCGTGACGGCCCTCAGGCCTGAAACGGAAAAAGGCGGCTACATCGTCAGAACCTGCGCCGAAGAGGGGGCTCAAGACAGCGAGTTTCTCGAGGACATGACTTACCTGAAGCGCCTCTGGAGCGAGATTGAGGAAAAGCGCTCGCGTCAGCCCGCGCCCTCGCTTTTGTATGAGGATCTGTCGCTTTCGCAGCGGGTGTTAAGGGACATGGTGCAGGCTACAACCCGAAGGATTTTGGTTGACAGCCGCCGCACCTGTGAAAACCTCAGAGCATTTGCCCGCCGGTTTGTGCCGGCGGCTCTCGATAAGATCGAGCACTACAGCGGTGACCGGCCTCTTTTTGAAATGTACGGGGTGGACGAGGAGATTGAAAAAGCCCTCGGGCGCCGTGTGGAATTGAAAAGCGGCGGCTATCTGGTCGTTGACCAGACTGAAGCGATGACAACGATTGACGTCAATACCGGGGCCTTTGTGGGCCGCCGGGACTTCTCTGAAACCGTCTTTAAAACGAATCTCGAAGCCGCTCAGGTCATTGCCCGGCAGCTGCGTCTGAGAAACCTGGGCGGAATCATCATCATCGACTTCATCGATATGGTCTGCGAGGAGCACCGCCAGGCGGTGTTGTCTGAATTAAGGCGCGCCGCGGCTTCTGACCGCACCAAGCACACCATTTCCGAATTCACCGAACTGGGGCTCGTTGAGATGACCCGCAAGCGCACCCGTGAGTCGCTTGCGCACGTGTTGTGCGAACCGTGCCCGGTCTGCGGGGGGCGGGGGCAGATTAAGACCGCGCGCACCGTCTGCTACGACATCCTCCGGGAGATCGTGCGGGAATTCAAGCAGTACCGCGATGCCAGGGAATTTAAGATCCTTGCTTCGCAAAGCGTGATTGATATGTTTTTGGAAGACGAGGCGCCCGCCTTGGACCTTCTGCAGGACTTTATGGGTAAGCCCGTGACGCTTGAGGTGGAGGGCTGCTACAGCCAGGAAGAGTACGACGTGATCCTGCTCTGAGCTAAAAAAGAGGCCGGCCTGGATAAAATCAGCCGGCCTTTCGTTTCGCAAGCGCTGTGCACTTAAGCGCTGACGCCTCTCCAGAAGAGCTCACATCCTAAAAGAACCATAACGGCCGACAGAAGGATCACAATCCAGGACGGGCGGATTTTCTTTGCAATCTTGGCGCCGAACTGTGCGCCGACAAAAGCGCCGCACCCCACCGCAACGGCTGCGGTCCAGACAATGTGACCGAGCATTGCATGGCTGGCAACACCGATCACGGAACTCACCATCAGCACAAAGGTGGAGGTTGCCACGGCAATCTGCGCCGGGAATCCGAGGATAAAGACCATTATCGGTACGTGCACGACGCCCCCGCCGATACCCAAAATCGACGAGATAAAGCCCACAAAGAAGGAAAGCGTGATGCCGATAGTGTAGGAAAACTCGGCATGCGCGACGTCAAAGTCTTCCACGCGGGCCGTGGCGCGCCTGCTGCGGCTTTTTAAAAACATGAAGATGCCGAGCGCGGCAAGCGACACGCCGAAAGTTATTGAAAAGCCGGGGCCCGAGAAGTATTCGGTGACATAGCTCCCCAAAAAGGCGCCCGGGATCGTGGCCGCTGCAAAGGGCAGGGCCGCACGAAACATCACGCGCTTTTGGCGGATGTAGGCGATGGTGCCTGAGACCGAATTGAGAAATACGCCGAAAAGGCTCGTGCCGATCACCTGCTGCACGGTCTGAAAGGTCGTGCCGTTCGGGGTCATCATCGTGAGCATGAAAAGCGGCACCATGATGAGGCCGCCGCCGATGCCCAGAAGCGCCCCCACAAGCCCCACGCCGATACCGACGCAGAAAAGTTCTGCAAAGGAAAGAAGTTCAGTCATGATTCAAACCACCCGGAAAATCGGGCAAGGCCGCAATTTTAGAAAAACCGGGACAAAAAAACGCCCGACGGCACACACGTGCAATCGGGCTGAAAATGCGAAACGCTTCAATGCGCGCTTTGGAAGAGGGAGAACTTCGAAAACGGCCCCTCGGGAGCGTTCCGCACAGGGAGATTCGGATCGGCTACCGCTCGATCCGCTACGAACTATATCAATTGCCTAGGTAATATCAAATAGGTGTATTCACCTAGACGCCGGGTCAGGCACTGAAACCCGCTCTGAGAGGGCGTTTGAGGGCTCAAAGGGAAAACCCCTGTGGCGTTTAGGGTACCGGCGGAAAGCCTCATGCTCCACCTCAAACGCCTGATTTTACGGATAGTTTTTAATTTAAATTCTACTATTGGTAGTGGGGCTTTAAGATTGACACCACAAGCACTGGCCGTTATTGTCCTGAGAACCAAAGTGATGCCGCAGGACTTACCGGCCTGCGGTCCGTTTTTTCCCGACAGAGCCTTATGACCGGGGCGCGGGTAATGCCCGTGCCGTCCGTTGCGGCTCTTTATTGCCGGGGAAACACTAAAAGAATAAAGAGGAGTTCACTTATGTCCATCATGCCCGAACATCTGGTCAAACGCGACGGCAGCGTCAAACCTTTTGACGCCGCCAAAATTACGGCGGCTATTGCCAAAGCCGGCAAGGCGACCGGTGAGTTCGGGGAAAAGCGTGCGCAGGAAATGTGCGAAACGCTCGTGATTCCCAAGATCAAGTCCTTAAACCTTGTGACGCCCAACATTGAGCAGGTGCAGGACGCGGTTGAACACGCCCTTTTTGACTCAGGGTACTTCGCCACACTCAGGGCCTACATCGTTTACCGCGAACAGCGCGCCAAGAGCCGTGACGCCAAAAAAAGCTGGGTCAATGTGGAAAGTTCCATCAACGAGTACCTCGATCAGCTCGACTGGCGCGTCAACGCCAACGCTAACCAGGGCTACAGTCTGGGCGGCCTCATTCTCAACGTGTCCGGCAAGGTCGTCGCCAACTACTGGCTCAACTACATCTACACGCCTGAAATCGGTGCCGCGCACCGCAATGCCGACATTCACATTCATGACCTTGACATGCTCTCGGGTTACTGCGCGGGCTGGTCGCTGCGCACGGTGCTCACCGAAGGCTTTAACGGTGTGCCGGGCAAGGTTGAAGCCGGGGCACCCAAGCACCTTTCCTCAGCCACCGGTCAGATCGTGAATTTTTTGGGCACGATGCAGAACGAATGGGCGGGCGCTCAGGCCTTCTCGTCCTTTGACACCTACATGGCGCCTTACATCCGGAAGGATCATCTGCCGTACCATGAAGTGCTGCAGTGCATTCAGGAGTTGATCTACAACCTCAATGTCCCGAGCCGCTGGGGTACGCAGACGCCCTTTACAAACCTCACCTTTGATTGGACGTGTCCTGAGGACTTAAAGCATCAGCACCCGGTGATCGGCGGCGAAGAGCAGCCCTTTACCTACGGGGAACTGCAGGCCGAAATGGACATGATCAACCGCGCCTACATCGAAGTCATGATGAAGGGCGACGCGAAGGGCCGTGTCTTTACGTTCCCGATTCCGACCTACAACATGACGCCGGACTTTGACTGGGACAGCCCCAATGCCCTGCGCCTCTTTGACATGACGGCGCGCTACGGGCTGCCGTACTTCCAGAACTTCATCAATTCGGAACTTAAGCCCAACATGATCCGCTCGATGTGCTGCCGTCTGCAGCTCGATTTGCGGGAACTCTTAAAGCGCGGCAACGGCCTCTTTGGCTCGGCCGAGCAGACGGGCTCTTTGGGTGTGGTGACAGTCAATTGCGCGCGCCTCGGGTACCTCTATAAGGGCAACGAAGAAGAGCTCTACAAGCGTCTTGATCATCTCCTCGATCTTGCCAAGCAGTCCCTGGAAATCAAGCGTAAGGTCATTCAGCGCCACATCGATCAGGGGCTTTTCCCGTACACGAAGCGCTATCTCGGCACACTCAGAAACCACTTCTCCACGATCGGTGTGAACGGCATCAACGAGATGATCCGCAATTTCACCGGCGACACCGACGACATCACAACCGACTGGGGCCACGCCTTTGCGGTGCGGTTCCTGGATCACGTGCGTGAAAGGCTCGTGCAGTTTCAGGCCGAAACCGACCACATGTATAACCTTGAGGCAACGCCCGCGGAAGGCACAACGTACCGCTTCGCGAAGGAAGACAAAAAGCGTTTCCCCAATATTCTGCAGGCGGGAACGCCCAAGAATCCCTACTACACCAACTCTTCGCAGCTGCCGGTGGGCTTCACCGACGACCCCTTCCAGGCGCTTGAGATGCAGGAAGATCTGCAGAAGAAGTACACGGGCGGCACGGTGCTGCACCTGTACATGAACGAGGCGATCAGTTCGGCTGAGGCCTGCCGGGATCTCGTGAGAAGAACGCTCACGCGGTTTCGTCTGCCTTATATCACGATCACGCCCACGTTCTCGATCTGCCCCAAGCACGGCTACATCCCGGGACGGCACGATTTCTGCCCGATCTGCGACGCTGAGCTCATTGCCAAAAAGCGTGCGGCGCTTGCGGCCAAGGAAAAGGCGGCCGCGTAAGTGTTTTATCTCTGTGCGGCCGCGGCCGCCGGTATTAAAGTTTCGTTAACCAAAAAGGGAGGTCATGAAATGGACCAGAACACAACAAAAACTCAGGAAGTTGAATTAAAGGACAGCGAACGTCAGCCCTGCGAAGTCTGGACCCGTGTGATGGGATACCACCGCCCGGTTCAGTCCTTCAACATCGGCAAGAAGGGCGAATTCGAGGAACGCAAGTACTTCGTTGAATCGAAGTGCGGCTGCAGCAAGTAACTGCGGCGTGAATCACGAAGCGATTCCGATCCGCGCTGAGGCACAGACTCCCGGCGCGGATTTTTGTCTTGAGGCACGGCACCTGAAGGTGGCGGGCATCACCCCCTTTGCGAGCATCGACTTTCCCGGAAAGCTCGCGGCGGTGGCGTTTCTGCAGGGCTGTCCCTGGCAGTGCATCTACTGTCAGAACCCCTGGATGCAGAGCCGCGCGTTTGCGCCGGATCTGGAACACAGCTCGTGGGAGGAACTTGAAAAGCTCCTGTCCCGCCGCAAGGGTCTTTTGGACGGCGTGGTGTTTTCAGGCGGCGAGCCGCTCACCGACCCCGCGCTCAAAAGTGCGATAGAGGAGGTGAAGTCGCTTGGGATGGCCGTGGGACTGCACACCTCAGGCTCCTATCCGCGGCACCTAAAAGAAGTGATCGGACTTGTTGACTGGGTGGGGCTTGATGTGAAGGCGCCGCCGGAAAACGCCGCGCTTTTTGAAGCCGTCACGCAGCGTAAGGGGAGCGCCGCAGCGTTTCGCGAAAGTTTTGAGGTGGTGCGCGCAAGCGGCGTTTCTTATGAAGCGCGCACGACGGCGCATCCGGATTTTCTCTCGGCGGAAGCAATCGGTGAAATTGCCGACTGGCTCGCAGAGCGCGGCTGCAAAACATACGCTCTGCAGATTTTCCGTCCGGCGCCGCACATTGACCTGAAACTCGCGAAAGTAGGAAGCGACTACCCGGGCGAAGAACTTCTTGCCCGTCTCAAAGCACAGTTTGAGCACTTCACATTAAGGCGCGGGTAGCGTTTTTTCCGTGTCAGATGAAGCAGTCTTGCGCCCGCGGCCGCGGGCTGCTTTTTCTTTTTTGCCGGATGTTCGGGATTTATTCTACGACATAAAACGACGCATATCTGCCGACGATTTCTTCGTGATCAACACGAAGAAAGAAAGCGATGTGTCTGCATCAGAAGCCCGTTAAAGCGCTTGAAGACAAAGGCCGGCTCCGCGCCGCAGGCTCGGGAAAGTTTCCGGCTGCAGCAGGAAAGCCGGGCGGAGAAACACTGCCCGATGATATTGCCGCCCTGATCGAAAAGTGGAAGGTCCTGTTGAAAAACCTGGAGGACAAATGAGCGGCATACGGACAGTTCTGACCGGGCGGGAAATCCGCCTCATGCACGACGCCGTTTTGATGCGCTTCCGGGGGCTGGCTTCAGCGCAGGCGCCCGGATTCCTGAAAGAGCGCATTAACGGCCTTTTGGCGGCGTGAAACTGAAGCTTACCTGCAGCACGGCAACGGATGCGGTGGTTTTCCGGACGGCAGGAGAACTGCTCTCACCGCTAGCCCGGGCGCATCTTTTCTCTGACGGCAACAAACGCACGGCCGTTCTCTCGGCGTTACTTTTTCTGTTGCGCAGCGGACACGACGTGAGTGCAACAACCGATGCGGTGCAAAGACTTTCGTCTCTGGCGGTTAATGCCGCGCAGGGCGCTCTCGGAGGAGAGGCGGCGGCCCGGGTTCTCGAAAATCTTCCCGTTGACCGTACAGTTGCGGCAACGGCCGGCAGCGCAGTGACCGGGGCAGAAACTGCAGGCATCGACCGCAGATTTGAGCCTTGTCAGCATGACAAAAAGCTATAAGCGCCATATGGCAATTAACTATCTTTTAAAAGAGGGTGAAGCCTAGAATTCAATCCGACTTTAATAAGAGCCGGGCCGGCCCCATCATTAAAATTAGAACTGGCCCTGAGGCGCGGGAGGTTTTGCGGCTTTCCTGCTTCGCTGCAGAAAAAATGTCTGCGGTGGTTCGTCAACATTTCAGGAGAAAAACATGAAATTCCGTTGCAAGGTTTGCGGCTACATCTATGAAGGCGACAGCCTCCCCGCTGACTACATCTGCCCCGTCTGCCACAAGGACGCCTCCTACTTCGAACCCGTCGTTGAAGAAAAGAAGAGCTGCGGCTGCACGTCCAAGCTCGCCGGCACCAAGACTGAAAAGAACCTGTGGTCTGCCTTCGCCGGTGAATCTCAGGCCCGCAACAAGTACACGTACTTCGCTTCCGTTGCTCGTCACGAAGGCTATGAACAGCTCGCGGAAATCTTCCTGACCACGGCCCGCAATGAACAGGAACATGCCAAGCTCTGGTTTGAATACTTGGGCGGCATCGGCGACACGGCCGCTAACCTGAAGGCTGCCGCCGACGGCGAAAACTACGAATGGACCGACATGTATGCAACGTTTGCCAAGGAAGCCGAAGAAGAAGGCTTCTCTGAAATCGCAGCCAAGTTCCGTATGGTCGGCGCCATCGAAAAGACCCACGAAGAACGTTATCGTAAGCTGCTCAACAACGTTCAGATGAAGCACGTCTTCTTCAAGGGCGAAATGACGATGTGGGAATGCCGCGTCTGCGGTCACATTGTTGTCGGTACCGAAGCTCCGGAAGTCTGCCCGGTCTGCCACCACTCGCAGAGCTTCTTCGAAGTTCGCGCCACGAACTACTAATCAGTGCTTCTGACTGCGGCTTTTTCGCTGCAGTCAGACTGATCGGTCAAGCCGCCGTTGGGTTTCAGTGCCCTGCGGCGGTTTTCGTTTGTCCGTTCGAAAAACACGGCAGAGTGCATAGGGAGAGCCTTATTTTCGCAAGAAGAGGAGATCTCTCAGGGTTATTCCCTAATTTTGGAACAGTTTTTCATTTTCCCCTGACTACACTGCAATTTCTGCGCCCACGGTACCGCAGAAAGTACCGGCTGCGGTCGTTAAAGACCCCCTCTGAAAGGAAATACATCATGCAGTGGCTTGAGGGCATCAATGCCGTCACGGTGATTTTCGCGGCGCTCTGCGTCTTTGCGATCGGTTACCGCTTCTACGGCCTTTACATCGCCCAAAAGGTTCTCAACCTCAACCCCAACCGCGAAACACCGGCTGTGAAGTATGCCGATGACCGCGACTACGTCAAAACCGACAAATTCGTTCTGTTCGGTCACCACTTTGCCGCGATTGCAGCGGCCGGTCCCCTGCTCGGACCGGTGCTTGCCGCGCAGTTCGGGTACCTGCCCGGGCTTCTCTGGATTCTGATCGGCTGCGTGCTTGCAGGCGGCGTGCACGACATGGTCGTGCTTTTCTGCTCGGTGCGTCACGGCGGACGGTCGCTCGCGTACATCGCGATGAAGGAAGTCGATCCGAAAACCGGTGTTGTGACAAGCTGGGCCGTGATTGCCATTCTGATTCTCACGCTTGCGGGGCTTTCGATTGCCTGCGTCAACGCCATGCATGATTCGCTCTGGTCCACCTACACGGTGGCGGCTACGATTCCGATTGCCGTCATCATGGGCCTTTACATGCATATCTGGCGTAAAAACGATGTGCTCGGCGCAAGCCTTCTGGGCGTTGTGCTTCTTTTCCTGTGCATCCTTTCAGGCCCCTGGGTTGCCTCGCATCCGGAATATTTCGGGTGGCTTAACCTCGACAAAAAGACGATGTCGCTTGCGATTCCCGTCTACGGCTTTATCGCTTCAGTGCTGCCGGTGTGGCTGCTTCTTCTGCCGCGCGACTATCTGTCGACGTTTCTTAAGGTCGGTACGATTGTGGCGCTTGCCGCAGGCATCATCTTTGTGATGCCTGACTTCCAGATGCCGCCTCTTACGGAATTCGTTAACGGCGGCGGCCCGATCGTGGGCGGCCCGGTGATTCCCTTTATCTTCATTACGATTGCCTGCGGTGCCCTTTCGGGCTTTCACGCAACGATCGGCACGGGCACAACGCCCAAGATGATTGCCAACGAAAAGGACGTGCTTTTCGTGGGTTACGGCGCGATGCTCACCGAGGGTTTTGTCGCCGTGATGGCTTTGATTGCGGCCTGCGTTCTGGTGCCTGCCGACTACTTTGCGATTAATTCAGCCGCGGACAAGTTTGCCGAACTCGGCATGACCGTGCAGAACCTGCCGATGCTTGAAGCTGAAGTGCAGGAAAACCTCGCGGCCCGTCCGGGCGGCTCCGTGAGTCTTGCCGTCGGTATGGCCTATATCTTCAGCCGTATCCCCTGGATGGAAGATCTGATGGCCTACTGGTATCACTTCGCCATCATGTTTGAAGCGGTCTTTATTCTCTCGGCCGTGGATGCCGGTACCCGCGTGGGGCGCTTCTTCCTGCAGGAAATGGTGGGTAAGGTCATTCCGAAGTTTGCCGATCATGAGTGGGTGCCGGGGATTGCGATAACGTCTGCCATCTTTACGGGCCTCTGGGGTTACCTCGTTTACTCGGGCGATATCTCCACCATCTGGCCGCTTTTCGGTATCTGCAACCAGTTGCTCGCTTCCGTGACACTGCTGATCGGCACCACGGTGCTGCTGCGTCTCAATAAAACGCGCTACGCCTGGATGACCGGCATTCCCGGTGTGCTGATGACCATCATCACGATGTGGGCCGGCGTGTGGCTTGTCGTCTATCAGTACCTGCCCGCCGAGAAGTATCTCCTTGCGTTCCTCTCGTGCCTTGTGATGGTTCTGATGGCCGTGGTGATCGTGGGGACGCTGCGCCGCTGGTCCGTGCTTCTGAAGATGGACAGCCACATCAAGGACGCTTACGGCGTGGATGTGAAGCAGATTGTGGAAGAGTAGTCGTCTTTTGTGAGTGACACCGAAAGCCCGGCGGGATTAAGCTCCTTGCCGGGCTTTGGTTTTCTTAACCTGCCGTCGTTTTTGCCGCCCTAAACAACCCGCGCTTGAAAGCGCGGGGTTTCCTGACACGGTGCAGGCTTTCCCGTAACAGGCAAGGTTTTTGAGGCCTTGTCTGCCCGGGCGTCCCCTGCACCACAGGAATATTTAAAACGCAACCGCTCTACGGGTACGGGCTTCATCAGCTCGATCCGTCGGTTCCGGCGAAGGACTGCTTCGTCTTGCCGATTCGCTGGTTTGTACTGCACTATCGATCCGGCGTTCCCTGAGACTTGTTTGAGCCTCGCAAGCGCTGATTGCTCAGCCTTCAGATCGTAGCTGTCAGTGGCGGGATCCGCAAAATACAGGTTCATGGCGGCCGCAAGGTCGCGGTCCATGTACCAGCCCGTATCTCCCAACTGATGACTTCTCTCCCAAAGAGCCTTCTTACGGTACGTTCCCGTTTCGGGATCGTGCTGACTCGGGCGCAGTTTTGCGGGGACTGACTTTCACCACACAACAGCCGGCGCTTTCAGCCTTACTTGTCATCCGGGTTATCAATCCTGCAATACCGCTTTTGCCCAAACTCTTGCCGTATCCGGCTCTCTGAAATGCTTTGTATGAGTTCTTCTCCACAATGACGGTGCCGGCCCTGCCGAACACCTGGTTAATCACTTCGCCGTGCAGGCAACGGCGGGTTTGCGCCTGGCGGCGGTACAGATCCGCAAGTTTTGCCTTTGTTGCCTTATAGGTCTTGGATTCCTTCCAGACAATCTTTTTTCCGGCGGCTTTAACGGTGCCGTCCGCGTTGTAGCACTCCCGATTCGTGTCTCTGCGGGAGCGGTCCATGGCACGTAAAAGACGCGCAATCTCCTTTTCCTGAGAGACAGTGCCCGCGCTCACCAAAATCTTTTGCTGCCACTCGGGGCTGTAAAAAGTCATGGTCCTCGGGCCCGGGTCAACAGCCACCTTGAGATCCTTGGGAGCATAAACGTGCTTGACGGGCGGTACGCCTTCGACAATGAGCTGAACAAAGTAGCGCATACGGCCGCGGATCATCCGCCGGACAAGACGGCAGTATTTGACACGCTTAAAACCGGACGGATCTGTTACTGAAAGAAGAGCTTCTTTCTGCCAGACATCCGGCGCTCAATGCCCTGCCAGACACGTGTGGCAATTTTCTGCGCTTCGTTGATGCCGATGCGCTTTGTAAAGCCGCCCTTGGCACGGTGCTCTTTCACGACATCATGCAGGGCATACTCGGAAAGGAGGGCGGACTTCTGAATTTCCTTAAACCGGTTGTTACGGTCTTTGCCCTTGGGCATCGCGGCCGTCAGCTTCCATGCTTCAGTGCTTTTCATGGCGCGCACGCGTTTCTTTGCCGTTCCGAGAACAGCATTGAAGAGCTGGCGTGCATCGGAGAAGTAGGTCTCCAGCGTACTTTCCTGATCCTCTCCGGTTTTCAGGCCCAGCTCGATGACAAAGGACGGTGTGCGCGATTTCATAGCGGCTGAATATACCTTAAGCGAAAACTATGTGCATGGTTTGGCTGCGTTTGGGCCAAGATTAAAAAATTTCGAAAGCCCGCATTCCTCCCGGGGCTCAAGCCCCGGGCTTCCTGCGGGAAATTCTGTGAGCGCAGCGGCTAATTCGGTAACGCTCTGCGCGTAGAAAAAAGAGCGGTTGTAGTCGAGAAGCGCAGCAAAGTTGACGCTTCCCAAAAGGTAGACTTTGGCTTTTGGATCCTCTTTGGAGGGCGTGGGAAGGCTCACCAAAAGAACGGGTGTGGCAGGAGGAAACGGCACATACCCCTGCGGTTCAACCCCTGCGTCCAGAGCGTTTTGCAGGGTTGTCGTCAGACGTGCCTCACCGGTATCGAGTTCCCGGGCGGCGGCTTCTGAGACCCGGCAGGGCCAGGTCACGGGCAGCCGGTTGTCCCATCCCACGCTTTTAAGGTAGTTGGCCGCTGAAGCAACGGCGTCCGCGGTACTTGCGGTCAGGTCGACCTTGCCGTCGCCGTCCATGTCAATGCCGAGCTTTTCAATGTTGCTCGGCATGAACTGGCAGATGCCCAGGGCCCCCGCAAAACTCCCTGTCACCGTTGTCGGATCCGTCTTGTTTTTGTGACAGATCGCAAGAAAGCTCGCGAGTTCATTCTGGAAAAAGGCCGCGCGCCGCGTGTAGTCAAAGGAAAGCGTGGCAAGCGCGTCAAGCGTTTTGACGTTTCCGGTGCTCTTGCCGTAAATCGTTTCTACACCGATCACGGCGGTGATGATTTCAGGCGGAACCTGCCAGCGTTCAAAGGCAGAAGCCAGGCTTGCGGCGTTGGCTTTCATGAAGTTCAGGCCCAGCGTGATGCGCTGACTGTTCACAAAGTTTTTGCGGTGCGCGGGCCAGTTTTTGGGGGTTGCCCCTGCGGTGAGCCTGGGGCGGCTCATGATGCGTTCGCTCACCGCGCTGTAGCGAGCGCGCGAGAGCGCATTGGTAATCCACGCAAAGGGAATGCCGCGCGATTCGGAGATGCCGGCCGCCCAAAAGCGAACGTCTGCGCGCGTGGCGTAATTAACGAACCCCTTTGTCTGCGCAAAAGCCGCAGGCACACACGCGCACACCGCGGCGGCCAAAAGCCGGCGGCGCAGGGCATCGGGCCCGGGGCAGGTGTGAAGGGGATCGGACATCGTTAAAAGCGCGCCAAGTGTGTGTGGTGCGGACAATCTTAACCGCAATACGCCAAAAACGGCTGAAATACCGGTAAGAAAGGCACTTCCGGGCTATACAAAAACGGGGCTCAACCTGATAGGATTGAAGAATCAGTTGTTTTGATATGTGTTGACCCACATGATTCACCGTGCTTTTCTTTTGAGTGTGCTTGCGGCGGTTCTCGCCGGCTGCCAGACAACGACCCACAACCCCTACAGTTGGCGCTACGCCTCCGGCGGGCAGGAGACGGTGTGCGTTGCTTCGCCGGAAGAAACCAGTGAAGTGTTAAAGCTCACCTTAAGACAGGCACTGAGGGAAAAGGGCTTTAAGTCACTTGAAACTGACGGGGAAGATGCCCGCTGTACCAAGTACCTGCGTTTTACCGCGGTGATGGGCGGCTGGTCCGGCGCTCGGCTTGAGTCCGCGCGGCTTGAGCTCAGAAATAAGGGTGAGGCGCGGCCCGCTTACAGCGCTTCGGTTTCAGGCTTCAGCGCCGGTGACGCAAGTCTTAACCTGCCGGAAGACGACTACAACCTCACGATCCGCGTGCTCGTTGACCGGATGTTTCCGGAACCGCAGCCTTGGAGCGCAAACTAAGCCGGGATATTATCCCGCCAGATTTCAACGGCAGTTTTCCAAAAGCCCGTAAGCGTATCGGCTTTAAATGCGGGCAGTCCGAAGTGCGGCCACAAGGCCGTGAGTGTTGCGAGCGGAGCCTCGGCAGTGACTGCCGGGGCTTTTCGCTGTTTGGAGAGTTTTTCGCCGTCGGGCCCGAGAATAAGGGGCGTATGAAGATAGCGGGGCGTGCGGTATCCGAGCGCCTGCTGCAGCTCAATCTGCCGCGCAGTGCTCGCTAACAGGTCGCTGCCTCTCACAACGTCGGAGATCCCCTGATCCGCGTCATCAACAACCACGCAGAGCTGATAGGCCCAGAGGTGGTCGGCGCGGCGGATGATGAAGTCGCCTACTTCTTTTTCAACATTTTGCTTAACGGGCCCGCAGAGGCGGTCGGTGAAGGCTACTTCCCGGTCTTCGGTGAGAAAACGAACGGACCGCACGGGTCTGCCGTGAGTGCCTCGTCGGCAGGTGCCGGGGTACACGCCTTTTGGAAGATGAAGCAGTCTGCAGGCGTGAGCGATATCGGTGTTGGTGCACGCGCACCCGTAGGCACGGTGAAGAGCATAAAGCCGCGCAAGTGCCGCCTCATACAGGTCGCAGCGTTTTGACTGCCATACCACGGGCTCGTCAGAGGTCATGCCGAACGCAGCGAGTGTGTCAAGAATCAGCCGGTCGGCTCCGGGCATATCCCGCGGGGGATCAATGTCCTCGATGCGCACAAGCCAGACGCCGCCGTGCGAACGGGCATCAAGCCAGGTCGCGGCGGCACAAAAAAGGCTCCCCAGGTGCAGGGGGCCGGTGGGCGAGGGGGCAAAGCGTCCCCGGTAAACGGGTGTTGTCTCAGACATGACCGGCATTTTGGCACGCATCAGAGGAGAAGGCGCCCGCCGGGCGCGTTTTTCTTCGGGCAAACACCTGTATGGAGGTCATCCGATTGTCTTGAGTCAGACCGCACGGGCCTTAGAATGCCGGCATATTTGCCGGAATTTAATTCATGACTGAAGCTAAGAAACACCCGGGCGGCACAGATTGCGTTAAGCCCAAGGTCAATACCTTTATCCTCACCTGGCTTTTGGCGGCCTGTTCCATGATCGGGCCTTTTGCGACCGACATGTACCTGCCGAGCTTTCACGAGATGACGCAGGTCTTTGGCGTGCCGATGCAAGCCGTGCAGCAGACGCTGTCGGCCTACCTCATCGGCTTTGCCGCGATGACGCTTTTTTACGGGACCATCAGCGACATTCTCGGCCGCAAAACAACGATGGTTGCGGGCTTTTTCTTTTTTATGCTCGCCAGTGTCGGCGCCGCTTTTTCAACGACTTTGGCCGAAGTCACGTTTTTCCGTTTCGTGCAAGGCCTTTTTGCGGGCTGCGGCATGGTGATCGGCATGGCCGTGATCCGCGATCTTTTCGGCGGACCGCAGGCACAGAAACTGATGGCCTACGTGGCGATGGTTTTCGGTTTCGGACCAGCTTTGGCGCCCGTGATCGGGGGTTACGCCGCAACGCACTTCGGCTGGCAGAGTCACTTCTATACGCTCGCCGTCATCAGTGCGTTTTTGTGCCTTGCCTGTGTTTTCTTTCTGCCCGAGAGCCTTCCCAAAAGCGCCCGTACGCCGGTGAACTTTAAGCTTTTGGCCGTGAATTACGCCAAGGCCGCCGCCAACCCCGCCTTCATGACGGGCTGCAGCGCACTGGGTCTTGCGTTTCTCGGACAGGGCGTTTTTATTGCGGGTGCCGCCGACTGGTGCGTCAACGTCATGGGCATGAAGCCTGATGAGTTCTGGCACATGTTTTTGCCGATGATTGCGGGAACGGTCATCGGGAGCTGGATTTCCGCGCGCACGGCGCAGAAAATCGGCACGCCCATGACGATCCGCGTGGCCTTTGCCATCATGGCGCTCGGGGCGCTCACGGCGCTTTTTGAGATTGTTTTCGTGGATCAACCCGAGATGCCCTGGGCGGTGCTGCCGCTTGCGGTTTACACAACCGGCATCGGCATGATGCGCCCGGCGATGTCGCTTCTGCTGATGGACTTTTATCCGCATTCGCGCGGAATGGCAAGTTCCGTTTTGAATTTCCTGCAGACACTCTTTTTTGCGCTTTGCTCGGCCTTTATCGTGCCGTTACTTTACGGTGACGGTGCAAAATATTCGGCTGCGATCATCGTGTTTTCGCTTCTCACGATGCTTTTCTGGGCCGCAAGCACTCAGCTTTATCTGCGGTCAAAGCACCGCGCGGCTTTAAAAGAGCGAAGCGACGAAATCGGCTGAGACCAAAAGAGAAAAGCGGACGGCAATTTTTGCCGAAGTTTCAACGGGCGGGCGCTCCTTGCGGTGTCCGCTTTAATTTTCGGACTTGACAGCGTACGGGGTCTGTGTAAAATGCGCATTCTTCGCCGCGGGAGTAGCTCAGTTGGTAGAGCGCAACCTTGCCAAGGTTGAGGTCGCGAGTTCGAGACTCGTCTCCCGCTCCAAAGCGCGTGTTTTGGAAAAGAACGGCGGCGCGATAGCAAAGTGGTTATGCACCGGATTGCAAATCCGTTCACAGCGGTTCGATTCCGCTTCGCGCCTCCAGCAGCTTTTTGCGGTGAAGAAAAACGTGATTTTGTGCGGGAGTAGCTCAGTTGGTAGAGCGCAACCTTGCCAAGGTTGAGGTCGCGAGTTCGAGACTCGTCTCCCGCTCCACAAATTTACGGTCAGTCCGGATGGGTTCTTCTGAAGGAACCCGGCGCATCAGATGATGCGGGAGTAGCTCAGTTGGTAGAGCGCAACCTTGCCAAGGTTGAGGTCGCGAGTTCGAGACTCGTCTCCCGCTCCAGTTTCTTTCCTCCCAATACTTTCGATGACACCGTCCGTGCGGTGGAATTTTGCTGTCCGCAACTTTTGCAAAACGCCTGAAAACAGGCCGTCTGCCTAAGGTTTTCGCGGGCTTGCTGCGCTAAAATCGAAGCATGATCATTCATGTCATCAGCCTCCTGGCGCGTGCTTGGGTAAACCCTCTGCGCTTTGGGCTTAAACAACGTCATGACCAAAACAGCAAAAGACAATATCTCGTTTGAAGCCGCCATGAGCGAACTTGAAGCGATTGTGCAGAAAATGGAAGCCGGGGGCCTTACGCTTGAAGAAAGCCTTGAGGCTTATACCCGGGGCGTTGAACTTTCCAAACTCTGCCGCCGCAGGCTTGACGCCGCTCAGGCCAAAATTCAGGTGCTGCAAAACGATGAAACCCTGCGGGAAGTAAGTCCCGAGGCGCTGGGGGTAAGCCGCGATGCGTGATGATGATCTTACTTTTGAAGCCTGGGCCGATGCCCGCCGTGCGCATTTTGAAACGTATGCCGAGGGCGTCTTTAAGGGCGTCACGGCGCGTGTGACCGATCCCGCGCTCTTAAAACTTTGGGAGGCCATGCGCTACGCGGTCTTGGGCGGTGGTAAACGCGTGCGTGCGCTTCTTGTCTACGCCGCAGGGCACCTCACGCAGGCCTCTTGCGCGGCCCTTGACGCCGCGGCTCTTGCGGTTGAGTCGGTGCACGCGTATTCGCTCGTGCACGATGATCTGCCGGCCATGGATAACGATACCCTTCGGCGCGGCAAACCCACCTGCCACGTGAAGTTTGGTGAGGCGCAGGCGATGCTCGCCGGTGACGCGCTGCAGCCTTTTGCGTTTTCGCTTTTGGCGTCGCTTCCTGTTTCGGACGCTTCGCGCGTTGCGGTGATGGCCGAACTTGCGAGGGCAAGCGGCGCCGTCGGGATGTGCGGCGGGCAGATGATTGACCTCGAGAGCGTCGGAAAGAGGGTATCGGCTGAGACGCTGCAGAGAATGCACGAGATGAAGACCGGGGCCCTTATTGCCGGGAGCGTCGTGATCGGCGCGCACTGCGGGACGGCTGAGAGGATCGCGGCCGCACTGCCGGCGCTTAAAACCTACAGTAAGTCCCTGGGGCTGGCGTTCCAGGTGATTGACGACATTCTGGACGTCACGGCCGACACCGCAACGCTTGGGAAAACCGCCGGCAAGGATGCGGCGGACAATAAGCCCACCTATGTGACGCTTCTGGGGCTTGAAGAAGCAACGGCCCTGGCAAAGTCCTGCCGTAATGATGCGCTTGATGCGCTTCGCGGTATTGAAACCGACGAAGAGGGGCTTATTCCGCCGCGGCTTACAAGGCGCCTGGCAGAGACCGCCGACTACATCGTCGGAAGGACGTTCTGATGACGGATAAAACGCCTGAGACCCGTTTTAAGCTTCTGGAAAGCGTGAATTATCCGGAGGATCTGAGAACCCTTCCGGAGGAGTCGCTGCCGATTCTTGCGCATGAAATCCGCGAGTTCATGATCGAAAGCGTCTCCAAAACCGGGGGGCATCTCTCCAGTTCCCTGGGTGCCGTGGAACTCGCGGTGGCGATTCATTATGTCTTTAATACGCCGGAAGACGCCGTCGTCTGGGACGTGGGGCATCAGGCCTACGCACACAAGATTCTCACCGGGCGCCGTGAGGCAATGGCGGGTTTGCGTCACTGGGGCGGCATTTCGGGCTTTCCCAAGCGAAGCGAAAGCCCGTACGACAGTTTCGGCACCGCGCATTCCTCCACCTCGATTTCAGCCGCACTCGGTATGGCCGTGGCTGACAGCCTTGCCGGAAAAACGGACCGCTGGCACATTGCCGTGATCGGTGACGGAGCGTTGACGGGCGGCATGGCCGTGGAAGCGTTAAATCACGCCGGGGTCTATAAGGACGGCGTGAAGCTTCTGATTATTTTGAACGACAACAACTGCTCGATTTCGCCTGCGGTGGGCGCTCTTTCCGGCAACCTCGGAAAGCTCGTGAGTTCCGCGCCCGTCTGGAAGATGAGAAGCATCAGTAAAAAGGCCCTGAAAGGGTGCCCGTCGCTTTGGGAACTTGCCAAGCGCCTGGAAAAGCAGACGGTGAATTTTTTAAGTCCGCCTTCTTCCATCTTTTCCACCTTTGACCTCAATTACTTCGGCCCCATTGACGGTCATAACCTTGCCGAACTCGTGCATATTCTGAAAAACCTCAGAAATCTCACGGGTCCGGTGGTGCTGCACGTCAAAACGCAGAAAGGGCACGGCTACGCCCCGGCTGAGGCCGATCCGACGCTTTATCACGGTGTCTCGCCCTTTGACCCGAAGGTGGGGATTCTTCCGAAACCCGCTGACCCCGCGCATCCCACCTATACGCAGGTCTTCAGCCGCTGGGTGTGCGATATGGCTGCCGCCGACAAGACGCTTTACGCGATTACCCCCGCCATGCGGGAAGGCAGCGGTCTTGTTGAATTTGAAAAGAAGTTTCCGGACCGCTACAGAGACGTCGCGATTGCCGAGCAGCATGCGGTGACGTTTGCCGCGGGCCTTGCCTGCGCGGGCATGCACCCGGTTGTGGCGATTTATTCCACCTTTGCGCAGCGCGCCTACGATCAGATCGTGCACGATGTGGCGATTCAGAACCTGCCGGTGATGTTTGCCGTGGACCGGGGGGGCCTCGTGGGTGCTGACGGTCCGACGCACCACGGTGTGTTTGACTTGGCGTACTTCCGGTCGATTCCGAACCTCACGGTGATGGTGCCGAGCGACGAAAACGAGACGCGGCTCATGCTCACAACGGCCTTCCGGATGAAAACACCGGCCGCGGTGCGCTACCCCAGAGGCAAGGGTCCGGGCGTTGCCCTGAGCGGGGGGCTTGAAACGATAGAGATCGGTAAGAGCCGCACACTGCGTGAGTCTGGTGCAGAAAAAGGTAAGCGCGTGGCGTTTCTGGCGTTTGGTTCGATGGTAAACGTTGTGCGGCCGATAGCTGAAAAGCTTGACGCAACCTTGATTGACATGCGTTTTGTAAAGCCCTTGGACACCGAAGCGGTTTTAAAGGCAGCGGACATCCATGATCTTCTTGTGACAGCCGAAGAGGGTGTGGCCGCGGGCGGCGCAGGAAGCGCCGTACTTGAGTGCCTGAGCGGACAGGGCCGCACGGTGCCGGTGCTTGTTAAGGGCATCGCCGACCGCTTTATCGATCACGGCGACATGGCGCACATCATGAAGGAAGCCGGTATTGATGCCGAAACGATTGAATGCGACGTACGGGCGCGTCTTGCGGCACTCTGAAGGAACGGATAAGCAAAGAGAGGAAGCAATGCTGACGGATACAGTGACAGTGTCGGCCGCCGGGGCCGTGACGGGGCCCGCGGGTGTGATTGAAAACGCTCCGTTACAGGACAAAAACACCTTTCACGTGAAGGCGCAGTCCCGTTGGTTCGGCTTTTTTAAGACGGCCGAAGACCTGAAAGCCCTTTTTGCGGACACGCGGTTTAAGGACGTGCCGAAATTTGTGCTCGGGGGCGGCTCCAACCTTTTGCTGACCGACAACTATCCGGGCCTCATGCTGCAAAGTGCCGACGGGAGCGCTGAAGTCGTCGACGAAAACGACGGCTACTGGTTTGTCCGCGTGGGGGCCGGCGCCGACTGGACGCGGTTTGTGGATATGACGCTTGAAGCGGGCATGCAGGGGCTGGAAAACCTCGCGCTCATTCCGGGGACTGCAGGGGGCGCCGTTGTGCAGAATATCGGTGCCTACGGTCTTGAGATCGCTGAGCGCGTGAGTGACGTTGAGTGCTTTGACCCGGCAACCGGGGAGCCCCTTACGCTCACGGCTGACGATTGTGACTACGGCTACCGCACGAGTGTCTTTAAAACGAAGCGGCCGGATCTCATCGTTCTTTCGGTGACATTGGCGCTTCCTAAAACCTTCGAGCCGCGGACGGCTTATAAGGAACTGGCGGCAGTCTTTGGCGAGCGGGTGCCTGCGGATGCCAACGAACTTGCCGAAGCCGTAAAGTCCGTGCGCCGCAAAAAACTGCCGGATCCCAAGGAGCTCGGTAACGCGGGGAGCTTTTTTAAAAACCCGGTTGTCACCAAGGTCAAGATGGTGCATCTTCTGGAGGACGACCCGACGCTGGTGGCTTACCCCTTGGCAGGCGGTCGCGCAAAGCTCGCCGCAGGGCGTTTGATTGATGCCTGCGGGATGAAGGGTAAGCGCGTCGGGGATGCCGGTGTTTCTGAAAACCATTCCCTGGTGCTTGTGAATTACGGCGGCGCCTCAGGGGCCGACATCCTGGAACTTGCCCGCAAGGTCCGTCAGGCGGTTAAGCGCCGCTACGGGGTGGAACTCACGCCGGAACCCGTCTTTTTGCCGGCCGCGGACCTGTAACGGCTGTTTGCAAAAGCTCGGGTTTGTCCCTAGAAAATTGAGGACGCCGACCCCACATGGACCTGTGAGAATCATTCTCAACGCGGGAGGCACAAACTGTGTCTCCCACCAGGTTTTGTCGGGAGGTTTCTTTGTTATGACAGTTTCGACGGCAGAGACAGCAAAAAAGCCGGGGCGCACCGCCTCGGACGCCTGCTACAGTCTCGGGGAAGAGATTGCTAACGCGGTCACGCACGGCGTGGCGGCGCTTTTATCCATTGCCGGACTCTGTGTGCTGGTGGCGTTTGCCGCCAACTACTCGGGGTCGGCCAAAGTCGTGACGGCCGTGAGTATCTTCGGCGCGAGCATGGTGCTTCTTTACACGGCTTCAACGCTTTATCACGCCATTCCCAACATCAACGCCAAACGGGTGCTGCAGATCCTTGATCATTCGATGATCTATGTGCTCATTGCCGGTTCTTATACGCCCTTTTGCCTCATTACGCTCAAAGGTTGGGTGGGCATTGCCCTTTGTATCGCCGTCTGGACGATTGCGGTGGTGGGGGTGAGCCTGCAGAAGATCCTTTTAAAGCGCAGCGACTGGATTAACTGCGTGCTTTACCTCGCAATGGGGTGGCTCGTGGTGCTTGCGTTTGATCCGCTCGTGACGGCGCTCCCCGAAGGCGGCCTGTGGCTTTTGGTCGCAGGCGGCATTGCCTACAGCGTGGGCGTCATTTTCTACATCTGGGAAAAACTCCCCTACGGACATGCGATCTGGCACGTCTTCGTGTTTTTGGGCACGGCCCTGCAGTTTTTCTCCGTTCTGCTGTACGTCATTCCGGGGGTACTCGATACAGGAGCGGCGTAACCGATGATGCGGGATTGGCGGGCTTCGGACTACGCGGTTTTTACTGAAGCCTTTGACAGTGTCTGGGGTTACGAGGTCAGCAATGATCCCGAAAATCCGTCGCGCCGCATCACGGCGGAAGTCTATGTCGCGGGCGCTCTGATGCGCTCGGACTTCATCAAAGTCGCAGAGACTGAAGACGGAAAACCGGGCGTACTTTTGTGCGCCGCGTTTTCAGACTTTCCTCTGCCGCCCGCAAGCCTCACGGCTCAGGCGCAGGCTTGGGCTTCCGTCATTCAGACCGGGGAAGAGGCGCTTTCAAAGACCCGGGAAGGCCGCGCGGAACTGGTGTTTGACGAACGGCTTAACGCAATGAACGACCGCTTTAAGACGCGGCTTGAGGAAAGAGGGCTTGCCGCTCAGGCTGAGCTCGTTTTTCTCATTGCGCACCCGGAGGGGCGCGGGCAGGGCCTGGCAAGCGAGGCGCTTGCGGCGTTTGATGAAGAATGTGTGAGGCGCCGCGTTAAGCGCGCGGTTCTTTTTACGGACAACCACTGTGAGCGCAGGCCTTATCTGAAAAAAGGCTGGGTGCAGGAAGAAACCGAAGTCTGGCCCGAAAGCGAATACGGGCCGAACTTCGTCTCTTTTGCCTTTGTTAAGCGCTACGGCTGAGACTTAAAGGGCATTGAGGCGGGCCAGGCCACCAGATCATCATGATCCATGATTTCGGCTGCCTGCGGACCCACGCGGGCGGAATTCACGGCGTAGTTGAGTTTGGCGTAAAGCGCTGTGATCTCGTGCTCCATCACGCCTTCGGCTTTGCGGGGATCCTCTTCAATGAGGTTGATGGCGTGCGCGAGCTCTTCGGCCGCATCGTTTAACGTCAGAAGCAGCCATTCGGTATCAATTTTTCCGTTCTGCGTCATTTGGCGGCATCCTTTTCAAACGGATTAAGCGTAAGTTCCATAAAGACGCAATCAAGGGGCCGGCCGAACTTAATGCCGCAGTTATGCATCGTGCCGATCATGGAAAAGCCGAGCTTGGTGTGAAGCCCGATCGAAGGCTTGTTTTCGCTGTCACCGATGACGCTGACCATCTGTTTGTATCCGAGGTCGCGGCAGCGGTTGATGAGTTCAGCGAGAAGCGCGGATCCGACTCCGAGGTCCCGTGCGGCCTGTGCCACATAGATGGAATCCTCGACCGTGGTGTCATAGGCCTTTCTTTCACGGAAAGGTCCCGCATAGGCGTAGCCCAGAACGACGGAAGGCTTATCCTCGCGCACCGCCACGATGTAAGGGGAGTGCCGCTCGGCAATGTGGTGAAAGCGCCGCTTCATTTCCTCAACGGTCGGGGCTTCAAGTTCAAAGCTTCCCGTGCCGTGCAGCACGTGATAACCGTAAATAGCCGTGATCTGTTCCACATCGGCTTCCGTGGCCGTGCGGATGGTAAAAGCCCTGCTCACAGGTGCCTCCCGAAATGCTCGAAGATAACTGAAGGCCGTAATGTAGCGCAGTGCCCGTTTTTTCGCTTTCGAAATGTTGCTTTTCCGGCCTTTCGGTTAACGGACTGAGGCTCTTTGTGTGCAGTCTTTGCTGCCGAAGCTGCCGTTGGTTTCGACCCGGGCAAAATGACCGTGCATTGTCATAGGAGTAGGTCATGCAGAAAAAACTTTGGGCATTGGCGGCTGCCGTGTCGGCTCTCGCCGTAACTGCCGGTTGCAGCACACAGACGCAGACGGCAGAGGAATCAGAGGTCGTTGCAGACAACGGCCGCGGGTGTCTCATAATCGTGGCGGATCATCCTTACAGTTTTAAGGACTGGCGGTTTGACGAAACCGCACAGGCACTGGCTCACGCCTCGGGCTGCTTTATTTCCATTGAAGACCGTGAGGTCTATGCCCAGAAGATTTCCCCGGTTGAAGGCCGCATGAGTATCCGTGACGCGGTCGCGCAGGCTCTGAAGGGCACAGCCTTTGAAATCAAGGAGGCCACAAACGATCACAGAATTTCCCGCAGGAAGCCCGGGGCTTGAGCCCCGGGAGGAATGCGGGCTTTCGAAATTTTTTAATCTTGGCCCAAACGCAGCCAAACCATGCACATAGTTTTCGCTTAAGGTATATTCAGCCGCTATGAAATCGCGCACACCGTCCTTTGTCATCGAGNGCACGCTCTCTAAAATTTCACGTACAGAATCACTAACACTTTGATCTTTCATCATTTTTAATCTCTTCAAAAATTGCTGTAACGTTACAGCGTAACGTTATTGTTACGACTCGGGACGATTGTCCTTGGTTAAAAGCCCCTTGTTCAGGGCCTGACGGCGATGCTCCCTCAATCGATAGCTGCTTCCCGTGATGGTTAACGCTGTGCTGTGGTGCAGAAGATGATCGAGGATCGTCGCGGCCACCGCTTCGTCGGCAAAGATGAGCCTCCATTCCGAGGGCGGTCGATTACTCGTGATGACCACGCTCTTCTTCTCGTAACGGCGGTTGATCAACTGAAACAGAAGATGTGCTGCCGACGGCGAGAACGGCAGGTAGCCAATCTCATCGATGATGATCACCTGGGGCTTGTTGATTTCCCGCAGCTTCGCTTCCAACGTATCTTCTCTTGACGCCTTCTCAAGCGTGGCGAGCAAATTGGCCGCCGTGTAAAAACGCACGGACCGACCGCTCTCAATGGCCTTGTAGCCAAGCCCGATCGCCAGATGCGTCTTACCCACACCAGGAACGCCGAAGAAGGCGACATTCTCGCCGGCGTCAATCCACTCCAAGCTGGCCAGTTCACGGATAGTCCCGGGGTTGATAGACGGCTGCGCCGTCAGATCGAAATCTTCCAGCTTCTTGATCGTCGGCAGATGCGCCGACTGCAGCAACTGCTTGAAGCGATTGCATTCACGCTGTTGCACTTCCTTGCCGAAGGCGTACTCGATAGCCTGACGGGGCGTCATTTTGGCCTGCGCAATATTCTCGAGAACTTCGGTCATGTGGTCGCGCAGATAGGGTAGACGCAAACGATCGGCCAGAGAGCAGAGCCTCTCATCAGATTCACGGCTCATCACTCTTGCTCCTTGGGCTCGGCCCAGCCGATGCTGTCGTCATAGGCACGCGTATCGGCGCTGAGCGCGCTGCGGTGCTCACTGTAAGCTTGCCACTGAGGATCCTCGGCAAGCTTGTCCCGACTCTTGTCGTAGGCCTCCTTCTCGATCTCACCGTTTGACAGATTTTGAGCTTGAGGGTTAAATACATCGGCGGTCTTATCGAGTGTGGCTACCATAACACCCCCTTGCAACACAGAAATCGTTGACTCGTCGATCTGAATCTGCACCTTCATTCCGACAAGATGTTGGGGGACTCGGTAGTACTTGTTGTCAACACGGATAAGACCGTCGTTGTTGCCGACCTTGCGAGTCTCCACGTAGGTGTGGATCATCGGCGGCTTACTGAGCGCACGCATTTTGGGGAGCTCGATTTGCCACCTCTGGGCAGGAGTCCGAGGACCGTCAAACACCGTCGAGAGCTTGCGCTCGTCGGAAGATCGGCACCAAGCCTCAAGCCACAGGTTCCAATCCTCGATGGTGGGTTTGTTGACGCCGGCCAGATTGCCTTTGAGATACTTCACCCCCGATTCCACTTTTCCCTTGCTGCGAGGCTTACACACGGCGGTCGCAATCGGCTTGAGACCGTAGTAGGTGCAGAACTGGTAGAAGCGCTCGGTAAAGCGTTCGACCGCCGTCTTGGCATAGTGGTCGCGAACCAGACTGGAAGCGTTGTCGCACACGATGCAGTAAGGCAGACCGCCGAAGTAGCGGAAGGCCGACTCAAGC
The DNA here is from genome assembly GCF_900128485.1 of Duodenibacillus massiliensis. Lineage (GTDB taxonomy): Bacteria > Pseudomonadota > Gammaproteobacteria > Burkholderiales > Burkholderiaceae_F > Duodenibacillus > Duodenibacillus massiliensis. The sequence goes on from NZ_LT635861.1 coordinate 636,681, forward strand.
CCGTCCAGCCAGGCAGTCTGGGTCTCAGACGGATAGGCATTGGCAAACAATCGGCGTGAGTAACCGAGCTTGCAAACAAAAAAGTGCAGGCGTGTCATCTTCCCGCCCAACCGAACAACCTTCTCGCCGAAGTCGATCTGCAACTGCTGTGCTGGAGCAGTCTCGTAGCGACCGTGAATAGCCTGCTGCTGCAGGCAAGCTCGGGCAGCCTCACGAAACGGCTTGCAAAACCGCTCAAGCGTTCTCAGGGGGATGTCAACGCCGTAAGTCTCACGCAACAAACTCTGCAGTGGTGGACAGCGGCTCTCGCACGTGTAGAAGCTGTTTNACCGCCAGGCGCAAACCCGCCGTTGCCTGCACGGCGAAGTGATTAACCAGGTGTTCGGCCGGGCCGGCACCGTCATTGTGGAGAAGAACTCATACAAAGCATTTCAGAGAGCCGGATACGGCAAGAGTTTGGGCAAAAGCGGTATTGCAGGATTGATAACCCGGATGACAAGTAAGGCTGAAAGCGCCGGCTGTTGTGTGGTGGAAGTCAGTCCCCGCAAAACTGCGCCCGAGTCAGCACGATCCCGAAACGGGAACGTACCGTAAGAAGGCTCTTTGGGAGAGAAGTCATCAGTTGGGAGATACGGGCTGGTACATGGACCGCGACCTTGCGGCCGCCATGAACCTGTATTTTGCGGATCCCGCCACTGACAGCTACGATCTGAAGGCTGAGCAATCAGCGCTTGCGAGGCACAAACAAGTCTCAGGGAACGCCGGATCGATANGCACTGGAGACCTACTTCTCCGATGCACGCCAGCTCTTCAATGCTGTTCTTGGAACGGCAAAGAAACGCGTGCGCGCCATGAAAAGCACTGAAGCATGGAAGCTGACGGCCGCGATGCCCAAGGGCAAAGACCGCAACAAGCGGTTTAAGGAAATTCAGAAGTCCGCCCTCCTTTCCGAGTATGCCCTGCATGATGTCGTGAAAGAGCACCGAGCCAAGGGCGGCTTTACAAAGCGCATCGGCATCAACGAAGCGCAGAAAATTGCCACACGTGTCTGGCAGGGCATTGAGCGCTGGCTGCTTCATCAGGGAGGTCAGCCGCGGTTTAAGAGTGCTAAACGGGGCTTGCACAGCGTTGAGGGAAAATCAAACAAAACAGGGTTGCGTTGGAAGGACAAGACGTGGACGCTCGAGGTTCTGGATCTGGTGATAAAGGCTGAAGCGCCGGATGCCTGGCAGAAAGAAGCTCTTCTTTCAGCAACAGATCCGTCCGGTTTTAAGCGTGTCAAATACTGCCGTCTTCTCTGGCGGATGATCCGCGGCCGTATGCGCTACTTTGTTCAGCTCATTGTCGAAGGCGTACCGCCCGTCAAGCACGTTTATGCTCCCAAGGATCTCAAGGTGGCTGTTGACCCGGGCCCGAGGACCATGACTTTTTACAGCCCCGAGTGGCAGCAGAAGATTTTGGTGAGCGCGGGCACTGTCTCTCAGGAAAAGGAGATTGCGCGTCTTTTACGTGCCATGGACCGCTCCCGCAGAGACACGAATCGGGAGTGCTACAACGCGGACGGCACCGTTAAAGCCGCCGGAAAAAAGATTGTCTGGAAGGAATCCAAGACCTATAAGGCAACAAAGGCAAAACTTGCGGATCTGTACCGCCGCCAGGCGCAAACCCGCCGTTGCCTGCACGGCGAAGTGATTAACCAGGTGTTCGGCNTCCTGTGGTGCAGGGGACGCCCGGGCAGACAAGGCATCAAAACCATTGGCTGTTACGGGAAAGTCTGCACCGTGTCAGGAAACCCCGCGCTTTCAAGCGCGGGTTGTTTAGATCGTTGTGGGCCGCAAAAAGTAAACCTGCGATTTGTTCTTAAAGGGAAGAGGGGCTTTTTCGGCAGGGTGCCGGGAAGCGCCTTTGTCGGCGGATTCTCTCTGATTGAAAGTTTTTTACTCAGATCGCACTAATTGGCGGGAAATTGGTGCAAAATGCAGTCATTATCCGCAAGCGGCCGCCCTCGGGCCGTTTCTGAAGATTCCAGAGAGAAAAATGACAACTCCCCACCCGCAGCGTCCTGTGATGACGCCCAGGCAAAAGCGCCGGCAGCTGATTCTGGCTGTCTGCTATCTCATCGCAATCGTTTTGGGTATCGTCAACGGCCTTTACGGCTCGGCCTTCTGGCAGGCCGCAGGCGACTTTATTTCCACCGTTTTCATCCGGCTTTTCCGCTTCATCGCGGTGCCCATCATTGCCGTGTCGATTATTTCGACGCTGGCGATGATCAGTCGCTCCAGCGAATCGGGACGGATCTTCCGGCACACGATTTTCTACACGCTTCTGACGACGATTCTCGCTGCGGGCCTTGCGGCGGTTTTGTACGTGCTTTTTTCACCCGCCAACGTCACGCTTGACGCCAATGTCGGTCAGGCGGCAGCCTTAGACAGCGTCAAGACGCAAAGTTACCTGCAGTACGTGCAGTCGGTGATTCCGGATAACTTCCTCGCGCCCTTTCTTTCCGCCAATGTTCTCTCGGTACTGCTGATTTCCGCTGCGGTCGGTATTGCGATTGCAAAATTGCCCAAGGACAGCCGACAGCAGGAAGTGCTGATGAGCTTTTTCTCGGGGCTTCAGTCGGTTCTCTTTACGCTTGTGGGATGGATCATCACGGTGTTGCCGATCGGGATCTTCGGGTTCTTTACGGTGCTGGCGATGCAGCTGGCCTCGGGCGTTGCCTTGGGCGGTCTCGGCACGTACTTTGTGACGGTCCTTGCCGCCAACTTCATTCAGATGCTTGTGGTGCTGCCGCTGTTGCTTTTAATGCGCGGCATCAATCCCCTTCGGGTCGCCAAAGGTATGTTCCCGGCGCTCACGGTCGCTTTCTTTTCGAAGTCCTCTGCGGGGACGCTGCCCGTCACGATGGCGTGCGCCGAAAATAATCTCGGCGTGCACACTTCAGTCTCACGCTTTGTGCTGCCGATCTGCACCACGATCAACATGAACGGCTGCGCGGCCTTTATCCTCATCACGGTGGTTTACCTCATGCAAAACGCGGGCGCCGAGGTGAGTTTCGGGATGCTTGCTGCCTGGATCGTGATTTCAACGATTGCGGCTGTGGGTAACGCGGGCGTGCCGATGGGGTGCTTTTTCCTCTCGGCAAGCCTACTGGCAAGCATGAATGTGCCGATTCTCCTGATGGGCGTGATTCTGCCTTTTTACGCCGTGATTGACGCGATTGAAACGACTCTGAACGTCTGGAGCGACAGTAACGTCGCAACGCTCGTGAACCACGACCTCTACGGTGACGCGCCGCAAAAAGAGCAGGCGCAGGTTTAAGTCCGTGTGCCGGCAGCACTTTCTTCGAGCGCCTGCCGGGCGCAGACTGTCACGAGGCTTACGGCCCTTGCGGCATCCGTAAAGGGCCGGCCGTTCTGAAGGCGCCGGTGCATAACCAGTCGCTTCAGGAAGCCGGCTGATTGCTACAATCGCTGGATTCCTCCTTATTTTCGGACGCCCGAGCCATGTCATCTTCCAGTACCGGCGAACTTTTTGTCGTGACCAATTTCGGCGAAAGCCATGGACCTGCAATCGGCTGTGTGATTGACGGCTGTCCTCCGGCCATGGAACTTACCGCTGAAGACATTCAGAAGGAACTTGACCGGCGCAAGCCAGGACAGAGCCGCCACGTGACGCAGCGTAAGGAAAGCGACACGGTGGAAATTCTCTCCGGTGTCTACGAAGGTAAAACCACGGGTACGCCGATTGCCCTTTTAATCCGCAACGAAGATCAGAGAAGCCGCGATTACGGCGACATTGCGCATCAGTTCCGGCCGGCGCACGCCGACTGGGGTTACTGGGCCAAGTTCGGCATCCGCGACCCCAGAGGCGGCGGCAGGGCTTCAGCGCGTCTGACGGCGCCCACGGTTGCCGCAGGTGCCGTTGCCAAGAAGTGGCTCAAGGATAATCTCGGCATTACGGTGCGGGCCAGACTCACAAAGCTCGGTGCCACCGACGTTCTTTTTGAAGACTGGTCGCTGATTGATGCCAATCCCTTTTTTGCTGCCAACGCGTCTCAGATTGAGGCGCTTGAAGCGCAGATGGACGCCGTGCGTAAGTCCGGAGACAGTATCGGCGCAGAACTTATGGTGGAAGCTACGGGGGTGCCTGCCGGTTTCGGCAATCCCGTTTACGGCCGGCTTGACGCAAAGCTTGCCGCGGCACTAATGGGGGTGAATGCCGTTAAGGGCGTGGAGATCGGTGAGGGGTTCGCGGCCGCGGGCCTTACCGGTACCACAAACGCCGACTGCATGACGCGTGAGGGCTTTACCTCCAACCATGCGGGCGGCATTTTGGGCGGCATTTCCACTTCGGCGCCCATTACGGCACGCGTGGCGATTAAACCGACGCCGAGCGTGCGGCTCCCGTTAAAAAGCCTTGATGAAGCCGGTAACGAAGTCGAAGTCGTGACAAAAGGCCGTCATGACCCTTGTGTGGGGTTGAGAGCCGCACCGGTTCTGGAAGCAGTTGTTGCGTTGGTACTCATGGACGCAGCACTTTTGCAGCGCGCACAGGTCGGAAACTTCGGGATGACCTACGGCGAAAAGGCTTAAGGCGCCTTGCGGCCGCGGGTCCGCATCACTTTTTCCGGTTAAGAAAAAGCCGGCAGATTGCTTAAACAGTCTGCCGGCTTTTGCCGTTATCGCAAGCGGGCTTTAGGCCATGTACTTCGGATCGGTGTGAACCTGCTCGAGGTGCTCCTCAACCACGGCTTCAACCACGGGGCGCGGACGGCCCGGGTACTTCACCGCAACGTAGGAGTAGGGCTCGGCAAGGCTTGCATCGGTCTGGACCTGGGTAAGGCCGGCCTTGGCGAGGTTTTCCTCGAGCCCTTGGCTGATGTCGTGCGCGGCGGGCGCGGGTTCGCCTGCCGCGGGTGCTGCAGCCTCAGCGGCTTCGGTCCTCACTTCCTCAGCCTTTGTTTCGGCGGCGGGAGCCTGCGTTTCAACCTGGTTCAGCACTTCGGTCTTGACGGTTTCCCGGGCTTCGGCGGCAGCAGGCGCTTCAGTAGCGGGCGCGTCCGACATTACCTGCACGCCTTCGGAGGTCTTGGTGGGACGGCGGCGACGGCGGGGACGACGGCGGCGGCTGTCGCTTTCGATCATCTGCTCACTGTCACCTTCCGGCGCATCCGTGGCGGCCGTCTCACTGTCTTCGGCGTCAGCGGGTTTGAGACCCACTTCCGCGTCAAGCGCATTCATGACGTCAGCGGGGAGCACGGGCGAAGGACCGTGGCGGTCAGCGTGACGCGCCTCGGTGAAGGCGGCATTGATGTCGTCAACATCGGCCACGGGCTCTGCGGCAGGCGTTTCAGGAAGCGCTTCCGGTGCCTGAACCGGCGTGTCTTCGGCAGCTGCCTGCACCTTGCGGCTCTGGCGGCGCGGACGCGGCGTACGGGCCGGTTTTTCTTCCGCGGCGGCTGCTTCAGCAGAAGCAGCCGGTGTTTCGGGTGTAACAGCTGCCGGTGCAGGCTCAGAAGCAGCAGCTGCGGGCACCACGGCCGGCGTCTGTTCTGCGGTATCCGTCGGTTCCTCACGGCGCGGACGGCGCGTGCGGCGGCTGCGGCGTTCTTCCGTCACGGCGTCACGGGCGGCATCGTCAGCGGCACCCTGCGTGGTTTCCGCGGGCTTTTGCGCCTCACGGCTCTGCAGGGCCTGACGGGCCTGATCGTCACGGCGGCGGTCGTTGCGGCGGCCGCGGATGGTGCGGGCCTCGTCACTTTTTTCAGAGCGTTCGTCCTTGTCCTGACGGCGGTCGGTGCGTTCAGCACGTTCCCCGCGTCCCTGACGACGCTCCTGCGTGCGGCCGCGGCGGTTGCGGTCGTCACGGCGCCCCTTCTTTTCAGCCGGTTTCTTTTCTTCTTCCTTCTTTTCTTCGGACTTGCCGCCGAAAATGGAGGAAATTGCGGAAACGATGGAGGCAAAGAACCCCTTTTCTTCGGTCTTTGCCGCCTCCGGCGCCTTTTCGTGCACAGGCGCCACATCCGTGGGAAGGATGTTCTTGATAACCGGCACCTGACGCGGACGTGCGGGCTTGTCCTCATCAGACTTCAGGGCATACGGGTCGTCGGCAACGGTCGTGAGGTCTTCGGCGCGGTTGTAGCTTGCCACCGAATCTTCAAGTCGTTCGTCGTCGGTTCTCAGGCGCTCAATGTGGTAGTGCGGCGTTTCAAGCATCGTGTTGGGGATGAGCACCACGGGCACACGGTAGCGGGCTTCAAGCTTGCTCACCTCTGCACGTTTTTCGTTTAAGAGGTAGGTGGCGACATCAACGGGCACCTGAGCGTGCAGCGCCCCCGTGCCTTCTTTCGTGGCCTCCTCCTGCAGAATCCGGAGAACCTGCAGTGCGCAGCTTTCGGTGTCGCGGATGACGCCCACGCCGTTGCAGCGCGGGCAGGTGATGTGGTGGCCTTCGGAAAGAGACGGTCTCAGTCTCTGGCGGGAAAGCTCCATCAGACCGAACCGGCTGATGCGGCCGATCTGCACGCGGGCACGGTCCGGACGGATCGCATCACGCAGGCACTGCTCGATTTCGCGCTGGTTCTTGGGGTCTTCCATGTCGATGAAGTCGATCACGATAAGGCCGCCTAAGTCTCTGAGGCGCATCTGGCGGGCGACTTCTTCAGCCGCTTCCAGGTTCGTCTTCAGAGCTGTTTCTTCAATGTCGGAACCGCGTGTGGCGCGGGCGGAGTTGACGTCCACGGCAACGAGAGCTTCGGTGTGGTCGATCACGATGGCGCCGCCCGAGGGCAGGGGCACCGTACGGGAGTAAGCCGTTTCGATCTGATGCTCAATCTGGAAACGCGAGAAAAGGGGCGTTTCTTCACGGTAGCGCTTCACGCGCCCCACCATGTCGGGCATCACGTGCGCCATGAACTGGCGCGCCTGATCGTAGATTTCGTCGGTATCAACGAGGATTTCGCCGATATCGGGCTGGAAGTAGTCGCGGATTGCGCGGATGACGAGGTTGCTTTCCTCAACGATGAGGAAGGGGGCGGGGTTGGCGCGCTTTAAGGGCTTGCCGTCCTTGACGCTTTCGGTGATGTAGTGCGTCACCGTGCGGCCTTTTTCCGTGGTCACCCATTCATACTGGGGCGTGGCGGCTTCGCTAATCGCGCTCCAGAGTTTCAGAAGGTAATTGAGGTCCCACTGCAGTTCTTCCACAGTGCGGCCGATGCCTGCCGTGCGGGCGATCGTGCTCATGCCTGCGGGCAGATCAAGCTGCTCCATGGCAGCACGAAGTTCCTGACGCTCTTCGCCCTCAATGCGGCGGCTCACACCGCCTCCGCGCGGGTTGTTGGGCATCAGGACCAGATAGCGGCCCGCAAGGCTGATAAAGGTCGTAAGTGCCGCGCCCTTGTTGCCGCGCTCTTCTTTTTCGACCTGAACGATGAGCTCCTGCCCTTCGGTGAGGGCTTCACGGATCGTGGCCGTGCGAACATCCACGCCTTCCTTAAAGTAGCTGCGGGAAACTTCCTTAAAGGGGAGGAACCCGTGGCGTTCTTCGCCGTAGTCAACGAAGCAGGCTTCAAGCGAGGGCTCGATGCGGGTAATGATGCCTTTGTAGATGTTGGATTTACGCTGTTCGCGGCCTGCGCTTTCGATGTCGATGTCGATTAACTTCTGGCCGTCCACAATCCCGACGCGGGTTTCCTCGGCGTGGGTTGCGTTAAATAGCATGCGCTTCAATTTCATTCTCCCGGGCCGCCACTGACGCGGGCGGCGTGTTGTCGCCTTGCGCACGAAAGCGCAGCAACTCAGAGCCCGTCAGACGATAAATGTCTGACCGGGTACTCACACGCTGCCGGGGAATTTTGAATCGGGTAAGAACGCACGCCGTGCGGCAGCTCTCGCTTCAGAGAGGCTGCAGACGACAGTCAGGGAAATGAGGGGATGAAGGCGCAGGCCTTCCGTCCGGACGCATTAGCCGCAGTGAGTCTGTCTGTGTCGAGCCCCTCGTTAAACCGAGGCAGCTCCTTGGGGAGAGCACGCTGTCAAAGTACATCCGCAGCTGCGGCCAAAGGCGCGCAAGGGGCCTGAAAACCCCGGCTGCGGCAGCTCGATCCCTCACAGGAACAGAGGCTAAAACGGTGATCATTTCTGTGTCGGACGGGGTGCGCGCAAAGCCCGGGCGTTCTTCCCTTGGAAGAAGTCCGAGAGCAGCAAGCGCGAAAAGAATCCACTCTTTGGCCGACACGTTCTTACTCAAAACAAAACCCGGCAGAGCGTGCGTGAGATGCGCACAAACCGCCGCAAGGAGTCCGGACGGGTTCCGCTGCCGCGCTGTGCGTTTCCGGGCAGACGCCTGAGGATCCCTTCTTCCGGACGCGTCAGCTCAAGCCTGATTCTTCATCAGGCGAGCCGAACAGAGCCGGAATCGGGCCGGTACAGGGTGCCGGCAGTAACGCGCAGCGGCCGGACAACGGGCCGCCGAACGGTCAAAAAAACTGTTACAGGCTCCGCAGAAACTGCGACTTGCCGCAACGCCGTGCGGCAGTATCGGTCCCCGTGCGGAGTTGCCGAAAACGCAAAAAATCGGCTTTTTCGGCTCCGGTGGCTCGGCTAAAATGGCCGGACACCTTCGAAAATCCGCTTCCGGACGCGCCGCAATAAGTCCGTCAGACAGTGTGCTGACCGATTTTTCACGGCGTCGCCAACGGACGCAGGCGACAGTATATAGAGTTCAACCGATGATTTCCCGACAAGATGCTGAGGTTTTGACGGCAAAAAAGACCGCGCAGCGCGAGACCGTAAAGGCTGCGGCCGCGCAGTCGCTTTCCTGCGACGCCGTGCGCTTTATTGAGATTGATGCGTCCGCCGAAGGCCAAAGGCTCGACAATTTTCTGCTCAAAATCGCCAAGGGCGTTCCCAAAAGCCATATTTACCGTGTGATCCGCTCGGGCGAAGTACGGCTCAACAAAGGCCGTACCGATGAAAAAGCGCGTCTTGCCTTAGGCGACATCGTTCGGGTGCCGCCCCTTAAAACCGCGCAGAGAACCGGTGGCGTCAAAACCGCGCCCGTTATCCGGGAGGCCGAGCTTCCGGTACTTTTTGAGGACGAACATCTTCTTGTCGTCAACAAACCCTCGGGGCTTGCCGCCCACGGGGGCTCGGGCGTGGCCTTCGGTCTCATTGAGCGGCTGAGGGCAAGCCGCCCGGCGGCGCCTTTTCTGGAACTCGCGCACCGGCTCGACCGCGACACCTCGGGGGCTCTGATCGTCTGCAAGACCCGCAAAGCACTGGTGCGGCTTCATGAAATGCAGCGCGAAGGCAAGGTTGAAAAACATTACCGGCTTCTCGTGCAGGGCGACTGGGTCAACGACCGGCAGCATGTAAAGGCACCGCTCGCGCGTTACGTTCTGCCGAGCGGCGAGCGGCGCGTGAAGGTTGATGAGGTCGAGGGGCTTTCTGCCCACACGATTTTCACGCTGATTGAACGTTTCGGGGACGTGTCGTTTCTTGATGCGGAACTGAAAACCGGACGCACGCACCAGATCCGCGTTCATGCGTTAAGTACCGGTCATCCGCTCGTGGGCGACGATAAGTACGGCGATTATGCATTTAATGACGCCGTGAAAAAGGGAAGTCTCGGCGTACGGTTTGCGAGGCTTTTCCTGCACGCCATGCGCCTGCAGTTTATCCATCCCGTCACCGCAAGCCCGGTAACAATCACCGCACCGCTTCCTGCGGAATGTGAAGCACTTTTGGCTGCGTTGAGAGCCCGCGGCCGCGTAAAGGACGCAAAATGACAGCAAAAGAACGCCGCTGGGACCTTTTTGTCTGGGACTGGGACGGCACGATCATGGATACGACGGGGCTTATTGCCCTGGGGCTGCAGCAGGCTGTTGAAAAGCTCGGTCTCACACCGGTGACCTTTGAAAAGGCAAAGTCCACCATCGGTCTCGGATTTTTCGAAACGATGCAGGTGATCTGCCCGGAGTTGCCCGAGAAAGACTGGGGACGCTTTCAGCAGGCTTATAAGGACTGGTACCTTGTGCGCGAAGCCGATGTCCTTCTGTTTCCTCATCTTTCTGAACTTCTGACCGGAATGCACGAAAACGGCCTCAGAATGGCCGTGGCAACCGGCAAAAGCCGCGCGGGACTCGACCGGGTCTTTAAAAAGACCGGGATCGGCAGCCTTTTTGAAGCCACACGCACGGCCGATGAGTGCGCCTCCAAACCTGCTCCTGATATGCTCGAGGAACTCTCAATCGAGACGGGCGTTCCCTGTGAACGGATGGTCATGATCGGTGATACCGGCTTTGATCTGCTGATGGCGAAAAAGGCGCACTGTGATGTGGTGGGCGTCACCTACGGCGCCGGAAGCCGGAAGGACCTGATGCAGGTGCCGTCGCTGGGATTGGCCGACAATGTCGATGAACTCGCCAAGATTCTTGGAGTTGACGACATTTTGACGGAAAAGCTCCTTAAAAAGCATCAAAAGTCGGAAAACTGAGACGAAAAACAAGTCTTCTGACGAAAAAACAGAAGACAGACGGAGATTGATATGGGAAAGAAAATTCTGATTGTGGACGCCGGCTGCACCAACTATGGTAAGGGCGGCACGCTCTCGCACGCCTTTGCGGCACTTGCCAAAGAAACGCTTGAGGGTCTAGGGCACACGGTGGACGTGACCACGGTGGACCGGGAGTTTGACCCGCAGGCGGAGGCTGAAAAGATCGCCGCCGCAGACTCGGTGATCTTCCAGGTGCCGGGCTGGTGGATGTACATTCCGTGGCAGCTTAAGAAGTATCAGGACCTCGTCTTCGCGAATCCCAAGCTTTGCGGCGGAGACGGGCGGCATCGCGACGATCCTGAAGCGAAGTACGGTACGGGCGGCTTCTTAAAAGAGAAGACCTATCTGCTGAGCACGACATGGAACGCGCCGCTTGAAGCCTTTGAGGATCCGAAGCAGTTCTTTGAAGGCCGGGGCCTTGACGGGCTCTTTATGCCTTTCCACAAAACGATGGCTTTCATCGGGATGCAGAAACTCCCGTCCTTTATGGTGAACGACGTCTTCAAGCATCCCACGATCGAAGCGGATATGGAACGCTTTAAGGCGCATCTTAAGACCGTTTACGGCGCTTAACCCGGGTGCGGCTCAGCTTAACGCCTGAACAATATCTTCAAGTGTCCAAAGCTCGACGGGCACGTCCTGGTTCTTGGCGTCAAGCACCAGTGCTGGCGCGAAGCCGGATTTTGAAAAGAGGTAATACGCAGAGGGCCGGATGCCGAGGTGTTCGGCTTTTTGTACCAACTTGTAGAAGTCTCCTGTCGTCATTGGTGAATTGCGGTATTTGCATTCGCCCAGTAGCATTCCATTGCCGTTGATTTCTGCAGCGGCGATATCAATTTCCGTGTTGTCTTTTGTGAATAAGCGACCAACGCGGTTACATAAAAAAGGAAGCTTCCCTTTGGCGTTGAGCCGCATCAACAGTTCACGGCAAATTGCCTCAAAGGGAAACGAGCAAATTTCATTCAGGTGATCGACGATATGTTTCTGCCAAACCTGGGTACCTGCACCGTAGTTGATTAACTCTTCATTCGGGAGAACGCAGCTGAACCAAAAGGCAATGAAATTGTCCGTCAGACGGATCAGACCACGCTGGATATTGGCTGTTTCTTTGATGCCGGTATTAATGCTGTACTCTTTTTGGATGAATCCCATGTCCGTCAGAATTTCCAGATACCTGTTGATTGACGTCGGAGCGATACCGGCTTTAGCGGCGATCTCATTGGGTTTGGAGGCGCCTAAGGCCACGACTTTAAGGATCTGAAGGTAGTTAAAGGGTTCCCTGCATTCCTGCTGAAGTGTCTGCAGCGGCAACTCAGAAAGCGGTGCATAGGACGTCAATGTATTGGCTATGACGTTATCGCCCAAAGGGACGGCATCATTGAAGTAGCTCAGAGACAGAGGAGATCCTCCGGCTATTGCATATGTTGCAACTTTGTCTGCGGGCGAGTATCCGGGAACGAACTTCTGGGCATCCGCAAAGGGCATCGGATCTACGCGCAGTACTCTTGTCGCCCTGCCATACAGTGGACTTTTTTCAGCGAGAATTTCCTTTTCAATAAAGGACATGGCGCTGCCGCACAGAATGATCATGACATTGCTGTTTTGCAGCACGTGATCCCATGTGTGCTGCAGGATTGAGGCAAGCGCTGGATTTTGCTGGAGTATGTATGGAAATTCGTCAATGATCAGTAGCTTTTTGCCCTTTTCCGGTATGCGGGAAAATTGCTCAAAAGCGACTTTCCAGGAAGCAAAAGTGTCGACAACGTCTCCTCCCGGGGCTCCGGCATTTATCACGGCGCGGCTGAAGTCCCTCAGTTGTACTTCGTCTCTCTCTGTAGAGCTAAAAAATAAAATTCCTTTTTTGTCAGAGGCAAATTTTCGAAGCAACCAAGTTTTTCCCAATCTTCGGCGGCCATAGATGACTACCAGCTCAGAATGTTCGGATTGGTAGGCTGTTTCTAATGCCTGAAGTTCATTTTTTCGCCCGATAAAACGAGGAGGTGGTGAGATAATCATTTTCGAGATAATAATTATTTAAATAATTATTCTTTAGATAATATTTTAGAACTGCTATTATCTTTTGGATAATTTTACTGCATTTTTGCCTGTGGGCTACAGCTTGTAAAACACTTTTGCAACTACCGTCGAAATTTGTGTACGACCTGCGATACACTGCGAAAACCCGACGGCGGGGCCGGTCTCCGCCCAAAACAACAATTTACCGAGAGGTCTTCATGCGTTTTATTCAAGCTGCCGTCATTGCTGCCGCTGCCGCCGTTGCTGCGGCCGGTGCCCACGCCGAATTCAAGGACTTTACCGTCAACGGTCAGGTGATCTCCAAAGATATCCAGGAGCGCCAGGCGCAGCAGGTGATTGCCGGCAGCCACACCCCTGACGTAAAGCCCAATGAGCATCTCGAGGGCCAGGTGCGGGATTGGCTGATCCGCGTGACGGCCGTGGCGCAGTACGCAAAGAAAAACGGTCTTGACAAGGATAAGGACGTAAAGGCCGATCTGCAGACCACGGCCGACTACGTCCTTTACAACGCCGCGATGGCTGACTGGATGAAGAAAAACCCGGTCACCGAAAAGGAAATGCGTGCGGTCTACGAAAAGGACAAGGCCTTCTGGGGCAATACCGAATACAACATCCGTCACATCATGGTTAAGACGGAAAAAGAAGCGCAGGACATTCTTGCGCAGCTTAAAAAGGGCGGTGACTTTAAGACGCTTGCCGATAAGTATTCGATTGACGAAGACACGGCGGCGATCGGGGGTGACCTCGGCTGGCAGTCTCCGTCGGTCTTTACCGAAGACTTCCGCAGCGTGATCACAAAACTGAAGAAAGGTGAAACGGCCGATAAGCCCCTGAAGTCGGCGGGCGGCTGGCACATCATCCGTGTTGAAGGCACGCGTAAGGCTGAGCTTTTCCCGAAGTTTGAGGAAAAGAAGGCTGAAATTGAGCAGGTGCTGATGCAGCAAAAGCTCAATCAGTTTGTGGAAGACGTGGTGAAAAGCGCAAAGATTAAGTAACGACTGATCGAAACAACAAAAAAGCGGCGGAGGAACGTAAAAAGTCCGGCGCCGCTTTTTCTTTGCATGCAAAAATTAACGGTGTCTGCGCCCGCCGGTTTTCATCTGCGCCATCACGGCAAAGACCGTGGGCAGCTTCGGCAGTTCGGGAAGCGCTTTTTTCCACTCAAGAGCGGTTTTTGTGACAATCGATTCACCGCTTCCGGTCACGTCGGTTGCCGCCGTAATGAGTGTTTCGGGACAGAGCGATTCCGCAAGGGCTTTGAGCATCTTCGTGTTGCGGTAGGGCGTCTCGATGAAAAGTTCGGTTTCACCGAGCCTGCGGCTTTCGGCTTCGATACTGCGGATCGCCGCATCGCGCTCTTCGCGTTCAATCGGCAGATACCCGAGAAACCGGAAGCGCTGCCCGTTCATGCCGCTTGCCATGAGCGTCAAAAGCATGGAGCAGGGGCCCACGAGGGGCTTGACGGGAATGCCGAGCAGCGAAGCGCGGCGCACGATCCCGGCACCGGGGTCGGCAACCGCGGGGCACCCGGATTCACTTACAACAGCGGTATCTGAGGCGCCAACTTTTGTCATGGGGGCAAGCCACGCATCAAACTGCCCGGCATCGGGCTCATGCCCGATTTCAATGATTTCAAGCGTATCAATGGGACCGGGGTGGCCCGCAGCCTTCAGAAACCGGCGCGCGGAACGCGCGTTTTCCGCAAGAAACCGCCGGCAGTTTCTGAGTACCGAGAGCGTCTGCGCCGGGAGTACGGCTTCGGGTTCGGTTTCCGCAATCCGGTTGGGCAGAAGATAAAGAGTCGCAGCCATGATGCTCGTGTCCTTAATTGACGGTGAGTCCCTTGACCGGGGGAATGCCTGCGAGGGTGAGCATTGTGGTGACGCGCATCAGAGGGAGCCCAATAAGCGACGTGGGATCATCACTTGAGACCGATTCCATGAGCGCGATGCCGAGACGCTCAATCTTGGCGCTTCCGGCGCAGTCAAAGGGTTTTTCCCGTTCAACATAGTCGCGCACGGTCTCTTCGGTGAGCGCCCGCATCGTGATCACCGTGTCGCTGATCGTTTCCTGCGGCGGCAAGACCGGGGAGAGCACACATACGGCCGTGTGAAACACGACGCGCTTACCCTGCATACTCATTAACTGCGCCACGGCTTTTTCAAACGTGTGGGGTTTGCCGAGGGCTTGGCCGTCCAAGTCACAGACCTGGTCGGACCCGATCACAACGGCGTGAGGATTGGTTTTTGCAACGGCCTCGGCTTTAAGCCGCGCAAGCCGCGCGCAAAGCTGTACCGGGGATTCACCGGCCAAAGGGGTTTCATCAACCTCGGGGCTCACGCAGGTATAGGCGAGCCCGAGACGGTCCAAAAGCTCACGGCGGTAGCGCGATGAGCTCGCTAAAATCAGAGGAATGTTTGTCATAGTGCCCGCTATTTTAAAGGCAGGCACCGCGAGATTTCCTGAGAAGAACTATGTCCCGTACCGTCGATATTTTTGAACTCTCCCGCACACGCCGCACGATCGAGGGGGAGGCAACGCTAACGGATATGCCGCAGCTTGAAAGTGCATTGGAAGGAGAAACCCGGGAGGCTTCCGTGCACTGGAAGGCTGTCGGGGAAGCCGGCGTCAGGGGGCTTGCGGCCGCGCGCCTTTTTATTAAGGCCGTGCTTGTCACGCAGTGCGTGCGCTGCGGCAAAGCCTGTGAGATTGAGATTGAAAAGGAGCTGCCCTTTCTTTTTACAAAGACAGAAGCAGAAGCCGATGCGCTTCCGATTGAAGAGGACGGTGACTACGACATTGTCGTCGGAAGCACGCACTTTGATCCGGTGGGCTGGGTTGAGGAAGAACTCATTTTGTCGCTGCCTGCATTTCCGCAGCATCCGGCCTGTGAACCCGACCGCGAAAAGCTGCAGACCAAAGAGACCGGGGAAACGCAGCAGAAAACCAATCCCTTTGCCGTGCTTGCCTCGCTGAAAAAGCGCTGAGAACGTCCTGAAGGTTTTCGTTGAGAAAAAATTACGAAGTCTCGGCTACAAATTGATGACAGAAATAATCACGAGAATGCCGCTCAGAGATCCACACAGATGCGGCATTTGCGGATGAAGCGCTTCACCGCCCAGTCGGTCTTGGCTTTGCGTAAGCCCGGAATCCCGAGATCCTCTTCGCGGTTAAGTTCCGTGATGTGCTCGGGAAGGCTCTTTGCGAACTCCTGGGCGAGCACCGGATAAGCGCCCGCAACATCTCGCGCGGCTTTTTCAATGTGAACAGCAAAAAGTCCGGGCGCGCATTCGGCGCCGTAGGTAAACCCGAGCACGCGCCCCGCATCGGTTAAGACCCTGCCCGTGACGTTAAGTGCCGTGAGGTTCGCCAGAACAATCGAAATCGCTTCGCATTCTTCGGTCAGCCCCGCATTACTGTCGTGTTCGGCGTACCAGCCTGTGAGAAAGTCTCTTACGGCGGGAACATGGGCGGGGGTGAGCGGCTCAAGCGTTGCCTGCGGATGCGCGGCACGGAAACGCCGGGCAAAGTTGCGTTTGCCGTTTAATTTTCTGCCGGCAAGCGTTACGAAGGCCTCCCGGTCGTAGATGTAATCCCAGTAGTCGTTGGATGATTCCAGGCGAAAGCTCACCGCGGGCAGATGAGCCGTGAGGTTGGCGACAAGGTCATCGACCACACCCGTGATGTAAAGCGCCTCACACCGAAGCCGCGCTTCTTCCGAGAGATGCTCCAAAACAGGCTTCATTTTTTCTGCGCAGGCAGGAACGGCATAGGCCGCTTCTTCTCCCGTCGGATGCCAGCGCACGACGGGAATTCCCTCAATCACGGCAAAACTTGCATTGCGCGCGGCAGCGCGGGAAATCAGCGATACGGCGGTGAGATTGCAGTCGCCGCTGCCGAAGGCCGGGTAGGCGGACAAAAGCGTTTCGGCGCTTTCAGGCGTGACGGGCGAAAAGGAGGTTTCAAACATCGGGAGCAGACAAATCTTTCAAAAGGAAGCAAACTTTAAAACAAAATGCCCGCGAAAAAACTGAAGGCAGACAAAAGAGCCCGCAAAGACTGCGGGCCCGATTGCCGGAATGTATGGGAAAACGCTTAAAAGCGGGCAGCCTTGAGTTTGACCGCTTCCACCCATTCGGCCGTGGAGGCTACGCTTTTTGCGCGGTAGGCGGGGCATTCCGTCGCATAAGCAGTGACGGTCCCCGCGTCAATGAGATCAAAGACCGGACGAAAGACGCGGATTTCGCCTTTTTGCGGCGCGTCCATCATCTCGGCTTCCTGTAAAGGGAGCTTGTCGACTTCCGGGGAGTCCGGATCACAGACGTTGTTGGTCCCGACGGTGTAGACGGGGATACCGGCGTGGCTTGCGGCAAGCGCGCAGAACGAGCTTCCGGTGTAGCCCACGGCGTCACCGCGCCGCGTAATCCGCAAAACCGGGAGCATGGCGGCCGTTATGCGGCGCGTTTTGATGGTGTAGTTCACTGCCGTATCGGCAATCACCGAAAAAGGAATATTGCGGATCTGCAGTTCCTGCACGGCCATGCGGATGCGGCCCGGAACGTACTGTGACTCAAGAATCACGACTTCGGCGTTTGCGCCCTGTCTGCGGGCTTTTTCCACGGCCGTGAGAATAGGGCTTTTGCCGAGCGCGCTTTTTGAGCTGCAGCCCGCGGTAAGCAAAATGACGGCATCTTCGCCGATCAAGGGCAGGAGATTTCCTGCAACCTTCTCTTCAGAGGCCACAATATGGTCGCAGTACGTTTTGGCGGCCGCAAGAAGCCCCTGAGCCTGCTCATCAATCGTAAGGTGCTCTTCCTTTAAGCGTTTGCTCGCAAGACGCATATAAGAGAGTGCCGCTGCAAGCGAGGCTGAGGCCGGGCACGTGGCCTGAAGGATCAGAAAGGCTTCTTCAAGCGCGTAACTGAAAAAGTCGGTGCTCGGGGCGCGTCTCTGGTTGTTGGCTTCAAGAGCAAGCCCCGCTAGAGCGGTTCCCACAATGGCGCCCGAACCGATCACGCCGTAAAGACGTATGGCCTGAGCGACCTTGTTGACGTTGTCAAGCTCCCAGGTTTCCTGTCCGGACGGGCGGCTTACCGAGAGCGTGAGTCCCTTGTCCGTGAGCTTTATTGAGTTGTACTCAAGAAGCGTTGTCATTATTCTGAGCCCGTCTTCAAACAGTTCTGCAGTAACCTGGGATTGTAGTCGACGGACTGATTTTTTTCGGATGTCCGGACTTTTCTTGCCTTAGGTTAAGATGCGGAAAGCTGCGGCGGGCTTTGCCTTAAAGCACAACGCATACGGGTTATGGCTCTGAGAAAACACAAAAAATTGTTTCCGGACCGTAGCAAAGCCGCGTCATTTTGCGTATAATGGCGCGCTTTCAAGTTTTCCCTCGTGGGGTATAAAAATGGCTGTTCAGCAAAATAAGAAGTCCGTCGCCAAGCGCGGCAATCATCGTGCACACGACTTTCTGACCAACCCGCCGACCGCTGTTGAAGCGACGACCGGTGAAGTCCATCGTCGTCACCACATCAGCCCGACCGGTTTCTACCGCGGCAAGAAAGTGATCGCCACCAAGGGCGACGCTGAGTAAGGTTTTACGTCCGTCCGATACAGAGTGCAGCAGCGCTCTGAGGTGAAGCACTTCAGAGCGGCTCATGTACCGAGGGATCCCACGACCCGGTCGCGGGAGAGAGCGGGAAAGGACAGACACTCTGCTGCAGGTTTCAGCAGAAAAAACTGAATTTGCCGGTCTCGACCGCATTCGCTGTCGGACGGTCAGCAAAAAGGCAGATTTCTCGCGCAGGAGGTGTGTTCCTGCAGGAGAATCTGCCTTTTTCTTTGCTCTGAAATAATCCCGGGCGCTACAGGCCCGGGAGAGAGAAACCTTATGCGGCCAGTGCGCAGGTTTCCGCGGGTGCAGCCTCCGGTGCGGGCGGCACGGGCAGTGCAATTTCGCCGTTTGTGCTCATCAGATAGTCGTTAAAGACGTGAGCGGCCGGGGGCTCGTACCACGTGCCGTCGGGCAGTTTCACGGTGGTTTCCCTGAGCCTCCAGGCAAGCGCTCCGCACGTGTAGACGCGGTACTGCTTCATTTGGTAGCAAAGGCAGGTCTTGCCCTCAATCACGGGGTTTTTGATGCCTGACTCTACCGCTTCACGGTAGGCGGCAAGGTAGGCGCAGTCGCCCTTATCGAGCAGGTAGCCGTAGGCTTCACACTGCGGTTTGACGCTGGAGGCGATGGCAGGTGAAATCTTAAGCATCCGCATCGGGTAGCCCGTAGGCGAAATGCCGTTAACCTCAATGCCGTCTTTTTCGGAATTAAAGTAGGCCTGCTTCACCTTGTGAGGAAGTCCCGCTTCCCGCGTGACGGCAAAGCGCGTTGCAACCTGAATGCCTGAGGCACCGAGCTGCATGAGTTCCACGCCGTCGGTGCCGGTGAAAACGCCGCCTCCGGCAATCACCGGGATTTCAAGGTGGTTTTCCTTGAGAAAGGCGATCACTTCAGCCGTGATTTTCTGCAGACTGTACGCCTCCCAGTCAAAGCCGAAACCGAGGTGGCCGCCCGCCAAGGGGCCTTCCACCACCACAAAGTCGGGAAGCCGTCCGGTACGGGAGGATTTTTTCAGGAAAATGTTGAGGGCACGGACGCTTGAAACCACAATCCCGAGTTTGGCGTGCCTAAAGCGCTTATTCTCAGCCATCATGGCAAAGGAAGAAATATGCAGGCCCGCCGAGAGGCTGATGCCGTCAATGCCCGCGTCAAGCGCTGCGTTTAAACGGTGCGGCAGCGTTTTAAAGCTGTCGTTCATCGTGAGCTTTTCCATGCAGTTGATGAAGACAAGACCGTCACCGGTTTTGCGGTTCATCACGTCTTCAACGCACAGGTGCGTCGCGCGCTCGATTTCTTCCGGCACAAATTCCATGTCTGTTTTCGGAGCCAGACCTGAAAAGGGCGCGCAGCGCTTTGCTTTATCCTTTACGAAGTGCGTGCCGAAAAGGCGGTCGCTCACGTCGGCGGTGAGAGCGTCTGAAATATGGCCCACGCCTCCCAGGCGTGCGGCTTCAAGCGCAAGCTCGCGGGTGGAGATATTCACGCCCATGCCTCCCACCATGATCGGTTTGAGTTCTTTGTCTCCGAGCACAAGGCGGTAGTCATTCATACGGGCCGAATTAAGCGGCATAGTCTTGGTTCCTCCGGGGGAATACGTTTTCGTTTACCGCAGTTTTGCAACGCACAGGGGACAAAATGTCCTGCCTGACTTTGGGGTTAATACGAATCAGCCGTCGGGACGATTCCCGCGGGGCCGCACCGCTCACGGCCTCAGGGGGTTTTTGAGGCTTGAACTTACTTTCAGAAAAATCCGTTTTTCAGCTTCACGGATGAGGGGATTCACCCTGATGCGCAAAGCCTGATTTTTGTGTAAACGCACACAGGCGCGAAGAGGCAGAAATTTCTTTTGTCCGTCGGACATCCGTGCTTTTGTCGTCCTTTCGGACGGCTCACAACGATCCCGCTCTTTGTTAAGATCATCAGATTCACGTCCGCGGGCTGAAATTGGCCACGGCGGACAAACGGAATCTGAGAACAAACTATCCATGGCTTTGACTGTTTTCTCACGCATTACGGGCACCGGGAGTGCGCTGCCCGTAAAAAGCGTCACCAATGACGAACTGGCGCGTGAACTCGCCCTCAAGGGTATTGAGACAAACGACGAATGGATCCGCACCCGCACGGGGATCTGCGCTCGGCGCATTGCGTCCGGGACGGAAACCACCACAACGCTTGCTGTGGCAGCGGCAAAAAATGCTTTGTCTGCCGCGGGCGCTGCAGCGGATACGGTGGACCTCATCATCGTCGCCACAACGACGCCCGACGCGGTCTTTCCTTCCACGGCCTGCCGCGTGCAGGCTGCTTTGGGTTGCCGCGGCTCGGCTGCTTTTGACGTGCAGGCGGTCTGTTCCGGTTTTGTGTATGCGCTTGGAACCGCTGACGGTTTGATCCGCGCAGGAAGCTATAAGCGGGCCCTGGTGATCGGCGCCGAAACCCTTTCGCGCGTTGTGAATTGGGAAGACCGTTCAACCTGTGTGCTTTTCGGTGACGGGGCGGCTGCGGTGGTGCTTGAAGCCTCTGACGCGCCCGGGATCCTCGCGCACCGCATGCACGCCGACGGAACGTTCGGAGCCGACACACTCGGGCTTGATGCGCACATCGCGGGGGGTGCTGTGACCGGCAACCCCTATATCCGCATGAACGGACAGCAGGTTTTTAAGCTTGCGGTGAGTTCGCTTGCGGCGTCTGCTCAAGAAGTCTGCGCGATGGCCGGTCTTAAATCAGCCGATATCACTGTCTGGGTGCCGCATCAGGCCAACAGCCGCATCATTTCGATGGTGGGGGAAAAGCTCGGAATCCCGCTCGAAAAAACAGTGCTTACCGTGGCGCATCACGGCAATACATCGGCGGCGTCCGTGCCCTTGGCGCTTGATGAAGCCGTTAAAGCAGGCCGCGTGAAATCCGGTGACACGGTCCTGCTGCAGGGGGTCGGTGCCGGCATGACCTGGGGCAGCGTCCTCGTGCGCTGGTAAAGAATAAAAAAATTTGGGAGTCAACATGAAAATCGCTTTTGTTTTTCCCGGACAGGGAAGTCAGGCCGTGGGGATGGCCGCGGGCTTTGCCGATAACGCAGCGGCTGCGGCCGTGATGAAAACCGCCGACGCCGCTCTCGGCGAGAGCCTCTCGGGGCTCATTGCAGAAGGCCCTGCGGAGAAACTGAACCTCACCGTAAACACCCAGCCCGCCGTGCTGTCCGTTTCTTACGCGCTTTACAGCGCGTGGCTTGCGGCGGGCGGGGGGGAGAGCCCCGGTGTCGCGGGGGCCAGGCTGTGGGGGAAAACCGGGCGCTTTTGTGCCTGGNCAGCGCGTGGCTTGCGGCGGGCGGCGTTAAGCCCGCTGTTGCCGCGGGGCACAGTCTCGGCGAATACACGGCGCTTTTGGCCGCGGGCACCTTTACGCTTGAAGAAGCCGTAAAACTCGTGCGTTTCCGAGCCGAAGCCATGCAGTCGGCGGTGCCCGTCGGGGTGGGCGGCATGGCCGCGATCATTGGTCTTACGGATGAAGCCGTGGAAAAGGCCTGCGCCGAAGCTGCCGAAGGTGAAGTGGTTGAACCCGTGAACTTCAATTCCCCGGGGCAGGTCGTGATTGCCGGCAACACCGCGGCGGTGGCGCGCGCCTGTGAAAAATGTAAGGCGGCGGGCGCCAAGCGTGCTTTGCCTCTGGCCGTCTCCGGGCCTTTCCATTCAAAGCTTTTGGCGGGTGCTGCCGAAAAGCTGGGCGTTCGTCTTTCTGAGGTTGAAGTGAAGACCCCGGCCTTTGACGTGATTGCCAACGTGGACGCGGCCGTACATACGGCGCCCGATGATATCCGTACGGTGCTCGCACGCCAGGCCGCTAGCCCCGTGCAGTGGGTAAAGACCGTGCACGCGATGAAGACAATGGGTGTGACGCATGTCGTTGAGTGCGGCCCGGGCAAGGTTCTGACGGGCCTTATCCGCCGCGTTGATCCAACGATTGAAACGGCCAACATTTCCTCGGTTGACGCCATTGCCACGCTTCTGGAAAAAGACGGTTTCCGCGCTTAAGACACAGATTTTTTTGTAAGGAACACGAAGAATGCTTATCAATGCAGATGCTTTTGCCGGGCGCGTGGCGCTCGTAACGGGCGCAAGCCGCGGCATCGGTGCCGCAGTGGCAAAAAAACTCACCGAAGCCGGTGCTTTTGTGGTGGGTACCGCAACCTCTGAAAAGGGGGCAGAGGCTGTCTCGGCGGCTTTGGGAGAAAAGGGCCGCGGCATTGTCTTAAATGTCACGGACCGCGCAGCCTGCGCCGAAGCCGTCAACGCTGTTGTGACCGAATTCGGCCGCATCGATATTCTCGTCAACAACGCGGGCATCACCCGCGACATGCTCGCGATGCGTTTAAGCGACGAGGACTGGGACGCGGTGATTGCCACCAACCTTACCTCGGTCTTTACAATGACGCGCGCGTGCCTGCGCCCCATGATTAAGGCCCGTTACGGCCGCATCATCAACATGAGTTCGGTGGTGGCTCAGATGGGTAATGCAGGGCAGGCCAATTACGCTGCCGCCAAAGCCGGCATCATCGGCATGAGTAAGTCGGTTGCGCAGGAAGTCGCTTCCCGCGGCATTACCGTCAACTGCATCACCCCGGGCTTTATCGAAACGGATATGACCAAAGCCCTGCCCGAAGAGACCCGAAAAGCGCTCTCAGACCGTATCCCTGCAAAGCGCTTAGGGCAAACGGATGATATCGCGGGAGCGGTCCTCTTTTTGGCCTCAGATCTTGCGGGCTATGTAACCGGCGCGGTTTTGCCGGTCAACGGTGGACTCTTCATGGGGTAGTGCTTCGCGCGCTCATCCCTGATAAAATAACGCGCTTACGGGGCGGCAGACATTCGCCCTCGTACCGAATTTTTTCAGTATTACCAGAATTACCTCCCCGGAGACTTTAAATGGACGATTTGGAACAAAAGGTCAAGAAGATCATCGCTGAACAGCTCGGCAAGAACGAAGCCGACATCAAGAACGAGGCTTCCTTCATCGAAGACCTCGGCGCTGACAGCCTCGACACGGTCGAACTGGTGATGGCTCTTGAAGATGCCTTTAAGGTTCAGATCCCCGACGAACAGCAGGAAAACCTGCGCACTGTTCAGCAGGCGATCGACTTCATCAAGGCCAACGTCAAGGCCTGATGTCTGAGCGTCACGGGTCCACAGCCTCAGACTGAGCCGCGACCCGTGAAAAGTTCTCCGAAGGGCCTCAGATTTCAGGCCCTTTTTTGTGCCCGCTGAAAGCGTGTGTTCATACCGCGGGCGCCTTAAAACATAAGGATTAATCCGTTATGCGTCGTGTTGTAGTGACCGGTCTGGGACTGGTCAGCCCCCTGGGCAATGATGTGGCCACCTCCTGGAATGCGCTCCTTGACGGGGCCTGCGGCATTGACCGCATCACGCTTTTTGACGTGGAAAATTACGGCTGCCAGATTGGCGGTGAAGTCAAAAACTTTGATGCGGCACAGTATTTGCCCGCCAAAGAAGCCCGCCGCTTTGACCGCTTTATCGCTTTCGGGTGCGCGGCCGGCATGGAAGCGTTGGACGATGCGGGGCTTAAGTTCGAGCAGGGCGATCCCGCCGCTGAACGCGCAGGCGTCATTCTGAGCGCCGGTATCGGCGGGCTTGACATGCTCTGCAAGAACTACGGCACGCTTCTTGAGCGTGGTCCGCGCCGTGTGTCGCCCTTTATGATTCCGGGCTCCATCATCAACCTCGCGGGCGGTGAACTCTCGATTTTAAGAAACCTCAAGGGCCCGAACCTCACAACGGTGACGGCCTGTGCTTCCGGCCTGCACGCGATCGGTGAAGCCTCCTGGATCATCCGCCGCGGCGACGCAGACGTGATGGTCGCGGGCGGCTGCGAAGGCTCGATCTGCCCTGACGGTATTGCCGGCTTTGACGTCATGCATGCGCTGTCGCGCCGTAACGACGATCCCAAGCATGCCTCGCGCCCCTTTGACACGGGCCGCGACGGCTTTGTGATGGGCGAGGGTGCCGGTGTTCTCGTGCTTGAAGAGTACGAACACGCCAAGGCCCGCGGAGCAAAGATCTACTGTGAAATCGCGGGTTACGGACTTTCCGGTGACGCAGGCCACATCACGACCCCGTCCACCGACGGCCCCGTGCGCAGCATGAAGATGGCTTTGGGGCACGCTGAGATGAAGCCCGAAGACGTTATGTACGTGAACGCACACGGTACGTCCACCCCGATCGGCGACATCAACGAATGTAAGGCGATCCGTGAGGTCTTCGGCGAGCACACCGAGCACATGTGGGTGAGTTCCACCAAGGGCGCCACGGGGCACCTTCTCGGGGGCGCAGGCGGCCTTGAATCGGTCTTTACCGTGAAGGCCATTGAAACCGACACGGTACCGCCGACCATTAACCTCGAAAACCAGGATCCGGAATGTAAGGTCCGGGTGTGCGCCGGTAAACCGGAAAAGACGGTGATCAACGCCGCCATGAAGAATAACTTCGGTTTCGGCGGCACAAACGCCACGGTAATCTTCAAAAAGCTGAAATAACCGCTCGGCTTTAAGCCGAAAAAAAGCCCGCCGGGAGGAAAGCTCTCAGGCGGGTTTTTGCTGCCCCAGTCTTCGGGTTTCTCGCACAGCACTTTGCTCTGGCAAAGGCTCTTATCTTTGTGCTGCCGCTGATAGCCGTGACGGCGGCAGCAGCAGCCTGGTCAGCGCTTGCCGCTTGCATCCGGGACTGAGGCCGCGCCAGCGCTTTTGGCCTCAATGTCCTTCAGCTTTTTGATCGCCTTGATGTGCCCTTCGGTGCGCTTGGTGAGAAGGCTTGCGGCAATGCCCGAGACCACAATCGTCACCATGCCGACGGCGCTGGTAAAGCTGACGTCATCTCCGAAGATAAGAACACCCATGAGCGTGGAAAAGAGAATGACGGTGTACTGCAGGGCGCCTGAGAGCACCATGTTGCCGCGGGAAAAGGCCATCGTGAGCGTGAGCTGCCCGAGGGTCGCGCAGACGCAGAAAGCGAGAATGCTTGCGGCACCCGTGGCAGTCCACGCGTGAAAGCCGCCCGTGAAGGGAATGGCCGAGAGGCCGCAGACGCTTCCTGCAAGCATCAGGAAAAAGATGATGCGCGAAAGCGGCTCATGGTAGCTTCCGAGGCGCTTCACAAAGCCCGTGGCCAGCGCCGTGAAGCCGCCCGCGGCGATGCCGACGCCCGCGGCAAAATATTCGTCCGGCCCGATGGTGGGCCCGAGCAGAATGACAACGCCCGCAAAGCCCGCGGCAAGGCTTGCCATCAAGCCCCAGTTGATGTGGGAGTGATGCAGCAGCGACCAGATGACGACAAAGGTTCCCAAAAAGAGGGGAGCTGTGTAATTGAGCGTCATCGCAAGGCCGAGGTTGAGGTGCGAGAGCGAATAAATCCCCGCCACAATGGCGGCCACGCCCGCCAGAGACCGCACGGCATGCGCCCACGGGTGCTGCGTGCGCATTGAGGTGCCTTCGCGGTGCATCATGATGAAAAAGACCACGAGCCCGAAAAACGACCGGTAAAAGAGCACTTCCCAGGCGCCAATCCCTTCAAGGCTCGCAAACTTAATGCACACACCGTAGACCGCGTAAAAAACGGCGGCGACAACCATCCAAAGCGACTGCATGCGTTTCTCCAAAGTATCTTTGGATTGTATCGCCGGAGCTTATGCCCGAAAAGGGGCCTTTTTTTGCGCTGCGTCAGACTATTTCCTGAGCTTGTAGCCGATCACGAAAAGCCGAGCGGCAATTGCGGCCGCAACGACAGCCGCGGCAGCAAGCACGGTGAGGCTCACCCAGGCATTAAAGTCGCTTTGCCCGAAAAAGCCGTAGCGAAAGCCGTCCGTCATATAAAAGAAGGGATTAAAGCGCGAAGCGGTTTCCCAGACGGGCGGCAGGCTCTTGACGGAATAAAAAACGCCCGATAGAAAGGTTAGCGGCATCAGCACGAAACTCTGAAAGGCGCCGAGCTGGTCGTACTTATCGGCCCAGAGTCCGCAGATCACGCCGAGGCTTGCCATGAGAACGGCCCCTAAAACCGCAAAGGCCAAAACCCATAACGGGGACAAAATCATCGGACGCCCCCAGAAGAACGTGGCGATAAAAACGCCGATACCCACAACGAGCCCGCGCACAACCGAGGCCCCGATAAATGCCGCGGCAAGCTGAAGACCTGAAAAAGGCGGAAGCTCAATAAAAACGAGGCTTCCCATGATCTTTGACTGCAACAGCGACGAAGCGCTGTTGGCGAAACTGTTTTGAAGAAGCGACATCATGACCAGGCCCGGCACCAGAAACTGCGTGTAGGTAACGCCCTCAAACGTGGCCATCTTGTCGTCAAGGAGTTCCCCGAAAACCGCGAGGTACATCACGCCCATGATGACGGGTGCAAGCACCGTCTGCAGGGCGATTTTCCGGAAACGCAGCACTTCTTTTTCAAACAGCGTGAGAAAGGCGGCGCCTGCGTGATAGGGTTGTGGCTTGGGAAAGGTCTTTTGTGTCATGTCAGTCGTGCGTGAGGCGCAGGAAAACTTCTTCAAGGCTTGCCGGTCCCGTCTCAATGTCAGTAATGCGGCAGCCGGCATCGTGGAGCCGGTTCAGAATCCGGCGCAGGGCGTCAGCGTCAGGCGCTGAGGCCGTAAAGATGTTGTCGCCCGCGGCGGAAAAGGGCGTGCCTTCGATCTCAGGAAGCGTCCCCTCAAGCAGCTGGAAGCGCACCCGATCACCGGAAAAGCGGGTGAGAAGATTTCGGGTGGTGTCCAAGGCCGCAAGTTTCCCGTGACTTAAAAGGGCAATCCGTTCACAGAGGGCCTGCGCTTCCTCAAGGTAGTGCGTCGTAAGAATAATGGTGTGGCCTTCGGCGTTAAAGCGGCGCATGAGATCCCAGAGCTTGTGCCGTAATTCCACGTCAACGCCCGCCGTCGGTTCATCAAGCACAATCACGGGCGGCTTATGCACGAGCGCCTGCGCGATCAGAACGCGCCGCTTCATGCCGCCCGAGAGGCGGGAGACCTTGTCGTTGATTTTTTCCGTGAGTCCGAGGCTCTCAATGAGTTCCTCAATCCAGGCGTCGTTGTTTCTCAGGCCGTAGTAGCCGCTTTGCTGCCGCAAAATCTCGCGGACGGTAAAGAAGGGATCAAAGGTGATTTCCTGAGGGACGATCCCGACCGCCATTTTGGCGCGCCGCGCATCGGTGATGACATTCATGCCGAGCGCCTCAATCGTGCCTGCGTCGGGCGTGACAAGGCCCCCGAGAATGCCGATCAGGGTGGACTTGCCGGCGCCGTTCGGGCCCAGCAGGCCGAAGAGTTCGCCTTGCTGCACCTTAAAGGAGACGCCCTCAAGGGCGTGCGTGTCTTGCCCTTTGCGGTGATAGGTTTTTGTGAGGTTCTGAACGCTCAGGGCATTCGGTAAAACGTTGGGCATTACTTAAAGATATCCGTGCCTTTTGCGGCGAGAAAGGCGGAGAGTTTCTGAAAACGGTGAATGACTTCATCGTCGGCCGTGCGTGCAATTTCGCGGGCCAGCTCCCGGGCTTCATCAGGATTAAGCATCATTGACTGCGTGAAAAAGTCTTCAATGATGCGGCGCCGGGCACAGATGCGTCGTGCGTGCCTTAACCCTGGCTCCGTGAGCGTAATGGGGCCGTAGGGCTGGTAGGTGACGAGTCCGGCTTCCTTCATTGAGCGCAGTGTTGCGGCCACCGTGCCGCGCGTGACGCCCTTTTGCTGCACGATCGAGCAGCCGCGCGCCGTTCCCTTTGCCGACTGCTCTTCAAAGATGAGCGCGAGATAGTCTTCCTGCACCGGGGTGAGGGGTTTTTCCGCCATGGTGTTCTCCCGTGTTTTTTCTTTTTACGAAAGTCTAACTGCCTGAAAGGGTGAAGACCACCGGCACGTCAACGTTAAGCGCTTCCGTGACCGCGAGTTTCATGCCGATTAAAGCGTCCGCGGCTTTTCGTGCCGCACGGTTAAGCAGTACCGACGCATGCGGCTTTTTAACCGTGACCGCCGTCACGGTGCCGGCGGCGTCGATGTTGACGGTGAGAAGCACCTCACCTTCAGTGCCCGTCTGGCGGGCGCGCCGCGGATAGCGTTTGTGTTCGTTAATGACCGCAACAATGACGGCAAGCGCCTTGGAGCGCTCCTGGGCGGAATTGCCGGCTTTTTCCGGGTTCACGGCAACGGCTGATGCCCCTTTGCCGGCACCGGTTTGCGCTGCGGCCGGCACCGTTTTTTCGACGGCAGCAGGGGCCTGAGGCTTAACTTTGGGACTGACGGGCTTTACTCGTTTCCGGGCCTCAGCCGCCTTTTTGGGTACGGGCTTCGGTTTAACGGCGGGTTCGGGCTCCACGGGTTTCACCTCGGGCGCAGGAGCCGCTTCAACGGGTTTGACGGGCGTGGGCTTTGCGGCAATCGTAAAGTCGCTTTTCTCTGCCGTATGTTCAATGATTTTTTCTTTGACGGGCGCGGGGACCATTTCAATGGTGACTGTCGTTTCCTCTTTGAAAATCCCCTTGGTGAGTTCCGGCACGGCAATCGCTTTTTCCGCAAACCGTAAAAGCACGGCGGCAACGAATAACAGCCCCACTGCGCCCACTACTGTGCGTGTGAGCCGCGTTGCCCTGAGAATTTCCTTACTGCCCCCGGCCATCGTCACTGCTGCTCCTTGTCGGAGCTTCCGGTGATGTCGCCGGGCTCGCGCGTACTGATCACAAAGCGCCCGGAGCGCTTGACCTTCGCAAGATCCAAAACCGACACGAAACTTGCAAACGATGCCTTCTCGTCCATAAAGATGTTGAGAAGATTCTCAGGATCCGCGTCAAGTGCTGCGGCAAGTCCCTTGAGATCGGTTTTTTCATCGCCGAGCCAGAGGCTGCCGTCAGCCTTTACCGAAAGAACGAGTTCTCTACGCTCAGCGTGCTCTTCGGCATTTTTGGCTTCCGGCAGAATGATTTCCAGTACCGGGCGGGAAAAGCTCATCGTCAGAACGAAAAAGATGATGAGCATGAAGAGACAGTCAATCAGGGGCGTGAGATCGATCTGCGGCTCTTCCTCGAAGTTGTCAAAGAGGTTCGGGCCCATGGCGCACCTCACGAACGGCAGACGGGACAGGTGCCCTCAGCCGTTTCCTGTCCTGCGGCGTGCTGCCCGAGGTGAAGGCGCCGGCAGACTTCAAGCGCGCGGTAGCTGTGTTCGATCGCCTCGATGTGAAAGCCCCGGAACTTGAGCATGAGGTAGTAGTAGCACATCAGTACGGGAATCGCGATCGTCAGTCCCATGATCGTGGTGATGAGCGCAGACCAGATGCCGGAAGCCAGGACCGAGGCGTTCGCCTGTGTCACGTCACTCATGCTGCGGAAAACGTCCACCATCCCCCAGACGGTGCCGAGAAGTCCCAGAAGCGGGGAGATGACAGCGATGAGTTTTAACCAGCAAAGGCCGTTACTGACACGCTTAAAGTTGCGGTAAAAGAGATATCCCACCTCGGCACGGATGTCATCGGAGTGATGCGAGTGGGTGGAGACGATGTCGTAGATGATGCGGATCAGGGGGTTGGCGCGGTTGGGATCAATGTCACGCAGACAGCGGTCGCGGCCTTTTTCCAGATCCAGAAAGTCATGCTTGAAGTTACGCCACACGGCGGACATGTAAAAGAGCTGCCACAGGCCCACGTAGAGCGCAAAAAGCGCCACAACGCAAAGCGCAAGGCCCGCAGGGCCGATCAGGCGGTAGAGGGCATCAAAGCCCGCGACGGAAACTTCCATGGTACTTCTCAAGGTAAATGACGGAATAAGGGACGGCCCGGCAGAAAACGCGAAACTTTTCCGCTTGGCCGTCCGTGGGCGCTGTCAGGCAAAAAGGGGCGCCATCGCTTCGGCGGCGTGCGCCAGATCACTTCTGTCCGGATGGGTGTCCGCGGCCTTGCGGCGTGCCTCACGCTCGGGCGTCACCTTGCCGCCCATCATCTGCGTCATGCGGTCAAAAACCTCTGAGTCGATGCGGCCCTGGCACAGAAACGTTGCTTTGAGCGTGTTGTTTTTGCCCAGCGCGGCGACTTCACCGGAGACTTTTTTGGCCCAGGCCTGCGCCCTCGGGTCTTCGGGTTCGGCGCCCATCGTGATGAAGGTCCCGATGGTTTTACCGGTCACACGCGCGGCAAAGGCCTTCATGTCTTCGGGCGCATCCCCCTTGTCGCACCAAAAACCCAGAAGCACGGTGCTGAAGCCCGTGAGATCAGAGGGGGCCGTCTCCGGCGTATAGAGAACGCCCGCGGCATAGGCGTCTGCGAGCCAATGCCCGACGATGCGGGTGTTGCCCGTGACGCTTGAAACCACAACAAGCGCTTTTGCTTCGTTTGTCATAGAAATTCCGCGAGGAAACCCGCGTCTTCAGACGCGGGAGGAATCGCGGCCCTCCTTTCTCAGTTCAGTTAAAAACATCTTGCGCTTCTCAAGAAGCGAAAGTTTCTTGTAGGAAATACCGGCAGAAATCTTTGTACCGTTCAGACGGCGCACATCGAATGCACCCGAGGAGCGTCTGCCAAAAATAAAGCCGACTTCCCCTTTGCACAGCACCTTGTCAAAGAGCCTGAAGCCGTGCACTAGGTACGGAGCCTGATGGCGCTTGCGCACACCGCCTTTGAGAATCGTCAGCTTGTGGATCTGGCGATTGTGGCGGCGCGTCTGTTTCTGAAACAGGTATTCGCCCCGACGTTTTGCGTCGAGGACGCCGGCAATGCAGAAAGCGTCCGCGCAATGCGTCTTCGGCAAGCCCGCGACGATGCGCTTGTGTTTGGTCAGATACCCGTAGGTATTCGTGACAGGCAATTCGGGATGGCGCTCGCGCAGGCGGTTGAGCACCGTCCAACGCATGATGCCCATGAAAGTCTCTGCCCTGAAAGAAGCGCCGCGCCGGGGACTGAACTGCTTCAACTTGCCTGCGTGATACGCCTTGTGGCACGCCTCGCACAGTGTGATGAGGTTGCCCGGCGCGTCGCCTCCCGTTTTCCGACTCTCAATGTGATGCACGTTGAGAATCAGATCTTTCGATCTGCCTTTGCAGGCTTGGCAAACGTGACCGTCGCGGAACAGCACATATTCGCGCACGTTCCAAAAGCCAAGCTGCTCGCCCTGCTGATAGTCCGTGCCTTCGACTTCGGGATTCTTGATCTTCTGAATGTCGAAGGATGCGGTTTCAATCACGATATTGGTGATCGGAAGCACTCGGCAAACCGCTTCAATGCGCGATATGTGCGCCTGAATGCGGTTCTCCACGGACGGCGCAAGCCAGCCCTTGTGCTTCGATCGAACGCGGTTGTCGAAGCGTGGTGCGCGGTAGCGCGTCTTGCGATTGCGTCGGGCGCGGCGAAGTGCCAAGCGATCCGAGAGCAAGCCCGTCACGTCCTGCCGCAGTTCGACCTCGGAAGCCAACAACTCTTCCTTGGCGGTCGTTGCGCTCAGGCCGACGTGCTTGTAGCCCGCATCCACACCCAAGGTGATCGGCTGCTTGGTTTCGCCCGTCGGCACCGTCAGTTGAATCACAAAGGGCGTTCGGCGCACAGGCACGGCCTTCCCGGCCCGAAGCAGCTTACGCGCCTTGGGCGGGGAGCACGGCATGAGCGGTTGCCCGCGCATATTCAACACAAAAACTTTCAAAGTGTTCTCCATTGACGGATACCTCACGGGCTCCGTCTGCTCGACCTTGCGGTCGGTGGTGATCCTTCGCCAATGTTGGAAGGGGTTTGTTGTCTGAAGCACCGCTCCTACCTCTCAGAGCTTTTAACCGCAGACCGCAGAGCGCGGGACTAGGATCGACATCCCGCGGTGCCTGTTTGCGTCCCGTCTTGCGACGGAACGGATTCCCAACCAACGGAGTCCGTCCGAAAACGGACTGAGGCTAGTCAACCAAGACTTGTTGCCAAGCCTCTGACTTCAGTCAGGGGTAGTTGACTCTTACGTATTCCTTTGGTAACTTCGCAGAGTGTCCTGTCAGTCAGGAACCAAAGCAGAAAGCGGCCTTAGCCTTATGAAAGGCTTCGACAACACTATCGATAAGCTGATGGTTTTCGCGTCCGACATAGACAGAAAACGCCACGGATCCGTCATTGCAGAAGAACTGCACGGAATGCGATTCTCGTCCCATAAAGGGCATTGTGACAAATGCGGCGGCCGCGATGTCTTCGTACTTGATGTGGCCTCCGGCAACGGCGTCTTTCTGCAGGATGTTGTAGTAGCCGCGGGCGCACTTGCCGGTGGAAAGTTTGGTCTGAATCTCAAAGACGTGACCGGCGTGGACAATAAAAAGCGTCACCTTCTGCCAGGAGGCAAGTTCCGCCCAGAGCGCCTCAAAGCGCTCTGCGATGCTGCCCGTGACAAAGGCGACGGCGTCGTCGGGCATTTTCTGTGCCGACGCAAGTTCCGTGGTGTTAAGGGCT
This sequence comes from Duodenibacillus massiliensis, assembly GCF_900128485.1. Taxonomy (GTDB): domain Bacteria; phylum Pseudomonadota; class Gammaproteobacteria; order Burkholderiales; family Burkholderiaceae_F; genus Duodenibacillus; species Duodenibacillus massiliensis. Next base: position 669,344 of record NZ_LT635861.1, read on the forward strand.
TTTGCGACCGTGGCAAGCGTCACGGGAAAAGGTGCCTTCATGAGTTCTTCGATCTTTGCGGCTTCTTCGTGGGTTGCGGCAATTTTTTCAGTCATGGCTGACTCCTGTCGGTTTTTAAGAGTGAACGGGTTGGTCCTGAAGCATTGCCATGTCTAGCGCTCTGTCGCAGCAGGCAAGCAGTTCCAGGTCATGGGTGATGAGAAAAACGGCGCGGCCTTTTTCGGCTTCTTTTTTAAGAAGCCCGGCAATTGCCTGCATGTTGGCGCCGTCCAGGCCGCTCGTCGGTTCGTCCAGAATGAGAATCCCCGGTTTTTTCGCGAGCGCACAGGCAATGACGGTGCGCTGCTTTTCGCCGCCGGAGAGGCTCTGAGGGTGACGGAGGGCCAAATGCGTGAGGTTGAGGCTTTCGAGAATTTCGCGGGCAAAGGCTTTGTCAGCTTCCGTAAGATGCGCCTTTTTAAAGCGTGCAAGCCACCCGCCTTTCCGGCGCATGAGGCTTGTTTTCTGTGCGGCCACCGCGCTTTCGATTTCTTCAAGGACCGTCCTCATCTGAAGCTGATGGTCGGCGTTCTGAAGCACAAGTCCAGTGTGAGGCATCAGAGCGCCTTTGTCGCCTGAGAGGTCACGGCCTGAGAGCGTAAAGCGTCCGTGCTGCGGGGTGTTAAGCCCCGTGAGAATGCGGGCAAGCGTCGTTTTTCCAGCGCCGTTTTTTCCGATTAAAGCCGTGATGCCGGGCTTCACGGCAAAGCTCACGTTTTTAAAAATCGGCTTTTCCGGCACGTAGGCAAAGTCAAGGTCTTCAGCACTGAAGACGGCGTCCGCTGTTTTGGGAGCAACTCCCCTTGTGACCGCTACCCGGGGCAGCGTCACGCGCGCGTCTTCCACCACGTCCCTACGTAACCCGAGACGGCTTCGGAGCAAGGGGTCGCTGAGAATGGAGTAGGGCCCCGTTTCCCGGATTTCGCCCTTTTGCATGATGATAACGGCATCGGCGGCATCCCTGAGCCAGTAGAGGCGGTGGTCCACCACGAGAATTGCGCAACCCTGGTGCTTGAGTTCAATGAGGGTCTGCGCGAGCGCAGCGGTTGCTTCCGGATCGAGGTTGGCGCTCGGTTCGTCAAGAATGAGGACCTTGGGGCCGAGAGCCAGAATGTCGGCTAAGCCAACCTTCTGCTTCTGGCCCTCGGAAAGCGCATGAATGTCCTGCTTTACAAGACTTTCGATACCCACACGGCGGGCGGCTGCGTCAACGCGCTCAGTGATAGCGTCGGCGGGAACGCCGCGGCTGCGCAAAGCAAACGCGATTTCATTTCCCACGTTTAACGCGAAAAACTGCTCTTCCGGATCCTGAAAAAGGGTTCCGATGTCTTCGGCGAGTTCGGCAACCGGTGTCTGCGAGACGTTTTTCCCGGCGACTGTCATGCTCCCGGTGACCGTGCCGCCGTAAACCTGAGGCGCAAGGCCGTTGGTCAGCCGCATGAGCGTCGTTTTTCCGCACCCCGAAGCCCCCGTGACGATCTTGAGTTCCCCGGGTTTGACGGTAAAGGAAATGTTTCGGACCGCATCGTGATCGGTGTGGGCGTAGCGGTAGGTGACGTTATCAAAGGTGATCATCTTTCACTCCTTACCGGATCACCGGGCCCGTGCCCGCGAGCACGTGCCTCAAAAAGATTTCGCAGAGGATGACGGCCGCTGCGGCAATGACGGTTGCCGCGAGAATCCGGGCGTCAAGACTGGTCATTGTCTGCCCGTCACTGCGCATCGTGCGGCTGCGGGTGCCGAGGCCCTTGAGTTCTGAGGCTACCCCGAGCGTTTCAGAGGACTTGAGCGCCCGGAAAAGCACAGGCGCGAGAATGAGGCGCGCCGAAAGCACGGGCTGCACCGTGAGCATCGCCGGCCCCAGGGGCCAGCCTTTGATCCTGAGCGTTTCCCAGACCTGCTTGATGTCATTGGTGAAGGTCGGGATAAAGCGCAGCATCACGGTGACCGGCAGAAAGATGTAAAAGGGGAGACGGATACGCTCAAGCGTTGCCATCAGATCCTCTATGTGCGTTGTGAGCGCGAGAACCATCACCACGTTCATCATCGAGAGGCCGCGCAGAAACGGGATGATGAGTGACTTTACGGAAATGCCGCCCATTGCCGGAAAGATTTCCCCGAGGGCTGCGCCGCACAAAACGGCCACACCCATTGTCACGGCCATCACGCCGTAAAGAACGGCCAGAAGTCCCGGACGGCGGATTAAAAGCGCGTAGACAAGTGTTGCGGCAAATAAGACGAGCTGCCCGATAAGGCCGGAAGCCGCAACCGTAAGAACCGCGGTCACCAAGGTCACCGCGAGCTTTGTGCGTGCGTCAAGCCTTCGCATCAGGTTCGTTTCATCAGCCGCCGCTTTAGCGAACAAATCCCGCATGTCTTAATTCTCCGACCGTTTTCCAACCGAACCAAAGACCCGCGAGGCTTCCGGCGTAGCCCAAAAGCACAATCGGGATGATGACTGACATCAGCTGCGGGCTTTCCCGCAAAAAGAGGTACGAGACGATCAGTGACGCGCCTTTTCCGGTGACGTCAAACATACCCGCCGCGACCCAGGGCGCCCAGGCAGTGGCTGCGCCCCCGGTGAGTTTCACAAAAAGTTCGCCGACTAAGGCACCGAGGAGCGCTGCAGGCAGCAGCGTGAGACTTCCGCCCATGAGGCAAACGCTTACGATCATGCTCACGGCCGTAAAAAGCAACAGCGTTCCCGCTTTCGGAATCTTTGTGAGAAGCACGATCAAAAGCGTTGTGAAGACGAGGTTTTTCGCCACAAGCGACACGGGATTCATCCCGCCGCCCGCAAGCGCAATCAGAAGACTTGAGAGCTTTGCGGCTGCGGCAAAGACGCCGATTAAGACGAGCTCCCTTGACTCCCAGTAGCGTTTTTTAAGACTTGTCATGTTCTTTGTTTCTTTGTGGGTGATCCCCTGGGCGGCAGACTCCCTGAGGGCCGCCCGGGGGAATGTTTCATCAGAAGCGGGCGTTCATCTTCAGACTGAAGTAACGGGCCGGTTCATAAATCGACTGATTGTCCTGGTACTTCTTGTCAAAGATGTTGTAGAGACCTGCATCCAGCGAGTACTGCTTCTGAGACCCGAAGGAGACGCCTGCCGTGAGGTTTAAGGTCGTGGCGCCGCCCAGGCGGTAAGCTGAAGAGCTCCCGGCGACCCCGTCGTCATACTTTGTGGCAGTCTGGCTGTGTGCGTAAAGATCCGTGCGCAGTGCGAGTGCATCGTAGGACCCCGTCCAGCGCACGCCGTAGCGCGCCACGATTTCGGGTGTTGCCGTGTCATAGGTCTTAAAGCCCACACCGTTGTCGTACTGGCGGCGGATCCACGTGACGTTGGCATACGGTTCAAAACCGGTCAGGCCGATGCGGTAGGCGGCAGAAAGCTCAACGCCGAAGGTTTTCGCTTTGGCAATGTTGGCGTAACGTTTGTTGACGGGACCGTCCGCGACAGCGGCGATGTAGTCATCGGCAAGCGAGAGAAATGCTGCCGTATCGAGCATCAGGCCACCGCGGATAAAGCGGGCGCCGATTTCAAAGTTGTCGCTTGTTTCGGGATCAAGATCCGGATTGCCGTAGGTCATCCCCATCGAAGAGCCCATCGACGTGGGGATATAGCGTTCCTGCAGAAGCGGCGCACGGAAGCCCTGACTCCATAAAGCGCGCAGCGTCAGGTCTTCAATACCCGTCCAGGTGATGCCGGCGTTGAAAATCACACGGTCATCACTTTGATTGCCGGCGGTATCCGTTTTTGTACCCGGTTTTCCGGCATTCATTCCGAGAGCGTATTTCTTCACGCTGTAGGCATCATCCATGTCGGTTTTGACATAGGTGTAACGGGCACCATAGTTGAGTGTGAAATCGGCGGGCAGCGTCGTTTCCATAGAGGCGAAGAGGGCATGCGTCTGCATGCTGCCGTTGTAGACGCCGTCATTGTTGTAATAAAGCGAGCCGACAGGGTGATTCATCATCAGCGCGCCCATAGGTCCGAGAGTGCTGATGGTGTTGCTGGTGGCCTTGAGCTCATCACGGTTGTATTCGTAACCCGCCACCAGATAATTGGATTCGCCGAGCTGCCAGTCCGACTGAAGGGAGAAGCCGTACTGATCGGTTTCATTGTCTGCATAGTTGTCAACCGTAAACGGCATGTCGGAGCCTGCAACGTGGTTGAGCATGTTTTTGGTGCTCTTCTGGTAGAACACGTCGGCTCTTATGCGGGAGAGGTACTCACCGAGGTTTCTGAAATCGGCAAAAAGCCCGACCTTGTCACGCTTCCATTCCGGAACGTCCACTAAGAAATCTTCGTAGCCGGGCATGGCGCTTCCCGACATGAATTCCATGTCAAAGTGATCAAGCGTGAGGCCCACCGTCTTGTTTTCATCGATATCGTAGGAAAGAAAACCGTTGACGCCGGCGGATTTAAACCCGGTTTTGGTCATGTCGCCTGCGGGGGTTCTCAGGTCATCGCCCTTTTCGTGCGCAACGCCCAATCGGTATTTCCAGCCGTCGATGTTACCGGCAACATAGGCGGAGGCCGAAACCCCGTTGGAGGAATTATCGAGTCCTGCGGAAACTCCGGCTTCAAAGGGCTTTGAGCCGCCTTTTTTGGTGATGATGTTCACGGCGCCGCCGATTGCGTCAGAACCGTACAGGACGGAAGCCGGCCCCTTGATGACTTCAATGCGTTCGATCATTGCGGGGTCGATGAGCATGGGAGAGCCCGACATCGATTTGTGTTCGGCAATCTTTTGCCCGTCAATCATCACCAGGGTGCGGAAGGTGTCTTCGCCGCGCACCTTGATGCGCTTCATGCCTTGACCGCCGTCATTGTTGATGCGTACGCCCGGGACGTCTTTTAAAAGGTCGCCTACGGTTCGTGCGTCTGACTTCGCAATATCTTCGGCCGTGATGACGGAGACCGACATATTGACGTCCATCAGTTCCTGCTCGACGCGGCTTGCGGTCACCTTCACGTTTTCCGTGGTGACGGTGTCTGCGTCCTGCGCCTGAGCCGTTGTGCCGACGGCAAGCGCTGCGGTGACGGCAGCGGCCGTGAGGGTGAGGTTGCTGTACTTCATGGTGTTTCCTTGGTTACTCAGTCAGAGTCAGTCCGGCCGCCTCCTTTTTCGCGGTCAGGAAACTGACGGTTGTGAGCGTTTTGTCACCCTGCTCAGGCGGGCTTCAGGTCGGCTCTAAACCTTGGGGAGGCTCTAAGCCCAAGACGGACGTTTTGAAAAAAGGTTTATGCGGCCAGTGCTTCTTTTCTGAGCGCTTTGCCGATCAGATCAACGAGAAGCTGCGCAAGGGTCACGTGCCAGAACTGGCCGGCCACGGTCTGAACAAGCCAGTCGCCCGTGCGTGTAACAAGGCCTGCATCTTCCCACTGCGACGTCACTTCCCGGGTAAGCGCATCAACGTCAACGCCGAAACGCTCACTGATGCACGGGAGGTTGATGGCACCGGACTCCATGTCGGAAGAAACGGTTCTCAGCAGTGCCCAGTTCGGACCCGGGGCCGTCATCACCATCACGGGTTTGAGCCCGGCGTCAACACCTGCGCTCCAGTCGGCAAGGCTTCGGTTCATCATGAAGCCGTAGCCCTTCAGACGGCCACCCGCACCGCAGCCGAACGCAAGGCAGTCGCAGGCGCTTTTACCGAGTTCGTTATAGATGTTGCGTTCGCGGTTTGTCTGCCGCCAGTGGTTGTTGGAAAGCCGGTGCCACTGATGCGCCGTGAGGACTTCAACGGATTTGGCAAACATGTCGGCTTTCTGTGCCGTGTCCGCAGCCGCCGGGAGTTTGCCGTTGGCGATGTATTTGGCAAGAGGCGACTTTTCAAAAACATTTAACTGGTAGCAGTCAACGCCGTCCAGGGGCAGCGTCATCGCGGTGGCAAGGTCGTCTTCCCAGACTTCCATTGTCTGGCCCGGAAAACCGTAAATGAGGTCAATGACAACGGCGGCGTTATCGTAGGAGCAGAGCTTTTCAAGCCGGCTGATGAGGGCATCACGGCCGTCCACGCGCTGCACGGACTGTCGCACCTGAGTGTTAAAAGTCTGAACGCCCAGACTGAAGCGGTTGACGCCGCCCGCAAGCGCCGCTTCCATCTTGGCGTCTTCAAAGTGGTGAATGCGGCCTTCAAGCGTGATTTCGCAGTCGTTTGCAAGCGGCAGGTGTTCGTGCACGGCTTTAAGCACCGCCTTCAGATCCTCAGAAAGCAGCGCCGTGGGCGTGCCGCCTCCGAAGTAAACCGCGTGAATCAGCCCCGAATTCTGTGCGGCCCTGTCGCTCCAGAGCTCAATCTCACGAATCAGGCGCCGAGCGTATTCGCGGCTTGCGTCTTCCTTGAAGGGATTCTGATAAAAGAGGCAGTAAAGGCAGCGGGTTTCACAGAAAGGGACGTGAAAGTAGGCTAGCCCCTTGCCGCTTCGCGGCTCTTCCCAGAGTTCAGAGAGGCGCTTTTGTGCGGCTTCTCCCATCAGGGGCATGCCGCCCGGTCCCGAATGAATCACGGCTTTGGCCTTAAACGCCGCGTGCAGGGGATCGGCACTGTCGGCAAAGTAAGCCGAAATGCCGCCCGCATTGACGGCCTCTGTCATGGCGCGGGCGCCGGACTCAAACGTATCCTGATTGGCGCTTTTGGGAATGGAAGAGGGATGCATTACTCAATTGCCTCTGTGTTTTCTGTGATTGTATGCAAATAAGAATCTAAATAAGAATCATTCGCAATGTATGATAACTCAAACAACGGCGATTTTAAGCATGGCATCAGAAAACTGTCAATGCGATATTTCCGGGGAATAAAAAACCGCACGGTTGTGCGGTTTCTGAAGGATGCTAATCGCTGTCCTTTTCAGCAGTCTTTACGGCCTGCCGGCTTCTGCGGCGGGCCCGCTTAAATTCGCCCTGCAGCTTCTCGGTGTAGCTTTTCACCTTCATTTCCGCGAGATCAATCAGAAGCAGTGCGGCAAGCAGAGTGGGGAAGATCCCGTAGGCGAGTGCCTGAACGGTCGCTTCACTGCCGGCACCGAGCCGGTAGGAAAGGCAGAGCAGAAAAGAGCACCACCAAAGCTTCATCAGCAGGTTCCCCGGGCGCAGGCGCAGGGCGTCACGCAGTGCCGTCACGCGTTCTTCCTGCGTGAGCATCTGACGGAAAATCCACAGAAAGACGATGATGTTTGCGAGTGCCGCGAAATTGATCCAGTCGGAAACGGACATAGTGTATGGCTGTAAAGCTCTGGCTCTTAAAAACGGTTCTGAACCGTACGCCGCTCATTATAAGGAGGCGTTACTTCGCGTCCGGATTCGGATCCTTGTCTTCAAAGAAACCCGGGTTCGGATTGGGAAGCGCTGAAACACAGCGGAAAACAATGACAGCCTCCGAGCCCGGTTTTCCGTCACGCTTTTGGCTTACGGCATCAAGAGGCTGCGCACTCTTGTCGCTTTTCTGACAGTAATCCTGCGCATAGTCGTTTACATACTCACGCACGCGGATTGCCATGTCTTCCCAGGGCCAGACGGCATAAAACTGCCAGGTGTCGCCCATCACGTTGGAGAGTTTTTCTTCCCGCTGATCGTAGAGAGCGGAGCGCCCGGAAAGATCGGCGCAACCCGAAAGTGCGGCTGCTGCAAGGCATAAAGCCAAAACTGCTTTTGTCATAGAAATTCCGCGAGGAAACCCGCGTCTTCAGACGCGGGAGGAATCGCGGCCCTCCTTTCTCAGTTCAGTTAAAAACATCTTTCGCTTCTCAAGAAGCGAAAGTTTCTTGTAGGAAATACCGGCAGAAATCTTTGTACCGTTCAGACGGCGCACATCGAATGCACCCGAGGAGCGTCTGCCAATAATAAAGCCGATTTTCCCTTTGAACAGCACCTTGTCAAAGAGCCTGAAGCCGTGCACTAGGTACGGAGCCTGATGGCGCTTGCGCGCACCGCCTTTGAGAATCGTCAGCTTGTGTTTCTGGCGATTGTGGCGGCGCGTCTGTTTCTGAAACAGGTATTCGCCCCGACGTTTTGCGTCGAGGACGCCAGCAATGCAGAAAGCGTCCGCGCAATGGGTCTTTGGCAAGCCCGCGACGATGCGCTTGTGTTTGGTCAGATACCCGTAGGTATTCGTGACAGGCAATTCGGGATGGCGCTCGCGCAGGCGGTTGAGCACCGTCCAACGCATGATGCCCATGAAAGACTCTGCCCTGAAAGAAGCGCCGCGCCGGGGACTGAACTGCTTCAACTTGCCTGCGTGATACGCCTTGTGGCACGCCTCGCAGAGCGTAATGAGGTTGCCCGGCGCGTCGCCTCCCGTTTTCCGACTCTCAATGTGATGCACGTTGAGAATCAGATCTTTCGATCTGCCTTTGCAGGCTTGGCAAACGTGACCGTCGCGGAACAGCACATATTCGCGCACGTTCCAAAAGCCAAACTGCTCGCCCTGCTGATAGCCTTCGCCTTCAATCTCCGGGTTTTTGATCTTCTGAATGTCGAAGGATGCGGTTTCAATCACGATTTTGGTGATCGGAAGCACTCGGCAAACCGCTTCAATGCGCGATATGTGCGCCTAAATGCGGTTCTCCACGGCCGGCGCAAGCCAGCCCTTGTGCTTTGATCGAACGCGATTATCAAAACGCGGCGCACGGTAGCGGGTCTTGCGATTGCGTCGGGCGCGGCGAAGTGCCAAGCGATCCGAGAGCAAGTCCGTCACGTCCTGCCGCAGTTCGACCTCGGAAGCCAACAACGCTTCCTTGGCGGTCGTTGCGCTCAGGCCGACGTGCTTGTAGCCCGCATCCACACCCAAGGTGATCGGCTGCTTGGTTTCGCCCGTCGGCACCGTCAGTTGAATCACAAAGGGCGTTCGGCGCACAGGCACGGCCTTCCCGGCTCGAAGGAGCTTACGCGCCTTGGGCGGGGAGCACGGCATAAGCGGTTGCCCGCGCATATTCAACACAAAAACTTTCAAAGTGTTCTCCATTGACGGATACCTCACGGGCTCCGTCTGCTCGACCTTGCGGTCGGTGGTGATCCTTCGCCAATGTTGGAAGGGGTTTGTTGTCTGAAGCACCGCTCCTACCTCTCAGAGCTTTTAACCGCAGACCGCAGAGCGCGGGACTAGGATCGACATCCCGCGGTGCCTATTTGCGTCCCGTCTTGCGACGGAACGGATTCCCAACCAACGGAGTCCGTCCGAAAACGGACTGAGGCTAGTCAACCAAGACTTGTTGCCAAGCCTCTGACTTCAGTCAGGGGTAGTTGACATTAGCCCATCGCCTGCTTGTTAAGCATTGGAAGGAACCGAAGAACTGACGGTTGGAGAAACTTGCAGGAGAGGCAGGATATGCAGGCATTGTACGGCACCGGGTACGGCAATCGGCGCGATGTCCGCAGGGGCCGCATCTCCCTCAAAAACAAAGCGCGGCGTGCCGCCGGCAATGCCCGCCTTCACAATTGACTTGTGGTGCCTGAGGGCTGTTTGAGCTTCAAGTGCGTCTTTCGGAAAGTAAAAAGCCGTGAAGTTTTCGCCGGGCTTCTTCATCATCAGGGGGCACGTGACGGCGTTGGTGTCGAGAAAGTGCGAAAACGCTGCTCCGGGAAAGGCGTCTTTCAGTGCCAGGTACACGCAGTTTTCAATGAGTGCATTTTTGAGTTCCGGCGTAAGGTGCCCGGCCGTATCGGAAAACCAGACCGCAAGGCCCGGCGTATTCCAGAAAAGTTTCGGGCGCATCTTGGCGCGGCGCGGTGCCGGAGCGGAGGCAGCTTCGACGAGTTCCACCACACCGCAGTCCACAAGAAACCGGCACCAGTCGCGCGCGCAGGGCCCTGAAATCCCGCAGCGCGTGCCGATTCCGGCCCAGTTCATGCCGCGGGCGGTGTAGTCCGAGAGGACTTTGAGATAACTGAAAAACGTCCCCGGATCCCGCACCCGCAGTACTGGCAGCACCTCGTCATAAAAGAAGCGGTGAAACCAGGCGCTCCAGTACACCGAGGGCGTGGCGCGCAAGGGGCTGTCTGAGCCGATGCCGGCCGTCAGAAGCGCCGTACCGCAGGATCCCGCATGTCGCAATGACGCGTCGGCCGTGTCAAACGTAAGGGCCCGGGGCGCCGTGAGATAAGTCACCGTCAGTCTGATGCCGCGCTGATCACAGGTCTTTCTAAGCGCCGTCAGCCTGCGGCTTCCGATGTGGCCTGAAAGCGTGAGGCTGCGGGTATGCCAGAGATCAAGGTGCTTTACGGCTTCCGTGAGTACTTCAAAGGCCGCATGGATATGGTCGATGCAGAAGTCACGCCCGTACTGCTCAAGAAATTCAGCGGGAGACGCCCTGAAAAACCGCCAGGCACGGATGTCGGCAAGATCCACACGGTTGGCGGGCGCCTCCGGCGTATCAGTGATTTCCCGACCGGTCTCGGTGATCCGGAGAATCATCTCCGGCATCGGTCGTGCAGAGCGGATTTCTGTCGCTTCCATGGCGTGTCAAGAAAAAAATTCTATGAGTGAGGCTAAACCTTCAGGTCCCTAAAAGTACTGCACTTCACCTGTCCGGTCAAATTCCCGTGACGGACGAAACTTCCTGCTGCAACAAGGCATGAGGGGGCGTTTTCCGCGGATTAAGACTTGTTTCAGAATTCGAATTGTAAATCTATTGGTAGTTTGTTGAAGGTGGTGTAGCATCAACATCTTGTGTCAGAACTAAAAAACCAAAGGGTGAAAATGCAGGTATTGAAGAAGGACGGCAGCCTCGAGGATTTCTTCCCGGCCAAGATCATCAGCGCCATTCAGAAGGCGGCTTTCCGCTGTGACCGAAAGCTTGATGCGGAAACCCTTGAATCGATGGCCGAGACCGTGCGCAAGCGCTCCGAACACGAAGACAAAGTCAGTGTTGCGACGCTGCATGAACTCGTGATCGCCGTTTTGAGCAGCTTCGGCTTTAAGGATGTCGCCGACAGCTACGCCGAATACCGCTACTACCGCAGCAATTACGCAAAGACCTTTGAGCAGCTGCGGCAGGACGCCGATGATGTGCTGCGCCTCGGGGACCGCGAAAACGCAAACTTCGACAGTTCTCTGGTGAGTACGAAGGGCAGCCTCATCAAGGGTTACCTTACCAAGGAACTTTACCGTCAGTTTTATCTTTCCAAGACCGAAAAAACGCTCATCGACCGCGGCGACATCTATATCCACGACATGCGCGACATGATCCTGGGGTCGATCAACTGCTGCCTTTTTGACATCGGAAACCTCCTCAAAGGCGGTTTCGAAATGAGTAATGTCCGCTACACCGAACCCAAGACCGTTTTAAGCGCCCTGCAGGTGATCGGTGACGTGACGCTTGTGGCAACGGCGCAGCAGTTCGGGGGCTTTTCACTTCCTGAACTCGATAAGGTATTGCTTCCCTACGTCAAAAAGACCTACGCGGCGTTTGTGAAGAAGTACACCGAAGAGTGCGGGCTCCCGGAAGAAAAGGCCAAAGCCATTGCTCGCAAGGACACGCTGCGGGAGATCGAACAGGGCTTTCAGTCGCTTGAACACAAACTCAACACCGTTCCCTGCTCGCGCGGCGACTTCGCCTTTACGACGATTACGTTTGGCCAGTGGGATCCGAAACTTTCCGAAGAAGACCGCGACTGGCTCTTTGAAATCGGCCGCGCCATTCTCGTGACGCGCCGTGAAGGGCACGGGCCCAACCATCAGCCGGTGGTCTTTCCGAAGCTGAGTTTCCTCTACGATCAGAAGCAGATCGACGCGGACCCCTGGTCCAAGAAACTTTTTGACGAGGCGGTGAAGACATCGTGTCAGTGCATGTACCCGGACTATCTGTCGTTAAGCAGCAAGTACGGTGACGTCTCACGGCAGTTTCAAAAGTACGGGATTGTGGTAAGCGGCATGGGTTGCCGCGCCTACCTTTCCGAGTGGCACGATGAAAACGGCAAGTACGTTTCGGTGGGCCGCTGCAACATTGGTGCGGTGTCGCTGAACCTCCCGTTAATCATCAAACTCGTGCAGCTTGAGCATCCGAAGACCTGGCAGACGAAGTTTTGGGAGGTTCTCGATGAACGGCTTGAGGTGATCCGCGAATTCTTAAAGAAGCGCTACGACGCACTGCGCCATCAGAAGTGCTCCTCCAATCCCCTGGCCTTTACGCAGGGCGGCTTTTACGAGGGCACCAAGGATCCCGATGACGAAGTGGGGGATCTGGTGCGCTACATGACCGCAAGTTTCGGCATTACGGCTCTGGACGAATCCACGTACCTCTGGACCGGCAAGCGTCTCATTGAAGAGGGCGGCGTCTTCTCCAATCAGGTCTTAAAGCACATGAAGGAGAAAATCGGTCAGTTTAAGAAGGAAGACGGGTATCTGTACGCCATCTACGGTACGCCCGCCGAAAGTCTCTGCTACACGCAGGCCAAGCAGTACGACCGCTTCTGCCGTGAACGCGGCGTGGAAAATGTGTTTTTGAATACCCCGCACTATTCGCCGGAGTATTTCTCCAACAGCTTCCATGTGAACGTTACCGAAGACATCACGCCCTTTGAAAAGCAGGACGCGGAATTTAAGAACTTCCACGACTGCGAGGGCGGCCACATCATCTACTGCCGCATCGATAACCCCAACAACACGCAGGCGGTGCAAGCCATTGTCCGCCGCGGCATGGAGATGGGCTTTTATCAGGGTGTGAACTTTGACTCCGCCTACTGCAACACCTGCGGGCGCCACAGCACCAACGTGCAGCAGAAGTGTCCGTACTGCGGCAGCATGGATATTTCCGTGATTTCGCGTGTGTGCGGCTACCTCGGTTTCAGTAATGTGAACGGCCACACCCGCTTTAACGACGGCAAGAAGGCCGAGTGGCAGAACCGCGTGAGTATGTAAGGCGCACAGAGCTTACTGTTTTACACGGGAGTTACACGGGAGGCGCCGGACGTTTGGTCGGCGCCTCCCGCGCATTTTGGAAAAGAACAATGTCAACTACCCCTGACTTGCCTGTCACGAATACCTACGGGTATCTGACCAAACACAAGCGCATCGTCGCGGGTTTGCCAAAGACGCATTGCGCGGACGCTTTCTGCATTGCCGGCGTCCTCGACGCAAAACGTCGGGGCGAATACCTGTTTCAGAAACAGACGCGCCGCCACAATCGCCAGATCCACAAGCTGACGATTCTCAAAGGCGGTGTGCGCAAGCGCCATCAGGCTCCGTACCTAGTGCACGGCTTCGGACTCTTTGACAAGGTGCTGTGCAAAGGGGAAGTCGGCTTTATTTTTGGCAGACGCTCCTCGGGTGCATTCGATGTGCGCCGTCTGGACGGTACAAAGATTTCTGCCGGTATTTCCTACAAGAAACTTTCGCTTCTTGAGAAGCGAAAGATGTTTTTAACTGAACTGAGAAAGGAGGGCCGCGATTCCTCCCGCGTCTGAAGACGCGGGTTTCCTCGCGGAATTTCTATGAATTACTGCGGTTACACAAACTGTGACGCAGCCAACGGCCCGGGCATGCGTGTCTCAGTCTTTGTTTCGGGCTGCACGCTGCACTGCAAGGGGTGCTTTAACCCCGAGTCCTGGGACTTTAAGGCGGGTAAGGTTTTCGATGAGGCGATGCTTGCGAAGGTGCTCAAAGACTGTGAGCATCCCTTTGTGTCCGGTCTGAGTGTCCTGGGGGGCGATCCCTTTGAGGCGGAAAACATGGACGGGGTGCTCGCGCTTTTAAAAGCCTTCCGCGCAAAGTTCGGCGACACCAGGACCGTGTGGATCTGGTCGGGAAGAACTTACGAAAAACTCATGAAGGACACAAAGGCCGCGCAGATCATTGCACTGAGCGACGTGCTCGTGGACGGCCCCTACATCGAGAGCCGGCGCGTGACGGAACAGGGCCAGTGGTTCGGGAGCACCAATCAGCGTGTCCTCAACATTAAATCGCTCTGAGCCTATGCAGGTCAGATTTTCCGGCGTTTTTAAAGAAAGCCCGAGACTCTGACTAGGCTAAAATACTCATTTCCCAAGCCGCCGAAGAAGTGCTTTCGGCGGTTTTTGCTTAGCTGAAAAAATCTGAGAAGGTATTAAAAATGGATCAGAAAGAAGCTCTGCTTGAACGATTCCTGCGTTACGTTGCGGTCCCCACGCAAAGTGACCCCAAGGCAGCCACCGTACCGAGTAACTCCAAAGAGTTTGACCTTGCCCGGCTCCTGGCCGATGAATTGAAGACCATGGGCTTTGTTGACGTCGAGGTTTCCGAGTACGCCGTTGTCACCGGGAAGCTTCCTTCGAATCTGCCCGCGGGCACGAAGGCCCCGAAAGTGGGCTGGTGCACGCACATGGACACCGTCAACATCGGTAAGTCCGGCGACATTCATCCGCAGGTGATCCGCGGCTACAAAGGGGGCGACATCTGCCTCAATAAAGAAAAAGACGTGTGGCTGCGCGTGAAGGACCACCCCGAAGTCGAACGCTACAAGGGCGACGACCTGGTGGTCACCGACGGTACGACCGTTTTGGGAGCGGACGACAAGAGTGCGGTTGCCAACGTTATGACCGCCATGGATATCGTGATCCGTGAAAACCGTCCGCACGGCGACATCTGGGTGTGTTTTGTCCCGGACGAAGAAATCGGCCTTTTGGGCTCCAAAAAGATTGATTTCAAGAAGTTCCCCGTGGACTTTGCCTACACGATCGACTGCTGCGAATTGGGCGAAGTCGTCTGGGAAACGTTTAATGCCGGAAGCGCGTTTCTCACGGTTGAAGGTGTGTCCGCGCACCCGATGTCTTCGAAAAACGTTCTCGTGAACCCCGTGATGGTCGTGCACGATTTTCTCAATATGCTTGACCGCGGCACGATGCCTGAGTTCACGGAAGGCCGTGAAGGCTTTATTTTGCCGAAGTCGCTCACGGCTTCTCCCTCGCAGGCCAAGCTTCTCATCAACATCCGCGACCACAGTAAGGCCGGTTACGAAGCCAAAAAGGCGCTGCTCAAGCAGGCCGTTGAATTTCTCAAAGTGCGCCACCCGCGCGCCGTCATTTCCTACACCCAGGAAGACGTCTACAGCAACATCGCCGATGCCGTGACGCCTGAGAAGCGCTCCTGCATCGACCTTTTGTATAAGGCGCTCGAAGAAGTGGGTGTGAAGGCGAAAACGATTGCCATGCGCGGCGGCACCGACGGCTCTTACATCTCCACGCAGGGTATTCCCACCCCGAATTACTTCACCGGAGCGCACAACTTCCACAGCGTGTGCGAATTTATGCCGATGAACTCCTGGGTTAAGAGCCTTGAAGTGACGTTAAAGCTCGTTGAGCTCACCGCCAAGGCCTGAGTTTGATTTGAATTTTTTCAGTTTGAGGCAGTTATGAGTTGGACAATTTGGGCGGCCGTCGTCGTTGTGTGCGTGACGGTCTGGGCCCTCATCAAGCGCTATGAAACGCGTCTGGTGCTTTTGGTTTCGGGCCTGGTGATGGCACTTCTGAGCCTTGACCCGATGATGGCTTTTAAGCAGTTTGATAAGTCCATGACCAACGGCAGTCTCATCATCGCCATCTGCTCGGCCATGGGTTTTGCCGCAGTGATTTCGGTCACCAAGTGCGACGCGCACCTTGTGCGTCTTCTCACCCAGCCCTTAAAGCGCATGGGGATTTTCCTTTTGCCCGCATGTATGGCTGTGACGAGCGTCATCGCAACGGCCATTCCTTCAATGGCGGGTCTTTGCGCGTCCGTGGGTCCCACGATCATCCCGATCATGGTGCGCGCGGGTTTTCGGCCGGCTACAGCCGCTGCCGCCGTGGGCGCGTGCCTGATGCCCGCGTACTTTAACCCGGGCGTCTCGCACAACCCCTTCATTGCGAAGCTTGCGGGTATCGACGTGATGACCTTCATCGGCAACCACGGCATGATGACCCTGGGTCTTACGATTGCCGCCATTGTGCTGATGACCGTCATCTGCATGATTTACGGCGACTACCGTAAGGAAGGGTTCGGCGAACTCAAGTCCGAGGCCGCCGCGGAACTTCCGGAACGCGCCAACGTCCTTTACGCTGTTGCGCCGCTCGTTCCCGTGGTGCTCCTTGTGTGCACGTCGCTGTGGCTGCCGCAGATGAAGATTTCGGTCGCAACCGCGATGCTCGTGGGCATGATTTACGCGCTTGCGATCACCCGCAGCAACCCCCAGGACACGATCAAGAAGTTTTTTGACGGCATGGGCAAAGGCTACGCCAACATCATCGGCATCATTATCGCCGCCGGCGTTTTTGCGGCCGGTCTGCGTGCCGCAGGCGTCATTGACCTCTTTGTTGAGTTCCTGAAAAACTCCAACGAAGTCGCCAAGATCGGCGGCAGCGTCGGGCCCTTCATCCTCGGTGTTCTCACCGGGTCCGGTGACGCCGCGGCCTTTGCCTTTAACGAAGCCGTGACGCCGCACGCACCGTCCTTCGGCATGACGATTGATTCGCTCGGCTACCTCGCGATGATGTCGGCCGGTCTCGGCCGTATGGCTTCGCCTCTGGCGGGCGGCATCATCGTGCTTTCGGGCATTGCGATGGTAAGCCCCGTGGAACTCATTAAGCGTACGGCCCCGGCAGCCGTGATTATGCTGATCGGCCTGTATTTCCTTACGTAGCCGCAACTTTTGCGGCAGGTTGTAAAGCCAGCCGCAGAGTTTGACAAAAACGCTGTTTCGGGAGTTTTTCCGGGACAGCGTTTTTTATCGGTCAGCCTGCCGCGTACTACATTGCGCGCGTTGTTAATAATCAGTTCGGCGGCTAGGCAGCCGGTGTTCTTTGGTTGCCTTTAACGTTCGCCGTCGTCACTGGTTACTCTGCGCGTGCTGTCTCTTTCCCGACAGACGCCTGTAACCGGTGTTTCTTTTTCCGGCAGGAGAGCACGCGCCTGACTTTTAAAGCAAACTAACTTTTTGAGAGCCCGTAAAGCCGCACGGGCTCTTATTTTTGTGCCTTTTCTAAATTATTTTCTTGTTGTATTCCGTTGTCTTTCCTGATATAATTTCATTAGAAAATCAAGGTCTCTTTGGGGAAGGACTATGTTCGTAAAAATCACCAAAAGCGGCAACGGCAAGTTCTCCTATGTGAAACTCGTGGAAGGGTATCGGGACGAGAAAGGCCGGGTGCGGCACCGCACCGTCAAAACCCTGGGACGCCTTGATGAACTGACAGCCAACGATCCCGACTATCTGGAAAATCTCAAACAGCAGTTCGGCAGTGAACGTGCGAGCAAAAAGCAGGCCGTTGCAGCCCTTCGGGCCCAGACGGCCGAAGCGGTGGCGCAGGTCCTTGGGCAAAGTGAGAGTCCGGCAGAGGACTTTCCTCTGCTTCGGTATGGTCACTATGCACTGAAGCAAATCTGGAATAAGACCTTGTGCTTGCCCCGCAAATTTGATTACCTGCAAAGCGAGCTCAATCAGAAAGTGCAGTTCAGCTTCAATGCCGCCGCTTCTTTCATGATTTTCAGAAAAGCCATGAGACCGAGCTCTGTGTTGGCCGGTTTCCATGATCAGGATGAGTATCTCGGCGCTCCGCTGCAGGGAATCTCTCTGCAGGCCTGCTACAGGACGCTTGATTTTCTGAAAGAGAACAAGGATGAGATTTTCAACTGGGTCAACCGTCAGATGGACAAGCACTACGGTACTGACAGAGCCACGCTTGTTTTTTATGACGTCACCAATGCGTATTTTGAGGCACCTCTGACAGATGCCGAGATGGAAAACTACCACCAGGATTTTCTGGACAAACTGCAGGCTGCTGCTGAGCAGGCCCGCGCAGAAAAAGAACTTCCAGAAGCGTGTTTTGACGATGACGGCTCCGTTCTGCCGGACACTCTGCCGCAGGACTTCATCGATGCCGTGGCTGATGATCACAATCCTGAATTTTTGAGAATGCGCGGTCCCTCAAAGGAACACCGCTCGGATCTGCCGCTGGTATCCATTGCTCTGGTCATTGACAAGAATGGTTTTCCGATGGACTTTGAGGTTTTCAAAGGCAACAGCTCCGAGTACAGAACCATGGAATCCGCCATCAGAAAACTCAAGGATAAATACAACATCGGTCATGCCATTGTTGTTGCCGACAGAGGACTCAATTCAGCTGAAAATCTGTTGATGCTCCAGCGGCTTGAGCTGGGCTACCTGGTGGCCCAAAAAGTGAGTAATCTCAATGACGAAACACTTAAGCAGATGCTTGATCTGTCGGCCTATCAATCGATTAACGACAAAGATCCCGAAAGCAACAAATACCGCGTTATTGAGGACTGGGAGCGCACCGGCAAGAGCGGCTCAGTCAAATGCTCACTGGTTCTGACCTGGAGCGAAAAACGTAAGCGCCGTGATGAAAAATTGCTTGAGATCTGGGCTGATTTGATCCGCAGAAGAAGCGGGCAAGAACTTAAAACAAGAAAGCCGGCTTGGGCAGGTATCGCCACCACCGATACTAAGGAAAAGAAGCAGGTGATCACCGGTATTGACGAAAGCGCCTTGGCAGAGCGCAAAGCGCTCTGCGGGTTTGCTGCTGTTGTTTATGACGAGTACTGCATTGAGCGGACGGAAATGGCTGACGAGCAGGAGAACAAAGCAAGGGGAGCAGCATCAGGTGCCGAGGTAAATCAGCCGGTTGACAAGGGAGAACGGATACTGAAAACGGGCAAGGAAATCGCCTCGATGTACCACTGCCTGAATCAGATTGAAACGTGCTTCCGGATCATGAAATCCAACATCGGCTTGCGCCCGATGTACGTCTGGACTTCCAGCCATATTTACGGCCATATTACGGCTTGTGTACTGGCCCTGTTGCTGCTGAGGCTGCTGCAGGACAAACTGAAAAAGCAGGGAACGCCAATCAGCATTGACACACTGTGCCGTGAACTGCACGACTCAACCGTGATGGCTCAAATCATCGATGACAACCAAATCACCTTCTACCGGTGCGGCTTCGGCCCGAAGCTGCGCAAAGGAAATGAGTTGCTGACAGAAGAAGAACTTGGTGCTCAGTACGTTGCCGGCAAAGCACGCAACCACAAAGCTGACATCCTGCAGGCCTGCGGCCTGTCGCTGCCGCCTCGGGTGTGCTCGAGGCCGGAACTTGCCTCCTGCCTCGGCACCCGCTTCCCCACCAATCGCTCCGCCGTACCCATGCTCCGTGAACTGGGACAGCGGTAGAAGTACAACAAGAAAATAATCAAAACCAGCCGTTAGACCTTGTGGTTACTGGTTTTGTCGATTTTCTGCTTTAAAACTCAGGTTCTTTGGTTGCCTTTAACGTTCGCCGTCGTCACTGGTTACTCTGCGCGTGCTGTCTCTTTCCCGACAGACGCCTGTAACCGGTGTTTCTTTTTCCGGCAGGAGAGCACGCGCGCAAAGAAGGAGGAGAACTTCTATGTTGCGTCAGTTGTCTGTGGCCGCCCTGTGCGTTGCAGCTTCGCTTTGCACCGCCGCCTTTGCTGCGTAATAGCGTCCGGTCGAAACGGCTTCGATCAAAAGAACAGACTGCATATAACCTCCGAAGACGCTGAAAAGCCGTGCCTTCCCATAGTAAGGAAAGCGCGGCTTTTACAGAAACGGAGCCGGCACTCACTCCTGCATCAGTGCTTTGAAAGAAGCGCGGCAATCTGCACGATGTCAGCCGGCAACGTTCTGCAGCAGCCGCCGATACAGCGCGCCCCGAGACTCTTCCAGCGGCCCACAAAATCGTCCCACCTGGGGTGATTCACCGGGTGATGCCAGGTTTTCGTGGCCGGATCATAGGTTTCGCCGGAATTCGGATAGACAATGAGGGGCTTATCTGTGACGGAATGCGCGAGTTCAAGCGCCCGTGCAGCCCACTCCTGGCGGATGCAGTTAAAGCCCAGCGCATCAATGTTGTCAAATGCAGAAAGGTGTCTGACGGCATCAGTTACGGGCGTGCCGTCAGCGGTGTGCTCGGCGTCTGCCAGTGAAAACGTCACCCAGGCCGAAAGCCCGTCTTCATCGGCCATTTGTGCAACGACCGCCGCTTCTTCGGGTTTGGGCTGCGTTTCAATTGCCAGAAGATCCGCGCCGGCCTCAGCCAAAGCCTTGAGCCTCAGACAGTGAAACGCGCGGTATTCGTCGCGGGTGAGAGTGTAGTTGCCGGTGTATTCGCTGCCGTCGGCAAGATACGCACCGTAAGGGCCGACGCTTCCCGCAACCAAAAGAGGTGAGTTTCTCTTTTCAGGGTGAGCGGCCAGGACCGTGTCCCGCGCACGCCGGGCAAGCGTTACCGAGAGCGCAATGAGTTCAGCGGCTTTTTCCGCGCCGATTCCCTTGGCTTTAAAACCGGCTTCACTGGCCTGGTAGCTTGCGGTGATCGCGACGTCGGCACCGGCTTCGTAGTAGCGGCGGTGCACTTCATAGATTTTTTCGGGGTCTTCGGCAAGGATCTTTGCGCTCCAGAGGCTGTCGTTGAGGTTGCAGCCCAAGGATTCGAGCGCCGTGGACATGGCGCCGTCAATGACGACACTGCCCTTGGCGGCAATGAGATCGCGGAGCGGATGATTTCGGACGGATTCGGTCACGGCGGGGATCCCTTACAAATAATTCGGATGTCCGACACGATAGCGGAATCGGTTAATGACGTCTTGCGAAAAAGCGTAATACCGCGAAAATTAAGCCCGACGCGGCGGCAGACGCGGTAAGCTCCCGCCACACGTTTTTAAGTATCTTCTGAGTCATTATGTTAAGACGCAAGCTTTTAACGGGCGCCGCAGCTGCCGCGCTGACCGCCAATGTTTCTTTTCAAGCCTTCGCCCGGGAACGCAAAACCCTCATTGTCGGGATGGATGCCGCCTATCCGCCCTTTGGTTTTCAGAACTCCAAGGCCGGCACTTATGTGGGCTTTGACGTGGATGTGATCCGCGCCATCGGTAAGGCAGAGGGCTTTGCCGTGGATATCCGCAATATGGCTTTTGACGGACTGATTCCGGCGCTGAAAACCGGCAACATCGATATCGCGATCAACGACATCACCGTAACGCCTGAGCGACAAAAGAGCGTCGATTTCAGCGACCGCTACTACATCGCCGGGCTCGGTGTGGTCGTTGCGGCCGGCAACAACACGATTAAAACCGCCAAAGACCTCGAGGGCCGAAAACTCGCGGCTTCAATCGGCTCGACCGGTGAAATTGCCGCTAAGGCAATCAAGGGTGCCGACGTGCGGATTTTCAATCAGTTGAATGAATGCTTCCTTGAACTCAGAAACGGCGGGGTAGAGGCCGTCGTCAATGACATTCCCACAAACGACTACTATGTGGCAAACGCCGGCCGCGGGCGTGTGAAGAGCCTTGCGGTGGCGCTTACGGCCGAAGATTTGGCAATTGCCGTCAAAAAAGGCAATACTGATCTTTTGGCGCGTGTGAACCGGGGTTTAAGAACCATCAAGCGTAACGGCGAATTTGCCGTTATCTATAAGAAGTGGTTCGGCAAAGAGCCCCCGAAAGCGCTTTTTGAGTAATTGTTTTATCCGGCCGGATGCGCCGGAGAAGCGGGTGTGAGATGAGCAGTTTGGGCAGAGGATTTATCAGAAAGGCGGCGGCTGTAGCCGTGACCGCGGCATTGTTGCTTTCGGGAGCCGCTTACGCGGAAAAACTCACGCCAGCGCAGTTTGAGTCGCAGTTTAAGGCGATGGCGGCTTCCGGTGAACTCGGTGCAGCGCTCACCGCAGCCTACAGTGCGGGGCCAGATAAAAAAGAGATTCTCACCGGCTACACCGCGCTTTTTGCTTCGGATGCGGTGGCCAAACGCCTTGTGGGTGAATTTGACGCCGCAGGGCTTCTTGATACCGCGAACTACCCCAAAAACGCCGAGCGGCGCGACGTGATGGCGCTTTTTGCCCAGAGTTTCACGGAAGACCTCTTTGTGAAGGGATTAAGACGCCTGACGCCTGCGGAAAAGAAAACCTACTTTAAGTTTCTCGCCTTTCGTCTTACACAGATGTCGCCCGTTCTTTGTAAGCGGGTGGCCGCGGGTGACCCCAAGGCAAGCGAAGACCAGGAGTATGTTCGCGTGATGCGGGGGCTTTATGCGGCGATGGACAAAGACCTGCTGCAGGACTTTCTGAGCGCCAGAAGCCGCGCGGTGCTCGCGGAAATCCGGGCGTTTCCTGCGGTGGCAAAGGTCAGCGGTGAGAAAGAGCGCGAGGGGCGCGACGCGATGAATGCGGCGCTCGAGGCGCGTCTGGCGGCGCTTCCTGAAGGTGAGCGCACGGCATTAAAGGCCGGGCTTACGGATCCCATGAAGGCTTCTGCTGAAAACACCTGCCGTGCGTTCGGGTTTTACCTTTCCACGATTGCGTCTCTCACGGGTGAAGCAGGCGACAACTACGTTTCCACGGCAGTGAACCGTCTTGCAGGTCACGAATGAACGAGATGCGCGTATTTTCCTCGTCGTACCTGGCTTTGTCGGAGTGCTGCCTTGATGCGCCCGGCCGGCGCCGCCCCAAGCCCGCGGACGTGACGGCGCTCTTGTTGCCCGACCTCAGAATCGAAGGCGACAAGCTTTTTGATGAGATGGCCGACATTACCTGCGGCAGTAATTCCGTCACCTGGCCCGACCGCGTCGTGACAACCGACAGCGGTACCAAAATTATGGCTGTAGGGAGCACCACCGATCCTGATGCCGCGCAGATTGCGGCTGTTGCCGTCGTGGACGAAAAAACAAAGGACATCACGGTCTGCGCGTTTGTCGAGCAGCTGCCCGGTGCCGCAATCGAGATCATCCTGCGGGATAAGGCACCCACGGACAATAACGTCACGGGAGAAATCAGCTTTGCCTGCGGTGCGGCACCCGAAAGTTACTTTGAGTGCTTTATGCCGTTTTATCTTGCCGAAGACGAAAAGCTCGTGCCGGGCAGAAAGCTCTGTCTGTCGCTGGCCGGTATCGGCTTTGATGTGAGGCGCATTGACGGCGAAGAGCCCGTCACCGCGGGGCCCCTGTTTGAAAGTCTTCAGAAGCAGTGGCTCCGGGATAATCCGGACAAAAAGCCCGCGGACTTTTCGCTTGTGCTTCAGCCTTCGGACTGCTTTTTAGCCTCTCCCTCTTACGAGACGACGTCCTGCGTGACGGTACGCCAGCCTCTGCTTGCAGTGGAAAAGATTGAGATCGCCGGGCACGGTTTTTATAAAGTTTTGTATGCGCTCGCAGGCTTTGCCGAAGACGATGTCCGTTACCTCGTGCTGCCGGTGTATGTACCAGAAACAGCCTTTGCAGAAGAACCGAGGGCAGGGGAATCTTTTGAGATGTCGGTGATGCTGACCGGGTACTTGAGAGATCCAGCGACGCTTAAGCCTCAGGAATGCCTGTGTCTGAGAATTTCCTGACACCGTAACGGCAAGGGGATCGACCGGCCGGTTAACTTTTTCCGGTTATCCGTACGCTTTGCGGAAAACGCAAAATCCCTTTGAGCCAAACTCATTGTGACCGACGGTGACTCTTCCTATTCTCTGATCATGCCAAACCAAGGAGAGAACAGCATGTTCAGACTTAAGACCGCGGCATTGGCCGCAACGATGGCCGCAGCAGCGCTTTCAGCCCAGGCTTCCGATGTTGAAGTGTTCGGGCGGCTTGATACCGGTGTGCTCTATACCGTCAATCAGGGGGACGCCAAAGACACTTTACAAATGTCCACCGGCCGTTCTACCGGCAGCCGCTGGGGGCTGAAAGCTACCGAAGATTTAGGCAATGATTGGCAGGTCGTGGCCTACCTTGAATCCGGCATCAGTTCAGATACCGGTGAATTCTGCAGCTCCTGCGGCAGCCGCATATTCGGACGACAGATGACACTGTCACTGAAGAACAATTCTTTCGGAAAAATCGCTTTCGGCCGGTCCGGAAAACCGCTTTCCGGCTCCGATGAATTCACACGAATCCGCTCTTTTACACCGTTTGGTGTGACTTACGGAGACGCGGGACTGCTCTTTTACGGTAAGGGCGGTCGTGTGGATAACGGCGTTTTCTACCAGTCACCGAGGGTTGCGGGATTAACTGCAGTTCTTGCGGCCTCAACACAGACAAGCAACCAGGAAGAACCGGAGTGGACGGACAATACACGTTTCTGGGGCGGGTCACTTGACTGGAAGGGCGGCAATCTCGGTCTGATCGTCGGCGCCGAGCAAATTGTGGTCGCGCGAGCCGATAAGGAGACGAAGGACAATCCGACTACGCTTCTGATGGGGGCGTACTACGACTTCGGCTTTATGAAACTCATGGCGGCATATCAGAAGGGCTGGGACCTTGACAGAATCGGCGCTTTTCAGGGCGGCAGCAAACTGACGATCGGCGGGAAAAACAGCATCGTGCGTTATTTTGACGCGGACTTTTACATGCTTGGTGCAACTGTCCCGGCCGGTAAAGGGCTTGTTCGGCTGAGTGCGCTATACATGACCGGCGAAAATGCGCAGCGCCTTGCCAATAACTCCGTCTCCAATGACGAAACAAAAGCCGGATACTGGGCGGTCGCTGCCGGCTATACCTATCCCTTCAGCAAGCGTACGAGCGTTTACGGAACGGTGTCTTATCTGCAGGGGACGGACGCCCTGGATAAAAAGTACAAGGTAACTACGGCTGACGGCGATCTGACGCGTTACCAGTTCGCGGTGGGTTTGGTGCACAAGTTCTGATCCGGGGAGTTGTTCTATGCAAGGTTTTGTCAAATCAGCTGTTACGGTTTTCCTGGGAAGTTTTGTCATGACTTCGGCCATGGCGCTGGAAAACTCCGTGAAGCCCGAGGTCACCGAGCCGCTTGCGGTCTCTCCCAAGGTATCGCTTCTGATCGGTAATTCGTATTCGTTCTACAACTGCGGCGTACATACCTATCTTCGCGGTTTTATGAAGGCAGGTACGCCCAAGGAGAATATGAAGACCCGGCTGCTCACCATCAGCTCTGGCGCCCTGTCATTTCATGATGTGGGCTTTTATCTGAGCCCGCATGAGCAGGATCCTTATGCAGTTGTCAAAGACGGAAAGCTCACCAAGCCCATGTTCGATGTGGTGTTGCTGCAGGGGTACTCTGCGGCGGCCGTGTCCAAAAAACGGTTGCCGTATTTTGAAAAGTATGCGGCAGCTCACGCTGAAACGATCCGCAATGCGGGCAGTACGCCGATGCTCGTGATGACCTGGACTAAACAAGATAAGCCCGGGGATATCCGTAAGCTTGCCGACAACACAATTACCATCGCCAATAAGGCCGGTATGCGTGTCGTGCCCGTCGGTTTGGCTTTTGCCGAAGTCCGCAAGCTGCGGCCGGAACTTGTGATGTATATGCCGGACAAGAGTCATCCGTCTGCAGCCGGTAGCTACCTCTACGGCGCTGTACTTTATGCAACGCTTTTTCACCGGTCGCCGGCCGCCATCGATTACCTCGGTGAGTGCGAAAAACCGTTGTCTGCGGAAACAGCGAAGTTTTTGAGGGAAGTTGCCTGGAAGACGGTGGCTGACTTTAACGGCTGGGAGCAGTAAAGTCCTACCCTGACGCAACTCGGGAGCCGGCGCTGTTGCCGGCTCTTTTGTCCTCGGCTTCTTTGGTGGATTTCCATGAGGTTTCCTAAATCTGCACGTTTCTGTGCTTTCTTTCTGTCACGACGGCGTAGCCGATCTCAGGTCCGGTAGATCTGGCTGCGGTCAACAGCCGCCTTATCCGGCGGCAGCCCCACAAGCGCAGAGACTTCGGCCTCGTAGGAAGCAAAAAGCGACTGCATGGCTTTGGCGTACCATTCAAGGAAAATCCGGACGCGCTTCATGTGCCAGGCTTCATGGCTTGCCACGATAAAGCATTCGGCCGGCGGATGAAACCATCCCGGCAAAATGGCCACGAGCCTGCCGGCCACAATATCCTCATGGATCTGCACAAGCGGCATATCCACCGCCACGCCCATGCCTTCGAGAAGCGCCGAACGGATGGCGAGAATGTCCGTTGACCGGATGGCCGAGGCAAAGTTAATGGGCTCTGTGCGTGTGCCGCGGACAAGCACCTTGGTTTCTTCGCGCACGGGCCCGGTGTAGACATGGCCTGTGTGCTGCCGGAGGTTGGCGGGTTCAATCGGCATACCGTGCTGGCTGATGTAGTCGGGGCTTGCCACAGGAAGGTAGACATTGCGGCCGCGGCTCATGTAGCAAAGGCCAGGAAGTGTGGGTTCTCCCGTGATGGTTGCAACATCGCATGCGCCTTTCTGAACGTCTGCGGCACTAAAGCCGCTCAGAATTTCCACCGTAATCTGCGGGTGCAGTTTCTGAAACTCCTGAAGAAGCGGTGTAAGGCGCCGCGCGGCAAAACCGGGCGCTGAAGAAAGCCGGATGTTGCCGGTTAAGGCACTGTTGTCGTCAATGAGTTTCTGCATCAGGCTGTCGTGTGCCTTGACGATCTGTCCCATGCGTTTGACAACAATTTTTCCGGTTTCCGTGAGCTGCAGCGGCCGCACGGAATGGTGGATGAGTTCGCAGCCAAGCGACTTTTCAAGTGCAGAGATGGCGCGCGACACAACAGACGCATCAACGTTAAGGGATTGCGCGGCAGCCGTGAGACTGCCGGTTTTGGCAAACATCAGAAAGGCGCGCCAGGCGCCGAGATCGTCGAGCTTGGACATGACCGTCCGTCCTTGACCGGGTTTATGGTTCGATACAGAAGATTGTAGAGAAGAACACTTCTTTCTATTTTGCAAAATCAGCAAAATGTCTTTGCCGAATAAACATTGATTGAGATGCTGAAAGAAGGAATACTGCATGCATCAGTTTTTGCCGGGAGCAAATCGTGCAGCGTGATGAATTTTTCTGGATTTCAGAAATTAATAAGGCCAGTGTCGTCGCAAACAGCCGCAGCGGGCTTTTGGAGCCGACAATTGCGAAAGAAGCCGCGGGCGGCATTAAGGCGCTTGATGCGGCCGCTGAAGCTGATCCCGCCAAGCGCGTCAAGCGCTACATCGACTATGAGCCGATGCTCATTGCGGCAACGGGGCCCGAGGTGACGATGCTTCACGCCGGGCGCTCAAGCCAGGACATTTTGTCTACGGTGCGTGTAGCCATTGACCGGCAGGATCTCTTTGCTGTCGCCAAGGCGCTTGACGCCGTGATCGAAAAACTTCTGAGCCTTGCGGCCGCGCACCGCGATACGATTGTTCCCAACTACACAAACGGCGTTGCTGCTCAGCCCAACAGCTACGCGCATTACCTTCTGGGCTTTACAGCGGCGTTTCTGCGGGACCGCACGCGTCTCAATGAATGTCTTGCCCGTTACAACGAATGCCCGATGGGCAGCACCGTGCTTAACGGCACAGGCTGGCCGCTCGACCGCGAAACGATGGCGAAGCTCCTTGGGTTTGACCGGCCGCGCCGCAATGCGTTTGACTCCACCTGCGTAGCGCCGGTGGACTTTCCGCTGGAGATTGCCTCCGTTGCGGCTTCCATCGGTATTCACGCGGGTTCGCTGATTAATGACATCATGGTGCAGTACGCGCAGCCCCGTCCCTGGATCATTCTGAAAGAGGGCGGTGACAACACGTATGTGTCGTCCGCGATGCCGCAGAAGCGTAATCCGGGTCTGATGAATAACTGCCGTGCGGATGCCTCGGACGTGGTCTCCGAGATGAATGCCGTCTTCTTACGGGTGCATAACCTCGTGCCGGGGATGGTTGACGGTAAGAGCGTCGCGAAGAACTCCCGTATGGCAAAGGCCGCGGTCTCGATGCTCGAGCGCTTCCTCAAGGTCTTAAATGCGCTTTGCATTAATCCGGAGAGAGCGCTTGAGGAGCTTAACAACGACTGGACGGCCTCGCAGGAAATTGCCGACCGCCTGATGCGCGACCACAAACTGCCTTTCCGTATCGGACACCATGTCGCAAGCCGCATGGTGAGCTGGGCGCGTGCCAACAACGTCCTGCCCAAAGACTTTCCCTACAGCCAGATGCAGCGCATCTACGCCGAAGAAATCCGAGAGGAGTTCCCGCAGGGACCGGCGGTGCTCCCCATGACGGAAAGTGAATTTTTGGACGCTCTGGATCCCCGCAAGATTGTGGCCGGGCGCCGCACGGCGGGAAGCTGCGCTCCGGAGGAAGTCGAGGCAATGCTCCGGGAATTCACGGGGCTTCTCAATAAAGAAAAAGAGAAGACGCAGGCAGCTGAAGCGAAAGTTGATTCGGCCCTCAGTGAGCTTGCCGCTGAGTTTCAAAAATATCTTTGAAAAAGGACTGAAGGAGATTAATCATGTCGGCACTTTTACCCTGGATAGCCGTCATTGTGACGGTGCTGGCGGGCTGGGCGCTCATTAAGCGCTACCAGACCCATATGGTGTTGCTTTTTGCCGGGCTTGTCATCCTTATTTGCGTGGCGCTCATGGGCGGCGCGGGATTCCTTCCGAAGGGCGTTAAGCCCTCGGGCTTCTGGCTCTTTGATATTTTTGCGACCCTCAAATCGATTGCAACGAAACAGAGCTCCGGGATTGGGTTTCTCATCATGACCGCGGGCGGTTTTGCCGCTTACATGGACAAAATCGGCGCGGCAAGGGCGCTTGTTGACGTGGCCGTCAAACCGCTTTCGAAACTCAAGGCCCCGTACCTCGTGCTTGCGGGCGGCTACATCGTGGGTCAGTTGCTCGTCACGGTGATTCCGTCTGCCGCCGGTCTTGCGATGCTGCTTCTCGTGGCGCTTTTCCCGATTTTAAAAGCCGTGGGCACTTCCCCGGCCGCCGCGGCTTCCGTGATCGGGACCTCCGCGGGCATGACCTTTGCACCGACCGCGGGTACCGCGAGTCTCGCCGCCAAGGTCGCAGGGCTCGATCCCATTATTTATCTCGTACAGTATCAGCTGCCGCTTGCGGTTCCGACGCTTATTGTCTGCTGCGTGGCGCACTACTTCGTGCAGCGCTATTACGACCGCAAGAACACTGACGTTTACGCGGAGGCGGCCGCCGTCAAGGCCGCTGATGTGCCGGCAGTTCCCAAGTGGTATGCCCTTTTCCCGGTGCTGCCGATTGCGCTGCTCATCATCTTTTCCAAGCTCGTAGTTACATCTGTGAAGCTTGATACGATCGCCGCTCTTTTCATGGTTTGGGTGGGCGTCGTCATCATCGAAATCATCCGCTACCGCGACGTGAAGAAGATCTTCAAAGACGCCATGGCGATGTTTCAGGCGATGGGCAAGATGTTTGCCGGCATTGTGGCGCTCATTATCTGCGCCGAGTTCTTTGCAACGGGCCTGAAGACCTCGGGCCTCATCGATATCCTGATTAATTCCGCGCAGGGCGTGGGCGCCGGTATGGGCGCGATGACCGTACTTCTGACCGGGATCGTCTCGATCGTTACGTTCCTCACTGGTTCCGGCGTCGGTGCGTACTCGTCCTTTGCGGCCTTGGCGCCGGATGTTGCCGCGGGCCTCGGCGGCTCGGTCGAAGCGCTTGTGACGCCCATGCAGTTTGCTTCCGGGATGCTTCGGGCCATGAGCCCGGTTGCCGGCGTGATCATTGCCGTTGCCGGTGCGGCCGGCGTTTCTCCGATGGCGATTGTGCGGCGTACCTGGATTCCGATGATTGCAGGTATGGTGACGACACTCGTCTTTAACCAGATTTTCTTCGGCTGATTTTCACTTCTCCTCTTTCGAAGAAAAGAGCAGCGCTCAGTCTTTGGTTCAGGCTGAGCGCTGTTTTTCTCTTCGTCTGTTCAGAATACACATGCTCTTTCGGGGAGCAGTAGCCGGCAACGCGGCAGATAAGCCTGCGTTCGCCGGTAACACGCCTTTTGGCCAAAAAGAGAAAATCCCGGCGGCGGATATGATGCCTTGCTCCATGTCAGGCATTCTGTTTTTCTCTGTGCTGCGTCCGCGCCGGGATTTTCCAATAGCGGACCCTACATCCAAACACGACAATTCATGTCGCATTGAAAACACAGTAATTCCAAAATTACGCGCGTCCTGCCTTAGAATAAATTACAAATTCCAAGGAGGCCGCCATGCCGCGCCATATTGACCAAAACGGGGTCACGGACGCCCTGCTCATTATTTCGATTCTCAAGCAGATTCCCACGAGTCGCTGGATCAGCGGTCCGCAGATTCAGCAGAATCTTTCGGAACTCGGCATCGAGATTGAGGCGCGCCGGATGCAGCGGCTTTTAAAAAGCATCCGTGACTGCGAACAGCTCCATGTGGACGTGAACGACAAAAGTAAGCCCTTCGGCTACCGAAGACAGGTCCCCGAGACCGATCTCGCAGTTGATCAGTTGAAGCCCGCCGAGGCGCTTTTGTTCCGTCTTTTTGAAGAACACATGCAGTATCAGCTGCCGGCGCCGCTTTTAAAGTCGCTGTCGCCTTTTTTTGCAGCCGCTAAAAGTTCGCTCAACGAAACAAAAAACGGCCGCACGCATGAGTGGCTCAGAAAAGTGGCCTTTGTGTCGGGGACGGTACCGATGATGCGGCCGAGGATACTGCCGCGCGTCTTTGATGCGGTGAGTGAAGCTCTCTACCGCGATGCAAAGTTAAAGATTTCATTTGAAAACCGGAAAGGGGAGAAGTCCAAGGCCGAAGTTTCGCCCCTGGGACTTGTGCAGCAGGAGCAGAGGCTCTACCTTGTCTGCCGCTTTGAGAATTACGACAACGTCCGGCACCTGGCACTGCACCGCATAACGTACGCCGAGGTGCTCGATTTTCCGGCCGAGCGCCCCAAAGACTTTTCTCTGGAACGCTATATCCGGGACCGCCACTTTAATTACAGCAATGGCGGCCGCATCAGGCTCGAAATTGAATTTACCAATCCCGAAACCGCCCGCAACATGAGCGAAACGCCCTTTAACAGCACGCAGGTTCTGACGGAACTCCCCGACGGCGCCTGGCGGCTTGAAGCTGTGATGGACGACACGGTCGTTTTGCAAGGGTGGATCGCCGCCTGGCACGACATTGCCGGTATGCGACTTGTGAAGAAGACGCCCGTTGAGACACCGGTCAAGGATTAGTGTTTCCCGTGGCAGCACCCGCAGGCCGTTTCGTGCGGCTGCATGGCGCAGTTGGGTTCAACGCCTGATGCGCGCAGATAGTCTGCGCCCCAGGCGTACATGGCTTCCAGAACCGGGCGGATGCTGCGGCCGCGCTCGGTGAGCGAATACTCCACTTTGGGCGGCACCACGGCATAAACGCGCCGTGCGACAAGGCCGTCGCGTTCAAGTTCCCTGAGCTGCGTGGTGAGCGTTTTCGGCGTGGCGGCCGTCACGATCCTTTGCAGCTCAGAAAAGCGCAGTGTCCCGTCCGTGAGACGCCAGAGAATGAGCGCCTTGTACTTTCCGCCGATAAGCCCGAGCGTTGCTTCCACCGGGCAGTGGATGTCGCCCACGGGTATTGTTGCTGTTTTCATGGTATCAAAAAAGATAGTAGTTGTATTTTTTAACCGTTCTTCCAAAAAGAAAGTTTAATACCTAAAATCAGTTGTAACGTCAACTACCCCTGACTGAAGTCAGAGGCTTGGCAACAAGTCTTGGTTGACTAGCCTCAGTCCGTTTTCGGACGGACTCCGTTGGTTGGGAATCCGTTCCGTCGCAAGACGGGACGCAAACAGGCACCGCGGGATGTCGATCCTAGTCCCGCGCTCTGCGGTCTGCGGTTAAAAGCTCTGAGAGGTAGGAGCGGTGCTTCAGACAACAAACCCCTTCCAACATTGGCGAAGGATCACCACCGACCGCAAGGTCGAGAAGACGGAACCTGTGAGGTATCAAGGTATCCGTCAAAGGAGAACACTTTGAAAGTATTTGTTTTGAACATGCGCGGGCAACCGCTCATGCCGTGCTCCCCGCCCAAGGCACGTAAGCTCCTTCGGGCCGGGAAGGCCGTGCCTGTGCGCCGAACGCCCTTTGTGATTCAACTGACGGTGCCGACGGGCGAAACCAAGCAGCCGATCACCTTGGGTGTGGATGCGGGCTACAAGCACGTCGGCCTGAGCGCAACGACCGCCAAGGAAGAGTTGTTGGCTTCCGAGGTCGAACTGCGGCAGGACGTGACGGACTTGCTCTCGGATCGCTTGGCACTTCGCCGCGCCCGACGCAATCGCAAGACGCGCTACCGCGCACCACGCTTCGACAACCGCGTTCGATCGAAGCACAAGGGCTGGCTTGCGCCGTCCGTGGAGAACCGCATTCAGGCGCACATATCGCGCATTGAAGCGGTTTGCCGAGTGCTTCCGATCACCAATATCGTGATTGAAACCGCATCCTTCGACATTCAGAAGATCAAGAATCCCGAAGTCGAAGGCACGGACTATCAGCAGGGCGAGCAGCTTGGCTTTTGGAACGTGCGCGAATATGTGCTGTTCCGCGACGGTCACGTTTGCCAAGCCTGCAAAGGCAGATCGAAAGATCTGATTCTCAACGTGCATCACATTGAGAGTCGGAAAACGGGAGGCGACGCGCCGGGCAACCTCATTACGCTCTGCGAGGCGTGCCACAAGGCGTATCACGCAGGCAAGTTGAAGCAGTTTAGTCCCCGGCGCGGCGCTTCTTTCAGGGCAGAGACTTTCATGGGCATCATGCGTTGGACGGTGCTCAACCGCCTGCGCGAGCGCCATCCCGAATTGCCTGTCACGAATACCTACGGGTATCTGACCAAACACAAGCGCATCGTCGCGGGCTTGCCGAAGACGCATTGCGCGGACGCTTTCTGCATTGCCGGCGTCCTCGACGCAAAACGTCGGGGCGAATACCTGTTTCAGAAACAGATGCGCCGCCACAATCGCCAGATCCACAAGCTGACGATTCTCAAAGGCGGTGTGCGCAAGCGCCATCAGGCTCCGTACCTAGTGCACGGCTTCAGGCTCTTTGACAAGGTGCTGAGCAAAGGGGAAGTCGGCTTTATTTTTGGCAGACGCTCCTCGGGTGCATTCGATGTGCGCCGTCTGGACGGTACAAAGATTTCTGCCGGTATTTCGTACAAGAAACTTTCGCTTCTTGAGAAGCGAAAGACGTTTTTAACCGAACTGAGAAAGGAGGACGGCGATTCCTCCCGTGTCTGAAGACGCGGGTTTCCTCGCGGAATTTCTATGAAGGAAGTTCATTTTGATGTGCGCGGCATGAGCTGCGCAGCCTGTTCTGCGCGCGTGGAAAAAGCCGCTGAGTCGGTCGCGGGAACAGAGGGTGTTGCCGTCAATCTGCTCAAAAACAGCATGGTCTGCTCGGTTGACGACACGAAAGCCGATGCCGTGATTGCGGCCGTTGAGAAAGCCGTGGCTGATGCGGGTTACGAAGCCCTTTGCCGCGAAGAGGGCAAGACCGCCAAAGGTTCTGAAAACGAGCTGCAGGCAGCGGCAGACGCTGAAACCGGGCAGCTCAAAATCCGCCTTTACACCTCCGTTGTTTTGTGCGTGATTCTGATGGCGGCAGCCATGGGTCCGATGGCCGGGCTCGCCGTCCCCGCGTTTTTGGATCCGAGGGTAAGCCCCGTGTCGGCGGCGTTGACGCAGCTCCTGCTCACGATTCCCGTGGTGGCGCTTAACTTCAAGTTTTTCCGGCAGGGCACAAAGGGCCTTATCCACGGTGCGCCCAACATGGATACGCTTGTGGCGATCGGGGCCGGTGCGTCGCTTCTTTTCGGCATCTTTGCGCTTTACCGCATGGTTTTTGCCCTTGAGGCCGGCGACGCAGCGCAGACGATGCACTACGCGCATAACCTCTACTTTGACTCGGCCGCGATGATTCTGACGCTCATTACCGTCGGAAAATATTTTGAGGCAAGAGCCAAAGGCAAAACCACGGCCGCGGTTTCAGCGCTTTTAAAGCTTGTTCCGGAAACCGCGGTGGTTATGAGAAACGGCACTGAAGTCACCGTAAAGGCCGCAGAGATCGTTGCCGGTGACACCGTGGTTTTAAAAACCGGGGAGCGTATCCCCGTGGACGGCGTGGTTGTTGAGGGGACGGCAACGGTGGATGAGTCGGCGATGACCGGTGAAAGCCTGCCGGTTGCCAAAGCCGCGGGTGACAGTTTGTCGGGCGCAACGCTCATGACAAGCGGCCGTCTTTTGATGCGCGCCGTGCGGGTGGGGGATGAGACGGCACTTGCGCAGATCATTCGCCTCGTGGATGAGGCAACATCAGGAAAAGCACCGGTCGCGCGGCTTGCGGATAAAGTGAGCGCTTACTTTGTGCCCGCAGTGATCGGCATTGCTTTTGTGACGGCCGCCGTGTGGCTCGTGTGCGGCTACAGCTGGGAATTTGCCGCAACCTGTGCGGTCAGTGTCCTCGTGATTTCCTGCCCGTGCGCCCTGGGCCTTGCCACTCCCACGGCCATCATGGTGGGAACGGGCAGAGGCGCTGCCGAGGGACTTTTATTTAAGTCGGCGGAAGTGATTGAAAAGACGCGCTCCGTTACAACCGTTATTCTCGATAAAACGGGAACCGTGACCGAGGGCCGTCCGGCACTCACCGACATCGTGCCGCTTGCCGGCCAAAACGCAGACGAAGTTCTTACGCTTGCGGCTTCTGTTGAAGTCTTAAGCGAACATCCGCTGGCAAAGGCCGTTGCCGGGGCCGTCAAGGAAAAGAATTTGGCTTTACTGAAGGCAGAGGCCTTCACGCAGGCGCCGGGCCGTGTTGAGGCACTTGTGAGCGGCCGCAAAATCGCGGTGGGCAACGTTTCGGTGCTGGACGACACCGAAGCGCAGAAACTCAGCCCCGCGCTTGAAAAGCTTGCCGACGAGGGAAAGACGGCGCTCGTTGTCGTTGCTGACGGTAAGCCGCTTGCGGTGCTTGCGGTGGCCGACGCCGTCAAACCGGAGAGCCATCAGGCGATTGCGGCTCTGAAGGCCAGGGGCCTTAAGGTGCGGATTGTCACCGGAGACAACGCCCGTACGGCAGCCGCGGTGGCGCGCGCCGTGGGGCTCACTGCGGCGGACGTGACCGCTCAGGTTATGCCTGCGGACAAAGAGCGCATCGTGCGTGAGCTGCAGGCCGGCGGCGAAACGGTTCTCATGGTCGGAGACGGCATCAACGATGCGCCGGCCCTGACGCGCGCGGATATCGGGATGGCAATCGGCGCGGGCACCGACGTTGCGGTGGAGTCGGCCGATATTGTGCTCGTGAGAAGCCGTCTCACGGACGTTGCCGCGGCCTATGACCTTTCTGCGGCCGTCATGCGCAATATCAAGGAAAACCTCTTTTGGGCGTTCTTTTATAACGCGGTCGGGATTCCGGTTGCCGCAGGCGTCTTTTACCTGTGGCTTGGCTGGACGTTAAATCCGATGATTGCCGCGGCGGCGATGAGCATGAGTTCGGTTTCGGTGGTCAGTAACGCCTTAAGGCTCAGAGGCTGGAAGCGCGCAGCCGATCTCGCCGTCACCGTCAAGGCGCAGACAAAAGAGCGCCCCGAACCGCAGAAAGAACAACAGCCCGAAACACCGTGCGATGCGAAGCTCATTGTGGAAGGCATGCACTGCCCGCACTGCTCGGGGCGCGTCGAAAAGGCGCTCGCAGCCACGGCCGGCGTCACAAAGGCCGAGGTGGATCTCGCAAAGAAAACCGCCTTGGTCTGGGGGAGCGCTTCAGCTGAAACGCTCAAAGCGGCTGTTGTTGCCGCGGGTTACACCGTTTCTTCAACTACAACCAAAAAGAAGGAAATCAAAATGACAACCTACGTTCTCACAGTTAACGGCATGCACTGCACCCACTGCAGCGGCAGTGTTCAGAAGGCGCTCTCGGCCGTGGCGGGCGTCACCAAAGCCGCGGTGGATCTTGAAAGCAAAAAGGCGACGGTCGAAGGCGAGGGTGTGAGCCCTGAGGCGCTTAAAGCGGCCGTGACGGATGCGGGCTTTGAAGTTGCCGACATCCGCTCCGAATAAAGAAGAAAACGCTCAATCAGCTGCCCGTAAAAAGGCGGCTGATTTCTTCCGGGCGCGGCAGGGAGCTTGCTTCTTCCGCGCTTCTTAACCACTGGTGCACGGGCTTCAGAATTTCGAGCTTTACGCGGAAGCGGTCGGCTTCCGAGACCACAAGCCCTTTCTTTTTGAGGCTTGTCATGCTGCGCTCAAGCGCTGCGCTTGAACAGTTCACCACGTATCTGAGCGCTTCGCCGCGCAAAATGAGCGGCATATCCACCCAGGTTTCGCCGTCAATCTCGGCGAGCTTACCGTAAACGGATGCCCAGGACATAAAAAACGCGAGCACGCGCTCATCAATGTCGAGAAGGGTCTCTGCGGCAAAGCCCAGGCGGTCAGAGAGCGCCGCAAGCTCAAACTGTGCGGCAATCAAAAGGAGAAACTCAGTGTTTTTCTTCGCAAGGCTCATCACGAGTTCCTGCGGAACCGACACGACAACACTCGGCACCAGCGCAAAATAGCGGCCCACGCAGGGGCGGCCCGTGAAGAAATTGAGGTTGCCGCAGGCCAGGCGCCCGGGGAGCCCTATCGCAACCGACAGACGGCTTTGTGCAAAGGGTGAACTCACACAGCGCGCAGTGATGCCGGATTTGACCATCACAAGCTGATCGACGCGTTCAGAGGCACCCAAAACCGGGTCTTTGGGCGCAAGCGTCCGCTCAACGCCCCAGCGTTCGATAAGCGACTTGATTTCCGGGTGCAGCACGGGGTGAATCCAGGGCATCACCGGGGACTTGGGGCCGGATAACCCGTCCCAAGGGGCGTCGCGCGTATCGGCGATGTCCTTAAACCACTGTCCTGAAGGTGCCCGCATGGCCGCTGCTCCTCTCAATAAAACAAACCGCTCGGTCGAAAATTCGAAGTGACTACAGAATAGTGCCTGCCGCTGCGGGCGTCAATACGATGGTGCCGTTGCGTTTTGCGCGCTTGCCGGCCTTTAAAACGGCCTTATCCTTGGTGACAACAAAGTCGGCCTTCACAAAGTCCGCAAGCCGCAGAAACTTCACGTCATCGCGGTCCTTGCACCGGAGTGTTGTGGTGAAATCAGCGGGGATGGTGATTCCGAAAGAGAGGCTGTGCCAGAGCCTCAGAATCTCACACTGATTGGCCACCGTCAGTTCAAACTGAGGGCGTCGGATCACGTCGGCAAGTTCGTCCACCGTGTCGTCGCTTCGCACCGCCCAGAAGCGGTCGTAATAGAGCGCGTCTTTAACGGGGGCGGCAGTTTTGTCTTCCCAAAACCAAAAATCCAGAAGGACATTCGTGTCAATCACCACCACGGGCCGCGTGCGCCGGCCCGGTACCAGAGCGAGGTCGGCTTCAAGCGCCGCCCTGCGCTCCGGAGTCGGGTGGTGCTTTTGGCGCAGTTCCAGGAGAAACTGCGCCGTGGGAAGCGTCGCGGCAAAGGGTGTCACCGGTGCCTCACGCGTTTTCGATGCGGCTGATCATGTAGGGCATGATGCCGCCCGCCTTCACGTAGGTGAGTTCTACGGGGGTGTCGATTCTCACCGTAAGCGGCACGCTCTTAACCGTACCGTCCGGGTAGTGAATCGTGAGCGTCACGTCGCCCAGGGGTTTAATGGCGTCAACCCCTGTGATGTCAAAGGTTTCACGGCCGGTAAGCCCCAGCGTCTGAGCGCTTGTGCCCGGCTTAAACTGCAGCGGCAGAACTCCCATACCGATGAGGTTGGAGCGGTGAATGCGCTCAAAGCTCTTCACAATGACGGCTTTGACCCCCAACA
Organism: Duodenibacillus massiliensis; assembly: GCF_900128485.1. Classification (GTDB taxonomy): domain Bacteria; phylum Pseudomonadota; class Gammaproteobacteria; order Burkholderiales; family Burkholderiaceae_F; genus Duodenibacillus; species Duodenibacillus massiliensis. The sequence continues at coordinate 706,939 of NZ_LT635861.1, forward strand.
ATTTCGTACCCTTGGCGGCCCAGTCGCGGCTTGAGCCCGTGCCGTATTCTTCACCGGCAAACACAACGACCGGGATGTGCTTGGCCTTGTAGTCGCAGGCCGCTTCAAAGATCGTGGTCTTTTTGCCTTCGGGCATCTCAAGCGTAAAGCCCCCTTCCACGGGTGTGCCGTCGGGGTTTGCGGGAACCATGAGGTTCTTGATGCGGGCGTTGGCAAATGTGCCGCGCATCATCACTTCGTGCTGGCCGCGCCGCGACCCGTAACTGTTGAAGTCGGCCTCCGCCACGCCCTTGCTTCTTAACCACTTTGCTGCCGGCGTATCCGCGCCGATGCGGCCTGCGGGCGAAATGTGGTCGGTCGTCACGGAGTCACCGAAAATGCCGAGCGCGCGGGCGCCCTTGATGTCGCTCATCGTGTCGGTTGCTTCCATAAAGGGAGGCTCAGCAATGTAGGTCGAATCCGGCCAGTTGTAGCAGGGACCGGTGGTGCCGGTCACGGCCTGCCACAATGAACCCGGTTCCGTGCGGATCTTGAGGTAGGTCGAGCGGTAGGCTTCGGGTTGCTGAGCCGCGGGCAGCATCGCTTCGATTTCTTCCGGCGCGGGCCAGACGTCCCTGAGATAAACGGGCTTGCCGTCCTTGCCGGTTCCGAGCGGTTCTTCCGCAAGATCACGGCGCACGCTGCCCGCAATCGCGTAGGCGACCACCAAAGCGGGCGAGGCAAGGAAATTGGCCTTCACCGCCGGGTGAATACGGGCTTCAAAGTTGCGGTTTCCGGACAAAACGGCGGCTGTTACGAGGTTTTCGTCTTTGACGGCTTTCAAAATGTCGGGTGCGAGGTCACCGGCGTTGCCGATACAGGTGGTGCAGCCGTAGGCAGCGACATTAAAGCCGAGCTTTTCAAGGTAGGGCAGGAGCCCGAGCTTTTCAAGGTAGGCCGTTACAACGCGGCTTCCCGGTGCGAGGCTCGTTTTGATGCGCGGCGCGGTCGTAAGCCCCGCTTCCACGGCCTTTTTCGCGAGAAGCCCTGCGGCAATCAGAACCGAGGGGTTGGAGGTGTTCGTGCAGGAGGTTATGGCCGCAATCACGATGTCGCCGTGATTGAGTTTCCTGCCGTCAGCCAAAGTGCCCGCGGCATGCGTGCGGTCTGCGGGCTGCGAAAAGCCGCCATCGGCAACGGGTGTCGTGAGAAGCTTTTCAAAGGTGGGGGTAAGCTCCGTGAGTTCAATTCTGTCCTGCGGACGGCGGGGGCCGGCCAAAGACGGCCGAACTTTGGCAAGATCGATTTCTACCGTGTCGGTGTAGTCGTGCACACCGGCCTCGGCAATGCCGAAAAGCCCCTGCGCCTTAAAGTAGGCTTCAATGCGGCTGCAGACCTCTTCAGTGCGCCCCGTTTCCTTAAAGAACGCAATCGTTTTGTCGTCCACGCCGAAGTAGCCCATCGTGGCGCCGTATTCGGGGGCCATGTTGGCAATCGTGGCGCGCTCGGGCACCGCCAGAGACCTTGCGCCGTCACCGAAAAATTCCACAAACTTGCCGACCACTTTCTTGGCGCGCAGCACCTGCGTGACGGTAAGCGCGAGATCCGTTGTCGTGCAGTCGGCGGGGAGTTTCCCCTTAAGGTGCACGCCCACGACGTCGGGGGTGAGCATGTAAATGGGGCGCCCGAGCATCGCGGCTTCGGCTTCGATGCCGCCCACGCCCCAGCCGATGACACCGAGCCCGTTTACCATCACCGTGTGGCTGTCGGTGCCCACAACGCTGTCGGGCCAGAGCGTGTTGTCCTTGCCGCAGAAGACACCGCGGGCAAGGTACTCGAGGTTGACCTGATGCACGATACCGAATCCCGGCGGCACAATGCCGAAACTCTTAAAGGCCTGCATGCCCCACTTGAGAAAGCTGTAGCGCTCGCGGTTACGCTTGAATTCAACCGACATGTTGTCGGTGAGGGCCTTGGGGTTGCCGAAGTTGTCGATCATCACCGAGTGGTCCACGACCATATCCACGGGAACGAGCGGTTCCACACGTTCGGGATCAAGCCCCCGGCGTGCGGCTTCGCTGCGCATGGCGGCCAAGTCCGCCAAGAGCGGAACACCGGTTAAGTCCTGCAGAATCACGCGGCTTACCACAAACGGCGTTTCTTCACGCGGGGCGTTGGCTTTCCAGCCGGCAAGCTTTTTCACGCTCTCGGCGTGAATCGTTTCTTCGTCGCAGTTTCTGAGAATGCTTTCAAGCACAATGCGGATCGTCACCGGGACGCGGGTGAGATCAACGCCGAGCTCTGCGGCGAGTTTGGGAAGGCTGTAGTAGCGGTAGTCCTTGCCGCCTGCGGTGAGCGTCGCAAGCGTGGAGGCGCGCAGGCTCTCTTTGGCGTTCTGGGTCATCTGGTTTTGTCTCCCGGGATGTGCGGGCGTGTGTCTCCCAGAATGGAGCCGCCCGGTCTTATGTAAAGTGGAATTGATTTTAGCCGCGCACCGCGCAGGCTAAGGCTTTCACGGGGTAAAAATATGTGAAATCTAGGCAGAACGTCTAGGAAAAAAGTGCCTCAGCGAGGATTTCGGGCGTTGCGTGCGCCTGCGCCATCCGTTTGGCGCGTTCAATTTCCGTCGCTGAGAGTTCGGCCGTTAGTTCATCACAGCGGATGCGGCACTGCGCGAGAAGCTCCGCCGTGTCTTTGCCGTCGCCGCGGGCATCACGGTCGGTCAGAACGCTTCTCACCTTCATCAGAAGCGCCAGGGCTTCAGCGGGCAGCCGGCCCGCGCGTGTTTCGCCCTCCGTGAGAAGCTTTGCCAGAAAAAGAAAAGCCGGGAGGTAGCCCTGCAGCGCACTGCGCCGGGCCCAGTCGCAGGCCGTGTCCGCGGACTTTCTGACGCCGTCACCCCGCCAGTGGAAAAACGCAAGCTGCAGCTGTGCGGCAGCGAGCCCCCCGCGGGCGGCTTCCGCGCACCAGTGAAGGGCTTCAGCGCTGTCGGCCTGCGGGTTGTCCGGTCTGAGGTTGAGTTCACTTAAGGCTAGTGCCGCTTTGGCGCTGCCCTTTAAGGCCGCACGTTTAAGCCGCTGCTGGGCCTGCCGCAGGTCCGTCGGACAGCCGCGGCCGGTGGCGTAGGCAATACCGGACTCGTATTCAGCCTCGGTGTGCCCCTGGGCTGCGGCAAGCCGAAACCAGGTGAGGGCCTCGGAGGGATTTTCTTCGCAGCCGAACCCCCAGAGGAGGGCTCGTCCGAGATCGTACTGGGCGTCTTTGTTGCCCATGACTGCGGCTTTGCGGAAAAGTTCCACGGCTTTTTCCGGATCGGGCCTCACCCCCTGACCGCGGGCAATCAGCAGTCCCAGCAGGTACTGCGAGGCCGTATGTTCTTTTTCCACGGCTTTTCTGAGCCACTTGACGGCCGCACGGTTGTCGGCGGAAATGACGGCGGTCTGCGCGAGCGTCCTCGCAAGCTCGTACTGCGCCTGCGGGGAGCCCTGGGCGGCTTCGCGCGTCCAGAGATCAACCTGAGTTTTTTCCGGCCGTGCCTGCGTTACGTCCCCCCGTAAGAGCGCAAGAACCCCGGCGGAAGCCGTATCAGCCCCCGTGCGTTTGGGAAGTTCAAAGCGCGTCTCAACGTTGGTGCGCATGGCTTACTGCTGCAGAATCGGAGCGTCCGCAGGCAGCGGATCAATCCCGGTTAAATGCAGGAAAAGAACAAGTGTCAGGGCAAAAGCGGTGTAGGCGACCCAGCCGAAGGCGCCGATCATGATTGCGCGGCCGAAAAATTTCCCTTTGTAGGCGATGCGGTTGCGGCGGATGTAGGTCACCTGGCGGATTCCCATGGAAAGCGTCCAGGAAATCCAGAAACCGATAAAAAGCGCAATCATGAGATAGCGGCAGACGGGAATGTCGCGGATAAAGGGTTCGGCAATCGTGTAGGCAACGAACGTGAAAAAGCTCACGCGCACCCAGGCCATGCTTTTTTCCGCGAGGACCGGTTCATTTAATGTCCGCCAGTTAAAGCCCTGCAACAGTGCCCCGAACATCGGTGTGAAGATGAGTGTGAGAATAATGCACACCACGGGGTTATAAAGGCGCAGCGGCTCTTCAGCCGTTTGGACAGAGGGGTTCTGAATGGTTTCAGGCATTTCGTTGTCTGAGGGCGGCGCTTGCCGGCACGCCCTGAATTGAGGTTGAGCGAATTGTAGGTGGAAATCGGCGGAAACGCCCAAGGCTTAAACGGGCTGCGGCACTTGCAGCGCTTCTTATGATTATGGATCGAAAAGATCGCTGTGGCCGAGCATGATTGCGCGCATCTGCTCGGCATGTTCAGACCAGTAACTGGTACTTTTTGGGATCATGATCCCAAAATTTGCTAAATAGAAGACTTCCCGTCGAGTTGGTCAAGGACTTGGAGGGGCGTCAAAGGCATTAGCCAAGATCGCAGGAGCGGCTGGCTCTTGGTCGATATTGTCGGGGGAGACAACAGTCACCGGAATGTTCGGATAGGCGCGTGTAAATGCTCTGATTGAGTTGGAATTGGTTTTGTTGCCGGCCTTGCACTCAAAGGCTGCAATGGTGCCGTTCACAATTTCGATAAAGTCCATCTCATGCTGCTTTTTGGTTCGCCAGATATAGATTTCGCCGCCGTCGCGCCTGAAGGCATGGAGCTTCAAACGTTCTGTGAAGAACAAGTTTTCCCAAAGAGCGCCCTTGTCTTCGCGCGCAGGCACAGGTGTGAAGTTCTTCAATAGCGCATTGCGAATTCCATTATCGTAGAAATAGATTTTCTTACTGAGTTTGAGCTCTGCCGTTGGGTTTCTCGTCCACGAAGGAACGACCTTCAAGATGAAACAGGAGGCCAATAAATCGACATAGCGTTCGATCGTCTTGTTTTGAATGCCAAGTTCGGAAGCGATGGAGCCGTAGCGGATTTCCGAGCCAACATTGGCAGCAAGGAACTTAACGAGCTTTGTGAGATCGGTAGGCTTTCTGACTTCTGTCAGTTTGAACAAGTCCTTGTACAAAATGGAATCTGTGAAGTCGAGAAGGTACTCTTTGGCGTGAGCAGGATCATTGATGACATCAGGATGGCAGCCATAGATCATGCGATCATTGATTTGGCGCTTTACCTCGATCCAGCTGCTGTGTTCGGCAAGTTCTTCCAGAGAAAGAGGCCACAGGTTGTACGAATTGAAGCGGCCGGCTGCGGATTCTTTGAGATGGCCGCCAAGGTCTAGGGCGCTGGAACCGGTTACGAAGATGCGCGAGTCCGTTGTGTTGTTATCGACCATGCGCTTGATCACGCGGCCAATGTTCGGCACAAACTGCGCTTCGTCAATGATGACATTGGGAAATTGCTGTGTCAGCGTGAGAAATGTCTTCGGATCAGCAAGGATGCTCAGGTCGTCGTCATCTTCTCCGGAGAGCTTAATGAAACGCTGGTTCTGTACAAGATGGTCGAGCATCGTACTTTTGCCTACCTGGCGAGGACCGAGAATCAGCTCCGCTCGATTGCGGAGTGTGCCTTTTAAGATGTGGTCTTCGAGCTCGCGGCGAATGTAGGCAAAGTTGAACATGATGATGAGCTAACCTGCAGAATTAGAACTTTTTGGGATTATATTCCTAAAAAAGCGTGAAATTTTGGGAATATAGTGCCAAAATTTACCGAAAATGCCTGTCGAGGTGTTTGCAACCATGCAAACGTTCTCGAAATCGCAGGTTTGAGCGCCACATCCTGCCCTGCTAAACAACCCCGCGCTTTCAAGCGCGTGTTGTTTAGAGCAGGCAGACATCGGGTAAGCCCAGCCTTTGCGGCAGCCCTGCCGGAATCAGAAATCCGCAGCATCACGCCCGAAAACTTTTCGGAGACAATGAAAAACCCGGCATGCTGAATGAGCCTGCCGGGTTTTAGAGAATCCTCAGAAAGAGGTCGGCTTACTTCCCTGCCAGTTCCTTCTGCGTCTTTTCCACCATCGCGAGTTTGGCTTCAAAGTCGTTCAGAGAATACACAACGACCTTGTTGAGAGCCAGAAGGGCAATGAGGTTAGGGATCACCATCAGGCCGTTAAAGAGGTCGGCCAGAGACCAGACGAGGTCAACCTTGAGTGTTGCGCCCAGGATGATGAAGGCGCACACCAAAAGGCGGTAGGGGAGAAGCCCGCGGCCCTTAAAGAGGAAGCGGACATTCTGTTCACCGAAGAAGTACCAGCCGATGATCGTGGAGAAGGCAAAGAAGAAGAGGCACACCGCCACAAAGCTCATGCCGATGCTGCCTAAGCCCACGTTGTAGGCTTGCTGCGTGAGTTCGATGCCCGTGGTCTTGTAGTCAAGAACGCCGGTCACAAGAATCACAATCCCCGTAAAGGTCACGATGATGAGGGTTGCAGCCACACCGAAGATGGCGACAAGGCCCTGTTCCACCGGGTGCTCAACCTTCGCTACGGCGTGCGCGTGGGGCGTCGAACCCATACCGGCTTCATTAGAAAAGAGCCCGCGGGCCACACCGAACTGCATCGCTTTGGCAACCGTGAGACCCAAAGCGCCGCCGGCGACAGCCTGGGGATTAAAGGCCGCTTCGATGATGAGTTCAAAGGCCGGAATAATCTGCGCGGCGTGCATGCAGATCACCCACGTGCCGCCCACGATGTAAATGGCAGCCATGGCGGGAACGATCTTTTCCGTGACGCTCGCAAGCCGCCCGATACCGCCGAAGAAGACGAAACCGGAAAGCACGGCAACCACAACGCCCGTGATCAGAAGCGGCATGTCAAAGGCCGTCTTCATGGCCATTGAAATAGAGTTGGACTGTACGGCGTTACCGATGCAGCCCAGGGCAATGATGATGGCAATGGAGAAAAAGACAGCCATCGGACGGAATTTTTCGCCCATACCCTTGGTGATGTAGTAGGCGGGGCCGCCCACGATGTGGCCATTGGCGTCCTTGTCACGGTAGGTCTGGGCGAGCACGGCTTCCGCAAAGATCGTCGCCATACCGAAAAAGGCCGCTACCCAAAGCCAGAAAAGGGCACCGGGGCCGCCCGAAACGATGGCTGTGGCGGTACCAGCGACGTTACCGGTACCGACCTGAGCGGCAATGGCGGTCGCGAGAGCCTGAAACGAACTCATACCGGTCTTGTCGGCGCGCTTACCGAAGAGCGATGCGCCGCCGAAAAGGATCTTAAGCGCGAGGCCGAACTTTCTGACTTGAACGAAACGCAGACGGATCGTGTAGAAGATACCGGTACCGCACAGCAGGGGAATAAGACAGAAAACACCCCAAAGTACGCTGTTGACGTCGCCGACAAGGCTGTTTAGCCAGTCCATCATTTGGAAATCACCCTGTGAAAATTAGTCAAGGAGCGGACACGTCCTTCGTATCCTTTTGTAAGAATTACGCGCAGAATGTTAGCGCGAGTGGCTGAGTCTATAGAAGCGCAGGCCCGATCTGTGCGGATTTGCGCCAAAAATTTTGAATTTAATCGTCGGACTATGACTTCCTGCGGGATCGGCTGAGCAATTCCCCGTAAGCGAGTCAAAGTGGCTGTAAGACAAAACAATTAGAGTCTCAAGCGAGCGGTCTTAACCGCAAAAAATAAAAAACGAAAGGAAAGAAAGATGACTGACGGGCGGGACTTAAAGGCGGGCGACAAGGCGCCGGATTTTGAACTGATGACGGACGCCGGGGAGTCCGTGCGGTTGTCAGAGCTTCGCGGGCACAAGGTGATTCTTTACTTTTACCCGGAAGACAATACGCCGGGGTGCACCGCACAGGCGCAGGATTTCCGCGACACGATCAAAGACTTTAAGGCCCTGGGCTACAGCATCTACGGTGTCTCCAACGACAATCAGGCAAGCCACTGCGATTTTCGTGACCGCTATAAGCTCACGTTCCCGCTTTTGTGTGACACCGATCGCACAGTGAGCAACCTCTACGGCGTGATGACCGAGCAGGTTAAAGACGGCAAGCCTCGCATCCGTATCGAGCGTTCGACTTTCGTGATCGACGAAAACGGTGTTCTCACACACGTACTGCGTAACGTCGTGGCGCGCGTGCATGTGGGAGAGCTCTTAAAGCTTCTCTCCGGCAAGGATGCCTGATTTTTTGCGGCTCCGGCGTCATGGACATCAAGTCGGCTTCTGAGCGAAGCGCCAATATGGCGGCGATCCGCTCGAAAAACACAAAGCCCGAAATCATTGTCCGAAAGACGCTCACCGCCGCAGGCTGCCGCTACCGGTTAAACCGCAGCGACATTCCCGGAAAACCGGATATCGCCATGATCGGCCGCCGCATCGCGATCTTTGTGCACGGCTGTTTCTGGCACGCGCACGCGGGTTGCCCGAGAGCGTCGGTGCCGTCTGCGCACCACGCTTTCTGGGTTGAAAAGCTTGCCCGCAACAAAGCACGCGACGCGGCCGTGCTCGATAAGCTGCTTGAGAGCGGCTGGCGTGTTTTCCGGGTCTGGGAGTGTGCTTTAAGGACCAAAGCCGAGCGGGATGCCGTCGGCCGCAAAATCCGGGCATAGATCGAAAGTGACGCGCGGTTTGGTAATATTGCCGGGAGCCGCCATTAAGCCCGTGTTGTTCCGTGTACAGATTGTTGCGAAATTATCCGAAAGTGCCCGACGGTTTGCGCGAACCCTTTTAGAGTGCGGTCAAGAAAAATTGTTTTCGAAAAGGAATTACACCATGGCCATGCATAAGGACATTTACACGGAAGCCCCGTCAAGCGCGGATACGCTTGCCAACCTCGGGCCTTTGGCGCGCCTTGCCGGCACCTGGTACGGCGATCAGGGCGTTGACACGCACCCGCAGGCTGACGGCCCGGAAACCGAGCCTTACATCGAGCGCATCGTGATGGAGCCGATTGACGCACAGAATAACGGTCCGCAGGTTCTCTACGGCCTTCGCTACCACGTGCATATCGTTAAGCCCGGGGAACTTGCCGGTTTCCACGATCAGGTGGGCTACTGGCTTTGGGAGCCCGCGACCGGCCAGATTACGCATACGCTTGCGATTCCGCGCGCGCAGGTGGCGATGGCAACGGGCGTTGCCAAACCGGGCGACAAGACGATTACGGTGAAGGCCGAGCGGGGGTCGCTCACAAACGGCATCATCTCCGGCCCCTTCCTCGAAGAGGCTTTCAAGACCGTTGAGTGGACGATGAGCATCACTTTTAACGACGACGGTACCTGGAGTTACGATCAGGTCACCAAGCTCATTGTTCCCGGTGTTGAAGGGGAGTTCCTGCACACCGACCACAACACCCTTCGCATGATCGAATACCCGCGTCCCAATCCGCGCGGTATTGACGAAGGTATTTTCCTGCGCCGTTGATTTTTAAACGGGCAGTAAAAAGCCTCCGTGCGTTTTTAAAAGCGCCGGAGGCTTTTTTAACGGGACGTCAGAGCTTTAGGCCGGAACCGCCGGGAGGCTTGTGAGCATGCGGCAGCCGTGGAGATTGCGGATAAGTTCCACGCCGTGCTGCACGGCCTGCACGGCGGGCACGCGCGGGAAGGTCTTGCGCCAGGCAAGCACCACGCGGCGCTTGGGGACGCTCGGGCGCTCAAAAGGCACGATGCGGATCAGGGGGTTGTGATCGTAGAAGGGCACCGCGCTTGACGGGAGAATCGTGACGCCCAGGCCCTGCGCGACCATGTAGCAGATTGTCTGCAGCGAGCTGCCTTCGACGCTTTTTTTGGCGTTGGGGTCGCTTCGGAGCGTATCGGCACAGAAATCAAGTACCTGATCGCGGAAGCAGTGGCCGGACCCCAACAGAAGCATCGGTTCATTTTTGACGTCCTGGCGCGAAATCGCCGGCCGGTGCGCGAGCGGGTGGTTTGCCGGCACCACAGCCACAAATTCTTCGTCGTAGAGGGGCTGAATCATGATGCCCGGCTGATCAATCGGGAGCGACACGATCGCAGCGTCAAGCTGACCGCTTTTAAGCTGCTCAAGAAGGTTCGCGGTGAGGCCTTCCGTGAGAATAAGCGGCATGTTGGCAGCCACTTTGTGCATGCTGCTCACGAGATCCGGAATGAGGTAGGGGGCGATCGTGCAAATCGTTCCCAGGCGCAGCTCCCCGCTTAAGGGATCTTTACCCTGCTGGGCGCAGACGCGCAACAGGGCAGCGTCTTCCAAAACCCGCTGGGCGCGTTCAACGATCAGTTTGCCGATCGGCGTGACGGTGACGTCTGAGCTCTTACGCTCAAAAATCTTGACGCCCAGTTCCTCTTCGAGCTTACGCACGGCCACGGAAAGAGAAGGCTGGGAGACGCTGCAGCTTTCGGCCGCCCGTCCGAAATGGTGTTCCTGCGCAACGGCAAGGACATATTTGAGTTCAGTCAGTGTCATAGTAGGGACTCACTTGGGGTGTGCTTACGCTTGTAAAAAATTTCGGGCGGGATCAAACCACCGGCTGGCAAACTTTTCGGCTGCCGCCGCATCCTCACGCATCCAGTCTTCGGCCGAGCGCCGCGCCCACTCCAGAAGATCCTTGTCGTTTAAGGGATCGGCAAAGCGCATGGCGGGGCTGCCGGACTGGCGCGCACCTAAAAACTCACCCGGGCCGCGAAGCCTTAGGTCCTCGCGCGCCACGGCAAAACCGTCGGTCGTCTCGCGGATCACACGCAGACGTTCCTTGCCGACGTCACTTAATTCGGGGTCAAAAAGCATGAGGCAGGTACTTTTGGCGGTACCGCGCCCCACTCGGCCGCGCAACTGATGCAGCTGCGACAGGCCAAACCGCTCGGCGTGTTCAATCACCATCACCGAGGCGTTCGGAACATCCACACCCACCTCAATCACGGTGGTGGAGACGAGAATGTCAATTTCTCCCGCGGCAAAGCGCGCCATTACGGCTTCTTTTTCTTCTGCGGGGAGTTTGCTGTGCAGTAGCGCTGTTCTTAAGTCCGGTTCGCTTTCGCGGATCATGCGCTCGCGGTCGGTTGCGGCGGTTAGGTCCGCCTTTTCGCTTTCTTCAATGAGGGGACAGACCCAGTAGCACTGCCGCCCTTCGCGGATGTCGCCTGTGACGGCCTTTAAAACGTCCGCTGCCCGAGAAAGACTGATGAGCTTGGTGGTGACGGGCTGCCGTCCGGGCGGCATTTCGTCTAAGAAACTCACGTCGATGTCGGCAAGGTAACTCATCGCGAGCGTGCGAGGAATGGGTGTTGCGGTTAAAAGGAGCTGATGCGGCTGAACGCCTGCATCGGTGAGCGCCAACTTCATGCGCTGTGAAACGCCGAAGCGGTGCTGCTCGTCAATCACGGCAAGCCCGAGGTTTTTAAAGTGAACGCCTTCCTGAATGAGGGCGTGGGTGCCCACCGCAATCTGAGCGGTACCGTCGGCAATGCTTTTTAGCGCTGCTTTTTTGTCGGGCCCTGAGAGGCTTCCCGCAAGAAACACAATATTGACGCCCAAGGGCGTAAGCCACGCCGAGAGCTTTTTGTAATGCTGCTGCGCGAGAATTTCCGTGGGGGCCATGACCGCGGCCTGAAAGCCGTTTTCAACGGCGCGGACGGCGGCCAGCGCCGCAATCACGGTTTTACCCGAGCCGACGTCGCCCGCGACAAGCCGCTGCATGGGGCGCTTCGTTGCCATGTCAGCTTCAATTTCAGAGATGACGCGTTGTTGAGCTCCGGTAAGCGTAAAGGCAAGACTATCCAAAAACCGGGTTTTAAGGGCCCCTGACGTGTCCGTCATCGCGGGCGCGGCGGCAAGGGCCTTGGCGTCCCGGCTTTTCTTTAAAAAGATCTGCTGAGCAAGAAATTCGTCAAACACGAGGCGCTTGAATTCGGGCGCCGTGCGCTCGGAAAGCGCTTCAGCCGGTGTAAGGGGGCTCGGGTGGTGGATAAAGCGCACAGCCTCGGCAAACCCGGGAAGATTTAAGGCTTTCGTGTACTTTTCGGGAACGAGGTCCTTTAAATCGACGTCAAGGAGCGCTCTGTCAATGCGCTTGCGGATGACGGGCTGGGTGAGTGTGCCTGAGGCCGGATAAACGGGCGTAAGGGTTTTCGGAAGGTCCGAGACGTCCGCCACCGCCTTTTTAACGCGCGGCTGCCAGAGTTCCGGTTCACCGCTGTAGGCGAGTCTTACTTCACCGTAGGCACGGATGAGACTTCCCATCGTGAGAAGCTTTTTGTCACCGAACCGGAAAAGCCGCATGGCAGCCGATCCGCTCGCGTCCGTGATTCTGATAAAGGTAAAGGGAACAAAACCCGAGGTGCGTTTGGCAATGACTTCAGTAATGCGGCCCTGGACCTGGGCAAAGGTGCCGGGCGTGAGCGCCCTGCAGTCAGTGATCTGCGTTTCGTCTTCGTAACGGAGCGGCAGATGAAAGACAAAATCCCAGTCGCGCACGAGACCAAGACGCGCAAAGCGCTCAGACATCGTGAGCTTGTCTTCTTTTTTCGGTTTTTCAGTCTTTAAGGCTTGCTGCTTTTTGACCGGGACTTTGTCAATCGGCATAACACACTCAGAAGCTCATTTCCTTAATAACGGCAATGGCTTCCACTTCAAAAAGCGCACCTTTGGGGAGCGAGGAGACTTCCACGCAGCTGCGTGCGGGGTAGGGGTCCTTCACGTACTCCTTCATGACGGCGTTCACAAGGCCGAACTGCGCCATGTCAGTCACAAAAAGCGTGAACTTCACCACGTCGGAAAACGTGCCGCCTGCGGCGGAAACAACTTCCGTGAGGTTGGTGAAGGCCTGACGCACCTGGGCTTCAAGGCCCTCGGTAAGCTCTCCGGTTTCCGGCACAAGACCGATCTGACCGGAGCAGAAGACGACGTTTCCGGCTTTGACGGCCTGGTTGTACGGGCCGATCGCAGCAGGGGCCGTCTTGGTTGAAATAATCTCAGTCATATGCTTCAAAATCTCCCATATCAGCGGAGAAAAAACGGCACAGGCGCTGTCTTTCCTCTCATTGAATAATTATATTATTAATTCTCATGAATTTAGGAAGCGTTTATTATAAATCATGAGCGTTTTCAATTAGGTATTTTATCTTAGAATACTCATGAAGGAGTATTTAAAGCGGGTTAAGACAATGTCCTTGGGTTTTATTCCGGCTGATTTATAAGTGCCCTGAAATACGAGGGCGAAAACGGGAATTCTCAGAAGGTTTGCTTAGGTCAAAGAAGCGGAGAAATTTGGGGTTATTACCTATAGTACTTAGGTAGTATGGCTCGTAAACTCGCGCTGACACATAAGGTCGGCTTAATTTAAGCCGCCTGCGGTGTTGTTTTTCTGAGGTGCGGGCCGGCTGCGGGAAACTGCGGCAGGGGCGCGCCGGGACGCTGTTGTGCGCGGCTTCTCCGGCTCTTTTTTCAAGGGTCCGGGGTGTCTGAAGCGGTTGCGGTTCGGACGGCACGGCGGCACGGGCAAGGGTGTTGCGGAGTGTAAACGCCGGTCACTGTATTGCTCCAAGTCATTGAGAGCCGACTGCAGGAATGACGTTGCCGGCAAAGAGGTTGACAATATCATCCCGAATGGGTAGGTCCCCCGGGACTTCCCACAAAAAAGAGCTTTTCTGACCCTGCCGGGTCATGCGGTGCGGTTTGTTGTGCTTGACGGACCGGATGAACCCAGGCGGATCCTCACGGATCAAGGAGACCATAAAAAATGAAGATTATCTACACCGACGTACTGGTGATCGGTGGCGGCCTGGCCGGTCTTCGCATGGCAGTTGCTGCCAAGCGTCGCGGTCACGACTCCATCGTCTTGTCGCTGGTGCCCCCGAAGCGTTCGCACTCCAAGGCGGCGCAGGGCGGCATGCAGGCCTCTCTCGGCAACGTGATTAAGGGCCTGGGGGACAATGAAGACGTCCACTTCGCCGATACCGTCCGCGGTTCCGACTGGGGTGCCGACCAGGACGTGGTGCGTATGTTCGTCAACACCAGCCCGAAGGCCGTGCGTGAACTCGCGGCCTGGGGCGTGCCCTGGAGCCGTATCACCCCGGGTGACCGCCAGGTCATCATCAATGGTGAAAAGGTCACGATTACCGAGCGCAAGGAGGCCGCGGGCCTGATCGGCCAGCGTGACTTCGGCGGCACGAAGAAGTGGCGTACGTGCTTTGTGTCTGACGGCACGGGCCACGCGATGCTTAACGCCGTGAGCGACCGCGTCATCGCCGAACACGTTCCGGTTGTCGAACGTATCGAAGCTCTCTCTCTGATTCATGACGGCAAGCGCTGCTACGGCGCTGTCTGCCGCGATCTGATGACGGGCGAACTGATTGCCTACGTTGCAAAGGCTACGGCCATTGCCACGGGCGGCGCCGGCAAGCTCTTCCGCGTGACGACGAACGCTCAGATCTGCGAAGGCACGGGCCACGCTCTGGCTCTGGAATCCGGTGTTGCCACGCTCGGCAACATGGAAGCCATTCAGTTCCACCCGACCGGTATTTTCCCGGCCGGTATTCTCGTGACGGAAGGCTGCCGCGGTGACGGCGGTCTGCTTCGTGACGTTGACGGCCACCGCTTCATGCCGGACGTGGAACCGGAAAAGAAGGAACTCGCCTCCCGCGACGTCGTGAGCCGCCGTATGGAAGAACGTATTGCTCAGGGCAAGGGCGTGAAGAGCCGCTTCGGCGAACACCTCTGGCTCGACATCACGCTGCTGGGCGAACACCACATTAAGCACAACCTGCGTGAAGTTTACGAAATCTGCCACTACTTCCTGGGCGTTGACCCCACGAAGGAATGGATCCCGGTGCGTCCGGCCATGCACTACACGATGGGCGGCGTGCGCACGAACTACACGGGCGAATCCCGTCAGTTGAAGGGCCTCTTTGCCGCGGGCGAAGCAGCCTGCTGGGATATGCACGGCTTTAACCGCCTGGGCGGCAACTCCGTGGCTGAAACCGTTGTGGGCGGCATGATCGTCGGTGAATTCATCGCCGATTTCTGCGACCGTCCCGAAAACGGCATTGACATTCCGACCTCCCTCATTTATGACGCGGCCGCCAAGGTCAAGGCTGAATTGGACGGGTTCCTGAAGAATTCCGGCACGGAAGACATGGCCAAGATCCGTACCCGCATGCAGGAACTCATGACGAGCAAGATCGGTATTTTCCGTCGCGGCGACGTGATGGACAGCGCCGTCGAAGAACTCGAAGAGCTCTACAAGAAGACCTTCAAGGTCTCCTGCAAGGATCAGCTGGGCGCCAACGCCGAACTCACCTATGCCTACCGCACCCGCAAGATGCTCAAGGTGGCTCTCGCGATTGCCTGCGGCGCTACGGCCCGTAAGGAAAGCCGCGGTGCTCACTTCCGTGAAGACTTCCCGGTCCGCGACGACGCCAAGTGGTTGAAGCGCACCCTCTCTTCCTGGAAGGAAGGCGACACGATGCCGACGCTTACCTACGAAACGCTCGACATCAGCAAGATGGAACTCCCGCCGGGCTGGCGTGGTTACGGCGCCAAGAACTACATCGACAACCCCGAAACGCCCAAGCGTCAGGCCGAAGTCGATGCCATCCGCGCCAAGATGCAGGCCGAAGGTGCCGACCGCTTCCAGATTCAGGATGCGATCATGCCCTACCACAATCTGCTGCCCAAGCGTCTGCAGGGCCGCAATGAACGCATCGATGAACCCCTGCCGTAATTCCGAGGAGCTGAACTGAAATGAGTACTCAAGTTAAAAAGCAGCACCGTATGCTCAAGGTCAGCATCCTGCGCTACAACCCGGCTGACCCCAAGAGCGTCCCGCACATGCAGACCTACGAGATCGAAGAAAGCGACTCGATGACGCTCTACATTCTGCTGAACGAACTGCGTGACACGCAGGATCCGTCTCTGCAGTTTGACTTCGTCTGCCGCGCCGGTATCTGCGGTTCCTGCGCCATGATGATCAACGGTAAGCCCGGCCTTGCCTGCCGTACGCTCACCCGTGACCTTCCCACGGAATTCACGCTTGCTCCGTTGCCTGCGTTCGAACTGATCGGTGACCTCTCGGTCAATACCGGTAAGTGGATGCGCAACATGAGCGAACGCATGGAAACGTGGGTTCACATGAAGACCGAAGAGATCAATCTCTGCAAGAAGGAAGAACCGATGGATCCGCAGCTTGCGGAAGACATCTACCTTCTGGACCGTTGCGTGGAATGCGGCTGCTGTATCGCCGGTTGCGGTACGGTCCGCATCCGCCCGGACTTCGCCGGCGGCGTCGCGATCAACAAGATCGCCCGCTTCCGTCTGGATCCGCGCGACACCCGTAACGACGCCGATTTCTACGATGTGATCGGTGATGATTCCGGTGTGTTCGGCTGCATGTCGCTCTTGGCCTGCCACGACTTCTGCCCGAAGGATCTGCCGCTGAAGACCCAGATCGCGTTCATCCGCCGCAAGATGGCTGAACAGGGTATCAAGAACTACGACAAGGTCACGCCCACACCGCAGAAGAAGATCTACATCAAGCGTCTGCACTAAGACTGTCTGATGTGATCCGTATCTGACGGATAAGCCCGCTTCTGATTTCGTTCGGAAGCGGGTTTTTCGTGCCCTGCCTGATGTAAAAACCGAAGCGCTTTTGCATGAGTTTTGAGCAAAAGCATTGTCATCGTATTGTCGTGTAACTGTGTGTTGCGCGATAATTCACACAACTTTTCGGCATAAACCAGGCCGATCAGTCCGATTGCTTAAATTCATGCCTCCGCGATGAAGAAATCCGATACCGCAGTCACATTGGTGGTCTACGCAATCACCACATTGTTTTTGGTCATGACGCTTAAGCTTCCCCCGGAAGCGCAGACCTATCCCCTGGCGCTACTCACAGCGCTCTACGTGTTAAATACCCTCTACATTCTTTCAGCGTATCTGAAGTGGCGCGTTGAGCGGAAGATGCACGACGATTTGGCCGAGCACTTCAAAGGCTTTTTGCCGAAGCAGTTCATCGGGGTCATCATCGGCATCATCGTCTACATGGTGCTTCTGGTCACTGCGGGCTACTACATCGCAACGATTGCGTATCTTGCGGGGGCTCTTCTTTTTCTCAAAGTCAAAAAGCAGTGGATTGTGCTCGTGATCGCGGTGCTTCTCGCGGTGATCTACCCGGTCTTTACGCTCTTTCTCAAAGTGCCTCTTCCCAAAGGCATGCTTTTTTCCTGATTCGTGCCGGAGGAAATGACAAATGCTTGAGACACTGAGTCTGATGGGGGCGGGGTTTGTAAACGCACTTTCCCCGATCAATATCGCCGCCATGTTTTTGTCGACGGCCCTGGGCGTCACGATCGGCTGCCTGCCAGGGCTTTCGGCCGCCATGGGCGTGGCGCTTTTGCTCCCGATTACCTTCGGCATGCCCCCGGCAACGGGCCTCATTGTTTTGGGGGGCATCTACTGCGGCGCCATTTTCGGGGGCTCCATTTCAGCGATTTTGATTCATACGCCGGGCACGCCCGCTTCTGCCGCAACCGCAATTGAGGGCTATCAGCTCACACTGAAGGGGCAGGCGGCAAAAGCGTTGACGGTTGCTTGCGTCGCGAGTTTCTGCGGCGGGCTTTTGTCCTGCATTTCGCTTTACTTCTTTTCGCCGGCACTCGCTCAGCTTGCGATGCAGTTTAAGAGCCCGGAATACTTCTGGCTTTCGCTTTTCGGGCTCACGGTGATTGCGGGTGTGTCCTCGAAGTCACTCTTAAAGGGCCTCATCTCGGGCTTTATGGGGCTTTTGATTTCCACAATCGGCATGGACCCGATGGAAGGCGTTGAGCGCTTCATGTTCGGGCAGAGCACGCTTTATAACGGCGTGAACGTCACCTGTGCTCTGATCGGGCTTTTCTCCATGTCCCAGGTTTTGATTCTTGCGGAAAGCCGGATCGTCGAGCGCGCCAAAGCCAAAGCGATTACCGATAAGTTCCGTCTGACGCGCCCTGAGATGAAGCGCATCACGCCGCCTGTGCTGAGAAGCTGGATTATCGGCAACATCGTGGGGATTCTGCCCGGCGCGGGAGCCACGATTGCCTGCTTTATGGGTTACAACGAAGCCAAGCGCTTCAGTAAACACAAGGAAGAATTCGGTAAAGGGAGCATTGAAGGCGTTGCCGGCAGCGAATCGGCCAACAATGCGGTCACCGGGGGCTCGCTCATTCCGACTTTGACGCTCGGTATTCCCGGTGAGTCGGTGACGGCGGTGCTGATGGGGGGCCTTGTGATTCACGGCCTGCAGCCCGGGCCCGAACTTTTTACAACATACGCGGGCATGACCTACACCTTCTTTGCCGGTTTTGTGATCGTGCAGTTCATGATGCTGGCGATCGGCCTTTTGGGCTGCAAAGGTTTTGCCCAGATTTCGCGCGTCTCTGACGCCATTCTCATTCCGAGCATTGTGGTGCTCTGTGTTGTGGGTTCCTACGCGATTCACAATAACATCGTGGAAGTGGGGATCATGTTGATCTTCGGCGTCCTGGGGTATCTGATGCGTAAGTTTGACTTCAACGCCGCCGCGATGGTCTTGGGGCTCATTCTCGGCCCGATCGGGGAGAGGGGCTTGCGTCGGTCGCTGATGCTCTCGGACGGCGATCCGTCGGTGCTCTTTTCGACACCCTTGTGCTGGATGCTGATTGCGCTTTGCGTGATCGGTATTCTCTCGCCCCTTTTCATGAACCGCTGGGAAAAGCGGATGACGGAGCAGCAGTAGTGTTCATCAACCGGTGCCTTGGTTAATGGGGCATCGGTTTTTTATTTTCGGCGGTGCCGGTCACAGGAACCGAACATGTGCCGCAACAACCAAAGGAGACAGTAACGTGAAGAAGTTTTTGATCGCAACGGCAGTTCTCGGCGCTCTGGCCGCGGGCACAACGGCCTGGGCCTGGCAGCCCGACGGTGACGTCACGGTGATTGTGGCTTATAAGGCGGGTTCGGGCACCGACACCGGTGCGCGGCTTCTTTCCATGGAAGCCGAAAAGTATGTCGGCAAGACCCTCATCATCAATAACCTGCCGGGCGCTGACGGCAAGATCGGCTGGACGGAACTGGTGCGTGCCAAACCCGACGGCCGTACGATCGGCTTTATTAACCTTCCGACCTTTACGACGCTTGCGGCCCAGCCCGGTGCGCCCTTTAAGGTGAGCCAGATCACGCCGATCGCGAACCACCTCACCGAAACGAGCGTTGTGGTTGTGAAGGCGGACAGCCCCTGGAAGGACATCAAGAGCCTTGTGGCCGCGATGAAGGAAAAGGGAAATCTGCGCGCGTCAACGAACGGCGTGAAGGCCTCCAACCACACGGCCGCGCAGTTGTTCGCGAAGAGTGCCGGAGCCAAATATAAGGCCATCCCCTACGGCGGCACGGCCGATCAGCTTCTGGCACTGCGCCAGGGCGAAGTGCACTTTACCTGCGCGAAGGTTGCTGACGTTGCAAAACTCGTGACCGGTGCCAAGCCCGAGCTGCGCGTTCTGGCTGTTTTCGATAAGAAGCGTCTTGCTGAATTCCCGGATGTTCCGACGTTGGGCGAAGTGGGGCTCTATCCCGAATGGTACGGCTCTGCGCGCGCCGTGGTGGCCCCGGCGGGCACCCCAAAGGAAGTGATGGACTTCTATGCTGAGGCGTTTGCCAAGACCATGAAGGATCCGGAAGTCATTGAAGCCCACAAGAAGGCGGGGCTTAACCTTGACTACAAGGACGCTAAGGAACTCGGTGACCTCATCAAGGCCCAGGAAGTCTTTGCCAAGGATGTGGTGAACAAGCTCTACTAAACCACAACCGGTAGCGTTTTTACTAAACACCCCGCGCTTGAATGCGCGGGGTTTCCTGACACGGTGCAGGCTTTCCCGTAACAGGCAAGGTTTTTGAGGCCTTGTCTGCCCGGGCGTCCCCTGCACCACAGGAACATTTAAAACGCAACCGCTCTACGGGTACGGGCTTCATCAGCTCGATCCGTCGGTTCCGGCGAAGGACTGCTTCGTCTTGCCGATTCGCTGGTTTGTACTGCACTATCGGTCCGGCGTTCCCTGAGACTTGTTTGAGCCTCGCAAGCGCTGATTGCTCAGCCTTCAGATCGTAGCTGTCAGTGGCGGGATCCGCAAAATACAGGTTCATGGCGGCCGCAAGGTCGCGGTCCATGTACCAGTCCGTGTCTCCCAACTGATGACTTCTCTCCCAAAGAGCCTTCTTACGGTACGTTCCCGTTTCGGGATCGTGCTGACTCGGGCGCAGTTTTGCGGGGACTGACTTTCACCACACAACAGCCGGCGCTTTCAGCCTTACTTGTCATCCGGGTTATCAATCCTGCAATACCGCTTTTGCCCAAACTCTTGCCGTATCCGGCTCTCTGAAATGCTTTGTATGAGTTCTTCTCCACAATGACGGTGCCGGCCCTGCCGAACACCTGGTTAATCACTTCGCCGTGCAGGCAACGGCGGGTTTGCGCCTGACGGCGGTACAGATCCGCAAGTTTTGCCTTTGTTGCCTTATAGGTCTTGGATTCCTTCCAGACAATCTTTTTTCCGGCGGCTTTAACGGTGCCGTCCGCGTTGTAGCACTCCCGATTCGTGTCTCTGCGGGAGCGGTCCATGGCACGTAAAAGACGCGCAATCTCCTTTTCCTGAGAGACAGTGCCCGCGCTCACCAAAATCTTTTGCTGCCACTCGGGGCTGTAAAAAATCATGGTCCTCGGGTCCGGGTCAACAGCCACCTTGAGATCCTTGGGAGCATAAACGTGCTTGACGGGCGGTACGCCTTCGACAATGAGCTGAACAAAGTAGCGAATACGGCCGCGGATCATCCGCTGGACAAGACGGCAGTATTTGACACGCTTAAAGCCGGACGGATCTGTTGCTGAAAGAAGAGCTTCTTTCTGCCAGGCAGCCGGCGCTCAATGTCCTGCCAGGCACGTGTGGCAATTTTCTGCGCTTCGTTGATGCCGATGCGCTTTGTAAAGCCGCCCTTGGCACGATGCTCTTTCACGACATCATGCAGGGCATACTCGGAAAGGCGGGAGGACTTCTGAATTTCCTTAAGCCGCTTGTTGCGGTCTTTTCCCTTGGGCATCGCGGCCGTGAGCTTTCATGCTTCAGTGCTTTTCTTGGCGCGCACGCGTTTCTTTGCCGTTCCAAGAACAGCATTGAAGAGCTGGCGTGCATCGGAGAAGTAGGTCTCCAGCGCACTTTCCTGATCCTCTCCGGTTTTCAGGCCCAGCTCGATGACAAAGGACGGTGTGCGCGATTTCATAGCGGCTGAATATACCTTAAGCGAAAACTATGTACATGGTTTGGCTGCGTTTGCTCCAAGATTAAATAATTTCGAAAGCCCGCATTTCTCCCGGGGCTCAAGCCCCGGGAGAAATGCGGGAAATTCTGTGAAAGGCTCTGACGGAAAACCGCCGGAGCTTTTTTGGGCGGCGGGTTTTAAACAATCGCTGAGTCTTGACGAAAATCAAAAGCCGTAAAAATCATTGCATTTTTGAGGTTGAGCCGTAAAGACTCGGTGAAAGCCAGTAAAAAAATCCATGAAATCAGACGACTGAAACGGCCGGACTGAAAGTTATAAAAATAAGCCATTATGCTTATGGTGTTTTACCGAGGTTCTAATACCTAATTTGAGTAAAAACGACTTGCACCAATACAAAAAATAGGGTGTAGTATGTGGCTCGAAAGGAAGGGATAGGCTGTTTTGCTTAGGTGTAAGACAGCAATTCTTCCGGCGTGACGGTCCGTCCGGACCACGGGCAGGGGAGGTCGAAACCCCGGCACGCAGACGGACTGAAGCATTTTTAACGGGCAGAGGGCGTGTTTTTGAAGCGCTTTGTCCTGAACGAAAGAGGAGCTGTAAAAGATGTCTCGTATTGAAAACGATTTTCTGGGCGATTTGGAAGTACCTGATGATTGCTACTACGGCGTGCAGACGCTGCGCGGCAAGCAGAACTTCCACATCACGGAAATGCCGATGAGCCAGGAACCCTTCTTTGTCATCGCCTTCGGCTATGTCAAGAAGGCTGCCGCCATGGCCAACAAGGAACTCGGCACGATTCCGGCTGATGTCGCCGACGCTCTCATCTGGGCGTGCGATCAGCTGATCGCCGGCAAGTACCGTGATCAGTTTGTGACCGACTGGCTCCAGGGCGGTGCCGGTACGTCCACGAACATGAACTGCAACGAAGTGATCTGCAACCTCGCTGCTGAAAAGCTGGGTTCCGTCAAGGGCGACTACAAGCGCGTTTCCCCGAACGACCACGCCAACTTCGGTCAGTCCACCAACGACACGTATCCGACGGCTCTGCACCTTGCGCTGATGCTCCGGAGCAACGTGCTTCTGAAGTCTGTTGAAGACCTCGTTGCCGCCTTCTACAAGAAGAGCGAAGAATTCAAGGGTGTTCTGAAGATGGGCCGCACCCACCTGCAGGACGCTGTTCCGATGACCCTCGGCCAGGAATTCCACGGCTGGGGCTTCACGATCGCCGATGAAATCAAGACGATCCGCGAAGCGCAGGAACACCTGAAGGTCATCAACCTCGGCGCCACCGCCATCGGTACGACCGTGACGGCACATCCGGACTATCCGGCTCTGGCTTCGAAGTACCTCGCTCAGCTCACCGGCATCGACTTCAAGAACAGCGAAGACCTCATCGCCGCCACGAGCGACTGCGGTGCCTACGTTGCGATTTCTTCCGCGATGAAGAGCCTCGCCATCAAGCTCACGAAGGTCTGCAACGACCTGCGTCTTCTCGCCTCCGGCCCCCGCTGCGGTCTTGCTGAAATCAATCTGCCGCAGCTGCAGCCCGGTTCCTCCATCATGCCGGGTAAGGTCAACCCCGTGATCCCCGAAGTCACCAACCAGGCTTCGTTCCTCGCGATCGGTCTTGACCAGACGGTGATGCTTGCCGCGTCGGCCGGCCAGCTCGAACTGAACGTTATGGAACCCGTGATCACGTTTGCTCTGTTCACCGGCCTGCGCGTTCTCTCCAACGCCTGCAACACGCTGCGCACGAAGTGCATTGACGGTGTGACCGCCAACGCCAAGCGCACCGAAGCAATGGTGATGAACTCCTGCGGTATCGTCACGCTTCTGAAACCCCACCTCGGCTACAAGACCTGCGCCGCCATGGCTCACGAATGCTATGAAACCGGCAAGTCGCTGCACCAGGTTGTGGTGGAAGAACGCAAGATGCTCACTCAGGAAGAGTGGGACAAGACGTTCAACCTGCAGAACCTTATTGCACCGAAGTTTGTGCAGTAATTGAAAGGGCGTGAAAACGCCTGTATAAAAAGCGCGCTCTGTTTTGAAGGCAGAGATGAAACGGAGGGCGGGCCTGTAGGGTCACCCTCCGTGCTGAAGTTTAAAGCCCCGTTCCCCGGGTGTGAGGACTTCAGACAATCTCAAGTACGGTTCCTTTCCTTTTTCCGCACTGTCAAAGCTTTCCGGAGCAGAGCAGCCGATAAACACCAAACCTCCACCTGAGGAGATATCATGGACTTAATGGTCATCCTTCAAATTATTGTGCTTCTGGGCGCAATCTATATCGGTGTGCGCCTCGGCGGCATCGGTATCGGTTATGCCGGCGGCGCCGGCGTCCTGGTCCTCGGTCTGTGCCTCGGCATGAAGCCGGGTAACATTCCCTGGGACGTGATTCTGATCATCGCATCGGTGATCGCAGCCATCTCCGCCATGCAGCTTGCGGGCGGCCTTGACTACCTCGTTCAGATTGCCGAACGGATCCTGCGCAGCAATCCTAAGTACATCAACTACCTCGCCCCGATCGTCACCTATGTTCTGACGATCTTCGCCGGTACCGGCCACACCGCCTTCTCGATGATTCCGGTTATCGTTGAAGTCGCCAAGGGCCAGAAGATCCGCCCGGTCGTTCCGCTTTCGATCGCCGTGGTTTCTTCCCAGATCGCTATTACGGCGTCTCCGGTTTCCGCAGCCGTCATCTACATGTCCGGCGTTCTCGAAGGCTTCGGCTGGTCTTATCCGGCTCTCTTGGGGATCTGGATTGTGACGACCTTCATCGGCTGCATGATCACGTCCTTCGTGATGACGCTTTGCTCCAACATGGACCTCGACAGCGACCCGGTTTACAAGGATCGTCTCGCCAAGGGGCTCGTGAAGGCTGTTTCTGATGAAACCAAGACTCAACTCAAGCCCTACGCCAAGCGCTCCGTTCTCATCTTCCTGATCGGCGTTGTCTGCGTGGTTCTGTATGCCTCCGCGATTTCTCCGGCCGTGGGCCTCATCAAGCCCGTCGTCGTGCCGCGTGACGCAGCCATCATGAGCCTGATGCTCTTGGTCGGCACCCTGATCACGGTTCTGTGCAAGATCGAAATCGGTAAGATCGCTGACTGCTCCGTCTTCAAGAGCGGTATGGTTGCCTGCGTGTGCGTGCTGGGCGTTGCCTGGCTCGGTGACACGTTCGTTTCCGGCCACATCAACGAGATCAAGACGCTTGCTGCTTCCACGGTGACCGCTTACCCGGCTCTGCTTGCAGTCGTGTTCTTCATCGCCGCTATGCTCCTGTACTCTCAGGCTGCTACGGCTAAGGCCATCACCCCGGCTATCGTGGCGGCTCTCGGCATCACCGCCGCCAACCCCGGTGACAGCTACATGCTCGTTGCCTGCTTCGCCGCCGTGTCTGCCCTCTTTGTTCTGCCGACCTACCCGACGCTTCTGGGCGCCGTCCAGATGGACGACACCGGTACGACCCGCATCGGTAAGTGGGTGTTCAACCACGCCTTCTTCATGCCGGGGCTCCTCGCCATCGTCTTCAGCGTGGCTCTGGGCTTTGTGGCTGCGAAGATGTTCTAAGGTTTGAGACATCGTTTCGAATCTGCCTGGTTTAACGCCGGGCAGTGACGGAATCTAAGCCTCGGGCAGAATCTGTGGGTCCACGGATTCTGCCTTTCTTATTTTCGGCACCCGAAAAAATTCCCCGAGCGTTTGTATCGAGACGCTTCCGCCTGTTTGTCCGTGTGTTCTGCACGGCTACAATTCCGACACGTGTTTTGCATGCCGCCCGTTTGCGGCTTTCTGCGTTTTTGACGAGGACAGGCTCCCCTCATGACGGAAATTCTTCAAAGTATTCTGATTTACGCGGTGCCCGCGATTCTCGCAATTACCCTGCACGAGGCCGCGCACGGCTTTGTCGCCAAACGTTTGGGCGACAACACGGCCTGGATTCTCGGCCGCGTCACGATGAATCCCCTCAAGCACATTGATCCCGTGGGAACGATCCTTGTGCCGGGGCTTTTGCTCGTGGGCTCCATGATTGCCGGGGGCGCCGGTTTTCTCTTCGGGTGGGCAAAACCCGTCCCCGTGAATTTCAGCAGGCTGTATAACCCCAAGCGCGACATGATCTGGGTGTCGCTTGCAGGTCCCGGGATGAACATTGCGCAGATGTTCTGCTGGCTCATTGTTTTAAAGATCATTGTGCTGGGTGAGCCTTCCGGCATGATCGGGCAGACGGCCGTTGATATCTGTCTTGCCGGTGTTTCGGTCAATATGATTTTGGCGGCCTTTAATCTCCTTCCGATTCTGCCGATGGACGGCGGACGGGTACTTGCGGGGCTTTTGCCCTGGCGGCAGGCCGTCGCATATTCACGCCTTGAACCCTACGGGCTTCTCATTGTGATCATTTTGCTTGCCACCGGGATTCTTAACTATTTTCTGAGGCCCTTTATGCAGTTGGCGCAGACGTTCGTCGAATGGACCGTGATGCTTTAAGGAGCCCGTGACGATGCCCGTTGATATTTCGGTCGCCTCGGACCCGGCAAGCGCCTGGCTGATGCGCTTTGCCGGGCTCATAAAGCCCGAGGGCCGCGTGCTGGAGATTGCCTGCGGCAACGGCCGCAACACACGGTTTTTAAAGCTCTGTGGGTTCCACGTCACGGCAGTGGATGTGAACGTGCCCGCCGCGCACTTTCCGGCGGGCGTGGACTTCCGGCAGCTCGACCTTGAGCAGGAGGACTGGCCCCTGACGGGCCTTGCGTTTGACGCTGTGGTGGGGATTAACTACCTGTGGCGTGCGCACTGGGCGTCGCTTTGGAATAACCTCAGCGAGGGCGGTCTGTTTATTTATGAGACCTTTACCGGGCATCAGTTCAGGCGGGTTGGAAAACCGAGAAGCGCCGAACACCTCCTCGGGCCCAATGAACTCTTAAACCTCTGCCGCACCCGCGGCGAAGTGGTGGCCTATGAAGAGGGGCTCACGGACGCCGCGATGTCGCTTGCGCGCATCGTGGTGCGAAAGGGCAGGGGTGAGATGCCGGAAAGCCGCCTATATTGCCCGAGATAACGAATTCTGATTTGAGTGGTTGTTTTAAACACGATGACAACGAATGCGATGCGCCCGGCAGTAAACGACGGGCTTGATGCGTGGCTTACCTACGCCGAACACTTAAACGAAAAGCCCATTGACATGGGGCTCACACGCATGAAGGCCATGATTGAGCGGCTGGGCATTGCCTTCACCTGTCCGGTCTTTACCGTTGCGGGCACAAACGGCAAGGGCAGCACCTGCGCGATGCTCGAAAGCATTCTGCGTAACGCCGGCAACAAAGTTTGCATGCACACGTCGCCGCACCTGTTGCGCTTTAACGAGCGCGCGTTGATTGACGGCAAAGAAGCCGAAGACGCGGCGATTGTTGAGGCGCTTTCCGCGGTCGATGCCGCAAGAGGCGACATGTCGCTCACGTACTTCGAGATGACAGGGCTCGCGGTACTCCTGCTGTTCATGAAGGCAAAACCGGATGCCGTGATTCTTGAGATCGGTTTGGGCGGCAGGCTTGATGCCATGAACGCGATTGATACGTCCTGCGGCATTGTCTGCGCGATCGGCATTGACCACGTGGCGTTTTTGGGCAACACCCGGGAAAAGATTGCCTACGAAAAGTCCTGCATTTACCGTCAGGGGCGGCCCGCCGTTGTGACGGACCGGGATGTCCCGGCGACCCTTATTGACAACGCCCGTGCGATCGGCGCGGAACTTAACTGCTACGGGCGGGACTTTGAAACCAAGGTCAATGCCGACGGCACCTTTGACTTCTCGGTAAAGGGGCAAACGCTCTGGCAGAAGCTTCCGCATCCCGCGCTTGCCGGTGACAACCAGATCATGAATGCCGCGGGCGTTCTGGCGGCCTTGTACCTTATGCGCGACAAACTGCCTGTAACGGAAGAAGCGGTCCGCAAGGGGTTGACGACCGTACGTATCACCGGGCGCTTTGAGACGGTGCAAAAAGGCGGGGAGGTTGAGCCCGAGATCATTTTTGACGTGGGGCACAACCCGCAGGCAGCGGCGTCACTCGCGGCAAACCTGAAACGCACGCGTGAGCCGGGGCGCAAAACCTTTGCGGTTTTGGGGATGCTTGCGGACAAAGATATGACGGGCGTGATCCGCACCGTGAGCCCTGAGGTCGATCACTGGTTTGTGACGGGCCTCGGGACAGCACGCGGGGCGTCTTTGGAGGTTCTGAAGAAGTCGCTCATGGAAGCGGGCCTGACCGCCGCCGACATCACAGAGTGCGCGAGCCCCGCTGCGGCGTTGTCTGAAGCCCGAAAAGCGGCCATGACCTGCGGTCATCCTGTTAGAATCATCGGATTCGGTTCTTTTGTCACGGTGTCGGCTCTGATTGAAGCGCTTCGCAGTGACAAAAAGACGCTTGCGGTCTGGCCGTAAGCGTTTAACAGGGACGGCGCACCTTTTTCCATGATCGACAAATTTCAAAAGCTTTTCGGCCCCAATCCGCCGCGCGGCTCTGAAGCCGAGCCTCAGAGCGCCGGCGTGGAGCCGCTGCAGTTTGCCGATGCGCTAGGAGACGAAGCGCAGAAAAAGCGTATGCAGCGTATCAGAAACAAACGCCGCATTTTGGGGTTTGCCGCTTTTGTGCTTGCTTTTCTGATTGCCGCGCCCACGTTTTTTGAGCCCGACAATACCTACGCCGACCGTACTGCCAAAACGCTTATTCCGCCCCTGGAAGACGTGAAGCCCGCGGCGGTTGTGAAAATCAGTCAGACCGAAGAAGCCGCAAAGAATTTGCGGGAGCCTCCGGCTTCGCAGTCCGCGGTGGATTCCGCGGCGAAGTCGCTTTCGCGTGCCAACCCCGTGACGGCTTCCGCAAGCCTCGCGGCGGGCTCGGAAACACCTGCATCCGCGGCGAAAAACGACGAGAAGCCCGTGCGTAAGGCGGGGGTTGTGAGCGAGGAGAAGCCCCGTGAGGCGGCTGCCAAAAAGACGGAACCCGTAAAGACCGCCAAGGCAGCCGACGCAAAGCCCGCGCAGAGCGCAAAGGCCGCAAAGCCCGCAAAGCCCGCGGCCGGCAAAAAGACGGTTGCCGGTCCCTACGGGATTACGGCCTCGGAGACCGGCCGCTACTACATTCAGATTATCGCGACCGCAAACCAGAAGTCTGCGCTTGAGAAGGTGAAGTACCTCAAGCGCCTGGGGCTGCCTGCCTACGCCGAAACCGTGAAGCGCCGCAATTCCGATCTCTGGCGCGTGAGGGTGGGGCGTTTTGAAACGCTTGATGACGCCAAGGCCGCGCGCGACCTTCTGGCTCTTAACAGTGAATCCCACGGCGGCATCAGTCAGCTGCCCGCTAAGAAGTAAACGAACGCCATGAATGAAGCTGATTTTGTGATCTGTGCCGTGCTCCTTGTGTCCACCGTGGTGGGCGTTAGCCGCGGCGTGGTGCGCGAGATTCTCGCCATCGTCGGCTGGGCCGTGGCGATTTTTCTAGCGTTGAATTATTCGCCGGAATTGGCGCGCGTGATTCCTCTGGAAAGTCTCGGCACGGCTGTGAGAACGGCCTGCGCCGCGGTCATCATCGTGGTGCTCACGCTTTTTACCTGCGGGCTTTTCGGGAAAATCTGCTCAAGGCTTCTGGCGGCTGCGGAAATCACCTTTGAAGACCGCGCGATCGGTTCGGTGTTTGGCTTTGCAAGGGGCGTCGTTGTCGTGTGCCTGGCGGTGTTTCTTCTGGGGATGACCTCGGCCGTGAGAACCGGCCAGTGGCGCAATTCCGTGTTGATCGTTCCCTGCGAGCGCATCATCGACTTTACGATGCCCTATATGCCTGAAACCATCGTTGAGATGCGCAAGCGCTACAGTGTGCGTTAACATTTCGTCATAGAATTCCGAAACTTTTGCTTCAGAGAGGCTGAGCCCCTGAGGCACCTCCTTCTTTTTTCTTCACATAACCCGGGAAAACTCAACATGTGCGGTGTTGTCGGCTTGGTCAGTAAGGAACCTGTTAACCAGCGTCTCTATGATGCGCTGCTGCTTTTGCAGCACCGCGGTCAGGATGCCGCGGGGATCGGTACGTTGGACGGCCTCACGTTTCACTCGTATAAGGCGATGGGCCTGGTGCGCGACGTCTTCCGCACCCGCAACATGAGGGATCTCACCGGCAACATCGGTATCGGTCACGTCCGTTATCCCACGCAGGGCTGCGCCAGTTCCAATCAGGAAAGCCAGCCCTTTTATGTGAATGCCCCCTACGGCATCATGTTTGCCCATAACGGCAACCTCACCAACGCCGAAGAAGTGAAGGACAACCTCTGGAACGTTGATCGCCGTCACATCAACACCACCAGCGACTCCGAAGTCCTTTTAAACGTCCTTGCCGACGAACTCTCGCAGGCCGTCAAGCCCGGTGAGAAGTTTTCTCCTGAAGCCGCCTTTGAAGCCGTCAAGGGCGTGCACCGCCGGGTGAAGGGCTCTTATGCGGTCGTCGCCTTGATTGCCGGCAAGGGCCTTTTGGCATTCCGTGATCCGCACGGCATCCGGCCGCTTTGCTTCGGTACGCGCGTAAACGCCGACGGCAGCAAGGATTACCTCGTGAGCTCCGAGTCCGTGACGATGGTGGGCCTTGAATTTCAGTTTGAACGCGATGTGGCCCCGGGTGAAGCGGTCTTTATCAGCCAGGACGGCGAATTTTCCTGCGCGCAGTGCGCGGAGCACCCGACGCTTAATCCCTGCGCCTTTGAGTTCGTTTACTTTGCCCGTCCCGACAGCGTGATTGACGGGATCAGCGTCTACGGCGCGCGCCTGCGTTTGGGTGAGTACCTCGCCAACGAAGTGGCTTCCCACATCAACTTGTCAGAAATCGACTGCGTGATGCCGATTCCGGACTCAAGCCGCCCGGCGGCGCAGCAGCTCGCGCAAAAGCTCAACATCCCGTACCGCGAAGGGTTCATCAAGAACCGCTACATCGGCCGCACCTTCATCATGCCGGGGCAGACCACCCGCAAAAAGAGCGTGCGTCAGAAGTTAAACGCGATGCCCGTGGAGTTTGAAGGGAAGAACATTCTTTTGGTCGACGACTCCATCGTGCGCGGCACGACGATGGAGCAGATTGTCCGCATGGCCCGTGAGTCTGGCGCGAAGAAAGTGTACGTGGCGTCTTCTGCGCCGCGCGTGATGTACCCGAACGTCTACGGGATTGACATGCCCACGCGCGCAGAATTGATCTGCGGCCACGGGGAGAGCGCCGAAGAGGTCGCCAAACGGATCGGCGCCGACGCCGTCGTGTATCAGACCGTAGAGGGCTTAAAGGATGCGTTGACGGACCTCAATCCCAGGGTCGAGCAGTTTGACTGCTCCTGCTTTGACGGCGTGTACGTCACGGGCGATATTACGAAGGAATACCTCGATAAGCTCGAAGCCGACCGCATGAAGCCCAAGGCGCCCGCAGCCGCTGACGATGAATAACTGAGTTTACGGGTTGACGAAGCGGGGTTTCCGGTGAAGGGAGATCGCGCTTTTTTAATGAATCGATACGCATGATGCAGTCCTCGCAGATGCCTTACCGCACGGTGCTATCCGCCTGCGCCGCTTTTTTTGCCGGTCCCGGGATTTTCTACGGGATGCTCACCTCCCGCATGCCCGCCTTAAAGGCGCAGGCCGGTGTTAGCGAGGGCGAGATCGGGGTGCTCCTTCTCTCGCTCGGCCTTTCGGCCTTCGTGATGCTTTTAATGAGCAGCCTGCTGGTGACGAAATTCGGCAGCCGCCGGGTGCTGGGCTGGGGAAGCCTCGTCTGTATGGCGGGGATTCCGGTTGCTGCGTTTGCCGCGGACTTTTGGGTACTGTGGGGCGCTTTTATTCTCTTCGGGTTCGGCATGGGCCTCTGGGACGTTTCGATGAACGTGCAGGGGATGGGCGTTGAGCGGCGCTACGGCAAATCCTCGATGCTGATACTGCACGCAAGCTACAGTACGGGAAGCGTGATCGGTGCGGCCTCCGGCGCCTTTTTTGCGGCGGCGGAGCTTGCCGTCGTCCCTCATTTTCTCACCGTGTTTGTGGTGTACCTTGCGGTACGGGCCTGGGCCAAAACAAAGCTCTATGAGGATCAGCCCGCAGGCGGCGCCGCAAAGAAAAGCGGCTCGATTTTCGGGCTGCCGCTCATCGTTTACGTGTTTGGCCTGATGGCTGCGTGCGCCTACGCCTCTGAAGGGTCGGCGGCGGAGTGGGGAAGTCTCCTGCTGCATTCCGTCAAGGGCGCGGACGAAGACATCGCGGCCTTGGCCTTTGCCGCGTTTTCCAGTGCCACGGTTGCCTGCCGCCTGTCGGGGGAACCTGTGCGTCAGAAGCTGGGGGATTTCCGGATGGCGTTTTTCGGGTCGCTCATTGCCACGTTTGCCGCGGCCGTCGTGCATTTCACGGAAAGCCCCTATTTGTGCCTTGCGGCGTATGCGCTTTTAGGCGCCGGATTGTCTCCGATTGTGCCGCTTTTGTTCAGCCGCGCGGGAAGTTTGTCTTCGGTGTCGCCGGCGGCCGCAAGTGCTTTGATTTCGGTGCTTGCCTACGGCGGGATGCTGATGGTGCCCCCGACCCTGGGGATTCTTGCCGAAGACTATGGGCTTAACAATGCGCTTCTTTTGGTGCCATTTTTGTGCGGGCTCATTGCCTTGGGAAGCCTCGTGCTTCGGATCCGGTAGGTGATGGACGGATCAGAGCAAACGCCGCCTGCGGCTTCCTTTTCATCGGCCCCGCGCTTTTTTACGGGACCCTGATGGCGCGGATGCCGGCACTGAAGGCGTGGGCCGCTCTCTCAGAGTCTGAGATCGGGCGGCTTCTTTTGGCGCCCGGCATCTCTGCCGTTCTGATGATTGCGGCATCGTCCCGGCTTGTGGCGCGTTTCGGCAGCCGCCGGATTCTTGCGGCGGGTGTTCTTTCGGCTGCCGCCGGTCTGGTGACGGCAGCCGGTGCCGCCGATTGTTGCTGCCTTGCTGCGGCCTTCGTGCTCTTTGGGCTCGGTGAGGGGCTTTGGGACGTGGCGGTGAACGTGCAGGCCATGAGCGGTCAAAGGCGATGGAATCTGCGCGTCATACTCATCATGCACGCGCTTTATAAGTGCCGGAAGTGTGATCGGTGCCGCCCGGACTTTACGGACTTTGTGCTTTTGGTGCTTACGCCGGGCTCATTGACGATGCAGCTGCGCATGCGGCAGAAGAGGGGGCCGAAAGACGTTTCAAGCTTGCGCCGGTTGTCTGGATCTTCGGGCTCATGGCGGTCTGCGCTTATGCAGCGGAAGGTGCATCGGCCGAGTGGGGGCGCCTTACTTCTGATGACAAAAGGTGCCGGGTTGGATGCGGCGGCACCGGCCTTTGCCGCCTTTGCGGCCGCTGCCGCGTTGTCTGCCGTCTCGTCGGCGAGCTCCTGCGGCGGCGCCTCACAGAGGGTGTGCTGATGACGGGCGGCAGTCTCACTGCGGCGGCCGCGGGCTTGATGCTCTGTTTTTGTGAAAATCCAGTTTTCTGCCTGGCGGCTTTTGCACTTCCGGGGGCCGGGCTTTCGCCTGTTGTACCGCTTCTTTTCAGCCGCGCCGGACGTCTTGACGGCGTCAGTTCTGCTGCGGCGACCTCGCTGATTTCCGTGCTTGCGTACGGAGGGCTGTTGGTGGTGCCGCCCGTGATCGGCCTCATTGCGGAGCAGGCAGGACTTGAAGCGGCGTTACTGACGGTGCCGGTTCTTTGTGCAGCGGTAGTTGCCGGAAGTTTGCTCTTCAGGCAAAAATAAAGCCGCAGGAAAGCGGTCTTTCCGTGCGGCTTCGGGCATTTCAGTCAGAAATTACTTCTTCGCAGGCTTCTTTGTGTCGGTCTTGGCTTCTGCTGCCGGTTTGGCCGGAAGCTTTTCAATGCCGTCAATACGCATCACAAAGTGCGCGGACTTACGGGGTTCGGCCGTGTTGAGTTCGAGCATTTCGATTTCGTCCCCCACCTGCCAGCCCACGTTATTGAGGTCGCTTGCCTGGGGTTGGGCGGTCTTCACGTCCGTGGCTTTGCCTGTATGGTCAAAGGTCTTTAATACCGTGAGCGTGTAGCGGCAGGCGTTGTCCGGACAGGGTTTGCCGGTGCCTTCTTTGAGTGTCTTCCAGTAGGTGGTGCCGTTTTTGGACCACGTTTTGTCGGTATCGAGTTTGGCTGCCAACTCGCGGTTAAACTCATCCTCTTCCGCAGCCTTTTGCTGCAGCACTTCAAGCCCGCGGTAAATCTGCTGCTTCGGGCCGGAGTAAACGCAGGTCAGCCCCGCCTGATTCATCGCGACGGTGTATCGGAGATCACACCAGGCCGCGGCAAAGTCGACGGTCAACTGTTCGTTTTTCCAGTCTTCGGGTGCAAAGTAGATGGAGTCGCCCTTGGTGCAGCCTGCGGCTTCGGCGTAATTGCGCACGACGCAGAGCTTTTCAGAAATGGGCGCGGGTTTGACGGTTTGTTCGTCAGAGCCGCAGCCCGTGAGAGTCAGGGTGCCGATAACGGCAACGGCAATGCCCTCAGCCGGAATGAAACGCGTGAACATAAGAAAATGAATTCTTGGGTTTATGGAGCTTTAGCCGCGGATTTATAGCACGGTAGGGGCGAATCGGGGAGAGGGGATGCGTAATTTCGCTGCGGCCTTTTGCCTTTTCTTTTGAAAGAATCATGCGGCAGGTGAATTTTGGGGGCGGCAGAGGGGGGCTTTTTTGAAAAACGGACTACGGAAATTAGTGGGTGTGTACCCGTCACCTGTAATTTGAAATTCTGAGCTGTCACTACACACCTAATTTCATAAAGTTTTCGGACGAGAAAAATTCAAAAGTGTTGGAAGAAAGCAACAGTATTTAAAGAAAAAAAAGCCGAAAACGGCCGAAACGCATTAGGGAATACCCCTCCCCCTGATACAAATCCGTTGAATTTTTTATCCTGCGTTTGTACCTGCGTACAAAGGCAGGTGTGTACCCGGAAGTTTCGGGTACGACAAAAACGAAAAATTTTGGCTCTTCGTGCATAGTTGTGGGTAAAAAAATCAAGCAACTACACTGGAAGGCTGTTGTTTAGCGGGCTTTCCGGAGACAGCATGGTTTGGCAAAGGGATCACCAAATTTGAGCAGCATAAAAGCACCATTGCCTTGAGATTTTCAACATTACGAAACCCGTAGGCTTTCCGAATAATCAGCTTGATATTGTTGTTGACGGCTTCGACGCGTGCATTGCTCATTTTTAGCGTGATGCTGTTGAGTATGTTTTGTTCGTGGCGGCGTATCTTGGCGGCCAAATTTTTAAGCTCATCAATACGGCTGTGCCTTGCCCTGTAATACCAACTTTTGAGCTCCTGGGAAGCCTGTTGCGGATCAGTCATTTTCAGGATTAAACGCAGGGCCTCCTTGCTGGTGTAACAGCGGAACAGTACTTTGCTTGTCCGTGCAATCAGCTCCACTTTATGCCTCTGGTTTTCCGTCAGGTTCTCAGGGGCCTTGCCGAGGGCATACAGTGCAGATTTGATTTCATCTGCGGTCTGTTTGGCCTGATTGAACTCTTCCCTTGTTTTATCGTCAGCCTTCGGCCTGCCGCGTTTCTTTTTGAGTTGCTTGCTGATTTGCCTGACCTCCTTGGCTGCCTCGCGCCACTCCTTTTTGCGGACAGTATCGACAGCTTCGTTAGCCCACTGAACGACATGGAAATGATCCACGCAACGCTGGCAATGAGGGACAAACTCCCGGATGCAATCATCGATCCAGCGGGCACCATCGCCGGTGATAATTTTGATGCCGGCGCGTTGCTCCGGGGTCAGCAACTTAAAGAACTCTGAGAGGACTGCTTTGCCGTGACCTTTGGACACCCAGACAACGGTATTGGTGTCGTGATTGACGATAACGGTGATGTAGCTGTGTCCCTTACGGTAGCTGGTTTCATCAATGCCGATGGCTCTCAGATTATCGAAGCGCGCCGAGCTGTCAGGTTCTAGAAAGTCTTTGGTCCTTTCAACGCAGCGACCTACTGTTTTCCAGTCGATGCGCATGAACTTACATACGATGCTGCGGGGCAGACTGCGGGCCAGCCAGGCCACCGTCAGATCAAAGTCTTTGGTGAAGCGCGAGCCATGGAAGGCCCACGGCACGGCGGCGGTTACGACGCCGTGTTTGGGGCAGCAAATACGGTAGCTCTCAGCCTGCAGATAGACACGAATGCCGTTTAAATCACCAGCGCGCCAAAGGCGAACCTGATCGTTTCGAGCAGAGTCGTACCTGGGGCTCTTCCTGTTGCAGTGCGGGCACCGGCAACGGTATCCCCGGGTGGCGTGAACCTGGACCACTGCAGATTTTGTACCGTCAGTTTCGTGAAAGAATTCAATGTCCTCGATGACGGTGCCTTTGACATTGAGAAGATGCTTGAATAAAGTGGTGTCCCGAGCCATTCCGGTCCTTATTTTGTGAGTGTCGACAGCCACAACTTTAAAGACTGTGAATGGCTTTTTTGTTAATGAAATCTGAAGAAAGGCCGGCAGTCGTGCTGCTCGCCCTGCCTATTCGGCGGCCGTTACGGAGAGAGCCCCCGGTACTCGCTACGCTGCATACCTGCGCGCGGCCTGCGGCCGTGCTCGGTATTTCGCTACGCGATTACCGGGGGCTCTCTCCGTATTTGTTAACAGGCTCTCTTTGACCAAAATCGGGGGACGAACTACCCACACATATGCCAGAAGAATCAAAATTTTTCGGAGTTTTTTTATGTTGAGTCCATTACGCTGGGGACAAAAGAATACAAGGATAAGTATCAGGCTACTTCGGCTGAAAAGCTCGCAAGCGGTTCTCTGACCACGACCGGTCACGGTCAGGTGGATGTGGCCGCGCAAGCCGTTGCTGAAGTGAAGAAGGATGTGACGGTTGCTGCCGGCACGACCTTTGACAAGACCAATAGCGGTGCCTTTACGGTTCTCGGCACGCTCAAGACCGAAGCGGCTGTTAAGGACGGTGTTGATGCCGGTGCCTTCAATGTGAATGGCGGTTCCGTTGCCGTTAATACGGTTGCCAACGCCGGTACGACAACTGTCGCCTCGGGCGCTACCTTCAGCGTGACCGGTACCGGTTCTACCAACAGCGGTGCTATTTCTCTGCAGTCCGGCGCAAAGTTTGAAGTGCAAGCCGGTGCTGATCTGACCAATACCGGTGCTATTGCCGGTGCTAAGAGCGAGGCCGGTGCCTACACCTCTGTCGGCGACGTCAAAGTTGCCGGTAAGCTCGTTAACGGCGACAAAGGTCTGATTAAGACCGCAACGCTCACCGTTAACGACGGCGGCTATGTCAGCACGAAGATGACCGATGCGTCGTATGCCGTTGGTACGACTACAGTGAATAAGGGCGGTACCTTTAATCTCACCAAGCTCAATTCTCACTTGGATGAAACGGTTGACGGTGCGTTTGACCAGCTGCTTTTGGCGGGTGGCAATATGACCCTTGCAGGCGGTGCCCTGACGGTTGCTGACAAGGCCTTTACGGGTAATGTTAAGCTCGAAGGGGCTCAGCTGACGATCTCGGCCGGCGAATATGCGGCTAATACGTTCACTACGCTGCAGAACTCCACTCTGAGCGTTAGCGGCGGTCAGTACACCATCAAGACGCTGAATGCCAATGACGGTGCGATCAACGTCGCAGGCACCGGTAAGCTCGTCATCGATACCAAACTGTCGACGAATAGTGGTTCTCAGTTCAAGATCGAAAATGGCGGTACGGTTGAAACTACTGCGGCTGCTCTTGGGCTCAAGATCGGTGCATCGGGTGCGACCTTCGATTCGGGTTCTACCTATTATTCCGGTTCCATCACCAACAACGGCGAATTGGTTCTTTCGGATCTGACCGGTATTACCACGACGATGGATGTAGTTGCTGACATTAAGAGCAAAATTCAGAAGGCCAACGGCAGCAACGGTCTCCTGAATCTCGGTGCGCTGACCATTTCTAATGCAGTTACAGACGGCAAAGTTAAGTTCAGCGATGTGACCACCAAATTGGCAGGTATTGCCAGCGATGCGCTCAGCCAGGCTACTGTTACCGGTGTGACCGCAGCTGGCTTCACGACCCCCGGTTCCTACGGCAAGCTGGAGACTGCGGCGAACGTCAATGCCGCCAAGGTTTCCGGCGCAGCTCTGACACTTAACGGTACCGGCGACCTCGTCACGTCTGTGAGCGGTTCCGAGACGACTGTTAAGGGTATTATTCTTGCCTCCGGCGGTTCTCTCACGACCACGGGTTCTGCCAACGGCGGTGCAAAGATTGGTGCAGTTCTGAAGGAAACTGGTGCTAGCGGCACCGCCCTCACTGTTGCTGATAACGGTGTTCTGACAGTTTCCCAGACTTTGGGTAGTACTGATCTTCAGGCGAATACACTCGTCGATGTAGACACTCTGACCATTGGTAAGGGCGCTCAGCTTACCGCCGGCATTACGAAGGCTGCGGTTGCTGCTTCCGGTCAAACGGCTGCAACTCCGGCGACCTATGGTGATATTAAGGCTGCTACTCTGAACGTTGACGGCAAGCTTGATGCTTCCAACAGCACGGTGACCGTGACTTCCGCCGCACAATTCACGGGTGACGTTGCTTCTACGGTCAAGACTCTGATCATCGACAATGCAACTGTCAGTGTCGGCTCGAATACTGCTGCAGGTAAGCTGGTCGTTAACAGTGTTTCCGGCAATGGTAAGATCTTCGCGGATCCTGCCTTCGTGGACGGTGTTTCTCAGTCGCACAGCACGGTAGCTGTTGGAACGGTTTCTTCTGGCAGCACCGTTGTTGCAGGTCAGAACTCTGTTGTCGCTGTCGGCTTTAAGGACACCGCAGCAGCTGATGCAGCGTTTGCCAAGACCGGCTTTGTGCTTGGTGACACGACAGCTGAAAACGCGCCTGCCAATGCCGTGAACTCTGTCCTCTATGTTCAGGGTACAAAGGATGCCAACGGCGCCCATGTCTCTGCTACCGGTAAGTTCGCTGCGACTAATGAAACTGGGTCCACTACGTACTCCGGATCGGGTGTTGAGATCAAAGCTGGTTCTCTGCTCGTCGTTGATGCATCTACAGTTGATGCAACCTACGGCAATAAAGAAGTGTTCAGCGGCGCTGTGACCGTTGAGAAGGGTGCTAAGGTTTACTTGGCCAACGTTGTTAACGGCAACACGATCAAGCTTGGTACAGACGCGCAGTTTAACGGTGATCTGCACTTTGAAGGTGATCTGCTTCTCAATGAACAGATGTCCGGTCCGACGGTGACCATTAAGTCGGCTGATCTGAAGACGCTCAAGAGCGAATTCGGTGACGTGGCCGGTATTGATGCGGCCTGGGGTATGTTTGACGAAGGTGCCAACCTCAATAACAACTCCAAGTCTGCTGCGTTCAATAAGTGGCTGTACACAAGCACGAGCTCTGCCGGTGTTGTGTCTGCCGATGCAAACGGTGATCGAATTGTCGATACGGTTCGCTTGAACAAGATCGCTGCCGATGTTGCCTCTCTCGGCGCCACGACCGGTGTTCAGACGATGACGATGGACGCTGTGAACCAGATGGGTGAAACGGTTGCTGATCGTGTTTCGCTCCTCACCCAGCGTGCTGCCGGTGTGAACGTCTGGGCTGCCGCCAACGGCGGTATGTTCGAAGCCAAGTCGCTCTTTGACGGCGCAGGCTACGAAAGCGACATCTACTCCGGTGTTCTCGGTGTTGACTACCAGTTCGCCTGCAACGCCGTTTTGGGCGCCGCTCTGACGATCGGTACGGCCGACACGGACAACAAGAACTCCGGCGTGAAGGCGAGCACGGATTCCGACTTGGTCGGCTTCTCCGTCTACGCCAGCAAGACCTTTGCAGACGTTCTCGGTGTGTCCGCTGACATCGGTTATCTGACCGCTTCCAACGACGTGACCGCCAACGGTTACGGCCAGAGCTGGAAGTTCAGCCAGGATACCGACGCTTTCACGATCGGGCTGCGTACCGAAGTCCTCGCGGAAGTCGGCGCTGTGAAGTTGGTGCCCCATATCGGCATCCGCTACACGGCTCTCTCGACCGACGGCTTTGAAGCCGGTTACAAGACCGAAATCGACGATCAGAACATCTTCCAGATGCCGGTTGGTGTCACCGTCTCCGGTGACTTCCAGACGGGCGACTGGACGATTGCTCCGAAGTTCGATCTCTCGGTTGTCCCGACCTTCGGCGACAAGGATGCTGACCTCAAACTCGGCATCACCGGTGTGAAGGCCACTGACGACCTCGCGGTCCGTGTGATTGACTCCAACCCGGTTCAGGCAACGCTCGGTGTTAACGCCACCAACGGCGCCTGGGGCTTTGGTCTCAACTACAAGCTTGGTGTCGGCAGCGACGACCGTATGAACAACACGTTCAACGTCAACGTCCGCTACGCGTTCTAACCGAACGGGCAATAAACCTCAGTTGTGAAAACAGCTGAGACGGCACCGCCTAAAGCGGTAACGCCACGGCGGTGCCGAAAAGCTTTACCGCTGCCTCAGAAGTTTCAGCAAAGGCTTCCGGGGCAGCCTTCCGGTTTTGCTTGAGCCGGTTCGGTCGTGCTGAGTGCTGATGCGGTCAGTGCGGCTGCAAAACTCCATGTCAGGCATTTTGTAAGCCCGTTTCTCTGTTTGTAGTGGAAACGGGCTCTTTTTGATTCTTCGGGCATATGTGTGGGTAGTTCGTCCCCCGATTTTGGTCAAAGAGAGCCTGTTAACAAATACGGAGAGAGCCCCCGGTAATCGCGTAGCGAAATACCGAGCACGGCCGCAGGCCGCGCGCAGGTATGCAGCGTAGCGAGTACCGGGGGCTCTCTCCGTAACGGCCGCCGAATAGGCAGGGCGAGCAGCACGACTGCCGGCCTTTCTTCAGATTTCATTAACAAAAAAGCCATTCACAGTCTTTAAAGTTGTGGCTGTCGACACTCACAAAATAAGGACCGGAATGGCTCGGGACACCACTTTATTCAAGCATCTTCTCAATGTCAAAGGCACCGTCATCGAGGACATTGAATTCTTTCACGAAACTGACGGTACAAAATCTGCAGTGGTCCAGGTTCACGCCACCCGGGGATACCGTTGCCGGTGCCCGCACTGCAACAGGAAGAGCCCCAGGTACGACTCTGCTCGAAACGATCAGGTTCGCCTTTGGCGCGCTGGTGATTTAAACGGCATTCGTGTCTATCTGCAGGCTGAGAGCTACCGTATTTGCTGCCCCAAACACGGCGTCGTAACCGCCGCCGTGCCGTGGGCCTTCCATGGCTCGCGCTTCACCAAAGACTTTGATCTGACGGTGGCCTGGCTGGCCCGCAGTCTGCCCCGCAGCATCGTATGTAAGTTCATGCGCATCGACTGGAAAACAGTAGGTCGCTGCGTTGAAAGGACCAANTTACCCACAACTATGCACGAAGAGCCAGTTATTTCCCTTAAATTCCTTAACGTAGTCGGCCTTTTTCGTCCGTATATTCGCTGAGGGTTTACCCGTCGCGCCTCCCACCGCACGGCGGGCAACACATACGCCAAGTTTTAAAAAAGTTGGAGAAGTACAAAATGAGAAGGATGTTCATGTTGTCGGCGGCCGCTGCCGCAGCCATGGTTCTGTCTGTGGGCGCTCAGGCTGCCGTCAAAGACGGTACGCTTGAAGGTACCGGCGCCGGCCGCGGCGGCCCCGTCACAGTGGCCGTCACCTTTGAAAAGGGCCGAATCGCCGATGTGAAGGTTGTGAAGCAGACCGAAACCGTGGGTGTTTCCGACCCGGCGCTTAAGCGCGTTCCCGCCGCTGTTGTTAAGGCCAACAGCGTCAACGTTGATGCGGTAAGCGGCGCCACGATGACCCGCAAGGGGATTCTCGAAGGTGTTGCAGCCGCCATCGTTGCCGCGGGCGGCAAGGTTGCGGACTTTAATAAGCGGGCACCCAAGGCAGCTGCTCCCAAGGGCGTTGAAAAGGTTATGACCGACGTTCTCGTTGTGGGCGGCGGTGCGGGCGGCCTTGCAGCCGCCGTGCGTGCCGCAACGCAGGGAGCGCATGTCATCCTTATTGAAAAGCGTCCCAACATCGGCGGCGCCACACAGCTTAACGCCGGTACGTTGGTTGCCACGGGCTCACGTTATCAGCGTGAAGTCATGAAGGAAACCAAGGACAGCCCTGAGCTTCTCGCCAAAGACATCTTCCGCGCCGGTGAAAACAAGAATGATCCGGTTCTCGTGAAGATGGTCGGAGAAAAAGCGGTCGGTGTGGTTGACTGGCTCATTTATGACCTCAAGATCCCCTACGGTCCCGCTGCCACGCAGTATCCGGACCATTCCGCCAACCGCCAGCTGGGCGTCACCGGGCGTTCTGTCAATTGGCTCAAACTCATGAGCCAGAAATTGAACGAAAACGGCGGCAAGATCATGACCGATACCCGCGCTCAGGAATTCATCCGCGATAAGGCGGGTAACGTCGTGGGCGTCAAAGCCACAATGACCAACGGCCAGAAGATCGACTTCTCCGCCAAATCCGTGGTTCTGGCTTCGGGCGGCTACGGCGCCAACCGCGCGATGCTGCCGAAGAAAGTGGCTTCCTACCTCTTTTACGGCCTTGACAGCGAAACCGGTGACGGCCTCGCGATGGGTAAGAAGATCGGTGCGGGCACCATCAACCTCGACCTTGTGAAGCAGTATCCGCAGGGCGTTGAAACGCTACCGCATCACGCGCTTGCTGCCACCGCGTCTTCAACCGACACCATGAAGAAGTCCGGCGCCATTTACGTGAACCGTGACGGTAAGCGTATTGTCGATGAACTCGCGGGCTTGGGGACGCTTACCAAGATCACCGAAGCCCAGAAAGACTCCATCATGTACATTGTGATGGATAAGGCCGCCTGGAAGCAGTATGTCGCCAAGAGCCTTGAA
Organism: Duodenibacillus massiliensis; assembly: GCF_900128485.1. GTDB lineage: Bacteria > Pseudomonadota > Gammaproteobacteria > Burkholderiales > Burkholderiaceae_F > Duodenibacillus > Duodenibacillus massiliensis. The sequence continues at coordinate 748,985 of NZ_LT635861.1, forward strand.
GACAAGCTCGTTGCGGCTCCCTCGGACCTTGATAAGTGGGCCAAGATCGTCAACAACGGCTACCCCGTAATGGCAACCTCGGCGAAACTTGCCGATGCCGCCAAGACCATGGGCATTAACGCCAAGGGCCTGCAGGCAACGATCGCCCGCTGGAACGGTTTTGTGAAGGCCGGTGCCGACAAGGACTTCGGCCGTAAGGTCCTGATGCCCTTTGGTGAAGGCCCGTACTACATCGTTGAACAGAAGCCGCGCTTCCAGACAACGCTCGGAGGCCTCAAGGCCAACGCCGACATGCAGATTCTCAACAAGAAAGGTCAGCCCATCGGCAACCTCTTCGGTGCGGGCTGCGTTGTGGGTGGCGCCAACGGCTCTGACAGCCTGACGGCCATGATGAACTCCTGGGCCATTATCTCGGGTGTTGTGGCCGGTGACAGTGCGGTGAAGAACCTGAAGAAGTAATCGGGTTCTGCCACTGACGGAACCGGTGCAGCTCTTCTGTGGCGCCGGGTTCTCTGAAAAGGCTCCGTAGGGTATGTTTCGCTCTGCGGGGCTTTTTGCGGCTGCACGCCTTCGAAAACCGCGTGCAATGTCGATTTCGGCGCGCGCCTCGGGAAGGAAAAATTCTGAAGCCGCGGCTTTAAAGAGCCTGCAAAAAGCCCCGTGAGGCGCCAACCGCACGGGGCTTCAACCAAGCGCTCAAACCCGCGTCAGAAGCGGAAATCGCGTTCGCCTTCTTCGATGCGTTCAAGGCGTTTCACGCAGGCCTTGTGAATCTTCTCGTTTTCGATCTTGGGGAGTTCCGACGCAATGAGAATGTCGCCCGCTTTCTTCGTGGACGGACACGCATAGTCGCACATGTACTCCTTGATCGTCATGATGGCGTTGGCCTGACAGTAAGCGGCGATGCTTCCGTCCTTGGCAAACTCCATGAAGCGGTCACCGGTGCGGCCGGCGCGGTAGCAGGCCGTGCAAAATGAGGGAAGATACCCGTTTTCCATGAGCCAATGCACGATTTCGTCGAGCGAGCGGCGGTCATTGGTTTCAAACTGCGCGGTGTGCTCATCGTCCTGCGCTTCAATCTTGATCGTGTAGCCCCCGACCGACGTTCTGGAACCCCCGGAAATCTGCGAGATCCCGAGCTTTAAGGCTTCCGTGCGGATGCGCGCGCTTTCACGCGTACTCATGATCATGCCGGTGTAGGGGACCGCGAGACGAATCAAAGCCACGATCTTTAAAAACACATCGTCCGGAACGGCGTTACTGAAGGTCTTCGGATCAATGTCGTCAGCCGGGCAGATGCGCGGCACCGAAATCGTGTGCGGTCCCACGCCGAAAACGGCTTCCAAGTGTTCGGCGTGCATGAGAATCCCTACGAAGTCGTAGCGGTAGAGATTGAGCCCAAAGAGCACCCCTAAACCCACGTCATCAATACCGCCTTCCATCGCGCGGTCGTGCGCTTCGGTGTGGTAGCAGTAGTCGGCCTTCGGTCCCTTCGGATGCATCTCCTCGTAGGCTTTGCGGTTGTATGTCTCCTGAAAGAGCTGGTAGGTGCCGATCTGCGCTTCGTGCAGTTTACGGTAGTTTTCAACGGTCGTCGCTGCGATGTTGATGTTTACGCGCCGGATCGCACCGTTTTTGTGCTTGATCGAGTAAATCGTCTTGATGGACTCAAGGATGTACTCAATCGGGTTGTACTTGGGGTGCTCGCCGGCTTCCAAAAGAAGCCGCTTGTGACCCAAGTCCTGCAGCGCAATCACCTCACGGCGGATATCGTCCTGGGTGAGCTTCTTGCGGATGATGTTCTTGTTTTTGGCGTGGTACGGGCAGTATGTGCAGGTGTTGATGCAGTAGTTGGAGAGGTACAGGGGCGCGAAAAGAACGATGCGCTTACCGTAGATGTGTTCCTTCACCTTAATCGCGGCCTGCATGATTTTTTCATTGCAGTCGGGAAGGTCGCAGGCCAGAAGCACCGCCGCTTCGCGGTGGGTGAGACCCTTAAAGGTGAGGGATTTATTGATGAGCGATTCAATCAGCGCTCTGTCGGACTTATGTTCTTCGGCGTACGCAAGCGTGTCCTCAATCTCCTGATGGTTGATGAAGTCATCGGCCTGACGCGATTTGGGATCGTACATGGTGATTTAAGCGCAACAAGCGCTGTGAGTTAAAAAACCGGAAACGGCGTTTTGTCTTCTCTTTCTTCTTCTTTTTCGTGAGAAGCAACTGACGCCGAAAGTGTGGCCGAGTCTATAACGATTTCCCCTTAATTCCAACTATACAGAAGGCCGTTTTGATCAAACAGGCTTAAGAAAATTGAGCGTTACACTTTTGCGCGTACTCAAAAGCGGGCCGCCTCGTGAGCGTCGGCAACCGCCACCTGAATGCGCCAGACCAAGAAAAGCAGAATAAATCCCGCGCACGCAAGAAGCGCTCCCGGAAACGCGCTCATGTACGCAGGCATCCCTTCTTCAATAGGAAGGCCTCCCACCCACGCGCCCATGGCGTTACCGAAGTTAAAGGCGACCTGGCCCAGAGCGGCCGCCAAAAGTTGTCCGTCACCGGCCCCTTTCAAAATCAAAATCTGCTCCGGGCCCGAAATGAAAAAGACGCAGCCCGCGGCAACGACGGCTGCGGCAAGCACTGCCAGAGGAAAGTCGGAAGCCGTCATCACGATAACAAGTGAGAGGCAGAGCACCGCCTGCCCGGCAAACGCAAGTTCCGCGTCCGTAAAGTGCTTCGACAGCCGCGCGGAAATGAGGTTCCCGGCCACCATTGCAAAGCCGCAGAAACCCACGACAAAACTCATGAGGTGCTCAGGCACATGCGCCGTTTCGTGCGCCACGGGATTGATGTAGGAAAAGAACGCAAAAAAGCCGCCGTTACCGAGGCCTATTGCGGCAATCACAAGCCACGGTTTGATTTCCCCCAGGAAATGAAACTGTGCAAGAAACCCTTTGTCAGGCAAAGCGGGAAGCTTCGGCACGAAAACAAGGAGCGAGATAAAAAGGAGAGCCGCCGTTGCGCTGATCACAATGTAGGTTGACTGCCAACCGAGCGCCCACGTGAGAAAGCTCGCCCCCGGCACACCCGCCATATTGGCAACCGTCATTCCGGCGACCATGAGGCACACGTCTCTTTGGGCGCAGCCGGGTTTGGCGAGCTGCGTTGCCACAATCGCACCCACCCCGAAGTACGACCCGTGGGGGAGCCCCGCGATAAAGCGGGCGGCAAGCATTGTGAAGTAGCTGTCCGCAAAGATTGTGAGCGCGTTACCCGCAAAGATAAGGCCCGCAAGAACAAGAAGAAAGGTCTTAAGCGGGAGTTTCCGGCCGAAAAGGACCATGAGAACAACGCCCGCGCAGACGCCTGAGGCGTAACTGGAAATAAAGTGACCGGCTTCGGCGATGGTGACGCCCAGGGACTGCGCCAGGGGCGTAAGAATCGCCATCATGCCGAATTCGGCAATCCCGAGCGCGAGTGTCCCGAGACTTAATGCAATGAGGTGCTTCACGGCGGGAAACCTTGAAGTTAAGAGGCCCGACGGGAAAATCGGAGGCCTGAAAATACTGATGTTGGCGGCACTCTAACCGAGGTGTGTTCCTGTCGTCTGCGGAAAACTGCTTACATAACCGTACAAAACCCAAAGAGCTTCTCCATAATGGGTTAAAAGGAGGCAAAAAATGGCCAAGGACTCCCTCAGATTCACACGGCGCCTGATGCTGGCGGCACTGGTCTTCACGCCGGCCGTTTTTGCCGCCGACCGCTTTTATGACGAAAAGGGGCGCTACACCGGCAGGACGGATTCGGCCGGCAGGCGTTATGACGCGCAGGGGCGCTATACGGGGCGCACGGACGCCACGGGCCGCCACTACGACGAAAAAGGCCGCTTCACGGGGCGTCGTGACAGTTCAGGGCGCTGCTATGACGCCAAGGGCCGCTACATCGGGCGCTGCGACGACGCGGGCTTTTAAAAACGAAACCGGCCCGAAAACGGGCCGGCAGTCCACATCAGTTCTGAGGTTGTGAGGATTCGTCTTTGAGCGCCTTGTGATGTCCGCCTTTGGCGGCTTCGTCAGGATCTTCTGCCGTTTCCGTCAGATCTTTCTTCAGACGCTGCACGCGGGCAATTGCCTTATCAATGCGGATCGGATTCTTTGTCCACTCCTTAAAAAGCGCAAGCGTTGCGGCCAGAAGCACCGGCCCCAAAACCAATCCCAGGAACCCGAAGGACATAATGCCGCCGAAAACCCCGAGGAACACAAGCGCCAAGGGCATCGACGTGCCGCGGCTGATGAGAATGGGCTTAATGAAGTTATCGACGGAACTTACGGCCAAAGTGCCCCAGAGCACCATAAAAACGGCCATCCCGACGTTACCCGTAGCGTAGAGCCAGAGCGCCACCGGGCCCCAGACGAGAGGGGGACCCACCGGCACGATCGAGAGCACGCATACCGTAAAGGAAAGAATCACAACGCCCGGAACCCCGGCGATGATGAATCCCACGGCAGCGACCAGCCCCTGGCCGATTGCGGTACCGATCACGCCGAAGACAACCGAGCGCGTGGTGTTTACGAGAATCGCCGTGAATTCGGTGGCAAGGCCCCCGGAAATACGGTTAATAAACATCCCGGTTTTTTTCGAAAGACTCGGGCCGTCGCGGTAGAAGAAAAAGACGATGAAGGCAACGAGCGCGAGCTGGAAAAGGCCGTTGCCGATACCCCAGGAAACGGAGATCACGGATTTTGTGAGGGGGTCCGCGGCCTTTTCAATAAAGGTTCTCACCTGTTCGGGGTCAATGCCGTACTTAAAGGCGTCCGAGATGCTCTGACCGAGGTAGGGGATGGAAAGAAGCCAGTTTGGAAGCGGCATCCCCGCGTGAATCCAGTCGCGCACCCAGTAGACGACGTCCGGAATCTGACGCGCAAGGACCATGCACACCAGCGTCAACGGAATCAGGATCGTGACGATGATGAGAAGCACCATCACGCTTGAAGCAAGGGTTGAGTGCCCGTTAAAGCGGTCGTTTAACCACTCAAAGAAAGGCCAGGAGACGACAGCCAGAATCGCCGCGAGAAGAATGGAGGTGATAAAGGGGGAGATGACAAAGTAGCATCCCACCAGAATCAGCACGCCGAAAGCAACACGCAGCAACAGATCGACGCGGTCGCGCAGATTGATCATAGAAATTCCGCGAGGAAACCCGCGTCTTCAGACGCGGGAGGAATCGCGGCCCTCCTTTCTCAGTTCAGTTAAAAACATCTTTCGCTTCTCAAGAAGCGAAAGTTTCTTGTAGGAAATACCAGCAGAAATCTTTGTACCGTCCAGACGGCGCACATCGAATGCACCCGAGGAGCGTCTGCCAAAAATAAAGCCGACTTCCCCTTTGCACAGCACCTTGTCAAAGAGCCTGAAGCCGTGCACTAGGTACGGAGCCTGATGGCGCTCGCGCAGGCGGTTGAACACCGTCCAACGCATGATGCCCATGAAAGTCTCTGCCCTGAAAGAAGCGCCGCGCCGGGGACTGAACTGCTTCAACTTGCCTGCGTGATACGCCTTGTGGCACGCCTCGCACAGCGTGATGAGGTTGCCCGGCGCGTCGCCTCCCGTTTTCCGACTCTCAATGTGATGCACGTTGAGAATCAGATCTTTCGATCTGCCTTTGCAGGCTTGGCAAACGTGACCGTCGCGGAACAGCACATATTCGCGCACGTTCCAAAAGCCAAGCTGCTCGCCCTGCTGATAGTCCGTGCCTTTGACTTCGGGATTCTTGATCTTCTGAATGTCGAAGGATGCGGTTTCAATCACGATTTTGGTGATCGGAAGCACTCGGCAAACCGCTTCAATGCGCGATATGTGCGCCTGAATGCGGTTCTCCACGGACGGCGCAAGCCAGCCCTTGTGCTTTGATCGAACGCGATTATCAAAACGCGGTGCGCGGTAGCGGGTCTTGCGGTTGCGTCGGGCGCGGCGAAGTGCCAAGCGATCCGAGAGCAAGCCCGTCACGTCCTGCCGCAGCTCGACCTCGGAAGCCAACAACGCTTCCTTGGCGGTCGTTGCGCTCAGGCCGACGTGCTTGTAGCCCGCATCCACACCCAAGGTGATCGGCTGCTTGGTTTCGCCCGTCGGCACCGTCAGTTGAATCACAAAGGGCGTTCGGCGCACAGGCACGGCCTTCCCGGCCCGAAGCAGCTTACGCGCCTTGGGCGGGGAGCACGGCATGAGCGGTTGCCCGCGCATATTCAACAGAAAAACTTTCAAAGTGTTCTCCATTGACGGATACCTCACGGGCTCCGTCTGCTCGACCTTGCGGTCGGTGGTGATCCTTCGCCAATGTTGGAAGGGCTTTGTTGTCTGAAGCACCGCTCCTACCTCTCAGAGCTTTTAACCGCAGAGCGCAGAGCGCGGGACTGGGATCGACATCCCGCGGTGCCTGTTTGCGTCCCGTCTTGCGACGGAACGGATTCCCAACCAACGGAGTCCGTCCGAAAACGGACTGAGGCTAGTCAACCAAGACTTGTTGCCAAGCCTCTGACTTCAGTCAGGGGTAGTTGACGGTCTTGTCTGAGTAAAGAAGTTCCGAGCGTTTGCGCAACCGAGGTCTTTATCGTAACAGAAACGGCGAAACGCGAAACGGTTGCAAAGAATAAGCCCGTACCGGGGAAGACCGATACGGGCCTGAAGATTCTTCGGACCGTCCGAAATTACAGTCCGAGCGCCTTTTCAACGTCGGTGAGCATCCGGTCCATCGAATAGACGCCCCCTTCACCCAAGTACCACGCGGGGCCTGTGAGCTCGGTGACGCGTCCGGCCTTCACGGCCGCGGTGCCCGCCCAGTCCTGCTGCCCTGCCGTGATCGCTTCCAGAAGCTTCGGTTCTTTTGCGCCCACCGCAAGGTCCTTGTTTAAGACAAAGACACGGTCAGGGTTGGTCTCTTTGAGTTTGGCAAAGGTCTTGGCGTTTCCTGCCGTAATTTCAGCCGCGGTCGGCGCCTTACGCGGAGCCGCACCCTTTTTCGGCGCAGCGTCCGTTCTCGCAGGCATGACGTTGGTGAATCCCAGGGCTTCAGTGAGAAGCGAGCAGCGGCCCTCGGGCGGCAAAAGCCCCGCGCGGCCTCCGACGCACATCATGACGGCGATGCGCTCACCCGCGGCTTTCGCGCGGATTGCATCGATGCGCTTTTGAAACCCTGCGACAGCCGCGGCGGCTTCATTTTCTTTACCGAAAATGCGGGCAAGCGTTGTGATGTTTTCCTTAAAGCTTGCCCAGGCGCCCTTCTTGTAGTCAGGCACGAGCACGAGCGTCGCCGCCACGCTGTTAAAGGCGTCGTAGGCGAGGGCAATACGGCCCGAAATAAAGATGAGGTCGGGATTGACGGCCTTGACGGGCGCGGTTTCAGCCGACTTAAGGCTTTTTACGAGCGCCACACCGTCACCGGGCTTTTTGATCCATGTAAGCGTCGTGGGCGACACCGCCGCGACCATCCTGTCCGTGAGCCCCCAGGCCTGAAGGTTTTCCATCACGGAAAAGTCAAGAACCGCGAGGCGCTTGGGATCAAAGGGGACGGTCACATCGCGCAGGGTTCCTGCGGCGGTGTTTTGAATTTCAAGCATTGCGGGGCGCCGTGCGCAGCCCAGGGTCACCCCCGAAAGAAAGAGGGCGGAGGTGCCGGCCGCCAGAAGCGAGCGTCGGGAAAAAGTCATAGAAATTCCGCGAGGAAACCCGCGTCTTCAGACGCGGGAGGAATCGCGGTCCTCCTTTCTCAGTTCGGTTAAAAACGTCTTTCGCTTCTCAAGAAGCGAAAGTTTCTTGTACGAAATACCGGCAGAAATCTTTGTACCGTTCAGACGGCGCACATCGAATGCACCCGAGGNCTTTGCAAGGACCGCTTTCTCAACGTCGCTGAACATGATGTTCATGGCCGTGTAGCCGCCTTCGGCGAGATACCAGGCCGAGGGCGTGAGGTAGACGATGTGTCCGTTTTGCGCGGCCTTCGTTTTGTTCACAAGTTCGTTGTTCAAAATGTCCTGCGCGAGTTTGGCGCCGGGGCGGGCGATGGCGGAGTCGCGGTCAAGAACGAAGAAGTAGTCGGGGTTGAGTTTCAGCAGAAGCTCAAAGGAGGCTTCGTTGCCGTGGTTGGCGTTGGCTTTCTGAGCCACGTTTTTAAAGCCGAATTCGTTACCGATGATCGAACAGCGGGCGGCGTTGCCGAGAAGGTTCACGTGGCTTGCGGTCACCAGGCCCACGAGCGCGGTTTTGCCCTCAGAGGCGGCTTTGAGTTTTTCAATGCGCCCTTCAAAGTGAGAGATGTCGGCCCTGGCCTCATTTTCTTTACCGAAAATGGCGGCAAGGTTCATGTGGTTCGCGGCGAAACTTGCAAAACTTCCCTTCGTGCGGTCCGTGGTCATGTAAACCACCGGCGCGATTTTCGTGAGTTCATCGTACTTTTTGGCAAGACGCCCGGAAATAAAGATCACGTCGGGTTCGGATTCCATCAGTCCCTCAAAGTCGATTTCCTTCAAGGTGCCGATGTTTTTCACCTTCGCGCTCTTTTTAAAGTACTGCTGGAGGTATGCCAGAGGTGTCGTCTGGGTCAGAGCCACAATGCGGTCGGTGAGCTTCCAATGGTCGAGCGTATCCAAAACCGCATAGTCCGCGACGGCAATGCGCTTGGGATTTGCGGGAACCGTGATGTCAATGAGCTGGTTTTTACCGTTAAGCGTTTTCACCGTGACGGTTTTGTCCGCCGCAAAAGCGGGAAGGGAAACCGTGAGGGCTGCGGCGGCGGCCGCAGAGAGCATAAGTCGGCGCGAAAGCGTCATGAGATTGTCCTTTAAAGTGTCAGTGAAAAATGGCAAGGGGCTTACCGTCAATGCGGTGAATCTGAAAGGGCACCCCGTAAATTTTTTCGAGCGTCGCAGGGGTCATCACGTCTTCGACGCTTCCTGCCGCAGCGATCCGCCCGTTTTTAAAGGCGCAGATAAAGTCGGAGTAAAACGCGGCGAGGTTGATCTCGTGCAAGACGAGAATCACTGTTTTCCCGAGCTCATCGCAGAGCCTTCGCACAAGCTTCATCATCTGCGCGGAGTGGTAGATGTCGAGGTTGTTCGTGGGTTCGTCCAACAGGATGTACTCGGTATCCTGCGCCAAGACCATCGCAATAAAGGCGCGCTGCCGCTGGCCGCCTGACATCTCATCGATAAAGCGATCGGCGAAGTCTTCGAGCTCCATGTAGCGGATGCTTTTTTCGACGACGGCTTCGTCTTCTGCGGTAAGAGCAGAACCGCTGTGCGGAAAACGGCCGAACGCAACGAGTTCGCGCACTGTGAGCTTCATCTGCACGTTGTTGGTCTGCGTGAGAATCGCCAGGTGCTTTGCAAGTTCCCGGCTCTCCCACTGCTGCACGTCCTTTCCTTTGAATTCCACGAGGCCTGAGGAGCGGGCGATGAGCCTTGAAATCATCCCGAGCACAGTGGACTTGCCCGCACCGTTGGGCCCGATCATGGAAACAACTTTGCCGTGCGGAATGTCAAGCGTCACGTCGTCCACAACGGTCGTGTCCTCGTAGGACTTTACGAGATTCTGGATTTTGAGCATGGCGTTACCTTTTGCCGGCCGTTAAAACGAGATAGAGAAAGTAGATGCCGCCCCCGATCGTCACAAAGACGCTCACCGGTACGGCGTAGACCATGACGTGTTCGACCACAAACTGGCCGGCCGTGAGAATGAGCATGCCGACGCAGGCGCTCCCGGCAATGAGCCACGTGTGGCGGTAGGTGGTGAAAAGCTGGCGCGCGACGTTGGCGGTAATGAGACCAAGGAAGGAAAGCGGTCCCACAAGCGCCGTGGCAACGGCGATATAAAGCGCGACGCCCACCATCAGGCGCCTCAGGGTCCTTTCGTAGTCAGCGCCGAGCGACACCGCCTGTTCGCGGCCGAGGCTGATGACGTCAAGGATGGCGAGGTCTTTTCTAAGCCACCAGGCAATCGCGGCCAAAAGGAGCGCCCCCGGGATGATGCAGGCGGCGTTGACGTTCGTAAAGCTTGCCGTCAGGGTGTTTAAAAGCGCATCGTATTCGTTGGGATCCATGATGCGTGTAAGCGAATTCTGCATGCTCGAAAAGAAGGTCGAGAGCACCGTGCCGATCAAAAGCACGTAAAGGACATTGCCGCCCGTTTTCTGAAAGATCGTGTAGTAAATAAAGCCCGCAACGAACCCCATGACGATGACGTCCGCGGCAAAGGCGTAGACGGGGTTCACCGCAAAAAGGCTGCCGGAACCCAGAAAAAACACGACTGCCGTGTGAATGAGTAGGTAAAGCGAATTCATGCCCAAGAGGCATGGTGTCACAATCGTGTTGCGGATGATCGTCTGAAAGACAATGGCGGCCGCTGAAATCGCAAAGCCGGCGATAAGAATGACCGCAAGCCGCGGGAGTCTTAAGCCCATCGCGTAGGCGAAAAACTTCGGGTTCACGAACGCAAACTGATAGAGCCCGATAAACAACAGGACGAGCCCGGCCAGCACCACCATGGAGGTCTTAAGGCGCCGCCGCTGTGCAAGTCTGACAGTATTCATTTGATCACCGCGGGGTTGCAGCAGCCCGGACGCGCTCTGCGGGTCAGGCCGAAAAGTTCCAGGAGCCTGTCTTTCGTGAGACTTCTGCGGCCGAATCTGAGCCGGTAAAAGATAAGGACGATGAAAAGGAGGCTACCGACGGTACCGATGATGAGTTCAATCGGAAGTTCATACGGCATGATGATGAGGCGGCCGATCACGTCGCAGATGAGCACGAAAAGCGCACCGAAAAGGGCGGTATCCGGCAGCGTCGCCCGTAAGTCATCGCCCTTAAAGATCGCAACGAGGTTGGGGACAATGAGCCCGATGTAGGAGATGCTTCCCACGACCGTCACAACGGAGGCCGTAATCATCGCGGCGATCGAGAGCCCGGCAAAGAGAACGAGGGAGTAGTTGACGCCCAGGTTTTTGGAAAACTCCTTTCCCATCCCGACGATGTTGAACCACTTGGCGTAGATCCAGGCCGCGGCAATTAAGGGGACCACAAGATAAACGAGCTCGTAGTTGCCGCGGAGAACCAACGAAAAGTGCCCCACAAGCCACGTGGAAAGGGCCTGCGTCATGTCAAAGCGAAACGCGAGAAAACTCGTGATCCCGCCGATGACGTTGCCGAACATGATGCCGATTAAGGGCACCATCACCGGGTCCTTCATGGGGATCCGCAAAATAAACCACACAAAAACCCAGGTACCGGCAATCGCCGCGAGAAACGCAAACGCCGCGCGCGACCAGAGGCTTGAGTCCGGGAAAAAGAGCAGCGCTATGAGGATTCCCAACTGCGCCGAAGAAATTGTCGCGCCCGTTGTGGGGGAGACGAATTTATTGGCGCAGAGCTGCTGCATGATGAGCCCGGCAATGCTCATTCCGACGCCCGTGCACAGAACTGCCGCCAGCCGCGGCAGGCGCGAGGCAAGAAGCACGTGGAGCGCTTCGGCGTCGCCCGTGAGGACGGCCGCAAGCGAAATGTCGGCCGCGCCCGCCGTGAGTGACGCAAGGCCCGCAGCGAGCGTGAGTGCAAGAAGAATCCAGGTGGATTTGGTCATGCCTGTCAGGAAAAAAAAACGACGGGTTGTGTGAAAAACGGAAGGACTTTAACCGAGACAGTAAATGAGAATCGTTCCTATTCAACAATTGTTACAAATTTGGAAGAAAAGTTAACGGAAGTTCATCGGGGTTGGTTGAGTAAATGCTGCAACAATCTGAAGTTAAATGAAAAAGTGCGGAATCTGAGGGCGGTGTCGGTGTTTTCCGACATATTGCAGAGAAAATATGTGTTAACACTCTGTTAACGACGGTAAAGCCTTGTTTTGTATGGTTTCGGGGGGTGTGTTTTACGCCGGTTGGCTGAATTTGGTCAGAAGTTGTTGAAAATGCTTGAGAACGATTCTCATTTGCGTAAATTTCAGTAGTATTCACGGCCTTTAATGCGAAGGGCCGCTACGCATTGCGGCCTGTCGACACGACCGGGGAACCGGGGAGAATTTTTCCTACTGCCATGAAAACAACCAACAAAACCCTCTTTGTCGTGCTGCCGCTGGCAGCCGCTGTGAACGCCGCCTGGGCTCAGGCTGCCTCGGATGAATACACCACGCTGGATACGTCCGTCGTTTCAGCCTCGGGCTACTCGCAGGACGTGCGCGAAGCGCCCGCGAGCGTCTCGGTGATCCCCGCCCAAGAACTGCAGACAAAACCCGTGCGTGACTTGGGTACCGCGATCGGGGACATTCCGGGGGTGGATCTCGATTCCACAAAGATGGGTAATTCCACGATTTCGATCCGCGGATTTGACGCGGGCTATACGCTGATACTGCAGGACGGGCGGCGCCAGAATTTCAGCTCCGCGATTCAAGCCAACGGCTTTGATCCGACGACCGCCTTTATTGCGCCCGTGGGAATGATTGAACGCATCGAAGTGCTGCGCGGCCCGGCTTCCACCGTCTGGGGAACCGATGCCGTCGGAGGCGTGGTCAACGTCATCACGAAAAAACACGTGAAGGAACTTACGGGATCGGTGACCGCTGAAGGCACTTTCCAGGAACACAGAAAGAACTACGGCAACAGCGGTGCGGGGAGCTTTTTCTTCGGTATTCCTCTGGTTGACGAGTCGCTTTCTCTGATGCTGCGCGGCCGCTACTACCGGCACGAAGACACGGGCATCATGAACCCGAAGGGCGCCTATGCCGGACACTCGCCGAGCGAAAGTTACACGAGCAATGTGGGCGCACGTCTGAACTGGACTGTCAACCCCCAAAACTTCACCTTTGCCGATTTTGACTTCACGCGCTTTTCCGGCGGCTCCATGAATACGAGCAGCCGCTCCATCAAGGCCCAGCAGTGGTACCACAAATACAACCTCGCCCTCGGACACGAAGGCAAGTACGGGTTCGGGCGCACCGAAAGCTATCTGATGTGGAACAACCTCTCGCAGATGAAGACAAAGACCACGCTCACGCCGCATTCCACGAAAAAGGCGGTGGCTTCTGAAAACCACGGTTCATTCTCGGACCCCTTAAAGCAGACGAATACCTATACCTTTGCCACCAAGGCGATCATGCCCTTTGACTTCGACCGCTTCGGCAGCATGAGTCTCACGGCGGGCGTGGAAGCCAACTACGAAGACTACGAAAATCCGTCGACTTCGACGGCTTCGCAAAAGGGGCCCTTTGATCAGACAACGCTTGCCGTTTTTGCCGAAGGCGAGTACTTCATCAACGACGAGTTAAACGCCACGGTCGGTGCCCGCTACCAGTGGAGCGACATGTTTGACGCGAATGTTTCGCCCCGCGCTTACCTCGTTTATAAGCCTGCACAGTGGCTGAGCTTTAAGGGCGGCGTGGCCGCGGGCTACAAAACGCCCAACGTCAAGCAGGTTGTGGACGGCTATTACGACGGCAGTGAGCCCGGCGACCGCTCCTGGGGCAACCCGAACTTAAAGCCCGAAGAAAGCTGGAGCTATGAACTTTCCACGACTGTGGATCTCGGGCGGGCCGCACAGGTGACGCTCGGGGGCTTTTACACGGACTTTAAAAACCTGATTGCCTCGGAAGAAAGAACGGAAGCGGGCTACTGCAACGCCGACGACAGCGCCTGCGACAAGCGCCTCATCAACTACGGCAAGGTCCGTGCCAAGGGCATTGAAGTGCTCTTTAAGACCGCGAAGTTTGCCGGTTTCTCCTTTACCGGCGGCTATACGCTCACCGACGCCAAGATCACCGCTGGCGCCGACAGCGGCAAGCGCCCCAACGAACTGCCGCGTCACAGCCTGCAGCTGCGTGCCGACTATCAGCAGGGACCGCTCTCGGCCTACGTCAAATCCACCTCCAAGTGGGACATGATCTGCAACAACACCAGGACCGGCATCGGCCTGGGCAACAAATACAAGGACTACACGATTGTTGACGTGGGTGCGACCTACGTTGTGGCGAAGAACCACCGCTTCTCCGTGGCTGTGAACAACGTCCTTGATAAGGACACGGTCGAGTGGACGGAAACGTCGCCGGGCCGCTACGGCAACCTCTACCGCCAGTACCTGGACGGCCGCAATTTCTGGGTTTCCTACACCTATGACTTCTAAACGTCCGTCATAAGACAAGAGCCCCGGGGGCCGCAGCGGCATTGACTGCGCTGCGGCTTTCGGGGTTTAACCCGTTTAAACGGACAGGATTTTTCTGCCATGGAACTCATCAAAGACAGTGTTGACTACATCATCTTCGCGATCCTCGGCCTCATGGGGTTTGTGACCGTGTGGCTCACGATTGAGCGCCTTTTGTTTCTGCGGTCTGTGAAGCCCTCCGGCTACGCGGATAAAAACAGCTACGACAAGGCCCTCACCGACAACCTCACGACCCTTTACATCATTTATTCGAACGCCCCCTACGTCGGGCTTTTGGGGACCGTGATCGGCATCATGATCACCTTTTACGACATGGGGCAGAGCGGCAACATCAATGCCTCCGACATCATGACGGGGTTGTCTCTTGCGCTTAAAGCCACGGCGCTGGGGCTCGCGGTCGCCATCCCCACGCTTGTGATTTATAACGGCCTGCAGCGCAGAATCAACGTGCTTTCCGCCCAATGGAAAGACGCCGCCAAGTGAGTTGCGCCATGATTGAGATTCCCAAGAAGGAACCGTTAAACATCGTTCCTTTCATCGACATCATGCTGGTGCTGCTGGCGATGGTGCTCTCAATTTCGACCTTTATCGCCAAGGGTGAGATCAAGATTAATCTCCCGGCTTCAAAAACGGCGTCTCAGGCTGAAAACGTGAAGGACCCGTTACTCGTGCAGGTCGATGCAGCCGGTGACTTTTTCCGCGACGGCACACGGGTGTCGTTTGAAGAACTCGCCGAGGCGATTGCCGGAATCCCGCGGGATAAACCCGTGCTTCTCAGAATGGACCGGGAGTCCAAGTTTGAGCACTTCATCCGCGTGATTGACCTATTAAAAGAACATCAGCATGAAAACTTCCGAATCGCCACAGAACGTAAAGACGGCTAGACGCCGCTCAGCGGTGTCTTTTGCGGCGGCGGTGGCGCTCTATCTGCCGGTGATTGCCGTTGTCTTTTATGCCGCGCCGGTTTTGACCTACAAAGCCGCGGGCAACCAGGCGTCCGTCGCTCTTTCCTTTGCGCAGGTCGCAGGGGGTGCCGTTTCTGAAGCCCGGGCCGAGCCCGTACCGCCGGAACCGGAGCCTGAGCCCGAACCCGTGAAGGAACCGGAACCCGAACCCGAACCGGAAGTGAAAACGCCGGACCCCGAGCCTGTGCCGGTGGTCAAGCCCAAGCCCGTCGTAAAGAAGGTTGTTGAAAAGCCTAAACCCAAGCCTAGGATCAAGCCCAGCCCCGAGAAAAAGAAAGCCGTCAAAACCGTTCAGCCCAAACCGGCTGAAACCGTGAAAAAAGCGGAAAAGCCCGCTGAGGAAAAACAGACGGCTGCGGTGGCCGCACCGGTGGCCGGAGCGCAGAGTGCCTCCGACGCCGGCGGCATCTCAACGCTGGTGTACGGCAAAACCGACGATCCGTTTCTTGCGCGCGTCAAACGCGCCGTGGAAAGCGTGCTGCATTATCCGCGCAAGGCCCGCGTGATGAGGCTTCAGGGCGTGACCGTCGTGCAGTTTGTGATTGCCGCGGACGGCAGTCTCACGGAGCTTGAACTCTTTGAGACAAGTCCCCACGGCATTCTCGACAAGGCGGCCTTACGTGCCGTGAAGGAAGCCCAAGGCGCATGGGGCAGCCCCGCCAAAACCGTGCGTCTGAGGTTTCCCATCCGCTTTGAACTCAGAGGCTGAGTTTCGGTTATAGTCCCGAAAACTCAGAATTTCGGGACTTAACCATGAGAATCTTCCGACTGGCGGCCGCGGCGCTCGCCCTGTGCCTCACAACGGCCCTTCACGCCGAAACACTCCGGATCGGGGTGCTCCCCGCTGCGGACTCCATTGTCCTTGAGGCGGCCGTCGATGAAGGGCTCTTTAAAAAGGAAGGGCTTGACGTGGTCACGGTCCCCTTTAGGAGTGCGCTCGAAGTCGGAGCCGCGATGCGCGCAGGGCAGTTGGCGGGGCACTTCGGGGACCTCATGAACGTCATCACCCAAAACGCAACGGGTGCGGCCCAGAAAGTCATTCTCACGACAACGCACACAGCAGCCTCGCAGCGCGCGTTCGGGTTTGTGGTGTCGCCCAAAGCCGCTGACCGCATTCAGAGCCTTTCGGACCTGAAGGGCACAGCTACCGCAATGAGTGCGGCAACGATCATTGATTACCTCCTTGACCGCATGAAGATGGAGGAAAAGCTCCCGGCGGGGGCCGTCAAAAACGTCGAAATCCGTCAGATTCCGATCCGGCTTCAGATGCTTCTGGCGGGCAAAGTCGAGACGGCGCTCTTGCCTGAGCCCCTCGTGACGGTGGTTGAAAAGAAGGGCGGCAGCGTGATCTGGGACGATGCGGGGCTAAACGAAGCGCTTGCGGTTGTGGCTTTGCGTAAAGAGAAGCTTGACACCAAAACCGTCACCGGGTTTCGTAAGGCTGTGGCAGAGGCCGCCCGTTTGATCGAAGCCGATCCCGAAAAATACCGCGCGGTGATGGTGAAGAAAAGACTCATCCCGGCGCCCGTCGCGGCGGGTTACAAGATGGTGCGATTTTCGCTTTTCGGGACCGCCGACGGCCTTCCGCCCTTACCTACGGAAAGTGATGTGAAGCGCGTGGGAGCGTGGATGCTCGACCACAAGATGGTTAAAAGCGTGCCTTCGTACGAGGACATCGTCTGGACACCGTAACGGGCGGCAGCCTTCTTTTGCTTAATCCATGTGAGCATTTCGGCTTATTGTCCGGGCGCGGCGCGCCCACTAAACTCCTGCCTCCATTTGTTTTTCGGAGCGGCAAGCATGTCCGCTAATTTCCACGATCTCATTCACGGGTTTCACAGCTTCAAGGAATCCTACTTTATGAAGGAGCGCGAATTTTTTGACGCGCTCGCGCACGGCCAGAGTCCCAAGACTCTGGTCATTGCCTGCTGTGATTCGCGCGCGGATCCCGCGCTTCTGATGGGCTGTAAGCCCGGTGACCTTTTTGTGATCCGCAGCGTTGCGGCGATTGTCCCGAGCAAGGACGAGGCCACTCACGCCGACGCCGTCATTGCCGCCGCGGAATACGCGGTCAAACACCTTGAAGTAAAGCACATCATCGTGATGGGGCACTCAGGCTGCGGCGGCATTCACGGGCTCATGTTTCCGGAAAAAATCGCGGGAGAACCCTATATCTCCCGCTGGGTGTCGCTGGCAAACCCGGTGCTTGCGGAACTTAAGGCTGAAAACCCCATGGAAGACGCGGTCCTGCGCACCCGGCGCTGTGAAGAGGGGGCGGTGCTTTTATCGCTTGAAAACCTTTTGTCGTATGACTGGATTCACGACAAGGCCGATGCGGGGGAACTTTCCCTGCACGCGCTTTACTACGACATGAAGGCGGGGAGCCTTAATATATGGAACGCCGACATTGAGGACTTTGAGCCCTCTCACGCGCTTTTTGCGCCGCGCGGGTAATATCCCGCAGGAAGGCCTTTGCGGGCTGCAAGCGGATTAATTGGCCATGCACGATATTGAACAACCGGATCTCTTCGGACTTACGGACGCGGAAAAAGACCGCGCCCGTCGCCGCGTGCGTAAGCCTTATCCCAAAAAGAAGGATAAACCCGTGAAGTTCGCGGCCCCGGGCCGGACAAAAGCCGCTTCAGAGGCCGAAGACGTTTCTGCCGCCGATGAACTCATTGACGGCGTCCCGCAGCACGTCAACACTTACCATCCCGACTGGATGGATGAGATCGGGCGGGCAAAAAACGAGCGGCTTGCTGCGGTTCTGAGAACTCTTGCCGCTGAAGGCGCGAAGCCCGCGCCCGAGGTGACCGCTGAAGCTTCTGAGTCGGAAGCTGAGGCTCCCGAGGATGCCCCTGTCAGCAAAGAGGAGCCTGCGGGTGCACTTGCGTCCCGGGGTGCTGCAACGGACAAAACCAAGTACGATGCGCGTACCACGGCGACCCGCTATTCGCGCGGAATCAAGATCAGGGCCTACATCTTCTTTACCCGCGGCTGGGGTTACAAAGCCACGGCCGGGTTTCTTAATCTCTCAGGCTACACCGTGCGCGAGTGGAAGCGGCGGTTTCAGCAGGGGACGTTTTTACCCGATCTCACCGACGCCGAGCGCGAACGCATCGCGCAGGAGACGTCGGGTAATGACCAAAAGCCCTTGACGGAAAAACTCAGCAGGATGGGCTGAGTTTGTTTTGTCAAACCTGTTGTAGACGTACAACGCGGTTTTTCTCTGTATTGATACAGCAAAGTTAAATATTATAAATAAGATCAGTAGCTTGGCATTTCCCGGAGGATTTTGCTGTCGCGTTAACCCTGAGAGGGTTTTTCTTAGAAAAAGAAAAAACTCGAAAAAAAGGTCATTTTTTTCCTTGCGGGGGGGGGCACATTTCACCGACGTTGTCAATTGGTTAAGTAAATTTAAAAAAACCTGGCAGCTAAGCCATACGGTTCAAACAGGTGCACATCGGACTGCTCGTCCGTCGTCAGCGTGCAGGTATCGCTTCGGTCGATGAGGTGTTGAAAGCAAGCTCGGAAAAGATTCCGTAGCAGGCGCACATCAGGATCTAGGCTGCCCAAAGCCAGTAAATACGCGGCTTTCCAAAGGGTATAGCCCCACCACTCATTTCGAGCGGCCAAACACTTCAGTCTGCACCGGCCTCCGTCCCATAGTTTTTTACAGGTCTCACGAGTAGCCGACGGGCACCAAGGTGCGCCGTTGGTTCTCACCCCCGAGAGGGCTCGGATTCCGGCCGAAATCAAAAAACCTTTATTACCGTCCGTCGTCGTCAATCAGATGCAGAACACCCCGCGTCCGATTCGGGGTCCACGAGCTCATTGGAATGTCTCATCCCCCCCAGCCATGGCTCGCGGAGTGCTCGGCAATCGTTACATAGTCATAATCGTTTCTTCATAACGCGCAGTGCGCCAGACGAATAACCGCGCGGCTTGCACGTAGCAGCATTGATAATGGGTTTATCCTCTCCTGGGTCAAGTCCCGTCGCGATTTAATGGAGGGGACCCGCGTCAGCGGGGAGGATGCCGTTCATTCGCGTCGCGACTTGACGCAGCTCGTACCCGCGCAGGATGGCGGCGTAGCGGTTAAGGCACAACGTGCCTTAACCCTATCCGCCTTACGCGCGGTCTGCCGCCCCTCGGCAGCAACCGCGGGTTCAGAGCTTGCGGCAGACACGGCCTTTTTCCGCGTTGACCGCTTGGATTTCACTGGCACCGGCTCTTTTACAACGATCGGCGCGTCTGACTCTTCCGCCGGGCAATGATGCTCCCCTGCCACTGCAGGGACGGGTGGTAATGCAGGTTCTGGCGGTGTCTGCGCTGCCTCTGCCGCGGCCGTCATCTGACCGTGCGTGGGCTTGCTGCCAAAAGCCAGCCCCAGGTCGAATGACTCCTTTTTCCGCAGAACCTGGTACACACAGCGCGCTAGTTTGGCGGCGAGCGCCCTCACGGCGACGACGCGCAGTCCCGTCTTTTCCTGCTTGCGTTCCAAGTACCGTCGAATCGGCTCGTTGAACCGCGCCATCAACGTCGCCAATTCTGTCAAAGCCCAACTGAGATAGGCGTTGCCGTTCTTGGCGTTGCCTTGCCCCTTGCTTTTCCCGTTGGACAGCTTCGACGTCGGTGCCAGTCGACAATAGGACACAAAGTCCCCCATCGTGCGGAAGCGGGAAATATCGCCGATTTCCGTGACGATAATCGCCGAGAGTACGTCGCCGCAGCCTTTCATGCTGGTCTTGAGTAGCATGCGCTCGGCCTTATAGGAGTCGATCTCGTCAATGCGCCCGTAGACTGCAGCCTCAATCTTTGCCAAACGTGTTTCTGCCTCGCGCAGCCCTGTGAGCAGATCGCCGATAATCAACTCGCTGCCGTTGTTGCAGATGCCGCTCTCAAGTACGGCGTCGATGTTGATTTCATCGTAGGCATCCTGAAGGGCAGCCAGCAGCTTGCCGTGCATCGGATGTGCGCAGTGGTTATGGTAAAGATTGCTCAGGCGCACCTTCTTGTCCGAAACCTCCTGCATGACGCGAAGACGGTGTCGCATCAAATCCCGCACGCCGCGCAGTTGGCGAGGCAGAACACTGGTACTCTTGAGAGATCCCGTGCGCAGCCGGTCTGCCAAATACTCCGCGTCCGTTTCGTCGTTCGCCGCCTTGATGTTGGCCTGGCTGACAGTGCAGGGATCCGCTAGGCGGAAGTTCCACCCGTGATCCTCAGCAATGTCGGCGAGCCAATACCAATTGAATGTCGACTCCGCCGTCATGATGTGCTGCTGCCCGTCGGCGTACTTGCTGAGCAGCTCCACCAGCGGCTCCTGCGAGTTCTTGATGACGACCTTCTTCGTCTTAATCGTCTTTCCTACCAGCTGGCCGCTGGAGTTAATGGTGTTGCGCCGCACGCACACGACCACGTTGTCGCTGTGCACGTCCATGCCGATGTAATTGACATCCAGATTAGGCTGGACGTTTGCGGTTAATACGATAGAATTCATATCGCCTCTCCATTTTGATAGGTGGGCTGAGGGCTCCGTGCCCTCAGCTTTAGAGGCACTCTACAAAAGCTCGCTTACTTGCGGGCTTTTTTTCATTTCCGCTGCTGTTAAGCAGTAGGGCAGTGGCCTCTGGGTGTCGGCGATATGAGTATCGGGGATTTTTCTGCAATTATGTTCATTGAGTCCCAAAGAAATTCTGCTATTTAGCCAGTAGGAGATCAGAAAAAATGAACAAAACATTCAAGGTCATTTTCAGCAAGACCCGGGGGGGCGCTTGTTGCTGTGAATGAAGCGGCAAAAACCACATCCAGGGCTTCGGTGAAGACAGCGGTGGCTGGTGTCTGTGCGGCATTACTTTCAGTGCCAGCGATGGCGGCGGAGTTTGCCGACGACTACTGTAAGGACGGTGTTAATTGTGTTGTCGCCGACAAGACGGTCGAGGGTACCGGTTCAGTCGTGCGTCTTGACAAAAAAGACGGAATTCAATCCATCACAATTAAAAACAGCACGATCTCCAACACGCCTTTCGAGCTGCGCGGGTCGCAGAATATTTCTGTGTCCGATACGGTTTTTACCGGGCTGGCGTCTGGAAAAAGCAGTAGCTTCGCGATTTTTGCTCACAAGGGAGACAAAACTGTTGATGTGACGAACGAGACTGCGACCAAGGTTGAACTTAATAATGTGACCTTTAAGGACAACACGGTTTCTTACGGCAGTCTTTTTGTCTACGACAAAACCAAGCTTCATATGAAGGGTGGTGAGTTTGTCAAAAACGTGACAACAGACATCGGCGGCGGCGCCATGATCAAGTCCGGCACCATCGTCTTTGAAGATGTTTTATTTCAGGACAATGTGGCAAGGAATAAATCCGGATTCGTGGCAGGCGGAGCTGTCTACGTTGACATCACGACCAGCATTAAACAAAACGGCGCTAATGCGGTCGGAGATGTGACATTTAAACTTACCAAGGACATGGCTTATACCGGTAATAGGATTGACTCGCCTTTCGAGGGGAAAGAAAACACTTGGGGTTGGTCCGCCTACGCGAGCGGCGGGTTCCTTTTCCTTGACCGTTCTTCTAAAGGGGCCTTTGATATTGCCGATGGGGTAACTCTTACGATCGGAACGGCCTCCGCAACCGGAGAGGATGATTCGATTGCGAGCGCTCTGCCCAACACAAAGGAGCAGGACCCCGGGTACTCCACTCTTGTGAAGAAAGGTGCTGGTACGGTCGTCATGTACGGCTCAATGGATAAGTATTTCGGAGACTTCACTGTTGAAGCTGGTACCTTTGATGTCCGTAAGGCTTGGAAGAGCCTCGGCAACACGGCAGTGACGGGCGGCGTTTTGTCGGCTTCCAACGGTATCACCCTTGACACGATGACAGCCGGTACCAATCCGAAATTCACCCAGAGCGGCAAGCTGACAGTTTCCGGTGAAGGCACGGTTACTGTAACGTCTTTAAAGCTTGCAAATACAGCTAAGGCTACAGACGGACTTCCCTTTGTCCGGATTGAAAAGGGTGGTACGCTCAGGGCCGATACGATCGAAGTGGCTGCCGGAACGGTAACGCTTGCCGGCGGTACCCTTGAAACCGGTTCAGCTCAGGTTTACGACCTCGGCACGAAGAGCGTTATCAATGCTGATGCATCCAAGGTTTCTTCAGAGAAAGATCTGACCGGGCTTGCCCTTAAAGCCGGTATTACAGCCACGAGCGGCACGCTTGCCCTCACCGACAAGGGCTACTACACGACCGCGTCTCTGAAGGCGATGTCTGGTGCGCTTAAAGCCGGCTCGGCCTCCCTCTCGTTCCTTAACTCCAAACTTTATAAAGCGGCAGGAGAAACAGCGGAACTCGTGGACTCCGTGATTCAGTCCACGGAACAGGTGACGGCTTCTTCGGAAGTGAAAACGAATGCTGACGGCAAGGCGACCGCACAGGTGACCGTGAAGAATTCCGGTGCCCAAACCGTTGTGGTGAAAGACAGTGCTCAAACGGGCGCCAAGGCGGTCGATCAGGTGACCTTTGCTGCGCCTGAAGGCTCAACAGGTGAGATGACGCTTGTGGGTTCCGCTGCGGGCGGGCATCTCGTTCAGAACACTGCCGGCAAAGCCGTTGACGTGGAGGTTGCGCCAGGCCTTACGCTTAACCTCGGCCAGACGGAACTTCCCGAGCAAACCACGGGTACGCTTTCTAATCTCACGCTTTCAGCCGGCACGACCGGCACGACCGACATGCCCGTCAAGGCAGCAGGCCTGACTGTCGCGAATATCGTTGCCACGGTGGAAAAACTGGTCGCTGCCGGCAATAACCTCGTGACGGTCGGTAACGAGCGTAAGCGCGGTGTTCTCAAGATCGGTACGCTTGATCTTGGTGCCGATTCCAAGGTGTTCGTTGATCCTGCCTGGCAGAATGATGCGGCGCTCAATACGATCGGGAACGCCTCGCACCTTGAAATCGCACAGGTGGAAAGCCTCCGGGGAAGCCTTATTGCCGGTCAGAACTCGCTGATCACAATCGGCGCGACGGCAGCGCAGGCAGAGGCAGCCTTTAATCAGGCCGGCCTGAACTGGGGTAAAGAAGCGGTGTCTGCAGCCCTTTACCTTGGCACATCGGTGAACCCTCAGGGCGGCATCCTCGTTAACGGCAGTCTGACATCAGCTTCTGATCGCCTTGCAACGACCGCAGAAGGAACGGTCACTCTCGCTGCCGGTTCCCTCCTGATGGTTGACGCGGCCGCTGTCGGCGAGAAGGCAGTGACAGGTACCGTCAGCGCGGCCGATGGCGCCAAGGTAGCGCTGGTCAACGCCGCGGAAGGCACGTTTAAGTTGGCTGACACCGTCACAGGCCTCACATCCGCATCGTTCGTGTCCGACAACCTCTTTACGAAGACGGCTCTCAATGGCTCCGACGTCTCCACCACGGTGGACAAGAACGCTTTAGGGGGAGCCGTCGCTTCGATGGGCCTGCAGTCCATGATCCGCCGTGCCGACAGTGTTTTGGCTGCGACGGTTGCCGACCGAACGTCGATTGATCAGGAGCTCGGAGCCGGCGCCAACCTTTGGGTTGACGTGGGCGGCGAAAGCTACGAGGCCGATGGCTTTGACAACAACGCAAGATTTAAGAGCGACATGGGCTACGGTGTCTTTGGTGCCGATGTGGCGGTTTCTGACGACATCACCCTGGGCGCCGCACTGCAGTACGGCACGGGCTCTGCGCGAAGCAGCAATTTCGGCATGAAAAACGAAATTGACACCTGGGGTCTGACGGCCTACAGCGTTTATAAGACGGGTGACGCCCGTTTTGTCGGTGAAGTCGCGTATGTGAAGGCCAAAAACGACATCTCAGCGTCCGCTGCTTCGAAACTGAGCCAAAGCGTTGACACCGAAATGCTTTCGGCCGGCATGAGCGCGCACTATCAGTTTGACGCCGGTGCCGTGACGGTCACGCCGAGCCTTGGGATTCGCCTCTCGCAGCTGAAGACCGATGCCCTCAAAGTGGGCGCCATCCGGATTGCCGATGATGAGATGACGGTTTTCCAGGTTCCGGTTGCGGTGCGTGTCGGCATGAAGCCCGTGGAGGCTTCCGGCTGGAACATTGCGCCTGCGGTGAAGCTTGCCTATGTGCCGACCTTCGGTGACGATGAAACCGATATCCTGGGGTACCAGCAGAAGGTTCTCGACACGAGCCCGGTGCAGGCCGATATCGGCGTTGAAGCCCGTAAGGGCAACTTTATGGTCAACGTGAACTTCCTTGCCGGTACCGGCAGCGAAGGCGCGAAGGCCGTGGGCGGTAAGGTGGGCGTGAAGTACCTCTTCTGAGGCTTGACGCGGTAACCCGTCTGCCGTGCGTACTGACTCCGAAGCGCCCGGCAGACGAAAATACAAACGGGAAAGGCTTTGCGGCTTTTCCCGTTTTTCAAAGACATTTGTAACGAATCAATGCTTTGACTCGTACCACATCAGGAAGATTGTCGCGATGGTGACAACTGACGCGATCAGCAAAGTGAGCAGCCATACATTCAAATGAAAAACTTCTCCTTACAGTAAACAACTGCAAAAAGGACCTGCTGATTTCATTTTGTTTCTCAACATTTGCGCAATCCGTCAATGCTGCGATTTGACATGTTTAAGGTTGCATTGGCCGGACTCTTAAACGAGGTGTGTTTATGGCGGGTGTTTTCGGGGATGCCGTCATCATGTTGTCCTTGTGCGTCATCGGACTGCTTGTTGCACGACATACTAAAGTACCCACCAAACGACATTAATTTTGACCCACCTCGAGGGGGCGTCGTGAGGTACTTTTACAATGACGAGAAAGTCGAGGATCATGGGTTCCGTTGTTCATCACAACGGAGGTTCCAAAACCATGATTACCAAAGAATGCCGTCTTCTTGTGCGNCCGCCGCAAACTCACCGCCGCCGCTCTTTCGCTATTTACCCTTGCCGCGCTTGCGGCCGCCAACGCCCTTGCCGCTGAAGACCTCGCCGACAAAATTGCCCGCACCGGGGAACTGAGAATCGACACCGAAGGCGTCTATCCGCCGTTTACCTACCACGATGCCGCAGGGAAACTTACCGGGGCCGACGTTGAATTCGGCCGGAAACTTGCCGAAAAGCTTGGCGTCAAACCGGTCTTTGCGGAAACGCCCCTGTGCGGGTTTGACGAGCACCGACCATGTGCGGCCTGAAACGATCGGGGATCTCTCCTACGGTGTGACCGCGGACTTTCGGTTTATCACCGGTGAGATCTTCTCCTCCACCCTCTCCTACAGCTTTAACGGGTCGGATAAGAGCGAAAAACCACGCGTTTATGCTCAATACGTCCTGGAAGTTTTAATCGGAGATCCTTATCACGCCGGACTGCATCTACCCGTATTACGACAATGACGGGTTTTTCAGCGTCGGCATCACTGATTTTCTTTGCGGCCCAAAACTGCTCACGAGGTAAGCCTTTCGTCCAATACCAACCGCCGCCAAAGGCTGCGCGCAATCGGTTAAACTGCGTCCCGCATCCGAACTAAGCAATTTCTTTTAGAAACAGCCCGGTGCTGTTTCTGAGGTTGACCATGTCCTCTAGCGCCGAAACAAAGACTTCCGACGCGCCCGAAAATACCCGTCCGACGCGGCTCACGCCCCCCGACATCAGCGTTGGCGCCCTTTTTAAACTCGCGAGTCCCATCTTTGTCGCAAACCTCTCCATCATGGGCTCTGCGACCGTTGACACCATCATGGCAGGGCGGCTCGGCGCCGAACACCTCGCGGCCGTGGCTCTCGCGTCCGCAACGGCCGTCATGATCTTTATTTCGCTTGTGGGGATTTTGCAGGGCTTAAGCCCCATTGCGGGCCACCACTACGGCGCGCGGAAGTTTGAGAGGATCGGATTTGAACTCACGCAGTCAGCCTGGCTCGGCGTCATTCTCACCGTGATCGGGATGGCACTGATTCTTCAGACCGACTTTTGGGTCGCGTTCGGACAGGTGCACGGCAACGTCGCGCTGATGGCGGGAGAGTACCTCCTTTTCAGTGCCGCCGGGCTGCCGGCAGCGGTCCTCTCGCGTCCTTTTGTGGCGCTCAATGCGGCCGTTAACCGCCCCAAGGTCACGATGTATGTGGCCCTTGGGATGCTCGCGATGAAAGTGCCCTTAAACGCGCTTTTCATGTACGGTCTCTTTGGCTTACCCGAGCTCGGCGGTGCGGGCGCCGGTGCCGCAACGGCCGTGAACTCCTGGTTGTCGCTGGCTGCTTACTGGCTCATCTGGAAGTGCGACAGGTTTTACAGCCCCATGCGGCCCGCGAAGTTTTATCTGCCTGACGTCAAAGCCCTTTTGCAGCACTTAAAGCTCGGGGTCCCCATTGGGCTCTCCACCTTCTTTGAAGTGAGTTCCTTTACGCTCATGGCGATTTTTATCGCCCGTATCGGCACGATTGACGTCGCGGCGCACCAGATTGTGGGCAACATCACGGCAACGCTTTATCAGGTTCCGATGAGTCTCGGGATTGCGGTAAGCGTCCTTGTGGCCCAGTCGCTTGGGTCCGGGCACCCGCCCGTGGCGCAGCAGGTGACGTTCAGAGCGCTCAGAATCGGCCTCACGCTTGCAGTATTGGGCGCGCTTGCGCTTTACCTCGGGCGCGACGCTCTCGTCGGCCTTTACACCACGGACGCGGCGGTGCACACGCTGGCCGTGACGCTTCTCATTTACGGCGTGGTCTACCACGCCATGGACGCCTGTCAGACGATCTGCGGCTTTGCCTTACGCGGGTACCGCGTCACCTTCTGGCCGATGATGGTCTACGGCATCCTTCTTTGGGCCGTGGGGCTCGGTGGCGGCTACTGGCTCGGCTTTGACGGTCAGATTGTGGGCGGGCCTTTCGGCGCTGAAGGCTTCTGGGGGGCAACGGCCTTCGGGCTTACCTTAGCCGGCATTGCCCTTTTTGCCATGGCCTGGTTTGTCACCCACACCCGTACCAAAGAGTTTATGCGTGAAGAAGCGCACGCTTAACACGGCCCGACACCGCGTTCGGAAAGCCCGGACGCGGAGTTAGGTATTTTTACCCAGAAAAAGCTTCGGTTCGCAGGCGGCTTACCGATTTCTCCTAAGAGAAGTTCCCCATTCCCTCCCCGATAAACTGGCATCAGCCCGAAAAACTTCGGATCGGCGGGCGTTTTTCCCGCATAATAAGCCAAAACACATTGTCCCGATCGCGGGTCCTCCCACCGAAACCAAAGAAGAAAAACAATGGAATACTCCTTTGCCGAGAGCGGCATGCTTTTGCTCAAAGTCAACATGGTGCAGGCCGTGGCGCTTGCGGTGATCACCTACTTTTTAGGCGTCTGGATCAAGCGGCGCGTCCCGGTTCTGGCGCGCTTCAGCATCCCGAGCCCCGTGATCGGCGGCATGCTCTGTGCGGCGATCCTTTCGGGCCTGGAGGATCAGGGCATCATGCGCGTTACCTTTGACAGTACGCTGCAGACCGTTCTCATGCTCGGGTTCTTTACAACGATCGGGCTCACCGCAAGTCTCAAACTTGTCACCAACGGCGGAAAGATCCTCGTGACCTTTCTTATGGCCGTGACGGTCCTTGCGTTTCTGCAAAACGTCGTGGGCATGGGCGCTGCGTGGCTCATGGGCATTGACACCCACTACGGCATTTTGGCAGGCAGCGTCTCGATGATGGGAGGCTTGGGTACCGCAGCTGCCTTCGGGCCTTATTTTGAGCAAACCTACGGCATCAGCGGGGGCACGGCGATGGCAATCACCGCGGCCACCTTCGGGATGGTGGCCGCGCTTCTGGTGGGCGGCCCCTTGGGCGAATGGCTCATCCGGCGCTATAAGGTACAGATTCCGAACGAGCACGGCGATTTGGCTGAACCCCTTCACATTCCGACCGAAGTCGAAACGGGTGTGCAGGACGATCACTCGGGTAATAAACCGGCCTTTACCCGGGAACTCATGAAGGCCGTAAGCGTTGTGACACTGACGCTTGCTGCCGGCATGATTGTCTCCAAGTGGCTTGGTGCCTACATTACGCTGCCGGCCTACATCGGCTCCATGATTGTGGCAGCAATTGTGCGTAACGTCGGAGACTACACGGGCGCCTATAAGGTAACGGGCAAGGGGCTCGACGCTGTCGCGGACATCTGCCTCATTCTTTTTGTGACGATGGCGATCAACAGTCTGAAACTGCATGAACTCATAAACCTCGCCGGGCCCCTTGTGGTGATTCTGGCGCTGCAGACGGCACTGGCGCTTCTTTTCGGGTGGCTTGTGATCTTTCTTCTGATCGGCCGCAACTACACGGCCGTGATGCTTGCCGCTGGCGGCGTCGGCTTTTCGATGGGGGCGACCGCAAATGCCCTTGCGAACATGCAGGCGCTTGCTGAAAAATACGGCACCTGCCCTCAGGCCTGGCTGATTGTGGGCGTTGTGGGGGCCTTTTTGATTGACTTGATTAACGCGCTTCTCATTACGTCCATGGCGGCGCTCTAGACGATCCTCTATAGCGAGGCCTCAGCACACATCCCCGGCCGCCGTGCCGGGGTTTTTCTTCACCTATAGGATATCGCCACCTGCGCCCCTGCTGTTACGCAAGCACCCACCGGCAGCCTGTGAAGGACAAATTGTTACCAGAATTCTCAACGAACAAGGTCCTGTTACACCTGAAGTTGCTGTGCGTATTGCAGCAGTCCTGCCAGGCCCTTCCGTCGCCATGTGGTTGAGAATGTAGGCCTTTACGATGCATGGCATGCCGAACGTTCTGTCGATGCATCACGCCTCGTACGATTGCATTTACCTGCTGCAGAAACTGCCAGGACTGCAGCAGACTGAGAAAGTCCCGGTATTTGTCAAGACATATTTCCATCCGTTCTCCAAAATCTTGTAAAGAACGGATGGGGCGCATCTATCATCATGCTCTCCGACGCTTTTACATGGATCGTACTGCACCCGTTTATTGCAGGCGCGGTACTCATCCTCTGCCTCATTGTCCTTGAGAGACTCACGCGCCGGAAGTGGCCCTGGCGCTTTAAGGCAACCGTCACCTATGTCTGCGACGGGGATTCGGTGTGGGTCAAGCGCACGATCGGAGGCCGCGTGAAGCTCTCCGCGTACATGCTCACAAACGCGCTGCGCGCCTGGGAGGCGGCACGATGAAGGCGACATCGTAAAATAGGAAAGCCCCCAACACAGAGCAATGCGCTGAGGGCTTGGTCGAACCTTTATGACGAGGTATGTATGGATAATACCCAAAACACCGACGAACAAGCAACCCTCCCGAACTTCGACGCGATCCGCCATCTGGACGATGACGGCAGGGAGTACTGGTTTGCGCGCGAGCTTTACCCGCTCTTGGGATATACGACTTGGCGCAGATTCACGGAGGTCGTGGATAGGGCAAAAACCGCCTGCGTCGCAATGAAGATAGAGTCATCGGATCATTTTGACAATGTTGTCAAATTGATCGAAGCGGGCAAAGGAGCTCAACGCGAAGTCGATGACGTCGCCCTCTCCCGTTATGCCTGCTACCTGATCGTTCAGAACGGCGACCCGAGCAAGCCTGTCATTGCCGCCGGCCAAACCTACTTCGCGGTTCAAACCCGCCGCCAGGAACTCGCCGACGAGGAAGCCTTCGCCCGACTGGATGAGGATCAAAAGCGTCTGTTCTTGCGCAGGGAGATGAAGGAGCATAACAAACGGTTAAGCGATGCCGCGCATGACGCCGGCATCGTCGAACCCAAAGACTATGCCATCTTCCAAAACCACGGATACAAGGGTCTCTACGGCGGGCTTGGCAGAAAAGAGATCCACGCTAGAAAGGGATTGAAACAGAGCCAGGAAATTCTTGACCACATGGGTCACGAAGAACTGGCCGCGAACCTCTTCCGAGCAACCCAGGCCGAAGCCAAACTCCGACGCGAACACATCGTCGGGAAAAGGGAGGCGAACCAAGCGCACTATTCCGTAGGGAAGGAGGTGCGGGAAACCATTAAGCGGTTAGGCGGCACGATGCCTGAAGATCTCCCGACTCCGGAGAAGAGCATTAAGCAGCTTGAACGTGAAGAAAAGAAACGGCTTGAACTTCTCGAGAAGAAGTAACCGCCCAATTTGAACCATTACCAGCCCTCGGCTCACACCCGGGGGCTTTTTTTATCTGGAGAAACCATTGCCTAGCCTGAATTTTGCAGCAGCTTGTTTTTTCAGAAAGGCAGGCTGGTGCAAAATTCAGGTTAGACCATGTTCCGGAATCGTGGGACGGAAATGGAGCAATCCTTGAATTTTTGAGCCGTCAGCTGACACAATCCGTGTCCGGCGGCTTTTCTTTTGTCAGCCGGTTTTGGGATGTTGCACGACATACTAAAGTACCCACCAAACGACATTAATTTTGACCCACCTCGAGGGGGCGTCGTGAGGTACTTTTACAATGACGAGAAAGTCGAGGATCATGGGTTCCGTTGTTCATCACAACGGAGGTTCCAAAACCATGATTACCAAAGAATGCCGTCTTCTTGTGCGGCAACTTGTTCTTGAAGAACACAAACCCATCCGCCATGTCGCCCGGATCTTGGGCATGGCACGCAACACGGTTAAGCGGTGCCTGCAGACGGATACCGACCAACCCCGCCGAGACACCCGCAGTCAGGCCGGCCGCTTTCTGGCCGAGCACTCCGACGAGGTGCGAAACAGCTTCTACACGTGCGAGAGCCGCTGTCCACCACTGCAGAGTTTGTTGCGTGAGACTTACGGCGTTGACATCCCCCTGAGAACGCTTGAGCGGTTTTGCAAGCCGTTTCGTGAGGCTGCCCGAGCTTGCCTGCAGCAGCAGGCTATTCACGGTCGCTACGAGACTGCTCCGGCACAGCAGTTGCAGATCGACTTCGGCGAGAAGGTTGTTCGGTTGGGCGGGAAGATGACACGCCTGCACTTTTTTGTTTGCAAGCTCGGTTACTCACGCCGATTGTTTGCCAAGGCCTATCCGTCTGAGACCCAGACTGCCTGGCTGGACGGGCTTGAGTCGGCCTTCCGCTACTTCGGCGGTCTGCCTTACTGCATCGTGTGCGACAACGCTTCCAGTCTGGTTCGCAACCACTATGCCAAGACGGCGGTCGAACGCTTTACCGAGCGCTTCTACCAGTTCTGCACCTACTACGGTCTCAAGCCGATTGCGACCGCCGTGTGTAAGCCTCGCAGCAAGGGAAAAGTGGAATCGGGGGTGAAGTATCTCAAAGGCAATCTGGCCGGCGTCAACAAACCCACCATCGAGGATTGGAACCTGTGGCTTGAGGCTTGGTGCCGATCTTCCGACGAGCGCAAGCTCTCGACGGTGTTTGACGGTCCTCGGACTCCTGCCCAGAGGTGGCAAATCGAGCTCCCCAAAATGCGTGCGCTCAGTAAGCCGCCGATGATCCACACCTACGTGGAGACTCGCAAGGTCGGCAACAACGACGGTCTTATCCGTGTTGACAACAAGTACTACCGAGTCCCCCAACATCTTGTCGGAATGAAGGTGCAGATTCAGATCGACGAGGCAACGATTTCTGTGTTGCAAGGGGGTGTTATGGTAGCCACACTCGATAAGACCGCCGATGTATTTAACCCTCAAGCTCAAAATCTGTCAAACGGTGAGATCGAGAAGGATGCCTACGACAAGAGTCGGGACAAGCTTGCCGAGGATCCTCAGTGGCAAGCTTACAGTGAGCACCGCAGCGCTCTCAGCGCCGATACGCGTGCCTATGACGACAGCATCGGCTGGACCGAGCCCAAGGAGCAAGAGTGATGAGCCGTGAATCTGATGAGAGGCTCTGCTCTCTGGCCGATCGTTTGCGTCTGCCCTATCTGCGCGACCACATGACCGAAGTTCTCGAGAATATTGCGCAGGCCAAAATGACGCCCCGTCAGGCTATCGAGTACGCCTTCGGCAAGGAAGTGCAACAGCGTGAATGCAATCGCTTCAAGCAGTTGCTGCAGTCGGCGCATCTGCCGACGATCAAGAAGCTGGAAGATTTCGATCTGACGGCGCAGCCGTCTATCAACCCCGGGACTATCCGTGAATTGGCCAGCTTGGAGTGGATTGACGCCGGCGAGAATGTCGCCTTCTTCGGCGTTCCTGGTGTGGGTAAGACGCATCTGGCGATCGGGCTTGGCTACAAGGCCATTGAGAGCGGTCGGTCCGTGCGTTTTTACACGGCGGCCAATTTGCTCGCCACGCTTGAGAAGGCGTCAAGAGAAGATACGTTGGAAGCGAAGCTGCGGGAAATCAACAAGCCCCAGGTGATCATCATCGATGAGATTGGCTACCTGCCGTTCTCGCCGTCGGCAGCACATCTTCTGTTTCAGTTGATCAACCGCCGTTACGAGAAGAAGAGCGTGGTCATCACGAGTAATCGACCGCCCTCGGAATGGAGGCTCATCTTTGCCGACGAAGCGGTGGCCGCGACGATCCTCGATCATCTTCTGCACCACAGCACAGCGTTAACCATCACGGGAAGCAGCTATCGATTGAGGGAGCATCGCCGTCAGGCCCTGAACAAGGGGCTTTTAACCAAGGACAATCGTCCCGAGTCGTAACAATAACGTTACGCTGTAACGTTACAGCAATTTTTGAAGAGATTAAAAATGATGAAAGATCAAAGTGTTAGTGATTCTGTACGTGAAATTTTAGAGAGCGTGCGGGAGAGTGACCTTCAGTTGCCGTCCATCCGTGCCATCCGAGCCAAGATTGGGAAGGGCTCGCTGGGGACGATCTCGGAGGCAGTGAATGAGTGGAAACAAGAAAAGCTTGTCCAAAAGGGCGAACTTCCGTCAGGGTTCGAACAACGTGAAGCCGAAAATATCATCAAAGCAGTATGGGAAGCCGTGGCCCCGATGATTCGGGCCCAGGTTGAACAGATCGACAGCCGCGCCAAGGCGCGGCTTCAGATCGAACACGACGAGGCAAGCCGTGTCAGGGAGGCCGCCGACGAGGCTCTAGCCTCGGTGGAGAAGAAGGAGCGCCGACTCGAAGAACTCGATGAGCAGGTGCGTGGTTTGCAGGAAGATCTGGCCAAGCTCAAGGGAGCGCTCGAACAGGCCAACACGGAGAATCTGCGCCTTGCAGCAGAAAACACCCAATTGCACGAAGCCTTGGATAAATCGCTTCAGGAGGAAGCCAAAGCACAGGCGTCACTGCAGTCGATGAAGAGGCTGTTGCCGTTCCTTGATCCCAAACACTTGGACAAGGTCTGCGTTGGGTAGCTTTGAATAAACAACCGGGGGGGGGGGCGGCGGCCAAGAACGGCATTTGACGCGCCTTCCCCCTCCACGGCCTGCCGGCCGTGGAGGGTCGGCACGTCAAATGCCGTTCTTTTGTCCCTTTTGGAGGTGGGTCAATTTTTATGTCGTTTTGAGGGTCAATTCTTATGTCGCTTGACAGGTTTTGGGATGATGGAGAGAGAAAAAATGCCGGATTCGAAGAGTGTCCAAACGTTCATCCCGGCAACGGTGGGGCTTTCGCCGGGACTGGAAGCGGATATTCGCGAGAGACTTGTTCAGGCTTTCGGGGCCGATGATGAAAAATCGCCGATGAAGGCTTACTGGGGATTTGAGGATCTTATGTCTGCTCTTCTCGTCGACTGGATGAGGTCGGGGCGGCCCGTTCCCGATGAAGTCGTCAGCAAATGGAAGGGCGCTGCCGCTCTTCCGCCTGCGGGGCTCGAAAGCATGGCTCGATACGAAGCCGAGAGAGTGTTGCCGTGTGAAAAATCGGGCGAGACACTGAAGCATGCGCTGAATAAGCTGGCCGGAGATGTTAGGTATGGCAGCCGTGGCGGCAACTGGCATTCGCCGCTCTGGTTCTGCGGATACGAGCCGGGCGGCTGCCGATTCGTCAAAGGAGAGACAAAATATACAGTCCTTGATGCCGACTCATGCAGCGCAGTGGATCTCGGGTATCTGCCAGACGCTGAGCGGTTCGATCAGCTGAATTATCCATATGCTAGAAAACTTGCGGCCTTTGTGCGAAGCCTTTTTGGCGAGGAACACGTTGATTCGACGAGCGAAGGGCTTCAGAAGGCCGTTAAAGAGCTGCGTCTTTTCGCCGCCGACGGCATTGGCTGCGACTGCAATCTCTATCCGGTTCAACGGCCCAATCACAACATTTGGGATCAGCTCGGAATCATGTACAAAGGCGTCGATTTCGGCCTAGTTCGAGACATCACCGGAGCGCCTGACTATCCGAAAGACTTTATAGAAGCACGGCGGAATGCCTGGCGGAACCGATTGGCGGAAGTGCTGAAAAAGAATCCGGTTGTCATCATTGCCAACGGGAAACGGGAGGAGTTCGAGGAGATTCTCTGCGAAACTAAGCATGGGCAGTGGACGGAGGGTCTTGAAGGTGATCCTGAACGAAAGATTGCCGTTCGTGAGATCGACTTGGCCAAAGATGAAAACCTTCACGAGGGTCTCCTAATCAGCATGCCGCATTTTTCGAGCCACGGTCTTTCCAACAAGGTGCTGGCCGATCGCGCCAACTGCATTCGAAAGCATCTTGAAGGCCGCGAAAAGAGCGGCAGCGACTGGCGGGAGTGGTTCAAAAGAGCGGCATCTACTGGCGGGAGCGATTCCTGAGCCCTCTCTGATTTGATCCTCTCATCAAGGCGAACGACACCCTGCAAGGCGCTGGGCAAGGATTTCTTGCCGAGTCAACTGAAGAAGTTTCTTCCGGGAACGAAAGATTGAGTTTTATAGATGCTCGCCTCTCAATGCCTAAGGATTGGGAGGCGAGTTTCAACGGAGCCCGCTATGGACAGCACCAACAACATTCCTACGACACCAAACTGCGGTTTTGAGTCTCTCATTGAAGACGAGGAAGCGGCCTGCCTTGTCCGCCGTATTACCCTCACCAGCTACGACGACCTTTATCGCCTTGTAAAAGCAAGCATCTCTCCCGACGACCTGCCCAATTCGGAACTGGAGCGCTTCGGTAGAGCTTTTGCCCGTTATTTCGGCATCTTTCTCTTTGATGTCCGGATGCAGAATCCAACCGAAACGTTTTTAGCCGACCTCGGACGGTGGATCAAGGAACATCGCCATGAGTGCCGCTGCCCGGTCGTTCTGCTGCCGTCTGCTGCAACGTCGCACGCCGTCGCCGCTTTGGCGGAAACAGCTCTCGTACTTTTTCAGCGCCCTCAGCTTGCAGACGACTTGACGTCGTTCTTCGTAACCATGATGTCCAAAGACACCGTCCTCCGCTGTGACCTTTGGGACATCGTCACCGCAACGCAAAACCGCGGCTACTGGGAACTTGTGATCTGCACCGGCACTACGACCGACGCGGATCAACTGGACCAGGCCGGCAATCGGTTATTGACGTCGTTTACGAACCCGACAACGCCGCCAACCTGGCTCGTCAGTTTTACCGCGGACTCTGAGATCTCACCTGAGAATCCGTTTCGGCCGATCTACCTCCGTCTGGCAGACAACGTCAAAGACGGTCTTCTCTTCTGCGCCGTCAAAAAGGAGTCTTCCTGCGGCCACGCCTTTCGCATTGCTGTATTGAGTCTGTCGACTTTCCAAAATCCGTCGTCGTTCACCTCACCGAGTTCGAAATGAACGTTGTACTTCTGCTCTCGCATTTCAGGTTGCTACACTATCACTCTGACACAACAAATCCCGTTTGATTCGTGATGGGTAGGGAAAACGAAGCAATACAACCAAACCGGTGATGAGTGCTAGCTATTTTGAATATGAGTGTTAACCCGTATATACAGAGGAAGTGATCTCCTTTACCATTCCGAGCAAGCGTACCCCACACAGCTCTGGCTTTTCTTCAAAGCTATCCTGCAACAAGTGGGGTCTTCTTTTATCTGGAGTGTGAAAAATTCATTTCACTAAGCCGCCGTTGCCTGTGAAAGAGCAGGTTGCACTTCTCCAATCTCGCGGGCTGCACATCTCCGACCCCGAGCGCGCTGGTCGTTACCTTCTCAGTATCGGGTACTACCGACTCAGTGCCTACAGCATCCCGTTCGAACTTTCGCATGGGCAGGTTCATCGCTTCAAAGAGAATGTCAGCTTCGATGACATCTTGGGGCTGTACATTTTTGACAGAAAGCTGAGATGCCTGTTTTGGGAGGCTCTGGAGCGTATTGAGGTTCACATTCGTGCGCAGTGGGTCTACAACTTGACGACTCTGACGGGGAATCCCTTTGCTCATCTTGATCCTTTGAATTTTTCGAAAGAACAGAGCTACCGGCAGGATCTGAACAAGTTACGGGGATACGTCGACCGCAGCCAAAAAGAAACTTTTGTGCGGCATTTTTTCGAGAACTACGACGAAGAGCTTCCGCCGCTGTGGGCATGCGTGCATCTTATGACGCTTGGGGAGCTCATTCGGTGGATCCACAACACGCAGGACATGAGCGTGAAAAAGAAGGTGGCGCAATCACTGGGCTTTACCAAGTATTTGCCTTTCTACAGTTTTGCGGTGGCGCTGACAGAACTGAGGAACGTATGCGCTCATCATGTGAGACTCTGGAATCGTTCCTTTATGAAGTCACCGAGGACAGTCAAGAGCCTGACTGTGCCGGGGTTTGATGCGTTCCTCCCAATCCCATCGAGCAATAAACTCTACATTTTTGCCGTTCTTTTGGCGGCTGTACTTAAGGCCCACAATCCGAAGACATCGTGGCCAATGAGATTGGGAGATTTGTTGTCTACAAGAACTTCGTGGCAACTGGCATCCATGGCTTTCCCGCCGAATTGGCAAGAATACGAGGTTTGGGGACAGGCTAAGGCGGCGTAAGCAAGGTTTTTGGACTCCATTCGGTGAATGTCAAGTGATCTTTCGCCGATTTTGTTCTTAAAAAGTAGGTTGTAGTCTGAGCGCAGTGAGGGCTTTGCCCTCTCCGCCTTCGGCGGATTCACCCAGAGTTTTTTGGCCCGTAGAAAACCTTTGATGCAGCTGCGCAGCACCGTTCGCGCGGAGAGGTCGGCAGGCCGGTAGAATGAGCCTCCTCAGGCAGGAGGAGTCCGAGCCTGAGGCCCGCGGAAAACCGCCGAACGCATTGTTGCAGCAGCTGCGGGGCGTTTATTCAAGCTGCCCAAAACACCTGCCTTTCCTTCGGTGGCACCGAGCCCGGATGGTAGCCGTCCAACGAACTTTGTGGCGAGAGAGGTAAGTTATGCCCGAAACTCAGTTAAAGCTCACGCCTTATGGCAATGCGGACTTTGCGTATATCCGCGAAGAGGGACTGGCCTACGTCGACAAAACCCAGTTCATTGAAGTTTTGGAACGATGCGGTTCCAATTATCCGTTCATCGTCCGCCCGCGCCGCTTCGGAAAGACGCTTTCCACGAATATGCTCGAAGCCTATTACGACGAGGCGGCGGCTGATCAGTTTGACCGTGTTTTTGCGGGTACCTATATCGGAAGCCATAAGACGCCGCTTGCGAGCCAGTTCCGGGTTCTGCATTTGGACTTTTCCGGCATCGCTTCGCCGAATCATCAGGTTCTGGCGGCGGAGTTTCAGGAAACGGTGTTGTCGGGGGTGCGCAGTTATTTTCAGCGGTACCCGCATCCGGAACAGGATGAGGTTCTGAAAGGCACGTTCCCCAGCGCGTCGGCCTTGATCAGTCGGTTTTTCTCGCTTCTCACAGAAGAATTTCCGCGCAAGCTCTATGTCATTATTGATGAGTACGACCAGTTTGCGAACGAGGTGCTGTCGCAAGACTTGGAGCACTTCAAAGCCATGACGTCGTCGGAAGGTTTCTTGAAGAATTTCTTCACGAAACTCAAGGCGGCCACCAACCGTTTGGTGTCCCGCATCTTTATTACCGGGGTGACGTCTATTTCGCTCGACTCCATGACGTCGGGGTTCAGCATTTCGACCAACATCACGACATTTCCGGCCTTTGCCGATCTCTATGGGTTTACGGAAGCGGAGTTAAGAGAGTTGGTGCCTCAGGTTTTGGATATTTCCAAATGGGGACTCAACGTGGACGATCTCGTGGCGCGGATGCGGGAGTGGTACAACGGGTACCGCTTCAGCCCGCAAAACGAGACGACGGTGTTTAATCCTACGATGTGCCTCAGCTATCTGCTGACGTGGCAAAACCTCGGTGAAGAACCGGATACGCTCCTCGATCCCAATCTCGGTCAGGATCTCAACAAGATTGAGAAAATTCTGAGTTTGGGGGATGCGTCCTTTGTGCGGCAGACGGTGGAGAAGGCACTACGTCGTGAGCCGATTCCGTTTGCCGGGCGGTTGAAGCCTCTGAATCTCAATCAAGAGACGCAGTTGGACGGTTCATCGTTACTTTCAGCGATGTTCTATTTTGGTTTTCTCACCTATGCCGCGGGTAACAATCGCGAGTTGGTGATTCCCAATCGAGCCGTCAGCATCCAATTTTTTGAGTATTTCTTAAAGCACGTCCTACAGACGGAGCAGTATGAGTTTGTGGCGACAGACTTTTTGGAGGCGTTGGATGCGCTGGTTGCCGGCAATCCGGAACCGCTCTTTCGGGTGACGTGCGATCGTTTCACGGTGGCAAGCGGGTTGCATGCGTACGCGCATCTCAAGGAAAGCGATTTTCAGACGCTGCTTATCGGCGCCTTCAGTTTTACGAACGCTTATACCGTCACGAGTGAAGTGGAAGTTCGTGGGGAAGATCGGGGATTTATCGACATTCTGGCGGTTCCTACCGTCGGCAGTCGGGCTCAGAGCGCGTACTTGGTGGAAGTGAAATACCTTTCTCCCAAGAATGCGACCGACCAGGCGAAGTCCGATGCGATCGTGGAGGCTAAGTCCCAGATCAGCCGTTACGAGAAGGCGGATGACCTGAAGCGCCTTCCGAACCTGAAACGGATTGTGGTGCTTTTCGTAGGTCTGAAGCTGGAAGTGTTGGAAATCTATTGACTGAGAGGTAGAAGATATTCCTTCCAAATATCGAAAAAGTCATGAATAGCGCAATCGGCACGAACTTTGTCGCCGAAAACGGCTTCACGGGAACTTCACCTGTTCACAACCTGTTTGGCTGTCGCTATAACGCTATCTTTGTGCTTCACAGCTTCAGCAATTACTAACTTCTCGATAGCACGGATGTAGCGTTCCATGTAGTCAAAGTCAATTTCGCCATTTGAAGAGACAGGTAGGCTGATTTCAATGTCTTTCAACTTGTTCCAAGTTGCCATATTGTTGTAAGAGAACAAATCAGACAGACGGGAAAGCATTCCAACAAGATATGTACCAATTTGGCGATTCTTGATGACTTCCCCTGATAGTGAAAAAACATGATTATGGGTAGCCATCTTGTATTCATAATCTCGATAGTAGGCATTCCCCCAAAAATCAATCGTGATTGTATTTGAAGGAAATACTTTTGCTTTCCGATCCGTTCTGCCTTTAATGCCTCGATTGTCAACCCCACTGTTCACTAAGAATTGCCCCTTTCCGTTTAAGTCTTTCTGTTGAAGATCGACATCTCCTGTAGAGGATGTAAAAAGGAATCCTAGTGCAAACTTCTTAAACGTCACCTGCCCATTTTTGCTAGTAACTCCCAAAGCATCTGCTTCGTAAGATGTTGATTTTCTAGAGAGAGAGAGAGAGAGAGAGAGAGAGAGAGAGAGAGAGAGAGAGAGCACTTCTTTGTCTTCTTCCGTCAGTTCATAATCATTAAGTCCTGTAGCTTTCAAATAGGCATCCAACTCCGCGATGCGGTCTTGCATATATTGCCAATCTATATCGTCTACTGTGTATTTGTGATTTGAATCAGAGGATGCGATGACGGGGAGTTCAACGGAGAGTTTCTTGACAAGGGCGCGATTAAACTTCACCGCATAACTCCAACCATTGCCGGCAGATTTACGAATGCAAGATATAACATATAAGCAACACTTGTCGTTCCATTTGTCACGTTGATACGGATACATGCCTTGTACATGTGGGTACCCAATAAAAGGATCCGCTTGGTAGAACATTGTATCTGCGCCAGTTGTAGT
Organism: Duodenibacillus massiliensis; assembly: GCF_900128485.1. Lineage (GTDB taxonomy): Bacteria > Pseudomonadota > Gammaproteobacteria > Burkholderiales > Burkholderiaceae_F > Duodenibacillus > Duodenibacillus massiliensis. The sequence goes on from NZ_LT635861.1 coordinate 789,109, forward strand.
ATCAGAGAACGTAATCACTCCTCCTTGTTCGGTTGGAGCGAGCCCACAATAACCGCCTATGCCATTGTTCGCAGAGGAGTTGGATAAAACAAGCGTTGTCCCTTTATGGGAAAACAACTCATCGTTTCCCATCTTATAGGCTGTTGTGGGGTGAATGTCGAACAATTCACCCACAAGAAAGGAGTTAAACTTCATTACTCACCTCGCCTTTTAGTATCGCACTAACCTTCCAAGCAAGATAATCTGCCACAGTCTTCTTAAAGTCATCTTCTGTCGGTGTGGTGTCTATCTTTTTATGCTGATTGAACGTCCAATCGTTTCCGTCAAGTGAAATGGTATCTCGGATAATTAGTCCGTTCTTTTCAGTGTAGTAATCCGTCTTCGGCTGCTTACAGAGACAGATTGCGGTAACCTCGTCATAACGCTCAAGTGCGTGGTCTTTATTGCGCAGATTAACCTTCTGTGTGGATTTTTTTCTGTTCTGGCGAGAGTACCCGTCATTTGAGAAATCAATGAACGTTACGATATCATCCGTCTCATGTGGGCGATTGACCTGAAAAAGGTAGATTGCTGTCGGAAACCGAACAGCCTTACTGGCCGCAAGCCACCGAAGCCTTACGAAAACTCATTCTCGGCAAGAAAATTGATGGCGAAGCAGTGACGCGCGACATCTACGGCCGCATCGTCTGCCGCGTTGTGTGCGATAAGCGGGACATGAGCCTCACGATGATCCGGCAGGGCTATGCCTGGCCGTACTATCAGTACTTTTACAGGCTTAGCCCCAAAGAGCGGGCGGCTTACAAAAAGGCCGCGCTACTCGCAAAAACCGAAGGGCTCGGGCTTTGGCAGGAAAAGAACCCGACCGCACCCTGGCAGTGGCGTAAAGACCACCGCACGGTCTTTACCCGCCTTATGTACTGGCTGCGGCGGTTTGTGCGGTGGATTTTGCGGCGGTAAATCAGGTGCGGTTCTTTTTGGCCCGCACGGCCGCGATCTCGGCATCAACATCAGCCTGCGTGATGCCGGCCTCGGCCGCCTGCTCCTGAAGCTTTTGAAATGCGAGCATTGCTTTTGCCGTACGAACGCGGCCAAGCGAGAGATCGAGATCACCGTTATGAGCGGCAGTATCAGAGCCGCCGGCCGTTGCGGGCAATGACGGCCTCGCCGCCTGAAGTAAGGCCCTCCAACACCGTATCGGGATCGGTAGACAGTTTCTCCGTCGGTAAAAAAGCGCATGGCGTTAATCCTTGAGGAAATACTCCACCGTCGTCACAACGCGCACGCTCTTAATGTAGGGCGTATTGCTGTCGCGGTCGGTGATGGAAAACTGGCCCTGGTTGGCGCGGCGGATTTTTCCGAGAATGCTGCCGGAGTCCTGCGCAAACTTTTCGGCCGAGGCGCGGGCGTTTTTCGTCGCCTCTTCAATCATTGCGGGCTTGACGGTGTTGAGCCCCGTAAACTGAAAGCTCGTGCGCCAGCTGTAGTCACCCACAAGCGTCACGCCGGCTTTGATGAGGTCGCTCTGGCGCACCAGAAGGTCGCGCACAAGGTCCACCTTGTCGCTTGATACCGTCACCGTCTGCGTCATCGAGTAGCGGTAGCGGCTTTTCTGATTGGCGTACATCTCAGCCTGTGCGTCGGTGACCTGGGGACTTGCCACCTCGATTTCCGCGTCCGTTAAGCCCGCCTCTTTTAAAAAAGCCACCACCTGGTCCTTGTGCTTTTCAATGCGGCCGTAAACGTCCTGCAGGTCGTCGCCGAGCTCACGAAACCCCACGGGCCAGATAACGCGGTCGGCCTTGACCTGGCGCTCGGAGAGGCCCTTGACGGTCACGATGCTGTCGCGGTTAACGAAGCTTTCAATGCCGCTTGAGATGTTGCTGCCTAAAAGCGCAAAGCCTCCGGCAATGCCGACGGCCAAAATCACGCTCGCGGTGACGCTGCGGGTGTCCATGGTTTGCTCCTCACAGAATTTCGAAGTACCTCTACTATAGGAGTTTCGGCTGCAAAGACGGTGCTTTCAGCTGAAAGCAATTGTTAAGGAGGAGCCTCACACGGGAGCCCTCTTCTGAAACCATGCCCGAGGGCGCGTCCTGCTGTATTGTCTTATTTCTCTGACGGTTTCAGACGTGCTGCCGGTTATTTGCGCGGGTGCCGCCGCCAAAGGAAACGACAATGCGCAACACGGTTTTTCTTACGCTCCGCATGAATCGAACCACCAGTCAAAGTCCGGAACGCAAAAAATTTTCGGCCATAAGTTTTTGCCATAAGCTTATAAACGTTACGAAAATGACTTTCAGGTTTTACGACCGCACAAGAGAATCGGCGGCTCTCCGGGCGTTTTCCCGCCGGGTTGAGGACGACGCAAGCCGCATGGCCATCATCTCCGGCAGACGCCGCATAGGAAGGACAACACTCGCAAACCCTGCCTTTACGAACGGCCCGCCGCCCTGCCTCTTTTTCCATATCAGCGATGAAAAAACGGCCAAAACCAACGTTGAGGCTTTTTGGCGGTTTAATGCTGCGACATTGGGTCTGGAAAAATTTCCGCCCCCTGCCGCAACCATTGCCGGGACGATCGAATTTCTGCTCAAACAAAGTGCCAAAACACCGATGACGGTGGTTCTCGATGAGTTTCAAAACGCCGAAACCGTTGAACCTGCGCTCGTGACTGACCTCGCAGTCCTACGGGACAAATACCGCAAAGACACCCAACTTCTGCACGTTCTCACGGTATCAGACGGTGCCGGGCGCAGCATGACGGACGACCGCTTTTCTCCGCTCTGTGCCCGCGCCTGCGGCGAACTGACCCTGCGCCCGTTTTCGACCGGCGTCATTAAAACGATCCTCACCGAGCATTACCCTACCCGGAAGCCCGACGACCTTCTGACGCTCTTTGCCGTCACAGGCGGCATCCCGCAGTACATCAAAGTTCTGACGGAGGCGGGCTGCACCTCCGCCCGCCAAATGATCCGGTCCGTCGCCCAACCCCGCTCCTATTTCCAGCAGGAGGCCGAAACGCTCCTAAAGACGGCCTTTAAGTCTGACTGTCAGGTTTACTTTGAGCTGCCGCAGCGCATTGCTGAAGGCAAAAGCCGGCGCAGCGGCCTCGCGTCTTACTTCAGAGGGCACTCGATTGACGGGCACCTTTTCCGGCTGGAGAAGCACTTCCGGCTTATCGAGCGCGAGCGTCCCTTGGGGGCATCAAAGACAACAGACTACCGTCGGCGTCTCACTGACGCGCATCTTGCCTTCTGGTTTCGGTTTTTGTATCCGTTGATGCCGCCCGAATGTTAAGGCGCCGGGTAAAAGTCCGATAAGCGCAAAGCCGCTGCGTCTGTGTGCCGGGAAACAGTTATGATGGAGGGATTGCTTAGTTGTAACCCACATCGGAGGAACATCCATGCCTGAAGCGATTCCCGCACTGGACACAAAAATTCTCGCGGCGGTTGAGGCTCTCAAAGCCAACCCCAAGATTGCCCGCGGCATTGCCACTGCGCTTGAAGAAAGCGACAAGGCGATGAAGGAACAGTGTGAAATCTGCGAAATTCCGGCTCCCACCTTTGAAGAATGCGTGCGCGCGCAGGAAATTGCGCGGCGCATGAAGCTCTACGGCTTAACCGACGTCACGATTGATGAGATCGGCAACGTCGTGGGCCGCCGCCCGGGCAAGGGAAAGGGCCCGTCGCTTGCGTTGGGCGCCCACATGGATACGGTGTTTCCCGCAGGAACCGACGTGACGGTTCATCAGGAAGGCAACCGCTACACCGCGCCCGGCATCGGCGACAACTGCTCGGGGCAGCGTGCTCTTCTTCAGGTTCTGCGCTGCTTTAACGAAACCGGTATTGAAACCGAGGGCGATCTGTGGTTTGTGGGTACCGTCGGCGAAGAAGGCAACGGCGACACCCGCGGCTCCAAGTGGTTTAATGCCCACCACAAGGTGGACGGCTTTATCGCGATCGACAACACCGACGTGGGCCGTATTCTGAAAGGGGCCATCGGCTCTCACCGCTGGCGCGTGAGCATCGACGGCCCTGCCGGCCACTCATACGCCGCCTTCGGCAAGGTCCCGAGCGCCATTCACGCAATGTGCATCGCCGGCGCCAAGGTTGCGCACGTCAAGGTCCCTGAACCCCCGAAGACCACCTTCACGATCGGCACCATCAAGGGCGGCACGACGGTAAACACCATCGCCGCACACTGCGAAGTCGACATCGACATGCGCAGCCTCGATAACGATCACCTTCTTAAGCTTGAGGCCGAAATTCTCAAGTGCTTTGATGAAGGGGCCGCGGAAGAAAACGCGATCTGGAACATCACCGATCCGGAAAAGATGCTTAAGGTTACGAAGACCCAGATCGGCGACCGTCCGGCTGGTGTCAGGCCCGACGACTGCCCGGTGCTACAGACCGCGCGCGCCGCACAGAAGCTTTTGGGCATTGAACTCACAAACTACGGCTACTCCTCAACGGACGCCAATGCCCCTGTGAGTCAGGGAGTACCCGCCACCTGCCTTTCCGCGGGCGGCAAACAGGTCAACAGCCACACACTTAAGGAGTACTTCGACCGCATCGACATTCATCTCGGACCGCAGATGATTTTCCTCACGGCCGCTGCTTTGGTGGGGGCTGAGGATACGACGCCGCTGCTGCCCAAGCGCGCTTAAGCCGCAACTCGGCTGAGAAATTAGGCTCTCACGGGAATCCCCTCTGGCTTTGGCTTGAAGGGATTCATTAGATGTCATACTGCCTTTCGTCACCCCTTCAACCTTTCATGGAGTGGCAAAACATGCGATATTCGCAGGAGTTCAAAGACAACGTCGTAGCGCGCCTGCTGAGCAAGGAGCTCAGCATCTCTGAAGCCGTGGAGCAGTACTCGATCGGCAAATCAACGATCTCGTACTGGCTCAGGATTGCCAGAGAGCAAGCAGNACTGATCGCGGCGGCCTATACACTTTGGGAGAAAATGCACGGCAGGTGACTTGTTTGCCGAAACTGTTCCGTGCGGTCTTTCTGCTCGCGTCCTGCGTCGTCAGCGGAAAACTTTCCTTGAGTACCTTTGAATCATGTCCCTTGCCAAATTTTCCCTCACCGCCTTTGCGGGCCTCATGCTTCTCACAGCCCAACCGTCTTTCGCCTGTACGCTTTTCGGCGCTGCGGGTGAGGGCGTTGTTGGAGGCGGCGGCACGATCCTTGCGAAAACACGTGACGAGCATCCCGGACGGCAGTTCTTTGACATCGTGCGGCCCTCGGACGGTTATGCCTACATGGGGCTTTTCACGGGCCGCAAGGGGCACTTCAATATGGGTGTCAACGAAAAGGGCCTTGTTGTCGCACGCTCCGCATCAGGCGGCATCCCCAAAGAGAAGCGCCTTACCTACGCGCGCTTTGAAAAGGAGGGGTTGCGTGCCCCGGAGTGGATCGCCCGGCATTACGCCACGGTCGATGAGGTGCTCGCTCACCCGGAAATCTTTAAGGAGCCTGTGAATTACATCCTTGCCGACAAAACAAAAGTCGTGGTGGTTGAGGTGATGCCGGGCGGCAAAACCACGGTAAGGGTGACGGAAAAAGGCACGGCCGCACACACCAATCACTTTATCGAACTGGAATCCAAAGCTCTGAACGAAAAGGTGGGGCAGAGCAGCCGCATAAGGCTCGAGAGAATATGCTCGCTTCTTTCTGAAAAAGAGAAGCCTTTTACAACGGACACCTTTATCGCCATGACCCGCGACCGCAACTCGGGGCCGGTAAACAGCATCTGGCGTACGGGCACAAAGCCCGAGGGCTTTCAGACGCTCGCGGCAATGGTGGTAAAGACCCCCAAGGCCGGTCCCCTTGAGGTTTACTTTACGTGGCGAACCCGCGCCATGGATCCCGATTCCCTGCAGACTGTCCGCCGCACGGTGACGCTGGCGGACTTTAGGAAAACGACAGCGGACTTTTTGGCCGGAAAGTGATCAGGCGGTCTTAAGGCGTTTAAGGCTCGCTTCAATGCGCTTTAATCCTTCCGTGAGGCGGCTTCTCGGGCAGGCGATGTTGATTCTGAGGTAGTGGCGCCCCGCATCCTCGCCGTAATTCATGCCGGTGTTAAGCCACACCTTTTCGTGCTCCTTAAGTGAGGCCTGCACCGTGCGGGAGTCTGCGCCGAGGGCTGAAATGTCGACCCACTCAAGATAGGTGCCTTCCAAAGGCATCACGGGAAAGTCAGGAAGGTGTCCGGCAAAAAACGCCCGAAGCGTCCTGTCGTTTTCCTCGATGTAGGCAATGAGCGCGTCAAGCCAGGCTTCTCCTTCGTTATAGGCGGCAACGGCGGCCGCGGGCCCGAAGGGATTGACGTCGCAGACTTCGTTCACGTTAACGGCACGTTCGATTTTGGCGCGAAGCGCGGGGTCGGCGGTGATGATTGAGGCGATCTGAAGCCCGGCGGTGTTAAAGCTCTTGGATGTGCTCGTGTGCATCACGCCCTCTCTGAGGGAATTGCCGTGTGCTGCGGCAAAGGGCGTGTAACGGCGGCCTTTAAACACAAATTCCCCGTGGATTTCGTCTGAAATCACCGTGACCCCGTACGAGATCGTTGATTTGCCGATCGAGTACTGCTCCACGGCTTCAGAGATGCTGAGCTCCTTGCTCAGCAGGCACGCTACGACGTTGTCTTTGAACTCCTGCGAATATCGCATGTTTTGCCACTCCATGAAAGGTTGAAGGGGTGGCGAAAGGTAGCATGACATCTAATGGTACGTAACTGCCGCTCTAGACAAAAGCGGACGAAAAAGAAGGTCTGGAGACCCGCCAAAACAAAACCCGCGCCGGGACCAGGCCTGACGCGAGTTTGGGCTCAGGAGATACGCAGTTACTCTTCAAACGTACCCTTCACGACGATTTCCCCATCACGCATCATCTGCTGACCCAGGGCAAAAACGTGGCGAAGGTTCATGTTCTCGTCAAAGAGGCAGAGGTCGGCGGAACTCCCGGCGGCGACTTCGCCCTTACCTTTGAGTTCCAGCGCCTTTGCAACGTTGCGCGTCAAAAGCGCAAGCGCCGTCTCCATCGGGACGTTGAGCTCTCCGATGAGGCGCTTAAAGTCGCGCAGGTTACTTGCAACGCCGCCCACACCCAAGCCCACCATTTCGCCCTTTTCGTTAAAGCGCGGGACCGAGCCGTGGCCGTCCGAGCTCATCGTGAGATGATCGGCCGGAACGCCTGCTTTGAGCGCTTCAAATGCCGCGTGCGCCGGAGTGGCAAAAGCGCAGGACCCGCCGGTCGTTACGTCCATGTAGCCGCCCGCAACCGCAAACTTCACAGCGCCCTCAAAGACCGCCTTGTCGCGCGCGCAGTGCGTCGGACGGATGTGGCGGATCGGAAAGCCGCGCTTCACGATATCCCCGAAAATTTCAAAGGGCCCGGGGATGGTCCCGAGGTGAATGTGCAGAACCCCGAGTTTTCCTGCCACCATCGCGCCCACGCGGATCTGCGTGAGAAGCCGCAGGACTTCGTCTTCGCTCGGGAAGCTTGAGCGGTGGTCCCCCATCGCGATCTTCACACCCACAACTTCCGGCACGAAAAAGAGGTCGTCGCGCACGCAAGTCGTTAAGGTTGTCGGAGGATAGGCGTAGTTACTCGTGTACATCCACGCAGAAACCCCTTCGGCTTTAAGCGCCCGGATCTTCGCAAGAAGATTCGGAATGGAGCGGGAGGTGCCGTCAGTACCGGAAACACCCACGACGCTTGTGGTGCCGCAGGCGATGAGTTCGGAGAGAACAAGTTCGGGCGTGCGGGTCTTGGGCCCGCCTTCGCCGCCGCCACCGGTGACGTGGATGTGCTGATCAATAAAGCCCGGCGTGAGGATGAGGCCTTTGGCGTCGAGTGTTGCCAGATCCAGCATCGTGACGGTGAGGTTGTCCTCAACGGCCGCCACGCGGTCGTTGACGATGAGGACATCCTTGATGCCGGCGTCAGCCGGCGTATAGACATGAGCGTTTTTAATGAGAAGTGCCATTTGTGTTCACCTTACAAAACGGATCAGAGGAAAAGAAGGGAAGCCGCGACGTTTACGATGATGCCGATGATCATCACCGGAATCGTGCGCCGTATGAGTTCAATGGGCGTAATGCCGGAAATGCCGGACACGGCAATCACAACACCCGCAATCGGACTCATGGCGCGGGAAAGCCCGGCCGCCAACTGCACGGGAACGACCAGGGCAATGGTGTTGTAGCCAACGCTTGCCGCAGCTTCAGGCAGCAAGGGCGAAAACGCGAAGAACGCGGAGTTCCCTGACCCCGTTACAACGGTCGCGATGATCATGATCGCGAGCATGATAAAGAGCATCAGGAAAAGTCCCGAGCCTTCCTGGCTTGCCGCCAACTGAATGAGCGTGCTGATGCCGCCGAGCTTGGTGAGCCCTAGGGCAAAGAGTTCAGCGCAGCAGATAAGGCTCACGGTGGACGTGAAGACCTTACCCATGCCTTCGAAAATCGACTGGCTGTCCTTGCAGCTCGTCTTAAAGGACCGGCGAGTGATGAGATCCACCACGAAGGCAATCAGAACCGAGACGATGATCGCGGTCACAAGGGAGAGTTTTACCGCGCTGTAGACCATCGGAGAAAAGACGATCAGAAGGAAAAGCGGCAGGATCGGGAGAATCGCATAGTGCACGGGACCGGCACCCTCGAAGGCGTCTTTCGTTTTATCCGACGTGTCACCGGCGGGCGTGTCGTCAATGCCTTTGGCGGCTTCGCGGCGGTCAAACCAGCGCTGCACAAGGAAGTGTCCGGCGGCAACGGCAATCATCACGCAGATAGCCACTGGAATCTGGCCCTGCACAAAGTAGGTGACGACATCGGTGTTGATGAGGTCGGCGGCACGCATGGCGTTTGAGGAACCCGGTCCCAGGTCAAGGCAGCACGTGGACGCAATCACCGCAGCGGCTGCGGCACGCCGCACACCGAGCGATACGAGCAGGGGGTAGATCGAGGCCATCAACAGAAGCCCCAGACCCACGGCAGAGTTAATAAACAGCGCCATGAGCTGCCCCACGATGTAGGTGACGGCTAAGAGCAGGTAGGGTGAGCGGATTGCCGCAAGCGGCTTGATGCAGAGCTTTACCAGCGCTTTTGAAGCCCCGATTTTGTTCATGTAAAACGAAAAACCGGCAATCGCCATAATGTTGAGGCCCAGCCCCGGCAGGCGGCTTTTCATCAGATCCGTGAAGGCCTGCGCGAGGTCAAAGCCGAAAAAGTGGGTGCTCGTTTTGGCGCCCACGGGCGGGGTGCCTGTGAGGCCGGCAATCAAGAGCAGAATGAGACCGATGATCAGAAGGATGATCGGCGGGTAGTAGTTTTTAATGACGAAGTACGCAATCGCCGCAACGGCAGCGAGCGTAATGATGACGCCCAGCATGGGAAATGCTCCTTTGGGTTTGTAGAAATTTTTATGATCGAAATTTTAGGTTCTGGTCCGCTCTGATTCAAGATTCTACCCTTTGTTTCACGTTTATGTAAGGGTTTTTACGTACATTTCCCGATAAAATTTTATGGAACGTCTTGCGGCATCGTTGACGCAGCCTGCGCCAAGCGTGCAGCCGTGCGGTTTTGCCGTTGATTTTCAAACTTTCGTCCATATGCAACCATTGAAATCAAATGAAATAATGAAAAATCAACGGTATTGACACGGTGAAGTTTTCCACAAAACCTGTGAACAACCCGCCGCGCAAAAATGAAACGCTCTGAAATCTCAGGAACTTTTATCCGTGCTTAATTTTTAGGCACGGCAAAAGCTGTTTTTGCCGTACGTTTTCGGCATGGTTTGTGTAAACGGGAAGCGGGACGAAAATCGAAAATTAGGCAACTCGCCTTAAGCGGCATTGGCTAACCGCCTCGTCTTTAATTAAGAAAGTCCGAAAGAAAGGGGGCAAAGCCCTAAAAATCCAGCGGAAAAACAGGTTCGCGCGCGTAGACTCGCCCGAATTCTGATGATGGGGTAAAAGAAGATGCATGAAAGGAAGCGTCTTACTCATCTTTTGTTTCACTTATTTTTGTTGGAGCAGTGCAACTATGAGCACCGATGTATCTGGAACGCTCAATAAGCAGGAGTGGAAAACACTCGGGCTTTCTTCGTTGGGCGGGGTTCTGGAGTTTTACGACTTCATTATCGTTTTCTTCTTCGCCAAGATTATTTCGGAACACTTCTTCCCGGCGGGCATCGGCGAGTTCTGGGCACTACTCAACACTTACGGCACGTTTGCCGCAGGGTACCTCGCACGTCCTCTCGGGGGCGTCGTGATGGCGCACTTCGGTGACCGCTTCGGCCGCAAGAACATGTTCATGCTCTCGATTGCGCTGATGGTCATCCCGACCTTTTCTCTGGCGATCGTGCCGACCTATGAAACGATCGGCTACGCGGCGCCCCTGCTGCTCATCCTTGTGCGTATCTGCCAGGGTATCGCAATCGGCGGGGAACTCCCGGGAGCCTGGGTCTTTATTCATGAGCACGCGCCCGCGGGTCAGAAGAACACGTATCTCGGCATCCTGACGGGCTCCGTGACGGCCGGCATTTTGTTGGGCAGCGTTGTGACCCTTGCGATGAACTTTATCTACACGCAGCCGGAACTCCATGACTGGGCCTGGCGTGTTCCCTTTGTCTTGGGCGGTATCTTCGGTCTGATTTCGATCTACCTGCGCCGGTTCCTGCAGGAAACCCCGGTCTTTCAGAAGATGCGCTCGAGCAAGGTTCTTGCCCGCTTCCCCTTAAAGGAAGTGCTTCAGACCTCGCGCTACGGCATCTGGATTTCGATGTTTATTACCTGGGTGCTCACAACCTGTATCGTGATCTTCATTCTGCTGATGCCCACCTTTGCGGGCGGCGTCATGAAGCTCAACCCCTTTAACACGGTGTACTTCCAGCTCTCCGGGCTTGTGTGCATTGTCGCGAGCTGCATGATCACCGGTAAATTGTCGGATCACTTCCGTCCGAGCTCGGTGTGCATTCTCTTTAGTGCCGGGTTTGCTCTCTGCGGGTTCCTCTTCCTCATGGAGCTTTACTCCGGGGCGGTGAACAACACCACGGCCTGGATTCTTTACATGGCGACCTGTTTCTTTGGCGGCATCATGAATTTCTGCCCGATCTTCATGAGCGACGTCTTTGAACCGCGCATCCGCTTCTCGGGTATTTCCTTTGCCTACAACATCGCCTACGCCATCTCGGGCGCCGTGACGCCGCAGCTTGCGTTTGCACTGCACACCTACGGTAAGACGCACCCCGATACGTTCGGTGCGATGGGGCTCGGGTTCTACATCGTTGCGGTGGGGGTGCTCTCCATTCTTACCGCCATGTCGATGGCCAAGGTTTACAGCGGCCGCCGCGAGATTCACGGTATGCGTGAAGCAAGCGCTTATGAACTTAATTCCGCGGCTGTCCGCGCCGATGAGAGCCGCCGCTAAAGCGCCTCATTAATTCGGATGAGAGGGAAAATCCCCGTCACGGTTTTACGACTGCGGCGGGGATTTTTCATGCCGCGCGGCTCCCTACGGTTTATCATGCGCTGACGCTGCGGAAAAGTTTTCCGCACCCCTCATTTCCTTTCGTAAAGCCTGAAGCTGATTTCAGCACTATGACCACCAATATCAATGACATCATGCGGATGCTTCCGCACCGCTATCCGTTTCTGCTGATTGACCGTGTGCTCGAAATCAGCGAGGATCTGACGACCTGCAAGGTTCTGAAAAACGTTACCGCCAACGAACCGCAGTTCACGGGACACTTCCCGGAATTCCCGGTGATGCCCGGTGTGTTGATCATCGAAGCCATGGCGCAGGCCTGTGCGGTGCTTGCGATGTCGCGTTTGACCGAAGAGCAGAAAAAAGAGAAGGCGCTCTTTTACTTTGCCGGTATTGATGAAGCGCGCTTTAAGCGCGTGGTGATCCCCGGAGACCAGCTCATTTTTGAGTGCAAGTACATCAAGGACCGTGCCGGTATCGGCTGGTACGAAGCCGTTGCAACCGTTGACGGCCACGTTGCCGCCACCGCCAAGATGATGTGCGCCCGCCGTCCGGTGGAATAACGCACGGATAAATCTGTCCCCAATCTGTTGAGCCGCGCAAGATTTTTTCTCAAACTCTTGCGCGGTTTCGTTTTTGTGAGGACAATACCGTACAAACTTCTGCGGAGATAAAACTATGCCGGTCATTCATCCGTCAAGCCTTGTGGATCCGAAGGCTGAGCTCGATGAGAGCGTTGTCGTAGGTCCCTTCTGTATCGTTGAAGGCAAGGTGAAAATCGGAGCGGGTACTGTTCTCATGAGTCACGTGACCGTGAGGGGCTCTACGACCGTCGGCAAGGGTAACCGCATCTTTCAGGGCGCTGCGATCGGCTGCGAACCCCAGGACAAAAAGTACGCCGGTGAAGACACCGTCCTCATTGTCGGAGACAATAACGTCATCCGCGAAAACTGCACGCTTTCCATCGGCACCGTCCAGGACGAGGGGATTACGCGGGTGGGAAGCGGAAACCTTCTGATGGCCAACGTCCACGTTGCGCACGACTGCAAGGTGGGCGACAACACGATCATTGCCAATAACTGCGCTTTAGCCGGCCATGTCACCGTCGAAGACTACGCCGTGATCGGGGGCCAGACGGGCCTGCATCAGTTCACGCGCGTCGGGCGCCGGGCCATGGTCGGGGGCGCCTCCGGCATTTTGCGTGATGTGCCCCCCTTTATGATCTGCTCGGGTAACCCTGCGCAGCCCCACGGCCTCAACCTCGTGGGTCTGCGCCGCGCCGGGTTTTCGGCCGAACTCTTAAAGCTTCTCAAAGACTGCTATCACGCGATTTACCGGGAAGGAAACCTTGTTTCCGATGCCGTCGCCGAAATGCAGACGATTATTGACGGGGCTCCGGAAGAATACCGTGCGGAACTCACGCACCTGAAGGACTTCGTTCAAAACAGCCCCCGCGGCATCATCCGATGACGGGTGCAGTGACGGCCCTGGTGCCCGCGGTGTCGCGCTCCCCTTCAAGCGGCGTTGCCTGGCTTGCGGGTGAGGCAAGCGGCGACTTTCTCGCCAGCCTCGTTCTCCCGGAACTTGAGCGCCGCATGGGAGGGGCCCTGCAGTTCGGTATCGGTGGCGAAAAGATGCTTGAAGCCGGGCTTTTTCCCTGGTATACGAGTGACCGCCTCTCGGTGATGGGGTACGTCGAGGTTTTAAAGAAACTCCCGTCCCTTTTGTGGCTCAGAAGCCGCATGATCAGCCGCATCAAGACCCTGCACCCCCGCGCCTTTATCGGCGTGGATGCGCCTGACTTCAACCTCGGCATTGAAACGGCCCTAAGGCGTGAAGGGATCCCCACGGTGCATTTTGTCTCGCCCTCGATTTGGGCGTGGCGGCCCGAGCGCATTGAAAAGATCCGGCGGGCTGCGGACCACGTGCTTCTCATCTTTCCCTTTGAAAAGACGATCTACGATCAGGCGGGGATTCCGGCAACCTACGTGGGGCACCCTTTGGCGGGCATCATTCCGATGAAGCCCGACCCCGCGGCCGCGCGCGCGGAACTCGGTCTGGATACAAAGGGGGAGCCCCTTTTTGCGGTTCTGCCCGGGTCGCGCGTGAGTGAAGTCTCCGGGTGCGCCCCCATTTTCTTTCAGGCGTGCGAGCGGCTGCTTGAGAGGCTTGGGGCCGGATACTTTGTGATTCCGGCGGTCGATGACGCCCGCCGCGCGCAGATTGAAAACGCGGTGAAAAAGTATCCGCGGATCGCGGAGAGAACCACCGTCATTACCGGTAAAAGCCACCGGGTGCTTGAAGCCAGTGACGCCGTGATGACGGCTTCGGGTACCGCAGCCCTTGAAGCGGCGCTCTATAAAAAGCCGATGGTCGTGGGGTACGTCATGCCGGGGTTGACGGCCATGATGTTTCGTAAAAAAGGGCTCATCCCGTACGTGAGCCTGCCGAACATACTGCTGCAAAGCGTGGTGGTGCCGGAGTTTCTGCAGTACTTCTGTACGCCTGACGCCCTCGCGTGCGGCCTCATTCATGAGATGCGGCCCTCCCGCGCCGCGGAACTCGCCGAGCGCTTTACGGCGCTGCATGAGTCGCTTCTTCGGCCGACGGCGGATCTCGCTGTCGACGCGATTATGTCGGTTTTCCGGTAGCAGGCAGAGCGCAAAGCGGACACCGCGACGGGGCTACCTGCGGGCCGCTGATGCGTTTTAATTTCTGATAATTAATATGTTTTTTTAATATCAGTTATCTGATTTTCTTAACGCGGTTAAGCTTAACGGCGTTAAGAAATTTGTAACCGTTTAAAGTGCTGCCGGCCTAATTCCTTCGGAGACTGACGGGAGGGTGCCCTGGGCCGCTACAATGAGGGCTTCGTCCCCTTCGAACTTTCCGCCTGTTTCATGTCCGCTGCTGTTATTCCCGTCATTGACCGTGAGCACGCACGCGCTGCGGTTTTGTCGTTGCCGGTGCCCGTCACGGGGGCCGTGCGCGAAGAAGGCGGACGCATTATCGACACGCGGGGGCGGCCTTTGAGAGACCTCAGAATTTCGGTCACCGATGCCTGCAATTTCCGCTGCAGCTACTGCATGCCCAAGGAAAAGTTTCCGAGCCGCCATCAGTTTCTCGCGCACACGGAGCTTCTCACCTTTGAAGAAATCGAGCGGCTCGTGAGAATCTTTGTAAAGCTCGGAATCGAAAAGGTGCGGCTGACCGGGGGAGAGCCGCTGTTGCGCAAGCACGTCGATGTGCTCGTTCATAAACTAAAAGGCATCCGCACGCGGGAGGGGCAGCCCCTTGACGTTGCGATGACCACGAACGCGACGCTTCTGGCGCGCATGGCAGGCAAACTCAAGGCCGCGGGCCTAAACCGCGTCACGGTGAGTCTGGACGCTCTGTCAGAACCCCTTTTTCAGTCGATTAACGACGTGGGATTTCCGGCCGCCAAGGTTCTGGAAGGCATTGACGCGGCACGCGCCGCGGGCTTAAGCGTTAAGGTTAATACCGTTGTGAAGCGCGGCATGAACGAAGGTGAAGTCCTCCCTTTGTGTGAGCACTTCAGAAACACCGGCATTGTGCTGCGCTTCATTGAATACATGGATGCGGGGACAGCCAACGGCTGGCGCATGGACGAGGTGGTGCCCTCAAGCGAGCTCGTTCAGAGGATTTCCGCAAAGTGGCCCTTAAAACCGGTTGATGCCTGTTACCGCGGGGAGGTGGCCTCGCGCTGGGCCTACGCCGACGGCGCGGGCGAAGTGGGCTTTATCAGTTCGGTGACGCAGGCTTTCTGCCGGGACTGCACCCGGGCAAGGCTCTCGGTCGAAGGCGGGCTTTTTCTGTGCCTTTTTGCCGACCGGGGCTATGACATCCGCACGATGCTTCGGGGCGGCGCCACCGACGAAGAAATTCTCGAGGCGGTGGCGCGCATCTGGACCAACCGCGACAACCACTATTCCGAAATCCGCACGGAGGCAACGGCGGGATTAAGGCGCGTAGAAATGCAGTACATCGGCGGCTAATCCGTTGTTGTTAAAAGAAAAGCCGGTTCCCCGAGTGAGGAAACCGGCTTTGCCGTTAAACGGTCAGATTACTTGAAAAGAGGGGCGACGAGCTCGGCTTCGTGGGCGAGTTCGGCGACGGTCTTGTCTAACCGCGCCTTGGCTTCACCTTCAAAGTTAAGGCCCTTCACGATTTCATAGTTACCCTTGCCGTCACAGGTGCAGGGCATACCGCAGATGAGGCCTTCGGGGATGCCGTAGGAGCCGTCGCTCGGAACACCCATCGTGACCCAGCCGCCGTTGCTGCCCAGGAACCAGTCGTGCATGTGATCAATCGCCGCAGCAGCTGCGGAAGCCGCAGAGCTTGCGCCGCGGGCTTCAATAATCGCCGCGCCGCGCGTGCTCACCGTCGGGATGAAGTCCTTTTCGTACCATTCGGCGTCAACGAGGTCCGCGGCCTTCTTGCCTGCAATTTCGCAGTTGCGGATATCCGGGTACATGGTGTTGGAGTGATTGCCCCAGACGGCCATGCGGCGGATTTCAGCTACGGGCGTCCCTGTCTTGGCGGAAAGCTGAGCCAAGGAGCGGTTGTGGTCAAGGCGCAGCATCGCATTAAAGCAGGTTGCAGACAACGAGGGCGCCGACTTCATGGCGATGTAGGCGTTCGTGTTGCAGGGGTTGCCGACAACGAGAACCTTCACGTCGCGGGCGGCGACTTCGTCAAGGGCCTTACCCTGAACGGTGAAGATTGCGCCGTTCGCGGACAAGAGTTCACTTCTGTCCATGCCCTTGGTACGCGGGCGGGCGCCAACGAGGAGCGCAGCCTGCGCGTCACGGAAAGCGACCTTCGGGTCGCTCGTGGCGATCATGTCGGCTACCAGTGGGAAGGCGCAGTCGGAGAGTTCCATCATCACGCCCTTTAACCGCTGTGCGCTTTCCGGCGTGTCGCGTTCAAGCAGCTGCAGGATCACGGGCTGGTCCGGGCCGAGCATGTCGCCCGCGGCAATGCGGAAAAGCAGGGAATAACCGATCTGGCCGGCAGGGCCGGTCACGGCAACGCGAATAGGCTTCTTCATTTTTTGTGATCCTAAAGTTGACTGGAAGTGCCGCGCGTGTCTGATAGGAGGGCACTGACGGCTGAGGTCTCGTGATTCTACATTTTCAAAGAACGGGTTTTTCGTGATGCCGTTCCTGAAATATGTTCAGAGCGATATTTTCGGACGACTCTATAGGAAACAAACTATAGAGTGCAAGAAGATTTATCAGAAACCGGAAAGGGGAGGACGCTGCCGGGGCTTTAGAGTGCCCCGGCAGCGCAAAGACTTACGCGTTGCGCGTTTTTTCGAGGTGAAGTTTCGCGATGATGGTCGCAGCGATCTCTTCAATGGACTTGGTGGTGGAATTGAGCCATTCGATACCGTTTGTGTGCATCAGGTTTTCGGCGGCTTCAATTTCGGCGCGGCAGTTTTCAATGCTCGCGTACCGGGATCCCGGACGGCGCTCGTTGCGGATTTCGCTTAGGCGCTCGGGCTTAATGGAAAGTCCGAAGAGTTTGCTGTGAAGCGGCTCAAGGGCTTCGGGGAGCGTCCCGCGGTCAAAGTCCTCGGGAATTAAGGGGTAGTTGGCGACCTTAATGCCGAACTGCATCGCAAGAAAGAGGCTCGTGGGCGTTTTGCCTGAGCGCGAGACGCCCACCAAAATGACGTCGGCCTGATCCAGGCCCCGGTTTGTCTGACCGTCGTCGTGCGTAAGCGTGTAGTCGATCGCGGCAATACGCTGGTTGTAGCGCTCTTCGTTCTGAATCTTGTGCGTTGCGCCCACGGTGTGGGTGCTTTTCATGCCGAGCTCACGCTCCATCGGGCCCACAAACGAACGGAAGAGCTCGACCTGAAAGCCCGGCGCTTGCTTTAGGAAGGCCTGCGAAATCGTGGGGTCCACAAACGTGGAGAAAACGAGGGGACGCACGCCGGTTTCAGCCTGCACGCGGCTGATGCGCTCAGCAACCTGATGGGCTTTTTCCACGGAATCCACAAACGGGATGCGGTGCTGCTCGTAGACCAAATCCGGGAACTGGGTCATCACGGAGTGCGCGAGGGTTTCGGCCGTGATGGCTGTGCCGTCGCTCACGATGAAAACAGGACGCCAATTTTTGTTTTGCTCAGCCATTTTGTGTGAAGAAAGCTGGTTGTCGGAGGTGGCGGCATTGTATCAGCCGTATGACAGACGCATGACAGAGCGGGGAGGGCGGGCGGCGGCGTCGCCGGCTGAATCCTTTCTCTTAGATCAACCTTCTTCTTAATCCTGTGCTCCTTTGTGACAGGCCCGTTACAAAAGGGGCTTTGCGCGCGGCGTTTGGGCCGCGAAGCGGCTACAATGGCGGCACGTTTTAAAACCCCTTTGCGTTTTTCTAAACGAGGATCAAATGGTTCAAGGCCGTTACGTATTCCCTTTCAGCCAGCTTCGCATGACCGACGTTGACCGCGTCGGCGGCAAAAATGCCTCCCTGGGCGAACTTTTAAGTCAGCTTACCGATGCGGGCATCCGTGTTCCGGACGGCTTTGCCACCACGGCCGAAGCCTTCCGCCTCTTTATTAAGGAAAGCGGCCTTGAGGACCGTATCGCCAAGCGCCTCGCGGCTCTTGACGTGGAGGATGTGAAGGCGCTCGCCGAAGCCGGCGCCGAAATCCGCCGCTGGATTGAAGAGGCGCCGTTTCCTGCGGAACTCGAAAAGGAAATCCGCGCGTTTTACGAGTGGCTCAAAGACGGCCAGGACGAAATTTCCGTGGCGGTGCGCTCTTCGGCAACCGCTGAAGACCTCCCGGACGCCTCCTTTGCCGGCCAGCAGGAAACGTACCTCAACGTCGTCGGGATCGATCAGGTCCTTTCCCGCATGAAGGAAGTGTTCGCGTCGCTTTATAACGACCGCGCGATCAGCTACCGCGTCCACAAGGGCTTTACCCACATGGAAGTGGCGCTTTCCGCGGGCGTGCAGAGAATGTGCCGCTCGGATAAAGGTGCCGCAGGCGTCATGTTTACGCTTGACACCGAAAGCGGCTTTGATCAGGTTGTTTTTGTGACCGCGAGCTACGGCCTGGGTGAAACCGTCGTTCAGGGTGCCGTGAACCCCGACGAATTCTTCGTGCATAAGCCGAGCCTTGCCGCGGGCAAGTACCCGATCGTGCGCCGCACTTTGGGCAGTAAGCTCATCAAGATGGAGTTTGATCCGGAAAAAGCCTCCGGGCGCTCGGTTCGCACGGTTGACGTGGAACCCGAAGACCGCCGCCGCTTTGCGCTCACCGACGACGACGTCATTGAACTTGCGAAATTTGCCTGCATCATTGAAAAGCACTACGGCCGTCCCATGGATATTGAATGGGGTAAAGACGGCATCGACGGCAAGATCTACATTCTGCAGGCGCGGCCTGAGACCGTGAAGAGCCGTCAGAACACCGCCGACGTGCAGCAGAAATTTACTCTGAAGAGCCGCGGCAAGGTCCTTGCCGAAGGCCGCGCCATCGGTCAGAAGATCGGTGCGGGTCCGGTGAGAATCGTTGCTGACGCCAGCGAAATGGACCGCGTGCAAAAGGGTGATGTGCTTGTCACCGACATGACCGACCCCAACTGGGAACCGGTGATGAAGAAGGCGAGCGCCATTGTCACGAACCGCGGCGGCCGTACCTGCCACGCGGCCATCATTGCCCGCGAACTCGGTATTCCGGCGGTTGTGGGGTGCGGTGACGCGACCGAATCGCTCACCGAAAACGAACCCGTCACGGTGAGCTGCGCCGAAGGCGACACCGGTTACATCTACGGCGGCATCCAGGACTTTGCCGTTGAAGAAGTGCGCCGCGGGGCGCTTCCCGAGATCCCCGTGAAGGTCATGATGAACATCGGCAACCCGCAGCTTGCCTTTGACTTCTGCCAGATTCCGAATAAGGGCGTGGGCCTTGCGCGTCTGGAATTCATCATCAACAACAATATCGGCGTGCATCCCAAGCTCTGCCTTGATTACCCGAATATTCCGAGTGAACTCCGCGACAAGCTTGAACGCATCTCCGCGGGCTACAAGTCGCCCCTGGACTTCTTCGTGAGTAAGCTCGCCGAAGGTGTGGCAACGATTGCCTGCGCCTTCTGGCCCAAGAAGGTGATCGTGCGTCTGTCGGACTTTAAGAGCAACGAGTACCGTAAGTTGACGGGCGGCGCTCTGTACGAACCGGAAGAAGAAAACCCCATGCTGGGTTTCCGCGGTGCAAGCCGCTACATCGCCCACAGCTTTGCGGACTGCTTCGAACTCGAATGCCGTGCCATGAAGCGCGTGCGAGACGAAATGGGGCTCACCAACGTTGAACTCATGGTGCCCTTTGTCCGTACCATCGATGAAATCAAGGAAACCGTGGCGGTTCTTGAAAAGAACGGCTTAAAGCGCGGTGAAAACGGTCTGCGCCTCAACATGATGTGCGAAATTCCGTCCAACGCCCTTTTGGCAGACGAATTCCTTGACTACGTCGACGGCTTCTCGATCGGTTCCAACGACCTCACGCAGTTGACGCTCGGCCTTGACCGTGACTCGGGCCTGGTCGCCAAGAGCTTTGACGAGCGCAACGCCGCTGTGAAGAAGCTCCTTTCGATGGCGATTAAGACCTGCCGTGCACGCGGCAAGTACGTGGGTATCTGCGGTCAGGGGCCGTCCGATCACGCCGACTTTGCGGCCTGGCTCATGGAAGAGGGGATTGAGTCCATTTCTCTGAACCCCGACACCGTGGTCGATACGTGGCGTAAGCTCGCCAAGATCGGTAAGGCATAACCGGTCAGTTTCCGGGACAGCGACTGCTACCGGAAACGCACACCCGGCCGCGGACATGAGAGAATTGTCGGGCCGGGTTTTCTTTTTTCTTAAGATAGGAAGTCAACGGCCATGGGTGATATTGACCGTCGGGACGTGGATTTGGTGATGCAGGCGTTGCCGCCTCAGGCGAGGATTGCCCTCGATGCGCTCTCTGAACTTCAGAAGCGCCCCGCCGAAGATGTTTTACGGGACGAAATCGCCAAGTACATTGCGGGCAGGCTCCCTGCAATCGACATTGATTCGGCGCTCTCTGCCCTGCAGCAGACGGCCTACCAGGCCGGTTACCTCATCGGGCGGCTGCGCCGGATGTCGCGGAAATTCGGTGAAGACTAAAAGGGCCACCCTTTAAGCCGCCAGGCGGCGTCCCACAAAATCCATTCAAGCCGGCAGGACGTGAGGTAGTTTTCCGTCATCCGTGCGCTGTTTTCTGCGGTTTCTCTAGCTGCGAACCGGTCCGCGAGCCCCACAGCTTTTTTAACGGTCTCTGAATACGCCGGATCGCCGTAGGTACCGAGCCACGCCTGGTAGGGATTGCCGGGCGCCACGTTTGCGGCAATCATTTTTCCCACGGTTTCATAAAGCGTAAAGCAGGGCAAAAGTGCCGCCCAGGCGGCGCCGACTGAGCTGTCAAGCGTGGCCTTGGCTTCCCAGCTCACATAAAAAAGGGTTGAGGGTTTGACGCGCGTGAGTGCTGTGATGTCGCGGCCGTCTCTGAGTTTTTCAATCAGTTCAAGCATCCAGACTTCGGTCTGTGCCGTTTCTTTAATCCATTGCGTAAGAAGCCTGCGGTCGGCGGCGTCGGTGAGACGCTTTTCAACGCGCGTGAGGCTCTCACCGTAACCCTTGAGGTAAATGACGTTTTGTGCGAGATACCAGAGGACCTTTTCACGGGCGATGGTGCCTGAGGCGAGTTCCTGCAGGAAAGGATGCGCGAGAACGGCGTCGGTTACGGAGCGCGTGCGGGCGAAGGCCTCAGCTGACCACGAAGCGGCAGCGGGGACTGTGAACGGGATGCCTGCAGCCGCGAGGGCGGCCGTCTGCGTTAAAAAGGAGCGGCGGGAGAGAAGAGCTGACATAACGGAGCTTGAAGTACAGAGTAACCGTATTTTGCACGTGTCAGCCAAGAATGGAGAAGGATCGGGGCAATCGTAAGCCAGATCTTTGAAAAGCCAGGGATTTTCGGTGATATTTTCCTTTCGGAGCGGATATGGTTCTGCTGCGGCCGCCTTCGTCCTCGGGATGGAAGGCCACCAAAGTGGCAGAACTCAGACCATTTTCGCCGTGGCCGGCCGAAGGCGTTGCTTCCGCGTCCGAAAACGGTGGAAGGGAGCTTGCCTCGAGAAAGAAAATAGATTTTGGACACTGACTTCTGATGAACTCAGTGATTTCACGGGAGGACAATCCACGTCCATATAAATCGATGATGGCGTCATCGAAGTCATTGAAATGCTGTGAGTGCTTGAGTACCAGGCGGGGAACATAAGTCCCCTTGCGATCGCGGGGAACCTGGATTTCTAAATCGCCTTTATTGCCGTGAAGCGTTTTCTTGCTGTACCCATTGGGTTTGTTTTCAACGCGCTCAGCCGACGATTCCTCTTCGTTGAGGTTTTCGTCTTCCTGTGTCAAATGGTGCTTCAGTTCCCCTTGCAGGGCGGCGTTGATGAAGCGTTGGGCTACGATCTTCATCGCTTCGTTGAAAGGAGCCTGCGTTAAGGCCGTTAAGCCGCCGGCTTCCATCAGTTGCTCTACGGCATCGTTCAGAATGACCTGCTGCGGTCGGTAAATTTTACGGTGTCGTTTATTTTGGGTGTACGGTGTGCCACGGTGATTCCTTTCGCGCCCTACGGGAGCGCTGTTGTCGCCTGGACACAAAAAAACTTGCATCCCAGAGAAGCGAAATCCATCGCACCCGAGTCCTCACGGTTTTATTACGCCTCCGGAGATCGCGCAATCTTTGCGGCAGAAGGCAATGCCGTAGGTGTACTGCTTGCTGCAGCGAAGCCGATCCAAATAGGCGGTATAGCGCTTGTCTTTAATCTGCTCAAGCGCAGCATCGGCAAGGTCATACATATCTTCCGGTTTTTCACACCGTTTGATTTCGATGATGACCCCTGCGCGCTTGGATCCCACGCCGTGGTTAAAAATGATGTCGGCGAAACCGTCGCCGGCCTCAACGTTGGATCGCAGATCATTGGCACAGGAGCCGGCGCAACTGAGCAGAGCTGTCAGAAAACCGTGGTAATAGTTTTCCGCGGGTGCTTTCGTCGCGGTGTCTCGAATGGAAATATAGTTGTTCAACAAGGGAACCAGAACCTCGGCCATCTTATCGAGATCACCGGCTAAGGCCGCTTTTGCAAAGTCCTGCCCGTACGTCACGAATTCATTATTCGCATCCGAGAAACGCGTCTTGATGTTGTTGACAAAGGAGTCTCGAATCTCTGCGTTTGGGATGCGGACGCGGTACGCATTGGGAGCGCTCAACTGCCCTTCGACGGTCAGGTATCCGCAATAGAGCAGCAAAGTCCAGAAGTCCTGGGACTTGTGCTGAACGAAGTCACCGTAAGTGAGCTTTTCATTGAGCGTCAGATCGATTGACTTGCCGTCGATAAGATCCTGCATCCGATCGGCATCATCGCTTGCGATAAAACCGAGGAATTCATCAATGACTTCATTTCCGCTCGTTTTGTCCCAGAAATTTTCCGGCGCATAGCCGGCAATATCACCGCTTGCGAGGGCTTTGGAGGCAAAATTGATCACATCCCACGGACAGTAAATTTCACTGCGGTAAAAGCGATAGCCGTCATACCAATAACGGACGTCCTCAAAACGGGACTCCATCCCATAGTAATTCAGCAGTGTTTCGACCTCTTTTGGTGTGAAACCAATAACATCACTCAACTCTTGGTCTTGAGAACACACCGTGTTGACGTCGAAATTATTAACACCGGTAAAGATGCTTTCTTTACTGACGCGCAAACATCCGGTTAGTACTGATTTCTTAAGATAAGGAGCGGCATCAAATTTAAGGTTGGGTTGAGGCTTGAGTACTTTGCCCAACAATTGTCGGATGAACTCCAACATTTGATCATAATGGTCCTTGTGCGAGGACTTCGCAAGCGGAACGTCGTACTCGTCAATCAACAAAACAACCTGGCGGCCGAAATGCTTGGACAGGAATTGCACCATGTCCGCTAAAAAAGACTGTGCCTCGGTTTGGTGCACAATGTCTTTCAAGTAATCGAAAGAGCGATACCGATTAAAGGCTGCTTTCTCCTCTGGAAGGAGATTAGGACTGTCCGACAAAAATGAGCAACTTTGGGCCAGATTGCTGGCGGTCTTGGCAAATTCAATGTAAGCGCGTTCAAAGGTACCGCCGAATGTGTCCTTAAACGATAGAAAAAGGACAGGGTACTGGCCCATGAAATCGTGGCAGAAGTCGGAATGCTTCAGGATGTTCAGACCGGCAAACAGTTTTTCGTGTTGGGCTGTGGCCCCCGGCTGATCAAAATCAATCTGCAGAAAGCTCTTGAGCGTGTCCATGAAAAGCGTCTTGCCGAAACGGCGCGGCCGAGTGATCAGCAACACGCGGCTTTCCGACTCCATCAGCGTCTTGATGAAATCCGTCTTATCAACGTAATAACAATTGTTCCGGATCATGTCCGGAAAATTTTCATTGCCGACGGCCAATTTCTTCAGCATGGCGGAAGTCTCTTTGAAAAGAACAGCACTTAAATTTTAACGGTACTTCCGTTATCAATGGAAGGACTCGACGGGCAAGCTAAACAACCCGCGCTTGAAAGCGCGGGTTGTTTAGAAGGGGTATAACTTCTCTCGGGTAATGTCGACGGATGGGCATGGGAGGATGGCATCGCGCATTTGCGTGTGGTGACGGTTTTAAATTTCTTCCGGACCGCTTTACGCTAGGTGGCGCCGTCATTGCGCTTCCCGTTTCCATTTTCGTGCTCGGCAACGACTGGCTGAATGTATTGCTGGGCGGCGTGCTGGGCGCCGTCGTCTTCTGGCTCGTGGGCGTGCTTTATCTTCGTCGTCGAGGCGTTGAAGGCCTGGGCTTTGGCGACGTGAAGCTCATGCTGATGATCGGTTTTCTTGTGACGGCGGAGCTCCTGCCGCTCATCGTCATCATGGCGGGCCTTGCCGCCGTGCTGGGCTTTGCCGTTGCGGCGCTTTTGAGAAAGTCTGCTGAAGGGCTCGGCTCCATGGAGATGCCGTTCGGTCCCTATCTCTGCCTCGCTGCTTGGGTGACGCTCCTCTGGGGGCATGATCTCTGGCGTCTGTGGATTCAATTCATCCTTTCGATTTGAGGTGCGGGATGAGAAAGAATGAAGGCTTCACGCTTCTTGAGCTCGTGCTGGTGCTGGTGCTCTTGGGCACGCTCTCAGCGATTTTTGCCGCTCACTTTCCGAAGCTGAACTTCACCTTTGAGAGCGAATTCATGGAGTCTGAAAGCAGGCTTCGCGAAGCGGTTGTCTTCGCTCGCAATCAGCAGCTCATGTATCAGGATGGCAAGACCACGCTTACGATTTCCAAGAATAGTGCGACCTGCAAGCACGGATCAACAACTCGCACCTTCACGTGGTCCGATGCTGACGTGAAGTCTCTCCAACCTTCGGGCGAAATCAAGTTTGACGAATATGGCCGTCCATGCTCTGGCTCGACATGCCAGCGCGTAAAGATTGATCTGGCATCCAAGAAGGAAAGTTCGAACACGCTTTCGCTCACGATCTATGAATCGGGCTATATCGGAAGAACGCTGCCGGAAGAGGAAGGCCATGAGAACTGATCAAAGAAATGTCCTTCTCTCGAAGGCAGGCTTTGCGCTCCTTGAAGTCGTCATGACGATCATCATTGTGGGGCTTGCCATGGGTACGGCTGCTATGGTTCTGGGCACTGCGGTCAAGGTCGTTCAGATGCGCACGGCTCTAGACAACCGCAACCTTGCGGCTGAAAACTTCATGGCGAGAATCGAAGCGGCTTTTCAAGGACGTCCGGTTGCCGAACTTGACGAACTTGATAGTGGTGCGGCCTCCGTCTGCAAGCCTGGCGTCACTGTAAACGTCACGTTTATGTCAATGGATGACGACGGAAAGGATTCTGACGAACGAAAGAATTACGCCGCCAAATTCTATACCAGCAACGACAGTTCTCTTAGGCTTGTTACCGTCAAGGCCGACGGCCATACTTATCGCCGCCTCTTTTCATATCCTACGCTCAACGCAACTTCTGGCCTTCCGGTCCTCTCGTCTTCTAAGGAAACGCAGGAGGGCGAGTGATGAAGGCATATTCAAATACCGCTTACCCTAAGAGAGGCTTTACGCTTCTTGAGTGCGTGGTAACGCTTGTGATTGCCGGCTTTATCGGTGCCGTCATTACGGCAACCATGGCTTACGGCGTCAGAATTTATCAGGCGCTTCGCATTCAAAGCGTTGGCACGAGCCAGGTCCACGTTGCCGCAGCTGTGGTGAAGCGGGAGGTGGAGAAGACGAAGCTGGAAAACCTCAACGTAGTGAAAGATGAATTTCCCTTTGAGAACGGCACGGTTTACTGGAACATCTCCGGGAAAAAGCTCGTTTTTCTGGAGGGCGTTACCACGTGGACGATTACCCCTGACTCCGAATCTGTAGGGAGTGATTCACGCAAGGTTGTCAAGCTTGCAGTAGCCTTGCAGGGTTCCAACAGCGGCGAGATTGTTTATGAATTCCATCCGCTTTGGGAGGCTGACAAATGAAAAACGCCGTTATGACGGATGCTGTCAGATATCGTTGGCCCGGGCGTGAAAGAGGAAGCATTCTGATCTTCGCGCTTACCGTGCTGTTTTTCTTTTCCGGTATGGCCGTTTTTCTCAAGACGATGCTGGATTCTCAGGTCTTCATCGAAAGCCGGGATGCCGAGTATGCCGTCGAAGCGGATTTGCTGCTTGCTTCCGGATTCGAGGCTTACGGAATGATATTCACCGAAGCTTTTCCGAAAACTGCGACGAGCGATACGCCGGAGAAAAGGGCTGCCGACGCGCTCAACAGCATCGGCAAAGTTGCTGTTAAGAAGAATATTGGTTCCAGTTCCTCGTCGTTTGTTACTTTGGGCGTCTTTTACACGAATAAAAAAGACCTTTCAGAGAAAGATGTGGTCATCACACAGGACGGAATGGGCTGGCGCATTAAGACCAAGAACGACTTAACCTGGCATTTGGAGCTTGCCGACGGAACGAAGCTGACACGGAAGGCCCCAGTGAATCTCTACATTCACGGAAGCTAGGCGCATATGCTGGTTACGAGTCAAGCATTGGCGGGTGAGCTCAAGCGTCAGCAGTTTCTGACGCAGTTTCGTCTTGCATTCTTGGCTCTGTAGAGCGCCGTGTCGGCTTCGGCAAACGGTTCGGGCAGTGTCTGTTCGCCAAGGAAGCGTGTAACTGAACTCACGCCGACCGAAATGGTGAGCGGCGTGCCGGATACAATGTCGGGAACCGCAATGCCGGTTTCGCGCGAAATCTCGCGGACGCGGGCGCAGAGTCGATTGGCGACAAGCATGGCGGCTGCCTGTGTGACGTTCGAGAGCACGATGCAGAACTCTTCGCCGCCGTAACGATAGACGGTGTCCTGTTTTGAAACATATCGTCGCAGCGTCTGAGCCGTAGCGTGCAGAATTCGGTCGCCGAACTGATGGCCGCAGCGGTCGTTGAGATTCTTGAAGAAGTCGATGTCGACCATGAGAGCGGCGATGCCGTCATGAACCTGCGGAAGGTTGACAATCAATTCGTCGAGGCTCGCCCGGTTGTTGTCTAAATTGGTGAGTCTCCACAGTTTTTTGTAATTCTTATTTTTACTTCATGTAGCTCATTGATGAGCTCGATGTTGATTTGGCACTCGAAGGACATGATCATGTCTACTCCTGCACCAAGTCTTTGAATTTTGCCCCCAAGACGGAAAGCTTTGTCAACGCTAAAGTCGAGCATCCCGATTTTGATTACAACGAAGATTCCGTCAAGGTTCTGAAGTCTCCCAAAGGGACGACATTTGTGATCCCCAACACCGGAGGGACAAAGGCCTACGATGCAATCTACGGCTACTCGCTCGGGCATATCAAAGCCGTTCGGCCGAAACTGTCCTGGCTCACGCAGGCTCAGCTTGAGCACTATGACTATCTCTTTGAGAAAGGCAGGCAGCCGCACCGCTCCGAACGCTTTAAAACAAAGCACGAAAATTGGCGCGATTCCAGTAAACAAAATTTTGTCGTGTACAGAATTACGGGGGATCGTCCGACCGGAGAGGTTTACCAGGTATCGGGCGATCTGATCAAAGGCGAGCAAAGACGCGTAACTATCGTCGATCGCTTTGAAATCCGGAAGTAATGCGGTCAAACCGGCTGCCTGTTTGTAAAACTGCCCCTCCCGGAAAGAATTCTCAAGGGCTCTTCCGGCAATACGGACTCAGAAGCAGGCAGTACGATCCCCGATTATGCTGCCCAAGCGGCAGGGCTTGCCCGCGGCAGAGAGTTTTTCGCTAAAATGCCGACCTCTGCCGTAATTATGGACAGAGTCGCCGAGTGACGAAATTGGTAGACGTAGCGGACTTAAAATCCGCAGCCTTTGGCGTACGGGTTCGATTCCCGTCTCGGCGACCACCTGCCTTCTGCAGATGGGCGAAAACCGCTTAAAGCCTGAAGTCAACTCCCCCTGACTGAAGTCAGAGGCTTGGCAACAAGTCTTGGTTGACTAGCCTCAGTCCGTTTTCGGACGGACTCCGTTGGTTGGGAATCCGTTCCGTCGCAAGACGGGACGCAAACAGGCACCGCGGGATGTCGATCCTAGTCCCGCGCTCTGCGGTCTGCGGTTAAAAGCTCTGAGAGGTAGGAGCGGTGCTTCAGACAACAAACCCCTTCCAACATTGGCGAAGGATCACCACCGACCGCAAGGTCGAGCAGACGGAGCCCGTGAGGTATCCGTCAATGGAGAACACTTTGAAAGTTTTTGTGTTGAATATGCGCGGGCAACCGCTCATGCCGTGCTCCCCGCCCAAGGCGCGTAAGCTNTACCTTTCGCCACCCCTTCAACTTTTCATGGAGTGGCAAAACATGCGATATTCGCAGGAGTTCAAAGACAACGTCGTAGCGCGCCTGCTGAGCAAGGAGCTCAGCATCTCTGAAGCCGTGGAGCGGTACTCGATCGGCAAATCAACGATCTCGTACTGGCTCAAGATTGCCAGAGAGCAAGCAGTCTGCGGCACGCTGCCCAACAAAGGAAATCCCAAGCTCATGACCAGCCTCAAGCTCCCTGAAGGAGTGACCTACCTTCAAGCCCACACCGCAGTCGTTGCCAGAGAAATCATGAGCGAGACTGCCTTCGGCCAGTTCTGCCGCAAGCATGGCTATCTCGCTTCCGCTGTGGATGCCTGGGCCGAATGGTTTAACAATCATCCGGATGCGGTTGACAAGAAGCTCCATGATGCTCAGATGTCGGCCATGTCTGAACTCAAGAAGGACAATGCCAGGAAGGACCGAGAAATCGCCAGAAAAGACAAAGCATTAGCGGACGCTGCGACGATGCTGATGTTGTCAAAAAAAGCCGAGGCGATCTGGGGGGTAAAGGAAAACTGATCAGTGCCCATGATCGCCGGGAAATCGTTTCGCTGGTCGAACTCGGTCAATCGAAAGGACTGTCGCAGAGGCAATCCTGCGAGGCAGTCGGCATTACCCCACGGACGCTGCAGAACTGGCGGCATGCACCGGATGGTGATGGCCGGCTCGACCGCAGCAACTTTACGAGCCCGCGGCAAATCCCTGAGGACCTGCGTGAGCAGATCGTAGATCGCTTCTGCAAAGCCGATGTGCGGGATCTTAGTCTGACGCAGGCCTTCTACAAGCTGCTCGATGAAAACAAGGAGTACTGGTGCTCTCTCTCAACGCTTTACCGTCTCTTCAGGGCACGGGGATTGAACGCACGCCGTGCGCCTACCCGGGAAGCCCGCCGGCGCAGCAAGCCGACTGCCTACAGCGCACAGAAGCCAAACGAGGTGTGGACCTGGGACATCACCTATCTGCGCTCGAGCAAGTACACGGGCAGGTTCTACTACGCGTATGTCATTGTCGACGTCTACAGCCGCATGGTTGTGAGCGCCAGGGTATTCGAGGCTGATAATGCCGACTTCGCCGCGCGCTTTCTCGGGGAGGCCTTCAGGCGATACGGAATCAAGCCCGGACAGCTTGTCGTGCACTCAGACAATGGTGCGAGCATGAAGGCCGCTCCCACTTTGGCTTTGCTTGAGAAGAACGGAATTACCTTCTCGCACAGTCGTCCGCGAGTCAGCAACGACAATCCGTATTCGGAGTCCTTCTTCCGTACGCTCAAGTACAGCGGCGATTACCTGTACCCCCGTGACGGCTTCGACAATGCTGAGGAAGCTGAGCAATGGGTGCAGGGCTTTGTAGACCACTNTTGCCCGGCGTTACCATGCGGATGCCGCGGTGTCTGTGGTGCTCGTTGTAGTGGTCTACAAAGCCCTGCCCCCATTGCTCAGCTTCCTCAGCATTGTCGAAGCCGTCACGGGGGTACAGGTAATCGCCGCTGTACTTGAGTGTACGGAAGAAGGACTCCGAATACGGATTGTCGTTGCTGACTCGCGGACGACTGTGCGAGAAGGTAATTCCGTTCTTCTCAAGCAAAGCCAAAGTGGGAGCGGCCTTCATGCTCGCACCATTGTCTGAGTGCACGACAAGCTGTCCGGGCTTGATTCCGTATCGCCTGAAGGCCTCCCCGAGAAAGCGCGCGGCGAAGTCGGCATTATCAGCCTCGAATACCCTGGTGCTCACAACCATGCAGCTGTAGACGTCGACAATGACATACGCGTAGTAGAACCTGCCCGTGTACTTGCTCGAGCGCAGATAGGTGATGTCCCAGGTCCACACCTCGTTTGGCTTCTCTGCGCTGTAGGCAGTCGGCTTGCTGCGCCGGCGGGCTTCCCGGGTAGGCGCACGGCGTGCGTTCAATCCCCGTGCCCTGAAGAGACGGTAAAGCGTTGAGAGAGAGCACCAGTACTCCTTGTTTTCATCGAGTAGCTTGTAGAAGGCCTGCGTCAGACTAAGATCCCGCACATCGGCTTTGCAGAAGCGATCTACGATCTGCTCACGCAGGTCCTCAGGGATTTGCCGCGGGCTCGTAAAGTTGCTGCGGTCTAGCCGGCCATCACCATCCGGTGCATGCCGCCAGTTCTGCAGCGTCCGTGGGGTANGAGTCTGACGCAGGCATTCTACAAGCTGCTCGATGAAAACAAGGAGTACTGGTGCTCTCTCAACGCTTTACCGTCTCGTCAGGGCACGGGGATTGAATGCACGCCGTGCGCCTACCCGGGAAGCCCGCCGGCGCAGCAAGCCGACTGCCTACAGCGCACAGAAGCCAAACGAGGTGTGGACCTGGGACATCACCTATCTGCGCTCGAGCAAGTACACGGGCAGGTTCTACTACGCGTATGTCATTGTCGACGTCTACAGCCGCATGGTTGTGNAACCGCTCATGCCGTGCTCCCCGCCCAAGGCGCGTAAGCTCCTTCGGGCCGGGAAGGCCGTGCCTGTGCGCCGAACGCCCTTTGTGATTCAACTGACGGTGCCGACGGGCGAAACCAAGCAGCCGATCACCTTGGGTGTGGATGCGGGCTACAAGCACGTCGGCCTGAGCGCAACGACCGCCAAGGAAGCGTTGTTGGCTTCTGAGGTCGAACTGCGGCAGGACGTGACGGACTTGCTCTCGGATCGCTTGGCACTTCGCCGCGCCCGACGCAACCGCAAGACCATTAGATGTCATACTAACTTTCGCCACCCCTTCAACCTTTCATGGAGTGGCAAAACATGCGATATTCGCAGGAGTTCAAAGACAACGTCGTAGCGCGCCTGCTGAGCAAGGAGCTCAGCATCTCTGAAGCCGTGGAGCGGTACTCGATCGGCAAATCAACGATCTCGTACTGGCTCAAGATTGCCAGAGAGCAAGCAGTCTGCGGCACGCTNAGATCGCCTCGGCTTTTTTTGACAACATCAGCATCGTTGCAGCATCGGCTAATGCTTTGTCTTTTCTAGCGATTTCTCGGTCCTTCCTGGCATTTTCCTTCTTGAGTTCAGACATGGCCGACATCTGAGCATCATGGAGCTTCTTGTCAACCGCATCCGGATGATTGTTAAACCATTCGGCCCAGGCATCCACAGCGGAAGCGAGATAGCCATGCTTGCGGCAGAACTGGCCGAAGTCACTCTCGCTCATGAAAGCTTTGGCATTCACAGCAGTATGGGCTTGAAGGTAGGTCACTCCTTTAGGGAGCTTGAGGCTGGTCATGAGCTTGGGATTTCCTTTGTTGGGCAGCGTGCCGCAACCTGCTTGCTCTCTGGCAATCCTGAGCCAGTACGAGATCGTTGAT